>NZ_KI912427.1:0-153116 GCF_000518345.1 Bradyrhizobium sp. URHA0013 | reverse complement strand
CGCTGATCGTGGCCCCGTTCACCGTCAGCTTGCCGTTGGCATCGACCGTGACGTTGCCGGCATTCGCAACCGTCGAGCCCTGGTCGATCGTCAGCCAGCCATTCGCCAGCACCTTGATCGTGCCGCCGGAGGTGTTGGAGACGGTCTCATGGGCGAAATCCGCGGTGCCCTTGACGTTGACGGCTCCTGAATTGTTCAGCGTGCCGTCCTTGAGGACGCTGCTGCCGTCGAGTTCCAGCGTGCCGGCGATGGTGACCGTGCCGCCGCTGATGGTGGCGGTGTCGACGATCAGCGTCGTGCCGGCATCCGCCTTCAGCGTGCCGCCGGCATTGTTAATTCCGGCGAGCGTCTTCAGCGTGCCGCCGAACAGCTCGATCGTGCCGGAATTGGTGATCGTGGTGCCCTCGGCGAAATCGCCGCCGCCCTTGAGCGTCAGATCGCCGGCGTTGGTGAGCACGCTACTGTCCAGGAACTCGGCCTTGCCGCCAACCGAGATCGTGCTTGCCGTGAAATTGGTGAGCTTCGAATCGGCCTTGAGGCTGACCTCGCCCGCAATCGTCAACGCACTCTTGTTGATGACCTCCGGTGCCGTGTGGCCGACCGTGGTGTCGTAGTCGTTCATCGTGATCGACTTGGCATAGGCAGCCGCGTCGATCGTCACCGGATAGGACGGCGTCAGCCCGTGCAATTGATCCGTGATGACGATGACGTCGTCATTGATGGTGGGGACCGTGCCGGTTTCCCAGTTGGCCGCGTCCTTCCAGAAGCCGCCGGAGGGAGCGCCGGCATGGTCGGTGGCGATCCACACCACGGCGGGAGCGTCGGTGCCGGTGATCGTGACGGTGATGGTCTGCTGCGAAGTGGCGCCTTGCGCGTCCTTGAGCGTCACGGTGTAGACCAGCGTCAGCACTTCACCCTTGGGGATGAAGTCGGCGAGATAGACCGGCAGGTCAGCCAGCGACCAATTGATGGTGCCGGTGCCGCTGCCCTTGCTGTCGGCGCCCGCCGCGATCGCGACCGACATCGCGCTCTGGAACGCCGCGAGCGGGCCCGGCGGAACGCTACCGTCAGGCAGGGTCGCGCTGGTCAGCTTGACCGCGACCGTGTGGGTGTCGGTGAGGTCGACATCCTTGAAGGTCAGCGTGCCCGAAGTCGGCACCTCGCTGGTGAGCGGGCCACCCGGCACGCTGGTGCCGCCTTCGAAGATGATGACCGGAACGCTGGTGGTGATCACCGGCTTGTCGTTGGTGCCGGTGATCGTGATGGTGATGTCGATGGTCGACGCTTCGGGATTGACCGAGAAATTATTGTTGACGCGGACCTTGTAGGTCAGCGTCAGCGTCTCACCCGCCGCGAGAAAGTCGAAGACGTGGTCGGGAATCGTGTAGGTCCAGACCGCCGAGCCGTGGTTGGTGTTGCCGCCATTGGCGACCACGTCGATGTTGATCAGCGTCGCAGCAATGTCCTGCTTCTGGAGCGCGGTGAGCGATCCGGTGACATCGTGCAGCCCGGCGTCCTTGTAGACGTAGTTGGGCGCGTCGGCGACGCTCATGCTCACAGTCGGCCGGTCGCCCAGGTTCTGGTCGTCGAAGGTGATCAGGCCGGAGATGGTATCGTAATGGGTTGTGTCGCCGGTCGTGTCCGCGCGCTCGGTCAGCGGGAACGCCTTCTGCACATTGCCGTTGAGATCGAGGCTGCGCGCAAGGGGCGGGCCGGGAATGCGGGTGCTGGTCGCCGGATCATGGCCGGTCCCCGGCGATGTCGGCTCAGGGAGATGCGTGAAGGTCGCGGTCGCGGTGGCACCGGTATCCGTCTTGATGAAGACGATGTTGCCGGTCTGCGTGATCGAGTCGGTGAAGTTCTGGGTCAGCTTGGTGTTGCTGTTGTTGTCCGTGAACTTCAGCGTGAACACGTCCGTGATCAGCTTCTGGATGTCCGGCGACATCAGGGCATTGGAGATCGAGACGTTGCCGCCGCTGATCTGGATCATCTGGCCGGCCTGGTTGACCGTCGCGATCGGCAGCAGCGTGACCTTGTCGAACAGGATGTAGGAGCCCGTCGTGCCGTTCGGCTCGACCAGCACCTGGAAGCTCGCCTGCGGCTGCGGATCGCCGCCGCCGGCGGGAACGACGAAATTGATCTGGCTCAGCACCGCCGTGCCACGGATGCCCATGGTGGCGACCGGCGTGTCGACCTTCATGTCGCCGTGCTTGGCGGTCTCGCCGGCAACGAAAGTGATGGTGCCCGCGACCAGACTGAGCAGCGAGGAATTGTTCGACCCGTTGGGGTCGTAGACCATCTCGTTCAGCACCATCCGCGCATTGGAGGACAGGCCGAACACCGTGCCGTCGATGAACGTGATGCCGAGCGTCGAATCGCCACCGGTCGAGACCACGTCGCCCTTCTCGACGTTGTCGCCGTTGTTCAGGATGACGGAGACGCCGTTACGGACCGCGGTCGCGCTGCCGGAGAGCTTGGTGACGTGGCCGATGACCTGCGCGGCGGCAATTCCGGAGGCGGCCTGCGCATATTGCACATGGCCGGTGAGTGCGTTGACGACGTCGCCGGTGAGGTGCGCGCCGTCGGGCGAGGCGATCGCCGCGCGCTTGTCGCCCCTGAAATAATCGTGAACGACGAAATCGTGCCCATCATGGGACAGCACGAGGTCGAGGCCGGCGCGCTTGAAATCGCCGTTGAAGATCAGGTTCGGGTCGGGAACGACGAACGCGCCATCAGGCACGTGACCGTGCGCCTTGGCGGTAAAGGAATCGACGTGGCCATCGGCGGGCGATCGGGAACCCAAGCCGTCCAAGGAAATCGCGGCGTCAAATTTGCCAGCGTAATTCAATCCGGGCACCAAAAAAGGAGTTAAAATCTAAGTAAGTATCGCTCGCCTAAACTTGCATATCATTACCAAGTCCTTAGCGAAACCACCTATTGCTTGTGTGATTAGGCATCACCAAGCGGTCGATGCTCTCAGGCGGCTGGGCGCCTGCAGAGAAGCCAAAGTAATTTTTGAAATACTCATAAGTAAAGTAGCGCTTATTTTCGCTCATCTCCAGTAACCCCATGTATTCCATTGTAGAAATCCTACAATAGATACTTCTGTCATCTTTTGTTCGTGGATCCCCGCAGCACCCTGCGGCAAATACGGGGCCAAATCTGTGATCCAACTAACAGAAGCCGTGAAATAGCGAGCCGTTAGCCATAAGGCGCAGAATCAGTTCCACGACAACTTGTGCCTGCAATTGGTCCTTCTTCGCGGCAACTGCCGCCCTCCTAGCCGGCGAATCGTAAAATTTTACGCAATTTGAGCAGGCCCATTTCAGCCTGTTGCCCGGTTTTGGGACCCCAGCCGGGCGCGTTAAGCAGAACAAAACCGGCGGCCTCGCACTATCTCCGCGAAAGCAACAAAGCCCGGCACGTGCAGGTCGAGGGGGACCTGGCGAAGCAGGAAGGGGATGTCAGATGGAGACTGCTGCTCGCTCGCGCGCTTGGCGCGCAATCGTTGTGCTGTGCGGATTGATCCTGCTCGGATCGGCCGCCGAGCTTCGCGCTGGAACACTACTGTCGCCGGGGGCCGGCGTCCTCGTGCGCAAATCCGCCGAGCCGTTCGGCGTGTTCGCCTTCGCTATCTCCGCCGGCAGCCTGCAACAGAAATGGCTCGCGCTGAGGTCCAGGCTCGACGATGACATGGTGCAGCTCGCGCTGTGCGACGGCGACCGGGACAATTGCGCGTCGCCTGCTGCGCTGAAACTGCTCGCCATCGTCGACCAGGCCCGCAGCCGTGACGGCCGCGCTCTGCTGGGCGAAACCAATCGCGCGATCAACCTCGCCATCCGTGCCGCCGATGACGGTTCCGAGGACGTCTGGAGCTCGCCGCTCGCGACTTTCGCGCGTGGCGCTGGGGACTGCGAGGACTATGCCATTGCCAAGCTCGCCGCCCTTAAGCTCGCGGGCGTCGCCGCCGAAGATCTCCGCATCGTCGTCGTGCGCGACATCCGCGCCGGCGAAGAGCATGCGGTTGCCGCTGCACGGCTCGACGGCCACTGGCTGATGCTCGACAACCGCCGCATGGCAATGGTCGAGGACGACGCTGCGCGGAGCTATCAGCCGTTGTTCGTCCTCTACCAGTCGGCCGTGCTGAAATATGTCGACGAACCCGTGCGGTTCTCGATGGTCGCCGCCGAGGCGCGTTGATTTTCTTATAGGCCGGGGTGGAGCCGCCGGGTCGGCGCACAGCGCCGCCCGACGACGGGCTCCGCGAAATCCGGGGCCGCTGCCGCCTGTCGCACGAATCCCGGATTGCGCTGCGCTCCATCCGGGCTACCAGCACAAAGTACGCTTACCCACAAACCCATTCCACAGCGCGATCCAGGACGCTAGCATGGCCGCGGCTATGCGGGGGCGACTGGAATGCGGTTCATCGTGCTGACTATGCTTGCGCTACTGGCCTTGCCGGCGGCTCCAGGCTTCGCGCAATCCAGCCCGTCCGACCGCTCCGTCGCCGACAGGCTGCCGCTGTTCGCCAGGAACAACTGCCAGCAGATCCGCGATCCCGGTAATCAATTGTTCTGCGGTGATGCAGAGCTTGCCGCCGCCGCCGAGAAGCTGAGTACGGGAATCGAGGCGCGGCTTGCCCGCCTGCCCGATCGCCTGCCTGGGATCGAGGAGAACGCGATCTGGGTTCGCCAGCGCAACCTCGGTTGCGGCATCGTCGGCCAGACCGCGATCCGCACTGACGATTTCGACCGGGTGAAGGCATGTCTTCTCAAGGTGACCGATGAGCGCGCCGCGATCGTACGCGATCCGGATTTCGACTGTCTCGCCGCCAACACCGCCGCGGGCGCGCTGATCTGCGCGGACCCTTCGCTGGCCCTTGCCGAGACCGAGTTGAACAGCCAGGTTCTCGGCCTGATCGGCAAGCTCGATCCGACCGCGGCCCGCTTTGCCTTCGCCGAATATGGCCGGTGGACGCGGGAGCGCGATCGCAAATGCAATCTGGTCGGCAAGGAGAACGTGCCGCTCGGGGAGCTCGAGTCCGCGGAGGACTGTCTCGCCGGCTATCTGAAGCACAAGGCCGACGAGATTGGCGCGGCGAAAGGCGATCCGAAGAAGGTGTTTGGCCGGCAGGTCGCAGCCCGCGCGCCCGACACCGATGCCATCGATTTCTGCGCCGCGCGAATCCACGCGGCCAATTCCTGCGGCAACTTCCTCCGCATCAACCGCGTCTACGCGCTCGACAGCCAGGTGGGCGAGCAGGAGGCGCAGGTCACGGGCGAAATCGAGATGGCCGTGCTGGCACCCTTCGCCACCTGCAGCAAGATCGCCACGACGTGCACTGGCACCTGCTGGAACGCCACAACGGGTCGTCCGCAGCCTGGCGTCGGCAACAAGGAGCGCTCCGCAGACGCCTTCAACGTCACACGCCGCCTGCGGATCCAGCGCACCTTTGCGTTTGTGAAAGCTGCCGACGGCTGGCGCTGCCGGGAAGACGAACTGGCCCCGGTGAATTCAGGCACCGCCGGTGGGGGATCGTAGGGCTGTGTACTCTCCCTCTCCCCGTTCTTACGGGGGCGCGACGAGCTTCGCTGGCGCTGAGAGGGTTGGGGTGAGGGGCTGCTTCAGCGAATCCGGTGACGTTAGACTCGCGGAGAGCCCCCTCACCCGGAATTTGCTGCGTAAATTCCGGCCTCTCCCCGCCTGCGGGGAGAGGCGAAGAAATCAAAACATCAGATTGTCCTTCACCAGAACCCAGCGGCCGCCCTTGACCTGCTGCACCTGGGTGATGGTGTTGGCGAGGTGGTCGGTCTTGGAGAATTTGGTGGGCGGCGAGTTGAAGATGTCGAGGAATTTGTCGCCCGATTCCAGCGCGTCCAGCATCTTCTGCCCGGTCAGATCCTTGCCCGCCTTGTTGGCGTAGAACGCAAACGTCGTCACCGCGTTGTAGCCGATGATCGCCTGGGTGTTGGCATCGGTGTTGAACATCTTCTTGTAGTTGATGAGCCAGTCGTGGACCTTGCCCTTGGCGGTGTCCTCGTAGGGGATCTCGAAGCCGCTCGCCGCATAGAGGCCCTCGACGGCGTCCTTGCCGAGCGCCGGCACTTCCAGCACGTTGGTCGGCGTCGCCCCCAGGAAAGTAACGTCCCAACCGAGCTTCTTCGCCTCTGTCATCGCTCCGATGGTCTCGCGGATTACGGTGCCGAGCACGACGAGGTCGCAGCCGTCGGACTTCATTTTGGCGATCTGCGCGCTGAAATCGGAGGCGCCGCGCTTGTAGCTCGTCACCGATGCCGGCTGCAGCTTCATGGCCGTCAATTGCTGGGTGAAGCCGTCGAGCACGTTCTTTCCGTACTCGTCATCCTGATGCATGATGCAGGGCTTCTGGAAGTTCTTCCACTCCACCATGTATTTCAGCGCGGCGCGTGTGCTCTCGACATAGGGCAAGAGGTTGTTGAACTTCAGCCGCTCCTGCGGCTTGGCCGGGTCGAATTTGAAGGTGAACTCGGCGGCGGTCAGCGGGAAGAGCTGGAGCACGCCGGCATCGAACAGGATATCCTGCGCGGCGAGCGTCGGCGCCGATCCCATCGAGCCGATCATTGCAAATATCTTGTCGCGCTCGACCATCTTCTGGGACGCCAGCACGCCCTTCTTCGGATCGTAGCCGTTGTCCTCGAGGATCATCCTGATCTTGCGGCCATTGATGCCGCCGGCCGCGTTGATTTCCTCGACCGCCATCTTCATGCCGTTGGAGACCGGCACGCCCCAGACCTTGATCGGCCCCGACAGATCCTGATGGGTGCCGATGACGATCTCGGAGGCCGAGATGCCTTCATTGGTGACCTTGGTCTGCGCCGCGGCAGGCAAACAGGTGAGCACCACCGCGCCTGCCGCAAAGCCGAACGTTCTCAACGATCTCGACATTGACGTCTCCTCTCCTTGGGGCCCTTATGATGCGAAGGGTGGGGCCATCACTCCTTCGCTGTTATTCAAACAGGATTGTTCAAGCCACCGCCCGCGTCGGATACATTGCGTCGATCTCGGCGGCATAGCGCTTGTTTACGAAGCCGCGCTTCAGCTTCATGGTCGGCGTCAGCTCCTCGTCCTCCGGAGTGAGTTGCCGTTCGATCAGATAGAATCTCTTGATGGTCTCGACGCGGGCGAAATTGGCATTGACCGCTTCGATCTCGCGCCAGATCAGGTCCTGGATCTCCGCCGCGCGGCACAGGCTGGCATAATTGGTGAAGGGGATGTCGTGGTCCTGCGCGAACTTCTCGACATTCTCCTGGTCGATCATCACGAGGCAGGTGAGGTATGGCCGCTTGTCGCCGATCACCACGGAATCCGAGATGTAGGGCGAGAATTTCAGCTGATTCTCGATCTCGGACGGCGTGATGTTCTTGCCGCCCGAGGTGATGATGATGTCCTTCATCCGGTCGGTGATGCGGACGAAGCCCTCATTGTCGATGGTGCCGACGTCACCGGTATGCAACCAGCCGCGATGGTCGATGGTCTCTGCTGTCCTCTCCGGCTGGTTCAGATAGCCCATGAACAGGAAGTCGCCCCTGATCAGGATCTCCCCGTCGGGCGACAGCGCCACTTCACCCCACGACACCGCCTTGCCGACCGAGCCGAGCTTGATCCGCTCCGCCGGCATCATGGTGGCGACCCCGCAATTCTCGGTCTGGCCGTAGACCTCATGAATGTCGATGCCGAGCGCGAGATACCAGCGGATCAGCTCCGGCGCGATCGGCGCCGCGCCGGTGAAGGCGATGCGGCAACGGTCGAGCCCGATCATGCGGCGAATGTTGCGGAATGCGAGCCGATAAGCGATGCCGTTCGCGATACGCAACGACAGCGGCGGCGGTTTCCCTTCGATCCTGCAATCGACCATGCGATAGCCGATATCGATGGCGCGGCGGTAGACCCATTGCTGCAGCGGCGTCGCGTCCTTTAGGGCGATAGTGATCGCGGAATAGAATTTCTCCCAGATCCGCGGCACCGCGAGGAAGATGGTCGGCTGCACCTCGCGCAGATTGTCCGGCACGGTCTCCGGACTCTCGGCAAAATTCATCACCGAGCCGAGCGCGACCGAGATGTAATAGCCGCCAATCCGTTCGGCGACGTGGCAGAGCGGCAGGAAGATCAGCCGGTCCTCGTTCTCGCGCGCCGGAATGAAATCGTTAGCGTGCCGCATCTGGTGCGTGACGCTGCGATTGGCATGCATGGCGCCCTTGGGAGGGCCCGTGGTGCCGGATGTATAGACGAGGACCGCGAGATCGCTCGCACTACGACTGTCGACCATTTCCTGCCATAGCGCGTCACGGCCGGCCATGTGGTTGCGCCCGAGCGCGCGGAACTCGTCGAGCGACATCACCATGTCGTCGGAGAAGCCGCTGAGGCCCTCCATGTCGAACACGATGATCTTTCGCAGAGAGGGACAGCGTGCGCGACAGGCCAGGACCTTGTCGAGCTGCTCCTCGTCCTCGGCGAAGATCACATTCGTCCGGGAATCGTTGACGAGATATTCGACCTGGGATGAGGCATCGGTCGGATAGATCCCGGAAGAGACGCCGCCGGCGCACAGAATGCCCATGTCGACATGGACCCATTCCGGCACGGCGTTGGCGATGATGGAAGCAACGTCGCCGGGCCTGAAGTCGATGGCGTGCAGAGCGTAGGCGATCTCCTTCGAGATCTCCAGCCATTCGCGCCAGCTGGTCGGCTGCCAGATCCCGAATTTCTTCTCGCGTATAGCCGGCCTGTCGCCCCGCGTTTCCGCGGCGCGCAAAAAGCTTTTCGCGATCGTGTCAGCGACCGTCAGCACCGCCGGTCGGGCCATTCACGTCTCCTCCTTGTCGCGTTCCCCCCGCTGCCTGCCTTGCCGGCGGTCTATTGTTTCGGACGGGTCTCCCGATCTAACGCCAATTCTTGCTTCAACGCCAAGGCTTGCTTCAACGCCAAGTCTTGCTTCAACGCCAAGTCTTCTTCTTTTTCCAGCGCCGCTCGCCTCGTGCGCCCGCTTCCTTGGCGCCAAGGTAGAATTCCTGGATGTCCTTCGAATGCATCAAACGGTCGCAGCTGTCGTTCATCACGATCCGGCCGATCTCCAGCACATAGCCATAATGCGCCGTCTCCAGCGCCACCTTGGCGTTCTGCTCGACCAGCAGGATCGACATGCCCTGCTCCTCGTTGACGCGGCGTATGATAGCGAAGATTTCCTTCACCAGGATCGGCGACAGCCCGAGCGAGGGCTCGTCGAGCAGCAACAGCGTCGGCCGGTTCATCAGCGCGCGGCCGATTGCGAGCATCTGCTGCTCGCCGCCGGAGAGCTGTCCGGCCGGCTGGTTGATGCGCTCCTTCAGCCGCGGGAAATAGCCATAGACGCGCTCCAGATCGTCCGCGACGCCATCACGATCCTTGCGCGGATAGGCGCCCATCATCAGGTTCTCGCGCACGGAGAGGAACGGGAACACCTCGCGTCCCTCCGGCACATGGCTGAGACCCAGCCGCACGATCCTGTCCGCCTCCATGCGCTGGATCGACTTGCCCATGAACTCGATGGCGCCCTTCTGCGGATCGAGAATGCCCGAGATCGTCTTGAGCACCGTGGTCTTGCCGGCGCCGTTGGCGCCCAGCAGCGTGACGATGCGGCCGCGCGGCACTTCGAGCGAGATGCCGCGGATCGCCATGATCGGCCCGTAATAGCTCTCGATGTTGGAGAGTTTCAGGATGATGTCTGGTGTCACCACGGCATCCATCGCGTCAGGCTCCCAGATAGGCGGCGACGACATCGGGGTGCTGTTGCACTTCGGATGGCGAGCCCATCGCCAGCACCCGGCCGTAGTTCAGGGCGATGACGCGGTCGGAGACGCGGTTGACCAGTGACATGTCGTGCTCGACCATGAGCACGGTGACGCCGAGCTCGCTCTTGAGGTCGCGGATCCAGAACGACATGTCGTCGGTCTCCTCCACGTTGAGGCCGGAGGACGGCTCGTCGAGCAGGATCAGCTTCGGCTCCGAGCATAGTGCGCGCGCCAGCTCGATCACCTTGCGCACGCCGTAAGGCAGACCCGAGATCAGCTTGTCGCGGTAGGGTTCGAGATCGAGGAATTCGATGACCTGCTCGACCCTGCGGCGATGCACCTTCTCGTCGGCCCGTACGCCCGGTAGGAACAACAGTTCCTGCCAAAGCTGCGTGGTCGAATGCCGGTGGCGTCCGACCAGCAGGTTCGAAAGCACCGTCGCGTTCTCGAACAGCTCGATGTTCTGGAACGTGCGGGCGATGCCGAGCCTTGCGATGTCGTGGGGCGGCTGCTCCGTGATGTCCTGATCCTCGAAGAAGATGCGGCCGGAGGTCGGCCGGTAGATCCGCGAAATCAGGTTGAAAATCGAGCTCTTGCCGGCGCCGTTCGGCCCGATGATCGAGAGGATCTCGCCCCTCTCGACCGCGAACGACACCGCATCGACGGCCTTCAGCCCGCCGAAATGCAGCGACAAGCTCTCGGCGCGAAAATAGCTCATCGGTTGCGCTCCGACTTCACGTAGATCTTCTGCCGCTTGAAGGTGGCGCGTTTGTAGAGCGGGAACAGCTGGAAGAAGAGTTTGATCTTGAGCCAGCGGCCGTAAAGCCCGAGCGGCTCGAACAGCACGAACAATACGATGATGATGCCGTAGATCGCGCCTTTCAGGCCGTTGAGTGAAGCAAAGGCCGCGACCTTGGACTGGACATTGGCGGCGGTCTGCGTGCCCGCTCCGAAGGTCGCGGCAATGCCGGCGATGATGCCGGGCATGTCGTCCTTGAGGTAGGTCAGGAACGGATCGATCATCACGATGAAGATCGCCCCCAGCACCGCGCCGTGCAGGCTGAAGGTGCCGCCGATCAGGATTACGATGATGAACTCGATCGAGAGTTGGAGCGTGAACATCTCCGGCGAGATGAAGGAGAGCTTGTGCGCGAACAACACGCCGGCGAAGCCGGTGATCGCCGCGGAGATCGCAAAGGACTTCACTTTGTAGAGTGCGACATTGACGCCCATGCTGCGCGCCGCGGTCTCGCTGTCGCGGATTGCGACGAAGGCGCGCCCGGTGGGCGAGCGCAACAGGTTGAGCGTACCGACGATGGTCAGCACCAGCACCGCGAGGCAGAGGAAATAGAAAGTGGGGCTGTCGCGCGAGACTGCAACCCCAAACAGCGACACCGCCTTGATCCGCATGCCCTCGTTGCCGTTGGTGACGCTCTCCCAACGCGCCAGAATCTCCTCGACGATGAAGGCGAAGGAGATGGTGGCGATGACGAGATAAATGCCTTGCAGCCGCAGCGCGGGGAATCCGACCAGCGCACCGATCAGCCCGGTCAGGAGCCCGGCGGCGAGAAAGTAGACCGGGAACGGCACACCGTATTTCTGCAGATAGGCCGCCGTATACGCACCGATCGCGAGAAACGCCGCATGCCCGAGCGAGGCCTGCCCGGTGAAACCGGTCAAAATCAGCAGCGCCACGCCGACGGTCGCGTAGATGCAGACGAAGACAAGCTGGCTCATCAGATAGCTGGAGAGCACATAAGGCGCGATCAGCAGCACGGCCAGCAGGAGACCGTACGAGACGCAATAGCCCGAATGCGGAAACAGCCTGATGTCGTCCTCGTAGTCGGTCTTGAACAGGAAGCGCATGCGTTCAGACCTTCTTGCGGACGTGAAGGCCGAACAGGCCTTCGGGCTTGAGCAAGAGCACGGCGAGCAGCACGATATAGGGCGCGACGTCCTTCCAGCCCTCGGCCAGATAGAAGCCGGCCATGCTCTCGATGACGCCGATCAGAACGCCGCCGACGACGGCGCCGGGGATCGAGCCGAAGCCGCCGAGCACGGCGGCCGGAAACGCTTTCAGGCCCAGCACCAGACCGACATTGGAATGGATGAAGGTGATCGGCGCCAGCAGCACGCCGGCGCAGGTCGCAACCGCCGCGCTGATCGCCCAGACGATCGACACCACGCGCTTGACCGGGATGCCCATGTAATAGGCCGCCAGCATGTTCTCGGAACTGGCGCGCATCGCGGTGCCGAGCGTGGTCTTGTTGAAGAACAGCCAGAGCAGCGCGCAGAGGATGACCGTCGCCGCGATCACCGAGAGCTTGTCATGGGCGAGCACCAGCGAACCGATCCGCAGCACGCCCTGGCTGAACGGCGTGTCGATCTTGAAATCGTCGGTGCCCCAGATCATGCCGGAGACCGAGCGCAGGAAATAGCCGAGCCCAATGGTGGCCATGATGATGGAGAATTGCGGATAGCCGAGGATCGGCCGCACCACCACGCGCTCGGCCAGCATGCCGAACAGCGCCATCGCCGCCACCGCGCCGGCAAAGCCGATCCAGTAGTTCAGCCCCATCATGCCGATGAAGGTGAAGGCAAAGAAGCCGCCCAGCATCATCAGATCGCCCTGGGCGAAATTGACGACCTCGGTGGCCTTGTAGACGAGCACGAAGCCGAGCGCGATCAGGCCGTAGACGCAGCCGAGCGCAACACCGCTGACCAGCTGCTGAACGAAATCCAGCATCGTCGCGCATCCTCCCGATACAACCGGCGGTTCTTCCCGACCGCCTTGCCGCATCTTGTGTTCAGTCGCTACGCAGTCGTTTCGCTGCGTTCGCGCCATTCGTCCCTTCGCCAATTCAGCCTGAACCGCCAAGCGCTGTCAACAAACGGTGACTTGCCATTAGTCCAGTCCGGATGACGGAATTTGCCGCAGCGCGATTCACGGTGCCGAAACATCTTCGGGGCATGGTCGCGAGCGATGCAAAACCGCAAGGTGTGGCCGTGATGAAGCGGGACGACTCGGCGCTCGAAGTCCTGGGGTTAACGAAGCGTTTTGACCGTCTGGCGGTCGATAACCTCGATCTCACCATCCATGCCGGCGAATTCTATGCGCTGGTCGGCCCCAACGGCGCCGGCAAGACCACCACTTTGCGCATGGTTGCAGGCCTTTTGCGGCCCGATGCGGGCGCAGTCTCCATCTTCGGCATCGATGCGCTCCAAAACCCCGTCGCCGCCAAGCAGGTGATGGCGTGGGTCTCCGACGAGCCCATGATCTATGACAAGCTCACACCGCTCGAATATCTCGAATTCGTGGCTGGTCTGTGGGGCATCGCACCATCGGCCTCGGAACCGGTCGCCGCGGAGCTCCTGAACTCGCTCGGGCTCGAGCCGCACCGGCACGAACGCTGCGAGGGTTTTTCCAAGGGCATGCGCCAGAAGGTCGCCCTCGCCGGCGCCCTGGTGCACGATCCCCGCCTCATCATCCTCGACGAGCCGCTGACGGGACTGGACGCCGTCTCCGCCCGCCATGTCAAGGGACTCCTCAGCGAGCGCGTCCGCGCCGGCTGCACCGTCATCATGACCACGCATATCCTCGAGGTCGCCGAACGCATGGCCGACCGCATCGGCGTGATCGCAGCCGGCCGGCTGGTTGCGGAGGGCACGCTGACTGAGCTGCGACAGCAAAACGGGCATGCCGATACCAGCCTGGAAGATCTCTTCATCGCACTGGTGACGCTGCAGGAAGCCGCATGAGCTCGGCCACCGCGCTGTCCTGGTTCGCCCGCCACGAGCTCCGGCTCGCCTGGCGCGAATGGCTCGCCATGATGACCGGCGGGCGGCGCAAACGAACGCGTGCCGCGGTGATCGGCCTGCTGTTCTTCGCGGCGCTGCTGCACGTGCCGGCCTGGGCGGTGATCGGCCGCTTCGCCGACCTGCAATTGCCGCTCGACAAATCCTCGCTGATCGTGATCTCGGCGACGATTTTTCTCGCCTGGACGCTGATGCTGTCACAGGCGATCGAATCAGTGACCCGGGTGTTTTACGCCCGCGCCGATCTCGACCTCATCATGTCCTCACCCGCGACGCTGGCCAATCTGTTCTCGGTGCGCATCGCCGCGATCGCGCTCACCGTCACGGTGATGGCGCTGCTGTTCTCGACGCCTTTTATCGACGTGCTGGTGTTCGGGGGCGGCGCGCGCTGGCTCGCAGCGTTCGGCGTCGTCGTCGCCATGGGCCTGTCGGCCGCAGCGGTCGCGATCGCCGTCACTATCCTGCTGTTCCGCCTGATCGGTCCGGCGCGGACACGGTTCGTCGCCCAGATCCTCGCCGCGATCATCGGCGCCGGCTTCGTGATCGCGCTCCAGGTCGCGGCAATCATGTCCTACGGCACGCTATCGCGCTTCACCATCCTGACTTCGGGTAGCCTGGCCGCTTACGCGCCCGATGCCGACAGCATCTGGTGGTGGCCGGCACGGGCGGCGATGGGGGACACCGAGGCGCTGCTGCTGCTCCTGGCACTCGGGCTCGTGCTACTCGGAAGCGTCATGGCGATCTTCTCGAGCCGCTTTGCAGACACGGCGATCGATGCCGCCGCCTATGGCGCGTCCGGCCGTCGCAGCGCGAAGGAGCGCCCGTTTCGTGGCGGATCGCGGCAGCATGCCCTGCGGCGCAAGGAGTTTTCGCTGCTCTGGCGCGATCCCTGGCTGATCTCGCAGACGCTGATGCAGCTGCTCTATCTGGTGCCACCGGCGCTGCTGCTCTGGCGCAACTTTGCCGACAGCTCCGCGGCACTGACGCTGATCACGCCCGTCATCGTCATGGCGGCGGGACAACTCGCCGGCGGGCTTGCCTGGCTGACGATCTCGGGCGAGGACGCGCCCGACCTGGTTGCAACCGCGCCATTGACGCCGTCGAGCGTCGTCCGCGCCAAGATCGAGGTGGTGCTGATCGCGATCGCCGTCATCTTCTGCCCGTTGATCGCGGCGCTCGCTTTCGCCTCGGCGTTCCAGGCCGCGGTCAGCGCCGGTGCGGTCATCGTCAGCGCGGCCTCCGCCACCGCAATCCAGCTCTGGTTCCGGGTGCAGGCCCGGCGCAGCCAATTTCGCCGCCGCCAGACCTCGTCGCGGCTTGCGACCTTTGCCGAGGCGTTCTCCTCGATCGGCTGGGCTGCCAGCGCTGCCCTAGTGCTCACGCTGCCCATCGTCGGTCTCGTCAGCGGCCTGATCACCGCGAGCCTCGTCGCCATCACCTGGAAGTTCAGCCCGCGGCGGTAATGACAATGGGCCGGCGTGAGGGTGCGACACTGACGCGCTGTTGATCGCGCGCTGTTGGCCACGCGTTGCATTGCACGCTAGACTTTCCCCTGAAGTCATCGGGGATGGATTCATGCGGCGACTGGTTTCGGTGGCTCTGGCGCTGTTCGGCGCAACTCTGTCGCATGCCCTCGCCCAACAGCCACAGCGCAGCGAATGCCTGGCGATGGCCAATGCTGCGCCGCGCCTCATGTCGGTCGCGTTCAAGCAGGCGGCGGCGGCGGCCGAGGTCGAGATCACCTATGCCGGCCATTCCACCTATTTCATCGACACGCCCGGCGGCTTGCGCATCGCCACCGACTATAGCGGGGCCTACCAGGTGGGCCGGCTGCCCGATGTCGTCACCATGAACCGGGCCCACAGCACGCACTACTCTTTATATCCCGACAAGCGCATTCCACGTGTGCTGCATGGCTGGGGCGAGGACGGCAAGCCGGCCATCGTGTCGGAGCGCATCGGCGACACCTTCATTCGCAACGTCACGACCGACATCCGCCGCTATTTCGGCGACGATTCCGGCGCCGACATGATCCGTGACGGCAACTCCATTTTCATCTTCGAGGTCGCGGGCCTCTGCATCGGCCATCTCGGCCATCTTCACCACAAGCTCGACGACAGCCATTTTGCCCAGATCGGGCGGCTCGACATCGTGATGGTGCCGATCGACGGCACCTATACCATGTCGCTCGACGGCGTCTCCGAGATCACCAAGCGGCTGCGCGCCTCGGTCGTGCTGCCGATGCACCGCTTCGCCACCCCGCTCGACGATTTCATGCAACGCATCGGCCAGCAGTTCGAGATCGATCGCCGCATGGAACGAAGTTTCCGGATGTCCCGGGATGCGCTGCCGTCGAAGCCGACGGTGATCATCCTCGACGGGGTGTGAGGCGCGAAGCCGGAACACATCAGCCTCCTCCGACTTGGTTGCTTCGAGATCAGTTACGATCGGAGCAATCATGAGCAGACGGTTGCTGGTCATAGGCTCATTTGCGGCCATTTACCTGCTGTGGGGTTCCACCTACTTCGCCATCACTTTGGGCCTGAAATCGATTCCGCCATTTCTGCTGATGGCGTTACGTTCGTTCTGTGGCGGCATCTTGTTGCTGGCCATGAGTGCCGGTGAGGTCGCGAACGTATCCGCGCAGGCATGGATAAGGGCGAGCCTGTGCGGGCTCCTGTTCTTTGTCGGTTGCCACGGCGTACTCGCCTTCGCGCAGCAATCGGTTCCGTCGGGCGTCGCGGCCATCGTGCTGGCCACGATCCCGTTCTGGATCCTGCTGATCGATGTCTTGTTCCCCGGCGATCAGCGACCGAAGCCCCCCGCCCTGCTCGCTCTCGCGCCGGGCTTCTTCGGCGTCGGACTCGTGGCGTGGCAAAACGTCGAGCAGGCTGGCATCAGCATCCTTCCCGTCGTCTGGCTGCTGGCTGCGGCCTTGTCATGGTCGGCCGGGACTGTCTTGTCCCGGAGCATGTCGAGCCTGGCATCCGCTATCCTGCTTTCGGGCATCCAGCTTTCGATCGGCGGCACCGTGTTGTTCGCGATCAGTTGGCTGACAGGCGAGATCGGAAACTTCAGGCCAAGCGAGGTTTCGCTGGTCTCGCTCGCAGCGGCGCTTTGGCTGATCATCGCTGGCAGCGTGATCGGATTCGTCGCCTACAACTGGCTTTTGGAAAACGTCTCGACCTCGTTGGTGTCGACCTACACTTTCGTCAACCCGGTGATCGCTGTGCTGCTCGGCACTGTCGTGCTGAACGAGCCATTTTCGCGCATGATGCTGCTTGGTGCGGGTCTCGTCATTGTCTCCGTGATCGTCATTTGGCTTGCGGAACGTTCAACGAGCCGACCAACGAACGAAAAGTCTAATCCTGGCATAGGGCATCTGTCGCCCAACAAGACCTGACGGCGGGCGCCGCGCAATTTTCTCCAAGTCGGCTGCCGGCCGGTCGTGCTGATCTCCTCGCAACAGGAGATCGACATGACCGACTTAGCGAGATTATTGCACGCGGACGGACCGAACCCCGAGCACGCGGCGGCGCTGCGGCTTTACGGCCGTTTCGTCGGCGATTGGGACGCCGAGATCACCGCCCATGGACCCGATGGAACGAAACACATCGCGCCCGGCGAAATCCATTTCGGCTGGGTGCTGGAGGGCCGCGCCGTGCAGGACGTCTGGATCATTCCGCGCCCGGCCGGCAGCCCGGCCTTGCCGATCGCCGGCAATTGGTACGGCACGACGCTGCGGGTCTACGATCCGACCATCGATGCCTGGCGGATTTCCTGGTTCGATCCCGGTCGCTGCATATTCCGCCAGCAGATCGGCCGGCCACGCGATGCCGACATCGTGCAGGAAGGCACGACCGAAGCCGGCGACCTGACGCGCTGGAGTTTTACGGAAATCACCGAGGATTTCTTCCATTGGCTCGGCGAGGTCAAGCCGGCCACCGCAACCGATTGGCGGCTCGTGGTCGATGTAAGGGCGAAGCGGCGCAAGGGTTGACGACGGCGCCGCTGTGCCCGTGATGCCGGGTGCGGTTGCGCAACGCGCGCTGCTGTGTGCGATGACGAGGTGCTAGGCTCCCCGAACAAGAAGCATTCATAAGGGGAGCGCACGCCCATGGCTGCAAGCGGTCTGCCCACCAACACGAGCGGGTTATTCGTCGAGCCGCGCGAGGACTGGCTCGCGCTGCATCAGGAGGAGATCATCGATCCCTTACGGCCGATCGTCGATCCCCATCACCATCTCTGGAATCGCGGGCACCGCTATCTGATCGAGGAGATGGCGGCCGATATCGCCTCCGGCCACAACGTCCTCGCCACCGTCTATGTCGATTGCCGCTCGATGTATCGTGCGTACGGGCCAGAAGCATTCCGGCCGGTCGGCGAAGTCGAGTTCGCCAATGGCGTCGCCGCGATGAGCGCCAGCGGCGGTTACGGCAAGGCCGCGATTTGCGCCGGCATCGTCAGCCACGTCAATCTGCTGCTCGGCGATGCCGCAAAGCCGGTGCTGGAGGCCGAGATCGCGGCAGGCAACGGTCGCTTCCGCGGCATCCGGCATTCCTCGGCCTGGGACCCGGATCCTGCTGTCGCCGGCATGTATGCGAACCGGCCGCAGGGATTGCTGCAGGACCCGACCTTCCGCAGGGGCTTCGCCTGTCTCGCGCCGCTGAATCTGAGCTTCGATGCCTGGCTGTTCCATCCGCAGATCGGCGAGCTGACCGAGCTCGCCCGCGCATTTCCCGACACCAGGATCGTGCTCGACCATTGCGGCGGCCCGGCCGGAATCGGCCGCTTTGCCGGGCGACGCGAGGAGGTGTTTCCGCAATGGCGGGCGTCGATCCAGGAGATCGCCAAATGCGAGAACGTGGTGGTGAAGCTCGGCGGGCTCGCGATGTGCCTGCTCGGCTACGACTTCCATTTACGCGAGAGGCCGCCGTCATCCGAGGAGCTTGCCGCCGCGTGGCGGCCTTACGTGGAGACCTGCATCGAGGCGTTTGGACCCAAGCGCGCGATGTTCGAGAGCAACTTCCCGCCGGACAAGGGCCAGTGCAGCTACCAGGTGATCTTCAACGCCTTCAAGCGTATCGCGGCGCCCCTGAGCGAGACCGAGAAGACGGCGTTGTTCTCGCAGACCGCGAGCAACTTCTACCGGCTCGATTTGCCTTAAAAAGGATTGCCGTCATGACGAGAACAGGGGCCGGGATCTTGATCCCGGCCCCCGTTCCGTCGTGACCGCTGGGAAGCGTCCTTGAAACTGATTGAACTCTAGCCGGCGCCCATCAGCGAGGCCGGACGGCGCTCGCCGGTGGAGACGAAGATCTTCTTGAGCTTGTTGACGACGCGGATCAGGAAGCCGATCATCACGGGATTGGTCTTGCGGCAGAACGCGATCTTCTTGACGTGGCCTTCGACATGCCATTTGGCATGCGCGCCGTTGCGGAAGAAGATGACGTCGCCCGGGCCGTAGCGCTTCGGCGGCATGCCGTCGCTTTCGAGCACGATCGACCCTTCCATGATCATGATCGTTTCGTCGATATCGTAGTACCAGTTGAAGCGCCCTTCGGTGCAGGCCCAGATGATGGTCGAAGCGGTGCCGTCGGCGCTGGTGGACAGGATGTGCGAGCGCGACACCGGATTGCCTTCGATGATCCAGGACGGTTCGATCGGCCGCAGCTCGAGGTCTACATTGCAACTGCTGATTTCAATCAATGTACGCGACATCTGCTTCCCCAGGGGATAAAATATGATCCGCCGGGTCTCGGCCCGGATTGTTCAAAGATGGCGGGAACGCTAGTAGCCGGTTTTTAATTCTTTCTTACGCAGGGGCCGACAATCAGCCGCAAGTTGCAGACGCGAAACGGTTAACGTCGCAATTTCCCTGCAATTTCGCGCACATGAACCCTTCCTTTCCGGGGTGCGACAAAGTGCGCGAAGCTATCTGAAAGGAGCCATGCCGATGCCCCTCACCCCGGAGGTTCTCGCAACTCAAGGCGAGGTCGTCGCCTGGCTCGGCAGCCTCGATGTCTCCTTCGCAACCGAAGAGGAGCCCTGGTTCACGGTCGACGGAATCGACAGCCCCCGGCAGATCGGCAGTGACGGCTCCGGCGGCGCGTTCGTGCTGCTGCGGTCTCAGAACGTGCTCTACGTCTCATCGGAAGGCCGCGCGGGAATCATCGCGAAAAGAGACGCGCCGTGAACGGCGCTCCTCACCATGAGGGTCTAATATCTCACCGCAAGAAGAAACCTCATCCTGAGGAGCCCGCGAAGCGGGCGTCTCGAAGGATGGGCTGCAAGACGCGTTACTTCGCCCATTCGCCCTTGCGAAACACCGGCACTTTGCTGCCGTCGGCCAGAATGCCGTCGATGTCGGTCTCGGCCGAGCCGATCATCCAGTCGATATGGATCAGGCTCTGGTTGCCGCCCTGCGCCGCGATCTGCTGCGGCGTGAGCTGCGCGCCGTTGACGAAGCACTTCGAATAGCACTGGCCGAGCGCGATGTGCGAGGCCGCGTTCTCGTCGAACAGCGTGTTGTAGAACAATAATCCGCTCTGCGAGATCGGCGAGGAGTGCGGCACCAGGGCCACCTCGCCGAGACGCCGCGCGCCCTCGTCGGTGTCGAGCACCTTGTTCAGTACCTCCTCGCCGCGCGAAGCCTTGGCGTCGACGATCCTGCCGTCCTCGAAGCGCACCGCGATGTTGTCGATCAGCGTGCCCTGGTAGGACAGCGGCTTCGAGCTCACAACATGGCCGTAGACGCGCCGGCAATGCGGCGTGGTGAAGACCTCTTCGGTCGGGATATTGGCGTTGCAGCTGATGCCGTTCTTGGAGAGCGAAGCGCCGCCCTCCCATTCATGGCCGTCGGCGAGGCCGATCGTGAGGTCGGTGCCCGGTCCTGAATACTGGAGCGCGCGGAAACGCTGGCCGTTGAGCCAGTTGGTGCGCTCGCGCAGCACCGCGTTGTGGCTCGCCCAATTGGCCGGCGCGTCCTCGCGATCGACGCGGGACGCCGCGAAGATCGCATCCGCAAGCTTGCCGATCGCGACCTCTTCAGGATCGTTCGGAAAGACCTGCTTCGCCCAGGACGGGCTCGGATAGGCAATGATGTTCCAGTTGGTGTCGAAATTGACGATCTTTTCCAGCGCGGGCTGATAGGCCATGGAATTGGCCTTGCTGGCGCGCGCGACCTTGGATGCATCTTCGCCCGAGAGCAGCATCGGATTGTCGCCGACGATGGCGAGACGCGCGGTGTTGTTCGAGAACGCCTTGGCCATGCCCTCGTAGAGCCAGTTGGCGGCGCGATCGAAGCTGTCGTCGTGGCCGTGGCGGTAGCGCGCCAGCGTCATCTCTTCGTCGGAGAGAATGGGCGTCACGATGCCGGCGCCGGCCTTGTAGGCATGCACGGCGATCCGCCGCACCAGCGGCAACGCGATCGCAGGCGCCGTCAAGAGCAGATCCTGGCCGGGCCGCAAGCCCAGGCCCACCTTCACCGCAACCTCGGCCAGCCGGTCGAGCTTCACGGGATCGATGGGAGTGGAGGTGATGCGTTGATCAGTCATGCCGAATCCTCTGCCGAACGTCTCTCGCTCAATCTAAGTCTAGCATCGCGAGACACAAGTGCGCGAGTGCCTTGCGACACCCCAAAGATACGCAGTTTCGCGCATTTTGGTTTTCAACGCGTTGCCGATTTCAGCACCCGGTCGACCATGGCGGGAGCAAGGCCGAGGTAATTTTTCGGTAATGTCAGCGCCTCGATCGTGGCACGATCGATTCTGACGGAGACGCGGGAATCGGACGACAGTGCGTCCGCCAATGTCAGACCTTTCTCATTGGCGAGCCGGCAGGCGTCATAGACCACGTCATGGGCCTCCTGCCGCCCGATCTGCGGCGCGAGCCCCATCATGACGGCTTCGGCCACGATCAGACCGCGGCTGACGGCGAGATTCTCGTTCATCTTGCTTTCGTCCACGATGAGGCCGGCGAGCGCGAACTTCGCCTGATGCAACGCGCCGGCAGTCAGCACGAAACTCTCGGGGATAGCCATCCATTCGGCGTGCCAGGGCCCGGTGGCGCGCTCGAAATCCTGCACCATGGCATCCAGCATGAGGCCGGCGTGCTGGCGCACCGCCTTGGACGCCGCAAGCATCAGTTCCGAGGAGATCGGGTTGCGCTTCTGAGGCATGGTCGAGGAAGCACCGCGTCCCTTGACGAAGGGCTCGTAGACCTCCGCGAATTCGGTCGAGGCCATGATCATGACGTCGAGCGCGATCTTGCCGAGCGAGCCGGTGACGAGCGCCAGGAAATTGACGGCCTCGGCAAAACCGTCGCGTGCGACGTGCCAGGTCGAGGCGGGAACGCCGAGCCTCAGTTCGGCGCAGAGCGCTTCCTGCACCTCGAACCCCTTGTCGCCGAGCGAGGCCAGCGTGCCGGCGGCGCCGGCGAACTGGCCGACTAGAACGCGCGGCTTCAATTCACTGATGCGCTCGGCGTGGCGGTCGAACATCGCGAGCCAGATCGCGGTCTTGTAGCCGAAGGTCACCGGCAACGCCTGCTGGAGATGGGTGCGCCCCGCCATCGGCGTGTCGCGGTAGCGCTTCGAGAGGTCGGCGAGGATTGTGCGCAGCGCGGCGATGTCCTGCTCGACGATCTCGAGCCCGGCGCGCAGTTGCAGCACCACGGCGGTGTCCATGATGTCCTGCGTGGTCGCTCCCCAATGCACATAACGGCCGGCATCGCCGCATTGCTTCACCATCTGATGCACCAGCGGCAGGATCGGATAGCCGACGACATCGGTCTCCTGACGCAACTGATCGAAATCCAGCGCGGCAACGTCGGTCCGCGCCGCGATCTGGTCGGCGGCATCCTGCGGAATCACCCCGCATCTCGCTTCCGCCTTCGCCAGCGCCACCTCGACCTCGGCATAGCGCGCGACCGTCGCGATATCGGAAAACACCTCCCGCATCTGCGGCGTGCCGAAGGCATCGCGGAACAGCATGGAATCGAGCACGGTGGTTGAGGCATGAAAAGCGGGCATGGGCGTTTCTTCGTGGCTGGTGTTTTGTGTGAGGGCAGCTTACGCACACGGAACTGTTCGGCAATGGACATTCACTATTCGTCAGGTATTCGATGCTGTCGCGAAGGCCAGGACAACATGGGAAGCTGCCGCACGCCATTGCCTGAACACCGTCATTGCGAGGAGCCCTTGCGACGAAGCAATCCACGCTAGCTCCGCGGCGGCAGGATGGATTGCTCGCAACGCCGTGACGAAATCGCGACAATCCGGCCGAAACGGCTTTATTCTAATCCAAGTTGCATTCCTCCCCGTAAATCGCATGGCTGCCATCACGCGATCGTGGTGAACCGGACAGGCCCCTTGGCGGACTCACAGACATCAGCCGAAATCCGTTTTGCTTTCATCATTGCCCGATGTTGCCTTGAGGTCTGAGTTTTCGACGTGCAGTTTCTGTTCCGGGATCATCTGCTCGATACCGACTTGCGCGAGCTGAGCCGCGAGCAGGTTCCCGTTGCCGTGGAGCCGCAGGTGTTCGATCTCGTTGTCCACCTCATGGAGAACCGCGATCGGGTGGTCAGCAAGGACGAGCTGATCGACAAGATCTGGCACGGGCGCAGCGTCTCCGAATCCACGCTGACCAGCCGGATCAATGCGGCACGCAAGGCGGTCGGAGACAGCGGCGCGAGCCAGGCGCTGATCCGAACCATCTCACGCAAGGGTTTTCGTTTCGTCGGCGACGTCGAAACCAAGCGTGGGGCAACCGCGCCGGAATCCGATTTCGGAGCGAAGCTCCTGCGGGCCCCGCTGCCGCTACCGGACCGGCCGGCGATCGCGGTGCTGCCCTTCACCAACATGAGCGGCGACCGCGAGCAGGATTATTTCTCCGACGGAATCAGCGAGGACATCATCACCGCGCTGTCGAAGCTGCGCTGGTTCTTCGTCATCGCGCGCAACTCCTCCTTCGTTTACAAGGGCCGCGCGGTGCACATGAACGAGGTCGCGCGCGAGCTCGGCGTGCGTTACGTGCTCGAAGGCAGCGTGCGGCGGAGCGGCGATCGCGTGCGTATCTCCGCGCAGCTCAACGACGTCTCAACCGGCAGCCATCTTTGGGCCGAACGCTACGACCGCGAGCTTGCCGACATCTTCGCGGTGCAGGACGAGATCACCGAGGCGATCGTCGCCGCGATCGAGCCGCAGCTCTATACCGCCGAGAGTTTTCGCGCCCAGCAGAAGCCGCCGGGAAGCCTGGATGCATGGGACCTCGTGATGCGCGCATTGTCGCATTACTGGCGCATCACCCGCGAGGACAATGCCGCCGCGCAGGGACTGCTCGAAAAGGCCGTCGCGCTCGATCCCGCCTATGGCAAGGCACTCGGCCTGCTCGCGACCAGCCACATCTTCGGCGCGCATATGGGCTGGTCCGACATGGCCCCGACCGTGCCGGTCGCCGAGCGCGCCGCGCTCGCGGCGGTGGAGGCCGATCGCGAGGATGCCTGGGCTCATCATGGTCTGGCTTATACTTATCTATTCCGTCGCCGCTTCGACGACGCGCTGGCGGAGTTCGAACTGGCGCTGAACCTCAATCCGAATTTTGCGATGGCACACGCCTTCTACGGCGTGACGCTGTGTTACGCGGGACGATGGCAGAACGGCGATGTCGCCGCGCGCCGCGCGCTGCGGCTGAGCCCGCGCGACCCGCTCGCGGCGATCTATTGCGGCGTCGCGGCCTATGCCCGGTTCATCGGCCGCGATTACGAAGGCGCCGCACATATGGCGCGCGAGTCGATGCGGCAGCGCGCCGATTTCGTCGGCGCGCATCGCGTGCTGACGGCCGCCGCCGGAATGTCGGGCGATCCCGCGCGCGCGGCTTCCGCCCTGGAAGGCTTGCGCCGCGCCCAACCCGGCATCTCGCTCGCCTGGATCACGCGCGAGCTGCCGATGCTGCGGGACGAGGATCGCGAGCATTATCTCGAGGGATTGCGGCGCGCGGGGATGACATAGCGAATCTCTCCTCTCCCCGCTTGCGGGGAGAGGAGAGAAGAAAGCGCATCACTCCTGCATCATCTCGCCGCTGCCGCCGAATTCGGCCGGGAAATCCTTGAGCTTGGGCAGGCCGTCGCGCATTGGCAGCACCGTCTCGGCGTAGTTGACGTGGACGCCGGGCGCGAAGGCGAGGGTGGGAATGGTGGCGGTGAAGACGTCGATCAGGCCGAGCGGCGGATGGTTGGTCATGAGATGGCCGCCGCACTTCTTGCAATATTTGCGCTGGCTGAGCGGCGTCTTCGCAAAGGTCTCGACATTCTGAGCACCTTCTGTGATGCGCACGGCTTCGGGCTTCCACAGGCTGAAGGCGTTCACCGGACCGCCCGACCACGAGCGGCACGAGCTGCAATGGCAATAGCCCATCGCCTCCGGCGCGCCCGTGACCTCGATCGTGACTGCGCCACAGAAGCAGTTTCCAACATGTTTCATTAGGTCGTCTCCGTTGATGATTGTTCAGATTCCTCTCCCCGCTCCTGTTTGCCGATAACTCGGCGAGAACGAATGCGGGGGTCGCGACGAGCTTTGCTCGCACTGATAGCGTCGGGATGAGGGGGATTCACCCCGAGAAACGTTGAAGGTTGCGTCCGGCAGGATCCGTTACGCGCCTCTGCGCCGCCGCGCGTCCTCCTTTCGGGGGACGCGACGGGAAGACGCGCAAGCTATACCGACTTGCGCCAGGGAATAAGCATCGACACCCGTTGTTTGTACTGCCGGTACTCGTCGCCGAAGAGATCGATGAGGTCGTGCTCCTCCAGCGCGATGCCGACGAAGATGTAGAGCGTGGTCACGGCGGCGAACAGCAGATGGCCCGCGGTCATGACCGGCGCCGCCCAGAACGCGATGATGAAGCCGAGATAGATCGGATGACGGACGAACTTGTAGAGTAGCGGCGTCTTGAAGCGCGGCGGCGACGCCTCCTTGCCGACGAGATGATTGGTCACCTGATGCAATCCGAACAACTCGAAGTGATTGATGATGAAGGTCGAGGTGAATACCAGGACCCAGCCCACCAGCGACAGCGTGACGATCGTCACAGCAAGATCCGGGTTCGCGACGTCCCATACGACCGTGGGCAGCGGACGCCACTGCCAGAACAGGAGGAGCAATGACAGGCTCGCAAACAGCACATAGGTGCTGCGCTCGACCGGCTTGGGGACGTACTGCGTCCACCAGGCCTTGAATTGCCGGCGCGCCATCACGCTATGCTGGACCGCAAACAGGGCCATCAGGAGCAGATTGATGATGACGGCCTCGGCCACGGGCGTGTCGGTCCCGGTGTCGATGGTCTTCGGCACCACCAGCCCCATGACGAAGCCGATGGCGTACAGAATGGTGACGAAAAACACGAGATACGCCGCAATTCCGTACAGAAATGCGATGAACTTGAAAATGCGTGAGCCCGCAACCGGGCCGATAGGATGAACCTGATGATCAATTTGGGTCATAAGCAGCTCCGTTGTGCCAAAACGCCGGCACTTCATTGGTCGCTGCACCATGCCGCACCGGAGGTCTCAAGACTTTCGCGGACGGTTGATTTTCGCCTGAGACGACTTTGATTTTTGCTTGAGACGACAAAAACGTGCGATTTCGCTTTGAAAACAACGTGCTCGACGGCGACCTGCGGGAACTTACCTGCAGCGGCGCCGCCGTGCCGTTGCAGCCGCAGGTGTTCGATCTCCTGCTCTATCTGGTGGCGCAGCGCACCCGTGTGGTCAGCAAGGATGACCTGATCAGCCAGATCTGGAGCGATCGGATCATCTCTGATTCCGCCCTGAACAGCCGGATCAACGCCGCGCGCAAGGCGCTCGGCGACGACGGTGCGAGCCAGCGGCTGATCAAGACCATTCCGCGCAAGGGCTTTCGTTTCGTCGGCGAAGTCCGGGAAGAAGTGGCAGCCGCGACGGCGCCTGCGCAACCCGTCGCTGTTCTGCCGCGCGCCCAGGCGGACCGTCCGGCGGTCGCGGTGCTCGCTTTCGAGAACATGAGCGGCGATCCCGCACAGGACTATTTCGGCGACGGCATCAGCGAGGACATCCTCACCGCGCTGTCGAAGCAGCGCTGGTTCATGGTGATCGCCCGCAACTCGTCCTTCACCTACAAGGGCCGCGCGGTCCACATCCGGCAGATCGCCGAGGAACTGGGCGTCCGCTACGTCGTCGAAGGCAGCGTGCGCAAGTCGGACAACCGGGTGCGCATCACGGCTCAGCTCAACGACGCCACGACCGGCAGCCATCTCTGGGCCGAACGCTACGACCGCGAGCTGGTCGACGTGTTCGCCGTGCAGGACGAAATCACCAACGCGATCGCCGCGGCGATCGAGCCGCAGATTCATGCGGCGGAAAGTTTTCGCGCCCATCGCAAGCCCCCCGCGAACCTGGATGCCTGGGATCTCCTGATGCGGGCGCTATCGCATTACTGGCGCGTGACGCGGCGGGATCACGAGACCGCACGGGTGCTGCTGGAACGCGCGATCGGGATCGACCCGAACTACGGTCAGGCGCTGTCGGTGCTCGCGGCGAACCACATGTTCGGCGTGCATCTCGGCTGGGCCGAGCTTGCGCTGGTGGCGCCGGTGGCGGAAGTCGCCGCGCTCGCCGCGGTGCGCTGCGACCACGAGGATGCCTGGGCGCACGCCGCGCTCGGCAGCGTCTACTTCTCGACGCGAAGGCTTGCAGACGCACTGTCCGAGTTCGAGCAGGCGCTCGCGCTCAATCCAAACTTCTCGCTGGCGCAGGGCTATTACGCACTGGCGCTGTCCTATGCCGGGCGACCGAAGGATTCATTCGAGGCAGCGCAGAGGGCAATGCGGCTCTCGCCGCGCGATCCATCCCTGGCGATCTATCATGGCATCGCCGGCTATGCCCGCTTCACCGAGCGGCGCTATGGCGAGGCCATCGCGCTCGCGCGCGAGGCGATCCGCCACCGCGGCGACCTCACCGGCGCCTACCGCGTGCTGGCGGTTTCTGCCGGTATGACCGGCGACGGCATGGTTGCGGAGATGGCGCTGGGCGAGCTCCGCCGCACCCAGCCCAACATCTCGTTGCACTGGATCGCGACGCAATTGCCGTGGGCCAACGAGGCCGACCGCGAGCACTATCTGGAAGGATTTCGGCGGGCGGGCTTGCGCTAGACGATCCTCATGCCGGGTCTGCGTCGCGCTTCCGGCGCAGATGGACGACGACGTCGAGCCGCGCGATCTCGTGGCCCGGAAGCGCCCCGGGTATCCTGGTGAAGGTCAGGCCGTCGGTGACGTCGACCAGCACATCCTCGCCTTCGAGGTAGAAATGCGGATGCACGGACGTATCGGTGTCGAAGAACGACTTGATGCCGTCGGCCGCGATCCGGCGCAACAGGCCGGCTTCGGTGAACTGGTTCAGCGTGTTGTAGACGGTCGCAAGCGACAGCCGCAGATTGGCGGCCGTCGCTTCTTCATAAAGCCCCTCCGCTGTCACATGACGATGGGGGCAGAGGAACAACATTTGACCAAGCGCCAGACGGTGGCGCGTCAGCCTGAGGCCGGCATCGCCGAGCAGTTGCGCGCAACGTGCCGACGCCTCGTCCGCGAAGGAGATGGCGATATCGTCTGAATCCGCTTCGGGTGGGGTGGAATGGACGTTCATCGCCGATGCACTCGCAGTTGACCGGGCACGCGGGGCTTCACGCGTCCTGCCATCAGATCGCAGAAGCGGCAGCGCGGCTTTGATCCCGATCAAATCCGGAACGAGCCCGCCTCTGACCTATCGCAAGGCGGCCGAGTTTATTCCCGGCCAGAATAGCCTGACATCAATGAGGCTCGCATGTCCAAGCCGGTTCCCGACAAGGCAGAGATCGCGCTCGAATATCCCGACAAGTTCTATGTCGGCACCTTCGGGCATTCATCGCGGTTCGAGGCTCGCCTCGACGGCAGCGGCGTTGCGCTGGTGCTGCAGCATCCGGGGACGGCGGAGGAACGCAAATCGGTGCACCTGCACCTCAATTTCGGCCTGCTCGCCGGAATCCTGCGCGAACTCGCGGGCAGTGTCGCGGCCATCCCCAAGGACGACATCGCGCACCGGGAGCAACTCGCGGATGCGCTTGCCGAGTTGCAACGGGTGCTGCGGCCCTCCTGAAGCCGTGCGGCGCGGCGGCGCCGGCTTGGCCGTCAAATGCCATAATAGGACGCGCTGTACATTTTTTGTGCGAACACTGTCGAGACTTTCATCTTGCGGCGCCGAACGAGACTGTGTGAGCCTCAATCCCGGATGGGCACTGGGATGGGCCGGCCATAGCTTTGCGCGCCATGACGTGCGAAGCGTTTGCGGCTGGTCTCGCTTGAGAAAGATACGACATGTCAAAACGAGTGTTGCTTGGTGTCCTCCTGGCTTGTGGTCTCGCGGCCCCGGCACTGGCGCAAGAGCCGAAAGCGGGTGGAGCGATCAATGCCGTGATTCAGCCCGAGCCGCCCGGGCTGATGCTGGCAATGGTCCAGAACGGCCCGGTGCAGATGGTGTCGGGCAACATTTTCGAAGGCCTGCTTCGCTACAGCCCCAAGCTCGAACCGCAGCCGGAGCTCGCCGAGAGCTGGAGTGTCAGCGAGGACGCAAAAACCTACACATTCAAGCTCAGGAAGGGCGTGACGTGGCATGACGGCAAGCCCTTCACCGCCGCCGACGTGCTGTTCTCGCTCGAGATGCTGAAACAGACCCACGCGCGCGCCCGCAACAATCTGGCGCAGGTCGACAAGGTCGAGGCTCCCGACGACTACACGGTGGTGTTCACTCTGAAGCAGCCGTTCGGCCCGTTCCTCGGCATCTTCGAGGTCGGCTCGATGCCGATGGTGCCGAAGCATCTTTATGAAGGCACCGACTGGAAGACCAATCCCTACAACAACGCCCCCGTCGGCACCGGCCCCTTCATGTTCAAGGAATGGCAGAAGGGCTCATTCATCCGCCTGGTCAAGAACCCGAACTATTACGAGAAGGGCAAGCCCTATCTCGACGAGATCTACTGGCAGATCATTCCCGATGCCGCGGCGCGCTCGGTGGCGTATGAGACCGGCAAGGTCGACGTGCTGCCCGGCGGCTCGGTCGAGAATTTCGACGTGCCGCGGCTGTCCAAGCTGAAGGACACCTGCGTCACCGGCGCCGGCTGGGAGTTCTTCTCGCCGCTGGCCTGGCTGTGGCTCAACAATCGCCAGGGTCCGCTCGCCGACAAGCGGGTGCGGCAGGCGGTGATGTTTGCGATCGACCGCGACTTCGCCAAGGACGTGATCTGGAACGGGCTCGGCAAGGTCGCAACCGGCCCGTCGGCCTCGACCATCAAATACTACACCGACGACGTGCCGAAATACCCTTACGATCCCGCCAAGGCCAAGGCGCTGCTGAAGGAAGCCGGCTACAAGGGCGAGAAGATCCGCCTTCTGCCGCTCGCCTATGGCGAGACCTGGCAGCGCTGGGGTGAAGCCGTGAAGCAGAACCTCCAGGACGTCGGCATGAACATCGAGACCATCGCCACTGACGTCGCCGGCGGCAACCAGAAGATCGGCGACTGGGACTACGACATTGCCTTCACCTATCTCTACCAGTACGGCGATCCGGCCCTCGGCGTCGGTCGCAACTACGTCTCCAGCGCCATCGCCAAGGGCCAGGTGTTCAACAACGTCGAGGGTTACTCCAACCCGGAAATCGACAAGCTGTTCGCCGACGGCGCGGTGGCGACGCCCGACTCCAAGCGCAAGGAGATCTACGAGAAGGCGCAGAAGATCCTGGTCGAGGACGTGCCGGTGGCCTGGATGCTCGAGTTGCAATTCCCGACCATCATGCGCTGCAAGGTCAAGAACCTGATCACGACCGGCATCGGCGTCAATGACGGCTTCAAGGACGCATGGCTGGACAAGTGAGGGCTGCCTCCGTCACCTCTCCCCGCTCGCGGGGAGAGGTGATCGCTCCATCTCTGTCGCTCCAGGTCACATCACCGATATGATCCTCTAGATGCTCTCCTTTGTCGCTCAGCGTATTGCGAAGGGCGTGATCGTCCTGCTTGCGATCGTCGTCCTCAATTTCTTCCTGATCCGGCTCGCGCCCGGCGATCCCGCCGTCGTGATGGCGGGCGAGGCCGGGGCGAGCGACCAGATCTTCGTCCAGCAGCTCAGGGAGAAGTTCGGCCTGGACAAGCCGCTGCCTGAGCAGCTCTTCATCTACGTCAAGGGCATTGCTACCCTCGACCTCGGCTTCTCGTTCCGCCAGCAGGCACCGGTCGCGAAGCTGATCGGCGAACGACTGCCCGCGACATTGCTGCTGACGCTGACGGCGTTTGCGATCTCGCTCGTACTCGGCATTCTCTTCGGCACCTTCGCCGCGCGCTTTGCCGGAACCTTTCTCGACACCGCGATCACCGTCTTTGCCCTGATATTCTACGCAATGCCGATCTTCTGGGTGGCGCTCATGAGCATCCTGCTGTTTTCGGTCACCATGGATTGGCTGCCGAGCTTCGGCTACGAGACCGTCGGCGCCAACTTCACCGGCTTCGCTCATGCCGTCGATGTGGCAAAGCACCTGATCATGCCGGCGATGACGCTCGGCTTGTTCTTCATGGCGACCTACACCCGCATGACGCGCGCCTCGATGCTGGAGGTGAAGCGTCTCGACTTCGTCAAGACCGCGCGCGCCAAAGGCCTCTCCGATGCCGTGATCCAGCGTCGCCACGTCCTGCGCAACGCGCTGCTCCCCGTCGTGACGCTCGCCGGCGTCCACTCCGGCACCCTGATCGGCGGCGCCGTCATCACCGAGACCGTGTTCGCCTGGCCCGGCATTGGACGCCTGATGTACGACGCCCTGCTCCAGCGCGACTACAATCTGCTGCTCGGCGTCTTCGTGATCTGCTCCGCCATGGTCCTGATCTTCAACCTCATCACCGACCTGGTCTATCGCCTGGTCGACCCGCGCATCGAATTCACCACATGAAACAGTTCTGGAAATCGATGCTGAGGAGCCCGAGCGGCGTGATCGGGCTCATCATCCTGCTCCTTGCGATCTCGGTCGCGTTGTTTGGTCCGATGCTGTTCCCGAACTCACCCTGGCGCATGGTGCAGCGGCCGTTCCTGCCGCCGTTCACGCTCGCGACCGTGCCGCTCGGCACCGACGCGCTCGGTCGCGACGTGTTCGCGGGAATGATCTTTGGCGCACGCGTCTCGCTGCTCGTCGGCATGGTCTCTACGCTGGTGGCGCTGGTCGTCGGCGTTCCCATCGGCGCCATGGCCGGCTATTTCGGCGGCAGGGTCGACGACGCCCTGATGCGCTTCACCGAGTTCTTCCAGACCATTCCGAGCTTTGCGCTCGCGATCGTGCTGGTCGCGATCCTGCAGCCCTCGATCTATTCGATCGTCGCCTCGATCGCGCTGGTAAGCTGGCCGCCGGTCGCGCGCCTCGTCCGCGGCGAGGTGCTGTCGTTGCGCACGCGGGAGTACGTCCAGGCCGCGGTGGTCACGGGCCAGAGCAACACCTGGATCATCCTGCGCGAAATCCTGCCGAACACGTTGTCGCCGGTGATCGTGCTGGCCTCGCTGATGGTGGCGACCGCGATCCTGCTGGAATCCTCGCTGGCGTTCCTCGGCCTCGGCGATCCCAATCTGATCTCCTGGGGCTACATGGTCGGTGCCGGCCGTACCGTGATCCGCCAGGCCTGGTGGATCACCGTGTTTCCCGGCGTCGCGATCCTGATCTCGGTGCTCGGGCTCAATTTGATTGGCGAAGGCCTCAACGACGCGCTCAATCCGCGGCTGTCCCGGGAGGGCCGCTGATCATGACCGCACCGCCCGCCGTCTCCATCAAGAACTTGCGGATCGCATTGCCCAAAGGCGCGGAACGGCCATTCGCGGTCGACGGCGTCTCGCTCGATCTGCGGCCCGGCAAGATCGTGTGCGTCGTCGGCGAATCCGGCTCCGGCAAATCGATGTGCGCGCATGCGCTGATGGGCCTGTTGCCTGACACGGTCACCGTCACCTCCGGCGAGATCCAGTTCGAAGGCCGCGACCTGCTCAAGCTCGACGGCGACGGCTGGCGCGATCTGCGCGGCCGCCGGCTCGCGATGATCTTTCAGGAGCCGATGACCGCGCTCAATCCGTTGATGCGGATCGGCAACCAAATGGCGGAGATGTTCGAGGCGCACGGGCTGCTCACACCGAGGGAACGGCGCGCCAAGGCGCTGTCGCTGGCGCGCGAGGTCGGCCTCCCCGATCCCGAGCGCATCGTGCGCGCCTATCCGCACCAGCTCTCCGGCGGCCAGCGCCAGCGCGCCATGATCGCGATGGCGCTCGCGCTCGAACCGGCGGTGCTGGTCGCGGACGAGCCGACAACCGCGCTCGACGTCACCACGCAAGCGCAGATCCTGAAACTGATCCGCAACCTCCAGCGCAATCGCAACATGGCGGTGATGTTCATCACCCATGATTTCGGCGTGGTCGCCGACATCGCCGACCAGGTCGTCGTGTTGCGCCACGGCAAGGTGGTCGAGGAAGGCCCCGCCTCGGCCGTCTTCAACGCGCCGCAGCACGACTACACCAAGGCGCTGCTCGCCGCCGTGCCCTCGATGGACCCGCCCGCCCGCAGCGCCCTCGACGACCAGGCCAAGGCGGTCGAGGTGATCGGACTGGACAAGACCTACGTCACCTCGGGCGGCTGGTTTCGCGAGGACCGCCGCGTCGATGCCGCGCGCGAAGTCAACTTCACGATTCTCAAGGGCGAGACGCTCGGCCTGGTCGGCGAATCCGGTTCCGGAAAATCGTCGGTGGCCCGGCTTGTGATGCGGCTGATCGAGGCTGATCGCGGCACCGTGCGGATCGGCGAGACCGATCTCACAAAGCTCGCGGGCAAGGCGCTACGCGCCGAGCGCCATCGCATCCAGATGATCTTCCAGGATCCGTTCGCTTCGCTCAATCCGCGCCGCAAGGTCGGTCATATCATCGCCGACGGCCCGATCGCGGCCGGGACCGATCCGAAAGTCGCGTTCGACCGCGCCCGCGATCTCCTCAAGATGGTCGGCCTCGATGCCGGCGCGCTCGAGCGCTATCCGCATGAATTCTCCGGCGGCCAGCGCCAGCGCATCGGCATCGCGCGCGCGCTCGCGCTCGAGCCCGAGATCATCGTCGCGGATGAGGCCGTCTCGGCGCTCGACGTCTCCGTGCAGGCGCAGGTCCTGAGGCTGCTCGAAGACCTCAAGGCCCGCCTCGGCCTCTCGATGCTGTTCATCACCCACGATCTACGCGTTGCCGCCCAGATCTGTGACCGCATCGCCGTGATGCAGCGCGGCCTCATCGTCGAGCTGAAGCCGACCGCGCAGCTCTTCGCCGCGCCCGAGCATGTCTATACGCGCGAACTGCTCGCGGCGGTGCCGGGACGGAAGCATCGCGCGCCGGCGGCGTGAGTCAGCTGATCCCGATTTCTACTTCGTTCGAGGATTCGTGTTGTTCCAGGTGGGGACTGAGTTTGTTACGCCGACGGAGGGCTGGTTGGACGTTCCGACCGACGGCGCCGTCACGGTGCCGACGGTCTGCCCGGAACTTCCGATAGTTCCTTGCTGTACCGGCGCTCCGGTGCGTCCGCTCGTGCTGCCTGGTGTACCTGTCGCCGACGTCTGTGCGTTGACAGCGAGTGGCGCTGCGGCCAATCCGAGAGCAATGAGTGCAGCAATGGAGCGTTTCGTTGTTGTCATGGCTGATCCTTTCGGGCGGTCTCTCAATCGCAATGCCGTTCGTCAGGCGCACGTGCACTGAGTGATCTTACAACTCCGCGCGCGAGAAAATGTGCCGCAATGCCCTCACACCGCAGAGCTCAACACGTCATCACGAAGCTGCGAAGCGATCCCGGCCGAACAGATGCGTCGTGAAACGGCACATCGCTGAAGGTATCCCGTTCCACTTCAGGAACGGAATACTCACGGGCTTTTTATCCCTCGTGACCGCCCGCACGGCTGCAAAGCCGAAGCCGGCACCCCACATCCGCATGAAATGATTTCCATCATGTGATGATGGATTGAGGATCTATTGGAGCCGACATGGGCCAGGTTATTGAGTTTGTCTCGAAATCCGAGCGCGAGCGCATTCGCCTCATCCAGGAAGCGCGCGCGATCTACGACAGCATCTTCCCGCCGGCTGATCCGGTAGGCGAACGATCGAGCGGAGCCTCCGCGCGTCGCAGCGACGGAGGAAACCTCGCGTGATCAAGATCATTGCCGTGCTCTGCAACCTCGCCTCTCCAGCGAACTGTCATGAGCAAACCGTCACCACATCCGACTTCGCCGACGTCTCGATGCAGTCGTGCCTGATGGGTGCGCCACAGCTCGCCGAATGGATGAACCAGCATCCAGCCGAGCGCCTCGCCGGATGGCGCTGCGTGATCGGCCAACAGGTCGGTCGGGGAATTTAGGATCGGGCTGCGCTGTCCCTGAACGATCCGAAATGCCTGGTCCACCGCCATGATCATTGCTGGTTGCGCTTGATCTTCTCTGGCCTCGCGACCGGCGCAGGGTGACCGGCATTGGCTCGCCGGACAGGCGCGCCTATCGGATGGGCGGGTTGGTGTTGTTCCAGGTCGGGACTGCGTTGGTCACGCCGACGGACGGCCAATTATACGTACCGACCGATGGCGCCGTGACCGTCCCGACCGACTGTCCGCTCGACCCGTAGGCTCTGGGCTGTGCTGCCAACGATCCGGCGCTCCCATAATTCGGAGCCACCACGCCGGTGCTGTAAGATCGGATTGACCGGTGCTTTTTGGCTTCAGCCGCGAACGGCGCGGCAAGCAGCCCGATGGTGACGAGGGCGGCGATGGCGGGTTTGATGCTTGTCATGGCTGATCACTTCATTCTGCGGCCCCCTTAGCATTTGTTCATTCAGCGGCGGATTTCCATGGGCACCCCATTCATAACTTCGTGCGCGGGCGAAGATGCCGCGGACCGGTCGCCGTTACCGCTCAGATGGATGCCGAATGTCTTGCGCAAACCGATTTGCCCGGCTGGCGTGACGTGCACGATCCGCGTGTCGCGGTCCCGTCTCAGCCAGCCGCGCTCCAGGCAGCAACGTTGAATCTCTGCGCCGACGTGACCGGCGACGTGAAAGCGACGCTCGCTCCAGTCCAGGCATGGGCGGCAGAAGATTCGCCTGCTTCCGGATTTCGGCTCCAGCACCGCGCCGAACGCGGAGAGGAAATGTGTTCCGGAGGCCGTTACCTCTCCGCCGTCATCGGTGAGCACGACGTGCGCTTTGGCGACGAGGGCGTCGGCGATGGCGACGCCGAGATAGCCGGCCAGATGGTCGTAGCAGGTGCGCGCAAAGCGAAGTTGATCGTCGGCGATCGAGCGTGACTGATGGCGCGGCGGAACCTCGATGGCGGCAACGGCCTTGATGCTCTCCAGCATCCTGGCCACCAAAGGAGACGCGATGCGGTAATAGCGGTTGCGACGTTTCTGCGTCACGATGAGCAGCCGCGCCCCGACCAGCTTGCCGAGATGTCCGCTTGCCGTCGACCTCGATATTCGCGCGCGCGCCGCCAGTTCGCTCGCGGTCAGGGCCTGCCCGCCCATCAGCGCCGCCAGCATCGTGGCCCGCGCGGTATCGCCGACCAGTGCCGCCACCTCGACCATGTTTGCCGCTGCGATCATGGAGAAAGCGTATCGCGACCGTCCCGGCACGACAACGGTGATGGTTTGGCCGCGGCCGAACCATTGGACGCCGAGCGCGCTCTACCGTGGCTCCGACACAATCCGGAGACCCAGCATGAAACGCATCCGCGTGGAGCCGATATCGACCTATCTGGAGCGCCGCCGCAGAGGCCCGATCTATCCGGTCGTCGTCGTCGAAGGCTTCGTCTATCTATCCGGCCTGCCGCCATTCGATCCCAAAACGGGCGAGGTCAGAACACTACCGTTCGAGCGGCAGGCCGAGATCGTGCTCGACCAGATGAAATGCTGCCTGGAAGCGGCGGGGTCCTCGCTGGCGGACGTGATCAAGTGCAATGTCTATTGTACGCCCGATCCCGCGCATTTCGTCACGTTCAACGAGGTCTATGCCCGTTACTTCCAGGACTGTTCACCGGCGCGCATCTTCCTGCACGTCCCATCGTGGCCTGGGCCATTTGACATCGAGGTCGATTGCGTCGCGCTGGCGAGGCAACATGGATGAGGTCAGGCGCGGATTGCCCGCCTTCGGATGGACCCGAATCAGCGCTAGTGCATTCACCTCATCGACTTCGCGTATTGAGGCGACATGACCGGTCCCGAACTGAAGCAACTCCGCAACGATCTCTCGGAGGTCCTCGAGCGCAAGCTCACCGCGGCCGACATGGCCCGGCTTTGCGGATTGCCGGAGAAGGGCGGCGCCGACACCATCCGGCGCTGGGAGGTGAGCGGCCCGACACCGTCGGCGACCAAGGTGCTGCGCGTGCTCGCGATGGCGAGCGAGCGCTATCCGATCCTGGAGAAGTTCGACGTGTTCGATCGTCATGACGTGCGCGAGGAAGACCGGCCCGCAAAGCGCGCTGCATTCCGCGAACAGATGCGCGATGAGGCGCGGCGCCGCCTTGGTTAACGAGATGCGCGCGCAAGTTACCCTGATAGCGCCGAGTTAAGCCTTCCTTCACCACTTCTTAAGCCGCCATTAAGCACGAAAATCATTTACAGCCCAATAAGTTAGGTTGGCTGCCGCTGTGCCACGGATGTGACAGCATTTTCGTCAAAAGCGAGCTATCTGCAGAACCAACGACGGCGCGGAAAGCGCGCCTGCCGCGGACCTAAGTGTTGGAGTTTGGATGATGAAGAAGATTCTGTTTGCGACCGTTGCGCTGCTCGTGGTGGGCGCTGCCGCGCCGGCGGTCGGTGCCGATCTCGGTAACCGCAATTACTATAAGGCGCCCGCGCCCGCCTATGCCGCGCCGATCTACAACTGGACCGGCTTCTACATCGGCGGCCATGTCGGCGGCGCGTTCTCCAGCGACAACAATTTCAGCGGCCTCTCCACCGGCAACAACGGCAACGGCCGTTTCCTCGGCGGTCTGCAGGCCGGCGCGGACTGGCAGTTCAACCCGAACTTCGTTGTCGGCGTCGAAGGCCAGTATTCCTGGCTCTCCGGCAGCGTCGGCGCGGTGTTCCCGGGCGGCGTCGCCTACACCAACGACCAGCGTGGTCTCGGCTCGATCACCGGCCGCGTCGGCTACACCTGGGGTCCGGGCCTGCTCTATGTGAAGGGCGGCTACGCTTATTCGGACAACAACGAGAAGGTGACCGTCGGCGGCGTGCCGGCTGCCTTCGTCATCACGGGCGATCACCGCAACGGCTACACCGTCGGCGCCGGGCTCGAATACATGTTCGCGCCGAACTGGTCGGCCAAGGCCGAGTACCAGTACTACAATTTCGGCGACGCGCACTTCACCGGTGGTCCGCTGGCGGGCACCGGCAACTTCACAACCGACGACCACACCATCAAGGCGGGCGTCAACTACCGCTTCAACTGGGCCAACTCGGCGGTCGCGCGCTACTGAACGGTTACCAAGACCTTATCATGATGAAGGGCCGGCATCATTGCCGGCCCTTCTTTTTTCGCTGTGCGGAACGTACGCAACCGATTGAGCAACTTGCGATTTTTTAACCTGGCCCGAGGATACTCCGCGGCGAAAACATAAAGATCACGCGTGGGGGAATTTCGATGGCGATCCGTCTGGGCCTTGGCCGCTTGCTTGGTCGTATCCGGCCTCGTTTCAAAATGCCGACATGGGGCGTGCGCGGCAGCCTGTTCACGGCCTTCGCGGTGATCGCGGGCATGGGCCTCGTGATTGCAGCCGGCGCCGGCTTCGTCTTCAACCATCTCGGCAGCACCATGATGGACCTGAGCGGCCGCGACATCCCGCGCCTTTCCGCCAGCCTTCAACTCGCATCGCAAAGCGCAACGCTTGCGGCACAGGGGCCGGGCCTCCTGGCGTCGCCGTCCGACGAGGCGCTGAACGAACGCACCAAGAAGGTGCAGGAGATCCAGCAGCTCGCCATGGCCAAGCTCGGCGAGATCATCGAGCTCGGCGCCGACAAGCAGATCGCAACCGCGTTGCGCGACACCGCCAAGAGCATCGACGAGGCGACCCAGAGCCTGGTGTCGGCCGCGCGCGAACGGCTGGATACCGGCGCACTGCACGACAAGCAATATGAAGCGCTCCGCAAGGCGCAGCTCACCTTCGTCGGTGCGGCCGCTCCTGCCATGCTGGATGCGCAAACGCGCCTGAACGCGATCCTCGGCGCGGCGGAAGTTTCCGCCGACGATGCCACCGAAGCCGCCCGCACCGTCTCCCAGGTCGCGACCATCTCCGCCAACGGCAATCTGATGGCCGCCGACATGATGGCGGCGCTGTCGGCCAACAACAGCGATACGCTGGAGGCGATCGAGAAGGAGTTCAAGGCGACGCGCGACCGCGTCAAGTCGAACCTCGAGGACCTGCCGAACATGGCCTCGATGCAGGCGGTGCGCGACACCGTGCAAAAGCTGTTCGCCTTCGGCGAAGGCAAGTCCGGCGTGTTCAAGATCCGCCAGAAAGAACTCGACGCGATCGACTACGGCCAGACCATCCTGGACGAGACCCGCAAGCTCAATGTCGGCCTCGGCATCAGCGTGCAGCAGCTCGTCGAGGGCGTGCAGAAGGAGACCAACGCGTCGACCTTCCAGGCGCGGCATGAGATCTCGCTCGCGACCACCGCGATGCTGGCACTCGGCGCTCTGACGCTGGTCGGCTCGGCGCTGTTCGTTTGGCTCTATGTCGGCCGCAACATCCTGCGCCGCATTCGCGAGCTTCAACGCGCCATGCAGTTGCTCTCGGCCGGCGACCTCGACACCGAGATCGTCCGCTCCCGGCAGAACGACGAGATCGGCGCGATGAAGGAAACGCTGACGGTGTTCCGCGACAGCATGATCGAAGCTCGCACGCTTGCGAGCGAGCAAGACAGGGATCGCGTCGCCAAGGCCGAGCGTGCGGCGCAGATGGAGGCGAAGATTGCAGAATTCGAGGGCGCGGTCCGCACCGCACTCGACAATCTCGCCCAGTCAGCCAATTCGATGCAATCGACCGCGCAGAGCATGTCGAACACGGCAGACCAGTCCAATGCGCTGGTGAACGCGGTTGCCTCCGCAGCCGAAGAGACCTCGGTCAACGTGCAGACCGTATCATCAGGCACCGAGCAGCTCTCGTCCTCGATCGAGGAGATCAGCAAGCAGGTCGTGACCTCGGCCGCGATCGCCAGGAAGGCGGTCGACGAAGCCGGCGCGACCGATGCCACGGTGCAGAGCCTCGCCGACAGCGCGAGCCGCATCAGCGTGGTGGTCGACCTGATCCAGACCATTGCCTCGCAGACCAATCTGCTGGCGCTCAACGCCACCATCGAGGCGGCGCGCGCGGGTGAAGCCGGTCGTGGCTTCGCGGTGGTCGCCTCCGAGGTGAAGAGCCTCGCGAGCCAGACCGCCAAAGCGACGGAGGAGATCCGCAGCCAGATCGCCAGCATGCAGTCAGTGACGACTTCGGCCGTCGGCGCCATCCAGGGCATCGGCCGGATCATCGGCGAGATCAACGACGTCACCACGACGATCGCCGCCGCGGTCGAGGAACAGGGCGCGGCGACCCGCGAGATCGCCCGCAACATCCAGCATGCCGCCGGCGGCACCAGCGAGGTTTCCAGCAACATCGTCGGCGTCTCCACGGCTTCGGCGGAGGCCGGCGCAGCGGCGAACGAGGTGCTCGGCGCCTCCGACGCGCTCCGCCGCGAGGCCGACATGCTGCGCGGAGAGATCGACGCGTTTCTCAACAACATGCGGGCGGCGTAGGCGCCGTTCCGTGACCCGGAATGACCGCTATGCGGACCCCGCCAGCGTCCTTTTTCGGCTGGCGCGGCGGGGGCGGCGGGTTTAAGTCGGTAGCATGAACGCAAAGACCGACACCGTGCAGTCCTCCGCCGACGCCCTGCGCTATCCCTGGGAACAGCATCCCGGCCCCGAACAGGTCGTCGAGGTGAAGCCCGGCGTGTTGTGGGCGCGGCTGAAGCTGCCGTTCCGGCTCAACCATGTGAACATCTACCTGCTCGCCGACGGCGACGGCTATGCCATGATCGATGCCGGCTTCGGCAATGAGGAGACGATCGAAGCCTGGACGAAGCTGTTCGACGGGCCGCTGAAGGGCGTCAACATCACGCGCCTGATCGTGACCCATTCCCATCCCGATCATGTCGGTCTGGCCGGGTGGATCGTCGAGCGGTTCAACTGCCCGCTGGTGATGTCGCAGGTCGAATATCTGCAATCGGTCTATCACCAGAACCGCGGCACCGAGGAGCGGCAGGAAGCGCAGCGGCTGTTCTTCCGCCGCCACGGCATGGACGAGTCACTCACCGAAAAGCTGCTCGGCCGTGGCCAGGACTATCTCAAGCGCGTCTCGGTGCTGCCGCCGTCCTACCGCCGCATCTCGCATGGCGAGGACGTCGTGATCGGCACGCGCCGCTTCAAGGTGATCACCGGCGGCGGTCACGCGCTCGACCAGGTGATGCTGTATTGCGCCGACGACAAGCTGTTCCTCTCGGCCGACCAGGTGCTGAGCAAGATCTCGCCGAACGTCAGCGTGTGGGCGGTCGAACCCGATCAGAACTCGCTCGGCGAATATCTGGCCTCGCTCGCCAGCCTTACGACGACTCTCCCCTATGACGTGCTGGTGCTGCCCGGCCACGGCGTGCCGTTCTACGGGCTGAAGACCCGCATCAAGCAGCTCGCCGATCACCACGAGGAGCGCTGCCGCCTGATCGCGGAAGCCTGCCGCGAGGTGCCGCAGACCTCGCGCGCCCTGGTGCCCGTGGTGTTCAACAAGCACGTGCTGGACGAACACCAGATGGGCTTCGCCGCCGGCGAACTGGTCGCCCACGTCAACTACATGATCGTGGAAGGCCGGCTGACGGCGGAGATGAAAGACGGCGTGTTGCAGTTCAGGACGACCTGAGGGCTGCGCTCAATTCACCGGATGGTGCAGAGCAACATTGCATCTCGCGCGAACTTGATCCGGATCAAGTTTCAAATCGCACGATAGGGCATTTTGCCCAAATGCCCCGCAGGTCCAAATGTGGGATAGCGCATAGACATTGGAGCTGGAAAAGCTCTAAGGATATGCGGGTCTTTGGTCGGTTCCGCTGCAGGTTTGACGATGGATTACGCCCAGTTCTTCAATTCCGCCCTTGATCGTCTCCACACCGAGCGGCGCTACCGCGTGTTCGCCGATCTCGAGCGCATTGCCGGCCGGTTCCCGCATGCGCTCTGGCACTCGCCGAAGGGCAAGCGCGACGTCGTGATCTGGTGCTCGAACGATTATCTCGGCATGGGCCAGCACCCGAAGGTAGTGGGCGCGATGGTCGAGACCGCGACCCGCGTCGGCACCGGCGCCGGCGGCACCCGCAACATCGCCGGCACGCATCATCCGCTGGTGCAGCTCGAGGCCGAGCTCGCCGATCTCCACGGCAAGGAAGCCTCGCTGCTCTTCACGTCCGGCTACGTCTCGAACCAGACCGGCATCGCGACCATCGCAAAGCTCATTCCGAACTGCCTGATCCTGTCCGACGAGCTCAACCACAATTCGATGATCGAGGGCATCCGCCAGTCCGGCTGCGAGCGGGTCGTGTTCCGCCACAACGACCTCGCCGATCTCGAAGCGCTGTTGCAGGCTGCGGGCCCGAGCCGACCCAAGCTGATCGCCTGCGAGAGCCTCTATTCGATGGACGGCGACATCGCCCCGCTCGCCAAAATCTGCGACCTCGCCGAGAAGTACGGCGCCATGACCTACGTCGACGAGGTCCATGCGGTGGGCATGTACGGCCCGCGCGGCGGCGGCATCGCCGAGCGCGACGGCGTGATGCATCGCATCGACATTCTCGAGGGCACGCTCGCCAAGGCGTTCGGCTGCCTCGGCGGCTACATCGCCGCCAACGGTCAGATCATCGACGCAGTGCGCTCCTATGCGCCGGGCTTCATCTTCACCACCGCGCTGCCGCCGGCGATCTGCTCGGCCGCGACCGCCGCGATCAAGCATCTGAAGACGTCAAGCTGGGAGCGCGAGCGTCACCAGGATCGCGCCGCCCGGGTCAAGGCGATCCTCAACGCCGCCGGCTTGCCGGTGATGTCGAGCGACACCCACATCGTCCCGCTGTTCATCGGCGATGCCGAGAAGTGCAAGCAGGCCTCCGACCTCCTGCTCGAGCAGCACGGCATCTACATCCAGCCGATCAACTATCCGACGGTCGCCAAGGGCTCCGAACGCCTGCGCATCACGCCCTCGCCCTATCACGATGACGGCCTGATCGATCAGCTCGCCGAAGCCCTGCTGCAGGTGTGGGACCGCCTGGGTCTGCCGCTTCGCGCGAAGTCGCTGGCGGCGGAGTAGCTCCGGGTCGTCCTGCTTAACGACTACCCCAGTTCCCGCACCCGCACGGCATTTCGCTGTCGCCTGCGGCCGTCCAACGCGCTAGGTTTACAGGGAAAATGAGATCGGGCGCGGCCAGCGCGCCCAGAGAGAAGCACGCTCGCCATGCTGCACGATTGGGGCGTGATCGCCGCCGCCTTCGGCTATATCGGCTTTCTGTTCCTGGTGGCGAGCCATGGCGACCGCCGCTCGCCGGCCGGGCGCGGCCGCGCCTCGGGGCTGATCTATCCGCTGTCGCTGGCGATCTACTGCACCTCCTGGACCTTCTTCGGCTCGGTCGGCTTCGCCACCCGCACCTCCACCGACTTCCTCGCGATCTATGTCGGCCCGATCCTGATGATCGGGTTAGGGGCCGGCGTGCTCCGCCGCGTGATCCAGCTCGCGAAGGCCCACAACATCACCTCGATCGCCGACTTCATCGGTGCGCGCTACGGCAAGAGCCAGGCGGTGGCGGCAACCGTCGCGCTGATCGCCATCATCGGCTCGGTGCCCTACATCGCGCTCCAGCTCAAGGCGGTCGCCTCCTCGCTCGAAACCATCCTGAGCGAAGACCAGGCCTTCTCCCACATCCCGATCGTCGGCGACGTGGCGCTGATGGTGACGCTGGCGATGGCGGCCTTCGCAGTGCTGTTCGGCACGCGGCAGACGGACGCCACCGAGCACCAGCACGGCCTGATGCTCGCGGTCGCGACCGAATCCATCATCAAGCTGGTCGCCTTCCTCGCCGCAGGCATCTTCGTCACGTTCTGGATGTTCTCGCCGCACGAACTGATCGAGCGCGCGATGAAGACGCCGGAGGCGGTGCGCGTCATCAACTATTCGCCGTCGATCGGCAACTTCCTGACCATGACGCTGCTGTCGCTGTGCGCGATCATGCTGCTGCCGCGCCAGTTCCACGTCAGCGTGGTGGAGAATTCCTCGGACGCCGAGGTCGGACGCGCGCGCTGGCTGTTTCCGCTCTATCTCGTCGCCATCAATCTGTTCGTGATCCCGATCGCGTTCGCCGGCCTCGTCAGCTTCCCGTTCGGCGCCGCCGATCCTGACATGTACGTGCTGGCGCTGCCGATGGAGGGCGGCGCGGATCTGCTCAGCGTCGCCGTCTTCGTCGGCGGGCTGTCGGCGGCGACCGCGATGGTGATCGTCGAATGCGTCGCGCTCTCCATCATGGTCTCGAACGATCTCGTGGTGCCCCTGGTGCTGCAACGACGGCCCGAGGGGCGCACCGGCGGCGCCGATTTCAGCGACTTCCTGCTGCGCTCGCGCCGGCTCGCGATCTTCGCCATCATGGTGATGGCCTATTTCTACTACCGCGCGCTCGGCAACACCCAGCTCGCGGCGATCGGACTCCTGTCTTTTGCCGCCATCGCCCAGCTTGCACCAAGCTTCTTCGGCGGATTGCTGTGGCGGCGAGCGACCGCGCGCGGCGCGATCGGCGGCATGCTGGTCGGCTTTGCGGTGTGGCTCTACACACTGTTCATCCCGAGCTTCATGGATACTTCCACGGCGGGCATCCTGCTGCTCCAGCACGGCCCGTTCGGGATCGAGGCGCTGCGGCCGCAGGCGCTGTTCGGCGCCGATTTGCCGCCGCTGATGCACGGCGTGGTCTGGTCGCTGTCGCTCAACATCCTCACCTATGTGCTGTTGTCGCTGGCGCGCCGGCCGTCTTCGATCGAGCTGGTGCAAGCCGATCTGTTCGTCCCCAACACGCTCGCGCCGATCTCCCCGGGCTTCCGGCGCTGGCGCACCACCGTCACGGTGCAGGACATCCAGACCACGGTGGCGCAATATCTCGGGCCTGACCGGGCGCGGCATTCCTTCGAGGCATTCTCCGCGCGGCGCAATGTGCGGCTGGAATCCGGGGCGCCCGCCGATTTCGAGCTGCTGCAGCACGCCGAGCACCTGATCGCCTCCTCGATCGGGGCGGCCTCCTCGCGTCTCGTGATGTCGCTGCTGCTGCGCAAGCGGACGGTCTCCGCCAAGGCTGCGCTAAAACTGCTCGACGATTCCCATGCGGCGCTGCATTTCAACCGCGAGATCCTCCAGACCGCGCTCAACCATGTGCGCCAGGGCATCGCGGTATTCGATGCCGATCTGCAACTGATCTGCTCCAACCGGCAGTTCGGCGATCTCCTCAACGTTCCCCCGCATTTCATCCAGTTCGGCACGCCGTTGCGCGAAATCCTGGAATTTATGGGCGTGAGCGAGCCGGCCGATCCGATCGAGCGCGAGGCCATGCTGGAGCGCCGGCTGGCGGCCTACACCACCGACGGCGAGCCTTATCTCGAGCGCCTGCCCGACCGCCACATGGTGATCGAGATCTTGACCAACCGCATGCCGGGCGGCGGCTTCGTCATCACCTTCACCGACGTCACGCCGACGTTCGAGGCGGCCGAAGCGCTGGAGCGCGCCAATGCGACGCTGGAAAAGCGGGTGCGCGACCGCACCGAGGAACTGACCCGGCTGAATTCCGAGCTGGCGCTGGCCAAAAGCGCGGCCGAAGACGCCAGCATCTCCAAGACGCGCTTTCTCGCCGCCGCCAGTCACGACATTCTCCAGCCGCTGAACGCGGCGCGGCTCTATGTCACGAGCCTGGTCGAGCGTCAGCACAGCGGCGAGGAGACGCGGCTGGTCGAGAACATCGACGAATCGCTCCAGGCGATCGAGGAGATCCTCGGCGCGCTGCTCGACATCTCCCGGCTCGACGCCGGCGCGATGACGACCTCGATCTCGAGCTTCAAGATGGCCGATCTGATGCGCTCGCTGGAGATCGAGTTCGCTCCGATCGCACGCGCCAAGAATCTGGCGCTCGTCTTCGTGCCGTGCTCGCTGCCCGTCGAGTCGGATCGTCTCCTGCTGCGACGGCTGCTCCAGAACCTGATCTCCAACGCGATCAAATATACCCCGCGCGGGCGCGTCCTGGTCGGCTGCCGCCGCCATGGCGCCTCGCTCAAGATCTGCGTCTACGACACCGGCGTCGGCATTCCGACGGTCAAGCGCAGCGAGATCTTCAAGGAATTCCACCGTCTCGAGCAGGGCGCGCGGATCGCCCGCGGCCTCGGCCTTGGCCTGTCGATCGTCGAGCGGTTGGCGCGCGTGCTCAAGCACGACATCGCCATCGATTCCAATGTCGGCGGCGGCTCGGTGTTTTCCGTGACGGTGCCGACGGCGAAGGCGATCACCCACACCGCGGCCGTGACCAGCGCAACGCCGCTCGCACGCACCTCGATCTCGGGGACCCTGATCGTCTGCATCGAGAACGACGCCGCGATCCTCGACGGCATGCGCACACTACTGAAGGCGTGGGACGCCGAAGTGATCGCGGTCGCCGATCCCGAGGGCGCGATCGCCGCGATCGAAACTGCCGGCCGCCGCGTGACCGGCCTGCTGGTCGATTATCACCTCGACCGCGGCAACGGCATCGCCGCGATCCGCGACATCCGCCGCCGCTTCGGTGACGGCATCCCCGCGATCCTCATCACCGCCGACCGCAGCCCCGCCGTGCAAATGGCGGCCCGCGACGAAAAGGTCGCGGTGCTCAACAAGCCGGTCAAGCCGGCCTCGCTCCGCGCCCTGCTCGGCCAGTGGCGCACGCAGCAGATGGTGGCGGCGGAGTGAGCCTCCGCTCTCAGGGCGCAAGCCTCGTAAACACGTAATCGCGACTCTTCACACGAGCTTCGTGGCAGGCGAAGCAGGTGCGATGCTGTGCCTCGTCGACCGGCTTGCCGTTGACGAAGCGACCAAATCCCCAGCCGCCGGTCGAGGCATATTTTCTGGAATCCTTGACCATCACCTGGACGGTGGTGGCCTCACCGGGAATCGTCGCGGACGCAAATTCGGGGGATTGCTTCCGCTTCCAGGCGCGTTTGACCAGAATTGTGCCGTCCGGGAACGGAAGCTTGCCGCCTTGATAGGCATCGATCGCGGCGCTGTTGCCGACGACGGCACGCAGCTCGTCCAAGGGAGCCGCCTCTTCGGCCGGCGCGATCAGCTCCCACCGCTTGTAGCCTTCCGGGACAGTGACGCCGAAGATCGGCGAGGCATCGGTCTCGCCCTGCGCGAAAGCGATCGTGACCAGATACGGCACGCAGGTCAGGACAACGACGAGGAGGAGCACGGCCACCACGATCATCGTCGTAGACGATGGAAATTTTGACTTTTCAGATTTCATTGTCGTCATGACGCCTCACTGAGCTGCGATCGCATATCAGGCCTGGGCCCGGCCTTGCCGGACCGAGGTGCTGCCAAAATTCTCAGGCACCGCCGTCGGCGTCGATCACGGCCTTGGCAAAGGCTTCCGGTGCTTCCTGCGGCAGATTGTGGCCGATGCCGCCGGTGATCAGGCGATAGTCGTACCGGCCCGAGAATTTCTTGGCATAGGCGCTTGGATCGGGATGCGGCGCGCCGTTGGCGTCGCCTTCCATCGTGATCGCCGGGACGCTGATGACGGGAGCTGCGGCGAGCTTCTTTTCGAGCTCCTCGTACTTCGCTTCGCCCTGGGCGAGCCCGAGCCGCCAGCGGTAATTGTGAATCGTGATCGCGACATGATCCTTGTTGTCCAGCGCCGCCGCGCTGCGATCGAAAGTGGCGTCGTCGAACTTCCACTGCGGCGAAGCCAGCTTCCAGATCAGTTTTGCGAAATCATGCGTGTACTTCTCGTATCCGGCGCGGCCGCGCTCGGTCGCGAAGTAAAACTGGTACCACCATTGCAGCTCGGCCGACGGCGGCAGCGGCGCGTTGCCTGCGGCCTGGCTGGAGATCAGATAGCCGCTGACCGACACCAGCGCACGACAGCGATCCGGCCACAGCGCGGCGATGATGTCGGCGGTACGCGCGCCCCAGTCGAAGCCGGCGACAACCGCCTTCTTGATGTCGAGCTTGTCCATCAGTGCGATGATGTCGACGGCCATTGCTGCAGGTTCGCCGTTGCGCGGCGTCTCGGCGGAGAGGAAGTGGGTCGAGCCGTAACCACGGAGATAGGGAATGATGACGCGATAACCGGCCTTTGCCATGATCGGCGCGACGTCGACGAAGGCGTGAATGTCGTAGGGCCAGCCGTGCAGCAGGATTGCGACGGGACCGTTCGCAGGACCGACCTCTGCGTAGCCGACGTTGAGGACGCCGGCATCGATCTGCTTGATCGCGCCGAACGGCGCATTCGTCGCGGCCGAGCGCGGCGCTTCCGATTCGGCGCGGACGGCGCCAATCACGCCGAGGCCGGCGGCGATGGTTCCCGCGGCGACGCCGAAGAACTGGCGACGGTGCTGGTCGATGCTCTGTTTCATGATGGTGCTACCTTGTTGATGGTTGGAGGTGGTGCCGTCAGATCAGCGCGACCGTGACGTCGATGTTGCCGCGGACGGCCTTGGAATAGGGACAGGTCTGATGCGCCTCATCGACGATCCCGCGCGCGATCTCGCGATCGAGGCCGGGCAGGCTGACATCGAGGCGTGCCCTGAGGGAATAGGCGCCCTCGTCGAGCACCAGGTCGATCTCCGCATCTATCGCGCATTTCCTGGGGAGCTCGATCTTCCGCTTGCGGGCCGCGATCTCCATCGCGCCCTCGAAGCAGGCCGACCAGCCGGCCGCGAACAATTGCTCGGGATTGGTACCGATGCCGGTGCCGCCCGGCGGCGACAGCTTGACATCCAGGCGGCCGTCGGAACTGCGAGATATCCCGTCCTGTCGCCCGCCGCTGGTGTGGGTCCGGGCCGTGTAAAGCAACTTTGCCGCCTGGGTCATGAAGGTCTCCTTGCCGTCGCACAAGTGACTAGCAGCGGCTGCCGCGACACACCCGTTGGGACTTGTGAGAAGTTGTGAGGTCTCCGCTCGCGCGCCTCACATGGGTCTGCAACCGCAGTCTGATCGCGACGCGGGGAACGGTCTTGCCGGATTGCGGTCATCTGGCTATCCGGTCCGTTCGAAAGGATCAGGATTTCGCCATGACCGAGCCGGCCGACACCGCAACGGGAACCCTCTCGTTTGGGCCATTCACCGTGATGCCAAATGAAAGACTCGTGACCCGCGATGGCGTCGCGCTGCCGCTCGGCGCAAAGGCCTTCGACACGCTGCTCGCACTGATGTCGCGGCCGAACCAGGTCGTCAGCAAGTATGATCTGATGGCGCTGGTGTGGCCCGGCATGACGGTCGAGGACGCCAATCTCCGCTTTCACGTCGCGGCGCTTCGTAAGGCCCTTGGCGACGGCAAGGACGGTGCCCGCTACATCACCACACTCTCCGGCCGCGGCTATTGCTTCGTGGCGCTAATCTCGCAGGTGAATATCCCGGCAGAGCGGCGCACCGCCGCGCGAACGGAATTGCCGCCCGTCAAACTGCCGAACCGGCTGCAACGGATGGTCGGGCGCGACGATGCGGTCGCCGCCGTCTACGACAGGCTCGTCGGCTCCCGCTTCGTCACGATCACCGGCCCGGGCGGTGTCGGCAAGACCGCCGTTGCGGTTGCGATTGCTCACGATCTGCTCGCGACATTTTCCGACGCCGCACATTTCGTCGATCTTGCCGCGCTGAGCGATCCCGATCTCGTGATCACCTCGATCCTGCTGATGCTGGGCTTGCCGGCGCAAACCGAGGATCCCCTGCCTGCGCTGCTCGCGCATCTCAGGGACAAACGGATGCTGCTGATCCTCGACAATTGCGAACACGTCATCGCCACGGCGGCGCCGCTGGCCGCCGACATCTTCCACGCCGCACCGCATGTCCATATCCTGGCGACGAGCCGCGAAGCCCTGCGGGTCGAGGGTGAGCAGGTCTATCGCTTGGCGCCGCTCGCCGTTCCGCCCGACAATCCTGGGCTGACGGCGGCCGCTGCGCAGACTTATCCCGCGCTTCAACTCTTCCTCGAACGTGCCACGGCCGGCGGCGCGCAGATCGCGCTCGACGATGCCAATGCCGCGATCGTCGCCGGGATCTGCCGCAAGCTCGACGGCATGGCGCTGGCGATCGAACTCGCCGCCGGCCGCGTCGAAGCCTACGGCCTGGAGCAGACCGCAGCACTGCTCGACGAGCGCCTCAATCTGCTCTGGCAGGGCCAGCGCACGGCGCCGCCGCGACAAAAGACGTTGCAGGCGACGCTGGCATGGAGCTACGGGCTCTTGTCCGACATCGAACGCCTCGTGCTACGCAGGCTCGCGGTTTTCGCCGGTCACTTCACCATCGACGCCGCACTCGAGATCGTGCCGGACGAACGTGTCGACCGCTCCCGCCTGTTCGACGCCATCGACGGCCTGGTGGCCAAGTCGATGGTCGCGGCGCGGCCGATCGGCGCCATGATGCGTTACCGTCTGCTCGACACGACGCGCGCCTATCTGCTCGAGATCGAGCCTGATGACGCGGCGCTCGCCGCCCGGCATGCGACCTATTACCGGCAATGGCTGGAGCAGGCCGGCACGACGTGGGCCACGGTGCCGAGCGCCGACGAGCGCGCGATCCACTTCTCCGCGCTTCACAACGTGCGCGCGGCGCTGGACTGGTGTTTTGGCACGGACGGCGATGCCAGCATCGGCATTGCACTGGCCGCAGCTGCAGCGCCAATTTTTCTCGCGATGTCGTTGCTGGTCGAGTGCCGGCGCTGGTCTGAACGGGCGCTGCTTGCGATCGATCCCTCCTCGCGCGGCGGCGCCGAGGAAATGCACATCCAGGCCGCTCTCGGACTGACCTTGATGTTCACGCGCGGCGGCAGCGAAGCGGCGCGTGCCGCGTTGAGCCGGAGCCTTGCGATCGCCGAGGCGCGCGGCGACGCGCCGAACCAGCTCCAGCTGCTCGGGCGCATGCATATCTTCCACGAGCGCATGGGACAGTTCGACGCCGCGCTCGGCTATGCGCAGCAAAGCCTTACGGTCGCCGGGACACTCGGCGGGGCCGCCTCCCTCGCCCTCGCCCATTCGCTCCTCGGTGTCTCCTTGCATCTTGCCGGCGAGCATCGCGACGCGCTGACGATGCTGGAGGCCGCCTGGCATGGGCCGGGCACGGAACGGATCAGCACCGTCTATGGCTTCGATCACCGCAACCGGGCCGGCATCTCGCTCGCGCGCGAGTTCTGGTTGCAGGGCCGCCCCGCGGATGCGCTGCAACTGGCCCGACAGACGGTCGTCGAGGCCGCGCAGATGGACCATCCGATCACGCTCTGCATTGCGTTGATCTGGGCGGTCTCGATCGATCTCTGGAGCGGAGACCTCGATGCCGCGGAAGAGAACATCGACCGCTTCATCGCCCATGCCGAATCGCGCTCCATGGGCCCCTATCTTGCGGTCGGCCGCGGCGTCAAAGGCGAACTGGCGATCCGGCGCGGCCATGCCGCCGAAGGCGTCGAGACGATCGGGACGTGTCTGCGTGAGCTCCACGATGCCGGCTACGAGCTGCTCACCACGACGTTCAACATCGTGCTTGTTCAGGGCTTGATGGCGCTTGGGCAGATCGAGCGGAGTGCGTGCCTGATCGACGATGCGATCCGCCTCGTCGAGCAAAGCGGCGATCATCTGTACATGCCCGAGCTGCTGCGCATGAAGGGAAGGGTTCTCTTGGCGAGGCCCAAGCCCGACGCTGATCAGGCAGAAGCCCACTTCGTCCAATCACTGGAATTGAGTCGTCGCAAAGGCGCCAAAGCCTGGGAGCTGCGGGCCGCGATCGATCTCGCCGGTCTCCTTGCCGAACGCGGCCGGCGCGAGGAAGCGAGGCGGTGGCTTCAATTGGCGTATGAAGGCTTCGCCGCGGGCTCGGAGACAGCGGATATCCGGGCCGCCGACAAGTTGTTGCAAACATTATGACGCGGACTCGGTGCCGCTCGTGTCCCGGGCGCACTGCAACGCTCTTGCGCTGCTGCGCAGAGCCGGGATCCACGAGCGACACGGTACAATGCAGCGACATGGGCCCCGGCTCTGCAGCGCACCGTCGAAGCCTAGCAGCGCCGCTCGTCGACACGAAGTTTTGGGCTCACGGAGAGCAATCCGCCCTGCCCTTGGCCTCTCGTACCCGAACGCTGCCGCGTCCACCGCAAGCCCGGCTCGCGAACGTGACGACCACAAGATCGCCCCTCAAGGATGAGCCGGGATGGGCGACACACACGCCAAAACGGAATTTCGGTAAAGTGGAATATTTTGCGCGGTGGGATTGACAGGAGGGCGACACAGCGAGCGCATCCGGACTACGGGAAGCTCGCTCCATGCTCACCCCGTCGGGGTGCCCTGCTTCCATTGGCCGCCGGCGATCTTCGCGGCGGCGATCACGGCTTGGGTCCGGCTTTCGACGCCGAGCTTTTGCAGGATGGCCGAGACATGCGCCTTGATGGTGGCCTCGGAGACGCCGAGCTCATAGGCGATCTGCTTGTTGAGCAACCCCTCCGACAGCATCATCAGGACCCGGACCTGCTGCGGCGTCAGCGTCACCAGCCGGTCGCGCAGGCGCGTCATGTCGGGATCGGCGACGGCCGACAGATCGGTGTCTGCCGGAACCCAGACGTCGCCCTCCATCACCTTGAGGATGGCGTCGCGCAAGGTCTCGACGCCAAATCGCTTCGGAATGAAACCGGAGGCGCCGAAATCGAGCGAGCGGCGGATCGTGGCGCTGTCGTCGGAAGCGGAGACGATCACCACCGGGATCGCCGGATATTGCGCGCGCAGATAGATCAGGCCTGAAAAGCCGGAGATCCCGGGCATCGAGAGGTCGAGCAGGATCAGATCGACGTCGGAGGCCTGTTCCAAAAGCTTGGTCAGATCCTCGAACGATCCAGCCTCGTCGATCTTGGCCGAGCTCAGGACGCCCGCCACCGCCTGCCGCAGCGCGGCGCGGAACAATGGATGGTCATCGGCAATGACGAGATGGGTTGAGGGAGCGTTCATCGTTCTCTTACTGGCAGTCGCACCGGGCCAGTAAGCCGGCGCGGGGCCTCGGTCAATTCTTTCCCGACCAGCCGTGGCATGCAAGTGGACATTATCCCTTTGCGGCAACGGGGTTAATCCACAGGCCGGCACTATGTTGCCGAATGGAACGCCCGCGACGTCAGGTGCGCGTCAGTGCGAAAGGCCGAAAGTCGTATTGGGGCGGGTTTCACGCCAATGTTACCTTGGGGACAAGGCTTGGGTTGATCCGGCATGACCGGACATCCAGGACGCGAGGAAACGATTTTTCGGGGAGCGACTCAATATGTCGACAATGGCTGTGTCTCAAGCAGGCGCGGGAGGGATGACGAAGGACGAACGGTTCGTCATTCTCGCCTCCTCGCTCGGTACCGTCTTCGAGTGGTACGATTTCTATCTCTACGGTTCGCTGGCCGGCATCATCGGCGCGCAGTTCTTCTCGGCCTATCCGCCGGCAACCCGCGACATCTTCGCGCTGCTGGCCTTCGCGGCGGGCTTCCTGGTGCGCCCGTTCGGCGCGATCGTGTTCGGCCGTGTCGGCGACATCGTCGGCCGCAAATACACCTTCCTCGTCACCATCCTGATCATGGGTCTGTCGACCTTCATCGTCGGCCTGCTGCCCAACGCGGCGACCATCGGCATCGCGGCCCCGATCATCCTGATCGCGCTGCGTCTCGCCCAGGGCCTGGCGCTCGGCGGTGAGTATGGCGGTGCGGCCACCTACGTCGCGGAGCATGCTCCGAACGGCAAGCGCGGCTACTACACCTCCTTCATCCAGACCACGGCGACGCTCGGCCTGTTCCTGTCGCTGCTGGTGATCCTGTTCACGCGCTCCGCGCTCGGCGAACCCGAGTTCGCGGCATGGGGCTGGCGCATTCCGTTCCTGGTCTCGGTGCTGCTGCTCGGCGTTTCGGTCTGGATCCGACTTCGCCTCAACGAATCCCCGATCTTCCAGAAGATGAAGGACGAGGGGAAGAGTTCCAAGGCCCCGCTGACGGAAGCCTTCGGCAACTGGCAGAACGGCAAGCTCGTGCTGCTGGCGCTGCTTGGCGGCGTGATGGGCCAGGGCGTGGTCTGGTACACCGGCCAGTTCTACGCGCTGTTCTTCCTGCAATCGATCCTCAAGGTCGACGGCTACACTGCCAACCTGCTGATCGCCTGGTCGCTCCTGCTCGGCACCGGCTTCTTCATCGTGTTCGGCATGCTCTCCGACAGGATCGGCCGCAAGCCGATCATCCTCGGCGGCTGTCTGATCGCGGCGCTGACCTTCTTCCCGATCTTCAAGATGATCACCACCAACGCCAACCCGGCGCTGGAAAAAGCGATCGAGACGGTCAAGGTCGACGTAGTGGCGGATCCCGCAGGTTGCGGCGACCTGTTCAACCCGGTCGGCACCCGCGTCTTCACCTCGCCTTGCGACACCGCACGTGCCTATCTGTCGCAGTCGTCGGTCAAGTACTCGACCACGCCGGGTGCGGCAGGCTCCGGCGTGAAGGTGATGGTCAACGGCAAGGAAGTTGCCTACGCCAACGCCAAGGACGGCAACCCGGCAGTCCTCGCCGCCGTGCAGGGAGCCGGCTATCCGAAGCCCGGCGATGCGAGCATCGTGAAGATGGCGCATCCGTTCGATATCTTCCGTCCGCAGGTGGCCGCGGTCGTCGGACTGCTGTTCGTCCTGGTGCTCTTCGTCACCATGGTCTACGGCCCGATCGCCGCGATGCTGGTCGAACTGTTCCCGACCCGCATCCGCTACACCTCGATGTCGCTGCCCTACCACATCGGTAACGGCTGGTTCGGCGGCCTGCTGCCGGCGACCGCCTTCGCCATCGTGGCCTCGACGGGCGATATCTATGCGGGCCTCTGGTATCCGGTCATCTTCGCGTCGATTACCGTTGTGATCGGCTTGTTCTTCCTGCCGGAGACCAAGGACGTCGATATCAAATCGACCTGATCGACGGCAGATCCAGATCAACACCAACCGGCCGCGGTCTCCGCGGCCGGTTTTGTTTTGAGCTCCAAATTCTTTGTTTTGACGCGGTTTCTTGACGCGAACCGGTATCCACTTCGCTCGAAAACGCTCTACTGATTGCCGCCGATGAATTGCAGCACGATGTCGCGTCGGTGCGGGCGCTTGCGGTGCTCGATCAGGTAGATCGCCTGCCAGGTGCCGAGCGCGAGCTTGCCGCTCAGGACCGGCACATGAAGCGAAGTCTGGGTCAGCATTGTCTTGACGTGCGCCGGCATGTCGTCCGGTCCCTCGGCATCATGCGTCCAGCCGGCGTTCTCCGGCGCGAGCCGGGACAATGCCGTGGTGAGATCCACGAGCACGGAAGGGTCGGCGTTCTCCTGGATCGTCAGCGATGCCGAGGTGTGACGGACGAACAGCGTCAACGCGCCATCTCGCGCGCCTGCCTCGGCAACGAACTTCGCAGCTTCGCCCGTGAGATCGGTGAAGCCGCGGCCCGGCGTCTGCACGGTCAACAGCGACGATGTGAGGGTGGTGGCCTGCACCGACGATGGCGCCGAGCGCGTGATGGATTTGGCTGATGTCATGAAAGTCTCGCCTGATCGAAATCTGCCGTAGGGTGAGCAAAGCGAAGCGTGCCCACCATTCGCCCTGCATAGTCGGATAGATGGTGGGCACGGCGCGTCGCGCCTTTGCCCACCCTACGGCATCTCGCCGCGCGCTAAATCTTCCCCGACACGTCCTTCTGCACGCGATTGGCCATGTCGATCAGCCGGCGCCAGGCCCTTTCCAGGAACGACATCACGCGATCGACGTCCTGGTCGCTCGGCAGCGGGATCTCGATCCTGCGCTCGCCCTCGGCGGCCTTTGGTTCTCGTGCTTGCGGCTCCGCCTTCTTGAGCGGATCGGTCTTCGGCAGCGCCTCGTCGATCTTGCCCGAGACGGTCGGACCCGCCGCGAGCCGTCCCTTCAGCGTCTCGACTTCGGCCTGGAGCCTGCCGATCTCGGCGTCGAGCGCGGTACGTTCATCGGGCACCGCGTAGCAGGCCCAGCCGGCGCCGCTGCGGGTGCAGGTCGACACCGTGCCGGTGCGGCTGTCGAGCCGCAGCACGCCCTCGGGGATGGGGGTCATGCTGTAGCGGCCGTTTTCGCCGTCGGGGGCGGATTGCGCGGCGAGGCCGCCGGCGCTGACCGCCATCACCGCCGCGAACGCCGCCGCCGCAAGCCATGATGCTGTGGATGAATTCGCTGGTCTCATCGCGTTCTCCGCCACGACGGGCCGGTAGCACGTCCAAAGATGGCGCTCATAAAGGTGGCACTCATAAGGGTGGCACTTCTTGCAAATTCTACACCCCGGCGAGGCGATCCGCCGCTCAAAACGCGCCTCTGATATGAACGATCACGGCGCCCCCTTTGATCCCGGCAGCCGCGCGAAATGGCGACTGCGTCCGCCGATCAAGCGGAGACCTGCTGCGGTGCGGCGTCACGCTGTGTGCAGCGCTGCCGCTTGCGCCAATATTGTCAAATAAATCAGCCACATAACTGGAATGGACACAATCGTGACTTGGCTTGACTTGATTATGGGCCATCAGTATGGTCCGCGCGGCTTTTGAGGGTGGCGGGCGTAATTTCCATTCAGCCGCGGCGTTTCGGGTCTTCGTTGCATGACACAGGGCACGGGACACGGCGAGAATGGAGATCGCGATAGATCGCCCGAGGAAGCTGCGCTTTCCGATCGGCTCGGAAATCTTGATCAGCGGTTGTCCGAATTTCGCGGCCGCCACGTCAAGACCGAGCAACCCGCAGGTGACGGTGAGGACAGAGCGGCCAGAGCCTCGGCGATGGCGCTTGGTTTCCGGTTATCCTCCGAGTTGGTCGCCGGGGTCGTTGTCGGAGCGGGGATTGGCTGGGGGTTCGACCGCTTGCTGTCGACGTCGCCTTTCGGATTTATCGTGTTCCTGCTGCTGGGCTTCGTAGCCGGCGTGGTGAATGTGGTGAGAACGGCAGGCGCGGGTCAAAACAGGCGCGGTGGTTCTTAAGCGATCCACACCAGGAGAGGAATGATCGTGCCGGCTCGCGCCGGTACGGGCCGGGCCCGACCGGCAGACCGAGACCCGCCGGCATCGCCCGGCAGACCAAGAGATGCCGCGCTGATGAAAATCGATCCGATCCACCAGTTCAACATCGAGCCTCTCTTCACCCTGGGCCATATCGGCAACCACACGATCGCCTTCACCAATTCCTCGCTCTACATGCTGGTGGCGGTCGCGATCATCTCGATCCTGATGCTCGCCAGCGGCACGCAGCTGGTTCCCGGGCGCCTGCAGTCGGTCGCCGAAATCTCCTACGAGTTCGTGGCCTCGACCATCCGCTCGACGGCCGGCGCGGAAGGCATGAAGTTCTTTCCGCTGATCTTCTCGCTGTTCATGTTCATCTGCGTTTCGAACCTGGTCGGCATCATCCCCTACACCTTCACGATCTCGAGCCATCTGATCGTCACCGCCGCTCTGGCGCTGCTGGTCTTCTTCACGGTCCTGATCTACGGCATTGCCAAGAACGGCCTGAAATTCTTCTCGATCTTCGTGCCCCACGGCGTCCCCGGCTACATCCTGCCCTTGGTGATGTTCATCGAGATCCTGTCGTTCTTCCTGCGGCCGGTCTCCCACAGCGTCCGTCTATTCGCCAACATGCTGGCCGGCCACATCGCGCTGAAGGTGTTCGCGGGCTTCGTCGCCATGCTCGGCTTCTCGCTCGGCGCCCTTGGCTGGGTCGGCGGCGTGCTGCCGCTGGCGCTCACGGTCGCGCTGTACGCTCTCGAAATTCTGGTCGCGTTCCTGCAAGCCTATGTGTTTGCGATCCTGACCTGCATCTACCTCAACGACGCCATTCATCCGGGACACTGAGCGGTCCGGGGAATTTCCACCCAAAACCCAATCTTTCTTCCAAGGAGTCTAAAATGGATCCGGCAGCAGCAAAACTTATCGGCGCGGGCATCGCATGCATCGGCATGGGCGGCGCAGGCGTCGGCGTCGGCGTGATCTTCGGCAACTATCTTGCCGCAGCCGTTCGCAACCCCTCGGCCGCTCAGGGCCAGTTCGGCAATCTGATCTTCGGCTTCGCCGTGACCGAAGCGCTGGGCATTTTCTCGCTGCTGATCGCGCTGCTGCTGCTGTTCGTTCCGCTCTGAGGACGATTTTTCGCGCCGCTTCGACCGAAGCGACGCGCATGACAGCAACAGGAGTAATCCATGGCTGAAAGTCATGGCGGCGCAAAAGGTCCGGCGGCGGGCGCCCACACCGGGTCCGAAGGCGGTCACGGTGGCGGCTTTCCCCCGTTCGAGAGCGGCACCTATGCTTCACAGCTGGTGTCGCTCGCGATCTTCTTCGTCGCGCTTTACGTGATCGTGTCCAAGCTCGCTCTGCCGCGCGTCGGCGGTGCGATCGAGGCGCGTCAGAACAAGATCGAGGGCGACCTCGCCGAAGCGCAGAAGCTGAAGGACCAGTCCGAAGCGGCGCTGAAGGCCTATGAAAGCGAGCTTGCTTCGGCGCGCTCGCGCGCGCAGGCCATCGGCAACGAATCCCGCGACAAGGCGAATGCGCAGGCGGACGCCGAGCGCAAGGCGCTGGAAGAGCAACTGGCGGCCAAGCTCGCCGAGGCGGAGAAGACCATCGCCTCGACCCGTGCGACCGCCATGAGCAACGTCCGCGGCATCGCGGCCGATGCGGCAGGCACCATCGTGCAGCAGCTCACCGGCGTGGTTCCGGACGCGGCATTGGTCAATGCCGCCGTTGATGCGTCCTTGAAGGGTTAATCGATATGTTCTTCGATCCTGAAACCTGGGTCGCCATCGCCTTCGTGATCCTGATGGTCGTGTTCGGCTATCTCGGAGTCTTCAAGAAGGCCATGACGGCGCTCGACCATCGCGCCGATCGCATCAAGGCCGAACTCGACGACGCGACGCGCCTCAAGCAGGAAGCCGCCAAGGTGCTCGCCGACTACAAGGCGCGCACCGCCTCGGCCGAACGCGAGGCCGCCGACATCATCGCGAACGCGAAGAGCGAAGCCGAGCGCATCGCAATCGAGGCCAAGGCCAAGGTGGAAGATTTCGTCGCTCGCCGCACCAAGACCGCGGAGGGCAAGATCGCGCTCGCCGAGGCCCAGGCAGTGGCCGATGTTCGCGCCGCAGCTGCGGAAGCCGCCGTCCAGGCCGCCTCCACGATCCTGTCGCAGTCGGTCAGGGGCCAGGTCGCCGACGATCTGCTCGCCAAGGGCATTACCGAAGTCAGGCAGAAGCTGAACTGAGGGGCTTCGCCTTCACTCATCAAAAAGCCGGCGCGATGAGCGCCGGCTTTTTTGTTTGATAGTTTGCTTTCTCGACGTCATGGCCGGGCTTGTCCCGGCCATCCACTTTCTATTCAGGCGGAGCGAAGGACGTGGATGCCCGGGACAAGCCCGGGCATGACGGTCACTTGCAAAATCATTCGCTACTTCTTCTTCGCCCGCGCCTTCGGCTCGGGTGACAGCGCCTGCGGATCGAAGCCGACATAGAAGATGTAGCTATCGGCGTCCTTGGCCGAAGGCATCGGATAGACCAGATCCTCGGCCACGAAGGTGAAGGGGACGCTGCCGCCCTCCGACATTCCGACCGTGGTCCGGTAGGCCTTGGAAGCGATCACCTTCTCGCCGATGCCGCCATGCACCACGGCGACGCGCAGCGGCACCTCGACGCTCGCCGGCGCGCCGGCGGGACCGGCAATGACGCGGCCCTGGATGCCGATCCGGGCCGTGATGTCGCCGCCATTGCGGGTGCATTCGCGCGCCATCTTGGTGATGGTGGCCTGGAAGCGGATCTCGTTGCCGACGGCCGGTTTGCCGGTGGCACCGACCGCGTAGGTGGAGGCTCCTGCACGCACCGTGACCTGCGGGCAATCAAGATCATCATCAGCCGCCGGCTGTCCCGGTGCAGGCGCCGGCTTGGGTTGGGCCGGCTCGTCCGACTTGCCGCCGAACAAGCCCTTGAATCGATCGGTCAGCGACTGCGCCGCGACTGGCGAGACGGAGACGAGCGCAACTGACAACACCAGCGCGACCGCTGCCCCCCGCCGCAACGCATTCCGCGGTGACCGAAGCTCCTGCACCATCAACACCCAAACTCCATGACGACATCACGGCCGATCACCGGCCGGGCTGCGCCGTTATATCGTCAAAACCGGCGAACCCAAGGCAGCAAACAAGCAGACTTTGGTCACATGGATAAGCGGGCTCAGCCGCGGAAATCCTCGTGCAGCAGGCCGAACAGCAAATGGTCCTGCCAGATCCCGTTGATGCAGAGATACCGGCGCGCCAGCCCCTCGCGGGAGAAACCGCACTTCTCCAGCACCCGGATCGACGGCGCATTGGTCGGGATGCAGGCGGCCTCGACCCGGTGCAGATTGAGCTCGCCGAACAGCGTCGGCAGCAGCACCCGCAGCGCGGCCGTCATGTAGCCGCGCTGGGCGTGGGGCTTCCCAACCCAATAGCCGATGGTGCCGGCCTGGACGATGCCGCGGCGAACATTGGCGAGCGTGATGCCGCCGACCATGGCGCCGTCGAGCTCCCGGAAGATCAGAAAGGGATAGGACCGGTCTGCGGCGATGTCCTCGGAATAGCGGCGCAGGCGACGGCGGAAGCCGGAGCGCGTGAGATCGTCCGACGGCCAGATCGGCTCCCAGGGCGTCAGGTAATCGCGGCTGGACTCGCGCAGATGGGCCCATTGCAGGAAGTCCGACATCTGCGGCGCGCGTAGCAACAGGCCGTTGCCGCGCGGCGCGAGAGCGGCGGGTCCACTGGATGGCAGGCGAAAGAGGGCCATGGTGATGCTTCCCGGGGGCGGATCAACCCGTGCGCGGCTCCTAATGCAGCCGCGCCTTGGCGCGTGCCCGGGTCAATCCTTCCGCAAAAGACACCGCCGTGTCCAGACCCCTGCCACTGCCCAATGCGACAACCGCAGGGCGGCTGCGCGAAAGCAGTGCACGCGCCGCATCCCGGGTCGATTCGACGCTGACGGCGTCGATCCGGGCCACCAGCTCCTCGGCGGTCTGGGGCCGGCCATAGGCCAGCACATGCCGGGCGAGCTGCTCGGCACGAGAGGAGCAGCTCTCCAGCGCCATCAGCAGCCCCGCCTTCATCTGCGCCTTGGCCCGCGCGATCTCGACCTCGGTCAGGGTCTCGACCGAATCATTCATGATGTCGACCACGACCTCCATCATCTCGGGCGCATCGGCCGGATCGGTGCCGGTGTAGAGGCCGAAGAAGCCTGTGTCGGTATAGGGCGCGTGGAACGAGTAGATCGAGTAACAGAGGCCGCGCTTCTCACGCACCTCCTGGAACAGCCGCGACGACATCCCGCCGCCGAGGATGTTGGTGAAGACCTGGAGCGAGAACAGCGACAGATCGGTCTGCGGCACGCCCTCCAGCGCCAGCGTCAGATGCGCCTGCTCGAGTTCGCGATGCACCACCTTGGTACCGCCCTTGCCGAACTGCGCGGCTTGCGGCTTGGGACCCGCAGTCCCCTCAAAACTGGCAAAGCGCTGCTCGACCTCGGCGACCACCTGCTTGTGATCGACCGCCCCGGCGGCCGCCACCACCATGTCCGGCCCACGGTAATGGGTCGACAGATAGTCGCGCAGCGAGTCGCGGCTGAAGGCACGCAAGGTCTTGGCAGTGCCGAGCAGCGAGCGGCCCATCGCCTGGTCGGGATAGCAGAGCTCGTTAAGGTGCTCGAACACGACGTCGTCAGGCGTGTCTTGCGCCGCGCCGATCTCCTGCACGATAACGTTCTTCTCGCGCTCAAGCTCGTCGGGCTCGAAGGCCGGGTTGGCCAGGATGTCGGCGAGCACGTCGAGCGCAAGCGGCACGTCGGCCTTCAGCACCCGCGCATAATAGGACGTGGTCTCGGTCGAGGTGCCGGCGTTGAGGTCGCCGCCGACCGCCTCGATCTCCTCGACGATCTCGCGCGAGGAGCGCTTCGTCGTGCCCTTGAACGCCATATGTTCCAGGAGATGCGAGATGCCGTGCTCGTTGGGCTTCTCGTCGCGCCCGCCGACGCCGGCCCAGACGCCGAGCGCCGCAGTCTCGAGATGGGGCATCTTGTCGGTGACGACAGTCAGGCCGGACGCAAGCTTGGAAATCTCGACGCTCATCCGGCAACTCCCTGTTTCGCGGCGCGGCTGACCGACAGCACGAACCGCTCGACCTCGGCCTGGTCGTTCTTCATCACCTTCATGTGTTCGGATTTGGTCATCAGGCCATCGAGCCAGGCCGGCAGTTGCGGCCGCTGGCCGCAGGCCGCTTCGACCGCGTCGGGGAATTTGGCCGGATGGGCGGTGGACAGCACGATGCTGGGAACCGTCCTGTCCGTGGTGTCGCGGTCGGCGACCGCAAGCGCGACCGCGGTATGGGGATCGACCAGCTCGCCCGCCTCGCGCCAGGCGGCGCGGATCGCGGCCGCGGTCTCGGTCTCGTCGGCCCGGCCTGCGTCGAATCCCTCGCGGATCGCGGCCAGCGTCGCATCGGGCAGCACGAAGCGGCCGGACTGCTTCAGCGAATCCATCAGACGGCGCACGCCGGCAGCATCGCGCCCGCCAGCCTCGAACAGCAGCCGCTCGAAATTCGAGGAGATCTGGATGTCCATCGACGGCGACGCCGTCGCGTGGACCTCGCGCACCTCGTAGATCCCGGTCTTCAGCGTGCGCGCCAGGATGTCGTTGACGTTGGCGGCGATGCCCAGGGTCCGCACCGGAAGACCCATGCGCTTGGCGACATAGCCGGCGAAGATGTCCCCGAAATTGCCGGTCGGCACGACGAAGTCCACCGCGCGCGCGGGTGCACCGGCGGCAACGGCGGAGGTGAAATAATAGACCACTTGGGCGACGATCCGCGCCCAATTGATGGAATTGACGCCCGACAGCGACGTCGCATCGCGGAAGCGATGGTTGTTGAACATTGCCTTCACGAGGGCCTGGCAATCGTCGAAATTGCCCTCAACGGCGAGCGCATGGACGTTGGCCGCGCCCGTCGTCGTCATCATCCGCCGCTGCACCTCGGAGATGCGGCCATGCGGGAACAGCACGATGAGATCGACATTCTCGAGCCCTGCGAACGCGTCGACTGCAGCACCGCCGGTGTCGCCCGAGGTCGCGACCACGATGGTGGTGCGCTGGCCGCGCTTGGCGAGCACGTGGTCCATCAGCCGCGAGATCAGCTGCATCGCCACGTCCTTGAAAGCGAGCGTCGGACCGTGGAACAGCTCCAGCACGAACTGGTGCGGCGCCATCTGGCGCAGCGGCACCACCGCCGGATGGCGGAAAGTGGCGTAGGCCTCGTTCGCCATGCGGCCGAGCTCGGCGTCCGAGATCTCGCCGGCGACGAAGGGGCGGATCACCTCGACCGCGACCTCCCAATAGGGACGACCGAAGAAGCCGGCGATGGCGTCAGTCGAGAGTTGCGGCCAGATGGCCGGCACATACAGGCCGCCGTCGCGGGCGAGCCCGGTCAGCATCACATCGCAGAAGCCGAGTTCGGGGGCCTCGCCCCGGGTCGAGATATAACGAGTCAAACTGCCCTCCAAAGGCCGGCCGAGCCTGGGCTCGATCCGCAAGCCTTTGATTTTACGAAATTACTTGCTAACAGCCAGAGGCTTTGAGCCACCATAAAGTGTTTTGCGGCATCAGGAAACCGCTTCGCGGCTGGGGCCATCCAAGGAAAAGGCTGCCAACAAAAAGGGCTGCGGCAATGCCGCAGCCCTCTCTTGGAAGGTCTGTCGTTGTGTGCAGACCGGTTTGGCCTCTTGGGGTCACCGACCCGCAAAAACTGTTCGCGCAAGCTTTCGTCGGCTGTCACGACATCGTCAAGGGACAAAACGGGTTGTGTGAGAAAATGTTCCTGTTTTTCCCGACAGGTTTCGGCCCGGACAAGCATTCGCCAGCGGTCGTACGTCACGCATTGCCGTTATATCCCGAATGACCGGACAGTTCAGGAACGAACGACGGCTGCGCTCATTGTGTCGGCGGATGGTGTCGGCGCTATCCATGCATTGCCCGGCTGAGCGCCGAGACCGGTCCGCCCGCCGAACCGGCAGCATCCTGGAGCAGCCGGTTCGGCGCCCCGGGCGTCAGTTCATCCCGATTTCCACCGCGATCCGGATCAGGTCGGAATGGTTCTTGGCACCGAGCTTCTGCTTGAGCAGGGAGGTGGTGTTGGCGACGGTCTTGTAAGAGATACCGAGCGCCTCGGCGACCTCGACGATCTTGTCGCCTCGCCCCAGCAGGCGGAGAATCTCGAGCTCCCGCGGCGTCATCTGCGAGGCGGGATTGGCCTTGATCGCCGCGCCGGAAAACGTCACGGCTTCCGCGAGCTGCGGTGAGATGAAATTGTCGCCCGCAACGACCTTGCGCACCGCCTTGAGCAGGATCCGGGGATCGTCGCCCTTGGAGACGTAGCCCTGCGCGCCCAGCTCGACCGCCCGCACCACGAAGGCCGGATCGTCGTTCATGCTGAACATGATGATCTTGGCGTCGGGATCGTCCTTGCGAATGCGCCGCATCAGTTCAAAGCCGGAGACGTCCGGCAGGCTGATGTCGATCACAGTGACGTCGGGCCGCTTGCTGACATAGGCGCGATGCCCGGATTTGGCGTCGGTCGCCTCGTCGATCCGGATCGAATGGTCGGAGGCGAACAGGGTGCGGCAACCGGACAGGACCACGGGATGGTCGTCAACAATCAGGACGCGGGTCGCCGGCTTGGCAGTATCTTGCATTGTAACTCTCTAGTTTTTTGACTCATAAACCGACGGGAACAAATGGAAAGAGCAAATCCGACCGATGCGCGTTAGAATTGACCTAATGTGGCAACGCCTCTCGTTCCGAACCCAACTGTTTCTGCCGCTCGGCCTGAGCTTCCTCGCCGCGCTGATCATGAGCGGCGTGCTGCTCCAGATCTTCGCGACCGACCAATTGGCGGACGAGAACGAGCCGGGGCGGCGTTCGATCCAGACCGTTGCCGCCGCGCTCAACAACGCCCTGCGCACCTCGAACAATCCGCGGCAGACGCTCGACGCCTTTGTCCATTCTCTGGACAACTCCTCTGATATCCAATTCCGTGCCGCGGAGATGGGTCCCGCGTCCTCAGCGAGGGACGGTCCGCGCAAGCCGCATGGCGTCCCGCAATGGTTTGTCGACCTGCTCACCATTCCGGACATGGAGGCGGCAGCTCCGGTGACGATCGGCGACAAGCGTGTCGGCGATCTCGTCTTCCGGCCGGACCTGTCGGCCGACCTGTTCGAGAAATGGATCGGCTTTCTCGCGCTGACCAGCCTCGTTGCCGTGCTGATGGTGCTCACCGGCACCATTGCCTATGTTTTCGCGGGATCGGCCCTGCGCCCGCTGCAAGATCTCGGCGCAGGCCTCACGCGGCTACGGCGCGGCGACTACGCAACGCTGATCCCGGTCGGAGGACCGCCGGAAATCCGGCAAAGCTGCGAGGAGGCCAATGCGCTGGCCGAAACGCTCGCGCAATTGAGCCAGGACAATCGCGACCTGCTGCACCGCCTGGTGTCGCTCCAGGACGACGAGCGGCGCGATCTTGCGCGCGAACTGCACGACGAACTCGGTCCGCTGCTGTTCAGCATCCGCGCCGGCACGATCGCATTGGTTGATGCCTCGCCCCCGGCGGGAAATCCCGGCAGTTCGGCGCAGGATGTGTTGCAATCGGTCGAGGCGCTCCAGCAGACCAACCGCCGCATCCTCGACCGGTTGCGACCGCTCTACATCGAGGAATTGGGTCTGGAGACCACCGTGCAGACGCTGCTCCGGAATTTCCGCAAGCAGGCGCCGTCACTCGACCTGACGGACACGATCGATCCGGATCTCAACGCGATCGACGGGCCGCTGGCTCAAACCGTCTATCGCGTGATTCAGGAGGCGCTGACCAACGTGTTGCGTCATGCCGGCGCCAGCAATGCCCATGTGCAGGCGACCTTCGCCGGCGAGGCGGTTGTCATCGAGATTTCCGATGACGGCGGCGGCTTCCCCGAAGGCAATTTGTTCGGTCGCGGCCTGACCGGCATGCATGAGCGCGTGCGCGCACTCAGCGGATCGCTGTCACTGCTGCGCGTGGACGACCGGACCTATGTGCGCTGCCGCCTTCCCGCCGGACCGGCGCGCGAGGCGCCGGTCACCGGCTAGCGTTTTCGCGAGGTGGATACCGGTTCGCGTGAAGAAAACGCGTCAAAACAAGAATCTGGAGTCTCTAGCAAGCACAGCCAAGCTGCGCGCTCTGTCGCGCCGGTTCGCACAGCGTGGCGCGGATCTTGCCGTCCGGGCTGAAGCAAAACGAGGCGCGAATGCGCAGCGCGCCGGCGACGGAATATTCGAGATCGATGCCGTGGGGCGCAGGATGGATTTCCTCCAGCCCGAAACCGGCCGACGAGAAAGCGCTGAGCCGCGGCTGCCAATAGGCTTCGAGCTCGCTCCGGCCGCGATAGTGCTGTGTGCCGTTGCACGTGCATTCGACCTGGGCATCGTCCGCATAGAGGTCGAGAAGCGTCGCGAGGTCGCCTTTCCTGCAGGCATCCACCCAGTCGACGACAATTCCCATCTGGTCGAAATCGCTCACGCTGCAATCCTGTCTGCCGCGAAAAAACGATGGCGGCTTAGGACCACACTCGTGAATGTGCGCTGAATGGTAAACCCCGGGCGATACCGGGTTCCCTAGGTGGATCTACGGAGCTCAGCCCCGCCGCCGCCCTCTTGCCCACACGGCGAAGGCGATGAGCACGGCGCCTGCAAGCGTGAACCAGGTGATGGCGTATTGCAGGTGATCGTCCTTGAGATGCACGTCGAGCGGTCCCGGCCGCGGAATGCCGTTCTCGGGCGCCGGCTGCTCAAGGTCGACATAGAACGGCGCAACCGCGCCCCAGCCCAGCGCGCTCGCGATCGCCACGTGATCGCGCACGAACCACAGCCGCTTGTCGCGGTTCTCCGCCGGAGTCAGCCAGCCAGGCGCCTCGGGAAAGCGCAGATAACCGGTGAACGAGACCTCCTGCCCCGTGACGAGCTTCTTGACCGCGCGATCCTCGACGCTGCGATCCTGCATGGTGTTTTCGACGAAGCCCGCATCGATCACCACCGTCTCGCCGCTCGGCAGCCGCGCCGGCAGGAACGCCCAGGTGCCGGGGCCCGACGCGTCCTTGCGCACGGCGGAGCCGGGGGAATAGACCATCGCGTCGGGCAAGGGCGCGTAGGTCGCGGTAAAGCTGACGCGGCGGAATTCATCGCGCGCGGGACTTAGCGCGGCCCATCGTGCCGGCGGCGGCAGAGCGACCGGTGCCTCCGCGAGGCGCTCGGTCAGTGCGGCGATCAGCTCGTGCTTGGCGATGCGGCGCTGCAATTGCCAGACACCGAGCACGATACAGACCGCGGTCAGGAATAGCGTGAACAGCGCGAAGCCGGCCACGCGGGGCTTGCGCGCGGTCTCGTTCATTTCGCGCGGTCGACCAGCCGGCCCGGCGCCGCCTTATGGTGGAATTGCAGCGCGATCAGCAGCGACTTCATCGCGCGCAACGGCAGCAGGGTCGTCGCGAGAATCAGCGGCAGCCACAACACCGCGTGCAGCCAGTACGGCGGCTGGTACTTGACTTCGACGACGAGCGCGCAGCCGACCACGATCGCGCCGGCCAGCATGATGATGAAGATCGCCGGACCGTCACCGGAATCGATGAAGGCATAGTCGAGGCCGCAACGCTCGCAGGACGGCGCTAGCGTCAGGAAGCCCGCATAGAGCTTGCCCTGGCCGCAGCGCGGGCATTTGCAGGCAAGCCCGCGCAGCGCGCTCTGCAGGACGGTGGCTTGCGGCTCGGACGTATCGGCGGCTTCGTTCATGATGACAGGGTCTATCACAGTTTCTGCCGAAACCCCTGCGCGCAAAAAAGCAAAAGGGCGGCCCCGGAGGCCGCCCTTTCTCGATCCGAAGTCAGCCCGCTTAGTGCGCGCCGTGGGCCATGGTCTCGGCGCCGTGTCCCCAGACATAGATGCAGAGGAACAGGAACAGCCAGACCACGTCGACGAAGTGCCAGTACCAGGCGGCGAACTCGAAGCCGAGATGCTGGGTCGGCGTGAAGTGGCCGGCATAGGCGCGGAACAGGCACACCAGCAGGAAGATGGTGCCGACCAGCACATGGAAACCGTGGAAGCCGGTCGCCATGAAGAAGGTCGCGCCATAGACGTTGCCGCCGAAGGAGAAGGCCGCGTGGCTGTACTCATAGGCCTGCACGCAGGTGAAGAGCGCGCCAAGCACGACGGTGAGGATCAGGCCATACTTCAGGCCCTGGCGATCGTTCTCGAGCAGCGCATGGTGGGCCCAGGTCACCGTGGTGCCGGAGGTGAGCAGGATCAGCGTGTTCAGGAGCGGAAGATGCCAGGGATCGAAGGTCTCGATGCCGTGCGGCGGCCAGGTGCCCGGCACGGCGCAGGCGCCGGCCGCCGTCCCGAGACCACAGCCGAACACCGCATCGCGGGTGGCGTGGACGGCGTCGGCCGGGAAGAGCGCCGCGTTGAAATAGGCCCAGAACCAGGCGACGAAGAACATCACCTCCGAGGCGATGAACAGGATCATGCCGTAGCGGTGATGCAGCTGCACCACGCGGGTGTGATCACCCTTGTACTGGGCTTCCCTGATCACATCGCCCCACCAGCTCGCCATGGTGTAGAGCACACCGACGGTGCCGACACCGAAGATGATCGGCGCAGCCGAGAACATGTGGTGCATCCAGGTGATCGCGCCGACCGCCATGATGAAGGCGGAGATGGAGCCGACGACGGGCCATGGCGAGGGATCGACCAGGTGGTAGTCGTGATGCTTGGTGTGCGCCGTTGCCATTTGCGGTCTCGCTCCTCAATCCCGTGCCTGTCAGGCACTTATCCCCTTATTCCAACCCCGGCGCGTGAGCCCGAAGATCAGAGATTTCCCTTGCGTTTGTCGTCTTCGCTGGCCGCGAGCGGCTTCACCACCGGATCTTTCACCGGATAGAACGTGTAGGACAGCGTGATCGTGTTGAGACCGTCGTTCTCGTGGTCGTCGGCAATCGACGGATCGACGTAGAACACGACCGGCATCTCGCGCTTCTCGCCGGGCGCCATGGTCTGCTCGGTGAAGCAGAAGCAGTTGATCTTCTGGAAATAGGATCCGACCGTCAGCGGCGCGACATTGTAGGCGGCCTGGCCTGCAGTGGTCCGCGCGGCCTGGTTGGTCACCGTGTAAAAGACGGTCACGACCTGGCCGATATTGACCTCGATCTCGCTCTGCTCCGGTTCGAACTTCCAGGGCAGGCCGGGCGCAACGTTGGAATCGAAACGCACCGCGATCTTCCGTGCGATCGGGCCGCTGGCCGGCGCCGAGGTCGCGACCTGGGTCGTGCCGTTGAAGCCGGTGGCGCGGCAGAACCAGTTGTAGAACGGCACCGCCGCGTAGGAGGCGCCGACCATCAGCGCGACCACGCCGCCACAGATCGAGGCGACCACCACGTCGCGGCCAAGCCCCTTGGCAGACCTGCGGCCTTTGGTGGCCGTCCGGCTCTGATCCCGCGATATGGTCGGCTTCTGATCCATGTTTCCTACATCGGCCGGACGAGCACGGCCGGCCCCTTGACCATGGTCACGGCGAAGAACAGCACCACGAGCACGCCGAGCGCGAGCGCGATCGCGATCGAGCGCTGACGACGGCTCTTCTTCTGCGCCTCGGTGAGGACGATTCCATCTATCTCGGGTTTGTCGGCCATTCCTGCGATCATGCGCCCCCTACCATCGGCGCAAGCGCCCGGAACACGACCTCGGCCAGCAAGGTCGCAAACAGCGCAAACAGATAAAGGATGGAGAACGCGAACAGCTTGCGGGTCGCCCGCAGCGATTGGCTGCGCTCGCGACGGACATAGACATTGATGGCGAACGCCAGCATGCCGGCGCCGAGGATCAGCGAGACGATGCCGTAGATGGCGTCGAAATAGCCGAGCGCCCAGGGCGCAGCCGCGACTGCGATCAGCACGATGGTATAGAGCAGGATCTGAAGCCGCGTCGCGTCGGGACCGGCGACGTTGGGCAGCATCGGAATGCCGGCGCGCGCGTAGTCGTCGGAGCGGAACAGCGCCAGCGCCCAGAAGTGCGGCGGGGTCCAGAAGAAGATGATGGCGAACAGCAGCAGCGGCTCGACGTCGACCGTGCCTGTGACCGCGGCCCAGGCCACCACCGGCGGCAGCGCGCCGGCGGCACCGCCGATCACGATGTTCTGCGCGGTCCAGCGCTTCAGGCCGATCGTGTAGATCACGACGTAGAAGAAGATGGTGAAGGCGAGCAGCGCGCCCGCGATCCAGTTGACGAGGATGCCGAGCGTCATCACCGAGAAGAAGGCGAGCGTCATGCCGAAGGTCATCGCCTCGGGACGGGTGATGCGGCCGCGCGGAATCGGCCGGTTCGCCGTGCGCGACATCTTGGCGTCGATGTCGCCTTCGAGCGCCATGTTGAGCGCCCCGGACGCGCCGGCGCCGACGGCGATGCAGAGCAGCGAGGTGAAGGCCAGCACCGGGTGGAAATGCCCGGGTGCCATCGCCATTCCGACCAGCGCGGTGAAGATCACCAGCGACATCACCCGCGGCTTCAGGAGCGCGATGTAATCGCCAACCTCCGCTTCGGAGATGCGGGGATTGATGTCGACGGCATTGTGGTCGAGGACGGACACTAGATTGACTCGCTTCTTTGTCGAGCCGCGGCGCCCGTCACGGGCGCCGCGAGCGTTGGCTTACTGCACGCGGGGCAGCACTTCGAACTGGTGGAAGGGCGGCGGCGAGGGCAGCGTCCATTCCAGCGTGGTCGCACCTGCACCCCACGGATTGTCGCCAGCCGGCACCTTCTTCGCGAAGGCGTCGATCACGCAATAGAGGAAGATCAACACGCCGAAGCCGGAGATGTAGGAGCCGACCGACGAGACCAGGTTCCAGCCAGCGAACGCGTCGGGATAATCGACATAGCGCCGCGGCATGCCCGACAGACCGAGGAAGTGCTGCGGGAAGAACACCAGGTTCACGCCGATGAAGGTGACCCAGAAGTGCGCCTTGGCGAGCCCTTCATTGTACATATAGCCCGACATCTTCGGGAACCAGTAGTACCAGCCGGCGAAGATTCCGAACACCGCGCCGAGGGAGAGCACGTAGTGGAAGTGCGCGACGACGTAGTAGGTCTCCTGCAGCACGCGGTCGACGCCGGCATTCGCCAGCACCACGCCAGTGACGCCGCCGACGGTGAACAGGAAGATGAACCCCACCGCCCAGATCATCGGCGCGCGGAACTCGATCGAGCCGCCCCACATCGTGGCGATCCACGAGAAGATCTTCACGCCGGTCGGGACCGCGATGACCATCGTGGCGGCGACGAAATAGGCCTGCGTCGCCGAGGACATGCCGACCGTGTACATGTGGTGCGCCCACACCACGAAGCCGATGCCGCCGATCGCGACCATGGCGTAGGCCATGCCGAGATAGCCGAACACGGGCTTGCGCGAGAAGGTCGAGACGATCTGGCTGACCATGCCGAAGGCGGGCAGGATCAGGATGTACACTTCGGGGTGACCGAAGAACCAGAACAGATGCTGGAACAGCACGGGATCGCCGCCGCCTTCGGGGTTGAAGAACGTCGTGCCGAAATTGCGGTCAGTGAGCAGCATCGTGATCGCACCGGCGAGCACCGGCAGCGACAACAGCAGCAGGAACACCGTCACCAGGATCGACCACACGAACAGCGGCATCTTGTGCAGGGTCATGCCCGGCGCGCGCATGTTGAAGATGGTGGTGATGAAGTTGATAGCGCCGAGGATCGACGAGGCGCCCGCCAGATGCAGCGACAGGATCGCGAAGTCGACGGCCGGGCCCGGATGGCCCGAGCTCGACAGCGGCGCGTACATGGTCCAGCCGGCGCCGACGCCGTTGGCGCCCGGCTCGCCCTCGACGAAGGTCGACATCAGCAGGAGCGCGAACGACGCCGGCAGCAGCCAGAACGAGATGTTGTTCATGCGCGGGAACGCCATGTCGGGCGCGCCGATCATCAGCGGCACGAACCAGTTGCCGAAGCCGCCGATCATCGCAGGCATGACCATGAAGAAGATCATGATCAGACCATGGGAGGTCACGAACACATTGTAGGTGTGCGTCTCGTGGAAGATCTGCACGCCCGGATACATCAGCTCGGCACGGATCGCGATCGACATCGCGGCGCCGATGACGCCGGCGATGACCGCGAAGATCAGGTACATCGTGCCGATGTCCTTGTGGTTGGTCGAATAGACGTAGCGCCGCCATCCGGTCGGATGGGCGTGCTCGTCATGTCCGTGGTCTTGCGCGTGATCGCCGTGTGCCGCTGCGCTCGTTGCCATTTTCTAATCCTGCCTTGCGTCCCGATCGGACCTCTGGAGGTCCCGCCTTATGTCGCTTTCAGTTTCCTCGAACCCTTCGCCCGGCGCTTACTCCGTCGGGCCGGCCGTGGAGGCGTAGGTGCTGGTGCCGCCGCTCGCGTATTTCTTCTTCGCGGTCTCGACCCAGGAGGCGAACTCCTGGTCGCTCACCACGCGGATGGCGATCGGCATGAAGGCGTGGTCCTTGCCGCACAATTCCGAGCACTGGCCGTAGAACATGCCGGTCTTGGTGGCCTTGAACCAGGTCTCGTTGAGCCGACCCGGAATGGCGTCGATCTTGACGCCGAAGGCCGGCAGAGCAAAGGCATGAATCACGTCGGCCCCGGTCACCTGAACCCGGACCACCTTGTTGACGGGCACCACCATCTCGTTGTCGACGCCGAGCAGACGGGGCTGCTTGTCCTGGGCCATCAGCGAGTCGAACTCGAACTTGCCGTTATCCGGATAGGCGTAGGACCAGTACCACTGCTTGCCGGTCGCCTTGATGGTCAGATCCGCTTTCGGCACGTCGAGCTCGAGGAACAGGAGGCGGAACGACGGCACCGAGATACCGACCAGAATCAGCACCGGAACGAGCGTCCACGCCACCTCGATCAGCGTGTTGTGCGTGGTCCGCGACGGCACCGGATTGGCTCTCGCGTTGAACTTCACGACCACGATCACGAGCAGCGCCAGAACGAACAGCGTGATCAGCGTGATCAGCACGAACAGGAAATTGTGGAACCAGACGATGTTGTCCATCACCGGGGACGCGGACTGCTGAAGCGTCCACTCCCACGCAGCCGGTTGCCCGAGCTCGGCAAATGCCGCGCCGCCCGTCGCCAGCGTCAGACCCGCCACGGCCAATCCCAGCAAGTGCCGGCCCACCGGGCCCATCGACATCTTCATGCCGTTCGCGCTCCCCTAACGAAATCACCCCAAGTGCATTCCCCTATTTTCGGGAAACGCTTTATTCGATCCCCCCGTCTGACAAACCGCCGCGCAAGAATACCTCTAAGAGGAATTGGGGCCAGATCGCTAGAACGCCGAAATCAAGCCTCTCAAACCATAATTCTTGATCTATCGCAATGCAGTCTTGAGCCTCGTCTGTCAGCCATCACCCGCAAGATATTTCCTAGTAACATCAGACAAAATTACCATTTCCCGGGATGCTGCGGCTTGACAGCGGAATTGCCCGCGGTAGGCACTGGCAGACAGCCGCACAGGAACCTGATTCGTGCGGGCGACGGCGGCCGTGGCGGCGTGGAATTTGCTTGCGAATCGCCTTCAAGACGCCGTCATTCCCGTATCAGTCCGCCCGGCGCGAGCGACCCAGGCGAGCAGAGGGACCGACCCGATGGGGTTTTCGAGATCCATGGCAAGGCGAGCTAAAAGCCAGGCTGGCAGCCTCACGATGCTGATTGCCCTGCTGGCGGCGGCCATCGTCCTGGCGCTTCCGGGCCTCGCCCATGCGCAGGGCGCGGTGCGCTCCGTCCATGGCGACTGGCAGATCCGCTGCGACACCCCCCCGGGCGCCCAGTCCGAGCAATGCGCCCTGATCCAGAGTGTGGTGGCCGAAGACCGCTCCAACGCCGGCCTGACCGTGATCGTTCTCAAGACCGCCGACCAGAAGAGCCGCCTGATGCGGGTTGTCGCCCCTCTCGGCGTTCTCCTGCCCTCCGGCCTCGGCCTCAAGCTCGACAACCAGGACGTCGGCCGTGCCGGCTTTGTCCGCTGCCTGCCCAATGGCTGCGTCGCCGAGGTCGTCATGGACGACAAGCTGCTCGGCCAGCTCCGCACCGCCAAGACCGCGACCTTCATCATCTTCGAGACCCCGGAAGAAGGCATCGGCTTCCCGCTCAGCCTGAACGGGCTCGGCGAGGGATACGACAAGCTGCCGTAGGGGTGAAGGGCGGTTAGACCCGCGAATCCTATTGTTTCCGTAATGTGAGACTTGGCGCCCTCGCGGAACTGCCGGGAAACCATTATCTTGCCTCACATCCCCCGATAATGGACGGACGCATGACCAACCCTGCCACAACCTCCCTGCTCGACCGCGCCAATCTCGACCGCGACCAGGTTCGCAACGAGCTCGCGCGCGGGCTTGCCGGTGCCGACGACGGCGAATTGTTCCTGGAATACAGCCAGACCGAAGCGCTGATGTTCGACAATGGACGGCTGAAGCAGGCGACCTACGACACCTCGCAGGGTTTTGGCCTGCGCGCCGTCAAGGACGACGCCGTCGGCTATGCGCATTCCTCCGACGTGTCGCTGCCGGCGCTGATTCGCGCTGCGGACGCGGTCGCGGCGGTGCGCGGTGGTTATTCCGGCAGCTTCGCCGCGCCTCCAGCGCATACCAACGTGCGGCTTTATAGTGACGACAATCCGCTCGATGCCCCCGGCTTCGAGACCAAGGTCAAGCTGCTCGCCGAGATCGACGCCTATCTGCGCGACAAGGATCCGCGGGTGCGGCAGGTCAGCGTCAGCCTGGGCGCGACCTGGCAGGTGGTCGAGATCCTGCGGCCCGACGGCGAGAGCTATCGCGACATCCGCCCGCTCGTGCGCGTCAACGTCTCCGTCGTCGCCGGTCAGGGCGACCGCCAGGAGAGCGGCAGCAAGGGCTATGGCGGCCGCGCCGGCTACGCCGAATTCATCGAAAGCAAGAATTGGCGCGACGCCGCCGATGGCGCGCTGCGCGAGGCCCTGGTCAATCTGGAATCGGTTCCCGCCCCCGCCGGCGAGATGGACGTCGTGCTCGGGGCCGGCTGGCCCGGCGTAATGCTGCATGAGGCGGTCGGCCATGGCCTCGAAGGCGACTTCAACCGCAAGAAGACGTCTGCGTTTGCCGGCCTGATGGGCCAGCAGGTCGCGGCCAAGGGCGTCACCGTGGTCGACGACGGCACCATTGCCTCGCGCCGCGGCTCGCTGTCGATCGACGACGAGGGCACGCCGACCAACCGCACCGTGCTGATCGAGGACGGCGTCCTGGTCGGCTACATGCAGGACCGCCAGAACGCGCGGCTGATGAACATGAAGCCGACCGGCAACGGCCGCCGCCAGGGCTATGCCCATGTGCCGATGCCGCGCATGACCAACACCTACATGCTCGCGGGCGACCGCGATCCGGCCGAGATCCTCGCTTCGGTGAAGAACGGCGTCTTCGCCGCGAATTTCGGCGGCGGCCAGGTCGACATCACCTCGGGCAAATACGTGTTTCAGTGCACCGAGGCCTACAAGATCGAGAACGGCAAGATCGGTGCGCCCTTGAAGGGCGCCATGCTGATCGGCAACGGGCCGACCGACCTGCATCGCATCCGCATGATCGGCAACGACCTCGCGCTCGATACCGGCATCGGCACCTGCGGCAAGAACGGTCAGGGCGTGCCGGTCGGCGTCGGCCAGCCGTCGCTGTTGATGGAACGCATTACGGTGGGTGGAACAGGCGGATGAGTGTCGAGAAGATAACTGTCACCACCAAGCGGAAGAGCAGCGGCTGGGCAGGCCACCTCGTGCAGCTCGCCGGCATCGTCGCCGCGGTGTTCATCGCCAAGGGCGCGCTGGCCGAGCCGTTCTACGTGCCGTCGGGCTCGATGGAGCCGACGCTGTTGATCGGCGACGCCTTGATCGCCTCGAAATTCCCCTACGGCTACGGCACCTCGTCGCTGCCGATCCAGATCAACCTGCCCGAGAGCGGCCGCGTGTTCGCGGAGACACCGAAGCAGGGCGACGTCGTGGTCTTCCGCTGGCCCGGCGACCGCTCGCAGGCCTGGGTCAAGCGCGTCGTGGGTCTGCCCGGCGACCGCATCCAGCTGCGCCAGGGCCAGCTCTTCGTCAACGACCGCCCCGCCGAGCTGAAGCCGGACGGCGTTGGCGCCGCCGAGGACGACAATGGCGGCAGCGAACCCGCCTATCGCTATGTCGAGACACTGCCGAACGGCGTCTCGCATTTGATCTTCAAGATGCGCGACAACGGTCCGCTCGACAATACGCAGGAAGTGACGGTGCCGGCTGGCCATCTCTTCGTGCTCGGCGACAACCGCGACAACTCCGCCGACAGCCGCGTGCCCTTGCGCTCCGGCGGCGTCGGCATGCTGCCGATCGACAATCTGGTCGGCCGCGCGGATGCCGTGCTCGGATCCTGGGATCTCGGCATCCGGGGCCAGCCGGTGTGGACCTGGCTGTCCGGATTTCGCATGGCACGGTTTTTCACCGCCGTGCATTGAAGGCCGGAATGTCTTCACTCCTCTCCCGCACGCGGGAGAGGGAGCGCAACAGTAATGATCCGCGACGAATTTCTGGCTCTCGCCCTGCGAAATCCGTTCAACGCAGCGATCCTCAATGAAATCCATCGTCTCGCAGTGCCGGATGCGTGGCTCGTCGCGGGTTGCCTGGTGCAGACGGTGTGGAACGTGCTCACGGGCCGCCCGATCGATCACGGCATCGTCGATTATGACGTGTTCTATTTCGATTCCGACACCGCATGGGAGGCGGAAGACGCGGTGATCCGCAAGCTGCACGCGCCGCTCGCGCATCTCGGCGCCAAGGTCGAAATCCGCAACCAGGCGCGCGTGCACGTTTGGTATCCCGGCAAGCACGGTCTGCCCTATCCGCCCTTGATGCGCGCGACCGACGGTATCGACCGCTTCCTCACGGAGAATACGCAGGTGGGCATCCGCCCTGCCGGCGGGGATTTCGACGTCTACGCGCCGCACGGGTTCGACGACGTCGCGAAGCTGATCGTGCGACCCAATCGGGCGCCGAATTTTTCCGCCGCCAATTACGCGGCGAAGGCGGCACGCTGGAAGACGCTGTGGCCCGAGATCACGGTGATCGCGGCCGAGTGAGGTGTCGCTTTACCCTCCTCGTCATTGCGAGGAGCGAAGCGACGAAGCAACCCAGACTGCCGCCGCGGAAGCAATTTTGGATTGCTTCGCTACGCTCGCAATGACGGCGGTGAGAGCTGCATGCTACCGCACCACGCCCGACGTGAACCCTGCCTTCCGCCGCGGCGGCTTGATTTCCTTTTTCAGGAAGCAGCGCGCTTCGCGTCCGGTGTAGCCGGGGCGGGCATAGGTGAAGGCGCGGCATTTGTTGTCGGCGGTGCAGGCGGCCTTGCAGGCTTCTTCGCCTTCGCCGTCCTTCATCTCGAAATTGCGCAAATCGCCGCCGGGGCGGTCGATCGAGGTCTCCACGCCTTCGACACGCGGCTCGATCACGCCGGCACCGCGCACACCGGAGATGCAGCAGCTTCCCGGCACGCGCGCAGGCACCGTGTTCTTCAGCCAGCACACCGCCGAGCCGCCTTCGACGTCAGGATAGCTGAAGCTCCACGAGCGGCAACGGCGGTCGCGCTCGCACAGCAGTGCGCAATCCTCGGGATCGCCCGACGTGACGGGGGTGCTGAAATAGTCTCCGCCTGGCCGATCGAACGCCGTCTGGGCGCGCGCAGGCCAGCTCGCAAACGCGAGCGAAAGCAGCGCGGCGCAGGCCACGACGCTTGCCATGACGGCCAGGCGGCCCTTCCCCATCGGAACAGCTTTCGAGTTATTGACGACGCTCGGGTTTTTCAGCCGGCCATTTGATCGCCGCAAACCTGTACGGGCGATGAACGGCTCGAGTCCCGACCGTTGGGACCTTGGTCTAGAACGCGTATTCCGCGTACGCCGGTTCCACCGAGCCGTTCCACGGGCCCTTGAACTTGTCGAGCATCTCCTCAGCTGGCGTGCGGCCGGAATCGATGATGCGGTCAAGCGGCTCCAGATGCCTGGTCTCGTCGCGGCCGAGCTGGTCGATCCGGCCGCGCCGGCGCAAGCCGGCATGTGCCAAAGCGAGGCACTCCTTGGCGATCTCGAACAGATAGCGGTCCTTGATCCGCGACTTGAAGCCGAAGCGCGGCACGTCGTCGCGCAGGGCCTGACGCTCATGCGCGTTCCACTGCTTTACCAGGTCCCAGGCGGCATCCAGCGACACATCGTCGTAGAGCAGCCCGGCCCAGAACGCCGATAGCGCCGGCAGTCGGCCCCATGGGCCACCATCAGAGCCGCGCATCTCGAGATAGCGCTTGAGCCGCACCTCCGGGAAAATCGTCGAAAGATGGTTGGCCCAATCCGACAACGTCGGACGTTCCCCGGGCAAATTGTTGTTGCGGCCATCGAAGAAGGCGCGGAACGAGGAGCCCGAGACGTCGATGTAGTCCTCGTCGCGTTTGACGAAATACATGGGCACGTCGAGCGCGTAGTCGACATAGCGCTCGAAGCCCATGCCATCCTCGAATGCCCAAGGCATCATGCCGGCACGCGCGTTGTCGGTGTCGCGCCAGATCTCGGACCGGAAGGAGAGGAAGCCATTCGGCTTGCCCTCGGTAAACGGCGAGTTGGCGAACAAGGCGGTTGCGGCTGGCTGGAGCGCGAGCGAGACACGCAGCTTCTTGACCATGTCGGCTTCGGAGGAGAAGTCGAGATTGGTCTGGACCGTGCAGGTCCGGTACATCATGTCGAGGCCGTACTGGCCGACCTTCGGCATGTAATTGGTCATGATCTTGTAGCGGCCCTTGGGCATCACCGGGATGTCGGCGCGCGACCAGGACGGCGTCATGCCGAGCCCGAGAAAGCCGATGCCGAGCGGCGTCGCGATCTCGCGCACCTGCGCCAGATGCGCCATCAGCTCACTCTGGGTCTGGTGCACGTTCTCGACCGGGGCGCCCGAAAGCTCGAACTGCCCGCCGGGCTCCAGCGAAATCGCGCCGCCGCCGGTGACGTCGTAGAGGCCGATGATGTTACCCTTCTCCATGATCGGCTCCCAGCCGAGCAGGAGTTTCATGCCTTCGAGCAGCGCGCCGATACCGCGCGGGCCTTCGTAGGGCACCGGGCGGTGGCCTTCGAGCGTGAACGGCGTCTTCTCATGCTCGGTGCCCATGCGGAATTCGGACGGGTCCTTGCAGCCTTCCTCGAACCACTTGACGAGCTCGTCACGCGATTGCAACGGCGTCATATCGATCTGGTCTCGCGCCATATCAGACTCTAATCAAAAGCGCTTCGATCGAACGCGCGTGGGTGACAGGGATGGTCCGCGCAGCCACCGGCTGCACGGACGAGTTGGTGTGCCGCGCGCTCATCGCGACGGCGTGGTTTCGTTGACGTGGGCAGGCGGCAGTTTCATCTCGCCGCACGAGCAGCCGAGACGGTCGAGCAGACCGCTGAGCTTCACGGCATCCGCATCGGACAGTTTCGAACCGACATATTTCTCGATCGCGGCCGAATAGGCGCCCCACATCCGCTTCTGCAATTCGCGGCCGGCTTCCGTGATCTCCACGAATTGGCCGCGCTTGTCGATCTTGCATTCACGCCGCGAGGCGAGGCCTTCGTCGACCAGACGGTCGATCAGCCGCGATGTCGAATATTGCGGGATCAGCATCTGCCGTTCGAGTTCGACCGGCCGGAGCTCGCCCGAGGGCGCCCGTGACAGTTCGAGCAGCGCGTCATACCATGCCAACGGCGGGAAGCCGGCCTTCTTCAGGTCCTGCTCGACGCAATTGAGCACGCGGCTCTGCACCCGCATCAAGCGGATCCAGGCGGAAGTCGCCTCGGTCGATGGTTTGCGTTTCATGGTCCCGCTCAAGCTCGTCGCCCGTCTCTTACCCTATTCGATGCACCTGCATCAATCTTGACTATTTCAAGCAGATGCATGTAGTCGTTCTTTCGCCTGAGCCAAGCAACAAGAGGAGGAAATTCCATGAAATTGTACTATTCGCCCGGTGCCTGCTCGCTATCCCCCCATATCGCGCTCCTGGAGGCCGGCCTGCCCTATGAACTGGTCAAGGTCGATATCCGGGCCAAGAAGCTCGAAAACGGTGAGGATTATCTGAAGCTGAACCCCAAGGGCCAGGTCCCTGCGCTGGGCCTCGATAGCGGAGAGATCGTGACCGAAGGCCCGGTGATTGTCCAGATGATCGCCGATCAGGCCTCTGCCAAGGCGCTGGCGCCGGCCCACGGCAGCGCCGAGCGCTACAAGCTGCTCGAATGGCTGAACTTCCTCACCTCGGAGGTCCACAAGAGCTTCGGCCCGATGTTCGCGCCGGCGCTGAACGACGAGGCCAAGGCCTTCTTCAAGGACCGCGTCATGGGCAAGCTGAAATACATCGATAGCCAGCTCGCCGGCCGCGACTACCTCATGGGCAAGCAGTTCACGGTGGCCGACGGCTATCTCTTCACGATGCTGACCTGGGGCGACCGGATGAAGTTCGACCTCTCGGCGATGCCGAACCTTGCCGCGTACAAGACCCGCGTCGCGGCGCGGCCGCAGGTGCAGGAAGCGATGAAGAAGGAAGGGCTGATTCAGGCTGCCTGAGCGCACATGCGAAAGGCCGGATGGAGATCCGGCCTTTCGTATTTTTCATCCCGGCTAAATCACGCGGCCGCCTTCTTCGGCGCGAAGCGGCCGTAGAAGGTTTCTCCCTTCGCAGCCATCTCCTCGAGGAGCTTCGGCGGGGTGAAGCGCGAGCCGTATTTCGCTTCCAGCTTGTGGCAAAGCTCGACGAACTTCTTGGGACCCATGAAGTCGATGTAGGACAGCGTGCCACCGGTGAACGGCGCGAAGCCGAAGCCGAGGATCGAGCCGACATCCGCCTCGCGCGGATCGGTGATGACGTGGTCCTCCACCGTGCGCGCGGCTTCCACCGCCTGCACCACCAGGAAGCGCTGCTTCAGCTCCTCGACGTCGAGCGTATCTGGGTCGAGCTGCTTGGGCTGCAGCGCGGACAAGCCCGGCCACAGGCTCTTCTGACCCTTGCCCTTCTCGGGGTAGTCGTAAAACCCCTTGCTGTTCTTGCGGCCCAGACGGCCCTGCTTCTCGACCAGCTCGACCATCAGCTTCTTCTGATCGGGATTGATGGCGTTGGGGCCGAGGTCGGCTTCCGTCGCCTTCATGATCCTGAGCCCGAGGTCGAGCGCGACCTCGTCCGACAGCGAGAGCGGGCCGACCGGCATGCCGGCCATCTTGGCGCAGTTCTCGATCATCGCCGGCGGCACGCCTTCGAGGAACATCTCGTTGCCTTCGGCGACGTAGCGGCCGACGCAGCGATTGGCGAAGAAGCCTCTGGAGTCGTTGACGACGATCGGCGTCTTGCCGATCTGCCGGACGTAATCGAGCGCGGTCGCGACCGCGAGATCGCCGGTGTTCTTGCCCTGGATGATCTCGACCAGCATCATCTTCTCGACGGGCGAGAAGAAGTGGATGCCGACAAACCTGCCCTGGTCCTTGAAGGATTCCGCCAGCGAGGTGATCGGAAGCGTCGAGGTGTTGGACGCGAAGATAACGTCCGGCTTCATATGCTCTTGCGCCTTGGCAAAGGTATCGGCCTTGACCTTGCGGTCCTCGAACACGGCTTCGATGACGAGATCGACGTCCTTCAATGCGGAATAGTCCGCGGTCGGCGTGATGCGCGCGAGCAGGGCTTCTGCGTCGCCGGGCTTGGCGCGGCCCTTCTTGATCTGCTCCTCGATCACCTTTTGCGCATGCGCCTTGCCCTTGTCGGCGCTCTCCTGGTCGCGATCGATCAGGACGACGTCGAGGCCGGCACGGGCCGAGACATAGCCGACGCTCGCACCCATGAAGCCGGCGCCGATCACGGCGATCTTCTTTACCTTGGTCGGCGGCACATCCTTCGGACGGCGCGCACCCTTGTTCAATTCCTGCATCGACAGGAACAGGCTGCGGATCATCGCCGCCGCTTCCTTCGAGCGCAGCACCGAGGTGAAGTAGCGCGATTCCACGCGCAATGCGGCGTCGATCGGCAGCTGCAGGCCCTCATAGACGCAGCTCATGATCGCGCGTGCGGCCGGATAATTGTCGTAGGTCTCGCGGCGATAGATCGCGTTGCCGGCGGGGAACATCATCATGCCGGCCTTGGAGAACACCGGGCCGCCCGGCAGCTTGAATCCCTTCTCGTCCCAGGGCGCGACGGCCTTGCCGCCGCCCTTGATCCAGTCCTTTGCCGCCTTGATGAGATCGGCGGCGGGAACGACGGCGTGAATCAGATTCAGCGCCTTGGCTTTCTCGATCGTGACCGGATCGCCCTTGAGCAGGATCGTCATCGCGTCCTGCGGCGGCACCAGGCGCGGCACGCGCTGCGTGCCGCCGGCGCCCGGGAACAGGCCAACCTTGACCTCGGGCAGGCCGAGGCGGGTCTTGGGATTCTCCGCCGCCACGCGATAGTGGCAGCACAGCGTGATCTCGAAACCGCCGCCGAGCGCGAGGCCGTTGATCGCCGCCGCCCACGGCTTGCCGGAGGTCTCGATGGAGCGCAGCACCTGCGAGAAGCGCCGGCTCTGCTCGAACAGCATCTGGTTCGCCGCGGTCTCGCCCTGCTCCTTGAAGACCTTTGCGTAGGCCTGGTTCATGCCTTCGAGCATGGAAAGATCGGCACCCGCGCAGAACGCTTCCTTGGCGGAGGTGATGACGACACCCTTCACCGCGGCGTCGGCCGTGGTCGCCTTGACGATCGCGTCGAGCTCGTTGGTCGAGGTCTCGTCGAGCACGTTCATCGAACGGCCCGGGATATCCCAGGTGACCAGTGCGATGCCGTCGGAATCGGTCTCAACCTTGAAATTCTTGTAAGCCATGCTGGTTGCTCCCTACCCTTAGACGCGTTCGATGATGGTCGCGGTGCCCATGCCGCCGCCGATGCACAGCGTCACCAGTGCGGTCGCCTTGTTGGTGCGCTCGAGCTCGTCGAGCACGGTCCCGAGGATCATGGCACCGGTCGCGCCGAGCGGATGGCCGAGCGCGATCGCGCCGCCATTGACGTTGATCTTGGCGTTGTCGATGTCGAAGGCCTGGATGTAGCGCAGCACGACGGAGGCGAAAGCCTCGTTGAGCTCGAACAGGTCAATGTCCGACTTCTTCATGCCGGAGCGCGCGAACAGCTTTTCGGTGACGTCGACCGGACCGGTCAGCATCATCGCCGGCTCGGACCCGATATTGGCGAACGCGCGGATCCTCGCGCGCGGCTTCAGGCCGTACTTGCCGCCGGCTTCCTTGCTGCCGAGCAGGACCGCGCCGGCACCATCGACGATGCCCGACGAATTGCCGGCGTGGTGCACGTAATTGACGCGTTCGATTTCCGGATGCGACTGCACCGCGACGCCGTCGAAGCCGCCCATCTGTGCCATCATCGTGAACGCCGGCTGCAGCTGCGCCAGCGACTGCATCGTCGTCGACGGACGCATATGCTCGTCCTTGGCGAGGATGGTGAGGCCGTTGATGTCCTTCACCGGGACGACCGACTTGTCGAAGCGGCCTTCATCCCAGGACTTCGCCGCACGCTGTTGGCTCTGCACCGCATAGGCATCGACGTCGTCACGCGAGAAGCCGTATTTGGTCGCGATCAGATCGGCCGAGACACCCTGCGGCATGAAATAGGCCGGCACTGCCATCGACGGGTCCATCGGCCAAGCGCCGCCGGAAGCACCGATGCCGACGCGGCTCATCGATTCGGCGCCGCCGCCGATCACGAGCTCGTGCTGGCCGCTCATCACCTGGGCTGCGGCAAAATTCACGGCATCGAGGCCGGAGGCGCAGAAGCGGCTGATCTGCACGCCCGGTACCGCTTCGCCGAGGCCCGCCTTCAGCGCGGCGAAGCGCGCAATGTCGGAGCCGGCTTCGCCGACGGGATCGACCACGCCGAGAATGACGTCATCGACGGAATCTTCCGGCAGGTTGTTGCGGTCCTTGAGCGCCTTGAGCGGCACGGTCGCGAGCGCGAGCGCGGTGACTTCGTGCAGCGCGCCGTCCGCCTTGCCGCGGCCGCGCGGGGTGCGGACGTGGTCGTAGATGAATGCCTCAGGCATGACGCCCTCCTGATGTGATGATCTTCTGGTCTTGATCGGGTCGCAGCGAAAGCGGCTTCAGAACGCTTCCGCCGGCAGTTCCATAATGGTGGCGCAGCCGGCCTGGATGCGCGCGAGATTGGCGGCGGTCTCCGGCAGCATCCGCTCCATGAAGAAGCGGCCGGTGACGAGCTTGGTCGAGAGATAGGGAGTCGCCCCGCTCTCGGCAATCTTGGCTTGCGTCACCTTCGCCATCTTCGCCCACATGTAGCCGAGCGCGACGAAGCCGAAGAGATTCAGGTAATCGGTCGCGGCGGCGCCGGCATTGTCGGGCTTGGCCATCGCGTTCTGCATCAGCCAGGTGGTGGCCTGCTGGAGATGGCCGAGCGAAGCCGAGAGCGGGGTAACGTAGGGCTTCATCGCCTCGTCGCCGCCGTTCTCCTTGGCGAAGGCCATGACCTCGCCGAAGAACGCCATGATGGCGCGGCCGCCGTCGCGCGGCAGCTTGCGGCCGACGAGGTCGAGCGCCTGGATGCCGTTGGCGCCTTCGTAGATCATGGCGATGCGGGCATCGCGCACGAACTGCTCCATGCCCTGCTCGGCGATGTAGCCGTGGCCGCCATACATCTGCTGCGCCTGCACCGCATTGGCGAAGCCGTAGTCGGTGAGGAAGCCCTTCAGCACCGGCGTCATCAGGCCCATGTGATCGTCGGCGGCCTGGCGGTCCTTGGGATCCTCGGAGCGATGGGCGACGTCGCTCTTCAGCGCGGTCCACATCACGAAGGCGCGCGCAGCCTCGTTGAAGGAGCGGATCGACAGCAGCGTGCGACGCACGTCGGGATGGACGATGATCGGATCGGCCGGCTTGTCCGGCGCCTTGGCACCCGTGAGCGAACGGCCCTGGATGCGATCCCGGGCATAGGCGACCGCGTTCTGATAGGCGACTTCCGACTGCGCGAGACCCTGCACGGCGACGCCGAGGCGGGCCTCGTTCATCATCACGAACATGCCCTGCATGCCCTTGTTCTCTTCGCCGATCAGCCAGCCGGTGGCGTTGTCGTAGTTCATCACGCAGGTGGAATTGCCGTGGATGCCCATCTTGTGCTCGATCGAGCCGCAGACCACGCCGTTGCGCTGCCCCACCGAACCATCGGCATTGACCATGAATTTCGGCACCACGAACAGCGACACGCCCTTGATGCCGGCGGGCGCGCCCTCGACGCGGGCGAGCACGAGGTGGATGATGTTGGGGGCGAGGTCGTGTTCGCCGGCCGAAATGAAGATCTTGGTGCCCGTGATCTTGAAGCTGCCGTCGGCCTGCCGCACCGCCTTGGTGCGGAGCATGCCGAGGTCGGTGCCGCAATGCGGCTCGGTCAGGTTCATGGTGCCGGTCCACTCGCCCGCCACCATCTTCGGCACGTAGGTCTGCTTCTGCTCCGGCGTGCCGTGGACGATCAGCGCTGCGGTCGCGCCCATGGTGAGGCCGCCATACATCGAGAACGCCATGTTGGCGGAGATCTGGAATTCGTTGACGGCCTGGGAGAGCGTCACCGGCAGGCCCTGGCCGCCGAACTCGGTCGGTGCCGACAGGCCGAGCCAGCCGCCCTCGGCGACCTGCTTGAACGCCTCCTTGAATCCCTTGGGCGTGGTGACGCTGCCGTCATCGGCGCGCTTGCAGCCCTCGAGATCGCCCACGCGGTTGAGCGGCTGCAGCACCTCTTCGGCGAGCTTGGCAGCTTCGCCGAGAATGGCTTCACGCACGTCGCTCGACGCATCGGAGAAGCCGGCCAGATTGTCGTAACGGTCGATCTGGAAGACGTCGTTGAGCAGGAAGTTCACGTCTTCGACGGGGGCTTTGTAGATCGGCATGGTGGTCTCCCGGCAGGCCTTGAAGTGATTTGCCTTGAAGTGATGATGCTGGTTTAGGATTGGGCGGCGGCCAACTGCTCCGCCATCAGGCGATGCAGCATGTTGATGGCCTTGAGCGGCCGCACCATCACCTTGAAATGCGTGATGCGGCCCTCGCCGTCGAAACTGATGATGTCGACGCCATTGATCTCGATGCCGTCGATCATGGTCTTGAATTCGAGCACGGCGCCGCTCTCACTCTTCCATTCGCCGACATAAGTGAAGCCGGGACCGCCAAGCACCTTCTCGGCGCTGGCCAGATATTTGAAGGTGATGTCGCGTCCGCGCTGCGGCGCGTGCACGACGGGGCTTTCGAAAACGGCGTCGGGATGGAGCAGGTCCCAGAGCGCTGCCCGGTCATGCGACTTCATGTAGCCGTACCAGGAATCGAGGCCGGTCATTCAGGTGCCTCCCTAAAGGCAAAGCAACTAAGGCTTCGGCAAAAAACGCGAAAACAACCCCATGCACAGTAGCGCGAAGGTTGATTCCATTGAGGTTTTCGGGGCGGTGTTTGCCCTCGTTTTTGGGTCGCCTCATATGCACATTGACGCATATGCGCCGATGCGCATAAAGTCAAGCCAATTGGTTAAGGTCGAGAACAGGAGGACCGGGTCATGGCTTTAGGCGACGCAATCCTCGCATGCCTGACGGAACGTCCGATGACGGGCTACGAGCTCGCCAAGACATTTGATTCCTCGATCGGCTTCTTCTGGAAGGCCGACCACCAGCAGATCTACCGCGAGCTCTCCAAGCTGCGCGACCGCGGCTACATCCAGGGCCGCGAGGTCGTGCAGACAGGCAAGCCCAATAAGCTGATCTATACGCTGACTCCGGAGGGCCGAACAGCGCTGCGGCACTGGGCCGCGCGGCCAAGCACGCCCCCCTCCATCAAGGACGACCTCCTGGTGCGGCTGCATGCGCTGGACAGTATCGGCCTCGAGCCCATGCGCACCGACCTGATGGCCCGGCTCGAGCACCACCGCGATCGCCACGAGAACTACGAGCGCATCCTGAAGAAGCGCTTTCCGGAAGGGGCAGCCTCTGGCGTGCTCGACCTCGGTAACCTGCTGCTGCTTCAACTCGGCGCCCGGCACGAGCAGATGGTGGCCGATTTCTGCGAAGAGGCGCTCGAGGCCCTGTCGGCGATGAGCGCAAGCGGCACCGTGGTGGCGCTGGAGGACGGCAAGCGCGAGGGCAAGGGCTGAGGTGTCTCTGCTTCGTCATGGCCGGGCTTGTGTGCAAGCCACCCGCACCCCGCCGCCCAACTTTAAGACACCGTCAACGGGTTCCTTAACCCGTTATTTACCGTAACAGACAAAAGTCGGTTTTCGAGGCAGACGACCCGCGCCAAATCCGATTGTCTTTGCAACCGGCACGCGAGGGAAGACTGGAGGCGCCGGGTGGGGCGCCGGAGTCGGAACCGGACAGAGTCATGAATTCGCGCGTATCGTGGAGTGTTGACGGCATCGATCCATCCGTCCGGGAGCGGGCCGAAGCTGCTGCGCGTCGCGCCGGAATGTCACTCAACGATTGGCTGAACTCCACGCTCGGCGAGACCGCCCCGCCGAACTTTCGCGGACTTTACGACCAGCGTCCGCAAACCCAGCACGTTCCGAGTCAACTGCCGAGTCACGTGCCGAGCCAGGAAAGCCGCGAAGTCGCCGACATCCACCAGCGGCTCGACGCCATCACCCAGCAGATCGAACGGATTTCAAAGCCGGCGCCGCGCCAAGATTCTTCGCGACAAGACACTTCGCGACAAGACACTTCGCGGCAAGACACTCCGCGACAAGACGTCTCGCGCGAGCAGGGCGTTGCGCGCCAGCTCAACGACGCGATCTCACGGCTCGATGCAAGGCTGTCGCAAATTTCGAAGCCGCAGCAGGCTCCGGCTCCGCGACAGGCCCCCGTTGAAACGCGCCAGCGCCAGGCCGATGCGGTCGAGCGCGCGGCAGCGCAGGTCTATCGCAGCTCACCGCCCCTGAGCCCCGCTTCGTTCGACGTCGCGGTCGCCGAGATCACGGCACGGCAGAGCGAGCTCGACGGCTTTACGCCCAGGCAGATGCCGCCGCGCGCCGCGCCCTCGATCGCGCCTGCGGCAGCTCCTTACGCGCCCCCCGCGCCGCCTGCCTACGCTCCGCCGCCACCGCAGCCGGGGCCGGATTTCTCTGCGCTCGAGCGCCATCTGCTCAAGATCACGAGCCAGATCGAATCGCTGCAGCGCCCTGACAATACCGAGCAGGCGATCAACACCTTCCGCAGCGAGCTTGCGGAGATTCGCAACGCCATCACCGAGGCAATGCCGCGCCGCGCGATCGAATCGATCGAGAACGAGATCCGCTCGCTGCATCGGCGCATCGACGAGACCCGCTCCAACGGCACCGACGGTCAGGTCCTGTCCGGCATCGAGCACGCGCTGTCCGAGATCAAGCAGGTGCTCCGCACGCTGACACCGGCCGAGCAGCTCACCGGCTATGACGAGGCGATCCGCAATCTCGGCGCCAAGCTCGATCTGATCCTGCGCGCCAATGACGATCCCTCGACGGTCCGCCAGCTCGAAGGCGCGATCTCGGCGCTGCGCGGCATCGTCTCCAACGTCGCCTCCAACGAAGCGCTGGCACGGCTCTCGGACGACGTGCAGCTGCTGTCGTCCAAGGTCGACCAGGTCACCCGTGCGTCCGGCCAGGGCGACAGTTTTGCGGTGCTGGAGCAGCGCATCGCGGCGCTCACCGCCGCTCTGGAAACGCGCGAGCGCCCCCAGCCATCCGAGAGCAGCGAGCAGCTCGAAAGCGCGATCCGCGCCCTGTCCGACCGTTTCGATCGCATGCAGGTCGGCAACGACTCGGCTTCGACCTTTGCTCATCTTGAACAGCGGGTCTCGTATCTGCTGGAGCGGCTCGAGGCCGCCGCCGATCCGCGCAACGGCAATTTCAGCCGCGTCGAGGACGGGCTGCACGACATCCTGCGCCACCTGGAGCGGCAGCAGGCGACCTATTCCGCGCTGGCCGAGAGCCGCAACTCCACGCCGCCTGCCGATTCCGGCATGGTCGATCTCGTCAAGCGCGAGCTCTCCGACATCCGCTTCAGCCAGGCCGAGACCAACCGGACCACCCAGGATTCGCTGGAGGCCGTCCACAACGCCCTTGGCCACGTCGTCGATCGTCTCTCGATGATCGAGGGCGATCTTCGCAATGTGCGCACCGCGCCGCCCGCCCCTGCGCCGCAGCCGATGCCGATGCCGATGGCCGCTCCCATGGAGCCCGCGCCGATGGCGCGCGAGCCACGGCCGCAGCCACAGCAGCACCCGAAATACGATCCGAAGCCCGAGTTGCCCAATCCGGCCGCCGCGCAGGCGGCGCACGCCGCCTTCGCCGCCGCGCCGCGCGAATTCCATGCCGCCGCGCCGGCCGCGCCGCCGCCGATGCCGATGGCGTCGCCGCTTCCACCACGCGCGATCAGCGAAATCCTGGAGCCGCATACGGCGCCCACGCGCGCCGCGCTTGCGCCCGAACTGCCGCCGGATCATCCGCTCGAGCCGGGCACAAGGCCGGGTGCACGCATCGCCACGCCGTCGGAGCGCATTGCCGCGTCCGAAAGCGCGATCAGCGAAATCCCGGCCGCGCCCAAGGAGCCGGTGTCGTCGTCGAGCTTCATCGCGGCCGCGCGCCGCGCCGCCCAGGCCGCCGCCGCGCAGCCACCCGAGAAAACAGGCCGGGCCGCCAAGGCGTCTGCCGGCGGCGCAAAGGACAAGGGCAAGGCCAGCGATAAGGACGGCGGTTCGACCATCACCTCCAAGATCCGCTCGCTGCTGGTCGGCGCGAGCGTGGTCGTGATCGTGCTCGGCACCTTCAAGATGGCGATGAACCTGCTCGATGGCAGCAGCTCGTCACCGTCGCCGCAGGCGATGGAGAATTCGTCGCCTGCACCCGCGCCGCAGGCCCCGCCGCCGGTCGAGAACAAGCCCGCCACGCCCGAGCAGGTCACGCCGTCAATGACCTCGCCGACCCCGATCGGCCGGCAATCCCAGAACAATGCCGCGCCTGCTGCCGCCAATTCTGGCAACTCGGCCTCGGTCGAAATTCCGCCGGTGCCTGCCGCAGCGCCGCAGCCGGCCTCCAGCGACGTCACCGGCGCGCTGTCGGGCACGAGCCGCGCGAAACTCGCGATGATCCGGGTGCCGCCGACCGAAAAGCTGCCTGACGGCATCGGTGGCCCCGGCTTGCGTACCGCCGCGATGAAGGGCGATGCGACCGCGGCCTACGAGATCGGCGTGCGCTTTGCCGAGGGCAAGGGCGTGGCTGCAAACTATGAAGAAGCCGCCAAATGGTACGACCGCGCGGCGCAGGCCGGCGTCGTACCCGCGACCTTCCGCCTCGGGACACTCTACGAAAAGGGTCTCGGCGTGAAGAAGGACGCCGACATCGCCCGCCGCTACTACACGCAGGCGGCCGAGCGCGGCAACGCCAAGGCGATGCACAATCTCGCGGTGCTCGACGCCGATGGCGGCGGACGCGGCGCCAACTACAAGAGCGCGGCACTGTGGTTCCGCAAGGCCGCCGACCGCGGCGTCGCCGACAGCCAGTTCAACCTCGGGATCCTCTATGCCCGCGGCATCGGGGTGGAGCAGAACCTCGCCGAGTCCTACAAATGGTTCACCCTCGCCGCCGCCCAGGGCGATGCGGACGCAGCAACCAAGCGCGATGATGTTGCCAAGCGGCTCGACCCGCAATCGCTCGCCGCCGCCAAGCTCGCGATCCAGACCTTCAGCGCCGAGCCGCAGCCCGACGACGCCGTCAATGTTGCGGCCCCGAACGGCGGCTGGGACAGCGCGCCGCAGGCCAACGCGAAGCCTGCGCCGAAGCCGGTTGCCGCCAAGCGCGCGGCGTCGGCGGTGCACTAGAACCGAATTGCTTTAGATCGAACCAAGCGAGCCGCGGGCTCGGTGCACCTCTCCCGCTTGCGGGAGAGGTCGGCGCGTAGCGCCGGGTGAGGGCTCTCACCTCTTGGGGGTTCTCGCCCGGGGCCACACCCTCTCCCCAACCCTCCCCCGCAAGCGGGGGAGGGAGCGCACCTTTGTCCTTGCGGGTAGCGAACCCAATCTCATCACGCTCTCACCGCAGCCATTCACCACGCCCGAAATTCCTGGTCCCGCCCGCCGCCGAATTCCGCTATTGAGGGACGCGGCAATCGTTCTGCCCTCCTGCGAGCATTCCGCGCAATCGATCCGTCTCGCGGGAAGCGTGGTCTCTCGATGCAGCTCTATCTCCCGATCGCCGATCTTCCGGTCAACGTCTTCCTCGTGCTGGCGATGGGCGCCGCGGTCGGCTTCGTCTCCGGCATGTTCGGAATCGGCGGCGGCTTCCTGATGACGCCGCTTTTGATCTTCATCGGCATCACGCCGGCGGTCGCGGTCGCCTCCGTCGCGAGCCACATCGCGGCTTCGTCCTTTTCCGGCGCGCTTGCCTATTGGCGGCGGCGCGCGATCGACCCCGCGCTGGCGAGCGTGTTGTTGTGCGGCGGCGTGACCGGGACGGCGCTCGGCGTGTGGACCTTCACGCAGCTGCGCGCGCTCGGCCAGCTCGATCTGATGATCGCACTGTCCTACGTCGTGCTGCTCACCACCGTCGGCAGCCTGATGTTCTCCGAAGGCCTGCGTGCCCTGATGCGGACCCGGCGCGGCGCGCTGCCGCCGCGCCGGACCCATAACTGGATTCATGGCCTGCCGCTGAAGATGCGGTTCAAGCGCTCCAAGATCTACCTCTCGGTCATTCCGGTGGTGATCGTCGGCATCCTGATCGGCTTCATCGGCGCCATCATGGGCATCGGCGGCGGCTTCATCCTGGTGCCGATCATGATCTATTTGCTTCGGGTGCCGACCTCGACGGTGATCGGCACCTCGATGGTCCTGACGCTGGTCACGATGCTGTTTGCGACCCTGCTGCATGCGGTGACCAACCACCTGGTCGACGCCGTGCTGGCGCTGATCCTGATGGTCGGCGGCGTCACCGGCGCCCAATTCGGCGCCCGCGCCGGCCAGAAGATCCGCGGCGAGCAGTTGCGGCTGCTGCTCGGCCTGCTGATCCTCTCGGTCGGCGTCCGCTTCGCGATCGAGCTGGTGATCCGGCCCGAAGACCTCTTCACCATCCGCGAGGTGGGAGTGAACGGATGATGCGCGCAGCTCTCGCGGTCCTGCTCGTGCTGCTGCTCGGCTCCGTCGCCCGCGCCGAGCGGCTGATCGTGTCGGTCTCCAACCATCGCGTCACGGTGACACCGAATTATTCCGGCGAGGAGCTGGTGCTGTTCGGCTCGGTCGAGAAGGACGCCTCCACGCCCATCGATCGCAAGACCTACGATCTCGTCGTCACCGTGATGGGCCCGCGCGCCGACATGGTGACGCGGCGCAAGGAGCGCACCTTCGGGATCTGGATCAACACCGACTACCGCCAGTTCCTGGCGGTGCCGAGCTATCTTGCGCTGTTCGCCAACCGCTCCTTCGATGCGATCACCTCGCCTGAGATCGCGCGGCGCCAGCAGATCGGGCTCAACAACGTGCTGCTGACCCAACGGGTCAGCGGCGACTATGCCGACGTGGTGCCGAACGACGCGTTCCGCTCCGCCTTCATCCGCCTGCGCACCCAGCGCGGTCTCTACCGCGAGGATCCGAGCGCGGTGACGTTCCTGACGCCAACGTTGTTTCGCACCGGCATTCCACTGCCGGCGGAGGTACCGATCGGCACCTATGAGGTCGAGATCAAGCTGTTCGCCGACGGCGCGTTCATCGGCAAGACCGAGACCGCGTTCGAGATCGTCAAGGTCGGCTTCGAGCAGTTCGTCGCAACGACGGCGCGGCAGAACGGGTTGATCTACGGCCTCGTCACCGCGGCGATGGCGCTGATGACGGGGTGGATGGCGTCGATTGTGTTCAGGAAGGATTAGCCGCATACGCTCGTCATTGCGAGCGCAGCGAAGCAATCCAGACTGTCGCAGCGGAGGGATTCTGGATTGCTTCGCTGCGCTCGCAATGACGGCTGTGGTGCTAACTACGGCGCCTGCACCACCGTCGGCACGCCGGGCTCGAGCAACCGCAGCCGCGTCCCGAAACCCAGCACATCAAATGTCTTGCGCAGATCCTCGCTGTTCTGGCGGAAATGCGCCCAACCCTCCGTATGAACCGGCACGATCATCGCATCGGGGAAGGCGCGTGCGGTCTCGATGGTGTCGTTGGTGTCCATGGTGAGATGGAACGGCCCGCGCGTTTGCGCGGCGCCGGCGAAAGGCATCACCACGCCGCATTTGAAGCGGCGCGCGACCTCGGCGACGCCGTCGAACCAGGTGGTGTCGCCGCTGATGTAGACCGATGTGGTGTCGGTCCGGCTCGACGTCACCACGAAGCCGATGACATCGCCTGACAGCGGCTCGATGCCGGCCGGGCCGTGACGCGCCGGGGTCGCGGTGATCATCAGCGAGTTGCCGTCACGATCTTTCAGCTGCGCCGTGCCCCACGGCGCCAAACCTTCGACATGCCCGCCGAGGCGCTGCGCGCCGGCCTCGGTGGTCAGCACGTGCTTCACATGTTTGAGAAAGTCGCGGCCGGAATTATCGAGATTGTCCGAGTGCTGGTCGTGGCTGAGCAGGACCGCATCGATCGGGCCGATTGCGTCTGCCTTCAGCGCGGGTCCAATCGTCTTCTCCAGCTTCACGTGCGGCAGTTGATAGGCGCCCGGCGCATCGAAGGTCGGATCAGTGAGCAGACGAAAGCCATCGATCTCGATCAGCGCGGTGGGACCGCCGATCAGGGTGATGGAAATGGGCATGATGGACTCCTCTTACGAGACGGATTTGGCGGGCCGCGTCACCAGGTAGATGCCGAGTGCGACCGGAATGATTCCGAGCAGATCGCGCGCCTCGACGTGCTCGCCGAGCACGAGATACGCAAACAGCATGCCGAGCGGCGGCATCAGGAAATGATAGGCACTGGCAGCCGTCGCGCCACACACTTTCAGGAGATGAAACCAGAGCCAGTACGCCAGGATCGAGCCACCGAGCACGAGGAAAGCAAAAGCGCCGATCAGGCCCGGCGTGAAGTCGATGGCATGAACATCGGCGAAGGTCAGCGCCACCGGCGTCAGCACGATGCCGGCGGCGAGATTCTGCACGCCATTGCCGATCCACAACGAGCCTTTTGGCGCGAGCAGCTTGAACAGGATGGTGCCGGCGACGAGGGAGGCAAGCGAGGCCAGCGTGAACACGATGCCGTGCAGCGAGTCGGTGCCGACCGACAGGCGGTGCCAGACGATCAAGGTCACCCCGATGATGCCGAGCAGGAGGCCGCTCGCCTTGCGCCACGTCATGCCTTCGCCGAGCAGCAGCGCGGCGAGGCCGGCCGTGAACACCGGATTGGCCGACACGATCAGGCCGCCGAGGCCGGCCGAAACCGACTGCAGGCCGGTGTAGCCGAACCCGAGATAGAGCGCGTTGTTGGCGACGCCGAGCACGGCGAAGATCGCGGCATCGCGCCACGACAGCGACCAGTCGTCGCCGCGGACCAGCGTGGCACCGAGGATCAGGATGCCGGCGAGCGAGAAGCGCGCGGCGAGCAGGATGAGCGGCGGGCAATGGGTCACGCCGATCTTGCCGGCGACGAAGGCGTAGCTCCAGAGCAGGCAGAACAGGCCGATCGCAAGCGGCAGCGTGTTGAAGCGGCTACGGGGAACGGAGATCGAAGGGGCGAGCGACATGAGGGACATTCTCCTAGCCCTCGATCTAGAGAGCCCGCTTGCCATTTGGAAATTAAATGATTAACTACCGATCAGTGGATTTTCGAATGGAGGCCGTCCATGCTCGATCTGGAGCTCCTGCGCAGCTTCGTCTCGGTGGTCGATGCCGGCGGCTTCACCCGCGCCGGCGAGCGCGTCCATCGCACCCAATCGACCGTCAGCCAGCAGATCAAGCGGCTGGAGGAGGATGTCGGCCAGGTGCTGCTGCATCGCGACGGCAAGGACGTGCGCCCGACCGAAGCCGGCGAGCGGCTGCTGTCCTATGCGCGGCGGTTGTTGTCGCTTGCGGAAGAGGCGCGCGACGTGCTGCGCGAACCCGACGGCGAAGGCGCGATCCGGCTCGGCATTCCCGAGGATTTCGCGGCGTATCGGCTTGCGAAACTGCTCGGCGCCTTCTCGCGCTCGCATCCGGGTCTGCGGCTCGATGTGCGCGCCGACCAGAGCAAGAATCTCGCGCGCGACCTCGATCGCGGCGAACTCGACCTCGCACTGTTCAAGCGCGAGGCCGGCGCGAAGGGCGCGATAGCGGTGTGGCCGGAGCAGGTGCACTGGGTCACCAGCAAGAGCCATCCGATCCATGCCGATGTCGCCTCGGTGCCGCTGATCGGCTTTCCGCTCGGCTGCCTCTACCGCGCCGGCGCCATCCACGCGCTGGAAAGCGCGGGCCGCATTTGGCACATGTCCTATACGTCATCGAGCCTCGCCGGCATCCAGGCCGCGGTCGCCGCCGGCATGGGCTTGAGCATCCTGTCGGAGATGGCGATCCAGTCCGACCATCGCGTGCTGACCGCAAAGGACGGCTTTGCGCCAATCAACCGGACGGAAGTCGCGTTGATGGCCGCGCCGGGCGCAAGTCCCGCGACGCTGCGGCTCGCAGATCGGCTGGCGGAGTTCTGCGACGACGTGCAGGCGAAGGCGGCTTAGCTGCACCGCGACGCGGCGATCGCGTGGACGCGGCGGTCGCCGAGCAAATGCGCGACAAATCCGTTCTTTGGAAAGATCTTTGCAAACGCCGCGTCGCGGATGCTGAGGCCGCCGGCATAGGCGCCGAAGGCGGGCATCACGGCGCGCATCCCGTCGCAGGCGAAGCAGCGGCGCTCCATCGAGCGGCCGCGCGCGGAGACGCGAGCCTTGGGATGGAGATGGCCGGCGATCTCGCCGCTCGCGCCGGTCGGTTCGTGGCGGAAGGTGATCGCACCGATCGCGACTTCGTCGGCGACGGTGCCGCCGAGATCACGCGGCAGCGCCGGATCGTGATTGCCTGAGATCCAGATCCAGTCACGGCCGGCCTGCATGGCGGCGACCGCGTCGCGATCCTCCGCCGACAGCCGTCCATGCGCGGTGCGATCGTGAAAACTGTCGCCGAGCGCAATGATGATTCGCGGATCATGGCGGGAGATGACAGCAGCGAGACGACTGAGCGTCGCGATGGTGTCGTAAGGCGGCAGCAGCACGCCGCGCATGGCGAAGCTGGAACCTTTTTCCAGATGCAGATCGGAGACGACGAGCAGGCGCTGCTCTTCCCAGAACAGCGCGCCGGAAAGATCGGCCGCGAACGTCACGCTGCTGATGCTGACATTCGAAACGCGCATGTCCTCGATATCCCCTGAACCCAGCGCGCCTGCCGTCACGTCAAAACCTGCTGTTATCCCATCGCCTCTTTGACCAGCTCGTCGGCGGCTTCGGCCAGGAGCTCGTCTCCAGCTTCGCCATAGACTGACTCGCGGCCGATTTCCAGCATCACGGGGACGGCGAGCGGGGAGACACGGTCGAGTTCCCGATGCGTGATGCGGCCCTGGATGCGGGTGAGCATGTCGCTGAGGCGGCGCAGATCGAGCAGGCCGGTGGCGGCATCGGCCCGTGCGGCACGCAATAGCACGTGATCGGCCTGGTGCTTGCGCAAGACATCGTAGACGAGATCGGTCGAGAACAGCACCTGGCGACGGCTCTTCTCCTCGCCAGTGTGCCGGCGCGCGATCAGGCCGGAGATGATCGCGCAATTGCGGAACGTGCGCTTCATCAGCGCGGATTCGGCAAGCCAGGCTTCGAGATCGTCGCCGAGCATGTCGGGATCGAACAGCGCGTCGAGGTCGATCCTGCCGTCCCGGATCATGAAGGACAGGTCGCCGAGCGCCCAGACCGCGATCGCATATTCGTTGGCGACGAAACCGAGCGGCCGGGCGCGGGCGCGCTCCAGCCGGCGAGTCAACAGCATGCCGAGCGTCTGGTGCGCGAGACGGCCTTCGAAGGGGTAGCAGACGATGTAATGCTTGTTGGCACGGGGAAAACTCTCGACCAGCAGCTCGCGCACTTCAGGCACGCGCGAGACATCCTTCTGCAACGACAGCCAATCGCGCACCTGCTCCGGCAAGGCGCCCCACGCGCGCCCGTCATCGAGCAGACGGCGGACGCGTTCGGCAAGATAGGTCGACAGCGGAAACTTGCCGCCCATGTAGGACGGCACTTTCGGGTCCTTGTCGTTGGCGCGCGACACGTAGACCTGGTCCTCGACCAGGGTCTCGTAGCGCACCACCTCGCCCGAGAACACGAAGGTGTCGCCGGGGCTAAGGCCCTCGATGAAGGCTTCCTCGATCTCGCCGAGCAGCCTGCCACCGCGCGCGATCACGCCCGTCGAGCCGCCTGCCTTGCCTTGGCCGCCGCCGCGCGAGCGCACCAGCCGCACCTTGAGCATGTCGTCCTCGACGATGGTGCCGACATTCATGCGGTAGCTCTGCCGCACCCTGGGATTGGCGACGCGCCAGCGCCCCTCCTTGTCCTGCTTGATGCGGGCGAAGCGCTCATAGGTCTTCAGCGCGTAGCCGCCGGAGGCGACGAAATCGACCACGTCGTCGAAATCCTGCCGCGTGAGATCGGCGTAGGGCGCGGCGGTGCGCACCTCGTCATAGAGCTCGTCGGAGAAAAACGGTTCGCCGCAGGCGCAGCCGAGCACATGCTGGGCCAGCACGTCGAGTGCACCGATGCGTAGTGGCGGCGTGTCCTGCGCATTCTCCGCGATGGCGTCGATCGCGACGCGGCACTCCAGCACCTCGAAACGGTTCGCCGGCACCAGCACCGCGCGTGAGGCTTCGTCGAGCCGATGATTGGCGCGGCCGATGCGCTGCATCAGGCGCGAGGAGCCCTTGGGCGCGCCGATATTGACGACCAGATCGACGTCGCCCCAGTCGACGCCGAGATCGAGCGAGGAGGTACAGACCACGCCGCGCAGTTTGCCCGCCGACATCGCATCCTCGACCTTGCGACGTTGCGCGACGTCGAGCGAGCCGTGATGCAGCGCGATGGCAAGGTTGTCGTCGTTCATGCTCCAGAGGTTCTGGAACAGCATCTCGGCCTGGCTGCGGGTGTTGACGAAAACAAGCGTGGTCTTGTTGGCCTTGATCAGCTCGTAGATCTCGGGAAGCGCATGGCGCGCGCTGTGGCCGGCCCAGGGCAGGCGCTCGCGCGTGTCCATCATCTCGACCAGCGGCGGCGCCGCGCCGCCGGCAATGACGATGTCGGCCGCCGCTTCCTTGCCGCCGGGCTGCGGCACCAGGAAGCGCGCCAGCGATTCCGGCTCGGCCACGGTCGCCGACAGGCCGATGGCGCGCATCTGCGGCGCCAATCGCCACAGCCGCGCGAGCCCAAGAGACAGAAGATCACCGCGCTTGGACGTCACCAGCGCATGCAGCTCGTCGAGCACGATGCGCTTCAAGGAGGAGAACAGGAACGGCGCGTCGTCGGACGACAGCAGCAGCGCGAGCTGTTCGGGCGTCGTCAGCAGGATATCAGGCGGATAGCGCCGCTGCCGCTGCCGCCGCGATGTTGGCGTGTCGCCGGTGCGGGTCTCGATCTTGATCGGCAGCGCCATCTCGGCGACGGGACGCTCGAGGTTGCGCGCGATATCGACGGCGAGCGCCTTGAGCGGTGAGATGTAGAGGGTGTGCAGGCCGCCGCTGCGTTGCAGGCTGCGGTCGGTGGAGACGACGGATTTCGCTGGAGCTGCGGGCGCGGAACTCAGCTCCACCAGCGTCGGCAAAAAACCGGCCAGCGTCTTGCCGGCGCCGGTCGGCGCGATCAGCAGCGCGGAACGGTCCTCGCGGGCTTTCTCCAGCAGCGCCAATTGATGTTCGCGCGGCGACCAGCCGCGGGCCGCGAACCACGCCTGGAAGCGGTCGGGCAACAGCGTGGCCGGCTGGGCCGATATTTTGCGGATACGGGGAGGCACGGCATGACAGGTAAGCCGTGGGGCGGGGTTCGTCGAGGGGTGGGAGGCCTTCCTTACCCTCTCCCCGCTTGCGGGGAGAGGGTAAGATACAGCAGTGCTCGCCTCTACTCCGTCACAGGCTTGTCGGACACGATCCAATCCTTGCCGTTGAAGGTCGAGATGAACAACGTCTTCATCGGGGTGTAGTCGCCGGGCGTGTAGTTGTAATTGACGCCGTCGAGGAAGAACGGCGAATGGAAGCCGTCGAGGGTCGATGCCTGCTTGAGCACGTTTTCGCGCGTGAGCTCATCGCCGCAGCGGCGCAGAATCTCGCCCATGGTCACCGCCTGGCCGTAACCGGCGTAGGCGATGGTGTTGTCGGGATCGACGCTCGGCAAATAGGCTTTCCGCAGCGCGTCGAACGCCATCACGTCCTTATCCGCCTCCCAGGGGCCGGGCCCGGCATCCTTGGAGTAACGGATCGCGACGATGCCGGTCGCATTCTCGAGTCCGGCGGCACTGAGGATCGAGCGGCCGGTGGAGCCGGCCGACAGCAGTTGCAGCGGCTTCCAGCCGAGCTCGGTGACCTTGCGGATCGACTGCGACGAGGCCTTGCCGGTGGAGATGTTGTAGAAGACGTCGGCGCCGGACTTCGAGAGATTGATGAGCTGGGAATCGACGGTCGGATCGGTCAGATCGTAGGTCTGCTCCATGATCACCTTTGCGGCCCCGCCGGCGTCTTCCAAGACTTTCTTGAAGGGCCCGAGGAAGTCGCGGCCAAAATCGTCGTTCTGATAGAGGATGCCGACCTTGGCATTCGGCTTCACGCTGAGGACGTGCCGCGCCAGGATGCGGGCTTCGGTCGGATAGAGCGGCAGGCCCGCCATCGTCCATTTGAACTCTTTCGGATTATTCCACTTGGAGGCGCCGGTGTTGAGCAAAAGCTGCGGCACGCCCTTTGAGTTCAGATATTTGTGCACGGCGGTTTGCGGCGCGGTGCCGAGCGAGCCGTAGAGCGCGAGCACCTCTTCCTGTTCGACCAGGCGCCGCGTCGCCTCGACGCATTTCGGCGCGCTGTAGGCATCGTCCATGGTGAGGAATTTGACCTTGCGTCCGTTGATGCCGCCCTTCTCGTTCAGCATCTGGAAATAGGCTTCGCCGATGCGCCCGAGCACGCCGTAGAGCGAGCCGGGGCCGGAATGCGGCACGGTCTGCCCGATCTTGATCTCGGTGTCGCTGGCGCCGGCATCGTATTTCTTCTCGGCAGCCCAGACGGAGGGCGCGGACAAGGTGGATGCCGCGATGGTGGCGAGCGCGGCGGCGCTGAAATCGCGCCGCGATGGATTCTTCGTCATTATTCGTTTCTCCCTGGTGCGCGCATTGTGCTGGCATCGCCGCACGGCTCGCAAGTGGGAAGTCACGGCTTTGCGACGCAATGACGCTTAAACCGCCGCATATAGCGCCTAGACTCAAGTTTTCTCGGCGACCACGACGAGGCCGCGCACCGGCTCGTTGTTCTCGGTGCGTGGCGAGGCCTGCTCCAATGTGAGGAGCTTGAAGCCGGCCTGCGCCATCGTATCGCGCACATATTCCGCCGAATGGGCATAGCGCAGGCCGTCGCCGAGCACGATGCCGCTGCCGTCATGGGTCTCCAGCGTGAACGCAAGCACGCCGCCGGGCGCGAGCACGCGCCTGGCTTCACTGAGCACCGGGGCGAGATCGGGGAGATAGACGAACGCATCGGCCGCGACGACGAGGTTCGTGCTCGCATCGCTCCTGCTGCGCAGGCCCTCGATCATGTCGGCGACTTCGAGCTCGGCATAGAGGCCGGTGGCGCGCGCCTCCTTGACCATGCCGGGCGACAGATCGATGCCGATGAACTGGTCGACCTGTTTTGCGAAGGCGGCGGCCGCAAGCCCCGTCCCACATCCGAGATCGATGGCGCGCTTGAACAGGGCGGGCTTCTTCGCGGCGACGCGGGCAGCCACCACCGCCTTGAAGATCAACGACGGCGCGCGATAGCCGAGATCGTTGATCAGAACGTGCTCGAAGCGCGGCGCGTATTGATCGAACAAGGCCTGCACATAGGCCTTTGGCATCTCGGACAATTGCGCGTCGCCGAGGCGCATCAGATGCAGATGAGCGCCGTGCTGATCGCTCGGGTCGGACTCGCGCGATTTGCGAAAGGCCGCAATCGCCTTGTCGCGCTCGCCGAGTTGCGCGCAGATTTCGCCGAGCGTGAACCAGGCCGAGGTGAAATTCGGCGCAAGCTCGATGGTCTGCTCCAGCAGATTGGCAGCGGCCGCCAGATCGCCCTTGAGCTGAAGATCGCGCGCGAACTCGAAGCGGCGGTCGGCCATGAGATCGCCGGAGGTCAGGAACAGGCGCAGGGGCATTGGGGAACCAGGAAGCGAAGTGGGCGGGTGACTCGAAGATGCGGGGTCGCGACCTATATAACAGGCATGCGTCCGCAAGACATCCTGCTGCCAGTTGCTGCCGGCCTATGCTGCAAGCCGGGCGGCTTCCATATCGACCCCGTCCGGCCGGTCGAGCGGGCCGTGATCACCCACGGCCATTCCGACCATGCCCGCGCCGGCCACGGCGCGGTGCTGGCGACGCAGGAAACGCTGGACATGATGCGGCTGCGCTATGGCGAGAATTTCGCCGGCTCGACGCAGGCGATCCGCTATGGCGAGGAGATCCGGCTCGGCGACGTCAGCGTGAAGTTTCACCCGGCCGGCCATGTGCTCGGTTCGGCGCAGGTCGCGGTCACCTGCAAGGACACCTGCATCGTCGCCTCCGGCGACTACAAGGATGCACCCGACCCGACCTGCACGCCGTTCGAGCTGGTATCCTGCGACGTCTTCATCACCGAGGCGACGTTCGGACTGCCGGTGTTTCGCCATGGCGATGCGGCCGATGAGGTCAAGAAGCTGCTGGCTTCGGTGGCGCTGTTTCCGGAGCGCGCGCATCTCGTCGGCGCCTATTCGCTCGGCAAGGCGCAGCGCGTGATCGCGCTGCTGCGCCAAACCGGCTACGACGCGCCGATCTATCTGCATGGCGCGATGGAGAAGATCACGCATTACTATCAGAGCCGCGGGATCGAGCTCGGCGAACTCAGGCCGGTGAAGGGCGTCAAGAAGGTGGCGCTCGCCGGCACCATCACGCTGGCGCCGCCCTCTGCGACATCCGATCTCTGGACCCGGCGGTTTCCCGATCCGGTCACGGCATTCGCCTCCGGCTGGATGCGGGTGCGCGCCCGCGCGCGGCAACGCGGCATCGAGCTGCCGCTGGTGATCTCGGATCATGCCGATTGGGACGGCCTCACCGTCACGATCGCGGCGACCGGTGCCGGCGAGATCTGGGTCACCCACGGCCAGGAAGACGCGCTGGTGCATTGGTGCCAAAGCACGGGCTTGCGGGCGCGGCCGCTCGATCTGGTCGGCTACGGCGACGAGGAGGAGACCGAGACCCCGCTCGCTGACGAGGCCGAAGCGTGAACCGCTTCGCCGAACTGCTCGACCGCCTCGCCTACGAGCCCGGCCGCAACAACAAGCTGCGCCTGATCACCAGCTATTTTCGCGAGGTCGCGGATCCCGACCGCGGCTACGCGCTGGCCGCGCTGACCGGTGCGCTCAGCTTCAAGCACGCCAAGCCCGCATTGATCCGCGACCTGATCGCCTCGCGCACCGATCCGGTGCTGTTCGGGCTGAGTTACGATTATGTCGGCGATCTCTCCGAGACGGTGGCGCTGATGTGGCCGAAGGCCATGGGTGTCCACAACAACCCGCCACCCCCAACCCTCACCGAGGTCGTCACCACGCTGCGCACGCTCGGCAAGACCGAGCTGCCAAAACAGCTCGAGCGCTGGCTCGACGAGTTGGATGAGACCGGCCGCTGGGCGCTGTTGAAGCTCGTCACCGGCGCGTTGCGCATCGGCATCTCCGCGCGCCTGGCCAAGACTGCGGCCGCGGCACTCGGCGACAAGGACCCGCATGAGGTCGAGCTGATCTGGCCCGGTCTCGCGCCGCCCTATCTCGACCTGTTCGCCTGGCTGGAAGGCCGCGGCGACAAGCCGGTCAATCGCGATCCCGCGCCGTTTCGCCCGGTGATGCTGGCGCATGCGATCGAGGACACGGATTTCGCCGCGCTCGATCCCGCCGACTACATCGCCGAATGGAAATGGGACGGCATCCGCGTGCAGGCGGTCGCCGGCCGCGACGAGCACGGCCAGATCACCGCGCGGCTCTATTCGCGCACCGGCGAGGACATCACCGGAAGCTTTCCGGATCTCGTGCCATCGTTGCGGCTACCCGGCGCCATTGACGGCGAGCTTCTGATTCTGCGCGAAGGGCGCGTGCAGAGTTTCAATGTTCTGCAACAGCGGCTCAACCGCAAGGTCGTGTCGCCGAAGCTGATCAAGGAGTTTCCAATTCATCTGCGCGCCTACGATCTGCTCGGCGACGACGAGAATGATCTGCGCGAGCTGCCCTTTGCGGAGCGGCGCGAACGGCTGGAGACCTTCATCGGCAAGCTCGACGATTCCCGCATCGATCTCTCGCCCACCGTGCCCTTCGCAAGCTGGGACGCACTGACCGCCGCACGCGCCGATCCCGCGAGCGCTGGTGCGGGCGAAGACGCGGACGCCGTCGAAGGCGTGATGCTGAAGCGGCGCGATGCCCCCTATCTGCCGGGACGGCCGAAGGGACAGTGGTGGAAGTGGAAGCGCGATCCGCACATCATCGACGCCGTGCTGATGTATGCGCAGCGCGGCCACGGCAAACGCTCGTCCTACTATTCCGACTACACCTTTGGCGTCTGGACCGCAGGCGCGGGCAGTGACGAGCTGGTGCCGGTCGGAAAAGCCTATTTCGGCTTCACCGACGAGGAGTTGCTCCAGATCGACCGCTTCGTGCGTCGCAATACCACCGAAAAATTCGGTCCCGTCCGCCACGTCGTGCACGAGCCGGACAAAGGCCTGGTGCTGGAGGTCGCCTTCGAGGGGCTGCAGCGCTCACCACGGCACAAATCCGGCGTCGCGATGCGCTTTCCCCGCATCAGCCGCTTGCGCTGGGACAAGCCGCCGCGGGAGGCCGACCGGCTGGAAACACTGGAAAAGATGCTGAAAGCGGAGGCGGCGGAGATTGAGGCTTAAGAAGCCCCGGGCGTGTGGTTGCCCGAATTAAAATCCCGTAAGCCGATTGACGCCCCCTCACGGGTTCCCCATGTCCACCGCCTTGCCCTATGATAGGGTCGAATCCCCTGAGGAGTTTGAGATGGCCCACGACGTCAGAGATTTGCCGGCCGGCCGCAGTGATGGCCTGAACCGCTTTCTCGGCGGCTCGCCGCTGGCGGTCGCGTTTCGCCTGGTGCTGCTCTCGATCCTCGTCGGCGTCGTGCTGGCGGCGATCGGCTTCGATCCCTGGAATATTCTCTACAGCATTCGTCTCTTGTTCCAGCGGTTGTGGGATCTCGGCTTCGATACCGTGAACTGGCTGTGGCGCTACTTCCTGCTCGGCGCTGTCATCGTGATCCCGATCTGGCTGCTGATGCGCGTTTTCGGCGCGCCGCGCAGGTAGGCCGTTAGTTTTGAGCATGATCTTGTCGGAAAACCGCTTCACACTTTTCCGGATCATGCTCTAGGGAGCTCGCAGCCGATGCAATTGCGCTTTGTCGGCTGCGGCGACGCCTTCGGATCGGGGGGCAGGCTCAACACCTGCTTCCACGTCTCGGGGCGCGAAGCCAACTTCCTGATCGATTGTGGCGCGTCGGCTTTGCCGGCGCTGAAGCGGCTTGAGATCGACTGCAATGAGATCGATCTCATCCTGATCACGCATTTCCACGGCGACCATTTTGCGGGGCTGCCGTTTGTTCTGCTCGACGCGCAATTCTCGCGGCGGACGCGGCCGCTCACGATCGCCGGCCCCAAAGGCATCGAGACGCGGCTGCGTGCGGTGATGGAGGCTCTGTTCGAGCACTCCTCGAAGACGAAACAGCGCTTCGAGCTGTCGGTCGTCGAGCTCGCGCCCGAGCAGAGCCAAAGCTTCGGCGCGGTAACGGTGACGCCCTACCCCGTCGTGCACGGTGAATCCGGCGGACCGTTCCTCGCTTATCGCGTCGAAGCGGAAGGCCGCACGCTGGCCTACAGCGCCGATACCGAATGGACGGAGACGCTCATTCCGTTGGCGCATGGCGCGGACCTTTTCATCGCCGAGGCCTATATGTACGAGAAGGTGGTCAAGAATCACCTCAGCCTGAAGACCTTGGAACAGCACCTTCCCGAAATCGGCGCAAAACGGCTCGTGCTCACCCATATGAGCGAAGACGTGCTGTCGCGCCTCGACGACATCGCCCATCTCGCCGCCGAAGACGGCATGGTGCTCGTGTTCTGACATGCACGCACCCGTTCACGTGAAGATCGGTTCCCGTCAGGTCTTCGCCATCGCAGGCCCCGCGATGGTCGCGAACCTCACCACGCCGCTGATCGGCGTGGTCTCGACCACCGCGATCGGACGGCTGGACGATGCCGCGCTGCTCGGCGGCGTCGCCATCGCGTCCGTCATCTTCGATTGCCTGTTCTGGCTATTCGGCTTCCTTCGCATGAGCACGCTCGCCTTCACGGCGCAGGCGCTCGGCGCCGGCGAGACGCGCGAGCTGACCGCGATTCTGGTGCGCGGCTTCATCGTCGCGGGCCTGATCGGCATAGCCCTGATCGCGCTGCAACTGCCGCTGGCCGCCGTGCTGTTCGACCTGATGGGCGGCAGCGAAGGCGTTACGCGCGCGGCGAAAACCTATTTCGTGATCCGGATCTGGTCGGCGCCGCTGGCGCTCGCCAATTATGTCATCCTCGGCTGGCTGGTCGGCCAGGCCCGCGCCAATCCGGCGCTCGCTCTCCAGGTCGTCATCAATCTCGTCAACGCGGCGGCGACGATCCTGCTGGTGCTGGTCTACGACACCGGCATCGCGGGTGCTGCGATCGCCGCACTGCTATCTGAAGCGGCCGGATTCGGGCTCGGCATGATGGTCTGCCGCCGCTATGCGGACGGCGGGTTCGCGGTGCCATACGCAGAGCTGTTCGACCGGACCAAGCTGATGCGGCTGCTGGCGGTGAATTCCGACATCCTGATCCGCACCGCGGCACTGATCGCCGTGTTTCTGTTTTTCACAGCCAAGGGCGCACGGGCTGGCGACGTCACGCTGGCCGCCAATTCCGTGCTCAACAATTTTCTGCTGGTTAGCGCCTTCTTCCTCGACGGTCTAGCGAACGCAGCCCAGCAGCTTTGCGGCCGTACGCTCGGCGCACGCGACGCGAGGGGATTTGCGGATTCGACCCGGCTGGTGCTGCTATGGGGGCTCGGCTTCGCGCTGGTCGTGTCCGCGCTGTTCGCGCTGCTCGGGCCGAATTTGATCGATGTCATGACGGCGAGCGAAAGCGTCCGTCGCGGCGCGCGGGAATTCCTGCCGTTCGTCGTGCTCGCGCCCATTCCCGGCGTGTACGCCTTCGGCTTCGACGGCATCTATATCGGCGCGACCTGGGCGCGCGAGATGCGCAATCTGATGCTGGCCTCGCTCGCGATCTTCCTCGCCACATGGTGGGCGCTGCAATCGTTCGGCAATGCCGGGCTGTGGAGCGCGCTGATCGCCTCCTACGTCTCGCGCGGCGGCTTGCAGGCCGCGCGCTATCCGGCGCTGTACAGGAAGACGTTTTCGAAACAGTCGCTGTAACGCGTAGCCCGGATGGAGCGAAAGCGTAGTCCGGGGCCTTCGCGTCCGCGGATCGAATCCCGGATTGCGCTTCGCTCCATCCGGGCTACGCCGCGAAGAGCTACATCCCCGGCCAGGCTTCCGCCGTCAACGTGGCGGCGTCGGAGCCGACGATCTCGGAGAGAGAATCCCGCCCGGTGCGCAATAGGGTTGAGGTGAGGTCGCGCTTGATCTCGTCAACGAGGCCGAGGCCCTTGTAGACCAGCGACGAATAGAGCTGGATCAGGCTCGCGCCGGCGCGGATTTTCGTCAGCGCGGCGCCGCCCGAGTCCACGCCGCCGACGCCGATCAGGGGGAATGCGCCCTCGACGCGCACATAGGTCTCGGCGACCATCCGCGTCGACAGCCGGAACAGCGGCCGGCCGGACAGGCCGCCCTGCTCCTTGGCGCGCATCTCCTCGCGCAGCGTGCTCGGCCGCGCGATCGTGGTGTTCGACACGATCATGCCGTCGACCCGGCGCGAGCGCGCGACCTGCACGACATCGTCGAGCTGGGCGAGGCTGAGATCGGGCGCGATCTTGAGCAGCACCGGCGTGTCGCCGGCGCTCTCGCGCACCCGCTCGCGCGCGTCGATCACCCTGGCGAGGAGATCGTCGAGCAGCGCGCCTTCCTGCAGATTGCGCAGGCCCGGCGTGTTCGGCGAGGAGACGTTGACGGTGAAATAGCTCGCGACCGGCGCAAAGGTCTCGATCAGCCTGACGTAATCATTGACGCGATCGGGTGAATCCTTGTTGGCGCCGACATTGACGCCGACGATGCCGCCGTGCTGCGCGCGCGCCGCGAGCCGGCGCAGGGCGGTCTCCGCGCCGTCATTGTTGAAGCCCATGCGGTTGATCACGGCCTCGTCGCGCTCCAGACGAAACAGCCGCGGCCGCGGATTGCCGCTTTGCGGTTTCGGCGTCACCGAGCCGATCTCGACGAAGCCGAAGCCGAGCCGCAGCAGCGCATCCGGCACTTCGGCGCTCTTGTCGAAGCCCGCGGCCATGCCGATCGGATTGGGGAAGTTGAGCCCGAAGGCACGCACCGCAAGCTTGGGATCGTCAGCCTGCGGCTTGCCCGGCGGCAGGAAGCGCAGGCCTTGGATCGCGAGGCGATGCGCATCCTCCGGATCGAGCCAACGCAACACCGGCAGCGAGAGAGCGTCGAAAGCGCGGATCACGGGGCAAGCTCCGGAACGTCGTGGCCGCCGTCGGAGCGCGTGTTGAGGTTCATCACGGCCATCACAGCGCCGAGATCGAGCTCGCCGTAAAGATGCGGAAACAGCTCCTCATTGCGCGAACGCTCCCAGCGCAATGCGCTGCCGAGCGCATCGCCGTCGACCTCGACCAGGAACAGCGCGCGCTGCCCGACATAATGCTTGTGCAGGGTCTCGGGAACCTGGGCGGCGGTCGAGAAATGGATGAATCCGTCGCGCGAATCGTCCGCGCTGCCGCGGTAGACACCCTGCCGTTCCGCCTCACGCCAGGCCGAGGCCGGACAGATTTTGTAGATCTTGACCACCGCTTACGCAGTCCTGTTTGCCCGTGGAGACAGCTCTTTGAGTCTCCTGGGGATTTTCGTCTCTCGTGGGTCGTTAATCCCGGGCGGGACCGTAAAGGCCACCCCTGCCGAACTCAAGACTTAGACGCCGCCTCTTGCACCGAAAACGGAAAACCGATTGATTTGAGGATAGTTTTCCTGAGTTGCGACGGGCTGGACCTTCCATGGTCAGGCAGGCCAAAGCGCAGAGGATGCTCACCCACGACCAGATCTGGGGCGCGCTGGATCGGCTGGCGGCGCGTGCCGGCCTGTCGCCCTCCGGCCTCGCCAAGCGCGCCGGGCTCGATCCCACCACCTTCAACAAGTCCAAGCGCGTCACCTCCGACGGCCGCGAGCGCTGGCCCTCGACCGAATCGATCGCGAAAGCGCTGGCGGCCGCAGATTCCTCGATCGACACTTTTGCAAGGCTGATCGCCGACGAGGCAGGCGGCGGCCGCTCGGTGCCGCTGCTCGGCTTCGCGCTGGCGAGCGCGAGCGGCGCCTTCGACGAGTCCGGCTTTCCCATCGGCAAGAGCTGGACCGAGTTTGCGCTTCCCACCGCCGAAGACAGCCACAGCTTCGCGCTGCAGATTTCCGGCGAAGCGCTACAGCCCGCCTATCGCGACGGCGACGTCATCCTGGTCTCACCCGGCACACCGATCCGCAAAGGCGATCGCGTGGTGGTGAAGACCAAAGCGGGCGAGGTCACGGTGGCAACGCTGAAGCGCCGCACGGCAAAGGTTCTGGATTTGCAGCCGCTCGATCCGCCACAGCCCGAGCGGACGATGGCGGCGAGCGAGGTTGCGTGGATCGCAAGGATCGTGTGGGCGAGCCAGTGAGGGGGGCTCCGCTGTCATTCCCCGCGAAAGCGGGGAATCCAGTACGCCGCGGCGTTTCGGTTCAGCACGGCGGGCTCTGGAATACTGGATCGTCCGCCTTCGCGGACGATGACGGTGAGTGCTGGACTCACGCACTCCGCGCCAGCGCGCCGTCGATCATGTTCACCGCGTTCTGCACGCCATACACCGCGACAAAGGAGCCGAAGCGCGGGCCCTTTTCCTGGCCGAGCAGCACCTGGTAGAGCATGTTGAACCAGTCGAGTGTCACGCCGGGACGGCCGTCCTTGCCCTTCTTGACCTGGTCGAGGAACGGCTCGCGGCGGCCGATCTCGTAGACGACGTTCTGGATGTCCTCGGCCGAGGCGTCCTGCGGAAGCTGCGATAATGCATCCCGCAAATCCTGCAGCGCCGCGCGCTCGGTCTCGGTCGGTTCGCGGAACGTCTTTGTCGGCGCGACGAAGTCGCGATAATAGTTGATGGCATAGCCGACCATCGCATCGAGCTTGGGATGCGTCTGCGGGCTCACGCCGGGCCGATAGCGGCCAATGAAACCCCACAGCGTCTCGGCATTCTCCGCGTTCGACGAAGACACCAGCGTCAGCAAGAGCTGGAACGTGACGGGCATATCGAACTTCGGCGGATGGCCGCTGTGGACATGCCAGACCGGATTGCCGAGCTGCTGCTTGGCGTCCTGCTTCGCAAAGCCGTCGATGAACTGCTGGTAGTCGTCGACGTTGCGCGGGATGACATCGAAATACAGCCGCTTGGCCGCCTTCGGCTCGCGATACATGAACAGCGACAGCGATTCCGGCGAGGCATAGCGCAGCCATTCGTCGATGGTGAGGCCGTTGCCCTTCGACTTCGAAATCTTCTGGCCCTTGTCGTCGAGGAAGAGCTCGTAGTTGAAGCCCTCCGGCGGCGTGGCGCCGAGTGCCCTCGCGATCGCGCCGGACAGCTTGACCGAGTCGATCAAATCCTTGCCGGCCATCTCGTAATCGACGCCGAGCGCGACCCAGCGCATCGCCCAGTCGGCCTTCCATTGGCACTTGACGTTGCCGCCGGTGACCGGCGTCTCGACTTCCTGGTTGGTATCGGGATCGAGATAGGTCACCGTGCCGGCCGCAACGTCGCGGCGGATCATCGGCACCTGCAGCACGACACCCGTGGTCTTGCTGATGGGGAGGAACGGCGAATAGGTCGCGCGGCGGTCGGGTCCGAGCGTCGGCAGGATGATCGCCATCACCTTGTCGTAGGCAGCTAACATCTTGAGCAGCGTCGCGTCGAAACGGCCGGACGTATAATAGTCGGTCGAGCTCGCGAATTCGTAGTCGAAACCGAAATGATCGAGGAAGGCGCGCAGCCGCGCATTGTTGTGGTGCCCGAACGACGGATATTCGTTGGAGAACGGATCCGGCACGCGGGTCAGCGGCTTGCCGAGATGCGCGGCCAGCATCTCCTTGTTGGGGACGTTGTCGGGCACTTTCCGAAACCCGTCCATGTCGTCGGAGAACGCGAGCAGGCGCGTCTTGATCTTGTTCTCGGTCAGCACATGAAAGGCGTGCCGCACCATCGAGGTGCGCGCGACCTCGCCGAAGGTGCCGATATGCGGCAGGCCTGATGGCCCGTAGCCGGTCTCGAACAGCACCTCGTCCTTCGGGCTTTTCTTCAGCCGCGCGACAATGGCCTTCGCCTGCTCGAACGGCCAGGCGTTGGATTGTTCGGCGAGCGCACGCAGATCGCTCGGGTTCGCGGCAAGATCGATAACGGACATCTAAGGGGCCTCCGGGGCGCGGAAAATAGCGATTTCCAGGCAGAATGCAATTTTGCGGGGTACTGCCACCGCGCCGTCATTGCGAGCGAAGCGAAGCAATCCACTGCGGAAACAGCCTGGATTGCTTCATCGCAAGGGCTCCTCGCAATGACGGCAGAGCAGGCAGCGAAACTAGAACGGGCTCACCGAGAAGTACCGCAGCCACAGATCCGTGTAGCGGCCCTTTTCCCAGACGCGGAACATCGCCCAGTTCAGGGCCTGGCGCAGCACGTCGTTGCCCTTGCGCACGGCGATGCCGATGCCCTCGCCGAAGAACCGGCTTTCGACGAAGGGGCCGCCGGAGAAGGCGCAGCAATCGCCGGAATCGGTGCCGTTGATCCAGAACGCGAGCGCGATGGCGTCGCCGAAGATGAAATCGACCTCGCCCTTGCGCAAGGCGCCGCGCATGGCATCGTCGTTGGGATAGGGGTGCAGCTCGGCGTCGGTGAACATCGCCTTGAGATAGGCTTCATGCGCGGAGCCGGCGATGACGCCGACCTTCTTGCCCTCGAGATATTCGGGACGGATCTCCGGCATCACCGCGTCCTTGCGCGAGGCGAAGCGCGCCGGCACGCGGTAATAGGGGTCGGTGAAGTCGACCCGGGCGCGGAGCTGCGGGCTCACCGCCATCGAGGCGATGATGGCGTCGCCCCGGTTGGAGGCGAGCGCATCGACCAGCGTCTCGAAGCGGCGCATCTGCACCGTGCAGGTGACCTTGATCTCCTCGCACAGCGCGCGGGCGAAGTCGACGTTGAAGCCGGCCGGATTGCCGTCGGCGCCGGTATAGTTGAAGGGCGGATAATCAGTCTCGGTCAGGAAGCGGATCACGGTCAGGCGCGACAAATCCGGCCGCTCCGGCCGCCGCCGCGGGTCCCAAAAGCCCGGCACGGCCTGCGGGGCGGCTTGCGGCGCGACCTGGGGTGAGGCTTGCGGCGCCGTTGGGGGCTGCTTGGCCGGGGCCTGCGCCTGCGCGCGTGGCGCAGCAGCGAGCAGGCAGACGCCGACGACCAGCCCGGTCAGCAAGCCACGGGCGGATTTGGACGATTTCGCCTGTTGCGATGGGGCCATCGGCTGAAAATGAACGAATTTCGTTGGGATCGGAGGGCCTTATAGCCCATCCGGCCGGGAACGCGAGCGCGGATTGCGGCCAATAGGGAAGCCTACAGATACCGCTTCAAGTCCACCGCGGCCTCTTCAGGCGTGCGCTTCAGGTTGAATGGCGAGACGAAGCGGCCGTCGCGGTCCATCAGATAGATCAGCGCGGTGTGGTCCATGGTGTAGTCGCCGTCCTTGGTCGGGACCTTCTTGGCGTAGACCCGGTAGGAGGTGATCACCTTGGCGGTCTCGGCAGGATCGCCGCTGAGGCCCTCGAGGTGCGGGTCGAAGCTCGACAGATAATCCTTCATCGCCGCCGGCGTATCGCGCTCGGGATCGACCGAGATGAAGACAGCATTGACCTTGTCGGCGTCCTTGCCCAACGCGCGCAGCACTTCCGAGATCTCGAACAGCGAGGTCGGGCAGACGTCGGGGCAATGGGTGTAGCCGAAGAAGATCAGGGTCGGCTTGCCCTTGAGGTTCTTGTCGGTGATGGCCTTGCCGTTCTGGTCGGTGAGCTGGAACGGGCCGCCGATCGCGGCCGGCTGCGCCACCTTGCTGACCCCGCCCATGGCCCAGAATACGATCAGCAGCCCGAGGATGAGGCTTGCGGCGAAGGCGGTCGCGATCACCAGCGGACGGGCGGCGGAGCTCATGGGCGGAAAACTTCCTGTCGCGGGTCAGAAGCAGGCGGCGAAACCGGTCCTGATCATTTCGAAGAACACCTGGCTGCCGTAGTGGAACCAGAGCGCGAGCACGCCGAGCACGACCAGGCCGCCGACGCCAGCACCCGCCAACAGCAGCACGAACGGCATCCGGCCGGCAGTGGGCGAATTGTCCGATACAGGATGTGCGGGGTGCAGTGGTTGAGCCATGACAACGATCGGGGTGAAGGCCGGAATTCCCTGCCTTTCAAATAGGCGCTGGGACGGGACCGGGCAAGCGCAGCCGGCGGGCCGGAGATCAATTGGGGCGGAGGATCTCCATCATGCCCGGGCTTGTCCCGCCTGCGCGGCCGGAGCCGCTCCGGCGAGGCGAAGGCCCGGGCATCCACGGACTTTCCAGCCGGGCCAAAAACGTGGATGGCCGGGACATAGGCGAGCGAAAGCGACGCCGTCCTTCGGACGGCTACGCCCGGCCATGACGATCAATTAGTGAAAGGCGAATGACTGCCGCGCCCTACCGCGGCGATGGCTTGTTGGCGGAGGCCTGCGCGTCGAGGTAGCAGGGCTTGTACATGGCCTGGAGCTGCCTGCCCTTCAGGAAGAGCATATGCGGGGTGAGGCCGCCGCGCTGATTGATCCAGCGTTTCACCTGCGAAGGATACATCGCATAGAGCATCTGGGTCGCTTCGGTATTGGTGACGGCGCGGCCGTTGCTGCCGAAATCCCACGCGGCGTGGAAGCCCAGTGTCGCGTGCGACGTCACGCAGATGCGGTCAGGCGGGATGGCGCCGAGGACGATGGTGCAGGCAGAGGCGCAGAGACCGTCAATGATGACGGTGTCGCCCGACTGTCGCAGGTCCTGATATTTGTCGACGTAGGTTCCGATCCGGCCACCGCGGTCATCCGCGATCCGAACCACCGCGTGAGAAGCGCCCATGCTCGCGATCAGGAGAACCGCCGCAAGCAACCCCGTCAGAAACTTCATTGGCCCCCGCCCCAGTCGAATTCGAATCTGTGTGTCAGGTGGTGATGCCCTGCTAGGGTCCGTCGTAACCGCGGTTTTGTCTAGGCATGCCGGCTCGCTCAAAACAAATTCAAATCCAGTGTTGCGCCGGCGCTGCACTCAGCCGGTCTTTTTCCCGAAGTGGAACAAGTTAACGATGTCTTACGCGGCACACTCTTGATCTCAGTTGCAACCGCCGGCTTCAATCCGGGCAACTACAGGGGGGAACTGTGAAGGGGAGACACATGAAGGGGGAAACATATGGCCGAACAGATGGCTGAAGAGACTGACGTCATCGTTGTCGGCGCAGGACTGTCCGGCCTCGTGGCCGCAACCGAGATCGCGGACGCCGGCAAGCGCGTGATCGTGGTCGACCAGGAGGGCGAGCAGTCGCTCGGCGGCCAGGCGTTCTGGTCGTTCGGCGGATTGTTCCTGGTCGATTCGCCGGAGCAGCGCCGGCTCGGCATCAAGGACTCCTTCGACCTCGCGATGCAGGACTGGCTCGGCACCGCCGGCTTCGACCGTGACGAGGATTTCTGGCCGCGGCAATGGGCCGAGGCCTATGTGGCGTTCGCGGCCGGCGAGAAGCGTGCGTGGCTGCGCGCGATGGGCCATCGCATTTTCCCCGTGGTCGGATGGGCCGAGCGCGGCGGCTATGACGCCATGGGCCACGGCAATTCGGTGCCGCGCTTTCATGTCACCTGGGGCACCGGGCCCGGCATCGTCGAGCCGTTCGAGCGCCGCGCGCGCGAGGCCGTCAGAACCGGCCGGCTGAGCTTTCGGTTCCGCCATCGCGTCGATGCGCTCTCGATCACCAACGGCACGGTGGATGGCGTCAGCGGCGCCATTCTCGCCCCGGATAATGTCGAGCGCGGCAAGAGCTCATCGCGCAACGTCGTCGGCGAGTTTGCGTTGAAGGCCCAAGCCGTGATCGTGGCGTCCGGCGGCATCGGCGGCAATCACGAGCTGGTGCGGCAGAACTGGCCGAAGCGGCTCGGTGCGCCGCCGAAATTCATGATCTCCGGCGTGCCCGAGCATGTCGACGGCCGCATGATCGGCATCACCGAGAAATCAGGCGCGCGCCTGATCAACCGCGACCGCATGTGGCATTATGTCGAAGGCATCCAGAACTGGTCACCGATCTGGCCGCGCCACGGCATCCGCATCCTGCCCGGCCCCTCCTCGATGTGGTTCGACGCCACCGGCACGCGCTTGCCGGCGCCGTTGTTTCCCGGCTCCGACACGCTCGGCCAGCTCCAATACATCATGTCCACCGGCTACGATTATTCCTGGTTCATCCTGACCCAGAGCATCATCAAGAAGGAGTTTGCGCTGTCGGGCTCGGAGCAGAACCCCGACCTCACCGGCAAGAGCTGGCGCATGACCATCAAGCGCGCCACCAACAAGGGCGCGCCGGCGCCGGTGGAAGCGTTCAAAAGCCATGGTGTCGACTTCATCGTGCGCGACAAGATCGAGGACCTCATTGCGGCCATGAACAAGCTGGCCGGCAGCGACCTCCTCAAGCTCGAGCACATCAGGATGCAGATCGAGGCGCGCGACCGTGAGATCGCCAATCCTTACGTCAAGGATGCGCAGGTGATGAACATCCACAATGCGCGGCGCTATATCGGCGACAGGCTGATCCGCACCGCCTCGCCGCACCGCATCCTCGATCCCGCGCAAGGGCCGCTGATCGCGGTCAAGCTCAACATCCTCACCCGCAAGACGCTGGGCGGTTTCGAGACCGACCTCTCTTCGCGCGTGTTCGGCGAGGAGGGCAGCGTCATCGCCGGCCTCTATGCAGCGGGCGAAGCCGCCGGCTTCGGCGGCGGCGGCGTGCACGGCTATCGTTCGCTGGAAGGCACGTTCCTCGGCGGCTGCCTGTTCTCGGGCCGCAATGCGGGCCGCGCCGCGGCGAAGGCCGTGGGCTAGATGATGCGGCGGCGAATGCGCATCGCGGCGTTTGTCGCGGCATTGGCCGCCACTTCGGCTGCGTCCGCCGACACGATCGACATCGACGGCGTGAAGCGGTCCTATACTGTGCAACTGCCGGCGAAGCGGCTCGTGCCGCTTGTCGTGGTGTTGCATGGCAAGACCCAGCGCGGCGCCGACATGATGACGCGGACGGCGTGGCCGCAGGTCGCAAAGCGCGAAGGGTTTGCCGTGGTCTTTCCTGATGGCCTCAACCACGCATGGGCCGATGCGAGGACCAAAGCGGGACCGGCGCTCCGTGGCCCGCCCGCGGGCACCGACGACGTCGCCTTCATCGCAAAGCTCGTCGAGAAGCTGGTGGCGAGCGGCACCGCCGATCCTCGCCGCGTCTATGTCACCGGCATCTCCAATGGCGGCGCCATGGCCATGACGCTGGTCTGTGCCCGCGCCGATCTGTTTGCTGCCGGCGCGAGCGTGAGCATGAACCTCACCGATGAGGCCGCGGTCACGTGCCATCCGTCGCGGCCGCTGCCGATGCTGCTGATGAACGGCACCGCCGATCCGCTGGTCCCCTACGAGGGCGGCCGCGGATCGAGCTATTATGCCGCAGACGGGTTCTGGTCCACCGACGAGACGCTTGCGTTCTGGCGCAAGCTCAACGGCTGCGAGACCGACAATGCCGACGCGACCGATTTGCCCGACAGGGCGCCCGCAGATCAGTCCACGGTGACACGGATCTCGTCGCGCTGTCCTGGAGGGCACGACGTCGTGCTTTATCGCATCAATCAAGGCGGTCACCGCATGCCCGGATTTTCTCCGGATGCGCGCTTCCCGAAGGTCGCCGCCAGCTTGCTCGGATCGCAGAACGGCGACATCGACGCCGCCGAGACGATCTGGACGTTCTTCGGCCAGTTTCCTTGAAGTGCGACGCATGCATAGCCAGGCACGCATGCGTGCCTGGGGTGGCACGAGGCAGGCCGCTGCGCTAGACAGAGCCGCCATTCAAAGGAGACTCCCAATGAGCATTCAGCGTCTTGAAACCGGCCCGCGCATGAGCCAGGTCGTCGTGCACGGCAACACCGTCTATCTCGCCGGTGTCGTCGCCAACAACGCCGCCGGCGAAAGCGTGACGAAGCAGACCCAGGACATCCTGGCGACCATCGACAGCCATCTCGCCAAAGCGGGCACCGACAAGTCGAAGCTGCTCTCGGCCACGATCTACATCACCGACATGAAGACGTTTGGCGAGATGAACGCGGTGTGGGACGCCTGGGTCTCGCCCGGCAACACGCCGGCACGCGCCACCGTCGAAGCCAAGCTCGCGGCAGCCCAATACACCGTCGAAATCATGGTCACGGCGGCGAAGTAAGTTCGCGACGACATTTGCGCGCGCTTGTCGACGCATGATCTGATCGGGAAACCGCCTTCCCGGATCATGCGCATGACCTCCGAGGTAATCGATCAGCGCGCGCAAACCTTCGATAGTCAGGTCAGCCGAACGACACGGCGCCATCGAAGGAGACCACAATGACCGACCCCATCACCATCGCCCGCCGCTACATCGATCTCTGGAACGAGCGTGCAGCCGGCCGCCGGCGCGAACTGCTGAGCCAGAACTGGACGGCGGATGCGAGCTATGTCGATCCCCTGATGAAGGGGGATGGCCATGACGGCGTCGATGCGCTGATCGCAGGCGTGCAGCAGCGCTTTCCCGATTTCAAGTTCAAGCTGATCGGCGAGCCCAACGGCTACGGCGACCATGTTCGCTTCAGTTGGGGCCTTGGTCCCGATGGCATCGACAGCCCGATCAAGGGGACGGATTTCGCCGTACTGAAGGACGGCCGTATCAGGAGCATCACGGGATTTCTGGACCAGGTGCCCGCAGGCGCGTGAGCACGCGCTGATCGTTGCCAGGCCCTCTCCGTTGTAAAGGGAGAGGGCGCACTTTCGCTCGTCGCACAGGCGCTAGTTATTCGCGCTCGCGGAATCGTCCATTGCCTTGAAGGCTTCCTCCAGCTGCAGCGAGATCGGCACGTTCAGCCGTTCGCCGGTCGGAAGCCTTGCGGTGAACCATTTATTGTAGAGCGGAACGAGGTCGTGGTTGGAGCCGAGCTTGCGGAAGGTGCGGTCGACCACGGCCGTCAGTTGCGGCTCGCCCTTGCGGAACATGATGCCGTAGGGGTCGTAGGACAGGTAATCGCCGGTGACGCGGAACTTGTCCTGTGCCTTGTGGCGCACGATCAGGCTGGACAGCAGGATGTCGTCGGTCGCAAACGCATCGGCCTTGCCGTCGACGAGCATCTGGTATGACTGTTCGTGATCGGCACCGACAACGATGGTCAGTCCCAACGAGGACTTCTTGTCGGCCGCCTGGATCGCCTGCTCGTTGGTGGTCCCCTTCGTCACCACGATAGTCTTGCCCTTCAGATCAGTCAGTGACTGGACGCTGGACGCCTTCGGCACCATCAGTTTGGTGCCGGCAACGAACATCAGCGGCGAGAAGGCGACGCGCTTGCCGCGCTCGGCATTGGCCGTGGTCGAGCCGCATTCCAGGTCGATCTTGTTCTGGAGCACGGCGTCGATGCGGTCATCCGAGGTGACCTTGACGTAGGCGATCTTGAGATTGGGATCGTCGACCTCGACGCCGATCTCCTCGACGATGGCTTCGCAAAGCTCGAGGCTGTAGCCGATCGGCCGGTTGGCCTGATCGAGGAAGGAGAACGGCGGCGAGCTCTCGCGATAGCCGAGCCGCACTGTGTGCGCCGTCTTGATCGCTGACAGCGTCGGGCTAAGCCCTTCGCTGCCACCGGTCTGGGCGGAGGCACCCGTGGCCAGCTGGCACGCTGCTAAAAACAAGCCGCCCGATATCGCCATTGAAAGGCGCATGATGCACTCCGATCAATGGCCGGCCATCGCAGGCACTTCGCCGGGGATCATGTCCCCCGGCACGGCATCGCCCGGCTCAAGCTCGTGCTCGGGCCCGAGCTCGCCTTCCCACTTGGCCACCACCGAGGTCGCGAGCGTGTTGCCGATCACGTTGGTGGCGCTGCGGCCCATGTCGAGGAAGGTGTCGATACCCATGATCATCAACAGCCCCGCCTCGGGGATGCCGAACTGCGACAGCGTCGAGGCGATCACCACGAGGGAGGCGCGCGGCACGCCGGCGACGCCCTTCGAGGTGATCATCAGGGTCGCCAGCATCGCGAGCTGAGTGCCGAGCGGCATGTCGATGTGGTAGCTCTGCGCGATGAAGACGCTCGCGAAGGTGCAGTACATCATCGTGCCGTCGAGATTGAAGGAATACCCGAGCGGCAGCACGAAGCTCGATATCCGCGACGAGGCGCCGAACTTGTTCAGCCCCTCCAGGGTTTTCGGATAGGCCGCTTCGGAGCTCGCGGTGGAGAACGCGATCATCAGCGGCTCGCGGATCAGCTTCAGCAGATGGGCGTAGCGCGGCCCGATCACGATGAAGCCCACGACCACCAGGATGCCCCACAGCAGCGCGAGCGAGAGATAGAAGCCACCCATGAAGACGATGAGCTTCCAGAGCACCAGCAGGCCGTTCTTGGCAACCGTCGCGGTGATGGCGGCCCAGACCGCGAACGGCGCGAACAGCATCACATAGCCCGTCACCTTGAGCATGATGTGGCCGATATCGTCGATCAGCGCCAGGATCGGCTTGGAGCGCTCGGGCATCGAACCCATCGCCACCGAGAAGAACACGGCGAAGATCACGATCTGCAGGATCTCGTTCTGCGCCATCGCGTCCGCGATCGAGGTCGGGATCAGATGGGTCAGGAATTTTTCGATCGAGAAGGCGGAAACCGGCAGGCCGGTCGACTGCGCCTTGTCAGGCAGCGTACCCGGGAAATTCGCGCCGGGCTGGAGCAGATTGACCATCACGAGGCCGAGCATCAGCGAGACGAAAGAGGCGCTGACGAACCAGCCCATGGTCTTGGCGAAGATGCGGCCGAGCTTGGAGCCCGAACCCATATGAGCAATGCCGCCGACCAGGGTCGCAAACACCAGCGGCGCGATGATCATCTTGATCAGGCGCAGGAAAATCACGGCGATCAGGTTGATGGACGAGGCCCAATCGCCCCGCGTATCGGGCAGGAAGTTGTAGATCGCCGCGCCCATGATGATGCCGAGCACCATCGCCACCAGAATGAATTGCGTAAACCTGTTCGACATTGAACACCCCCGCTACACCGACCGCTTCATGATGTCGCAGATATGACGGCTGCGCAACACGCTTGGCGTGCGATCGTCGGGGCGGATGTTCCCGTTGCGAAACTGGCCCCCGCGATCTAGCCTTCATGCAGCGCACAACGAAAGCGGCTTGCACGTTTTTCTTGCGGCAGCTGCATCAATAATCGTCAAACGACCGAGGGGAAACATCATGAGCGGCAGCGTCAATCGTCAGATTCTTTTGGTGGAAAAGCCCAGCGGCAAGCTCGGTCCCGAGCACTTCAAGCTGGTCGAAGGTGCGGTGCCCGAGCCGAAGGACGGCGAGGCCTTGCTGCGCGTGCGTTACATCTCGCTCGACGCCGCCAACCGCGCCTGGATGCACGGCGCGACCTACCGTTCAGCAGTCGAAGCCAACAGCGTGATGGCCGGCGGCGCCATCGCCGAGGTCGTCAGCTCGAAGGCGCCGGGGCTTGCGCCGGGCGACATCGTGTTCGGCGACACCGGCTGGCAGGAGTTGGCGGCAGTGCCCGCCAAGCACCTCACCAAGATGCCGAAGCTCGAGCCGATGACGCATCTGCTCAGCGTGTTCGGCATCGCCGGCCTCACGGCCTATTTCGGCCTGCTGGAGATCGGCAAGCCCAAAGAGGGCGAGACGGTCGTGGTCTCCGCGGCCGCAGGCTCGGTCGGCTCGATCGTCGGGCAGATCGCGAAGATCAAAGGATGCCGCGTGGTCGGCATCGCCGGCGGCGCCGACAAGTGCCGCTGGCTGACCTCCGAACTCGGCTTCGATGCCGCCGTCGACTACAAGGACGGCGCGGTGTTCAAGGCGTTACGCGCGGCGGCGCCGAAGGGCATCGACGTCTATTTCGACAATGTCGGCGGCGACATTCTCGAGGCCTGTCTGCCGCAGATGAACAATTACGGCCGCATCGCCTGCTGCGGCGCGATCTCGCAATATGACGGCGCGCCCTCGGCACACGGCCCGCGCGGCGTGCCCGGCCTGATCGTGGTGAAACGGCTCGTCATGCAGGGCTTCATCGTGATGGACTACATGAAGGAAAGCCAGCGCGCGCTCGCCGACCTCCAGGCATGGGTCACATCCGGCAAGCTGAAGGTTCAGGAGGACATCATCGACGGCCTCGAGAACACGCCGAAGGCGCTGATCGGATTGCTGGCGGGCGACAACCGCGGCAAGCGGATGGTCAAGCTCTGACGACGTAGTTACGTCGCAATTGCAAAGCCAATATCTACTTGCGGTAGAGGTCGCGGCGGCCAATGATGCCGCGCGCGGCATCACTCGCGACGATTGTTTGCATCACATTTGAAAAATTGTCAGCATTACCGATAGGGCGGGAATTCACTCAGATGTTCAACATGTTGAAACATGCGTCGGCACGCGGGACGTTGCTGGCGGCGACTCTCTTCGCAACTGCAGCAGGCGCATTCGCACAGGCACCGACCGAGGCGCAGAAGAGCGCGATCCGCTCCGCATGCCGTTCGGATTTCATGGCGCACTGCGCGAGCGTCACGCCGGGCGGTGTGGAAGCGTATCAATGTTTGCAGAAGAACATGTCGGGCCTGTCCTCCGGATGCCAATCCGCGGTTCGCGCCGTCGAGCCTGCTGCGGCGCCGAAGACCGAAGCCGCGCCGAAAACCGAGGCTGCACCCAAGGAGGCTGCACCGAAGGCGGAGGCCACGCCTGCCGCGCCGAAGGCTGAAACCGCTCCCGCCGCAAAGCCGGCTGCCGCGCCCAAGGCTGCCGCAGCCGCCCCGGCGACCAAACAGCCGAGCAGCGCGCAGGTCGCTGCCGTCAAGAGCGCGTGCCGCGCCGATTATCCCAAGGTGTGCGCCAGCGTCCCGCCGGGCGGCGCGCCCGCGCTCGAATGCCTGGAGAAGAACAAGGCAAAGGTTTCGCCGGCCTGCGAGAAGGCCGTGAGCGCCGCGGCCGGCGGCGGTGGCGCGGCAGCAACAGCGGCACCTGCGGGCGCAGCTCCTGCGGCGGCAGCAGCACCGGCAGCCGCGCCCGCCGTGATCGTGCTGCGCCCGCTGCGGCCACGCGAAGAGCTGTTCATCGTCCAGTCCGCATGTCGCGAGGATGTCCGCACGCTGTGCGGCAGCGTGGCGCCAGGTGGCGGTCGGATCATCCAATGCGTTGCCAGCAACGCCGCGTCGTTGTCGCCCGCCTGCAAGGACGTGCTGGCGCCGTTCGCTGCACGCTAGAGAAGCAAGCCATCCGGCGGCCCGCCGCACCACGGCGCTGGTGAACGGCGGCTGGATCAAGCCCTGCGTCTGACCTGCGGATGGCCAAGCCGGCGCGGTTTGTCTATGCTTCGCGCGTCGCTGCTTCGGACACGCGCCAAACGCGTGTCCGGGCATGAGCTTCGGCGTGCCGCGCGCTTCGCCGATAATTCCGCTGGCGCGGGAAGCCGGAGCACATTAGTCTACCCCTAGATAGTAAGTATACTGTCAATCAAGGAGGACAGACGTTGCGGATCGCCGTGATTGGCGGGGGGCCCGGTGGGCTCTACTTCGCCTATCTCTGGAAGAAGCGTCACCCCGAGGATCAGGTCGACCTGTTCGAACAGAACCCGGCCGACGCGACCTGGGGCTTTGGCGTCGTGTTCTCGGACCAGGCGCTCGAATTTTTGCGCGCCGACGACCCCGAGACGGTCGACGCGATCGCGCCGCACATGGAGAGCTGGGAGAACATCACGCTGAACCTGGGCGGCGATAGCGTCGCCATCGACGGTGTCGGCTTCTCCTCGATTGGCCGGCTCGAACTCTTGCGATTCCTGCAGCAGCGCGCGCTCGATGCCGGCGTCACCCCACGCTTCGACACGCCGATCCACTCCATCGACCAGCTCAACGGCCATGATCTGATCGTCGCCGCCGACGGGCTGAACTCGCTGGTACGCCGCGCCTTCGAGGGCGATTTCGGCACCTCGCTGTCCTACTCCTCCAACAAGTTCGTCTGGTACGGCACCTCGAAACGCTTCGACACGCTGTCGCAGACCTTCGTCAAGACCGACCGCGGCACCTTCAACGCCCACCACTACCGCTACTCGCCGACCATGAGCACGTTCCTGGTCGAATGCGACCACGCGACCTGGCAGGCCTACGGTTTCGCCTACAAGGACGTGGAGCAGTCCAAGGGTGTCTGCGAGGAGGTGTTCGCCGACACGCTCGGCGGCCGCTCGCTGGTCTCCAATAAATCGGTCTGGCGCAACTTCCCCTGGGTCTGGAACGAGCACTGGTCGTTCAAGAACATGGTGCTGCTCGGTGACGCCCTGCACTCGGCGCATTTCTCGATCGGCTCTGGCACGCGGCTCGCAATCGAGGACGCCATTGCGCTGGTCAAGGCGCTGGAATCGGACGCCCATCTCTCGACCGCCCTGCATCGCTACCAGGCCGCGCGAAAGCCGGTGGTGCAGAAGCTCGTCAACGCCGCGCGGACCAGCGCTTTCTGGTACGAGCACTTTGCTCAGCACATGCAGCAGGGCCTGATGGACTTTGCCTACAGCTACATCACCCGCTCCGGCCGCATCGACGACTCCCGCCTGCGCGCGATGTCGCCGGCCTTCATGGCGCGCTACGAAGCCGCCAAGAACGGTGGGGACGAGGCATGAGCGGGCAGATTAACGACCAGGTGCCCGTCGACAGCGCGGGCGCGCGCGAGATCGGCTTTTCCGTTCCGCAGGTCTACAATGCCAGCCGCGTGCTGTTCGACAATCTCGCGAGAGGATGCGGCGACAAGCTCGCACTCATTGGCCCCGCGGGCACGCGCACCTACGCCGAGCTCTGCGCGGAAGCCTGCCGGTGGGGCAACGGCTTTGCCTCGCTCGGCCTCGAGCGCGGCGATCGCGTGCTGTTGTTCCTCGATGACACCTCGGCCTATCCGGCCGCATTCTTCGGCGCGGTGCGCGCCGGCTTCGTGCCATTGCTGATCAATACGCTGACGCCGCCGGATCTGCTGCAATTCTATCTCGCCGATTCCGGCGCTTCTGTCGCGGTGGCGGATGCCGAGTTCTGTGCACGTTTCATCGCCGAGGCCTGCAAGGACACGGCCCTGCATACGCTGGTCGTCGTCAATGGCACGGTGAGCGATCACGCCGCACCAAACGCCATTTCTGCCGCCGGTTGGCTTCCGCAATTTCCGACTGAGCTCGCGGAAGCCGACACGCACCGCAACGACATGGCGTTCTGGATGTACTCGTCCGGATCGACCGGCCGGCCCAAGGGCATCGTGCACCTCCAGCACGACATGGCCTATAGCGAGGCCGCCTTTGCCAGGAACGTGCTGAAGCTGGCTCCCGGCGACATCTGCTTCTCGGTGCCGAAAATCTTCTTCGCCTATGGCTTTGGCAACGCGATCACCTTCCCGTTCTCGGCGGGCGCGACCACGCTGCTGTTGCCGGGCCAGCCGAAGCCCGCGGCGATCTTCAAGGCGATCGAGCAATACAAGCCGACGGTCTTCTTCGGCCTGCCGACGCTTTATACGTCGCTGACCAAGGCCGAGTGTGCGGACAGGACCGACTTCTCTTCCCTGCGCATGGCGCTCTCAGCCGCAGAGGTGCTCTCGGCCGACGTTTTCAACGGCTGGAAGACGCTCACCGGTCTCGAGATCGTCGAAGGCCTCGGCTCGACCGAGGTGCTGCACATCTATCTCTCCAACCGCCCCGAGCGGAAGAAGCTCGGCGCCGCCGGCCTGCGCGTGCCCGGCTACGAGGTCGCGCTGCGCGACAAGGACGGCCGCGACGTCGCCGACGACGAGGAAGGCATCTTGTGGGTGCGCGGCGATTCCAACACGCCGCTGTACTGGAACCGGCCGGACAAATCCGCCGAGACCATCCGCGAAGGCGGCTGGATCTACACCGGCGACCGCTTCGTCCGCGATGCCGACGGCTTTCACTTCTTCCGCGGCCGCGCCGACGATCTCATCAAGATCTCCGGCCAGTGGGTCTACCCGCTTGAGGTCGAGCTGTGCCTCGCCGATCACCCGGACATCCGCGAATGCGCGGTGTTCGCGGCCGAGCTGCCGGACCGGCGCATGACGCTGAAGGCAGTCGTGGTGATGAACAGCCGCGCGGCGGATCAGAGCGAGACGACCCGCAGGCTGCAGGACTACGTGAAAGGCAAGCTGCTTCCGTACAAATATCCGCGCGAGGTGATCTTCATCGACGAGTTGCCGAAGACGGGCACGGGGAAGATCGACCGGCAGGCGCTGTTGAGGATGTGAGGAAGGATGTGGCCACACTCTCGCTGTCGTCCCGGCGAAGGCCGGGACCCATACGCCGAGTGAGAGTTATTGCGCGAGCTGGTCACCACCTGTCTTCGCCAAACCGAACTAGGTGGTTATGGGTCCCGGCCTTCGCCGGGACGACGGCGGTATTTGACGCCCCCACCCTCACCCCGCCTTCCCCAGATGCTCCAGCGCGTCCTCCGCCCGGAGCGGCACCCGCGACGCCTCGTTGTTGAGATCGACGAGCTGCACCAGGAGCCCCATCAACGCCTTGCGGTCCGCCGGCTTGAGCGGTTCGAGCATCCGCGCCTGGGCGCGCTCGACGGCGGGAATGATGTCGCGTAGGATCGCCGCGCCTGATTTGGTCAAATAGAGCAGCTTGATCCGCTTGTCTTCCGGCGCTGGCCTGCGCTCGACGAAATCCTTGGCCTGAAGCCGCTCGATCACGCTGCCGAGCGTGGAGCGATCGAAGGCGATCACCGCGGACAGCCGCGTCGCGTCGATGCCGGGGTGGGTGTGGATGGCGATCAGCGCCGCGTATTGCACCGGCGTGAGGTCGAACGCCTTGCACTCCTCCATGAAGATCGAGACCGCGATCTGCTGCATGCGCCGGAACAGATAGCCCGGCGCGGCATAGACCGCGTCTATCGTGATCTGAGGCGCAGGCTTACTCGGCATCGGGTTGGTTCTCCGGCGCGGCGTTGACGAACGCCGGCAGCGTCTTGGCCGCATCTTCCGCCTTCAGCAGGCGCGGATAGGCAGAGACGTCGACGCCGAAGCGGCGCGCATTGGCGAGTTGCGGCACCAGACAGAGATCGGCGAGCGTCGGCCCATCCCCGAAGCAGAACAGGCCCGGCTCGTTTCTGATCAGCATGTCGCAGGCCGCGAGCCCCTCGCGGTTGACCCAGGCCGCCCAGTCCTGAACCTTCTCCTCAGGCAGCCCGAGCTCGCGCAGCCGCGCCAGCACCTTCAGATTCTGCACGGGGTGAGTGTCGCAGGCGATCGCCAAGGCGAACGCCCTCACCTTGGCGCGCTGCAAAATATCCTTCGGCAGCAGCGGCGGGTTGGGATGGGTCTCGTCGAGCCATTCGATGATGGCAACCGATTGGGTCAGCACTGCGCCCGCATCGTTCTCCAGCGCGGGCACCAGGCCCTGCGGATTGATGGCGAGATAGGCGGGCGCGCATTGCTCGCCCTTGCGAAGGTGATGCGGCAGGTGCTCGGCACCGAGACCCTTGAGGTTTAGCGCGATTCGTACCCGGTAGGCGGCGCTGGAGCGGAAATAGCCGTGCAGCTTCATCGGAACCCTCCCGTTTCGTTCTCGTTCGCACGTTGACGCTACCTAGATCGTAAGTATACTGTCAATCAACAAAACGACGGGAGCCGCACCATGGAAGCCGTGACCAAGACGCCGGAACGCGAGGCGTTCTACAAGAAGATCGACGGCGAGAATCTCACCGCGCTCTGGACCGTCATGAGCGATTTGATCACGCCGGAGCCGAAGAGCGCCTGCCGGCCCCATCTGTGGAAGTTCGACATCATCCGCGACTACATGACGGAAGCCGGCAAGCTGATCACGGCGAAAGAAGCCGAGCGGCGCGTACTGGTGCTGGAAAATCCCGGCCTGCGCGGGCAGTCGAAAATCACCACGTCGCTCTATGCCGGCGTGCAGATGGTGGTGCCCGGCGACGTCGCGCCCGCCCACCGGCACAGCCAATCGGCCCTGCGCTTCGTGCTCGAAGGCAAGGGCGCCCACACAGCGGTTGACGGCGAGCGCACCGCGATGGAGCCCGGCGACTTTATCATCACGCCCTCGATGACCTGGCATGATCATTCCAACGAGACCGACCAGCCGATGTTCTGGCTCGACGGTCTCGACATTCCGCTGGTGCAGTTCTTCGACTGCTCCTTCGCGGAAGGCTCCAACGAGGATCAGCAGAAGATTACAAGGCCCGCCGGCGACAGCTTTGCGCGCTACGGCCACAATCTGCTGCCGGTCGACGTGAAGCGGAGCTCGAAGACCTCGCCGATCTTCAGCTATCCCTACGCCTACACGCGTGAAGCACTGGAGAAGGCTCGCACCAGCCAGGAGTGGGACGCATGTCACGGGCTGAAGCTGAAATTCAGCAACCCCGAAACCGGCGACTTCGCAATGCCGACCATCGGCACCTTCATCCAGCTGCTGCCGAAGGGTTTCAAGTCCGCGCGCTATCGCGCGACGGACGCAACCGTGTTCTGCCCGATCGAAGGCCATGGACGCACGCGCATCGGCGATGCGACCTTCGAATGGGGCCCGCGCGATTTGTTCGTGGTGCCGAGCTGGCAATGGGTGACGCACGAGGCTGACATGGATGCGGTGCTGTTCAGCTTCTCGGACCGACCCGTGCAGCAGAAGCTGGACTTGTTCCGCGAGGATCGTGGGAACGTTTAGGCTGCGCTGTCAGCCCCATCGTCATTGCGAGCGCAGCGAACCAATCCAGAATCTTTCTGGGGCGACAGTCTGGATTGCTTCGCTGCGCTCGCAATGACGGAGTAAACCTCACCGCCAGTGCAACAGCCGTGTCTCCAGCCAGTTGATCACCCGCCCCACCATCAATCCAAACACCGATAAAATCACCACGCCCGCGAGCAGCTGATCCGTCTGCATCAAATTGCCGGCCTGCAGTACGAACGCGCCGATGCCGTATTGCGCGCCGATCATCTCGGCGCTGACGACGAGCAGCAGCGCCACCGACGACGTGATGCGGAAGCCGGCGAGGATCGCGGGCAGCGCGCCCGGCCAGACCACCTTGCGCACGATGGTGGCGAACGGCACGTTGAAGCTTTGTGCCATGCGGATCAGGTTGCGCGGCACCGCGTCGACGCCGCTATAGACCGAGATCGCGGTCGAGAAGAACACCCCGAGCGCAATGGTCGCGATCTTGGGCTCTTCACCGATGCCGAGCCAGAGGATCAACAGCGGCAGCAGCGCGATTTTCGGGATCGGAAACAGCGCCGAGATGAAAGTGATGCCGACGCTGCGCGCCAGCCGCGACAGGCCGATGGCAAAGCCAACCGCGACACCGGCCGCCGTGCCGAGCAGCCAGCCGACACCGATGCGCAGGAGCGACGCGGAAAGGTGCTGCCACAGCGCACCCGAGATCGCGAGCTGGTAGATCGCACGCGCGATCGCCGATGGTGGTGGCAGGAACAGCGGATTGACGAGACCGCCGCTGCCCGCCGCCTGCCAGATCGCAATGACCAGCGCGAGCGCGATCCAGCCGCCGAAACGGCTGCTCGCCGGCACGAAGCCGGCGCCGCGAAAACGGACGCGCCGGACCACTTCATCCTTGGCAGATGTTCCCACTGGCGCGCGATCAAGCATGCTGGACCTCGCGCTCGGCATCGATCGCCTCGTTGCGGATCAGCGACCAGATCTGGTTCTGCACCGCGAGCAGCTTTTCACGGGCTGCAATTTCACCGCGCTCAGTGCGCGTCATCGGCACGCTCACGACTTCGCGAATGCGGCCAGGACGCCGCGACAGCACCACGATGCGGTCGGCAAGCCGCGCCGCCTCTTCGAGATTATGCGTGACATAGACCGCGCCCATGCCGCCATCGGCGAGCAGCCGGACGAAATCCTCCATCAGCAGTTCGCGGGTCTGCGAATCCAGCGCCGACAACGGCTCGTCCATCAGGAGAATGGCCGGCCTGACAGCAAGCGCACGCGAAATGCCGACGCGCTGGCGCATGCCGCCGGACAGCTGCTTTGGATAGGTTTTGCGAAAATCGGTCAGGCCGGTGCGGCGCAAGGCGTCGTCGACCAGCGCGCGGCGCTGCACGGCCGAGAGCTGGGTGTGCAGCAGCGCGAATTCGACGTTCTCCTCCACATTGGCCCAGGGCAGCAGCGCAAAATCCTGGAACACGAAGGTGAGCGGATTGAGACTGTCCGCCGGCGGCGATCCACGCAGCTCAGGCGCGCCGGAGGTCGGCAGCAACAGCCCGCCGACGATCGACAGCAGCGTGCTCTTGCCGCAGCCCGAGGGCCCTACGATCGCCACCACCTCGCCCGCGCTGACGGTGAACGAGACGTCGTCGAGCACCGCGAGTTCGCCGAAACGATGGGTGATGTGGTTGGCGATCAGGTCCATAGGCTGCGTTCTACTCTCAATCCGCCTTCACAAATTCCTTGGCTATGATCGCATTCGCGTCAAAGCCCTTGTCGGCAAAACCCTGCTCCTGGAGCCATTTGATCTGGTTGTCGACGTTCTTCACATCCAGCTTGCCGTCGGGATCGATATAGGCGCAATTGCCGACCACCTGCTCGACCGGGAGGTTCGTATATTTGGCGATGATCTCCAGCAGCGGCTTTGTCTTGTCATTGATCGGCGCGACGCCGTCCTTCATCGCGGCAAGGATGACGTCGTGATATTCGCGGTCGGCTTTTGCCAAAGCGCCGAGCAGCTTCGTCACCAGCACCTTGTTGGTCAGCGTCTTCGGTGAAGCGAACACCGCGCCCAATTGCCAGGGCGTCTCGTCGCCGACCCAGCCGAGAAACTTCGCACCGCCGTCGTCCATCAGCTTTCGCGCGGTGGAGATCGGCAGCAGCGCGGCATCCACGGTCTCGCCCTTCAGCGCCGCCGCCGCATTCGACAGCGATTGCAGCGGCACGATCTTCACGTCGGCGAGCCTGAAGCCGTATTTGTCGGCAAGCAGGCCGAGCGAATAGTGAAAGGAGGAGCCGACCTGCGTCATCGCCACGCGCTTGCCCGCGAGATCCTTCGGCGTCTTCAGGCCGCTCGCATAGGCGTTGTTGCTGGCGAAATAGCCGATCAGGGGATAGCCGGCCTTCTCGCGGCTCATGCCGCCGATCACCTTGAGCACGCCCTTGCCGGCGAGATTGTAGAGACCGGCGGTAAAGGCGGTGACGCCGAAATCGATGTCGCCCGAGGTCGTCGCCACCGCGATCGGCTGCGCCGCATCGAAGAATTTCAGCTCGACGTCGAGGCCGGCCTCGCGGAAATAGCCCTTGTCCTGCGCGATGAAGACCGGCGCGGAGGAGGATAGCCTGAGCACCCCGATCCTGGCCTTCAGCGCGTCCTCGGCTCGGGCCGTGCCCATCGCTGTGATCGCCATCAGGGCAGCTAGCGCGAGCCGCACAATTCCGGTCATTTCGTTTCCTCGCCGTCGTTATCTTGCAGTCGGTTACAGGCCCTCGGGCACGGGCTGGTCCCGTCCGATGAAGGCGCCCTGTTGTTTCAACGCTTCCTGCAGCTTTTCAACGGGGATGTCACGCGGGATCCGGTTTCCGGAGAGCGCCAGCGCGGCGGCGGAACCGGCGGTCTCCCCCATCACGAAACAGGCACCGGAGACCCGGGCCGCCGACTGGCCCTCATGGGTCATCGAGGCGCAGCGGCCGGCGACCAGCAGATTGTCGACGCCTTCGGGCACCAGCATGCGGTAAGGCAGCTCGTTATAGCCGCGCGATTCCGGGATCGGCGGGAAGGTGAAGACGACGTCGCCGGGGACATGGGCCTCGATCGGCCAGCCATTGACCCCGATGGAATCCTCGAACGAGGCGCAGCCGAGCACGTCCTCGCCGCTAAGCTGATAGCCGCCGGTGATGCGGCGGGTTTCGCGGATGCCGAGCTGCGGCGGCAGGTCGACGATGTAGGATTTTTCAAACCCCGGCACGGTGCGCAGGAATTCGAATGCGGCGAGCGCTTGCTTGCGGCCCTCGATCTCGCCGCGGGTGAGATCGTCAGGCTCGATGCCGTTGATGGCATGGCCGTCCTCGCGCGCCACTTGCGTGAAGTTCACCCGCCATTCGATGCCGGACTTCTGCGGCCGCACGATCGCGCTCTTGCGCGGGAATGTGTGGGTGCCGGCGGCGGTTGCCTTCTCCATCAATTGCGGGATGGTGCGCCAGGCATCGCCGGCCTTCGCGGGATCGATGCCGTTGAGACGGAGCATCATCGACGGGTACATCGGATGACCGTGCTCGTCGCCGAATTCGAACGGCGCGCCGGCCCAGACCGCAAGATCGCCGTCGCCGGAGCAATCGATGAAGATCTCCGATCGCACCGCCTGCCGGCCGGCCTTGGTCTCGACCATCAGCGCATCGATGCGGCTGTTATCACCCATCACGACGCCGGCACCGAGCGCGTGGAAAAGGATGTGCACCTTGTGGCTGGCGAGCAGCTGGTCGGCCGCGATCTTGTAGGCGGCGGTGTCGTAAGCCTGGGCGAAGACCTTGCCGAGAATCAGATGCGGCGCATTGAGGCCGTTCAAGCGATCGATCCGCGCCAGCAGCTCGGACGCCATGCCCTGCACCAGCCGGTGGGCCTCGCCGTAGACATTGCCGTGCAGGCCGCAGAAATTGGTGACGCCGGCAGCAGTCCCCATGCCACCAAGAAAGCCGTAGCGCTCGATCAGCAGCGTCTTCCGTCCCGCGCGTGCGCTTGAGGCCGCCGCCACGATGCCGGCCGGACCGCCGCCGAGCACGACCACTTCATATTCGCCATAGATCGGCACATGGCGCGCCGGTTCTTCGATGGTCATGGCCTGCATGGCGCGTTCTGCTCCCGAAATCTCTTGCTTAAGCCGACTATGAATTAACGCGTCCCGGGCTACAATCCACCAAAATACACGATCAGCTTTCGCGAATCGAGAAAGGTGAAAAATGGACGTCCTCGTGAACCTCCAAGCCTTCCTCGCCACCGCGGACGCCGCCGGATTTTCCGCCGCGGCGAGAAAACTCAATGTCGCAACTTCGGTGGTCGCAAAGCGGGTCACCCAATTGGAGACGCGGATCGGCACGCCGCTGTTTCATCGCTCGACGCGGCAATTGCGGCTGACCGCGGCCGGTCAGGAATATGTCCAGAGGGCGCGGAGCGTGGTCGCCGATGTCGGCGATCTCCTGTCGCGCATGGGCGAGAAAGGACATGATCTTATCGATCATTTGCGTATCAAGGCACCGACATCGCTGACCATCGCCCGGCTTGCCGATGTGTTCAGCGCGTTCCAGACCCAAAACCCGAAGCTGAAACTCGAAATCGTCTTGATCGACCGTCCCGTCGATCCGGTGACGGAAGGATTCGATATCGCCATCGGCGCGTTCCCGCATTCGTTTGGCGGCGTGGTCGACGAACCCCTATGCCGATTGAAGCGCTTGTTATGCGCGTCGCCGGCCTATCTCGGCGCACACGGCATGCCGCGCCACCCGCGCGATCTGGTCGATCATCGTTGCCTGAGTTTTCTTCCCACCGGCCCGGACTGGGTGTTCGACGGGCCGCGCGACCGTATCACCGTTCAGGTCCGCCCACTGTTGAGTTCGAACGAGGGCCACGTGCTCGTGAAGAGCGCGATCGCCGGCAACGGCATCGCCTTCACCTCGCACTACCTTGCGGAAGAGGCCCTACGCCAAGGCACGTTGCAGGTCGTGTTGCCGGATTTTCCAATCCCCGATCTATGGGTCAAGGCAACCATTCCCGAGCGACGGGTCCAGGCTGCAGCGGTTCAGGCGCTATTGCGCGAATTGAAGAGTTCGCTGTTGCCGGTGCTGTAAGGCCCGTTTCGTTTGCACCGGCGGCGTCGCCGATTTCTCCGAAAATTCAGGCCGCCGAGCGGATGGTGTGGAGGAAATCGTCGACGTTCGACTTCATTGAATCCGCTTGCTGCTTGAGGGCCGCCGCGACCGTAAGAGCGGCTTCAGCACCGGCGTCGGTCTCGCCCGCCACCGCGCGCACCTGACCGATTTCCTGCGTCACCGCCGTGGTGCCGTTGGCCGCCTCTTCGACGTTGCGGGCGATTTCGCCCGTTGCCGCGCCCTGCTCTTCGACCGCCGCGGCGATCGCGGTGGCGATGTCGGCCATTTCCTTGACGGTGGTGCCGAACTGCTTGATCGCCTGGACCGATTGGCCGGTCGCACTCTGGATCGTCGCGATCTGGCTGGCGATCTGCTCGGTCGCCTGCGCTGTCTGGGTGGCGAGACTCTTGACCTCGCTGGCGACGATCGCGAAGCCCCGGCCGGCGTCCCCGGCGCGGGCCGCTTCGATGGTCGCGTTCAGTGCCAGCAGATTGGTCTGACTGGCGATGGCCTGAATCAATTGAATGATGGTGCCGATCTTTTCGGCTGCGTCCGAGAGCCCATGGATCAAATCGGAGGTGCGGTTGGTCTCGTCGGTCGCCCGGTTCGAGACCGCGACGGAGCGATGCACCTGGCTCGAGATTTCGCGGATCGAGGCCGCGAGCTGCTGGGTGGCGGAGGCGACGGTCTGCACGTTCATCGATGCCTGCTCGGCGCGGGTCGCGACCGCTTCGGCGAGCCCGCGACCACGCTCGGCGACCTTTGCCAACTCCTCGGCGCTGCGCCCCATGTCGTCGGCGCGACCACCGACACCGGCAATCACCCCCTGCATGCCCTGCTCGAAGCGGCCGGCAAGATCAGACATCATGCGGGCACGGTCGGCCTCGGTAGCTTCGCGCTGTGCCGTGGCTTCGCCTTCCATACGACGAACCGCCAGTGCGTTTTCGCGGAACACCTCGACGGCACGCGCCATGCGGCCGATTTCGTCGCGCGATTCGCCGCCCGGAATGGGATCATCGAGCTCGCCCGCCGCCAGCGATTGCATCCGGTCTGTCATGCCGCGAATCGGGCCGGATACGCTGGCGCCGATCAGCCATGCGAGCACCGCTCCCAGCAGCAGCGCCCCGGCCGCGGTCGCGATGACGGTCTGTTTGGTTTGATCGACCGCTGCCGAGGTCTTGTCACCCTGCTCGGCGCGCACGGTGCCGAGCTTCGCATTGATCTTGTTGACCTGATCGTCGATCGCCGCACTCGCCTTTTTCAGTTCGGCCTGCCTGGCGCGTAGATCGGCGGCAACCTTGATGACCTCTTCGAGCGCCGTCGTGTCGGCGGCGATCGCGGTCTTGAGTGCTGCGACCAGCGTCTTCAATTTGGGGGCGTCCGCCGTCGCCAGCTCAGCCTCGGTGTCTGCGATCGCCAACTGGGCGTAGGACAACGCCTGCCTGGCGTCGTCGGCATCGCCTGTCGACAAAGTGGAGCCATAGCGCATCACGGTGACGCGCAGCGCGTCGACGACGCCGGCCAGCCGCATCGGGTTGACAAGCCGTTCCGCGTCATCCGAGCGATTGGCGAGTGCAACCTGAATGCCGCTGACATTGAGACCGGCGGCCGCGCCCTGGGCGTCGGTCTTCGTGGTGGCGGCGCGCAGCCGATCCGCGGCATCCGCCGCCGCGGTGAACGACGAACGATAGGTTTCCAGCGCCGTCTTGACCGGGCCGATGCCTTCCGCGATCGCTTGCAGTTTGCCGAATTGCCGATCGGCCTGATCGGCCAGTTTGCCCACGCCGTCGATCGCCTTGGCCGCGGCATCCTTGTCGCCGACATTCCAGGTTCGGATGAATTTCTCGACCGCCGAGTTCGCTTCCAAAAGCGCGGCACGCGCCTGTGACATGCCGGCGTCGCCAGCAGCGCTGGTCACGAGGTCATTGACCGTTCCTCCGATCCGCTCGACCTGGACTACGGCAAAGCCCGCCAGCAGGACCAGAAAGCTGAGAACCAGCGCGAAACCGCCAAACACGCGCGGACGGATGCCGACCCGGGACATCATGTGCGATAATTTCATGGGAATCCCGAAATTCTTACTGGGTGGACCGGATGGTGGCGAGCAGATCCTTGCCGAACCGCTTCTCGAATTCCTGATCGAGCGGCTTGACCGCGTCGACGAAGGGTTGGCGATCGAATTTCTCGATCACGTCCATGCCGCCGTTGCGCACCTGCTCGAGCGACGCGGCATCGAGCTTTGCCTGCCATGTCGCCTCCGCCCCCGCCTTTGCCTGCGCGATCAGCGTTGCCTGGTCGGCCGGAGTGAGCTGCTCGAACATGGCACGGTTGGCGATGAACACGATCGGCGCGAAGAAGTGGCCGGTCAATGTGAGATATTTCTGGACTTCATAGAGACGGGAGCCGGCAATGGTTGGCACCGGATTTTCCTGCCCATCGAGCCGGCCGTCCTTGAGCGCGGTATAGACCAGCGGAAATTCCATCGGGACCACTTCGGCACCGAGCGCCTTGAACGTCATTTGATAGATCGGGTTCGGGATGACACGAATCTTCAGACCCTTGATATCGTCGGGGCTACGAACGGGCCGTTTGGAATTCGTGACGTTGCGGAAGCCCTGTCGGCCAATCGCCAGCAGGGTCAGCCCCTTATCGCCGAATTTGGCGGCGATTGCCGCGCCGGCCGGACCTTGCGCCACGGCCTTGGCGTGAGCCGTATCGCGAAACAGGAAGGGAATGTCGAACACGCCGAGTTCGGGGACGACCGCACTGACCACCGAACCCGACAGCACCGCCATATCGACGGCGCCGGACTGCGTCGCTGCCAGAATGGCGTTCTCGCTCCCGAGCGCATTGGTGGCGCGCTGGTCGATCACGATGTGCTTGCCGGACAATGCCACCAGCTTCTGGCGAAACTCATCCGCCCCGATCTGCTGCGGGCTTCCGAGCTGGGAATTGAACGCCAGAGAGACCAGCCGAGGTGAAGCGGCAACCGGATGCAGGACCAGCAGCGTTGCCGCTGCGACGATCGATCCGGCCTTCCAAAACCCCAGAACTTCTCTGTGCATTCGACACCATGGCGTGACAATTGTCGTAACCATAATGGCCGGGAATGATTGAACTCTTAAGGATGGCCCCGCGGAATTACGGGGATTCGAATCGGTCCCGCGGACAAGATTTGGGGATGATGCACGATGCAGATCGTATCGGGCAGCCGCAGAGCGGCGCGCTCATGCCTTGCCGCCGCTCCAATTCGCCGCGCGCTTTTCGGCGAACGACGCCAGCCCTTCCGCGGCTTCCGCACTCTGTCGCTTGACCGAATGCAGGTGGACGAGCCGCTTGTAAGCGGCATCGTCGACTGCCATTCCGCCGAACGAGCTCTCCAGCGCCAGCCGCTTGGTCTCGGCCATCGCTTCAGGTCCGTTGGCAAGCAACTGCTCGACCGCCTTGGCGCCGGCGGCCTCGAGATCGGCGAGCGGCACGACCTCGTGGACGAGGCCGATGCGGCGGGCGTCCTCGGCGCCGAAACGTTCACCCGTCAGCGCGTAGCGGCGGACTTGCCGTACGCCGATGGCATCGCAGAGCTGCGGGATGATGATGGCCGCGGTCAGGCCCCAGCGCACTTCGGTGATCGAGAACAGGGCGTTGTCGGCCGCGATCACGACGTCGCAGGCTGCGATCACGCCGGTGCCGCCGCCGAAGCAGCCGCCCTGGACCAGCGCAACCGTCGGGATCGGCAGCGTGTTGAGCCGCTGCACGGCCTCGAACGTCGCACGCGACGCGGCCTCGTTCGCCTCGGTCGACTGCGGCCGGACGCCGTTGATCCATTTGAGGTCGGCGCCGGCCTGGAAATGCTTGCCATTGCCCCGGAGCACGACGACGCGAAGGTTGGGCTTGCTGCCGAGATCGTCCATGGCCGCAAGCACGCCCGCGATCAATGCGCCGTCATAGGCGTTGTTGACCTCCGGCCGGTTCAACGTGACGGTCGCAATCCCACGCGCATCCAGGGTCCACAGGACGGGGCTGTCGGTCATTGGTGTTCCTCCGCTCGTTTGTTTGGCGCGCACTATGACCGAGGCTCCGCACCTTGATCCATATCTTTCGAGCGTAGGGCAGCCGCGTCCATCGCATGGCGGCTTGTGTCATGCTGCCGCGGGGCGGCATCAAGGGATCAGGGACGGACATTACATGCGCATCTGCATTTTCGGCGCGGGCGCCGTCGGCAGCCATCTCGCGGTCAGGCTGGCCCGCGCCGGCCACGAGGTCTCGTGCGTGATGCGCGGCGCCCACCTGGAGGCGGTCCGGGCCAACGGCCTCAAGCTGCGCGTCGGCGATTCCGAGGTCTCCGCCAAGGTGAACGCCTCCGGCGATCCGGCCCAGCTCGGCCCCCAGGACGTCGTGATCAGCACCTTGAAGGCAACCGCGCTGACCGGGCTGGTCTCCAGTCTCAAGCCGCTGCTGCAGGACGACACCGCCATCGTGTTCGCGCAGAACGGCATTCCCTGGTGGTACGGGATCGGCCTGCCGCCACGACACCCGACTCCGCCCGACATCTCGTTCCTCGACCCGGGCGGGCGCTTGCGCGCCTGCATTCCGAAGGAGCGGATCGTCGGCGGCGTGGTCTTCTCCTCGAACGAGGTGATCGCGCCCGGTGTGGTGCAGAACCTGACGCCGGACCGCAACCGCCTGCTGATCGGCGAATGCGACGATCGCAATTGCGAGCGCATCACGACGCTGCGCGGTGTCTTCACAGACGCGAGGCTGGAATCGCCGCCGGTCGCCGAGATCCGCGAGGCGATCTGGTCAAAGCTGCTGACCAACATGTCGTTGTCGGTGCTGTGCCTGCTCACCGGCCAGACCGCGCGCGGCGTGCGCGACGATCCTGCGTTCGCCGAGGTTATCCCGCGGATGCTGAACGAGGCCAACGAGATCGCCCAGCACTTCATCCCCGAGGTCAAGCGCGTATCACGCAGCGGCCCCGCCCCCAATCACAAGCCGTCGCTGCTGCAGGATTACGAGCTCGGCCGCGCCATGGAGATCGACGTCCTGGTGAAGGCGCCCCAAGCCTTCGCGCGCACCGCCGGCCTGTCCACGCCAACGCTCGACCTGATCGCCGCCCTCGCGATCCAGAAAGCGCGCGACAAAGGGCTTTATTCGTCGTGAGATTTCAGGCGAGCTTGTCGATCCAGACCACCAGCGCATCAAGCACCTCCGCAAGCGCCTCCTCATTGCTGCGGCCGGACCTTTTGAGCACCGCGAAGGAGTGATCGCCGCCTTCGAGCTCGTGCAGCGTCGCTTTCGGGGCAAGAGCGGCGATGACGGGCTTGAGGAGGCCGAGATCGGCGAGCCCGTCGCGGGTGCCTTGCAGGAACAGCATCGGGATCTCGACACGGGCCAGGTGCTCGGCGCGCTCCGTCGACGGCTTCTTGTCGGCGTGCAGGGGAAAGCCGAGGAAGGCGAGCCCTTTGACATCAGGCAGCGGCGTCTTGGACTGCGCCTGCGATGTCATGCGCCCGCCGAAGGATTTTCCGCCCGCGACGAGCTTCACACCTGGGCAGAGCCGCGCGGCTTCCTCGACTGCCGCGCGGATCGTGGCATGGGCGACCGCCGGCTGGTCGGGACGGCCCAGCTTGTTCTCCATGTAGGGAAAATTGAAGCGGAAAGTCGCGATGCCGCGAGCAGCGAGCCCCTCCGCAATCTTGTCCATCGATGCGTGCCGCATCCCTGCACCGGCACCATGCGCCAGCACGTAGCAGCCGCGCGCCTTGTCCGGCTGCATCAGGATCGCGGAGACCGTGCCGATGCGCGCGATGTCGAGCTTGAGCTCTTTGGTTTTGGCAGCCACAATCAACCATTCCGACAGACGCTACTCCGGCCGCCTTGGTAGCGTCACCGGCGCAGCCTGAAAACACAATAATTGCCGCTGCCGACTGGCCTACCAAGCCGGAACACTGCATCAACCGAGGTTTCCATGTCCTACCGCTCCTACTGGATGACCGAAGAGCTCGAAATCTTCCGCGACCAGTTCCGGAAATACCTCGCCAAGGATCTGGCCCCGCATGCCGAAAAATGGCGCGAGCAGAAGATGGTCGACCGCTTTGCCTGGCGCGGGCTCGGCGAGATGGGCGCGCTGCTGGCGAGCGTGCCGGAGGAATATGGCGGCCTCGGCGCGACCTTCGCCTATGACGCCGCCGTGCTCGACGACCTCGAAAGCACGGTACCGGAGCTGACGACCGGCGTCTCCGTGCACAGCGCCATCGTCGCCCACTACATCCTCAATTACGGCTCCGAGGAGCAGAAGAAGCGTTGGCTGCCGAAGATGGCCTCGGGCGAGATGGTCGGCGCCATCGCCATGACCGAGCCCGGCACCGGCTCGGATTTGCAGGCCGTCAAGACCACCGCCAGGAAGCAGGGCAATTCCTACGTCATCAACGGACAGAAGACTTTCATCACCAACGGCCAGGCCGCCGATCTCGTCATCGTGGTCGCGCGCACCGGCGATGTCGGCGCCAAGGGCATTTCGCTGATCGTGGTCGAAACCTCAGGCGCGGATGGATACAAGCGCGGGCGCAACCTCGACAAGATCGGCCTGCATGCCTCCGACACGTCCGAGCTGTTCTTCGACAACGTCGCGGTCCCGCCAGACAATTTGCTCGGCGGCGAGGAAGGCCAGGGCTTCGTGCAGCTGATGCAGCAATTGCCGCAGGAGCGCCTCGCGCTCGCCGTCGGCGCGGTCGCCGCGATGGAGCGCGCGATAAAACTCACCGTCGACTACACCAAGGAGCGAAAGGCGTTCGGCAAGCCGCTGATGGATTTCCAGAACACCGCCTTCAAGCTCGCCGAGCGCAAGACCGAAGCGATGATCGCGCGCGTCTTCGTCGACTGGTGCATCGAGCGGCTGGTCGCCAAGGACCTCGACACCGTCACGGCGTCGATGGCGAAATACTGGTGCTCGGAGAAGCAGGTCGAGACCGCCGACGAATGCCTCCAGCTGTTCGGCGGCTACGGCTACATGCAGGAATATCCGATCTCGCGCATCTTCATCGATTCCCGCATCCAGAAGATCTATGGCGGGACGAATGAGATCATGAAGCTGTTGATCGCGAGATCGCTGTAATCAGGTCGTGAGCGGCCCACCGCTCAATTCGGATGCCACCAGCGGCCGCCGATGACGACGCCTTCGGACACGATCTTGCGATCCCCGATCAGGTGCTCGCCGACGACGTCCTCATAGTCGAACTGGCCTTGCTTGATCGAGATCAGCGTGGCGTCGCCGACGCTGCCCGGCTTGAGGCTGCCGAGTTCGGGCCGCCGCAGCGCCATCGCGGCGTTGACAGTGGAGGTTGCGATGACGTCGGACAGCGGCATGCCCATGCACAGGAATTTCGACAGGGTCGTCACTTGGTCGAACGCCGGGCCGTCGATGCAGAGCTGATGAATGTCGGACGAGATGGTGTCCGGATAGAAGCCGTTGGCGAGCATGGCACGTGCGGTCTTGAACGCGAACGAGCCCTTGCCGTGGCCGATGTCGAACAGCACGCCGCGCTCGCGGGCGTCGAGCACCGCACGTTTCACCGTGCCCTGCGCGGTCGCGGGCGTGTTGGGGAAGGGCCGGAACGCGTGGGTGAGCACGTCGCCGGGGCGCAGGCGCGCCAGCACCTCCTCGTAGCTCGGCGGCGGATGATCGATATGCGCCATCAGCGGCATGCCGACCTCGTTCGCGACCTCGAGCGCGATGTCGAGCGGCACGACGCCCGACGTGCCCGAGGAGTGCAAGCCCACGCGCACCTTGATGCCGACGATGAGATCGCGATTTTCGTCAGCCACCTTGGCCGCCTCGACCGGATTCATCAGCCGCAGTTCCTCGCTCTCACCGACCATGATCCGGTGCGAGAAGCCAAAAATGCCGGCATGCGAGACGTGCAGATAAGCGAGAATGCGAACCTGGCTCGGCTCGATCACATGCTTGCGGAAGCCCGCGAAATTGCCCGGCCCCGCGCTGCCGGTGTCGACGGCGGTGGTGACGCCGGAGAGACGGCAGAATTCCTCGGCGTCGATGCCAAGTGAAGTGCCGCCCCAATAGACATGGGTGTGGAGATCGATCAGCCCCGGCGTCACGATGTAGCGTGACACATCGCGCACATCGGTGCCCGGATCGGCCTTGAGCCTGGTGCCGATCGCAGCGACCTTGCCGCCGGAAAAGGCGACATCGGTCACGGCATCGAGCTTCTGGGACGGGTCGACCACACGGCCGCCGCGCAGGATCAAGTCGAAGGGCATTGTGGTCTCCGGATGGGGCGGTGAGGCGGGCCGGCAGTCAGTCCGGGCCAGGAAGGAAGCTTCGCGCTTCTAGCAATTTTTGCGCCGACAAGCGTGGCAAACGCGACGATTGCTCACTGAAAAACTGGCGATCCCGGCATGACTCGAACATGCGACCTACGGTTTAGGAAACCGTATTACGGCATAAGAAATCAATGAGTTAGGACCCCGGTGTTGCAGATACGTTGCAGGCCCGTTTTCGGACGCTAGGGCCCCCCGTCCCCTCAGGCTTCGAATCGTGCATATTGCGGCCCCGGCTGAGCCGAACATCGCTTCGGCATCGGCATACGTCGCGGCGAGCCGCCGTATGCTCGAGCGAGACGAGAAATGGATCCCGTTGTTACCTCTCCGAGCGGTCTAACGCCGGTAAAGCTCGCGAGCATCATCCGCTTTCATCTGGGCGAGCTTTCGGCCCGCAACGGCCACCACGAATTTGAGAACCTCTGCCGTCATCTCGCGCGGGCTCGGATCTACCGCAACATCCTGCCGGCGACCGGACCGGTCTCCGCAGGCGGAGACCAGGGCCGCGACTTCGAGACCTACAGCGCCGGCGTCAGGATCGGCCTGTTCGACCGCAGGGTCTCCGACGGTAAGGCGGTCTTTCTGTGCTCGATCGAGAAACGGATCGAGGCGAAGATCAAAGCAGACGTCAACTCCGCGCTGAAGGGAGGAAAGGCCGACGAGATCTTCTACTTCTGCGAAAGCAATTTGCCGGTCGGCAGACGGCATGCGCTCCAAGATTGGGTCCGCAAGACCCAAGATGTCCCTCTCGAGATTTTCGACGGAACCGCGATCGCCGAGATGTTGAGCGACCGCGATGTCTTCTGGATCGCCCAGGAGTTCCTCCACATCCCAGCCGAGATAGTTCCAGCGGCCGCCGACCAGAACGAATGGTACGGGAAACTGCGCGAGCGATGGAGCGGGCGGACACCGCTTTCGGCCAGCGCAGCCGATTTCGCTGAAATAAAGTTCGGTCTCCGTCGCGCGACTCGGGAGGAAGACGCGAAGCCGGACTTCCTGCGCTGGATCGGACTGATGGAGCGCTTCACCGAGCCTGGTTCGCCCCGCCACCTGCAACGCTGGGCCATATACGAGATCGCGGTCGCTTTCCTTCGCGGCAAGAGCGAGATGACGAGCCAGTTGCCGCGTCTGCGGGACTTTTTCTCGGACCTCGAAGACTGGTTGGCCGTGGCGGATATGAAAGACGCATCGGTTCTGCTGGTCTACGCTTTCGGAGGCTTGGCTTTGAAGCATCTCGAAACGAACCCGGCCGAGCTTTTCGCGTGGCGCGCTCGATTGCAGTCGCTGCTCGATCGCGAGATCTTGGGAGCACGGGGGCCGGGACGACGGAGCACCCTGCTCGACGCCCGGGCTTTCCTGCAGTTGCTGCCGGAGATGGAGGGCGGCCCACTTCTCACCGATCGCGCATTCGACGACTGGGAGCTGATGCTGAAGGACGCGGAGGTAACGCCGCTCTTTCCGATCGCCGAGTTTGCAAGCCATCTGTCGAAGATGACCGGCCCCTTGGGACGCCACCCTCGGTTTTCGAAATTAGCTGAAGACACCGACGCGCTGCTCGCGAGACGGCAGGGTCCGGTGCTGGCGACGGAAAGCACCTTCGAGCGTGCGCGGGCATTCTACAAGGCCGACGATCTACTCCAGGCGGTGCGCGATCTGCACCGCGTGCAGCAACGTTGGTTGACCGGCGACTCCATGGTCGCCTTCCAGCAAGCGAGCTACCTTCTGGCCACCTCATACCTCGAACTTGGAGCCGCTTATGCCGCGAAGTACGTTGCCTTGACGGCCGCGTTCGTGGCTCGCGCGTCCGACGACCAGGAGGTCGCCCGTACCGCGCCAACGATGCTCTTCCGAGCCGCGGATGCGGACGACACGGCGGGCAATTCCCTGTCGTTCTTTCGATTGCTCCTGCTGGGGATGCTTGCCCACGTCGAACACGACGCCGATCCGCTAGATGATGATCGGCACCCAGACATTCGGGCTCAGCTCGGCCAAGCTGCCGCTCTCCGAGGTCTCGCGGCACGTGCCGGATCCTCGTATCTCGCGCAAGTGGATGCCGCGCTTTCGAAATGGCCTCCGCCGCTGCGGGAGACGATCGTCCAATCGTCTCTCGACCCGGACGGTTTCTGGGCAAAGGGCTCGTGGGACGAGACCTGGAGCAAAATCGAGGAGAGCTTCGCGGATCGGCCTTTCGGCGACCTCGGCGCGACCCGGACGATTTCCTGGCGCGCCCTCGGTGTTCGCTGGACGGCCTCGTTCGCCAATGTCCCGGGGACGGTCGCGGTCGCTGAGGAAACCATAGCCACTCTCCAGATCGCACTGGTCGCGCTGGCCGGCCTCGATCTGTGCCTGCTGCCCTTGAAGGTGCATCTGAACATCACGCTTTGTCGGAAAGCGCCTCGTGTCCAAGTTCGCGACGGGTCTTCCGTCAAGAATTCGATTACCGTGGACATGGAGGTTCGCCGGGACTTTCCCGAGAAGCAAGTCAAGCGATGGATCGTCGACGCCTTCGTGCCGATCATGGGGCTGTTGAGCCTAATCTCGCTCCTGCCGAAAGATCGGCTGCAGTCGGCTATCGAACGGGACCTCCAGGAAGCCGCAGGCCGGGTCCATATCGCGCGGCCTTATCGCGAACTCTATCGAGAGTTCACGGATGACCAGGGTTTTGAGCGTACGGCCCCCGCCGACACCGCTCCGCTCGCACTCGATCGCCGATTCGAAGGACAGGAACATCCGCTGCTCGCTTCCAAAACCGGTCCGGGACCGACCTATTCGAAGGCCGAAGCGTTGGAGCGGATCCAACGCCGATACGAAAAAGGCATCGCGTGCGTCGGCTACACCGCCCGGCGCCTCGCCGATCGCGCGGATCGCCGCGAGCTCCTGGTGCAGTGGCATCGCGAAGGATTGCGGGATTGGGAAATCCTAACGATCATAACCAACGTCGCGGCGAATCTGCGACATCCCGTGGAAGACGATGCCACCGAGGCTCATGTGGCCGAAGCGCTTCGCGCAACATTCGAATTCGTTGAAGATGCAGATTCCGCCCTCGATCCCAACCTTATTTCGGTTGAACTACTGCAGCGATTCCGACCCGTCTATCAAACGACCTATCTGAAAACCTGGGATTTGGACGTGCACTTCCCCGCGGTCGACGAAAAGACGCTCGAAGCGTTCTTAGTCGCGCGATATGGACTACGAAGCGACGACGTCGAACATCCGGATATCTTCGCCTGGGCGCGGCAGTAAAAAGACATCTGCCACCGCGATCGAGGGCGGTGACAAGCCCTCCTGGGCGAACTGTGAGAGCTAGTAGGATGTAGAAGTTCCGAGATCGCGGTGCCGCGACGTCGAGAACACAGTATCTAGCGCGGCGCGTCCTCTGCAGCTTCCGAGAGTTCGATCTTGTGGCCTTCGGGGTCGCGCAGTACGCAGTGCCGTCTTCGATTCGGATCTTTCCGGTCCGAGATCACTTGCGCGCGCGGACCGAGACGCTCGAGTACGCCCGAGACCGATTGTACGCGGAAGCCGAGCCTGACGCCTTGCGAGGTCGGTTCGTCGCAACGGCGCGGGTAGATCTCGAAAACCGCGCCGTTGCCGTTGCTGGCGAGATGTTCACGTCCGTTGCCGTGGCGCTCCACCTTGAAGCGCATGCCGAGGTTCTCGTAGAAAGAAGCGAGGTTCGCTGGATCTTCGGAGCGCAAGACCACAAGGTTGATAGCCGGAGAGTTCATCAGACGCTCGCCTTAAGCGCACTCAGCTCCAATCGGGCTTCCATGTCGTCAAAGACGACGCTCATTTCCAATCGACCGCCCATAGCATGAATGTGTCTCGCAAGCGTCTCGATTTGGACGTTTCCGCGCCTTTCGATGCGCTGCACCGAAGGCTGCTTTATGTCCAGCGCATTGGCGACGTCCACTTGCGTCAGGCCACTCAAGACACGCATCTCAACTAAGGTTAGATGCTTGAGGACGCCGTCTCTGGAAAAGGACTCCCGAAGTTGTCCGATCCTCTTGGCGGCCTTGTCGGCGTTCCGGAAAACCTCGTCGGGTCGCTGCCCGTAAACTCCCGGAGTCACGTAGATGCCGAAACCGAAGCTCGGTCGGTACGACACCTCCGTGCGGAAGTCGCCATCCGAAATATCGATGAAGGACTCCCCCCCTTCGGATTCCGCTTCATCCACGGCGATCTTCGCATCGGGAGCGAGGTCTCGAAGGGCGCTGACGAAAGCTTCTACCAATTGAGAGGTCATTCCAGTTTCACCGTTTGTCCGTCCTGGCCCGGCTTGTCCAGGCAACAGCGCGGTCCACCGCTTTTGCCGGGAAGCTCCTCTATCCGGATCGCCCCGTTCGAACCGATCCACGTATTGTGGCCCTTCGAACGGTAGCGGATCAAATCCGGCCGCCCTGGGACCTTCCTCCGGCTATCCTCCTGAGGAGGATACAACCGGCCGTCGTCGAGATGATTGTCGGGGTCTTCCGGAACACCAGAAAACTCATCCTCGACGGCGGTCAAAGTTCTTTTTAGCAGTTCGAAAGCCTCGTCATGCGACGCCGCGTGGGCTGCGGACCCAAGCCGGTCCAGAAACACTGCGATCCGTTGCCGACGATCCAACATTACATAGCGTCCTTCAATATACTCCGCAAGGTATAAATGTTGCCTTCGGATCTCGCTACTTTGTTGTACCGAGTTGTACCAGATGCTTGACATGCATCGCCCAACATGTCAAGTCAGACTGGTACAACGAGGAACAACACCATGGCACAGTCTCGGTATTCCGCCGCCAAAGCCCGCGCGCAAGGAAGGCCTGGCTGGACCGTCACTTTCCGCCACCCTTTGCGAAGCGATGCGAAAGGCAGGCCGGGCCTCAAGGTCCGAAGGGGTCTCGGCACGGCAGATAGCGAAGAGGCCGACCGCCTCGTCGCCGAACTCAACGTCATTCTCGCCGACACCTCATGGTGGAGCGCGCTGAAGCGCGAGGAAGCCGAACGTAGATTCTCCAAGGTGATCACCGCGGCCTTCTACGACGAGATACAAGCTGGCCGTCCGGACCCCTGGGACGTCCGCGAACGTCACATCCGATTGCGCGACGCGGCGGAGGACTACAGCCGTGTCATTTTCGTGGGGACGACTGGTGCCGGCAAAACGAGCCTGCTGCGTCACGTGATCGGTTCTGATCCGGACGAAGATCGGTTTCCTTCTACCTCGACCGCGAAGACGACAGTTTCCGACATCGAAGTCGTCCTGGCAGATGAACCGTTCGCGGCGGTGGTCACGTTCTTTTCGGAATTCTGGGTGCAGGCGAATCTCGAGGATTGCATCGCGGATGCCTGCTCCGCAGCTTGGGCCAAGGCGCCCCAGGCTAAGGTGGCGGACCGTTTTCTGAATCACCGCGACCAGCGCTTCCGGCTGACCTACACTCTAGGTTCGTGGGAGGACGAAAGTGCGAATATCTCCGACGACGATTGGGCTTTCGAGGAGAACGCCGCGCCTGTCGGCATGGGCGAAGGCCACATCGACGAGGAGGAGCGACGAACGAACGCTTCACTGCTCCGTACCTACGTGGATCGTATCTTCGCGATCAGCGCGCGCGCGACGCAAACTCTATCGAGCGAATTGGACGAAGACGTCAGCAAGCTTACCGGACCGGATCTGGAGGCCGCGCAGGAGCTATTCGAGGAGCGGATACAAGACGATCCCGACTTCGACGAATTGGTCCACGATGTTATGGACAGTCTACGTTCGAAGTTCGACCTGCTTTTGAAAGGTGAGCTGGACTTTCATCCGTCCGGTTGGCCGGCTAAATGGATGTTCGAATGCGAAGAGAGGCGAGAGTTCATCGAGCAGATCCGCTGGTTCTCGAGTAATTACGCTCCCCAGTTCGGACGACTACTGACGCCGCTCGTTGACGGCATCCGAATCCTCGGCCCGCTCTTCCCGACATTCACAAAAACTCAGCCGAAGCTCGTGCTTCTCGACGGTCAGGGACTTGGCCACACGCCAGACTCCTCGGCGAGCGTGACGACTCACATCACGCGGCGGTTCGCAGAAGTCGACGTCATTCTGCTCGTGGACAATGCTCAGCAACCCATGCAGGCTGCTTCTCTTTCGGTCATCAGGGCCGCAGCGACAGGTGGCCATCAGCAGAAGTTATCCATCGCCTTCACCCACTTCGATCAGGTCAAGGGCGTCAACCTGCCGGGTTTTGCCGAAAAGCGGGCTCACGTCATGGCATCCGTCACCAACGGTCTGGCGAATTTGAGAGATGTGCTCGGCAACTCCATCATTCGAACTCTGGAGCGCTCGGTGGATCAACAGTGCTTCATGCTGGGCGCTCTCGACCAGCCGAGCAGCAAATTGCCGAAAGGGGTCAAGGGCGAACTCGAGCGAATGCTCGAAACGTTCAGGAAGGCAATCGAGCCGCCGCCCGCGCCGGCGGCGAACCCCGTCTATCGTCCTGACGGGCTCGTCCTCGCCCTGCAAAGCGCCGCGAGGGGGTTCAGACGGCCGTGGAGCGCTCGCCTCGGGCTGCAGCCGCACGAGAACGCCTACAAGGAGCATTGGGGACGCATCAAGGCGCTGAACAAGAGGATCGCGACCGAAATCGGTACGGAGTACGATAATCTGAAACCGGTCGCAGATCTTCTGGCGAGGCTCAGCGAGGAGATTTCGCGCTTCCTCGACAATCCAGCGACCTGGCACCCTCGCTCTCCGGACGACGCGGAGGCCGAAGCCGCACTCTCATCGATACGGCAGCAAGTCTACACCGATCTTCATCGGATCGTCGAACGCCGGCTGGTGCAGGACCATCTTGACGATTGGCGCACGGCGTACGATCTACGCGGAAAAAACTCGACCTTCGGACGCGCGCAGCAAATAAACGCCATCTACGAGGCGGGCGCGCCGATCGCGTCGACCGTGATCAATTCCGTCGCGGCCGAATTCATTCAGGAGATGCGGCGGCTCGTCTATCAGGCGATAGTCGCTAAGGGAGGTACTATACAGGCCGACGACGTAAGCTGAAGACTTGCCGCAACGCCGTATTTCAAGCGGCATCGAAGCGCATAAGCGTGTGCGCCTCCGCGTCCATATTTCGTTCCTTCGGGATAAACGGTGCGTCGGCATACAATCGGCGTTGTTGCTGAGGCGTATGAACTGGCTCTCACCGAGTGCGAGTCGCTTCGCCGTGGGGTAGCCGAACCGTTGCACCGTGGATTGCTTGCTCTGCTACAGAAACGGGGGAAGACTAGGTCGGCTCGTCACGCAATGGAGCGGCCCCTGCCCCACGGAAGCTCTTCTCGTCTCGGCACTGCGCGCGACGTTGAGGCCCTGCTCCCCGCGCTTTGGCGGTTTCGTCGATCTTTCACGATGGAGCGGTTCGATCTTCGATGACGCTGTGATTTTGAGCAGTCGCAAGGTTCGTTAAACAAGCCTTGCGCGGCCGCACCGACGACACCTTTCAGAGGCTGTCGTGCGGCTCGCGCTCGAGCGGTTTGCTGATATCATTGAAGGCGCTTTGGTGAGGATCACTCCGGTACACTGGAACGGTCCGGACGGAGAGCCGCCGCGCTCCTGGATCATCCTGACTCAAGGCCTGAGCGGCCCTATGGTGCGACATCCTAGACACCGAGACCTAACATGCAACAATGCCCCGGCGGCAAAAGCGGGATAGGATTGAGTTTTCCCTTCTGGAGCATTTCATGTTCGACACGGCAACAATCGCGCTTTTGGACGCGGTTCTCGATGAAGTCTGCGAAAGCGTCTCGCACCGCGAGATCGGAGCACGGACCCGTGTGGGATCGAAGATCCTAGAAGCTGCTACCCGGGAAGACATTTCTCACGAAGACTTGCTTGCGCGAATACAACGGCGAAACATAATCAGATTTGGGCAACTCGATGCGGACGCCTCGCGGCGTGAACGATGTGATGGTGTACGAATCCTCCTTGCGCGCTTTCGCCACGCTGCGTTTCGCCTTGCCGCGGTTTGCCATGCTGCCTCTCGATCTGATGGGTCTGGAACACGGCATTAGTGTTTGCAGGCAAAGTCGACATAAGCCAGCCAATTCGGCATTCGGACATCTCGAGATCGTGGAAAACCCGAAATCGGGAAGCTAACTTTTCTTCGCGACAACCAGTTCATGATGATCGGCCATTACGCAATTCTAGATTGTGGTCCTGTGTACTTCCCGCATGGTCTAGCAGCTTTTGGGGGCCGTGCTGCGCTGCGAGAAGGCCTATTCCCCCTAGTAGATGGCGACTGCCGTCACCGGCCCCAAGTGACCACGATACCAAGGTCAAAACAGGGCTTTGCCGCCATTTGGGGGGCACTCGAGGGCTGGATTTGAGAGTAATAAGCGGCCCCGGTGTCGGTGGGTATGCCGGTGCCGAATTTAGCCTGCCGTCTCCCTTGCCCTATTGTCGAAGAGCCCACGGCCTGGCTCCATCAGGCTCCAGACACCTATCCTCCATCGCGCAATTTGCAGCGCGGGTGGATGCCGTTGGACTAGCGGCGAAGAATCGGAGAGATTCGCGACGGCGGATGATCAGACCGAATGGGAAGGCATGGGGCGCAAGTACAAAGACAAAGAAAAAACTACGCCGGAAAGCTTTAAGGTTCTGCGCGCGAACCTGTCTCAGAACGTCAAGATGTTGAGGGAGAAGAAAGCTCTGACGCAATTGGAGCTCGTTAACCTGGCCGAACTCATGCGGCCGGCTCTGCTAAGCGATATCGAGCGCAACGTAAACACGGTGAACCCTACGTTAGAAACGTTATGCCGTCTCGCGGAGGCCTTAGAGGTCGAGGTGGTCAAACTTCTCTCTCCGCCACGGAAGACGTAAGCGGCCCTGCTTCCTTGTCCGTCGCTTCCTGCCGAGCGAGCCATTCTTTCAGAGCGTATTGAACGACGTGTGATACGCGCGCGTTGCTCCTGATTGCGGCGATCTTGATCCGCTCGACTACGTCCTCGTCCAGGATGCATAACAACTGCCTTCTACCCGTCGGCAAGCGCTTGCTCCCGCCCTTCTTCACTTCCATCATCGCCTAGCATCCTAGCCGTCTATGACCCCATTGACATGGTCAAAATTACGTTATAAAGCATACGTTATACAGCAATATATCGGGTTTGACGAGGAAGATTATCGTGACCTACCTGGAGTACATCACAAGCCACAAATGGCGGACCAGCGCCGCGCGCTTAGGCGAACTCGCTGCGTCGGGCCACCGGTGCCGGACCTGTTATGCATCACCCGGCGACGACGTGCGGCTGGAGGTTCATCACAGGACGTACGAGCGCCTGGGCCATGAACTGATCGGCGATCTTACGACCCTGTGCTGCTACTGCCATCACGTGATCACAGACGCCCATCGGCGCCGCCGCTACGCGTTGATCCGACCGAACCCCGTCGACACGGCTCCGCTGTTCGAGAGGACTGCACCTCTCTTCGACCCCTCCATGGGATTTCAGCGCCATGAGCGATATTGAGCAGATCTCGCTGCGCCTGACCGGCGTACGCCCACTTCTGATGCACAACGGCGCCTTGGCCGACCCGCTCGATCAACAATCGATCGACCTCGCGGCGTTCACGGGCAAGCGCGCGAAGACGAGGGCCGACCACGAAATCATCGCCGAGCTCGAATGGTACGGAGGCTTGTGGTTGCACCAGTCCCAGCCCTGCCTTCCGGAGCACGTGCTCGAGAGCGTCTTCGTGGACGGCGCGAAGTACAAGCGGAAGGGGCGCGTCGCAACCGCCGGCCTAGAGGTCGTCGCACCCGCGATGCTCGATTACGGCGATCAACGCGATCTGCCTTCGTTGTGGTCGGATCCCGAATTCCGCAAGCGCGCCGCCGTGAGGATCCGCGACGTCAAAACCATGAGGACTAGACCCCGTTTTGCCGTGTGGTCGGCCGAATTCACGGCGTCGTATCTGCCGTCTCTCCTCGACCGGGAGGAGGTCGTGGCCTTCTTCAAGATCGCCGGAGCTCTGGTCGGAGTCGGCGATTGGCGCCCGAAATTCGGGAAGTTCACGGTCGAAGAGGTCCCCCGGAGGCGGGGATGACGCGTGGCGGGTCGTGGCCCGGCGAGCCAGGGCAGTGCCCGGCGAGGCAAGGCGAGAGCCCGAAAGGGCTGCTCCTTCTTATTTCAAACGGCCGGCATCGCCGGCCCTGCGTAAAGGCGTAAGCATGAGTACCAGAAAGACCTTCCGCACCGGTTCGAGGAAGCGGTCTACGGTCAGCCGCCACCGTCGACCCGACGCTCTGGAGTCCGCGTTCGATCCGAAGACGAAATGGAGGACGTTGCGCGCCGATCAGTTCGACGCGACGGACGCCAGAGAGATCGATGGTGTCCTAGACCGGACTGTGATCTTCGGCCGCGAGGACTGGAGCGCCGCCGTCAAGGGGGACATCGAGGCTGCGCTCCGGCTCGTGATCGGCTTCATGCCCATCGGCGAGATCACAGTTCAGGTCGACCTGGCCATGACTGCGATGCTCCGGCTCGCGCTCGGAGGCAACAGCGAAGCCGCGGCCGCCATCTCCCTGGTCGTACATCACCTGCCGGGCCGCTTCGCCTTCCACCGTGAAATCTCGAAGTCTTGGATGATTCGCAACGTGCTCGCCGCGTACGGCAAGTCCCACCATCGGCTGCTGGCCGAGTAGCGCATCGTCCCAAGCGCCCGGAAATGACCATGATTGATCCGCAACTCGACTTGCGCATGCCCGGAGAGGGTGCGCCAAGTACTGAATCGCACCCGGCACAGCCACACGGAATCCTCTCGGCACGGCTTCCGCCTGCCGCCCGATCGTTCGAGAGGATGGCCACGAAGCTCGAGCTGACGGGAAGCTATCGGGTGCTGCGTCGCTTGACGGCTCCGCCGTCGCTTCCAGCCAACGGCAGGCCGGTCCGGCGCGCTGTCGTGGTCGACGTCGAGACCACGGGGCTCGATCATTCCGAAGACAACGTCATCGAACTTGCCATGGCGGCTTTCGACTATTCGATCGACGGCGAGATTCTCGGTATCCGCGATACCTTCCAGTCGTTCAACGACCCGGGCCGGCCCCTGTCGCCTTTCGTGACACGGCTGACCGGCATCAGCGACGAGACGGTCTCAGGCAAGCGCGTAGACCCCGACCAGGTAGATGGGTTTCTCTCGGATATCTCGTTGATTCTGGCGCATAATGCGTCTTTCGACAGGCCGTTCTGCGAGAGGCTGAGTTCCCGTTTCGCCGTTCTGCCTTGGGGCTGTTCGCTCCGAGAGATCTCTTGGTCCGACGAAGGATTCGAAGGCGCCCGGCTCGGGCAGCTGGCGATCGGCCACGGCCTCTTTTTCGCCGGCCATCGGGCGCTCGACGACTGCATCGCGGCCGTATCCATTCTCGCCCGACCGCTTCCCGTAAGCGGTCGCACCGCTTTGGCCGTCCTTCTCGAGTCGGCCCGAAAGGCCCGCTGGAGGGTGCGGGCGGTCGGCGCACCCTTCGCGGCGCGCACGGCACTGAAGGCCCGCGGATATCGCTGGGACGGGCGCGACGGACCCTTGCGCGGATGGTACGTCGACGTCGATGACGCCGGGCTGGCGGTGGAGACAACCTACCTCCGCGACGAGATTTATGGCCGCGCGGACGCTCCGATCGACGTACGTGAGGTTTCCGCGTTCGACCGCTATTCCGATAGATGCTGAGGATGCTCCGATGACGAAACAGACGAGAAGTGTCAATCGGCGTTCAAATTTGACCCTGTATCGGCGTCCAATTTTGACCCCTTCGAGCGGCGGGTTTTGGCGGTAGCGCTCGCACCGTCGGAGCTGGTCGGGGTTGCGGAGACGGTGCGAGCGCGGGTTGCGTGATCGTCGTCGCGGCTTTTGAAGCGCCAGCTGTCGTTGCCGGTCTCGACGATGTCGCAATGGTGGGTCAGGCGATCGAGAAGCGCGGTGGTCATTTTGGCGTCGCCGAACACGCTGGGCCATTCACCGAACGCGAGATTGGTGGTGACGACGATGGACGTGCGCTCGTAGAGCCGGCTGACGAG
>NZ_JADK01000003.1:490000-1559568 GCF_000518345.1 Bradyrhizobium sp. URHA0013 | reverse complement strand
GTCGAGCACCTGGCGGTCGAGCTCGGTGTCGGCGCCGTGCATCTCCAGCTCGATCTGCTTGCCGAGTTCGCTCGAGAGGTCGCGAACGATGCGGGGCAGCTTCTGCCAGGCATTGCCGATCGGCTGCATGCGCGTCTTCATGACGCCTTCCTGCAGCTCGGCGGTGACGTTGGACAGCCGCTGCAACGGCACCTTGAACTCGGTGTCCTCGTTGCGGCGGGAGATCTCCAACAGCTGGTTGCGGGTCAGCACCAGCTCGGAGACCATGGTCATCAGATGCTCCAGCGTATCCACGTTGACGCGGATCGACTGGTTGGCGATGCTGGCTCCCTCGCCGGCGCCCTCGTCGGCGATCGACTTCTTCGGCGCGGCCTTGTCCTTGGGCGCCTTGGCTTCCTTGGCTTCCTTGGCATCGTCCTTGGCAACAGCCACTGGCGCTTCAGCGGCAGGCTGGGGCTCGGCCTTGACTTCGGCTTTGGCAACGGGGGCCGGGACTTCGATCGCGGTCTCGCGGAAGGCGCGCTCGAGCTCGTCGAGCGAGACTTCGCCCGGACGCAGCGGACGCTCCAGGCTCTGGTCGGCCAGCACGCCGGAGGTCATGTCTTTTGCAGGCGCGGCTTCAGCGGCGACAGGTGCTTCCGGCACCAGCGGCGGCGCTTCGGCCACGGGAGCAGCAGCACCGGCCGCCATCGGCTGCGCCGAGCCTGACATAGCGGCCATGCCCTGCTTGACCATCGCTTCCAGCTTGTCGATGAGGTCGCGGTCGGTGCCCTCGGGCTCGGCTTCGGTCGCCTCCAGCCCGGCCAGAATTTCCTTGATGCGGTCGATCGAGGACAGGATCACCGTCACCGCCTGCCCGGTCACCGGCATGCCGTCACGGAATTTGCCCATCAACGTCTCGCCGGCATGCGCCAGCGCTTCAAGTCGCGGCAATCCGAGGAAGCCGCACGTGCCCTTGATGGTGTGAACCAGGCGGAAGATGTTATCCAGGATCTTGGCGTTGTTCGGCTCCTGCTCGAACTTCACCAGCTGATTGTCCACGGTGTCCAGGCTCTCGCTGGTTTCCGTCAAAAACTCCCGCAACAGATCATCCATGAGCTACGCCTTACTGACCTGGATCTGGACTCGACGCCCGAGCCGCGCTTGGCATGAACGGAAGTCCCCGCCTTGGATCGTTAGACATCCCCTTTCACGGTCCCGTTAATTTCATCCTCCGTGCTAATACGGATATTGAAGACAAGTTTGCCGTTCGATCGCATACGACAGCGTTTTTCGGCAAACCGTCACCACGCCGCAACGGCGAGACGCGTGAGGTGAACGTGCCGATAACAGCGGGACCAGGCGCGCGGGAAAGCCCAGCTCGTGAAGGACGATATGCGCGGTCTTCGCGGAATTGTATCGAGCCGCCTGCAATCCGGAGCGGTCCCGCCACGTTCGCTTGGTGCTCTGCCGGGATACGCAAGACCCGCATTTGCGGTAAACGATCCGTTACCGGCGTCCACTGCGGCCGGTGTCGGCGCTAACCCAGGCGCGCGGCCGAGGCGAGGTCGCCGTGGGGACGGTGCTCCGCCAGGCAATCGGTGATGGCGGCGAGCAGCGCGTGCGGCGTGAACGGCTTGCGCAGACACCGCGCCGCACCGAGCTCCAGCGCCATCCGGAGGAAATCGGGAGCTGGCGAATTCAGATTTGCGAACGCGTAGCCGGACATCGCAATCAGCGGAACGGCCGGCGCCCGCTCGTGAAAGATCCTGACCGATTCGAACCCGCGCATGTGCGGCATGAAGATATCGATGATCATCAGATCGAACTGCTCGTGTTCGAGCGCGCGAAGTCCGGCTTCCCCTCCTTCGGCGATCGTCACCCGAAAATCGTTGCGCTGGAGATAGACCTCGATGGCCATGCAGACCATCGGGTCGTCGTCGACGACGAGAATATGGCGCAGACCTTCTGTCCCCGTTTGAGCTTCCCGATTTGGCGATTCAATAATTGAACCGTGGCGCACGCCTTGCTCCTTTGCTCGAGAAATGGACTGTTGAGAACCTGCTTGGCGGAGCGGGGAAGACAATGGACGCGAAATCTGCGGCCACGCGGCGCCAAGATTCGAAGCAATGTTTGAGGACGGTAGCCACTCGTCCGACTAATGAGGGTGCACGGATCGCCCGGCGTCCGATGGCAGTGCGGATGCAATGCTTCCGGCTCATGAAGGCCCCTTGCCGCTTTTACCTGCGCAACCCTTGCAGGCTGGCGCGCAGGCTTATGAGCGAATCAGCGTGCCATTCTCATTTCCGCCGCAAATGCACCGGCCGTCTGCCCCCCAACAGGTATAAGCGGAGCAACACAACCATTATAATACACTTTGTTGCCGCGCAACTGGATGACGAATCGGACGCGGCGCGGATCACTTCGAAATGCGTCGGATCAACCATGACCGCGACCATCCTCCAAACCCGATGCGCCAGCCGACAATCTGGATCTGCTGGGTTCCCGGATCGGTACCGGGGAATGGTCAGGGAATCTGTCTTGGGGGAGGGCGGCGTCGCGGCGGCGATCACCGATCGGACAACTTGTCCCAATTGCCAACATATCCCGACGGGAACATGATGGAACTTGGCCGGGCGGCAAGCAGTTTCGTGTGCTGCGGCCCGCTGATCCGGAAGACGGGAGGCTACTTTGGAAACGATGGTGCGTTCCTCCAACGGTTTCCTGTCCGCGCTGTCGGCAGACGATTACGAATTGATCCGTCCGCACCTGCGTACGGGCGACCTGCCGCATGAGGCGGTGCTGGTCGAGACCGGCGAAACGCTCAAGCGCGCCTACTTTCCCCATCGCGGCGTCATCTCGCTGGTGGTGGAGCTCGCCAGGGGCGAGCACGTGCAAGTCGCCATGATCGGCCGCGACAGCCTGCTCGGAACGCTCTCGACCATGGGCGATGCCTGCGCGCTGAACACGGCCATCGTGCTGGTTCCCGGCTCCGCCTCGATGATGGATCTCGATCGACTGCGCGTCGCGGCCGACCAGAGCGGCACTCTGCGGACGCTGCTCACGCGTCACGGGCTGGCGGTCTACGCGCAGGTGCAGCAGACCGCGGGGTGCAACGCCGCTCATCCGGTGGAGGCGCGGCTGTCGCGCTGCCTGCTGCACACTCACGACCTCTCCGGCGATTACCGGCTGCTGCTGACCCAGGAGGCGATGGCGCAGATGATCGGCGCTCGGCGGAACAGCGTGTCGCTGGTCGCCAATACCCTGCAGCAGGCGAATTTCATTCACTACAGCCGCGGACACATCCAGATCCTCAACCTGGACGGCCTGCGCCAGACGGCGTGCGAATGCTACGCCACCGTGAAGGCGCAGTATGACCGGCTGCTCGGCCCGCGCTGACTGGTGCTGCGGCGTGGTAAACCGTCCGCTAATTCCGGCCCGCAAACGCGGATTGTCCTGCTACCGGAACTGAAATCCGGATGCCGTAGACACGCAACGTGCCGCGCGCGCCTGTGCGGGCCGGCGGCAAACGAACCGTGATCAAGGCAGGCCAACCATGTTCGAAGTCACCGTGGCGCCGGCGCAGACAGCGCTTGATGCCGAGCCCGCGCGCGAGCCGGGCGCATATCAGGCGCTGGTGCGCGAGATCGGCGAGGACGGTGCTTGCGAAGTGCGCGACGTGTTCTGGAGCGACACCTGCGCGCGCCTGCAATTGCTCCGCACGCTCGCGCTCGCGCAACATCACGGCAGGATCGCGCGCGAAGCGCATTCGCTGAAGAGCGCGGCCGGGACGTTCGGCTATGTCCGGCTCGCGGCGCTGGCGCTGCGGCTGGAGAAGACCGCGGAGAGCCTCGGCGACGCCGGATTTCGCGACCTCCTGGATCTGATGGACGCGGCCTATGCCGCCGGGCGCGCGCAGGAGCCGGAGAGCTGACGCGCTCGCTCGAAAACGCCGTAACCACTCACGCGTGCATGCCCGCCGTACTTCTACGGCTTGAGATTTTCACAGATGGCTAATCATAGGCAGCGATAGTCGCCGGAAACCAGGAGGGTTTCCATGTTCACCTACGAGACCGCGGACCAGAAAGAAGTTCGTCGCTTCCGCATCGCACAGTTCAACGGCCGGATGGCAACGGTGGCCGCTGGCGAGGAGACGGTGACCGGCTTCGTGCGCTCGGTGCTGGAGCAGGAATCGAGCATGCCGCCCCGCTGGACCATCACGATCATTCCCAACGCGCCGAAGGAAGAGCTCAAGCCGCTGCGGCCCTCGTCGCGCACGCGTCCCTTCGCCGAAGATTATTTCTGAGCACGATCGGAGCCGCGGGTTTTTCTCGAGAAATCTCTCACACGTGGCCCTCGCCGCTGGCGGGCTGGCCGAGGCAAGAGCCTTCAGTCGATCGAATGCAGCAGCGCCGCACGGACGAGGTCCGCCGTGTTGCGCGCGCCGAGCTTGCGCATCGCCTCGGCGCGATGGCTCTCGAAGGTGCGCGGGCTGATCTGCATCCGAAGCGCACCCTGCTTGTTCGAATATCCCTCGCTGATCAGCCTCAGCACCTCGCGCTCGCGCTTGGTCAGCCGCTTCTGGCCTGACAGGCCGAGTATTTCGGCGCTCGGCAGGCGCTGCGGCTGTGGTGCGCGCACGAGCTTCGATTCGGCGTCCTCGGCCCTGGACGCGATCGGCAGGCCATCCGTGTGAGAACCGGCAAGCTGTTTGACGAGGCCACAAACCCGCTCGGTCTGCACCAGCGCATTCTCCACGACCCGCTGCAAATAGGCACGATCACCCGTCACCGGCGCGAGCTGATCGCTGTGATGCTTGATCTCGCCCATGTAGAGCAGGAGCGCCGTGAGGGGACCGTTGAGCTCGCGAGCGATGGCGGCGGCCATTTCGTCGGCGGCCTTGGCGCGGGCGGCGTTCAGGCGGACGACATCGAGCTCTTCAGTCGGAGCGGCGTTGCTTTCGTACCATTCCGACGGCCGCGAATCAGTGGCCGTATCATTCTGTGACCCCATGTCACTCGTTTAGCGGAACCCCACGCGATCTGTAGTTAACTTTTTGCTCCGTAAGACTACGGTGAATTTGGCAGTTTTGTGCTGAAACGCCGGCACAGGCACACTTTATGCTTGAGTGGCAACGCCCCTCAACAGTCTCAGGTTGCCGAAACTGCCCCAATGATGGGCTGATGACCCGAAGCCTTCTTAACGATCCGATCGGCGCCGAATACCTCCGGCGCCGGATTTTACCGATATATTAACGGCGGCTTGCTTCTCTATGTCGCAATTGAGAGCGCGCAAATGCCTCCATGCATGCAGCCGATAGGCCTGCTGGAATCGTTGCGGAAGATTGCGTGCCATGAACGAGATCGACCAGCTATCGAACTTCTTGCAGAAGCTGACGCCCCTGTCGCGCAGCTGCCTGCTCAGCGAACTCGAACGGCTCGAGCTGTGCGGCATCGACATGCCGGGCTCATCCGACCTCCAATCGCGGCTGCGCGCCGAATTTCGCAAGGACGGATCGAGCCAGGCGCGCGCCACCAGTCCCTCGCGCCATTTCTTTGCGCCGCTCGAGCTGCTTCTGATCGACGGCGCGCCCGAGCATGCCAATATGGGGCGGATCTCGCGCAACACCCTCACCCCGATCTGGGAGTGGATCTGCCGCGACCTGCTGCCGACCATGGCGCGCGACTACATCAAGGCGATCAGCGACCAGGTCGCCGCCAACAACCAGAAGGAAGTGCTGAAGATCGCATCGACCTTCCAGACCAAGGTCGTCAAGGTTCTCGAGAGCACCCTCGCATCGGCGGAGAGCACCGAGTTCGCGCGCGGCAAGCTCGCGCAATATACGGCATCGCGCACCGCCTTCGACGACGTGAAGAAGATGCAACATGTGCTGCGCGCTGGCGCCGCGCTGCCGAAGTTCAGCGAAAAGCTGCCCGAGAAGATCGCGAAATTCGACGACGGCACCGTTGATCAGATCACCGCACGATTGGACGCCTTCAAGAAGGCCCATCCCGAGGCGCTGCCGTTCGCGCTCACGCTGGTGGCCAAGCGGCTGAAGACGTTCTGGCAATTGGTGCGCCTTGCCACCAAGGCCGCCGCGAGCAAGAGCGCCGCCGATGTCGCAGCCACGCCCTATGCCTGCGTCGTTCACATGGTGCTCGACCAGCTCGACGACAGGCGCCTCGCCTTACGCATCGCGCTCCGGCACAACCGGGTGCTGATTGCGCGCGACCTGCTCGCCGAGATCTACGACACCGAATATGCGCTCAAGGTGCGGATCGACGGCATCGAACATTGCGAATGGGGCATTCGGCTCCAGCAATTGATGGACGCGATCGCGGCGCTGGTGTCCGCCGAGGTGAGCCGCTTCCCTTCCAATGTCGGCCACATTCTCGGCTCGCGCCGGCTACGCAGCCACGACACGCTCGGCGGAAAGCTGTCCTATCTGGCCTGGAAGGGACGCGATGTGATCGAGGACGGCGCGGCCGCGTTGCGCAAGCTGATCGGCCAAACCTGATCCCGCGACTAAAGCGCGCTGGCGCGCTTTAGCTTGTCAGTTGAGCATGATCTTGTCGGAAAACCGCTGCACACTTTTCCGGATCATGCTCAGTGCGCGCGCGGCAGGCACAGGAAGCGATCGAGAAATCGTCCTGACAGCACGAACCTGAACCACCAATACATTATTCGCCGCGACGTCATTGCTGCGATCCTCGACAGCCCACCACCGGCTGCCCAGAGCAATAGCGCACGTGCAGCAATCCGCTTGTGATGTGCTTCACATTGGCGCCAGCGCGCACCGACGCATTGTCGCAGAACCGTCACGAGCGAACCGGGAAAAATGCGCGCATGACGCGCAATTGAGGCGCTCCATTATTCAATTGGGCGAGGCGCGCGCGGCTTGGTCCAAATTGCAGGACAGTGCGCGCGCATGCAGCCTTACTGCACGTCGCGAAATCTCTCGTGATTGTCGCAACCCTGCGCCCGATGCGCGGGCAGACGTAAAAACTTCTCGAACGAGACCCAGACAATTTTAGACATGATGGGTGCTTTAACGTTACCCAGATAATTCGACAATCGACTGAAGCCTTCCATATTTGAAACTGCTCACGTCGCTAACACACCGGCACGGAACGGGAGTGCTTGCGATGAACAACGAAATTGTAGAACTCGCCGAACGAAGGCCGAAGACCTTCGGACGGCGAAAGGTGAAGCCGCGCGCATGCGTCGCCGACGGCAAGCGCCATCTTCGCGCGTTTCTCGCGGAAGTGCTGGAGGATCTCGGCTTCGTCACCACCGAATGCGCCAGCGCCGAGGAGCTGCAGAGCGTGCTGACGAGCGAATTGCCCGACCTGATCCTGCTCGGCATCGCCGCCGACGGCATCGAGCCCGGCACATTTCTGGAGACGCTGGTGCGCGAGGCCTTCGACGGCAGGGTTCTGACTGTGGGCGCCCGCGAGTCGATCATCGTCAGGGCCGTGCAGCAGGTCGGCGAGGAATACGGCCTCAAGATGCTGCCGCCGCTGACCACGCCGTTTGCCGCGGAGACGCTGCGCGACCGCGTCGCGATGCTGTTGCCCGAGGAGTCGGCGCCGAGCCCCGCCGTGCACGTCGGCGAGGCCCTGCACGCCGGCTGGCTCGAACTCTGGTACCAGCCCAAGATCGACGCGCGCACGCTGATCCGCAATAGCGCCGAGGCGCTGGTGCGGATGCGGCATCCGACCTGGGGCGTGGTGCCGCCCGCCTATTTCATCCCCGAAGAGCACGACCCGAATATGCGCGACCTCTCCGAATTCGTGATCGAACGCGCCATGCAGGACTGGCACTATCTGCTGGAGCAGCAGAGCCCGGTCGATCTCGCGATCAATCTGCCGGCGTCATATCTGAAGGAGCCGCAGGCCGTGCGCGATCTCTGCCGCCGCATGCCGACGCATCCGGCGTTCGGCGGGCTGACGATCGAGATCGACAGCGAGGAGGCGATCCGCGACCTCGATCTCATGGTCGAGGTCGCCCGCGAACTGCGTCTGCACAATATCGGCCTGTCGATCGACAATCTCGGCGCCAACTGGCCATCGCTGATGGACCTCGGAAAAATTCCCTTCATCAAGCTGAAGGCCGACCGGCACTTCGTCACCGGCAGCGGCACCGATCGCCTCAAGCGCACGGTGTGCCGCCACATCGTCGAGCTTTCGCACGGCTATGGCGTGCGCGCCGTCGCCGAGGGAGTCGAGAGCCGGGCCGACCTGGTCACCGCGAACGAGCTCGGCTTCGACCTCGTGCAGGGTTTTCTGTTCGGCAAGCCGATGCCGCTGAAGAAATTCGCGCGGAGCACGCTGACGCGGACGGTGATGGGGTGCGCGTGAGGCGGCCTCAGGCAAACCGCCGCGCGAAGAAGACACATGCGACCACCAGCGCGGTCGCGACGATCATGCTCCAGGCAACCGGTTCGTGCAGAAGCAAGCCGGCAAGCGCAAGGCCGAAGAACGGCTGGAGCTGCTGCAACTGGCCGACGCGGGCAATGCCGCCGATCGCGAGCCCGCGGTACCAGAAGATGAAACCGACGAACATGCTGAAGATCGAGACATAGGCGAGCCCGATCCAGGCGGGCACACCGACGCCGCTCCAGGTCGAGGGCCAGGTTAGAATCGCGACCGGCACCATCAGCGGCAGCGACAGCAGCAGCGCCCAGGAGATCACCTGCCAGCCGCCGAGCCGGCGCGACAGCGCGGCGCCTTCGGCATAGCCGAGCCCGCACAGCACGATCGCCGCGACCATCAGCAGATCGCCGGTGAGCGATGCGGTACCGTCGTTGGACAGCGCAAAGCTGGCGACCGTGGCGCTGCCGAGAATAGAGAACAGCCAGAACATCGGCTGCGGCCGCTCGCCGCCGCGCAGCACGCCGAAGATCGCGGTCGACAGCGGCAAGAGCCCGATGAAGACGATCGAATGTGCCGAGGTGATGTGCTGGAGCGCGAGCGCCGTCAGCAAGGGAAAACCGACCACGACGCCGATGGCGACAATGGCGAGCGAGACGAGATCCTTGCGCTGAGGCCGCGCCTGACGGAGCAGGCCGAGCACGGCCACACCGATCAGCGCCGCGATGACCGCGCGCACCGAGGTCAGGAACAGCGCGGAAAACCCGCCGACCGCCACGCGCGTCGCCGGCAGCGAGCCGCTGAAGATGATGACGCCAAGAAGCCCGTTGCCCCAGCCGGTGGCGGAAGAGTGCATGCGCGTTTTGCCTTTTGAGTCACGACAATCAGCGGCTGCTCGAAGAAGGCGGCCGACGTGGTGCAGCGATCAAGTCCCACGTCTCCTGCAACCGGACAACAAAAAACTCGAAAACAACCCCAGGCACAGTAGCCAGCAGATGCAAGATCAATGACTTACGCCGCCCGGATTCCGGAGGTCGGCAGCGATAAGCGGTGATCGTAGCATCGGTGCATTTCGAAAAGAGGCACGCGTCATTGACCCGTCGGGCAAAACAGGAGCATGATGCCATCATTGCAAGGCGCGTAACCAAACCCGCCGAAACAACGCGGTGGACGTCGCTTCGCTGAAGCGAGTCTCCAGCCCCTGCATGTTGACACCCCTTGCACTACGGTTGGCCGCAGATTCAGAAACTGGCGTCACTCCCCTGGCCAACAAGTGCGGCGACCATCAGACTACTGATGACCCTCAATTTCGCGAAGTAATCGTCGTCAGAATAGGGCTTTCATCTCATCATGGGCCGTGCGAGTCTGGAAAGACTTCCAGACTCCGTTATCCGAGTGGGCAAGCCTCACCGATATCAACCCGACCTTAACCCCGGGGCCGTAATAGTTATCCATGCATGAATCCAAGGACGAGCGATTCTTGCGCCTCTCCGACGACGCCCAAGCGGCGCTGATTGCGGGGGCGCGCGATGCAACGCCCGTTCGGGGGCTGACACATGGTTTCTACAAATACCCGGCCCGGTTTTCTCCTGCCTTTGCCGGGGCTGCCATCAAGGCATTCACTGAACCTGGTGACCTGGTCCTCGATCCCCATGTCGGCGGCGGGACCACCCTTGTCGAAGCAATCGCGGCCGGACGCGAAGCCGTCGGTATAGATATCAGCACACTTGCAGAGTTCGTCACGGGCGTAAAATGCACCGTTTTTTCTGAAGCCGAGCTGGAAACGCTCGAGCGTTGGGCCGGTTTGGTCGACGCGTCGGTTGACATTCACAAGCCATCCATCGCACTCACGGACTACGAAGAACTCGGTTACTACAAGCACCTCAATAGTCCGTCGCGTTGGCGACTGCGGAAGGCAATCGAGCAATCGCTCGCGAGCGCGATCAATCTCGGCATGCCGCGGCTTGAGGCTTTCGGCCGGTGCGTCGTGCTCCGGACTGCGCAGTGGGCTTTGGATGGCCGTAGCAAGCGCGCAACCGTTGACGATTTCCGTCGCATCCTTCGAGAAACCGCGATCGACATGGTGCGTGGCGCTCGGCAGTTCCGTGCATCAACGGAAGAAAGCGGACGGCAGACAGCGACGATTTTCCGTCGAAGCGCGATCGGAATCGAGGAAGAACCTGGCCTACGAGCGATGCGCGCTCCACGGCTTGTAGTCACGTCCCCGCCGTACCCTGGCGTGCACGTTCTGTATCACCGTTGGCAGGTAGACGGCCGCAAGGAAGCGCCGTTGCCGTTTATGATCGCTAACAAGCTCGATGGCTCCGGCCTGAGCTATTACACAATGGGCGACCGGAAATATCCCGGCCTGCGCACGTATTTCGATAATATCAAAGGATCCATGTCGTCTGTTGCAACGCTGGCCGATATGGATACGACCATCGTGCAAATGGTGGCATTCTCTGCGCCGGACTGGCAGCTTCCGCGCTACCTGGAGGCGATGGAAGAAGCGGGTTTGACCGAGATGCACCTGCCCAATTTGCAGCATGAGGGCGATGGACGGCTGTGGCGTTCGGTGCCGGGTCGGCGCTGGTACAGTGCTCAGCGCGGAAGCAACCACGCTTCGCAGGAAGTCGTCTTATTCCATCGAAAGCAGCGCACGCATGACCGGCGTGCGACGGGCGTTGTTACTTCTCCGCAACGTCCATCAGCTTGACCATCGTCAACGCAACGCGCCGTATCTCTGCGCGGCGTGCGGCATCGGCATCGTCGGCATTCTCGTCCTTTTTGCCGACCGTCTCCTGATACATTTGATACAGGTGGAACGCGATGTGCGAGGTGTACTTGTTCAGCTTGCGCTGAACGTCCCCTTCCGTATTCCGCTTTGTTAGAGCTTGTCGAAACTCGCGAAGTGCCGTCATATCCTCGTTGATAATAAGGATGAGCGGTGCTCGTTCGGTGGGCGCAAGAAATGCACCGGCATCTCCATCGGTCCACTCGTTTGCGTTCCAACAGGGCTGTTCATACTCGTCCCTTTTAATGGTCTTAAGCAGGTATGGCGGACGACGAATCGTGCCAGTCTTGAACTCGTCGTCAACGAGACGCGGCCCTTTCGGCTCCGTCTCGGGCACTAGTGGCGGATCACTAACCTCTGCATCGAACGAGGTGATGAGCTGGCGACCGCGGGGGCCGGTGGCCGCGATCTCGTAGGTCATCTTATCCCCGACCTGCCATTCCGGACGCGGAGAGATCAGCAAGCTGAACCGCCCCGACACAGGATCAGAGAAGTGCATCTCCGGCTGATTACCCTGCCCGAGAAGCTTCGCCGAGAATCTCCATGAGGCGTTATCGTCTGTAATGAGCCGGTCCTTGCCGTCCCAGCGCATCTTGACGTGGGAGTCGGCGTCGCCGCGCCGGATATTGACTGGTTGACGCGAGGTGACCTTCAACTTCACAGGGTCGTCGGTCAATTTCGGTTCCGGGGGCGGAGTGTCGGGCTTGGTTAGCACCGAAAGTTCAAGTCGTCGGGGCTCCGCAATTCCGTTGAAGCGCGCCGTGACCTTTACATTCGCACGCACGGGATATTCGTCGCCGTCGAAATTCTCTGGGGCGCTGAAAAGCAGCATGAGCTTGCAGTGATCTTCCAGCTTCTCGTGCTTGACGCTTAGCTCCAGAACTTTTGAGTCGCCCTCGATGACAATCTGGGACAACGCTGCCCAGTGACCGATTGGGCTCGACTTGATCGCGATTTCACGAGCATGATTCGGCTTCAAGCGGATGATCGAGGCAGCAGGCTGAGAAGTCAGCACCGGGTATTCGGCCGCGACGCCCACGTTCGGCGGCAGCAACGTCACCACGCCGCCCTTCACCACCGTCTTGAAACCGAGCTCGTCGCCATTGTGTGTGTCGCCGGCAGACCCGAGACCTTCCACGAAGGAATGCCCCTTGTCATGGTGCGAATCGATAAGCTGGTCGAGCGTCTGTTTGACCTTCTCGTCGCCGGCAGACAGCTCGGAGACCGCCTCTTCGGCCTCAAGTTCCAGTTTCTCCAGATCGGGATCGGATTTCAGCGTCGCGACGATCCGCTTGGTGATTGCCTCACGCACGGCCCCCTTATAGAATCCCTGCCGTGATCCTTGCATAAGGCGACCGATCGCCTCGGGCGCCAGGCCATCAACGTCGATCATGATAATCATGCGAGAGCGGAGATACCGGAAGCCAAGCTCCTGAACGATGAAGGTGTTGTCATCCACTTCTTGGCGTTGTCCGTTGACCAGATACACTACGCACCGTTTCCCGCGCGCCGATTCAAGGTAACCACTGACAGGCGATTGCCCCTTGAGATCCAGCATGAACTCCTCGCCCTCTTCAACGTCGAGCGGGAGGGCTGTCTGCTGCTCGTTACCCTTCTTCGGCTTTGGAGGCAGGACGAATACACGAATCGAGATCGTGCCGAGATCTTGAATCGGCAGCTCATCGAATAGGAGCGGCGACGCTTGAACAACGGTTTCTAGCATGTCGCCTCCCCTTAAAGTACGGATTGGTTTGCAAATGATTTGTCTAGTGCGGCATTGCGCCCGAGGGTGCGGACCTGTCGGGCCAGGCGCTGCGCAGTCCCCTTCATGGCGTCCGGTTTATCCTTCAGCGCGAACAAGTCGTATGGCATCACCGGATTGAATAGGACGTGATTAAGCGACTGGTACATGGACCGAGCGACGGACGAGTCCGAAGTACCGAAGTCGTAAGCGATATGGCAAAAGTGAGCGCCACCACCGAAACCGGCTTCATCGGCCTGCGCACAATCGACGGACGGCACACCGCCGTCCTCACTGAACGCGAGATACGCATAATAAGGGTCACGACGCCCCTTCGGCTGAATCTCGCGCACGATGGTCCAGCCTGCGCCGCCATCTTCGGCCTGCTTGCGGATGTCTGCAGCACGACGCGCGATGACGATGGAATACTTCGCGATCGAGAACGCAGATGATCCGCCCTGACCGAACACGCCAATCAGATATGGCTTGTCAGCCTTGTCGGTCCGCCCCAGCGACAACAACGTGCGGTGGATGTTCGCGGGTGTCTGACCCATACCGTGGTCACGAATTGTGACGGAAAACTCGCGGATCTTCTTTTCGAAATTGAGCGTGATGTAGAGGTCCTTGCGCATCTGGTCTGCAAGCGCCGTCTTTTTCTTGCGCTCTTCGTCATCAAGCCGCTCGATCGCGTCGAGCCTGTTGAAACCGAAATAGCGCTGTACGGCGTCTCGCGGGCTAGTGGGCACCGGCGCGTCCGGCGTCTTAATTAGCTCTCGTAGTCGCGCGTGCTCGATTAGCGATTCCATCCCGTTGACGAGGCGCTCAGCGAGTGGGTTCATCGGTTCGCCGGCGAGCTTGATGCGCCCTCCGTTGCCGCGGTCGCAACCGACAGGAACCCAATGCAGCTTGCCAGGCTGCCACGGCTGCGAACGCTCCTCGGCTGAAAGCCACTGGTACTCTTCCGGCGGCACAATCGGAAGACCCGCCATAATGGCCTCAGTCTGAGTCGTTGTCCGCGTCGTCATCAGTTGGTGCAAGAGGCCTGGAGCGTCTATCGGCATTTCCATATCCTCAGCTATCGAGAGGCGCCGCCTCTACAGAGTGAAATCAACAGAGTCCTTCGCCCCGGTCTGGAGCATGCGCGCCTTGAGCGCATCGATTTCACGGGTTAGCGCCGCCGCAATCTTCTTCACGTCCGCTTCCGAATATTCGTAGGCAGATTTGTTACCAAGCTTCGCGATGACGCGGATGGCCTTAATGGCGTTGACGGTGCGACTTTGAGCCAATTCGACGAATTTCTCGCGTTTTTCGGCTTTTCCTTTTCCCTTCTTGCCCAGCTGATCGAGCATTCTTCTCTCCGTATTTCGCGTAAATTAGCTGCTATAATTCCTGATATAATATGTCGTAATTTAAGAGGCAAAAAAAGTCTAGGAAATTATGCGATACCGGCCGCGTGCGCCGCTGAGCCCCACAGGGAAGATTTTGCTAGAGACTCTTATGCGCGGCTCTCGGTGCTACCGCACTGCCGGTTGCGTCCCTGCTGCGCCCGCCGCCGGCCGGTCGGTGAGGATAAATCCGTTCGAAAAAATCGAGTGCGAGCTTGCCTTGGCCTAGGTTCGCGTGGATTTCTGGACGCAAGGTATTGCGAGCCGCAGGAGGCATTCGACTTTCACGGACTGCTAAACGATGGCACCGCGAGACGCTCGCCGCTCTACACGGAGGGCCTACACCGTCGAACCCGCCGGGTCCGTAATGTTGGGTTATTCGTAAGTCGGCGACATTTGGCGGAGAGGGAGGGATTCGAACCCCCGATAGGCTTGCACCTATGCCGCATTTCGAGTGCGGTGCATTCGACCACTCTGCCACCTCTCCTGAAGGCGCCAAGTAAGGAGCAGGGCCCCTGTGGTCGGGCGTTAATAGGCGAGGATGGCGGGCCAGACAAGGCTTGCGAGGACGAAAATCCGCTGCCTGTTTCGGCCCGGCCCGCCCCTTCACGGCACGAACGCGAGTGAAACGCGGCCCGATTTGCCGGTTTGACGCGTTTTTGTCGGGCGCGAGGTGGAGTCCGATTCGCGACCCCAATGCGGAGACACCCTCTCCCCGGCCCCTCCCGGCATCCGCCTTCGCCCGAAGGCGGGCTTCGGCGAGACAAGCGCGGGGGAGGGAGCGCATCACCGGTTGGGGCGGGCACTGAGATTCATCGCATGTTCGAAAAAAGGGGTGGGACCGCCAGACGCGGTAAACACTGGCGGTCCCGGTGCCGCTCATTAAAATTCTGGCCGGGAAGGGCGGCTTCGCCGGCCAGGTGAGGCGACGGTTCCGACCGTAGCGTGCGGCCCGTGCACCGCAACGCAATCCGGTCCTTAACCTAACCAGTCAAGGTTACTCCTTGTCGGACTTGCCCTTTTTCTTGCTGGTTTCCTTGCCGTTGCCCGTGGAATCCCCGTCTTTTCCGTTGTCCTTGTCTTTGCCGTTGTCCTTGCGACGGTTGGTGAAGCGGGCATTGCCGAGGCCGGTGCCGATGGTGAGCACGCCCCAGCGATCGACGTCCTGCATGAACGGCACCTCGGAGAGGCCCTGAACCACGCCGTCATTGTGCATCAGGATCGCGGTGTCGTGCTCGCCGATTTGCGGGATGCCCTCGAGCAGGCTCGCCGGCAGGTTGAATTTGCTGCTCTCCCAATTGCCCGGCAGGTTCTGCGCGCCTTTCTCGATGGAGCCGTCCGCGTTGATCACGCCGGGACAGGCAATGCCGATGAACGGCGCCAGCTTGTAGCCTTCCTTTTCGGCCTCGGTGATCAGCCCCTTCAGCATCTTGGTGAGCCGCTTCACCGCGCCTTCGCGCGTCGGCTCGTCGTCGGCATGACGCCACAGCTCGGACTTCACGACCTTGGCTTTCGACAGGTCTTTTGCCTTTTTCCAGCTGGTCTCCACCAGGCCGCAGCGGATGTTGGTGCCGCCGATATCGACGGCGAGGATGCTGTCATGGGCCTCGAAGATCCATGACGGCGCCAGATGCAGCGCGCCGATCAGGCCGGCTTCGTCGGGATGATGGCGGATCGGCACCATGTCGATCTTGAAATCCTCGGACATGAGGATGATCTCGGTGCGCGCGATCGCGAGCTCGCCGAGCCGGGAATCGCGAAAGCCGCCGCCGACCACGATGCGCTCGGTCTTGGCCCAGGCCTTTGACTTGAGGAAGCGGCGGGTGACGTAAGCGAGTTCCTGGGCGAAGTCCTCGATGGCGCTATGCACCACCGCCCAGGCCTCGGTGTCGTCACCGACCAGGATGGCATCCAGCGTCTTCTTGCTGATCTCGTCGGACGGCTCCTTGCCGAACGGGTCCTCGCCTGACTTGCGCAGCGGCTTGCGCCAGCGCTCGAGGATCTCCCTGAACGCGCCCTTGCTGGCGCGGTCGCCAATGAAGCCGTCCTCGTCCTTCATCTCGATGTTGAAGCTGTCGATATCCACCGAGGGCAGCCGCTCCGCGCCGTGATGGGCGATGCCCGTCGTCGTCTTGACCAGCTCGTCTGTCGCCATGGTAAGCCCCTTGCCCGTCTGACTGAATTCGCGGGGACAACGGCGGGGGAACCTGTTGGTTGCGGCGCGGTCCGAAATTCGCCTGCGGGGCCGGATCGGGCCTAAATGCTTCAAATCGGGCCGTTTTCGCCGGCTTTTCCTTGACTCCAGGGGATCAGCGGCTATAAATCCCGCAACCGGCGCGGGGCGTTTCTCGCGCCGCTTGTTTTTGCGTGGGTTTTCAAAGGGATAACTCCCGCCCGCACAAAGCTCGCATAAACCCATAACGACTGACAAAAAGCCGGCCCCGACAATATGTCGCGAGGCCGGGAATGAACACGAAGGAAAACAACGATGTTCGCAGTCATCAAAACCGGCGGCCGGCAGTACCGCGTCGTTCCGGATGATGTCCTGGAAGTAGGCAAGATCGAAGGCGAAGTCGGCTCGATCGTGCAGCTCAATGAAGTTCTCCTGGTCGGCGGCGACACGCCGATCCTGGGTCTGCCCACGGTCGCCGGCGCCTCCGTCGCGGTCGAGGTGCTCGATCACAAGCGCGGTCCCAAGGTCATCGCTTTCAAGAAGCGCCGCCGCAAGAACTCGCGCCGCAAGCGCGGCTATCGCGACGAGATCACGGTGCTGCGCATCTCGGAGATCCTGACGGACGGCGCCAAGCCCACCAAGGGGCCGCGTCCGAAGCGGGAAAAGGTCGTCAAGCCAGAGACCACGACCGAAGAGGCCGCCGCATAATTTGATCACGCGCCATCACGAATTGATGCGTGAGAAATTGTGAAATGATTCCGTCAAGGAATTGATCTAGAAATACTCAGGATTTCGGAGACGAGCCATGGCTCACAAAAAAGCAGGCGGTTCATCGCGCAACGGTCGCGATTCCAAGGGCAAGCGCCTCGGTATCAAGGCGTTCGGCGGGGAAGTTGTGATTCCCGGCAACATCATTGCGCGTCAGCGCGGCACCACCTGGCATCCCGGCCTTAATGTCGGCATGGGCACGGACCACACCTTGTTCGCCAAGATCGAGGGCCGCGTAACGTTCCAGGCCAAAGCCAACGGCCGCACCTTCATCTCGGTGCTCCCGCTCGCAGAGGCGGCTGAATAGACGGTGGATCAAATTTGGAGTCCGCCGGGTCCCAGACCGAACCGGCGGAGTCCTTGAGATCTAAGAGATCGAAGGCTCCAGGGGAGGCGGGAAACCGGCCTCCCCTTTCGTTTGCGTGCTCACTTTTCACTTTAGTGACTTCGACGGAGCCGGACATGTTGCAGGATTTTTCGAGCGTGACCTTGCGGGAGGCGAGACCGAGCGTCGTCGCCACCGAGCGGCTGACGTTGCGGCGGCCGACCCTCGCCGACGTCAGGACCATCGCCCTCCTCGCCAACGATCCTCGCGTTGCCGAAAACACAAGGCGCCTCCCGCATCCCTATTCGCAGGACGACGCCGTCGCCTTCATCCGCGCCACCGCCGCGCCCGGCGGCGAGACCGTATTCCTGATCGAGCATGATAGCGGCCCCATCGGCATGGTCGGCATCGACTGCTCGACGCCCGGCAATGCCGAGCTCGGCTATTGGCTCGGCGTCGAGCATTGGGGCCGCGGCTTTGCCACCGAGGCCGCGCGCGGCGCGATCGACTTCTTTTTCGAGGAGTTCGAGGACGATCATCTCTATGCAGGCGCGCGCGTCACCAACCCGGCTTCGCGCAACGTGCTGGAGAAGTGCGGCTTCCAGTGGAGCGGCGTCCAGCTGCATCGCTTCCTGGCGCTGGGCTCGTCCACGCCGGTCGACTGCTTCCGGCTCTCGCGCGGCGTGTGGGCTTCGCTGAAGAGCTGGAGCAGTGCGAGGCGTGTGAGGTAGGCCCAACGCTCACCACATGTCGCCCCGGCGAAGGCCGGGACGACGGCGGAATATTACGCCGGCGGATTCACCTCTCCGCCTCCACGCCCGAGATCGCGCTCACGCAAGTAAATATAGAACCCGGCGCCGATGATGATGGCGGCGCCGACGATGGTGGCGATCTCGGGCACGTCGCCGAACACCACGAAGCCGAAGATCACCGCCCAGACGATCATCGAATATTGATAGGGCACGACGACGCTGGCCGGCGCGAGCTTGAGCGAGCGGTTGACGCAGAACAGCGCGGTGACCGAGACGCATCCCGCCAGCGCGAAGATCACGAGGCTGCCCGGTGTCGGCGGCACCCAGTGGAACGCCGACAGCACCGCACCCAGCAAGAACGTGCCGACGAATTGCGACGACGCCATCACGATATCGGGCGTCTTGCGCAGGCTGCGCGTGATCAGCATCAGCGTTGCGAAGGAAAGACTGCCACCAAGCGCGATCAGCGCCGGCAGGCTCACCGTCTGTGCCGATGGCCGCAGCGCGATCAGCACGCCGCAGAAGCCGACCAGGATCGCCGTCCAGCGCCGCCAGCCGACTTTCTCGCCGAGAAAGATCGCCGACATCGCGGTGACGAAAATGGGCCCGGCGAGATAATAGGTGATGACGTCGGCGAGCGGCAGGTAGACCGTAGCCAGGAAGAACGCCGCCACTTCCAGCGTCGACAACACGACGCGAAAGAGCTGAAGGCCCGGGCGCTCCAGCTGCAGGAACTGGTGACGCTGCCGCCAGACCAGCGGCGACAGCAGCAGCAGCGCCGCGCAGGCGCGCAGGAACAGCAGCTGCCCCACCGAATAAGTCCCGACCAGGAACTTGCCCATGGCATCGCCGAACGAGAACATGAAGATCGACAGCACCATGAGTGCAATCCCGGCCAGCCGCGCCGAGCGTTCGTCATAGGCCGAGAGATTTTTGAAAAGGGGCATTGCTGTCGTTCGTGGAAACTCGTCATTGCGAGGAGCTCTTGCGACGAAGCAATCCAGACTGTTGCCGCGGAGACAGTCTGGATTGCTTCGCTTCGCTCGCAATGACGAGCGGAGAGAGCGTCGGAAAGGGCGACCAGAGTCGCTTGCGGTCGTTTTAATGACGTGAGCGCCCGCGACAAGCCCAGGCCAGACGAATTGAACGGATTGCCGCACTCTTCGCGTCACGGTAGCGATAGACGTCCCACCGGCAAGAGAGCCAGGAAAGAGCTTAGCCATGACCGACTTCGACCCGGCCCGGCATCGCATGATCCCCGCGCAACGCTGGTTTGAGGATTTCGTGGTCGGCGAGCGTTTCGTGCTGCCGAGCCGCACGCAGACGACGGCCGTGTTCGCGGCCTTCCAGACCGCGAGCGGCGATACCCATCCGGTGCATTACGATGTGGAGTATTGCCGCAGCCGCGGCATGCCGCATCTGCTCGCCCACGGTTTCCAGACGCTGATCCACACCGCGCCCGGCGCGGGCCTGTTTCCGTTCATGGTCGAGGACTCCCTGGTCGGCTTCCTCGAGCAATCCAGCCGGTTCCTCAAACCGGTGTTCGCCGACGACACAATCTATCCCGCGCTCGAGGTCACCGAGCTGGTGCCGGGACGCTCGACCGGCGCCGTGACGCTCAAAAGCACCGTGTTCAACCAGCGCAAGGAGCTGGTGCTGGATGGCACGCAGAAATTCCTGATCCGGCGCCGGCCCCTCTGACGTCGTCCTGTGGTTAAGCAAGGCCACAAATCGCCGGGTTTCGGCCGATTTGCGGGTCTATCCGGGTTGCCGCGCGGGACCGGCTGGCCTACCTATGGCCCATGAAATTCCTAGACGAAGCAAAGGTCTATATCCGCTCCGGCGACGGCGGAAACGGCTGCGTGGCGTTCCGCCGCGAAAAATTCATTGAATTCGGCGGCCCCTCCGGCGGCAATGGCGGCCGCGGCGGCAATGTCATCATCGAGGTCGCCGACGGGCTGAACACGCTGATCGACTATCGCTACCAGCAGCACTTCAAGGCCCAGAAGGGCGAGAACGGCTCGGGCTCGGACCGCCACGGCGCCAACGGCAAGTCGATCGTGCTGAAGGTCCCCTTGGGCACGCAGATCTTCGACGAAGATCGCGAGACCATGATCCACGATTTCACCACGGTGGGCGAAAAATTCGTGCTGGCCGAAGGCGGCAATGGCGGCTTCGGCAACGCCCATTTCAAGACCTCGACCAACCGCGCGCCGCGCAATGCCAATCCCGGCCAGCCCGGCGAGGAGCGCTGGATCTGGCTGCGGTTGAAGCTGATCGCGGATGCCGGTCTCGTCGGTCTGCCCAATGCCGGCAAATCGACCTTCCTCGCCAAGGTCAGCGCGGCCAAGCCGAAGATCGCTGACTACCCCTTCACCACGCTGCATCCGCAGCTCGGCGTCGTGAATGCCGACGGCCGCGAATTCGTGCTGGCTGACATCCCCGGCCTGATCGAAGGCGCGCATGAAGGCGTCGGTCTTGGCGACCGCTTCCTTGCCCATGTCGAGCGTTGCCGCGTGCTGCTGCATCTCATCGATGCGACCTGCGAGCACGCCGGCAAGGCCTACAAGACCGTGCGAACCGAGCTGGACGCCTATGCCGGACAGCTCACCGACAAGATCGAGATCGTGGCGCTGAACAAGATCGACGCGGTCGAGCCGGACGAGTTGAAGAAGCAGAAGGAGCGGCTGAAGCGCGCCGCCAAGAAGACGCCGCTGCTGCTCTCCGCCGTCACCGGCGACGGCGTGCAGGAAGCGCTGCGCGCCCTGGCGGATGTGATCGGCGAGAGCCCGGTGTCTGCGAAAGCGAAGAGCGCGGCCGAAGCGGAGCCTTGGTCGGTTTGATTCGTCGTCCCGGCGAAGGCCGGGACCCATAGCCACCGAACGCGATTTGGCGAAGATTGGTCATTGCCGTCTTGCGCCACGACTTCTGCTGAGGAGTATGGGTCCCGGCCTTCGCCGGGACGACGTTGGGAGAGGTTGTCACCGGCGTTCCGATAGCGCAGCATCCAGCAATCAAGAAACGGCAGGGATGATTCATGGCGCGCGCGAAGAACGTTCTCTGGATCATGTGCGACCAGCTTCGCTACGACTATCTCGGCTGCACCGGCCATCCCACGCTGAAGACGCCGAACATCGACGCCATGGCGAAGCGCGGCGTGCTGTTCAGCAAGGCCTATGTGCAGTCGCCGATCTGCGGTCCCTCGCGGATGTCGTTCTACACCGGGCGCTACATGCGCTCGCACGGCTCGCACTGGAACGGCTGGCCGTTGCGGGTCGGCGAGCCCACCCTCGGCGATCACCTCAAGAAGCTCGGCGTGCGCAACGTGCTGGTCGGCAAGACCCACATGGCGCCCGATCTCGAAGGCATGAAGGCGCTCGGCATCCCGCCGGAATCGATGATCGGCGTGCACGTCGCCGAATGCGGGTTTGAGCCCTATGAGCGCGACGACGGCCTGCATCCAACGGGACGGCCGCGTCCGAAATACGACGAATATCTGCGCCAGCAGGGTTTTGATGCGCCCAATCCCTGGGAGCATTGGGCCAATTCCGGCGCGGCCGAGGACGGCTCGCTGCAAAACGGCTGGCTGCTCGTGCATGCCGACAAGGCCGCGCGCGTGCCGGATGAGCATTCCGAGACGCCCTACATGACGCGACGCGCCATGGACTTCATCACCGAGGCCGAGACCGACGGCAGGCCATGGTGCCTGCATCTGTCCTACATCAAGCCGCACTGGCCCTACATCGCGCCCGAACCGTACGCCAGCATGTATTCGACATCCGACATGATTCCGGTGATCCGCTCCGAGCGCGAGCGCCAGAATCCGCATCCGGTGTTCGGCGCCTATATGGACATGCGCTACTCCCGCAACATGGCGCGCGACGATGCCCGCGAGAAGGTGATCCCGACCTATATGGGCCTGATCACCCAGATCGACGACCAGATGGGCATGCTGATGAAGTTCCTGGAGGAGCGCGATCTGCTGGACACCACCATGATCGTATTCACCTCCGATCACGGCGATTATCTCGGCGATCACTGGATGGGCGAGAAGGATCTGTTCCACGAGCAGTCGGCGAAGATTCCGCTCATCATCATCGATCCCTCGGCGGAGGCCGACGCCACGCGCGGCACGCGCAACGATGCTCTGGTCGAAGCCATCGATCTCGCGCCGACCTTCGTCGATTATTTCGGCGGCAAGGTGCCGGGCCATATCCTCGAGGGACGCTCGCTGCTGCCGCTGCTGCGCGGCGAGACTCCGCCAGATTGGCGCAAGGTGGCGTTCTCCGAATACGACTATGTCATGCAGGACGTGCGGCTGAAGCTGAACCAGCCGATCGAACGCTGCCGCCTGTTCATGGTGTTCGACGGCCGCTGGAAATATATCCACGCCTCAGGCTTCCGCCCGATGCTGTACGACCTCGAAACCGATCCGGAAGAGTTTGTGGATCGCGGCGACGATCCCGAGTGCGCCAGCATCATCGCGCGGTTGCAGGCGGAATTGTTCGACTGGGCGCTGCATCCCAACGACCACATCACCACGTCGCGCGAGAAGATCGCGGCCTATGCCGACAACCAGCTCCAGGTGAAGGGCGGGATCCTGATCGGGATCTGGGACGAAGCCGAGCTGGCGTCGATCAAGGACGGAATTGAACAGCGCGCGAAGCTGTAGGTGAGCGGAACGACGCTCTCTCGGCTCGCCGTGCCGGGCTCGACCCGGGCATCCACGTCTTGCGTCAAGTGGCGGTGCACGTGGATGGCCGGGACAAGCCCGGCCATGACGGCGTAGAGCGGAAACAGAAACTAATTCTCGATCTTGTATCCCGTCGCCTTCACGATCGGCTGCCAAAAGGCGGTGTTCGCGGCGAGCTCCTTCGTCAGACCTTCCGCGCTGCTGCCGACCGGGATCAGCCCGATTGCGGTGAGTTTTTCTTTCACCTCGGGCTTGGCGAGCGCGGCGCTTGCGGCGGCGCTGAGCTTGCTCGCAAATTCCGGCGAGCTGCCGGCGGGAAGCCACATGCCGTACCAGGCGTCCGCGACGAGATCGATGCCGCTCTCCTTCAGCGTCGGAACCTCGGGCGCGAACGGCGAACGCTCGGCGCTGCTCACCGCGATGATCTTCACGCCCTTGGCGCGATGCTGCGCAAGCGCGTCGGCCAGCGTGGTGATCCCGAACGGAACATGGCCGCCGACGAGGTCGTTGAGGATAGCTGCGCTGCCGCGATAAGCCACGCGGCTCAAGGGAATGCCGAGGTCCTTCTCCAGCTTCGAGCCCATGAAATGCGGAATGGTGCCGCTGCTGGGTACGCCGAACGAGGTCCTGTCCGGATGTGCCTTCAGCCAGGCCACGAACGACTTGAAGTCCACAGCGTCAACCGCCGGGCTGATCACCAGCGCGAATTCAAACCGCGCCAGCAGCGATACCGGGAGGAAATCCTTGGCAGCATCGAAGCTCGGAATCGTCTCCACCATCGGCAGCAGGTACATCGTGGGCCCGGTCGTCACCAGCACCATGCTTCCGTCGGGGCTTCCCCCCTTCACCGCCTTGATGCCGATCAGGCCGTCCCCGCCGGTGCGGTTCTCGACCACGATGGTCCGCTGCAGCGCCGGCGCCATCTCCTGCGCGATCAGCCGGCACAGCGTGTCGCCGCCCGCTCCCGCCGCAAACGGGAAGATGATTTTGGTGAGCCCAGCCTGTGCTCGCGTCGCTCCCACCTGCGCCAGTAGCGGCAGGCCCAGACAACGGGCCATGAATTTGCGGCGGTCCATTGGTTTCCTCCACCGTTTATGGTTGGCAGCATGAGAGCCGGACGGCCGCCCGGGACAACCCGGCGTTCATCCTTTACCATGCCGGCGCCTTGCGCGGGCCATCGTCCTGCTGCAAAAAGCAGGCCTTACCGGCGCCGCTGTTTGCTCCGCCGTTCCATAGCTTGAGCAATCCTCACACGCGCCAGCACGTACACACATGGCCAGTCCCGAACTCAGTCAATTCCGCCGCATCGTCGTCAAGGTCGGCTCCGCGCTGCTGGTCGACTCCGACAGGGGCGAGGTGCGCGCGTCCTGGCTTGCCGCGCTCGCCGACGACATGGCCAAGCTGCATCGCGAGGGGCGTGACGTCCTCGTCGTCTCCTCCGGCTCGATCGCGCTCGGCCGCAGCCGCCTGAAATTGCCGCGCGGCCCGCTGAAGCTGGAGGAGAGCCAGGCGGCCGCCGCCGTCGGTCAGATCGCGCTCGCCCGCATCTGGTCGGAGGTCCTTGGCGCCCACGGCATCGGCGCCGGCCAGATCCTGGTGACGCTGCAGGACACCGAGGAGCGCCGCCGCTATCTCAACGCGCGCTCCACCATCGGCAAGCTGCTGGAGTGGCGCGCGATCCCCGTGATCAACGAGAACGACACCGTCGCCACCAACGAGATCCGCTACGGCGACAATGACCGCCTCGCCGCGCGCGTCGCCACCATGGCGAGCGCGGACCTGCTGGTGCTGCTGTCGGACATCGACGGGCTCTACGACGCCCCGCCGAAGAACAACCCGGACGCCAAGCTCATTCCCGTCGTCGACAGCATCTCCTCGGAGATCGAGGCCGTCGCCGGCGACGCCGAGTCCGAGCTATCGCGCGGCGGCATGCGCACCAAGGTCGAAGCCGCAAAAATCGCGACCACCGGCGGCACGCATATGCTGATCGCCTCGGGCAAGATCGAGCATCCGCTTCAGGCGGTCGCCGATGGCGGCCGCTGCACCTGGTTCCTGACGCCGGCCAATCCCATCACGTCGCGAAAGCGCTGGATTGCGGGCTCGCTGGAGCCGAAGGGCACGCTGACGATCGACGCCGGCGCGGTCGCGGCGCTGCGCGCGGGCGCCAGCCTGCTGCCGGCCGGAGTGGTCAAGGTCGAGGGCCAGTTCGCCCGCGGCGACGCCGTGATCGTGCGCGGCCCCGACACCAGCGAGGTCGGCCGCGGCCTGATCGCCTATGACGCCGACGATGCCGAGCGGATCAAAGGCCGCTCCTCCCCGGATGTCATGGCCATCCTCGGCATCAGCGGGAGGTCCGAGATGATCCACCGCGACGATCTGGTGATGGGCGGGTAACGCTCGGCAGGCGCCCAAACCGTCATGCCCGGGCTTGTCCCGGGCATCCACGTTCTTTCTTGCTGGCGGCAAGGCGTGGATGGCCGGGACAAGCCCGGCCATGACGTCGGAGCTGGGCCAGTGGCCGAGGTGGCACAACACCGGGAGACCTGCCATACCCTGCCGACCCTTCGCAAAAGCGGGATTTCCGTGCTAGGACACTGCCTTAGCAGAAGGTTGAAACTCCCATGGCCGCCCCCCTCAAAGCCGTCGACGGCAATGCCGATCTTCAGGCGCTGATGACCGATCTCGGTACCCGTGCCCGCGCTGCCGCGCGCGTGCTGGCGCTGGCGCCGCCGGAGCAGAAGAACCGAGCGCTCGAGGCCATGGAGCGGGCGATCCGCAACAACGCGGCCGCGATCCTTGCCGCCAATGCCGAGGACGTCACAGAGGCCCGCGCCTCCGGCAACGCCACCTCGTCCTTCATCGACCGCCTAACGCTGACGCCGGCGCGGGTCGAGAGCATGGCCGAGGGCATCGGCATCGTGCGCGGCATTGCCGATCCGGTCGGCATCGTCACCGAGAGCTGGCAACGGCCGAACGGCATGACCATCGAGCGCGTGCGCGTGCCGCTCGGCGTCGTCGGCGTGATCTTCGAGAGCCGGCCGAACGTTGCGGCGGACGCCGGCGTTCTCTGCCTGAAGTCCGGCAATGCCGTGATCCTGCGCGGCGGCTCCGACAGTTTCCGCTCCTGCCGCGCGATCCACGACTGCCTGGTGCAGGGCCTGCGCGAAGCGGGCCTCCCCGAGGCCGCAATCACGCTGGTGCCGACGCGCGACCGCGCGGCGGTAGGCCAGATGCTGTCGGGATTGAACGGCGCCGTCGACGTGATCGTGCCGCGCGGAGGCAAGAGCCTCGTCGCACGCGTCGAACAGGAAGCGCGCGTGCCAGTGTTCGCGCATCTCGAAGGCGTCAACCACGTCTATATCGACGGCAGCGCCGACCTCGCCATGGCGAAATCGATCGTGCTCAACGCCAAGATGCGCCGCACCGGCGTCTGCGGCGCCGCCGAGACGCTGCTGGTCGATCGCGCCGCTGCCGGTAAAAACCTCAAGCCGCTGATCGAGATGCTGATCGAGGCCGGCTGCGAAGTGCGCGGCGACGACGCCGTGCAAAAGACCGATCCGCGAGTCAAACCCGCGAGCGCGGACGATTGGGACACCGAATATCTCGATGCGATCATCGCAGCGAAGGTGGTGGACGGCGTCGACGGCGCGATCGCGCATATCCAGAACCACGGCTCGCATCATACCGATGCGATCGTGAGCGCGGATGAGACCGTTGCGAAAAGATTCCTGAGCGAGGTCGATTCCGCGATCGTGCTGCACAACGCCTCGACGCAGTTCGCCGACGGCGGCGAGTTCGGCTTCGGTGCCGAGATCGGCATCGCCACCGGCAGATTCCATGCCCGCGGCCCGGTAGGCGCCGAGCAGCTGACGAGCTTCAAATATCGCGTTCACGGCACCGGGCAGACGCGGCCGTAGACGACGCAGGGCGCGGGGCATTGAGCAACAATTTCGTCGCGCCACGTTTCTTCGCGCAGGCCATACCGACCCATACCTCTGGCATGCGCATCGGCCTGCTCGGCGGCTCGTTCAATCCGCCGCACCAGGCCCATCGCGCGATCAGCCAGTTCGCGCTGAAACGTCTCCAGCTCGATCGCGTGTGGTGGCTGGTGACGCCAGGCAATCCGCTGAAGGAGAACGGCACGCTGCATGAGCTCGGCGAGCGCATGCAGGCGGCACGCGAAATGGCCGACGATCCCAGGATCGAGGTGAGCTGTCTCGAGTCCGTCATTCGCACGCGCTATACCATCGACACGATCAACACCTTGCGCCGCCGCCTCTCGGGCTTGCGCTTTGTCTGGATCATGGGCGCCGACAATCTCGCTCAATTCCATCGTTGGCAGCACTGGCGGCGCATCGCCGATCAGGTACCGATCGCGGTCATCGACCGCCCGCCGCAGAGTTTTCGCGCGCTCGCCTCTCCCGCCGCCCAGGCGCTCAGGCGCTATCGGATGCCGGAGAATGAGGCGCCATTGCTTGCGGATCGGGCCGCCCCGGCCTGGGTGTTCCTGACCGGAATGAAGCTGAATCTCTCGTCGACCGGCTTACGGAACCCGGACGGAAGCTGGAAAGGTACGAAGTGAGTCAGATTGTGCGAACGCCATGTGGCCTTCGGGCTCTCTGGCATATTGAAACCCTTAACCCCACATGATGTAGTGTAACCAGTGAGCGCCGGATTCGGCGTTCGCGATACAGTGAAAGGAATGGTCCCTGACCACATCTGTATTGTCCAAGACAGCCTCACCCAAGACGGCTTCACCGAAGTCTGTTTTACCCAAGGTTGCCAAGCCGACGCGTAAAACATCGACCAAAGCTGCGGCCTTGAAGGCGCAACCCGACGCCGACAAGACGCTGAGCCTGATCCTCTCCCGCCTCGGGGACATGAAGGCGGAAGAGACGGTCACCATCGACCTTCGCGGCAAATCGGCCTACTCCGACTACATGATCGTCACCACCGGCCGGGCCAACCGGCACGTCGGCGCGATCGCGGAGAACGTCGCCAAAGGCCTCAAGGAAAACGGTATCAAGAACATCCACGTCGAGGGCTTGCCCAATTGCGACTGGGTGCTGATCGATTCCGGCGATGTGATCGTGCACGTGTTCAGACCCGAGGTCCGCGAGTTCTACAGTCTCGAGAGATTGTACACGCAGGGCCCAGGGGCGGCGAAGGCGATCTGAGAGGCTGCTGGCCGATTTCGAATCGGCTGACGCGCATGCTAGCGTCGTGCGCGCGCAGATCGCGCGCGGTCCAGAAAACGCGACCCTGAACATATCATGCGCATAGCCGTCATTGCGGTGGGCCGGCTGAAGCAGGGCCCCGAACGGGAGCTTGCCGAGCGCTATTTCGAGCGGTTCGACGAGGCCGGCCGCAAGCTCGGATTCCGCGAGCTCGCCATCCACGAATTGCCCGAAAGCCGTGCGCGCGATACCGCGACGCGGATGGCCGAAGAGGCGGCGGCGATCTCCGCGCATGTTCCCGAAAAATCGGTCCTGGTGGCGCTGGACGAGCGCGGCCAGAATCTGGATTCGACCGTATTCGCACGGCATCTCGGGCGCTGGCGCGACGAAGGTGCCGGTCATACTATCTTCATGATCGGAGGGGCGGACGGACTTTCGCCCGAATTGCGCCGTAAGGCCAAGCTCGCGATCGCGTTCGGCTCTGCGACCTGGCCGCATCAAATGGTCCGCGTCATGCTTCTGGAACAGCTTTATCGGGCCGCCACCATTCTGGCCGGCCACCCCTATCACCGCGCGTGATCCGCGCCACAACGAGCACCTTTGCTTAAAGCGATGCGAGCGCCAATTCTCAACCTGCTGCTGATCGCCGGCGTTTTGGGCTCAAGTATTTTGGGCGCAAGCCTCGCGCAAGCTCAGACGCCTGCACCGCAGACTGCGGCCGTCGCGCCCGATGCGATCAAGCAGCGCGAGCAGGAGCTCGAAGCCGCGCGCGCCAGCAAGAGGAGCGCTGAGGAAGCGCAGGCCAAGCTCAAGGCCGAGATCACCTCGCTCGGCCAGGACCGCACCCAGCTCAATCAACAGTTGATCGACACCGCTGCCAATGTGCGCACCGTCGAGACCAAGATCGACGAGGCCGAAGTGCGGCTGCGATCGCTGAACGGCCGCGAGCAGGCGATGCGCAGCTCGCTCGATTTACGCCGCGCCGACATCGTCGAGGTGCTGGCGGCCTTGCAGCGCGCCGGAAGGCGGACGCCGCCAGCGCTATTGGTACGGCCCGAGGATGCCCTGCAATCGCTGCGCACGGCGATGCTGCTCGGTGCCGTCGTGCCGGAATTACGCGGTCGTGCCGAGAAGATCGCAAGCGAGCTCGGCGAGCTCGTGGCCCTGCGCAAGACCATCGCGACCGAGCGCGACCAGCTCGCATCCGACCGCGACAAGGTGCGTAACGACCAGACCCGGCTCGCGGCTCTGGTCGACGAGCGGCAGCGCCAGCAGGCGTCGCGCGAAAAGGACCTCGACGCCGAGAATGCGCGCGCCGTCGCGCTCTCACGACAGGTCGGCGATCTCCAGGGGCTGATCGCCAAGATGGAGCAGGATCTGCAAAGTGCCGCCAAGGCAGCCGAGAAGGCGGCCGAGGCGGCCAGGCAGGCCGAGGCCAAGGCGGCTGCAAACTCGGCCGCCAGCGCCAAGACCGGCCCCGGCGCTTTCAAGGACCGCTCCCGGACCACCCCGGCGATGGCCTTCGCCGCAGCCAAGGGTCTCCTGCCTCTTCCGGTTAACGGTAACAAGATCAGGGATTTCGGCGGTTCGGACGGGCTCGGCGGGGTCCAGAAGGGCATTTCGCTGGCGACCAGGCCCGGCTCCCAGGTCACGACGCCGTGTGACGGCTGGGTGGTCTATGCCGGCCCGTTCCGCAGCTATGGACAACTCTTGATCCTCAATGCCGGGGGCGGGTATCATGTGCTGATCGCCGGGATGGAGCGCATTTCGGTCAACATCGGTCAGTTTGTGCTCACGGGGGAGCCTGTCGCGACCATGGGGTCGACTTCTCAAGTCGCCTCCATTCTCGCCACGAACGCGAGTCAACCTGTGCTCTATGTCGAGTTCCGCAAAGACGGCACTCCAATCGATCCAGGCCCATGGTGGGCCGCAAATGAAGGCGAGAAGGTTCGCGGATGATGCGCAAGACTTCAGTTATCCTCCTCAGCGCGGCCACCGGTGCGGCGCTGACGCTGTTCGTGACGCAACCGCGCGCAGTCTTCATGGGCTCCAGTGCGCGAGCCGCCACCGCGGACACCTATCGCCAGCTCAATTTGTTCGGCGACGTCTTCGAACGCGTGCGCTCGGACTATGTCGAGAAGCCCGACGACACCAAGCTGATCGAATCCGCGATCAGCGGCATGCTCACCGGTCTCGATCCGCATTCGAGCTACATGGACGCTAAGAGCTTCCGCGACATGCAGGTGCAGACCCGCGGTGAGTTCGGCGGTCTCGGCATCGAAGTCACGATGGAAGACGGCCTGATCAAGGTGGTCTCGCCGATCGACGACACCCCGGCCTCGCGCGCCGGCGTCATGGCCAACGACATCATCACCAATCTCGACGACGAGGCGGTGCAGGGCCTGACCCTGAACCAGGCGGTCGAGAAGATGCGCGGCCCCGTCAACACCAAGATCAAGCTCAAGATCATCCGCAAGGGCCAGGACAATCCGATCGACGTCACGCTGGTGCGCGACAACATCCGCGTCCGCTCGGTGCGCGCCCGCGTCGAGGCCGACGACATCGCCTATATCCGCATCACCACCTTCAACGAGCAGACCACCGAAGGCCTGAAGCGCGAGGTCGCCAACCTCTCGAATCAGATCGGCGACAAGCTGAAGGGCTACGTCATCGACCTCCGCAACAACCCGGGCGGGCTGCTCGAGGAAGCGGTCACCGTCTCCGACTCCTTCCTGGAGAAGGGCGAGATCGTCTCGACCCGCGGCCGCAATGCCGAGGAGACCCAGCGCCGTACCGCGCATACGGGCGACCTCACCAAGGGCAAGCCGGTCATCGTGCTGGTCAACGGCGGCTCGGCTTCGGCATCGGAGATCGTCGCCGGCGCGCTGCAGGACCACAAGCGCGCGACCATCGTCGGCACGCGCTCGTTCGGCAAGGGCTCGGTGCAGACCATCATTCCGCTCGGAAGCGGCAACGGCGCGCTGCGTCTGACCACGGCGCGCTACTACACGCCGTCGGGCAAGTCGATCCAGGCCAAGGGCATCGTGCCCGACATCGAAGTGCTGCAGGACGTGCCGGACGAGCTGAAGTCGCGCACCGACACCAAGGGCGAAGCTTCGCTGCGCGGCCACCTCAAGAACGACGGCGACGAGAAGACCGGCTCGCAGTCCTACGTTCCGCCGGACGCCAAGGACGACAAGGCGCTCAAGCTCGCCGACGATCTGCTCCACGGCATCAAGAACAGCGCCTCCGCGGCGCCCACCCCGGGCGGCGACAAGGCCACGACCGACAAGCCCAAAGCGGCGAACTAGGTCGGCGCATCACGATCTGACGAAAAAGGGCGGCTCCCGGAGCCGCCCTTTTTGCTGGAACTCCTGCTATCCCCGGCCTATCCCGGCCTGCCGTCGCTTGACCTCGGCGTGGTATCGTCATTGGTGAGTGATTCGGGATCGCGCATGACTGAAACGGCCGATGATCTGAGCGCCCCGCTCGGACGGGACAAGCCGCGCCGGAAACGCCGGCTGCGGCTGCCGTTCACGGCCATGCAACTGCTCGCTGTCCTGCTCGGCCTGTTCCTGGTCAGCTTTGCCGGCTTCGCCATCTTCAACAAGGATCCGCTCGGCGGCGAGCCGATGACGCGACTCGCGATCCGCGAACCCAATGCCGCGGACAAGGCGGGCGCTTCCGGCCACGGCCAGGACAGCAAGCAGGAAACGAAGCACGAGACTAGGGAGGCGCCGAAGCAGGCGGGCGAGCAGAAGACCGTCACCATGATCGACGGTTCCACCGGCACGCGCCACGACGTGGTGATCGGCGGCGATCCCGCCGGCAAGAGCGAGGCGGCCTCGGCCTCCGCACCGCCGCCCGTCATGGCCGGGATCGACCCAAAGCTCCTCGAGAAATCGCGCTATGGTATGATCCCCGCGATTTCCGGCGACCTCAAGCCATTCAACGTCTATGCGGCGGATGCCGACCGCGCCAAGGCCGCCAAGATGCCGGTGGTCGCGATCCTGATCGGCGGCCTCGGCGTCGGCGCCGCCAAGACCACCGATGCCATCATGCGGCTGCCAGCGGCGGTGACGCTGGCCTTCACGCCTTATGGGTCCGATCCAGGAAAACTCGCCGAGCGCGCCCGCGCCCAGCGCCACGAGATCTTCCTCCAGATCCCGATGGAGCCCTATGACTTCCCCGACAACGATCCGGGGCCGCAGACGCTGCTGACGTCGCTCAGTGCCGACCAGAACATGGACCGGCTGTACTGGCATCTGAGCCGGATGCAGGGCTATGCCGGCCTCACCAATTTCATGGGCGCCCGCTTCATCGCAACGGAGCCGGCGATGCAGCCGATCATCCGCGAGGCGGCCAAGCGCGGCCTCGGCTTCTTCGACGACGGCTCCTCGCCGCGCAGCATTGCGCCCCAGGCCGCCGGCAGCCTGGCGATGCCGTTCGGCAAGGGCGATATCGCGATCGACGCGGTGCCGACCCCGGCCGAGATCGATCGCGCCCTGACCAAGCTCGAAGCGGCGGCGCGCGAGCGCGGCGTGGCCGTGGGCACCGCCTCCGCCCTCCCGGTCTCGATCGAGCGCATTGGCGCCTGGACCAAGACATTGGGCGACCGAGGTATCCTTTTGGTGCCATTGACAACCGCGATGCTGAAATCAAAATCCAGCTAAATCAACGGATTGGTACGGCACAGACCCGCGGGGCCTGCTTCAGCCTTACCGACAGCATGCGAGAGGTCTGGCGGAATGGCGCGTTACGAGGATCTGCCCTACCGGACCTGCGTCGGCGTGATGTTGCTCAACAAGGACGGACTGGTGTTCATCGGCCGGCGTGCCGGCGGCATCGAGCATGTCGACGACACCCATGTCTGGCAGATGCCGCAGGGCGGCGTCGATCCCGGCGAGGACAATTGGGAGGCCGCCAAGCGCGAGCTCTATGAGGAGACCAGCGTGCGTTCGGTCGAGCGGCTCGGCGAGGTTCCGGACTGGCTCACTTACGACATTCCCCGCACGGTCGCCGGGCGCACCTGGAAGGGCCGCTACCGCGGCCAGCGCCAGAAATGGTTCGCGGTCCGCTTCACCGGCAAGGACAGCGAGATCAACGTCGAAAAGCCCGGCGGCGGCCACAAGGCCGAGTTCGTGAGCTGGCGCTGGGAGCCGATGAGGAACCTGACTGGGCTGATCGTCCCGTTCAAGCGCCCGGTCTACGAGCGCGTGGTGAAGGAATTTTCCCCGCTGGCGCAGGATTAAGTTCAAGTCGCCGTTCCAGCTTGATGCTAATGCATCGCCTGAAATGACGACGAGAGATCCACGCGTGACCACTGAAAAACCCTACCGTCCCAATGTCGGAATCGCGCTGTTCAACGCCGATGGCCGCGTGCTGATTGGGCACCGCTTCAAGGGCGACGGCCCCGAGATCATCCTTCCGGGCTTGGACTGGCAGATGCCGCAGGGCGGCGTCGACGAGGGCGAGGATTTGCGCGACGCCGCGCTGCGCGAGCTCTGGGAAGAGACCAGCGTCAAGAGCGCAACCTATCTCGGCGAGACCGACTGGCTGACTTACGAATTCCCGCCCTATGACGGGCCGCAGACGCATCGGCTGGCGAAATTCCGCGGCCAGCGCCAGAAGTGGTTCGCGCTGCGCTTCACCGGCAAGGATGACGAGATCGATCCGCTGACGCCGCGCAACGGGCAGCCCGCCGAGTTCGACGCCTGGCGCTGGGAGCGGCTCGACCGCGTCCCCGATGTCGTGGTGCCGTTCCGCCGCCACGTCTACAGCGCCGTGGCGCAGCAGTTTGCGCGGTTCGCAAACTGAAAACGCGAAAACAACCCCATGCACAGTAGAACGGGGTTGAAATCATTAGAGAACTTTTTCCGGAAATTTGCGAAAGCCTAGTTGATTGGTCCCACCGTGAACGGGCCGATCGCGATGACGTGGCAATCGCTGTCGCGCTTGGCGCAGTCGGCGAGCGCGGAATTGACGGCGGACTGCTCGTCGGCGGCCCTCACACCGAGGCCCGGCCGGCCCGCGGTGCCGACCGCGACGGCGTTCCAGCCCATGCCATCGGCGAGCTTGCGCACCACCTCGTCGCGCGCATCGGCGACAATCGAGGCGTTGGACGCCGCGTGGAAGAAGCCGGTGATCCGGAGCAGGGTCGGGATCGGCACGACGAAATTCTCGTCGACCGCAACGACCAGGCAGGCGACGCCGGCGATCGCGCCGCACGATTCCAGCGAACGCCGCGCGGCATCGTCGGCGGATGACGCGCCCATCACCATGAAATATTGACCGCCCGGGCCGAGCGCGACCGCGCGGGATTTCGCGGCAGGCACGAACATGTTCTCGAGCCGGACCTTGGCGGGATCACGCACCATCGGAAAGTCTTTCGAGGCGAAGGTGCGCGCGGTCATGGCATCATGCCGGACGAACGGTTGCGGCGGCATCGGCGGCTTGCCGTGCGTGTAGACGACGTTGTTGCCGACCGCATAGAGCTCGCAGCGCCGCGGCGACTGCGCGGCATCGGCGCGCTTCTGACACTGATCGAGTGCGGCGTTGCGCGCGGCTTCCTCGTTCGGCTGATTCAACGACGCGCCGGTGAAGCCGCCGACATTGAGCGCGAACGCCTTGTAGTCGCCGGCAGCGGAATAGTCGCCAGCCAGGTAGTTGCGGATGCGCTCGTTGATGAAGGGGACGCTGTCGGCGGGAAACTTGCCGGCCATCGGCGAAGCCGATGGTGCCGGCATGGGCATCGGCGCTTTCGCCGCCATGGTGGCTGATGGGCTTGGCGCTGTTGATGCAACCACGCTGGGCGCAGGGCTCGATACGGGGCTTGGCACGGTCGCTGCGATCGCCGGCGCCCTCGTGGTCTCGAGCTTGGTGAAATAGAGGAAGCCGCCGACGCCGATGGCGACGATGGAGACGACACCGACCACCAGCGGCCACATCCAGTTCGGCGCGGGCGCGGCCTTCGTCACCTTCTTGATCTGCGGCGTCGCGTAGCTGCCGTCCCCGCGTCGCATCGCGACCATATAGGCGTGCACCGGCGTCGGGATGTTCTTGACCTCCTGCGCGCCGATATCGGCGAACTGCACCGACAGCTTGTTGGCGACCTGCTCGTGCACCGCGCGGGAAACGCAGATGCCGCCGACCTCGGCGAGGCCCTCGAGCCGGGCGGCGATATTGACACCGTCACCGAGCAGATCGCCGTCGCGCTCGACCACGTCGCCGATGGTGATGCCGATGCGAAACGACATCTGCCGGCTTGGCGGATAGGCCATGTTGCGGGTCCGCAGGGATTCCTGGATGTCGATCGCGCAGCGCACCGCATCGACCGCGCTTGGAAATTCCGCGAGCACGGCGTCGCCCGCGGTGTTGAAGATGCGTCCGCCCGCCCTGGCAATGAAATCGTCGACGACCTCGCGATAGGAGGCGAGACGCCGCAGCGTCTCCTCTTCGTCTTCCGCGACCAGTCGTGAATAGCCGGCAATATCGGCTGCGAAAATCGCTGCGATCTTGCGTTTCATCTGCGGCCGGCCCCCGGAACAAAGTTCGCGGGCGCAGAATGGCGCTATCGGCGGCGCGGTGCAACAAAGTTTCAGCGCCCGCCACTTCCGTGACGAGCGCTGAACTTATTCAGGAATTTGTAGCTTGAGCCCCGGCGCAGTGCACCGGGGCTTAGTGCATCGCCGTGCTGTTGAGCTGCTGCTGGATGCTCTTGAAGTGGTCGAGCCGCGCGATGGCTTGATCGAGCTCGTTGCCTTCGTGCTCCTTCAATCCCTCTTCCATCTCCGAGACGGTCGCGGCGAACTGGGCGCGGTCGAGCTCGGCCAGCGAGGTCGCGACGTCGGCGAGCACGGTCAGCCCCTTGTCGGAAACTTCGGCGATACCGCCGAGCACGATAATCTTCTCGTGCTTGCCGCCGGTGGTTACGGTGAGAATGCCGGGCCGGATCGCGGCCACGACCGGCGCATGTCCCGCCAGCACGCCGAAGTCACCTTCGACGCCGGGGATATCGACCTGGTCGACCTCGCCCGAGAAGGCGAGCTTTTCCGGCGAGACGAGATCGAAGTGGAAGGTGGCCATTGGAAACCTGCGAATGGTGAGTAGCGAATTGCGAATGGAGGGGGAGCAGCGCGACTATTCGCTACTCCCTGCTCGCCCTTCGCAGCTTAGGCCGCCTCGGCCGCAAGCTTCTTGCCCTTTTCGATCGCCTCTTCGATGGTGCCGACCATGTAGAAGGCGGCTTCCGGCAGGTGGTCGTACTTGCCTTCGCAGAGGCCGCGGAAGCCCTTGATGGTGTCCGCGAGGTCGACGAACTTGCCGGGCGAGCCGGTGAAGATTTCGGCGACGTGGAACGGCTGCGACAGGAAGCGCTCGATTTTGCGGGCGCGGGCCACCGTCAGCTTGTCCTCTTCCGAAAGTTCGTCCATGCCGAGAATGGCGATGATGTCCTGCAGCGACTTGTAGCGCTGCAGCACCTGCTGGACCTGACGCGCGGTGTCGTAGTGCTCCTGACCGACGACGAGCGGCGAGAGCATGCGCGAGGTCGAGTCGAGCGGATCCACCGCCGGATAGATGCCCTTTTCCGAAATCGCGCGGTTCAACACCGTGGTGGCGTCCAAATGCGCGAACGAGGTCGCGGGCGCCGGGTCGGTCAAGTCGTCGGCCGGAACGTAAATGGCCTGCACCGAGGTGATCGAACCCTTCTGCGTGGTGGTGATGCGCTCCTGCAGCGCGCCCATGTCGGTGGCGAGCGTCGGCTGATAACCCACGGCGCTCGGGATACGACCGAGCAGCGCCGACACTTCAGAACCGGCCTGGGTGAAGCGGAAGATGTTGTCGACGAAGAACAGCACGTCCTGGCCCTGGTCACGGAAGTGCTCGGCGACGGTCAGACCGGTGAGGCCGACGCGGGCGCGGGCGCCGGGCGGCTCGTTCATCTGGCCGAACACCAGCGCGCACTTCGACTTGACGCTCGGATCCGGATTGTTCGGATCGGCGTTGACCTTGGACTCGATGAACTCGTGATAGAGGTCGTTGCCCTCGCGGGTACGCTCGCCCACGCCGGCGAACACGGAGTAACCACCGTGCGCCTTCGCGACGTTGTTGATCAGCTCCTGAATCAGCACGGTCTTGCCGACGCCGGCGCCGCCGAACAGGCCGATCTTGCCGCCCTTGGCATAGGGCGCGAGCAAGTCGACGACCTTGATGCCGGTGACGAGAATTTCAGCTTCGGTCGACTGGTCGGTGTAGCTCGGCGCTTCCTGATGGATGGCGCGCGTGCCCTCGGACTGGATCGGGCCGGCTTCGTCGATCGGCTCGCCGATCACGTTCATGATGCGGCCGAGCGTGCCCGCACCGACGGGAACCGAGATCGGCTGACCGGTGTCGGTCACTTCCTGGCCGCGGACCAGACCTTCGGTCACGTCCATCGCGATCGTGCGCACGGTGGACTCACCAAGATGCTGCGCAACTTCCAGCACGAGGCGGATGTTGCCGTTCCTGGTTTCCAACGAATTCAGAATGGCCGGCAGATGGCCTTCGAACTGAACGTCGACGACGGCGCCCATGACCTGGGTGACACGACCGACCTGGGTAGCTGCTGTAGCCATGAAGCTCTCCTTCGAAATTCTTTACTTGAACGACCGTCGTTTGGTTCGTGCGTCAGACCGCCTCGGCGCCGGAGATGATCTCGATCAGCTCCTTGGTGATCTGGGCTTGACGGGTTCGGTTGTAGATCTGGGTTTGCTTGCGGATCATTTCGCCCGCGTTGCGGGTGGCGTTATCCATCGAGCTCATCTGGGCGCCGTAGAACGAGGCGTTGTTTTCCAGCAGCGCACGGAAAATCTGCACCGCGATATTCCGCGGCAACAGGCCGGAGAGGAGTTCGTCTTCCTCCGGCTCGTAGTCGTAGGACGTCGACGGCGCGTTCGCCGCCTTTTCTTCCACGGTCAGCGGAATGATCTGCTGCGCGGTCGGGACCTGGGCAATTACCGACTTGAACTGCGCGTAGAACAGCGTGCAGACGTCGAATTCGCCGTTGTCGAAGCGGGCCAGAACCTTCTTGGCGATGTCCTCGGCGTTGACGAAGCCGAGCTGACGAACGCCGCGCAGGTCGAGATGCTCGACGATCTGCTTGTCGTACAGGCGGCGGAGCTGCTCGTAGCCCTTGCGTCCGACGCAGAAGAATTTGACCTCCTTGCCCTGCGCCATCAGCGCCTGGGCGCGCTCGCGCGCGAGGCGCACGATCGAGGAGTTGAAGGCGCCGGACAGGCCGCGCTCGCCGGTGCAGACCAGCAGCAGGTGAACCTGGTCCTTGCCGGTGCCGGCCAGCAGCACCGGCGCGCCGGGCGAACCGGCGGCAGCGCTGGCGATGTTGGAGATCACCGCGCTCATCTTGTCGGCATAGGGCCGCGCCGCCTCGGCCGCTTGCTGGGCGCGGCGCAACCGGGACGCCGCGACCATTTGCATGGCCTTGGTGATCTTCTGCGTCGCCTTGGTGGAGGCGATGCGGACGCGCATGTCTTTAAGTGACGCCATTCTTCGTTCACCCCGGCGGTTCGATCGCTTGGATCAAGCCGCTAGCCTATCCCAGTCGTCATGCCCGGGCGTGTCCCGGGCATCCACGTCTTCGTTTCCATGCAGTGAGGCACGGAAGGCCGGGACAACAAGCCCGGCCTTGCGACCGTTCTCTTATGCGAAGCTCTTGGCGAAACCTTCGACCACCGACTTCAGCTTGGCGGCGGTGTCGTCAGAGAGATCGCGGCTGTCGCGGATCGCGTTGAGGATCTCGACATTCTTGCCGCGCAGCAGCGACAACAGACCGTCCTCGAACGCACGCACCTTGTTGACCGGAAGCGGATCGAGATAGCCGTTGGTGCCGGCCCAGATCACGCAGACCTGCTCTTCCATCTTCAGTGGCGCGAACTGCGGCTGCTTCAGCAGCTCGGTGAGACGCGAGCCGCGGTTAAGCAGGCGCTGGGTCGAGGCGTCGAGATCGGAGCCGAACTGCGCGAACGCCGCCATTTCGCGGTACTGCGCCAGCTCGCCCTTGATCTTGCCGGCGACCTTCTTGGTGGCCTTGGTCTGCGCCGAGGAGCCGACGCGCGACACCGACAGACCGACGTTCACCGCGGGGCGGATGCCCTGGAAGAACAGGTCGGTTTCCAGGAAGATCTGGCCGTCCGTGATCGAGATGACGTTGGTCGGAATGTAGGCCGACACGTCGTTGGCCTGGGTTTCGATGACCGGCAGCGCCGTCAGCGAGCCCGAGCCCTGGTCCTTGTTCAGCTTCGCCGCGCGCTCGAGCAGGCGGGAATGCAGATAGAACACGTCGCCCGGATAGGCTTCGCGGCCCGGCGGGCGGCGCAGCAGGAGCGACATCTGGCGGTAGGCGACGGCCTGCTTGGACAAATCGTCATAGATGATGACGGCGTGCATGCCGTTGTCGCGGAAGTACTCGCCCATGGTGCAGCCGGTGAACGGCGCGATGTACTGCATCGGCGCCGGATCGGACGCGGTGGCGGCGACGATGATCGAATATTCCAGCGCGCCCTGCTCTTCCAGCACCTTCACGAACTGGGCAACAGTCGAGCGCTTCTGGCCGATCGCGACGTAGACGCAATACAGCTTGATGTTCTCGTCCGGCTGCGCGTTGAGCGGCTTCTGGTTGAGGATGGTGTCGAGCGCGATCGCGGTCTTGCCGGTCTGACGGTCACCGATGATCAGCTCGCGCTGGCCGCGGCCGATCGGGATCAGGGCATCGATCGCCTTGAGGCCGGTCGCCATCGGCTCGTTCACCGATTTGCGCGGAATGATGCCGGGCGCCTTGACGTCGACGCGCATGCGCTTGTCGGCCTGGATCGGGCCCTTGCCGTCGATGGGATTGCCGAGCGCGTCGACGACGCGGCCGAGCAGGCCCTTGCCGACCGGCGCGTCCACGATGGCGCGGGTGCGCTTGACGGTCTGACCTTCCTTGATCTCGCGGTCGGCGCCGAAAATAACGATACCGACGTTGTCGGTTTCGAGGTTCAGCGCCATGCCGCGGGTGCCGTTCTCGAACTCGACCATTTCACCGGCCTGGACGTTATCCAGACCGTAAACGCGGGCGATACCGTCGCCGACGGACAGCACCTGTCCGACTTCGGAGACTTCAGCTTCCTGGCCGAAATTCTTGATCTGGTCCTTGAGGATCGCGGAAATTTCCGCGGCGCGGATGTCCATCAGCCTGCCTCTTTCATCGCGTGCTTGATCGAATTGAGTTTGGTGCGAAGCGAACTATCGATCATCCGGCTGCCAAGCTTGACCACGAGGCCACCGATGATCGAGGGATCGACCTTCACGTTGAGCGCGACGTCCTTGCCGGTCACCGACTTCAGGGCAACCTTGAGGGCGTCGAGATTCTTGTCCGAGAGCGCCTCCGCCACGGTGACGTCGGCCGTGGCCTCGCCCTTGAACTTGGCGACCAAGGCGCGATAGGCGCGGATGACGTCAGCCACCGCGAACAGGCGGCGGTTGGCGGTGAGCACTTTCAGGAAATTGGCGGAGATGCCGGCGATGCCTGCCTTGTCCAGCACGGCCGAGAGGGCCCTGGACTGGGCGTCGGCCGCGAAAACCGGGCTGCGAACGAGGCGCTTCAGATCGGCGCTTTCGTTGAGCATGCCCTCGAATTTCTCGAGATCCGCTTTGACCTCGTCGACCACTTTCTGGTCGCGGGCCAGTTCAAACAAGGCCGTTGCATAACGGCCCGACACACCGGAAACGGACGTATCTTCTGCAGCCACAGACGTGCTCTTTTTGCTGTCAAACTCGCAAGGGAAAAACCGTCGCCACAAAGCGGCGCCTAGCGATCCAAGCCCTTGGAATTCAAGCGGGACTTCGATTTTCGACCCCGCACGGAAGTGCCGGGCTCGTTAAAATCGCGGCTTTGCTAACATAGCAGGCGCGCACGTGCAACATGACGCCAAATTAAAGGCATGACGTTCTGTCGCCAGTTCGTCGCAGTCCGCGACGACGACCTGCCACGCCGCGGAATTGCCACAGCGCTTAAGCCAGCCCATGGGCCGAGGCCGGCGATTTGTTCCTGCCCTCAGCGCATAGCGGCCATGAACACGGATCGCTGAGGCGTGATTCCGGGCGCATCCGCTTCACTCGCCGAATACTTACCCAATTCTAAATGCGGGAAGCGATGACTTCGTTTTACAGTATTTGTAAGTAATATAGAGGTTAATGAATCGTTAAAATCCAAGATTACGGAATATCGGCCGAATATCCCCGCCGGTAACAAGATATTACATGAAGACACAGAACGGATTTACTGCCCAATTCACGCCTCATTAGGAATCGAAACGCGGTCCCGCTCGCAAACTTACGGGGGCTCCACTTGCCACATATGTGGCAATACTAGCTTAGGGACCAATATATGCTTTGTTTGAAGACGCTGGGCTCTGTGACCCGGCCGCGTACGGCGATCGCCTTTGTTGCCGCAACTCTTCTCATCGGTGGAACTGCCACCGAAGCTTCCGCCAAATCCCGCCATCACCATCGGTATTCCCACCATCATCACCGCCACCACGCCCAGAACGACGCCAACACGACCTCCGATTGGCGTAACGCCAATGCGTCGATGACGCCGTCGCAGGGCACCGGACGTTCCTTCTCCGGCATGGCTTCCTTTTACGGCAACGAGTCCGGCAGCAGGACCGCCTCGGGCCAGCGCTTCAACCAGAACGCCATGACCGCGGCGCACCGTTCGCTGCCGTTCGGCACCAAGCTGCGGGTCACCCATGGCGGCTCCAGCGTCATCGTCACCATCAACGACCGTGGCCCGTTCATTCGCGGCCGTGTCCTCGACCTCTCCACGGGCGCTGCCCGCGCCATCGGCCTCACAGGTGCCGGCGTCGGCCGCGTCACCGCGGAAGTCGTCTCCTAAGACGCGCGACGCGTGAAACAAGCCCGCCGTCTTGGGGGACGGCGGGCTTTTTGTTTGCTCCTCCGCCGTCATTGCGAGGAGCGCAGCGACGGGGAGAGAGCGGTGGCCTACAAAAAGCTCTGCGGATCGACGTCGACTTCGAGCTTTTGATTGCCCTTCGGCTTCGGGCATACGGCAAGCCAGTTGCGCAGATAATCCGACAGGTCGAAGCCGCGTGCTGATTTCACCAGAATGCGGAAGCGGTAGCGGCCCTTGATGACCGCGAGCGGGGCTTCCGCCGGGCCCAGCACCACCACGCGCTCATCGCGCGGCGCGAGCGCCACGAGGTGGCGGCCAAAGCCTTCGGCGCTCGGCCGGTCGCCGGCGGAAATGATCAGGCTCGCGAGCCGCCCGAACGGCGGATAGAGCGTGCGTTCGCGCAAATCGATCTCGCTGTCGTAGAAGGCTTCGCGGTCGCAGGCGATCAGCGCCTTCATCACGGGATGATCGGGCTGGTGGGTCTGGAGATAGCCGACGCCGCGGCCCTGCTCGCGGCCGGCACGGCCGATCACCTGGTTGAGCAATTGCCAGGTGCGTTCCGAGGCGCGCGGATCGCCATTGGACAGGCCGAGATCGGCATCGACCACGCCGACGAGATTGAGCCGCGGGAAATTGTGGCCCTTGGCGACGAGCTGGGTGCCGATGATGACGTCGACGCGGCCCTCCGCGATGTCATTGAGTTCCGAGCGCATCGTCTCGATCGAGGTGATGAGATCGCTCGACAGCACTATGGTGCGCGCCTCCGGGAACAGCGCCGCCGCCTCTTCCTGCAAGCGCTCGACACCAGGCCCGACCGCGACCAGCGATTCCTCCGCCGCGCAATGCGGACAGGTTTGCGGGCGCGGCATCGAGAAACCGCAATGGTGACAGACGAGGCGCTGGCGGAAGCGATGATCGACCAGCCAGGCATCGCAGATGGTGCAGGCGAAGCGATGGCCGCAGGCGCGGCACAGCGTCAACGGCGCATAGCCGCGGCGATTGAGGAACAAGAGCGCCTGCTCGCGCCGCTCGATCGCGGTCCTGATCTCGGACGCCAGCCGCGGCGAGATGAAGCGGCCGCGCGCCGGCGGCTCGCGGCGCATGTCGATGGCCTCGATATGCGGCATGTGCTGGCCGCCGAAGCGCGACGGCAGCGCGATGCGCTGATAGCGGTTCTTGCGCGCATTGACCTCGGATTCGACCGACGGCGTCGCCGACGCCAGCACGATCGGAACCTTTGCGATATGAGCACGCACCACCGCCATGTCGCGGGCGTGATAATGCACGCCCTCGTCCTGCTTGTAGGCTTGGTCGTGCTCTTCATCGACCACGATGAGGCCGAGATTGGCGTAGGGCAGAAACAGCGCCGAGCGCGCGCCGACCACGACCGGCGCGCTGCCCTCGGAGATCGCCGCCCAATTGCGTGCACGGGTGCGCGGCGTCAGCTCGGAATGCCATTCCAAAGGCCGCACGCCGAAACGTTGCGCAAAGCGATCGAGGAACTGGCCGGTGAGCGCGATCTCCGGCATCAGGATCAGCGACTGCTTTCCGCGGCGGATCGCCTCGGCCACGGCTTCGAAATAAACTTCGGTCTTGCCCGAGCCGGTGACGCCGTCGAGCAGCGCGACGTGAAAGCTGCCGTTGGCGGCGAGTGCGCGCATGGCATCGACCCCGGCGCGCTGAAGCGGCGAAAAATCCGGCCTGCTGAAATCCGGATCTGGGGCCGGCGGCGGCGGAGGCGGCGGCATCGGCTCGACTGTGAGCGTGCCTTCATCGACGAGGCCGTCGATCACGCCGGCCGAAACGCCGGCCTCCTTGGCGGCTTCCGACTTGCCGTGCAGCAGCCGGTCCGACAGCACCTCGATCAGGCGCTGCCGCGCCGGCGTCAGACGTTTTGGCGGATCGCCGACCAGGCGGACGCCGGCACGCACCCGCTCGGGGCCGAGGTTCTCGCCCATTCGCAGGCACATGCGCAGCACCATGCCGCGCGGGCTCAGCGTGTAATTGGCGATCCAGTCGACGACCGCACGCAACTCGGGCTTCAGCGGCGCGATGCCGAGCTTTTCGCTGACCTCCTTCAGGCGGTTGTGCAGGCGCGGATCCGGATTGGCGTTTTCGGCCCAGACCACGGCGAGCACCTCGCGCGAGCCGAGCGGCACGCCGATGATATCGCCCGCCTTCAGCTCCATCCCACGCGGCACCTTGTAGGAATAGGTCTGGTCGAGCGCGACCGGCACCAGCACGTCGACCATGCGGGTCGCGTTGGCGGAGACGGCGTTGCTGCGCGACGTGTGATCCATGGAGGAGGAATCGGAACCCGGGGCTTCAAGGCTAGCGCCCGGAGGCGACCTTAGCGAACGATAAACGAGTGTGATGCGATATACTGAGTGGAATCACCACGTCCAGAGCGCATGAGCAAAGCGGCCGCCCCCCAAATCGAGCTCGCCAGCGCCGATCCTGGTATCGCGCAGGAGATGACGCGCTGGCTGTCGCATCTCGGCGCGGAGCGGCGGCTGTCGCCGAAGACGCTGGAAGCCTATGCCCGCGATTTGCGGCAGTGCCTGAATTTCCTCTGCGACCATTGGGGCGAGCGGGTGACGCTGAAGCGGTTCGCTGCGCTGGAGGCCACCGATATAAGGGCCTTCATGGCGATGCGCCGTGCCGACGATATTGCCGGGCGCTCGCTGATGCGCGCACTCGCGGGCCTGCGCTCGTTCGGCCGCTTCCTCGAACGCGAAGGCAAAGGCAAGGTCGGGGCGCTCTCGGCGATCCGCGCGCCGAAAGTCGCCAAGAGCCTGCCAAAGCCGCTGCCGATGGCGTCGGCCAAACGTCTTGCGGACGCCGACGAGCGCGCCGGCGAGGATCGCGAGAGCTGGATTCTGGCGCGCGATGCCGCGGTGATGGCTCTCCTCTACGGCTCGGGCCTGCGCATCTCCGAAGCGCTGGGGCTGACGCGCCGCGAGGTGCCGCGTCCCGGCGAGGGCGACGTGCTGATCGTAACTGGCAAAGGCAACAAGACCCGCATGGTGCCGGTGCTCCAGAACGTGCTCGCACTGGTGCAAGACTATGTCGCGATGTGCCCGTATCCGCTGCCGGCCGAGGGCCCGATCTTCGTCGGCGCGCGCGGCGGGCCCTTGAGCCCGCGTATCATCCAGCTCGCGATGGAGCGGCTGCGCGGCGCGCTCGGTCTGCCCGACAGCGCCACGCCGCACGCGCTCCGGCATTCCTTCGCCACGCACCTGTTGTCACGCGGCGGCGATTTGCGCGCGATCCAGGAATTGCTCGGCCATGCCTCGCTCTCGACCACGCAGATCTATACCGGCATCGATGCCGAGCGGCTGCTGGAAGTCTATGCCAGCGCGCATCCGCGCCGATAGCGGCTCAGTTGGCGAGATACTCGATATCGTAGACGTAGTTCGAGCCGCGCCCGACCTCGACGCGGACCATCGGCCTGAACGTCTCCAGCCGCTCATACAGCGGCGCCGTGACCTTCACCGGTTGGCCCGCGATGCGAACGAAATAGTCCGCCTTGCGACGGCTACCTGACCTCCACGCACGATCGACACGGCCTTCGATCACAAGGCGGGACGTCAGGTGATCGAGAAACAGCATTCGTCCGGCATACCACGCAAGACCGCTGCCGAGCAGCACGATCAGGATCATCGAGGCGAACGCCTTCGCCTTGTCGCCCCATGAGCCGTACAGCGGAGGTTGTCGCAGCTGCGAGCCGACGATAATCAGGCCCAGAACAACGAGGCCGATATGGACGTCGTTGACTGCGATGATCGAGCTCTTGTCATAAAGCCGCAACAGGCCGATGTAGATCAGGCCCAGCGCGAGGACAATCTTGCCGACGAACGGAAAGGCCGCGGTGTTGCGGGCCTTCAGCAGCGCAAACGCGGAGGCGAGGATGGAAGGCCAGACGCAGGCTGCGATGAATTCCGCTGTGGTCATAGGACAGGACTAGATCAGCCCGGACGCGAAACCCTTAATTGCAACGGGCATCGCGGCTTGCCACTTGCGCCCGTCGCGCGGTTCGGTCAATCGTTGGTAAACAGGCAGGAGGGATTTATGAGCGCACATGAAAGCATGGAGCATGCCGAGCACGCCGAACACGCGTCCGGCTCGAACAAGAAGATCGCGCTCCTGATCGCCGTCCTGGCGCTTTTCCTGGCGATCTCGGAGACGCTCGGCAAGGGCGCCCAGACCGAATCGATCAGCAAGAACGTCGAGGCTTCCAACCTCTGGGCCTTCTTCCAGGCCAAGAGCATCCGCCGCACGGTGGTGCAGACCGCGGCCGAGCAGGGCAAGCTGACGTTCGGCGCCGCGACCGACGAGGCCACCAAGGCCGCGGCTCAGAAGCAGATCGAGGACTGGCAGAAGACCGCGCAGCGCTACCGCTCCGAGCCGGAGACCGGCGAAGGCACCGAGCAGCTGGCCGAAAAGGCCAAGCACGCCGAGCATGAGCGCGACGAGGCGACTGCGAAATATCATCACTTCGAGCTGGCGTCCGCCGCCTTCCAGATCGGCATCGTGCTGGCCTCAGCCACAATCATCACCGGCATGCTGCCGCTCGCCTGGATCGCGGGCCTGCTGACGATCGGTGGGCTCATCATGACCGGGCTCGGTCTGTGGTTGCCGCATCTAGTGCATTTGCATTGAGGGGATGAGGCCACATACTCCGCTGTCATGCTCCGCGAAGGCGGGGCATCCAGTACGCCGCGGCCTCTCGATTCTAGCCTCACTGTCTCTGGAATACTGGATTGCCCGCCTTCGCGGGCAATGACACTGAACAAGTGGCGACGCTCAGCGCGCTTCGTGCACGCTCTTGCGAAAGCGCTGGATCAGGCGGAGCGTGCGGGAGGACCAGCCTTCGCCGTTGCCGGCGATCAGCTCGCGGATGCGCCGCTTGACCGGATCGACCAGCTCGGCGGCCTTGGCACGCAGCTTCAGCACCAGATCATAGAGCCGCTCGAACCAGGCCATCTCCATCAGCTTGTCGCGCGTCACGTCGAACACGAAGGCGGTGACGCCGACCCCGAGCAGCTTTGCGAACACGATGGTGAAGACCGCGCTGGTCCAATATTCGTGCGTGAGCAGCCACAGGCCGACCAGCTTGAGCGGAAACAGCGGGATGATGGGCACGGCGAACACGATCAGCGTCATCGCCGGCGACAGCGCATCGACGCGGTCCGACAGCCATTGCTTGAACCGCGCGAGCGGAACAATTGCGACAACGCGCGCAACGATCGGTTCGAGATGGTCCCACAGCCAGGCTTCGATCAGGAAGATGATCGCAAGCAGGACCCAGACCGGTTGAAGCAGGCGGCGTAGCATGTGTTTCCCGCCCGATTCGGCGCTGGGCGCGACCTACATATGGATGGCCCGCTTGCCGACTGCAAGCGCGGCTTCCTTGATGGCCTCCGAGCGGGTCGGGTGCGCGTGGCAGGTGCGCGCGAGATCCTCCGCGCTGCCGCCAAACTCCATGAGAACGGCCGCCTCATGGATCATTTCGCCGGCTTCGCGGCCGATAATGTGCACGCCGAGCACGCGATCGGTCTTCGCATCTGCGAGAATCTTCACAAAGCCGTCGGTGGTCTGGTTGACCTTGGAGCGGCCGTTTGCGGTAAAGGGAAACTTTCCGACGGTATAGGCCACGCCCGCCTGCTTCAGCTCCTCCTCGGTCTTGCCGACGGAGGATACTTCCGGCGTGGTATACACGACGCCTGGGATAACATCGTAGTTCACGTGGCCGGCCTGCCCGGCGATGATCTCGGCAACAGCGACGCCTTCATCCTCGGCCTTGTGCGCGAGCATCGGGCCCGCGACGACGTCGCCGATGGCATAGACGCCCTTCACGCTGGTGGCGAAGTGCGGATCGATCTGCACGCGGCCGCGATTGTCGAGCGCCACGCCGGCTTCCTTCAGGCCCAGCCCCTCCGTGTACGGCACACGGCCGATACAGACGAGAACGACGTCGGCTTCCAGCGTCTCGGCAGCGCCGCCCGCGGCGGGCTCGACCGTCGCCTTCAGCGTCTTGCCGGAGGTGTCCACGCCCGTGACCTTGGCACCCAGCTTGAAGGCAAAGCCCTGCTTCTCCAGGATGCGCTGGAATTGCTTGGCGATCTCGCCGTCCATGCCGGGCAGGATGCGATCCAGGAATTCGACGACGACCACTTCGGCGCCGAGACGGTGCCAGACCGAGCCGAGCTCGAGGCCGATCACGCCGGCGCCGACGATCAGCAGCTTGCCGGGGACCTTGTCCAGCGACAGCGCGCCGGTCGACGACACGATGCGCGTTTCGTCGATCTCGATGCCCTTGAGGCGCGCGATGTCCGAGCCGGTCGCGATCACGATGCTCTTGGTTTCGATTACCTGCGACTTGCCGTCGGCGGAGACTTCGACCTTGCCGGCGCCGAGGATCTTGCCTGCGCCCTTGAGCACGTCGATCTTGTTCTTCTTCATCAGGAACTCGACGCCCTTGACGTTGCCGTCGATGCCCTGCTGCTTGAAGTTCATCATCGCAGGCAAATCGAGCTTCGGCGCGGAGACGCTGACGCCCATCTTGGCGAAGGAATGCCCGGCCTCCTCGAACATTTCGGAGGCGTGCAGAAGCGCCTTCGACGGCATGCAGCCGACATTGAGGCAGGTGCCGCCGAGCGTCGCGTTCTTTTCGACCACGGCGACTTTCATGCCGAGCTGCGCTGCACGCACCGCGCAGACATAACCGCCCGGTCCGGTGCCGATGACGACGAGATCGTATGCCATGAGAGAAAGTCCCGTAAGTTTAGCGTTGAGGGATGTGTCGGCGTCCGCGCGGCGCGTCAGCGTCCGCCGGACACATCGAGAATGGCTGAGGTGACGTAGGAGGCCTCGTCCGACATCAGCCAGACGATGGCATTGGCGACTTCATCGGCGGTACCGACGCGCTTCATCGGCACCATATGGGCCAGACGATGGGCGCGGTCGGGCTCACCGCCTGCAGCGTGGATTTCGGTGTCGATCAGGCCGGGCCGGATGCCCGCGACGCGAATGCCCTCGCCGGCAACCTCATAGCCGAGGCCGACGGTGAAGGAATCGATCGCGCCCTTGGACGCGGCATAGTCGACATAGGTGTTCGGCGCGCCGAGCTTGGCGGCAACCGATGACAGATTGACGATGACGCCGCCATGGCCGCCGTGCCTGGTCGACATCCGCTTCACCGCTTCGCGCGCGCAGAGGATGGAGCCGGTGACGTTGACCGCCATCACGCGCTGGATGCGCTCGGCCGACATCTCGTCGACGCGCACGCCGCTGGTTCCGACGATACCGCCATTGTTGACGAGCGCGCCGAGCGTGCCGAACGCGTCCGCGGCCTTGAACAACGCAAGGATGTCGCTTTCCTCGGCCACGTCGCATTTCACCGCGATGGCCTTGCCGTTGCTGGCTGCGATCTCCGCGACCACCTCGTCGGCGGCCGTCTTGTTGCTGGCATAGCCGACGACGATTCGGAAGCCGCGCTTGGCTGCCGCAATCGCGGTCGCCCGGCCAATGCCGCGGCTGCCGCCGGTGATGACAACGACTTTATCGGTCACGCGCGCCTCCATGGTTCGACACGCGCCGTCGCGAAAGGCGACGGCGCTCGCAGAGCATCAGGGATCAGAGATCGAGCACCAGACGCGCCGGATCTTCCAGGCTCTCCTTGACGCGAACCAGGAAGGTCACGGCTTCCTTGCCGTCGATGACGCGGTGATCGTAGGACAGCGCCAGATACATCATCGGGCGGACCTCGATCTTGCCGCCGACGACCATCGGCCGCTCCTGGATCTTGTGCATGCCGAGGATGCCGGACTGCGGCGCGTTGAGGATCGGGGTCGACATCAGCGAGCCGTAGATGCCGCCGTTGGTGATGGTGAAGGTGCCGCCCTGCATCTCGTCGATCTTGAGCTGGCCGTCACGGGCGCGGCGACCGAAATCGGCGATGCCCTTTTCGATGTCGGCGATCGACTTGTTGTCGCAGTCGCGCACCACGGGCACGACGAGGCCCTTGTCGGTGCCGACGGCGACGCCGATGTGATAGTAGTTCTTGTAGATCAGATCGGTGCCATCGATCTCGGCGTTGACGGCCGGAATATCCTTCAGCCCCTGCACGACGGCCTTGGTGAAGAAGCCCATGAAGCCGAGCTTCGATCCATGCTTCTTCTCGAACGCATCCTTGTAGTGGGCGCGCAGCGCCATGACGTTGGTCATGTCGACCTCGTTGAAGGTCGTGAGCATGGCGGCGGTGTTCTGCACGTCCTTGAGGCGGCGCGCGATGGTCTGGCGCAGCCGGGTCATCTTGACTCGCTCTTCGCGGGCGGCGTCATCGGCCGGCGAGGGTGCGCGGACCTGAACCGCGGCGGCCGGCTGGTTGACCGGGGTCGGCGCCGAGGCCGCACGCTCGATCGCGGCGAGCATGTCGCCCTTGGTGACGCGGCCGTCCTTGCCGGAGCCGGGAACGGTCGAGGCGTCGACGCCGGTCTCGGCCGAGAGCTTGCGCACGGACGGGGCGAGCGGCGCATCCGCCGGCGGCGCCTTCGCCGCAGCGGGAGCAGCCGCAGCGGCCGCAGCAGGAGCGGCAGCCGCGGGCTTTGCGGGCGCAGCGGGCGCCGGCTTGGCAGCGCTGGCGGCACCTTCGGTAATCTGGCCAAGCAGCGCGCCGACCGCGACGGTGGCGCCATCGGCGGCGATGATCTCGCTCAGCGTGCCGGCGGAGGGCGCCGGGACTTCGATGGTCACCTTGTCGGTCTCGAGCTCCACCAGGGGCTCGTCGACGGCGACGGGATCGCCGGCCTTCTTGAACCAGCGGCCGATGGTGGCCTCGGTGACGGATTCGCCGAGGGTCGGCACACGAATTTCAGTCATGGTCTTTTCCTTAAGGAGATCGCCAATGCGGTCGGGAATTTCACAGGTGTCATGCCCCGCGAAGGCGGGGCATCCAGTACTCCGCGGCGTTCGTGGTCATCACGGCCGTCACGGCGTACTGGATCGCCCGTCCCAGTGCGCAATTGCGCACAAGGCGGGCGATGACAGCGTCCTAAAAAACTTCTCAGCTCAATGCTTCGTCCAGGAACGCCTTCAACTGCGCCTGATGCTTCGACATCAGACCCGTCGCGGTCGCGGCGGAGGCGGCGCGACCGACATAACGCGGACGCCGGCTCGCACCGTTCACCTGGTTCAGCACCCATTCCAGATAGGGCTCGATGAAGTGCCAGGCACCCATGTTGCGGGGCTCTTCCTGGCACCACACCACTTCGGCCTTCTTGAAGCGCGACAGCTCGGCCACCAGCGCCTTCAGCGGCACCGGATAGAGCTGCTCGACGCGCATCAGATAGATGTCGTCCATCCCGCGCTTCTCGCGCTCCTCGTAGAGGTCGTAATAGACCTTGCCCGAGCAGAGCACGATGCGGCGGATCTTCTCGTCGGGGACGAGCTTGATCGCTTCGCTCGGCAGCATCTGGGCGTCGTCATAGAGGATGCGGTGGAAGGTCGTTCCCTTCGCGAGCTCCTCGAGACGCGACACCGCCCGCTTGTGACGCAGCAGCGACTTCGGCGTCATCACGATCAGCGGCTTGCGGATCTCGCGGTGGAGCTGCCGGCGCAGCACGTGGAAGTAGTTCGCCGGCGTGGTCGGATAGACCACCTGCATGTTGTCTTCCGCGCACATCTGGAGATAACGCTCCAGACGTGCCGAGGAGTGCTCCGGCCCCTGGCCTTCATAGCCATGCGGCAGGAGGCAGACGAGGCCGGACATGCGCAGCCATTTGCGCTCACCCGAGGAAATGAACTGGTCGAACACGACCTGCGCGCCGTTGGCGAAGTCGCCGAACTGCGCTTCCCACAGGGTCAACGTGTTCGGCTCGGCGAGCGAATAGCCGTATTCGAAGCCGAGCACGGCTTCTTCCGACAGCAGCGAGTTGATGACCTCGTAATGGCCCTGCTCGTGACCGAGATGGTTGAACGGCGTGTAGCGGCTCTCGTCTTCCTGGTCGATCAGGACCGAGTGGCGCTGCGAGAAGGTGCCGCGCTCCGAATCCTGTCCGGACAGGCGGACATGGTGGTTCTCGTTGAGCAGCGTGCAGAACGCCAGCGCCTCGCCGGTCGCCCAGTCGATGCCCGTGCCGCCGTCGATCGCCTTGGCGCGGTTTTCGAGGAAGCGCTGGATCGTGCGGTGGACGCGGAAACCATCCGGCACCTTGGTGATCTTGCGGCCGATGTCCTTCAGTGCGGTGATGTCGACGCCGGTGACGCCACGCCGCGCGTCTTCTTCCTGATCGGCGATCTTGAAGCCGGCCCATTTGCCGTCGAGCCAGTCGGCCTTGTTGGGCTTGTAGCCGGAGCCGGCTTCGAGCTCGGCATCGAGCCGCGCGCGCCAGTCGGCCTTGGCTTTCTCGACCTCGCCCTCGGTCAGCACGCCTTCACTGATGAGACGGCGGGCGTAGAGCTCGAGCGTCGAGGGATGGGCCGCGATCTTCTTGTACATCACCGGCTGGGTGAAAGCCGGCTCGTCGCCCTCGTTGTGGCCATGCCTGCGGTAGCAGAACATGTCGATGACGACGGGCTTGTGGAATTTCTGCCGGAACTCGGTCGCGACCTTGGCCGCGAACACGACGGCTTCCGGATCGTCGCCGTTGACGTGGAAGATCGGCGCGTCGATCATCTTCGCCACGTCGGACGGGTAAGGCGACGAACGGGAATAACGCGGATACGTGGTGAAGCCGATCTGGTTGTTGACGATGAAGTGCACGGAGCCGCCGGTGCGGTAGCCCTTCAGGTCCGACAGGCCGAAGCATTCCGCGACCACGCCTTGGCCGGCGAACGCTGCGTCGCCATGCATTAACAGCGGCATCACCGAGATGCGCATATCCGGCGGATCGCCGTGCTGGTCCTGCTTGGCGCGGACTTTGCCGAGCACGACGGGATCGACGATCTCGAGATGCGAGGGGTTGGCGGTCAGCGACAGATGGATGCGATTGCCGTCGAACTCGCGGTCCGAGGACGCACCGAGGTGATATTTGACGTCGCCCGAGCCTTCGACCGCATCAGGATTGGCCGAACCGCCCTTGAACTCGTGGAACAGCGCGCGATGCGGCTTGCCCATCACCTGGGTCAGCACGTTGAGGCGGCCGCGATGCGGCATGCCCAGCACGACCTCCTTCACGCCGAGATTGCCGCCGCGCTTGATGATCTGCTCGAGCGCGGGGATCAGCGATTCAGCACCGTCCAGGCCGAAGCGCTTGGTGCCGGTGAACTTGGTGTCGCAGAACTTCTCGAAGCCTTCGGCTTCGACCAGCTTCATCAGGATGGCGCGGCGGCCTTCGCGGGTGAAGGAGATTTCCTTGTCCGGCCCCTCGATGCGCTCCTGGATCCACGCCTTCTGCGCCGCGTTCGTAATGTGCATGAACTCGACGCCGAGCGTCTGGCAGTAGGTGCGCTCGCAGATCGCGGTGATTTCGCGCAAGCTGGCGTATTCGAGACCGAGCACATGGTCGAGGAAGATCTTGCGGTCGAAATCGGCTTCGCTGAAGCCGTAGGTCCGCGGGTCGAGCTCTTCGCGATTGCGCTGGGCTTCGATGCCGAGCGGATCGAGCTTGGCGTGGAAGTGACCGCGCATGCGGTAGGAGCGGATCAGCATCAGGGCCCGGACCGAGTCGCGGGTGGCCTGGAGCAGGTCGGCGGAGGAGAGGCCGCCGGCCTTGTCGCCACCCTTGGCCTGCGCCTTGGCCGCGATCTTGGCGCCGACCGTCTTCTCGACTTCCGCCCAATTGCCGTCGAGCGCGGAGGTCAGGTCGTCCTGCGGGGTCAGCGGCCAGTTGGCGCGCTCCCAGGACGGGCCTTGGGCGTTCTTGCTGATGTCACCCGGCTGGTCGTTGAGGCTCTTGAAAAAGTCCTGCCACTCGGCATCTACCGAGGACGGGTCCTTCTCGTAGCGGGCGTAGATTTCGTCGATGTAGGTGGCGTTGGTGCCCTGCAAAAAGGAGGAGAGGGCAAAGGCTGCGTTCGCGTCTTGGCGAGACATGCTTGAGTTCCTGGCGATTTCGGTTCGCGCATAACAAACGGCGCTGGCGCTGGGCTCCCCGGCAGAGGACCAGCGCGACAGGCACCATTTACCCTATTTGCTGCGAAACTTCGCCCGGAAAATTACGAAGGTGTGAATCAGGCTTTCAATTTTTCGGCAAGCGTGTGGCCGAGGCGAGCGGGAGACGGCGACACTGTAATTCCAGCCGATTTCATCGCGTCGGTCTTGGAACCGGCGTCGCCCTTGCCACCCGAAATGATCGCACCGGCGTGGCCCATGCGGCGGCCGGGAGGGGCCGTGACACCGGCAATAAAACCGACCATCGGCTTCTTGCGGCCGCGCTTGGCCTCGTCCTTGAGGAACTGGGCGGCGTCCTCCTCGGCGGAACCGCCGATCTCGCCGATCATGATGATCGACTCGGTCTTGGGATCGCCGAGCAGCATTTCCAGCACGTCGATGAACTCGGTTCCCTTGACCGGGTCGCCGCCAATGCCGACCGCCGTGGTCTGGCCGAGGCCTTCCTGGGTGGTCTGGAACACGGCTTCGTAGGTCAGGGTGCCGGAGCGCGAGACGATGCCGACGCTGCCGGTCTTGAAAATGTTGGCCGGCATGATGCCGATCTTGCACTCGCCGGCGGTCATGACACCTGGGCAGTTCGGCCCGATCAGGCGCGACTTGGAGCCGGCCAGCGAACGCTTCACCCTGACCATGTCGATGACCGGGATACCTTCCGTGATGCAGACGATCAGCGGGATCTCGGCGTCGATGGCTTCGCAGATCGCGTCGGCCGCGCCCGCCGGCGGCACATAGATCACCGACGCATCGGCGCCGGTCTTCTCACGCGCCTCGCGCACGGTGTCGAACACCGGCAGGCCCAGATGCGTCGCGCCGCCTTTGCCGGGCGAGGTGCCGCCGACCATCTTGGTGCCATAGGCAATCGCGGCCTCCGAATGGAAGGTGCCGTTCTTGCCGGTAAAGCCCTGGCAGATGACCTTGGTGTTCTTGTCGATCAGGATGGACATGAGGTCTGCTTTCGCGAAACTAACGAGTGAGAGGTCAGTGGATGCGGCGGTAGACGCCGGTGAGCACGTCGGCCCAGCCTTCCGCGTCCGGCGAGAACTGGATCTTCAACGAATAGGAATCGTCGTCGATGATTTCATAGACGTGGCGCGCATTGCCGCGGAGCGAGCCGCGCACCAGCGTCAGGGTCTTGCCGACCCACCCGCCGGAGGCGGGCGAGGGCGGCGTGTAGCCGAGCGAGTCGTACCAGAACAATTTGTAGGTCCGGTCTTCGCGGTCGAAAGTGAAGATCCCGTGGGTGGCGAAGCTCTGCTTGCCGTCGCGGGTCTGGACCGAGTCCTGGATCAGGTAGAAGCCATTGAGATCCATGTGGGCCACAACGCGAGAAGTCGCCGTCCCGCCCTCCGTCCAGCGCGACGCAAAGACCACCTCTTCGCCATTCCATTCACCGGCGAACGCGGCAAGACGCGCGTGCTCCGGCAGCGGGGATGATGCAGCGAGATGGTCCTGGGTCATGGCCTCAGCCTCCCTTGACAGCCTTCACGATCTTCTGCGCGGCGTCGTCGAGATTGTCGGCCGGCACCACGTTCAGGCCGGATTCACGGATGATCTTCTTGCCCAGCTCGACATTGGTGCCTTCGAGGCGAACCACCAGCGGCACGCTGAGGCCGACTTCACGGACGGCGGCGGTGACGCCCTCGGCGATCACGTCGCACTTCATGATGCCACCGAAGATGTTGACCAGAATGCCCTTCACGTTGGGATCCGCGGTGATGATCTTGAAGGCGGCCGCGACCTTTTCCTTGCTGGCGCTGCCGCCGACGTCGAGGAAGTTCGCCGGCGCCATGCCGTAGAGCTTGATGATGTCCATCGTCGCCATCGCGAGGCCGGCGCCGTTGACCATGCAGCCGATATTGCCGTCGAGGGTGACGTAGTTGAGGTCGTATTTCGACGCCTCGATTTCCTTGGCGTCTTCCTCGGTCTCGTCGCGCAGCGCGAGCACCTCGGGGTGACGGAACAGGGCGTTGTCGTCGAACGACACCTTGGCGTCGAGCACGCGGAGCTGACCCTGCTTGGTCACGACCAGCGGGTTGATCTCCAGCATCGACATGTCCTTGGCGACGAAGGCCGCGTAGAGCTGCGCGGTGAGCTTCTCGGCCTGCTTGGCGAGATCGCCGGAGAGTTTCAGCGCGTTCGCGACGGTGCGGCCGTGATGGCCCATGATGCCGGTCGCGGGATCGATCGAGAAGGTCACGATCTTCTCAGGCGTGTTGTGCGCGACGTCCTCGATGTTGACGCCGCCCTCGGTCGACACCACGAAGGAGACGCGGGAGGTCTCGCGGTCGACCAGGATCGAGAGGTAGAATTCCTTGTCGATGTCGGAGCCGTCCTCGATGTAGAGGCGGTTGACCTGCTTGCCGGCGGGTCCGGTCTGGATGGTGACGAGCGTTGCGCCGAGCATCTGCTTGGCGAATTCGGAAACTTCCGCGGCCGACTTGGCGATGCGGACGCCGCCCTTGTCGCCGGCCGAGGCTTCCTTGAACTTGCCCTTGCCGCGGCCGCCGGCGTGGATCTGGCTCTTCACGACCCAGACCGGGCCCGGAAGTGCCTTTGCCGCCGCGTCCGCGTCGGCCGCCTTCAGGACCGGAACGCCCTTGGAGATCGCGACGCCGAACTCGTTCAGCAGCGCTTTGGCCTGATATTCATGGATATTCATATGGTCGCTCCCTGAACCCGCGGGCGGTGACCTCGTAGGCCCACCTCAGTCTTGTGGCTGGCATACCATATACCACAGGAACTGCAACCCGGATTCTCTGACATCGATCTCTGGACTTGCGGACCAAGACCCGCCGCAACCTTAAACAAGGTTTGGCGGAACCCCGGAAATGAAACCGCCGAAGACCGGGCTTCGGTCTTCGGCGGAATATTTGACCTTAGCGGCCCAGAAGATCCGGTGCGATCTTCTTGCAGGCGTCAACCAGACCCTGCACCGCGCCGACCGACTTGTCGAAGGCTTCGCGGTCCTTGCCGACGAGCTCGATCTCGACGACGCGCTCGACACCCTTGGAGCCGATCACGACGGGCACGCCGACATACATGTCCTTCACGCCGTATTCGCCGTTCAGGTAGGCGGCCGAGGCCAGCACGCGCTTCTTGTCACGCAGATAGCTCTCGGCCATCGCGATCGCGGAAGCCGCCGGCGCGTAGAAGGCCGAGCCGGTCTTGAGCAGATTGACGATCTCGGCGCCGCCGTTGCGGGTGCGATCGACGATCTCGTCGAGGCGCGCCTGGGAGGTCCAGCCCATCTTGACGAGATCGGGCAGCGGGATGCCGGCGACGGTGGAGTATTTTACCAGCGGCACCATGGTGTCGCCATGGCCGCCCAGCACGAAGGCGGTGACGTCTTCGACCGAAACGTTGAACTCGTCGGCCAGGAAGTAGCGGAAGCGCGACGAATCCAGCACGCCGGCCATGCCGACGACCTTCTTGTGCGGCAGGCCGCTAGCCTTCTGCAGCGCCCAGACCATCGCGTCGAGCGGGTTGGTGATGCAGATGACGAAAGCGTCGGGGGCGTATTTCTTGATGCCGGCGCCGACCTGTTCCATGACCTTGAGGTTGATCGAGAGGAGGTCGTCGCGGCTCATGCCGGGCTTGCGCGGCACGCCGGCGGTGACGATGCAGACCTTTGCGTTGTCGAGCGCCTCGTAGGAGTTGGCGCCGGTGTAGTGCGCGTCAAAGCCGTCGACCGGCGAGGACTGCGCGATGTCGAGCGCCTTGCCCTGCGGCACGCCCTCGGCGATGTCGAACATCACCACGTCGCCCAGCTCTTTCAGGCCGATGAGATGAGCCAGCGTTCCGCCGATCTGACCGGAGCCAATCAAAGCAATCTTGTCGCGCGCCATGTGAGCCTGTCCTTTAGACACGTAAGGAGGGGAAAACTGAGACGGGTGGTTATCCCTTTCGCCTCCCCCGTTCAAGTCACGGCTTGCCCAATTGTCGGGCTTGCCGCGTATTCGAGCGCAACCTCGTCATTCCGGGGCTTGGGAAGCGTCGAGCCCGGAATGACAGCGCTGGCAAATAGGACTTAAGTCTCGCCCAAGCCCTTTACGTCTCAACCAAACCTTTGGTCGAGCCGCTGGCGGTGGAATCCTTGCGGCCGTGGGGCAGCGCCAGATAGGATTCCGAGCTCATTTCGATCAGGCGCGAGGCGGTGCGCTTGAACTCGTTGGCCTCGTTGCCCTCGTTGGCAAGATAGAGCGAGATCGGGTTGGCATCGGCCGAGGCCATCAGCTTCACGGCATTGTCATAGAGCGTGTCGATCAGCGTGATGAAGCGCTTGGCGGCGTTGCGCTGGGAGAAATCCATCACTGGAATATGGTCGACCAGGATGGTGTGATAATCATGCGCCAGCCTGAGATAGTCCGACGCCCCGAGCGGCTTCTCGCAGAGATCGGCGAACGCGAAGCGCGCCACGCCGTGGGCCGAGCACGGCACGTGCAGGGTGCGGCCCTTGATCGAAATATCCCGCGACTTGCATTTGGCGCCGCCTGACATCTTCGACCAGGCACGGTCGAGCGCGGCGTCCGCCTCAGTGTCTGCCGGCGTCAGCCACATCGGCACGCCCTGAAGCTTTTCCAACCGGAAGTCGGTGCGCGCGTCGAGCCGCAGCACGTCCATGTGATCGGTGATCTGCCTGATGAAGGGAAGGAACAGCGAACGGTTCAGACCACCCTTGTAGAGGTCGTCAGGCGCGACGTTGGAGGTCGCGACCACGACGGTGCCGAGCTCCAGCAGCTTTGCGAACAGGCGGCCGAGGATCATCGCGTCCGCGATGTCGGTGACGTGGAATTCGTCGAAACAGAGCAGCCAACTCTCCTCGAAGATCGCATGCGCGGTCAGCGCGATGACGTCGCCATCGGCGATCTCGCCGCGCGCGATGCCCTGGCGAAAATCGTAGATGCGCTCGTGCACCTCGGCCATGAATTCGTGGAAATGCGCGCGCCGCTTGTGCTCGACGGTCGAGTGCTGGAAGAACAGATCCATCAGCATGGTCTTGCCGCGACCGACCTCGCCATGGACGTAGAGTCCGTGGGGCGCCTCGTCCTTGTCGCTGCTGAACAGGCGGCTGAGCAGGCCCTGCTTGCGCGCCGGCTTGTAATCGGCGAGCCGCTGGTCGAGCGCCGCATAGGCGTCGGCAATTTCGGCCTGCGCAGCATCGGGCTCGATCGCGCCGGACGCGATCTGGGCCTGATAGGCCTCGCGGAATGAGGAACTGGGGGTCGAGAGCATGCTCTTTACCGCCAGAGATGAGCGGAAATTGCAAGCCGTGAATTGGGGCGGGGCGCTATGCGTTCGGTGTCCCGGACGCACTACAGCGTGCAACGCTGCTGCGCAGAGCCGGGACCCACCATTTGGTACATCGATCGTGGAGCGATGGGCCCCGGCTCTGCAGCGCACCGCTTCGCGCTGCGCAGCGTCCGGGGCACGAGAGCTTCGCTACTCACACAGCTCGTACGCGTCCTCGACCACATACGGGCCGCCGCCGGTTGAGGCGCGGGACGAGAACAAAACAAAACGCTCGGCCGTGAACGCCTTGCTGGGAAAATAGCCGCGCAGCGAGAGATAATCGGCGACGTCACGGTCGGTGGCGTCGTGCAGCCGGGCCAGCGTGACATGCGGGATGAACTTGCGGCCTTCCGGGTCGAGGCCGATCCGTTGCATCAGGCGCTCGAGTTCGGCCTGCAATTCCATCAGCGGCTTGCTCGGCACGATGGTGGCGACCACCGCGCGCGGCTTGCGTCCGCCGAAACTCTGCAAACCCTGCACCTTCACCTCGAACGGCTTGCGATCGACGCGAAACAGCATCGAGGCGATTTCGTTGGCGGACATGCCGTCGATATTGCCGATGAAGCGCAGGGTGACGTGGTAATTTTCGGGATCGATCCAGCGGGCGCCGGGAAGGCCGCCCCGCAAATTGGAAAGCGACTGGCCAATCTCGGCCGGAATTTCCAGACCAGTGAACAAACGCGGCATCGTTTCGCACTCCCGATGCTTGGGCATGATCCCAGGGCAAGATCATATCCAAATTTTAGAGCCGGCGACGAATCACCGGTACCTTAATTCCTATCGCAGTTGTGTGACTCTGCGAAGCATCGCGCGCCTCACCCCGGTAAAACCCTGGGAATTACGGTCGGCGCTGCCTGCTTTTCAACGCCGCTGCTCAGCTATCGTGCCAATGAATGCCTCAACCGTGGGCAAGATATTCTTGACGATGATGTCGACGCCGGCCGCGGTCGGATGAATGCCGTCGGCCTGGTTGAGCTTGGCATCGGCCGCGACACCGTCGAGAAAAAACGGATAGAGCGGCACGCCAAATTTTTTCGCCAGATCCGGATAAATCGAATTGAAGCGCGCGGCATAGTCCGCGCCGTAATTCGGCGGCGCCAGCATGCCGCACAGCATCACCGCGATCTTGCGCGCCTTGAGGCGCAGGACGATCTCGGTCAGCGCGGCGCGCGTCAAATCGGGATCGATGCCGCGCAGCGCATCGTTGGCGCCGAGCTCGATGATCACACCGTCGGTTCCGTCGGGGACCGACCAGTCGAGCCGGTCACGGCCCCCGGAGGAGGTGTCGCCGGAGACCCCGGCATTGGTCATATCGACCTCTATGCCTTTGTCTTGCAAAGCTTTTTGAAGCTTGGTGGGGAACGCTTGCTGGGCCGGGAGGCCGAGGCCGGCGCTCAGGGAATCGCCGAGAACCACCAGCTTGATCGGCTTCGCCGCCTCGGCCCATGCCGGAGCCCATGCCGGATTTGCGACCGTCATCAAAGCGAACATCAACACGGCTATGTGCATGAACAATCCGTAACGCCTCTCGACCGCGCGTACGGAGTTGCCATATGACCGGACCATGGACACTCGCATCTCTTCCTCTTCGCTCGCCGACAGTTCGGCCGACACCATCGCCATCTCCAACGTCAATCTGTCATTGGGTACGGGCGCGGCACGCGTTCACATTCTCAAGGATATCAGCTTGCGCGTGGGCCGGAGCGAGACGATCGGCCTGATCGGCCCGTCAGGCTCGGGCAAATCCACGCTGCTGATGGTGATGGCGGGGCTGGAGCGTCCTGATAGCGGAGAGGTGGTGGTCAGCGGCACGCCTTTCAATGCCCTCGACGAGGACGCGCTGGCCCGCTTCCGCGGCCGCCAGGTCGGCATCGTCTTCCAGTCCTTCCACCTGATCCCGACCATGACCGCCCTGGAGAACGTCGCGGTGCCGCTCGAGCTTGCGGGCAATCCCGACGCCGCAACGCGCGCGGCGCAGGAGCTGCAATCGGTCGGGCTCGGCGACCGTCTGCATCATTATCCGACGCAGCTCTCCGGCGGCGAGCAGCAGCGCGTCGCGCTGGCCCGCGCGCTGGCACCCGATCCCGCGATACTCGTTGCCGACGAGCCGACCGGCAATCTCGACGAAGCCACGGGACAACAGATCGTCGACCTCCTGTTCAGCAAGCATGCCGAGCGCGGCATGACGCTGGTGCTGGTCACGCATGATTCGTCGCTCGCGCATCGCTGCGATCGCGTGATCCGCCTGCGCTCCGGGCGCATCGACACGCAGTCGGCGCCGGCATGAGCGCTGCTGCCGAACCGTTTGCGAAGCCCAACGGCGTCGCGCTGTCGCTGCGCTACGCGCTGCGCGAATTGCGCGGCGGCCTGCGCGGCTTCTACGTCTTCATCGCCTGCATCGCGCTCGGCGTGATGGCGATCGCCGGTGTCGGCTCGGTCTCGGCGAGCCTGAGCGACGGCCTCGCGCGCGAGGGTCGTACGCTGCTCGGCGGCGACGTGTCGTTCGTCCTGTTTCAGCGCGAGGCGAAGCCGGAGGAAGTCGCCTTCCTGCGTTCGCGCGGCACCGTCTCGAGCGCCGCCACACTGCGCGGCATGGCGCGCTCGGCCGAGGGCAAGCTGGCGCTCGTCGAGATGAAGGCCGTCGACGACACCTATCCGATGCTCGGCCAGTTGACGCTGGCGCCACCGCTGCCGATGTCCGACCTGCTCGCGGAGCGCGACGGCGCGTTCGGCGCGGCCGCCGATCCGACACTGCTGGCGCGGCTGTCGCTCAAGACCGGCGATCGCGTCACCGTCGGGGCTGCGACGTTCCAGATCCGCAGCGCCGTCGAAGCCGAGCCCGACAAGCTCGCCGGCGGCATCGGCTTCGGCCCGCGTTTCCTGATCAGCGAAGCGGGCCTGCGCGCCACGGGGCTGGTCCAGCCCGGCAGCCTGGTGCGCTGGGTCTATCGTGTGAAGCTGCCGGAGATCGCCAATAGCGAGCGCACCACCGACGCCTTCATCGCGGACGCCCGCAACGCCGCGCCGCAGGCCGGCTGGGAGGTCCGCAGCCGCTCCAATGCCTCGCCGCAGCTCGAGCGCAACATCAACCGCTTCACGCAGTTCCTGACGCTAGTCGGCCTCGCCGCGCTGCTGGTCGGCGGCGTCGGTGTCGCCAATGCCGTCAAGGCCCACATCGACCACAAGCTCGAGGTGATCGCGGCCTTCAAGGCCGTCGGCGCCACCGGGCGCGACGTGTTCGGCATTTATCTCGCCCAGGTTCTCCTGCTCGCCGCGATCGGCTCGGCGATCGGCCTCGCGCTCGGCGCCGCGATGCCTTTCGCGATCGTCGGCCTGTTCGGCAAGCTGCTGCCGCTGCCGGTGGTGCCGGCGGTGCATGCCGACGAACTCGCGCTGTCGTTCGTCTACGGGCTGCTCACGGCGCTTGCCTTCGGCCTGTGGCCGCTCGGGCGGGTGCACGACGTGCCGGTGGCCGCCCTGTTCCGCGACACCATCAGCTCCGAATGGCATCGGCCACGCTGGAGCTATCTCATCTTCATGGCCGTCGTGATCGCGCTGCTCATCGCGGTCGTGATCGGGCTGTCCTTCGACAAGCGCATCGCCGCGGTGTTCGTGGCCTCCTCCGTGGTCGTGTTCGCGCTGCTGCGCGGCATTGCCGCGCTGCTGATGACGATCGCGCGGCGGCTGCCGCGCACGCGCTGGCCAATGCTGCGACTTGCGATCGCCAACATCCACCGGCCGGGCGCGTTGACGCCCTCGGTCGTGCTGTCGCTTGGCCTCGGGCTCGCCGTGCTCGTCACCATCACCCAGATCGACGGCAATCTGCGCCGGCAGTTCCTGGCCGCACTGCCCGAGCACGCGCCATCGTTCTTCTTCATCGATATTCCGAGCACGCAGGCCGAGCAGTTCGACTCATATCTGCGCCAGATCGCCCCTGGCGCGACGGTCGATGACGTCCCGATGCTGCGCGGGCGCATCGTCGGAGCCCGTGGCGTCCGCGCCGAAGAGCTCAAGCCCAGCACCGATTCCGAGTGGGTGCTGCAGAGCGACCGTGGCCTGACCTATACCGCCGAGCTGCCGAAAGGCTCCAAGGTGGTCGAGGGCGAGTGGTGGAGCGCCGATTATTCCGGCCCGCCGCTGGTTTCGATGGAGAAGAAGATCGCGGACGGACTCGGCCTCAAGCTCGGCGACGAGGTCGTGGTCAATATCCTCGGCCGCGACATCCCCGCAAAGATCAGCAATCTTCGCAGCATCGACTGGCAGGGCCTCGGCATCAATTTCGTCCTCGTGTTCTCCCCGAACGCATTCAAGGGCGCGCCGCACACCCATATCGCGACGCTGACGGAAGCCGGCGGCGATGCGGCCGGCGACGGCAAGATCATCAAGGAGGTCGCTGACGCCTATCCGATGGTGACGAGCGTGCGCGTGCGCGAGGTGATGGAGACGGTCGGCTCGGTCGTGACCAATCTGGCGCTGGCGATCCGCGGCGCCAGCGCCGTGACCCTGATCTCGGCGATCCTAGTGTTGGGCGGCGCTCTCGCCGCCGGCCACCGCCACCGGGTCTACGATGCGGTGATCCTCAAGACCCTCGGCGCGACCCGGCTGCGGCTGCTCGGCGCCTATGCGCTCGAATACCTCTTGATCGGGCTTGCAACCGCAATGTTCGGCGTTTTCGCCGGCAGCGTCGCGGCCTGGATGATCGTGACCCGACTGATGACCCTCACCTTCGTCTGGCAGGGCGGCAGCGCCGCCGGCGTGGTCGCGGCTGCCTTGGTCGTCACGGTCGGCCTGGGTCTCGCCGGCACGCTGCTGGCGTTGAACAAAAAGCCCGCCACGGTGTTGCGGAATTTGTGACAAATGGTAGCGGGCGGCGGCACGGGAGCGAAATGGCACGATTCCGGCGATTAACCACGTCCGCTCGTCTGGATTGCAGGGAAGGGCGACATTCAGCCGCGCGTGGACGGTTGCAGCGGATGTGTTAGTTTCCCACATATCGAATGGGTTCGGAGCCCCGATTGTTAGCCAAAATTTAGTCGGCAGACATCGGTATCCGAGATAGAATTTGACGAACCGGCGGCGTGGCGACCCTCATGCCGGACCGGACCAACCAACGGGAATTCGACCATGTCGGACCTAGACCGCAATTACGCTTCTCCTTTCGGCAGGGCCGCCGGGCGTGTTGACGCCGCGACGGTCGATGCCGGCCTGCGCGCCTACATGCTGCGCATCTACAACTACATGAGCATCGGCCTGGCCATCACCGGCTTGGCCGCGCTCGGCGTCTACATGGCCGCCGTGACGGATGTTCCGACCCCGGAAGCCGTCCGCGTCGGCAAGCTGTTCCTGACGCCGTTCGGCTACGCGATGTTCGTCAGCCCCCTGAAGTGGCTGTTCATGCTCGCGCCGCTCGCCATGGTGTTCGTGATCTCGGCGGGCATCAACCGTCTCGCTCCCTCGACCGCCCAGATCCTGTTCTGGGTGTTCGCGGCGCTGATGGGCGTCTCGCTGTCCTCGATCTTCCTGGTGTTCACCCACACCTCGATCGTGCGGGTGTTCTTCATCACCGCGGCGACCTTCGGCGCGCTCAGCCTCTACGGCTACACCACCAAACGTGACATGAGCGGAATGGGTTCGTTCCTGTTCATGGGCCTGATCGGCATCGTCATCGCGAGCCTGGTGAACCTGTTCCTGGCGAGCTCGGTGCTGCAGTTCGTCGTGTCGGTGGTCGGCGTGCTGGTGTTCGCGGGCCTCACCGCCTGGGATACCCAGCGGCTGAAGAACGACTACATCTACGGCTACGCCTCGGCCGGCGGTGACATCGCAGAGCGTGCGGCCATCACCGGCGCGCTGTCGCTGTACCTGAACTTCATCAACCTGTTCACGCTGCTCCTGCAGCTCCTCGGCCAGCGCGACTAAGCGCCAGACCAGAGCGAACGACACCAGCCCCGGCCGAAAGGCCGGGGTTTTGGTTTGGGCGTGATGTTCCCTCAACCAACGTCATTGCGAGGAGCTCTTGCGACGAAGCAATCCAGAGTCCTTCCACGGACGCATTTCTGGATTGATTCGTTCCGCTCGCAATGACGACGTGGGGAGGCCGTTGCCTCTTCCAGTCGTCCCGGGAAGGCTCTAATCTTGCGGCATGTCCGCACCCGAAATCAGGCCCACCCTTGAGGCCGACCTGCCCGCCATCACCGCCATCTACCAGCAGGCTGTCCGCGAGGGCACCGCGACATTCGAGCTGGAGCCGCCCGACCTCACCGAGATGACGCGCCGCTACCGCACGCTGATCGACGGCGGCTATCCCTATTTCGTCGCCATCCTCGACGGGCGCGTTGCCGGCTACGCCTATGCCGGTGCCTACCGGCCGCGGCCGGCCTACCGCTTCACGGTCGAGAACTCGATCTATCTCGATCCCTCATTCCACCGCCGCGGCCTCGGAGCGCTCCTGCTGGAGCGGCTGATCGTCGAATGCGAGGCGCGCGGCTTCCGCCAGATGATCGCGGTGATCGGCGATTCCGCCAATGCCGGCTCGATCGGCGTGCACACCAAGGGCGGCTTCAAGATGATCGGCACGCATCCCAGCGTCGGGCTGAAATTCGGCCGCTGGCTGGACACGGTGATGATGCAGCGCGACCTCGGCGAGGGCGCGAAGAGCGTGCCGACAAAATAGGTCTCGTTGGGTGGGCAAAGCGAAGCGTGCCCACCATCACCAACGCGTTTGACGAAAGATGGTGGGCACGGCGCGATGCGCCTTTGCCCACCCTACAGCACCGAGCGCGCCGCTATACCACCGCCAGCTTGCGATCGATCACCAGGAGCACGCGCTCCAGCTCGTGGCCGCGGCGCAGGATCAGGCCCGTCGCCGAGATCACGCTGTACATGCCCTGCTTGCGCGCGAGGCGCGGATCCTTCTCGATGCGATAGATCGGCACTTCCGAAGCGCGGCGAAAGACCGAGAACACGGCGCGATCCTTGAGGAAGTCGATGGCGTAGTCGCGCCACTCGCCGTCGGCGACCATCCGGCCGTAGAGATTGAGAATACGGTGCAGCTCGAGCCGGTTGAACGTTACGCGGCTCGGTTGCGCATTCGATGCGGCGGGGCGCGCCGCCGCGCGCTGTTCGCTCGGATCGGCATCCTCCGACAGACTCATAGGCTGCCTCCTGTCGTATCAGCATGACCGCGTCCGCGAAGACCGTCCCCGGAACCGCGGATCATGACAGTTGCATGATCGCGCCAACTGTTCCCCACTGCAAGGGGCCCCGTAAGGACGTTGGACCGGAGCAAACCGCCCACACGCAGCGGTGGAACTCTGTCGCGGCAAACCGTCACGGGATCGTTAGCAGGAATCATAGTGTCGCCGCTTTTCCGCCAAGCGACTGCCGCCCTGCATTGCGAAAAGACTTGTGTGCGTTGACCCGGTCCTTTCGGTTCCGGATTCCTCAGCCCCCAGCCCCCCGGGGCCGTCAGGATCGGGTCTGTTCGCACGACAAGGAGGGCCAACGCGAGTTGGTCCTTTTTTGTTTGGGCCGGTTTTGTTTGTCCCGGGATGTTTTCGCCTCGACGGATCTCTTCCTCATCAGCGAGAACACTCCCTCCCCTCATCCTGTGGAGCCGCGAAGCGGCGTCTCGAAGGATCGAGGCCGAGCTGCCTCAGCAGGGCCTGCGTGGTTCGAGACGCGCGCAAGAGCGCGCTCCTCACCATGAGGATTGAGACTGTGCTTGAATCGGAAAATTCGAAGTGTGCGCGTTAGTGCAGCGACGTGTACGCCGCGCCCAGCATCGGGCCCGGCTTTTCCCGGCTGCCGTCCTGGACGTAGACCACAGCACCGTCGACGCCGTCGCGCGTGAGGTTCTCGATCGGCACCGTCCAGCTTTCCGGACGGCCGGTCCAGTCGCCGACCTTGAGCAGGTTGCGCACCACGTTGTGATAGATGACCTGCTGTCCGCGATTTTCACCGCGGCTGATCGCGATCGGCACCGACTTCGCAATCGAGCAGATCCAGACCTCGCCATGGGACGCCGTCGGCTCCTTGCTCGCGGCCACCGAGACGTTGATCTGCTTGCCCGCGAGCGACATCGTCACCGGCACGCTCATCACACCAGTGCCCGTGTCGGTTTTGCCGATCGCGCTTTCGATGCCAGTGCGATCGCTGCCCACGACATGCGTGGAGCCGTTGACCACGACCTGCGGCGTGTAGACTTCGCGGTCGCCGCGCATGCGCGAATAGGCACGCTGCCGTGCAGAGAAGCGCGAATCGGCCAATGTGTCCTTCCAGCCGAGATAGTCCCAATAGTCGATCGGCATGCTCAGCGCGATGATCGAGGGATCGCGGGCGAGGTCGCCGATGATCTTGTCGGCCGGCGGGCAGGAGGAGCAGCCCTGCGAGGTAAACAATTCGACAACGGCGCGGGGATCAGCCTCGGCAGGACGAATGACGGCGACGATCGCACAGAGACCAAGTGCACCCGACCAGAGGGCGCCGGACCAACGTGAAACCAGATGAGAAGCCGTCATTGTTGTCATGTCGAACGCCGCACACCATTGCTCGCGAGAGGGAAAGCTTACCGCCGGATGGTCACCGTAGTCTTACGGGCCTCACACATTCGTCCGCCACAGCAGCCGTCCAGGGCGTGAGGTTCTCCGCCGGGCGGGCCATCCGAAGCCTCCCGCAAACGCGTGAAGGCGGCCTTGTGATAGGCCGCCTTCGTGTAACCTACTACTCACTTCGCAGTGAGCCACCGTTCACAAATCCGCGCTTACGCCGCGAGCTTGCGCAGCACGTAGTGCAGGATGCCGCCGTTGCGGTAGTATTCGAGCTCGTCCAGCGTATCGATGCGGCAGAGCAGCGAAACGCGTTGCAGCGAACCGTCGCCGGAGACGATCTCCGCGGTCAGCTTCTGGCGCGGCTTGAGGTCGCCGATGAGGCCGCGCAGCGTGACCTTCTCGTCGCCCTTCAGACCGAGCGACGACCAGGAGGTGCCGTCCTCGAAGGTCAGCGGCAGCACGCCCATGCCGACCAGGTTGGAGCGGTGGATGCGCTCGAAGCTCTGGCAGATCACGGCACGCACGCCGAGCAGCCGCGTGCCCTTCGCGGCCCAGTCGCGCGAGGAGCCGTTGCCGTATTCGGCGCCGGCGAACACCACCAGCGGCACCTGCTCCTGCTGGTACTTCATCGCGGCGTCGTAGATCGACATCTGCTCGCCGTCGGGCCAGTGTTTTGTCAGACCGCCCTCTGGGATATTTCCATCCGCGCCCTTGAGCATAAAATTCTTGATGCGGATATTGGCGAAGGTGCCGCGCATCATGACTTCGTGGTTGCCGCGGCGCGTGCCGTACTGGTTGAAGTCGGCCGGACGCACCTGGTGCTCGCTGAGATATTTGCCGGCGGGCGAGGTGAGCTTGATCGAACCGGCCGGCGAGATGTGGTCGGTGGTGATCTTGTCGCCGAACATGGCAAGGATGCGGGCCTCGACGATGTCGGTGACCGGCTCCGGCTCCTTCTTCATGCCTTCGAAATAGGGCGGGTTCTGCACATAGGTCGAGCTCATGTTCCAGCGATAGGTCTCGCTCTCGACCGTCTTGATCTTGCGCCAGTTGGTGTCGCCCTTGAACACGTCGGCATACTTCTTCTTGAAGATCGACGCGGTCACGAACTTCTTCATGAAGGCGTTGATCTCCTTCGTCGTCGGCCAGATGTCCTTGAGGTACACCGGCTTGCCGTCCTTGCCTTCACCGAGCGGCTCGATGGCGAGGTTCTTGGTGACGGTGCCCGCGAGCGCATGAGCGACCACGAGCGGCGGCGAGGCGAGGTAGTTCGCCTGCACGTCCGGCGAGACACGGCCTTCGAAGTTGCGATTGCCGGAGAGCACCGCAGCCGCGACGATGCCGTTGTCGTTGATCGACTTCGAGATCTCCTCGGGCAGCGGACCGGAATTGCCGATGCAGGTGGTGCAGCCGAAGCCGACCAGGTTGAATCCGACCTTGTCGAGATCGGCCTGGAGACCGGAATCCGCGAGATAGGCCGCCACCACCTGGCTGCCGGGTGCCAGCGAGGTCTTCACCCACGGCTTTGCCTTGAGGCCCTTCGCGGCGGCGTTGCGCGCCAGCAGACCGGCGCCGATCAGCACGCTCGGGTTCGAGGTGTTGGTGCAGGAGGTGATCGCGGCGATCACGACGTCGCCATGGCCGATGTCGAACTTCTTGCCGTCAACGGCGAAGCGCTTGCCCGGCTCCTCGGCCTTCTTGTATTCGCTGGCGAGCGCGAGCGAGAAACCCTCGGGCACGGACGGCAGCGCAATGCGGCCTTCGGGGCGCTTCGGACCGGCCATCGACGGAACGACATCACCGAGGTCGAGCGTCAGCGTCTCCGTGAACACCGGATCGGGCGACTTGGCGGTGCGGAACAGCCCTTGGGCCTTCGCATAGGCCTGCACCAGCGCGACGCGCGCCGAGGCGCGGCCGGAGGTCTTGAGATAATCGAGTGCCGCGGCATCGACCGGGAAGAAGCCGCAGGTCGCGCCATATTCGGGCGCCATGTTGGCGATCGTCGCCTTGTCGGCGACCGAGAGATGGTCGAGGCCGGGGCCGAAGAACTCGACGAACTTGCCGACGACGCCGAGCTTGCGCAGCATCTGCGTCACCGTCAGCACGAGATCGGTCGCGGTGACGCCTTCCTTCATCGCGCCCTTCAGCTTGAAGCCGACGACGTTGGGCAACAGCATCGACAGCGGCTGGCCGAGCATGCAGGCTTCCGCCTCGATGCCGCCGACGCCCCAGCCGAGCACGGCGAGACCGTTGACCATGGTGGTGTGGGAATCGGTGCCGACCAGCGAGTCGGGATAGGCGACCTCGAAGGTGCCGGTCTTCTTGCCGACCGTCATCTTCTCCTTCTTGGTCCAGACCGTCTGGGAGAGATATTCGAGATTGACCTGGTGGCAGATGCCGGTGCCGGGCGGCACGACGGAGAAGTTCGAGAACGCCTTCTGGCCCCATTTCAGGAACTCGTAGCGCTCCTGGTTCTGCTTGTATTCCTCGGTGACGTTCTTGCCGAAGGCCTTGTTGTCACCGAAGAAGTTCACGATCACGGAGTGGTCGATGACGAGGTCGACCGGCACCAGCGGATTGATCTTCTCGGCATCGCCGCCGAGCTTCTGCATCGCATTGCGCATCGCGGCGAGATCGACCACGGCGGGCACGCCGGTGAAGTCCTGCATCAGCACGCGCGCCGGGCGGAAGGCGATCTCATGCTCCAGCGACTTCTTGCGCAGCCATTTCGACACCGCGACGATGTCTTCCTTCTTGACCGAGCGGCCGTCCTCGTTGCGGAGCAGGTTCTCGAGCAGGACCTTCATCGAATAGGGGAGTTTCGAAATTCCCTTCAGACCATTCTTCTCGGCCGTGGGCAGGCTGTAATAGACATAGGTCTTGGCGCCGACCTTGAGGGTCTTTTTGCATTTGAAGCTGTCGAGCGAGGTCATGTAGGAAATCCCAATTGTTAGTTATACCCGGCAGGGTATTTTAACACCGTCAGCGTAGGCAGGCTGAGTCGCTTGCAGGGGCAGGTTGAGTTGCTGCATCAAGTAGTTCCGGGCTTATAGAAGCTTTCTAACCGCGCCGCCACAGCCACAAACGTGCCGCGGCAATCCGCGAGCCAAAAATTCCCATACGCTACCCCAAGTTTTCCTGAGGCCTGGCTTTGAGCGGATCGATACGAGGCGAGATGAAGCTTTCCGGACGCGGGGTCACATGCGTGCGGGGCGGCCGCGAGGTGTTTGCCAGGCTCGACTTCGGGGCCGTCTCCGGCGAAGCCGTGGCGGTCGTCGGCCGCAACGGATCGGGCAAGACCTCGCTGCTGCGGCTGATCGCGGGCCTGCTCATTCCGGCGGGCGGCACGATCGCGCTGGACGGAGGCGACGCCGAGCTGACATTGCCGGAGCAATGCCACTATCTCGGCCATCGCGACGCCCTGAAGCCGGCGCTGAGCGTGGCGGAGAATCTGACATTTTGGGCCGATTTTCTCGGCGGGGAGCGTTTCGCCGCCGGCGACAGCCTCGCCATCGTCGGGCTCGACCATGCCGCCGATCTGCCTGCCGCCTTCCTGTCCGCCGGCCAGCGCCGCCGGCTCTCGCTGGCCCGCCTGCTGACCGTCCGCCGGCCGGTCTGGCTATTGGACGAGCCGACCACGGCGCTGGATGTCGCGGGCCAGGACATGTTTTCCGGATTGATGCGCGAGCACCTCGGCCACGGCGGCCTGATCATCGCCGCCACCCACGCCCCGCTCGGGATCGATTCGCGGGAGCTGCGGATCGGGGGGACGGCATGATTCCCGTGGACCCTCAACTTTTCGAGCGGCCGGTCGCCGCTCTCGCACCCGGGACGCAGTCGTCGCCGCGGGCTCCCTCGCCTCTCCCGCTTGCGGGAGAGGTCGGCGCGCAGCGCCGGGTGAGGGTTCTCTCCGCTGGGGGAATCTTCGTTGTCGAGACACCCTCTCCCCAACCCTCCCCCGCAAACGGGGGAGGGATCGCACCGTGCCTCAGGCACGATGGGAGCCCCCCATGACCGCCCTGTCTGCCCTCATTCGCCGGGACATCCGGATCGCGCTCCGCGTCGGCGGCGGGGCGTTGATTGGCGTGCTGTTCTTCCTGACCGTGGTGGTGCTGATGCCGTTTGCGGTGGGGCCGGATCTGGCACTGCTGTCGCGGCTCGGGCCGGCGATCCTGTGGCTGGGGGCGCTGCTGGCGAGCCTGCTGACGCTGGACCGGCTGTTCATGGCCGACCACGAGGACGGCTCGCTCGACCTGATCACGATGAGCCGGACGCCGCTGGAACTCGCCTGCGCGGCGAAGGCGCTGGCGCATTGGCTGGCCGCCGGCCTGCCGCTGATCGTCGCAACTCCCGTGCTCGGCCTGCTGCTCAACCTCGACATGGTCGCGACCGGCGCGGTGGCGCTGACGCTGCTCGCCGGCACCCCGGCGCTGACGTTTACCGGAATGATCGGGGCGGCGCTGGCGGTGACGCTGCATCGAGGCGGCTTGCTGATGGCGGTCCTGGTGCTGCCGCTGTCGATCCCGGTGCTGATCTTCGGCGTCGCGGCCTCGCAGGCGGTGATCGTCGGCCCCATGACATTCGGCGCGCCGTTCTCGATCCTGTGCGCGCTGTCGCTGGTCAGCCTCGTGATCGGCCCCTTCGCAGCTGCGGCGAGCCTGAAGCATGGGCTGGATTGAGATGGACTGGACTGACCTTGACCCCGATCAACTTTCGCTGCGGACTTTCGTGCTGATTGCGTGAGCGCTTACCTGTGATTATCAGGATACCATGACGCTGATCGACCTCGCCAACCCCACACGGTTCCTCGCGCTGACGGCGCGGCTGCTGCCGTGGCTTGCGGCTGCGACAATCATCCTGCTCGCGATCGGGCTCTATCAGTCCGCCACCGCGCCCGACGACTATCAGCAGGGCGCGACGGTGAAGATCATGTTCATCCACGTGCCCAATGCCTGGCTGTCGATGTTCGTGTGGGGGGTGATGAGCATCGCCTCGCTGGGCACGCTGGTATGGCGGCATCCGCTCGCCGACGTCGCCGCCAAGGCTGCCGCGCCGATCGGTGCCAGCTTCACCTTCCTTGCGCTGCTGACCGGCTCGCTGTGGGGCCGGCCGATGTGGGGCACCTATTGGGAATGGGACGCGCGGCTGACCTCGGTGCTGATCCTGTTCCTGATGTATCTCGGCCTGATGGCGCTGTGGCGCGCGGTCGACGAGCCCTCCCGCGCGGCGCGCGCCGCCGCCGTGCTGACGCTGGTCGGCGCCATCAACCTGCCCATCATCAAGTTCTCGGTCGATTGGTGGAACACGCTGCACCAGCCGGCCTCGGTGATGCGGATGGGCGGCTCGTCGCTCGACAAATCCTTTTTGATTCCGTTGCTGGTGATGGCGATCGCGTTCACCCTGCTGTTCGTCACGCTGCATCTGGCGGCGATGCGCAACGAGATCTTGCGTCGGCGCGTGCGGTCCCTGCAGATGATGCAGGCGAGCCGGGTGGCGTTTTCAGAAGTCGGCACCGGCTCGCGTGAAGGCAGCACGTCAAAAGAAGCTGGGGCTGCATGATCATGTCGCTCGGTCCCTACGCGTCTTTCATCGTGACGTCCTATGCCGCGGCCGGCCTCGTGGTCGTGATCCTGATCGGCTGGATCGTGCTCGATTATCGTAGCCAGACACAGCGCCTGCGCGAGCTCGAGCGCAGCGGCGTGACCCGTCGCTCCGGCCGTAGCGCGACGGATCGGTCATGAGAGATCAAGCATGAGCGAGCAATCGACGTCCGCTCCGCCGCAGCGCCGCACCTTCCTGATGGTGCTGCCGCTGATTGCGTTCATCGGCCTGGCGTTGCTGTTCTGGTTCCGGCTCGGTAGCGGCGATCCCTCGCGGATCCCTTCCGCCCTGATCGGACGGCCGGTGCCGCAAACCACGCTGCCGCCGCTCGAGGGATTGCAGGCTGACAACACGCAGATCCCCGGCCTCGATCCCGCTGCGTTCAAGGGCAAGGTCAGCCTCGTCAATGTCTGGGCGTCCTGGTGCGTGCCGTGCCACGACGAGGCGCCGCTGCTGACCGAATTGGCAAAAGACAAGCGCTTCCAGCTTGTCGGCATCAACTACAAGGATGCCACCGACAATGCGCGGCGCTTCCTGGGGCGCTACGGCAACCCGTTCGGCCACGTCGGCGTCGATGCCAATGGCCGCGCCTCGATCGAATGGGGCGTCTATGGCGTGCCCGAGACTTTCGTCGTCGGTCGCGAAGGCACCATCGTCTACAAGCTGGTCGGGCCGATCACGCCGGAGAACTTGCGCACGGTGCTGTTGCCGCAGATGGAGAAGGCGTTGAAGGCGGCCGGGAGCTAGCTCTGTCGTCAGTGTGAGAAGGACCCAACCCCAAACACCGCTGTCATGCCCCGGCTTGACCGGGGCATCCAGTACGCCGCAGCTCCTCCGTACCTCACGACTGTCTCTGGAATACTGGATCGCCCGGTCAAGCCGGGCGATGACAGTCGAGTATGTAGCCGCGCTGGGCTCGCAATGACGATTTGAGAGACCTTACCCCTTCCTCACATCGCCCGCCTCGGCCTCGCTCGCTTCCAGCGACGCCGGCTCGAGGTGGTAGCGCTTGGTCAGCGGCATCTGGGCGATGGCGAAGATCATGGTGATCGGCGTGACGCCGAACACCTTGAAGTTGACCCAGAAATCCGTGCTCTGGGTGCGCCAGACGATCTCGTTCAAGACCGCCATGCCGGCGAAGAACAGCGCCCAGCGTAAGGTGAGGATGCGCCAGCCCTGCGGCGTCAAATTGAACATCTGGTCGAACATGACGGCGATGAAGGAGCGGCCGAACAACAGGCCGCCGCCGAGGATCGCAGCGAACAAAGCGTAGATGATGGTCGGCTTGAGCTTGATGAAGGTCTCGTCGTGCAGCACCAGGGTCAGCGTGCCGAACACCAGCACGATGACGCCTGTCACGATCGCCATGATCGGGATGTGCCGCGTCACCACATAGGAGGCGATCATCGCCGCGACGATCGCGACCATGAAGGCGCCGGTCGCGGCGAACAGATTGAACTTCGCATTCACGAAGAAGAACACGAGCAGCGGGCCAAGCTCGGTGGCAAGCTTGAACAACGGATGCGGCTGGGTCTTGTCCATTCTTCAGCTTTCGATTCCGGCTATCGCGCGGGCGAAATCACGCGCGGTGAACGGCGCGAGATCGTCGACGCCTTCGCCGACGCCGATGAAATGCACCGGCAGTTTGAATTTCTCCGCGAGCGCCACCAGAATGCCGCCGCGGGCGGTGCCGTCGAGCTTGGTCATCACGAGGCCGGTGACCCCGGCGGTGCGATGGAAGGCCTCGACCTGCGATAGCGCGTTCTGGCCGACGGTGGCGTCCAGCACGAGCAGCACCGCATGCGGCGCAGTCGCGTCCACCTTGCGGATGACGCGCACGACCTTTTCGAGCTCGTTCATCAGCTCGGCCTTGTTCTGAAGCCGCCCGGCCGTGTCGATCAGGAGCACGTCGATGGCCTGCTCCTTCGCCGCCGTCAGCGCATTGAAGGCGAGGCTCGCCGAATCCGAGCCCTGCGCACCTGATATGACGGGCGTCTTCGTGCGTTCGCCCCAGACCTTGAGCTGCTCGATCGCTGCTGCGCGAAACGTGTCGCCGGCGGCCAGCATCACCTTGCGGCCTTCGGACGCGAATTTTTGCGAGAGTTTTCCGATGGTGGTGGTCTTGCCGGAGCCGTTGACGCCGACCACGAGGATGACGAACGGCTTCCTGCCGGCGTCGATCTCGAGCGGCTTCGCCACCGCCGCCAGCACCTTCTCGACCTCGGTCGCGACGACGTCCTTGACCTCGTCCGCCGAGATCGCCTTGTCGTAGCGTCCCGTGCCAACCGCATCCGCGATCCGCACCGCGACCGAGGTGCCGAGGTCGGCGCGCAGCAGCACGTCCTCGATGTCGTCGAGCATGGCGCGGTCGAGCTTGCGCTTGGTGACGAGATCGGCGACCGCGGTCCCGAGCGAGGACGAGGTGCGCTTCAGCCCGTCGGACAGGCGGCGCCACCAGCTCAGCTTGGGGGTCTCGGGGGTGGTATCGTTCATGATGGCGGTGTGTTAGCCGTTCCGGCTCGCAAACGAAAGTCTTGACCGAAAGTCCTGCAATTGCTCGATGTTCCCGAATTGACCGCCGAAGAAATCCTGGCGCGCGTGCTCCATCGCGACGGATTAATGCTGGTCATCGACAAGCCGGCCGGCCTGCCGGTGCATCGCGGACCCAAGGGCGGCGCGAACCTCGAAACCTCCTTCGACGCGCTCCGTTTCGGCCTGCCGCGGCCGCCGGTGCTGGCCCACCGGTTGGACAAGGACACCTCGGGTTGCCTCGTGCTCGGCCGCCATCGCAAGGCGACGGCCTCGCTCGGCCTGCTGTTCAAGCATGGCAAGATCGGCAAGACCTACTGGACCATCGTCGAGGGCGGCCCCACCGAGGACGAAGGCACCATCGATATGCCGCTCGGGCGACTCAACGCCGAACGCGGCTGGTGGCAGAAGCCCGATCCCGAGGGCCAGAAGGCCATCACCAACTGGAAGGTGATGGGCCGGGGCGCCGGCCTCACTTGGCTCGCCATGGAACCGGTGACGGGACGGACCCATCAATTGCGGGTGCATTCGTCCGCGACCGGCTGGCCGATCTTCGGCGATAACATTTACGGCAACGGCCCGCGCTTCGGCGAGCCGAAGCTGCACCTGCATTCCCGCGAGATCGTGGTACCGATCTCCCGCAACAAGGAGCCGGTCCGCGTGGTGGCGCCGGCCCCACCCCACATGCACGAGCGGCTCCGCGCCTGCGGGTGGAACGGGGAGTAGCCCAGCTGCTCGCCCCTCATGGTGAGGAGGCCGCGCAGCGCTCCCTATAGTTTACGAAACGTTCAGTGCTCGTCGCTAATGATAGCGGTTGCTTAGAACAAGCTTCCGTCAATCTGCTCAGGACGAGCTGCGCGTCATGTCCACGGCCGAGTTATCGATCATCGACGAGGTCGAGTCCGCGCTTCGGACTGGCTCGGCGGAAAAGGGCCTGGCAACAGCCCGCCGCGTCACCGACCTGTTCCTGTCCTCCGCCGGCAGTTTCGACGACGAGCAGATCGCACTGTTTGACGACGTGCTCGATCGCCTGATCGGCACCATCGAGCTCCGCGCCATCGCCGACATGGGCGCGCGCGTAGCGCTCGCCGAGATCAGCGCGCAGCTCGCGCCGATCGCGCAGGCGCCGCCATCGGTCATTCGCCGGCTCGCCAACAATGACGAAATCCGCATCGCTGGTCCCGTGCTGCAGGAATCCGCGCGCCTCGACGACGGCGCGCTGGTGCAGATCGCCTCGAGCAAGGGCGAGCCGCATCTGCTCGCGGTCGCCGGACGCTGGTGGCTGAAGGAGATCGTCACCGATGCATTGCTGGCGCGGCGCTATCCCAGCGTCAGCCGGCGGCTCGCCGCCAATCCCGGCGCGCGCGTGTCCGGCAACGGATTTGCCGTCATCGTCGGACAGGCCGAGGCCGACCCCGAGCTCGCGGTCAGCGTTGGCGTCCGCGTCGATCTGCCCTCAGACCTGCGTCGTCAATTGCTGCGCTCGGCAACGGACGCCGTGCGGACCCGGCTGTTGTCGCGCGCTCCGCCGCATCTGTTCGAGGAGATCCAGACCGCGATCGCAGCCGTCACCGTCGGTGTCGAGCGCGAGATGTCGGGGGTCCGCGATTTCGAAGGTGCCAAGCGCGCCGTCGCAGGCCTGAAGGCGACCGGCCAGCTCGGCGAAGCGACGCTGCTCGGCTTCGCAACGCAGCGGCGTTATGAAGAAGCGGTGGCCGCATTGGCCGCATTGTCGGGATCGACCGTCGAAGTGATTCGCCCGCTGATGCAAAGCCTGCGCGAGGACGGCCTGCTGGTGCCGTGCAAGGCGGCGCAGCTCAGCTGGGAAACCACCGCCGCCGTGCTCCAAAGCCGCTTTGCGAGCGGCGCGATGAAACCGGCCGACATCGCAAGGGCTCAAAGCCATTACGCGCGCATGACCCCGGAGAATGCGCGGCGGACGCTGCGGTTCTGGCAGGTGCGGGCGTTGTAGGCTGTTTGGGGCGCGCTGCTTCTCCACCCTCGGTGTCGTCCCGGCGAAGGCCGGGACCCATAACCACAGGGAGAAGTTTGGCGACGACGGTCCGTTACTCTGCTTGGTTGGGACAAGCACCGCGGATCACCGATAGATCACGCGGTATGGGTCCCGGCCTTCGCCGGGACGACGCTGGAGGTACAGCGCGTCGTCACTCGCCGCAACGAGGCTAAGCAGTCAGCCGCGCGCCATCACGACCGGCGATCCGCAGCGGCACGACACTGCCGATACGCTCGCCCGCAATTGCCACCGGCAGATAATGCTCCGTCCGTCCCTGACCGTCGCTCTCGATCAGCACCTCACGCGTGGCCCCGATCTCGGCTTGCAGCCGCTGCAGAAGCGCAGCCTCACCGGCCGAGCGCAGCCGCTTCGACCGCTCCTTGATTGCGCCGCCCGCAACCTGCGGCATCCGCGCGGCCGGCGTGCCGGGACGCGGCGAATAGGGGAAGACGTGGAGGAATGTCAGGCCGCATTCCCTGACCAGGTCGAGCGAGCGCGAGAACATCTCCTCGGTCTCGGTCGGAAAGCCCGCGATGATGTCGGCCCCCAGCGCGATGTCCGGGCGCAGCCGGCGGACCCGATCGCAGAACGCGATCGCGTCGCCGCGCGTATGCCGCCGCTTCATGCGCTTCAAGATCATGTCGTCGCCGGACTGCAGCGACAGTTGCAGATGCGGCATCAACCGCGGATCGTCGGCGATGGCATCCAACAGATCGCTGTCCGCCTCGATCGAATCGATCGAGGAGATGCGCAAGCGCCTCAGCTCCGGCACATGCCGCAAGATCTGCTTCGTCAGCACGCCGAGTTTCGGCGTACCCGGCAGGTCGGCGCCGTAGCTGGTGAGATCGACGCCGGTCAGCACGATCTCGGCATGGCCGCGCGCGACCAACGCCCGGACCTGATCGACCACCGCGCCCATCGGCACCGAGCGCGAATTGCCGCGCCCGAACGGAATGATGCAGAAAGTGCAGCGATGGTCGCAGCCGTTCTGCACCTGCACGAACACGCGCGGCAGGCCGCTCGCAAAGCCGTCGATGAGATGCGGCGCCATCTCCTTCACCGCCATGATGTCGCTGACGGCGATTTTTTCGCTCGCACCAAGATCGAACGCCGCACGCGCCTCGCGCCATGCGGACGACCGCATTTTGTCGTCATTGCCGACGACGCGATCGACCTCGGCCATCTCGGCGAACATGCCGCTTTGCGTCTGCGCCGCGCAACCGGTGACGACGATGCGCGCTGCCGGCCGCTCGCGTTTCAGCTTGCGGATCAACTGGCGCGCCTGCGCCACCGCTTCGTTGGTGACGGCGCAGCTGTTGATGACGATGGTATCTGAAAGGCCTGCGCCCTCGGCCTCGCGGCGGATCACCTCGGCTTCAAAGGCGTTGAGGCGGCAGCCGAAGGTGACGATGTCGACGCTCATCACCCGACCGGCGCGAACAGCGCCGGATCGAAACGGCCTTCATATTCGAAAGTCGCCGTGCCCGTCATCAGCACGTGATCGTCGCGCTCGCGCCATTCGATCCCGAGCTTGCCGCCGGGCAGCGCGATCTCGACATTGCGCTCGGCGCGCTTCAGCCGCGCCGCCGCAACCGCCGTGGCACATGCGGCCGAGCCGCAGGCCCTGGTCAGGCCGGCGCCGCGCTCCCAGGTGCGGATCGTGATGTGCTGGGGATCGACGATATGGGCGAGCGTGATGTTGGCGCGCTCCGGAAAGATCGGATGGTTCTCCAGCAGCGGACCGAAACGCTCGAGATCGTAGGCGTTGACGTCATCGACCCAGAAGATCGCATGCGGATTGCCCATGCTGACGACTGAGGGCGAATGCAGGATCGGATTGTCGATCGGGCCGATCTGCAATTCGATGTAGCGGGTGTCGCGGAATTCCTGGTCGAGCGGAATGTCCTGCCAGCCGAATTTCGGCGCGCCCATGTCCACCGTATAAAGATCCGGCGCCGGACCCTGCCAGGCATTGAGCAGGCCCGCGGCCGTCTCGAACGTCGCATTGGTCTGGCCGGTCTTCTCGAAGACGCGCCGCACCACGCAGCGCATGCCGTTGCCGCAGGCGCCGGCCTCGGAGCCGTCACAGTTGTAGATGCTGATGAAAGCTTCGGTGCCGTCGAAGCGCGGCTTCTGCAGCACCATGAGCTGGTCGTAGGGCACACCGCCTCGCGCCGATGCCACCGCACGGGCGTCGTCCGGGGTGACCGTCGTGGCGGAATCGCGCATGTCGACAACGACGATCTCGTTGCCGATGCCGTTCATCTTGGCAAATACGTGGTTGGCCAGCGCGCTCATGAAAATTCCCGAATTTCGCCTGCCTTATATGGCGATCCTTGGCCCTCTTGGCCAGTGATTTGCCGACAAGAGCCAGGAGGCTGCCATGACGCATCTGTCATGGGACGAATTCGGCGCTCGCGTGTTAGAACGGCGAAATTCGCGCAACCGGGACATGCGGCCGGGTTAAGGCCTCGGGGACGTAAGGCCATGGCGGATAAGCTATTGGGGAGAATAAAAATGTTCAGGTTTCGTCGTCTCGCTTTGGCCGCGCTGATTCCGGCAGCGGCCTTGTCGTTTGGTCTGTCGGCCACGCTGGCCCAAACGCCGAGCCCGGCGCCGGCCGCATCGGCGAGCCCCTCGCCGGTCCCGTCAGCTTCGCCCTCCCCGGCCGCGAGCGCTGCACCCGTGGCCACGCCCTCGCCGGCGGCCAGCGCCTCGCCAAGCCCTTCAACGTCGCCTGCAGCGTCCCCTGCAACCTCGCCCGCAGCCAGTGCCTCACCGAGCCCCGCCCCGCCGCCCGCTGCAGCCGCGACGCCGGCTCCCGTGCAGACGGCCGATCCGTTCGGACAGGAGACCACGCTCGAGCCTAAGAAGGTCGTGATGGTCAAGGGCACTGCCAATTGGGACTCGGCCTTCGACACGCTGATCGACGCCTTCAAGGCGCTGAACACGCTGCTGGACAAGCAGGGCATCAAGCACGCCGGCAATTCGATGATCGTCTACACCTCGACCGACGATACCGGCTTCACCTTCCTGGCCGAGATCCCGGTCGAGCAGGACCCGAAGAACCTGCCCAAGGACATGAGCGTCGGCAAATCGCCGGAGGGCAAGGCGCTGAAATTCGTCCATCGCGGCTCCTACGACAACATGGACAACACCTACGAGGCGATCACCAATCACCTCGACGACAAGAAGCTGGAAGCCAAGGACACCTTCATCGAGGAATACCTCACCGATCCCCTGAAGACGGCCGAGGACAAGCTCGTGATCAATGTATTCGTGCCGCTGAAGTGAGACCGATGAAAAAGCCTGCCATCCTTTTGACCTCCCTTGTCACGTCCTTTGCCGCCGCGCTGCTGGCAACGCCTGCGCTTGCCGACGATTTTCCGTCCGCGATTTCGGTGAGCGGCGAAGCCACGATCTCCGGCGCGCCTGATCTGGCGCAGATCGACGCTGGCGTCGCCAACGACGCCAAGTCTGCGAAGGAAGCGTCCGACGCCAACAACGCCGCGATGGGCAAGGTGCTGCTGGCGCTGAAGGGCGCAGGCATTGACGAGAAGGATTACCAGACCTCGCGGCTGTCGCTGCAGCCGCAATACGGCCAGAACAAATCCACCGGCGCCTCGCCCGTGGTCGGCTTCCGCGCGTCAAACCGCGTCACCGTGAAGATCCGCGACGTGACCAAGGTCGCCGCCATCATCGACACGTTGGTCGGCGCCGGCGCCAACGATATCGGCAACATCTCCTTCGAGGTGACGCAGGCCTCGAAACTACTCGACGATGCCCGCGAGAAGGCCGTCGCAGACGCCCGCCGCAAAGCGGAGATCTACGCCAAGGCCACCGGCGTCACGCTCGGCGCGCCGCTCAGCGTGTCCGAAGGCGGCGCCCCGATGCCGCTGTTCAAGGGACGCATGGCCGCAGCGCCGATGGCCGCAGGCGGCGCGGCCGTTGCGCCCGGCGAGGAAACGCTGGCGGTGACGGTGAATGTGAGTTGGGCGATCAAGGCGAAAGAGCAGTAGGCGCAGCTGCCGCGACAGACCTCATTGTCGTCCCGGCGAAGCTAAATCTCCACCACCTGCCCCGGCTTCATCGCGACAAACCGCTCCTGCGGCACCTTTGCGGCGTCGAGCGCCTCGACCAAGGCCTTCGCCGGCGCATCGATGGCTTCATCGGTCAGCTGAAACGTGCCGTGATGATGCCCGAGTGCGGCTTGCGCGCCGCAATCCGCGAGCGCCTTCACCGCATCTTCCGGGTTCATGTGCTGGTCGCGCATGAACCAGCGCGGCTCGTAGGCGCCGATCGGGAGGATCGCCAGGCGTAGCGGGCCGTGCTTCTCGGCGACTCGGCGGAAATGCCCGCCATCGCCATAGCCGGAATCGCAGACGACGTAGATTTTCCCCGCCGGCGTCTCCAGCACGAAACTCGCCCATAGCGCCTTGTTGCGATCGAACATGCCGCGCGCCGACCAGTGCCGGGTCGGCACCAGCGTCACGGCGATGCCGCCGCCGAGCTCGACGCGATCGTGCCAGTCGAACGCTTCCACCTTGATCGTCGCATCGGTGCTGCGCATCGTGACGTCATTGCCGAGCGGGGTCACCACACGCGGGGCAAAATTCTTGGCGAGCCGCGACAGCGTCGCCATGTCGAGATGATCGTAATGGCCGTGCGAGACCAGCACGACATCGATCTTCGGCAGCTTGTCGAACGCAATGCCGGGATCGTTGTGCCGCTTGGGCCCGGCGAAGCTGACGGGCGAGACCCGCGACGACCAGACGGGATCGACGAGAATATTGAGGCCGCCGGTCTGGATCAGCCAGCTGGCGTGGCCGACGAAAGAGAGCCGCACCTTGTCGCCGTCGACGCGGTCCGGCGGGGTGTCGGCATGGGGGCTCGGCGCCCAATCCGGCCAGCTCGCGCGCTGCCGCTTGCCGCCGAATTGCCAGCGCAGGACCTCTCGAAGCGATTTCGGCGGCACGCCGTCCGGATCGAAGAAGTTCAGACCGTCGAAATGGTCGGAGACCGGGCCGTCATAGGTTTTCATGCGGGACATCCAAAGGGAGGGCACGCCGACCAATGCGCCGGCACCGGCGAGCAGTCCGAAAAGGCGGCGGCGGGTGATCGGCACGGATCTGGCTTCAGGGATGGTCTGAGGGGGAGGGCATCAAGCTTTCATATGGGCTGCCTCCGATGAAAAGGAACCCGCCGCCGGAAAGTTCATCTTTTCAAGGCCTTGCCTTCCAAAGCGGCCCCGGCCACCCTAACTTTCCTTGACTTTCGGGCGGCAGCGGCGTTTAACCCGGCCACTTTCTCGGAAAGGCTTTCTTTTCGACCCGCCCACTGGCCCCAGAGGCCAGAGGCCAACGCCCGACAGCGCTGTGCGCCCTCGGGCGTAAAGGTGTTTGGATTTTCTGCTCCCTCCTCCGCGCATGCGGGCAGAGGTGAAAAAGGACAACGGCATTGTTCGACAATCTGTCGGAACGGCTTGGCGGCATTCTCGATCGTCTGACGGGGCGCGGTGCGCTGACCGAAAAGGACGTCGACGCGGCCATGCGCGAGGTGCGCCGCGCGCTGCTGGAAGCCGACGTGGCTCTCGAGGTGGTGCGCAGCTTCACCGAGCGGGTCCGCGAGCAGGCGATCGGCGCCACCGTCGTCAAGTCGGTGACCCCAGGCCAGATGGTGGTCAAGATCGTCCACGACGAGCTGATCAACACGCTTGGCGCCGAAAGCCAGACCATCGACATCAATTCCGTGCCGCCGGTGCCGATCATGATGGTCGGCCTGCAAGGCTCCGGCAAGACCACCACCACCGCAAAGCTCGCCCGTCGCATGGTCCAGCGCGACAAGCGCAAGGTGCTGATGGCATCGCTCGACATCTACCGTCCCGCGGCGATGGAGCAGCTGGCCGTCCTGGGCCGCGACCTCGACATACCGACGCTGCCGATCGTCGCCGGCCAGCAGCCGGCGCAGATCGCGAAGCGCGCGCTCGAGGCCGGCAAGCTCGGCGGCTACGACGTCGTGCTGCTCGACACGGCCGGCCGCACCACGCTCGACGAAGAGATGATGGCGGAAGCAGCCGCGATCAAAGCCGCCGCAAATCCGCATGAAGTGCTGCTGGTGGCGGACAGCCTCACCGGCCAGGACGCCGTCAACCTCGCGCGCGCCTTCGACGAGCGCGTCGGCCTCACCGGCATCGTGCTGACACGAGTCGACGGCGACGGCCGGGGCGGCGCCGCGCTGTCGATGCGCGCGGTGACCGGCAAGCCGATCAAGCTGCTCGGCACCGGTGAAAAGACGGACGCGCTGGAGGATTTCCATCCCGACCGTATCGCCGGCCGCATCCTCGGCATGGGCGACGTGGTGTCGCTGGTCGAACGCGCTGCCGCCAACATCGATGCCGAAAAGGCTGCGCGCACCGCCGAGCGGATGCGCAAGGGTCAGTTCGACCTCAACGACATGCGCGAGCAGCTGTCGCAGATGGCCAATATGGGCGGCATCAGCGGCCTGATGGGCATGATGCCCGGCATCGCCAAGATGAAGAACCAGATCGCGGCCGCCGGCATCGACGACAAGATCTTGAAGCGCCAGGTCGCGGTGATCGATTCCATGACACGCGACGAGCGACGTCATCCCGATTTGCTCAAGGCCAGCCGCAAGAAGCGCATCGCCGCAGGTTCCGGCCAGAGTGTCGAGCAGGTCAACAAGCTGCTCAAGATGCACCGGAACATGGCCGACATGATGAAGGCCATGGGCTCCGGCAAGCGCGGTCCGCTCGCCGGCATCGCGCAGGCGATGGGCTTTGGCGGCGGCATGAAGCCGCCTTCGCCGGAAGAGATGAAGGCGCTGCAGGAAAAGATGCAGGGTGGCGGCGGACAAGGTCTGCCCAGCCTGCCGAAGGATTTACCTGCCGGACTGCGCCAGGGTCTGCCGAACGTTCCGGGTCTGACCGGGCTGAGCGGCAAGCCTATGCTGCCGGGCCTCGGCGGTTTCCCCGGCAAGAAGAAATGAGGAATTCGTCGCGGGAGATCGCAACGGTCTCGCGCAACGCGGAATACCAATCAACCGAACAAAACGTACTTTGAAGGAGAACTTAGATGTCCGTCGTTATCCGTCTCGCCCGCGCCGGCACCAAGAAGCGCCCCGTCTATCACGTCGTCGTCGCCGATTCGCGCTTCCCCCGCGATGGCCGCTTCATCGAGCGTCTCGGCTATTTCAACCCGCTGCTGCCGAAGGACAACGAGACCCGGCTGAAACTCGACATGGACAAGGTGAAGGCCTGGCTCGCCAAGGGCGCGCAGCCGTCGGACCGTGTGTCGCGCTTCCTCGACGCTGCCGGCGTCAAGAAGCGCGAAGTGCGCAACAATCCAGAGAAGGCCGTGCCGCGCAAGGAGCGCAAGGCGCAGGCCGAAGCCGCCGCGAAGGGTTAAGGCGAGATCATGCCGGCGCTGGTCTGCGTCGCGCGGATCGGCGCCGCGCATGGCGTGCGCGGCGCGGTCAAACTGTGGACCTTCACCGAAGATCCCTTTGCCGTGCGGAGCTACGGTCTGCTCTCGTCCAAGGACGGCAAGCGCCAGTTCGAGGTTGCAACGGCGCGCGCGGCCAAGGATCATCTGGTTGCGACGTTCAAGGGCGTCACGACCCGCGATGAGGCCGAGCGCCTCAACGGCATCGAGCTCTACGTCGCGCGCGAAAAACTTCCCGCGACGGACGAGGGCGAATATTACCACACCGATCTGATCGGGCTCGCCGCCGTCACCACGGCCGGCGATGCGCTCGGCCGCGTGCTCGCGATCCACAATTTCGGCGCCGGCGACATCATCGAGATCGCGCCGCCCACAGGCACCACGCTGCTGCTGCCGTTCACGGACGCGGTGGTGCCGGAGGTCGACATCGCAGGCGGCCGCGTCGTGATCGCGCTGCCGCAGGAAATCGAGGCAGAGGACACGGAGGAGGATTCCTCCCCGAGTCGTCCGGGCGAAGGCCGGGACCCATAACCACAGGCCAGAATTTTTGGCTAAGCTGATCGCTCCAGCCGTCGCAAAACGAAGTGCGGTGGTTATGGGTCCCGGATCTGCGCTCTGCTTGTCCGGGACGACAATAATTGAGATCCAATGACCACCTCCTCACCCTGGCGCGCGACGGTGCTGACGCTGTTTCCGGAGATGTTTCCCGGGCCACTGGGCGTGAGCCTGGCCGGCCGGGCGCTGGCTGGCGGGCTCTGGGAGTTGGAGGCGCGGGACATCCGGGCCTCGGCAACCGACCGCCACCGCAGCGTCGATGACACCCCGGCCGGCGGCGGGCCGGGCATGGTGCTACGGGCCGATGTTTTGGCGGCAGCCATCGATGCCGCCGGGATTGGCCCGGACCGGCCGAAACTGCTGATGAGCCCGAGGGGTCGGCCATTGACCCAGGCCCGCGTCCTGGAGCTCGCCAAGGGTCCGGGTCCCCTGATCGTCTGCGGGCGGTTCGAGGGAGTGGACCAGCGGGTGATCGACGGGCGGGGTCTGGAGGAGGTCTCGATCGGGGATTACGTGCTCTCCGGGGGCGAAATCGCGGCCCTGGCCCTGATCGACGCCTGTGTTCGGCTAATGCCCGGGGTGATGGGCAAGGAAGCCTCGGGAACCGAGGAAAGCTTCTCCGACGGCCTCCTCGAGTACCCCCAATACACCCGGCCGCAGCTGTTCGAGGGGACCCCGATCCCGGAGATCCTGACCTCCGGCGACCACGCCAAGGTCGCCAGCTGGCGGCGGGCGGAATCCGAGGCCCTGACGGCGGCCCGGCGACCGGATTTGTGGGCCCAGATCCCGAGCAAAGTCCCGAATCGGGCCGGACGCCAAAAAACGCCAAAAAACAAGACAGACGGGTGACAAACGCTCCGGCTTGCCTTATAGCAGCGGCCACATCCGCAATGGCTGGATAAACGAATTTCGCGCAGCCCCCGTTTTCCAAGGCTGGGCGCGCCGATGGAGATTTACCCATGAACCTGATCCAACAGCTCGAAAAAGAGCAATTCGACAAGCTCTCCGCCAACAAGGAGATTCCGGAATTCGGTCCCGGCGATACCGTGATCGTCAACGTGAAGGTCGTCGAAGGCGACCGCACCCGCGTGCAGGCCTATGAAGGCGTTTGCATCGGCCGTTCCGGCGGCGGTCTCAACGAGAGCTTCACGGTGCGCAAGATTTCGTACGGCGAAGGCGTGGAGCGCGTGTTCCCGGTGATGTCGCCGATGATCGACTCGATCAAGGTGGTGCGCCGCGGCAAGGTGCGTCGCGCCAAGCTCTATTACCTCCGCAACCTTCGCGGCAAGTCGGCCCGCATCGTCGAGAAGAAGCAGGACCGCCCGGCTGCTGCCGTCAACGAGTAAGCTCCGCTTACAGGCGAGTTACCGAGAGCGCGGGGCCAAACCCCGCGCTTTTTTGTTGCGTCAGCCGTGCGCGTCAAAGCCCTCGCGATTTCAGTTCGGCCTGCTATATATTCTTGGAATGTTTCCAGATTTGACCAGCCTCTCGCCCGTCAAGCGCGTCATCATCGACGATCGCTCGCGGCTGCCCGGCCGGTTCTTCGGACGCTTCGCGACCTCGGCAACGTCAGAGCTTACGCGCGCAGCCTAAAAGCTGCGCTGACGATTTTGTTGCCCCGCGCGCCAGCCGCGCAACCCGCTCTACACAACATTCCTGGAGCTGACGCTCATGTCCAAGCCGACCACATTGTACGACAAGATCTGGAACGACCATCTGGTGCACGAAGCCGAGGACGGCACCTGCCTGCTCTATATCGATCGCCATCTGGTGCACGAGGTCACTTCACCGCAGGCGTTCGAAGGCCTGCGCGCCACCGGCCGCAAGGTCCACGCGCCCGAGAAGACGCTGGCCGTCGTCGATCACAACGTGCCGACCACCGACCGCACCAAGCCGAACCCCGACCCTGAAAGCATCGAGCAGATCAAGGCACTGGCCGACAACGCCAAGGAATTCGGCATCGAATATTACGACGAGTTCGACAAGCGTCAGGGCGTCGTCCACGTCATCGGTCCCGAGCAGGGCTTCACGCTGCCCGGCACCACCATCGTCTGCGGTGACAGCCACACCTCGACGCATGGTGCGTTCGGCGCGCTCGCGCACGGCATCGGCACGTCGGAAGTCGAGCATGTGCTGGCGACGCAGACGCTGATCCAGAAGAAGGCGAAGAACATGCGCGTCACCGTCGACGGCAAATTGCCGGATGGCGTGACGGGCAAGGACATCATCCTCGCGATCATCGGCGAGATCGGCACCGCGGGCGGCACCGGCTACGTGCTCGAATACGCCGGCGACGCGATTCGTGCGCTCAGCATGGAAGGCCGCATGACGGTCTGCAACATGTCGATCGAAGGCGGTGCGCGCGCCGGCCTGGTCGCGCCGGACCAGAAGGCGTTCGACTTCTTGCGCGGCCGCCCGAAGGCACCGAAGGGCGCGGATTGGGACGCCGCGATGCGTTACTGGGAGAAGTTGCGCTCGGACGAGGGCGCGCATTTCGACCACGAGCTGCGGCTCGATGCAGCGAAGCTGCCGCCGATCGTGACCTGGGGCACTTCGCCTGAGGACGTCATCTCGGTCACCGGCAGCGTGCCCGATCCCGACAAGATCGCGGACGAGGCCAAGCGTCTCTCCAAGCACCGTGCCTTGAAATACATGGGCCTGACCGCGGGGACGAAGATCACCGACATCAAGCTCGACCGCATCTTCATCGGCTCCTGCACCAACGGCCGGATCGAGGATCTGCGCGCCGCCGCCAAGATCGCGGAAGGCAAGCAGGTCGCAGGCGGCGTCAACGCCATGGTCGTGCCGGGCTCCGGCCTCGTGAAGGAGCAGGCCGAGGCTGAAGGTCTGGACAAGATCTTCATCAAGGCCGGCTTCGAATGGCGCGAGCCCGGTTGCTCGATGTGCCTCGCGATGAACCCCGACAAGCTGGCTCCGGAAGAGCGCTGCGCCTCGACCTCGAACCGCAACTTCGAGGGCCGCCAGGGCTTCAAGGGCCGCACCCATCTGGTGTCGCCGGCGATGGCCGCAGCCGCTGCGATCGCGGGTCACTTCGTCGACATCAGGGAGTGGCGGTAAGCCGCTCCCTGCAATTTGAGCGATCGCGGCAAACCGCCGTTAATCGGCAGCGCCGACACTGCGTCCTCGCGAGGGTTTTGCGAGGACAGGAGCTCATGGCCGGCAAGCCTGAATATGTCGATCTGATCAGCGCGGCGACGCCCCAGCACCGGCGGCGCGCGGCACCGCTGCGCATGGTCGCCAAGCCCGAGGTCGAGGAGACCTCAAAGCTCAGCCGCTGGCCGCCGGCGATGTTCAAGCAATGGAAGCTGGAGAACCTCACGCGCTGGACGTCGGCGACCTGGAAACTGAAGGATTGGATTTAGGCCACATCCCCGTCATGCCCGTGCTTGTCCCGGGCATCCACGAACTTTCTGCACAAGCCCAATAACGTGGATGGCCGGGACAAGCCCGGCCATGACGCGTGCGGAGCTAGCAGCAACTCACATCACCAATAGCGGTACGGATGGTGCCAGCGATGCCAGCGGCAGACGCGGCGCGGGCCGTAATAGGTCCAGATGACCCGGCAGCGGCGCGGATGGCTGTAATAGGGATAGTAGCCGCCATAGTAGCGCCGGTGGAAATGGCGATGGCCGTAATAGGCGGGGCGATAGATGCCGTAGCGATGGAATCCGCCTCCGCCATAGTGGCGAACTCCGCCGTAGCGATAGCCGCCGCCATGAAAGGCGGGCGCGGCGCGGAAGCCACCCGCGTGGAAACCACCGCCGCGGAAGCCACCGATATGCCCTCCGCCACCGTGGAAGCCGCCTCCACCGTGGAAGCCGCCGCCATGACCGCCACCACCATGTCCACCGCCGCCGCCGCCGTGGCGAACCGGGATCACATCGCCACTTGCGGCCTTCGCCGCAGGCAACGCCGTCGGATTGATCGGGGTCATCGCCTCGGCAGGACGCGTGGTCCCGGCCGACAGCATCAGCGTCGCAGCAGCCGCAATCCCGAGCAAGCGCATCGGGCTTGCCCTGAGACCCAATATTCTCAGCATCGACTTCTCCCTGAATCTGGACAGCGGAGTTGCGACGCTCGCTCCCGGCGCGCGTCATCCCTGTTCATTGGCAGTCGCTCCCAAGATTAAATTAGGGACAGCGACGTGAATGCCTCATGAATGAACGACGGGCCCGGCGTCGCGCCGCGACGTCGTCACCATGGCCCGAAGCCGAGCACGAACGGCGCCGGCACGCCGTAAGGATAAGGACGGTAGTAGACCGGCCGCGCGTAGTAATGCGGATCCGGACGCGGGGCGTATCGCACAACGTCGGACCGCACATGTCGGCGCCCGTCGAACACCGCGCGCCCGGCCGACGCGTCGGGCAGCTTCGTCACCCTGTGCGCAGCGGACGCGTGAGGCAGGCCTGCGGCAAGCCCGACGGCAACCGCCAATGCGAACCATCTCGTCATGAAGACCTCCGCCTCAGGCGCGCGACGGCATCGCGCTCGTATCAGCCCCGGCGCCAGTAGCAGCTCATATGCGGCACGATCACCGTGCCGCTCGGGCGATATTCCTGCACATAGGTGGCGTTGCACTCGCGGACCGCATCGGGACCGGGATTGTAACGGGGATAGACGCCATCCGGACTGTAATAGGGCGTGACGCGCAGGCGCGCCGGGGCCCGCTTGCGCGGCGGCGGGAGATCGTTTCGTGAGGCCGCCTGGGCGAGCCTGATGCCGGGAGCCGCGGTCTGGGCCTCCGCGCCAACGCAAAACTGCGAAAACAACCCCATGCACAGTAGCGTCAGCGCTGTTTTCGCTCGCATTTTTCCGCCCATTTGAACGTCCACTTCGAGGCCCTACGCTCCCCGTTTTGACGGCGCCCGTCAACCTCGTCGCGCTTATAAAGCCGGATGCATCGCCGCGAAACCCACGCTATGACAAGCCCATGTGGACGGAATTGAAAGCGCCCTCGCTGGCCGAGATGGAAGCGATGGCGCACGAAGTGTTCGAACGCCTGCCGGCGGAGTTTCGAAGGCTGTGCGAGGGCGTGATCATCCGCGTCGACGACTTCCCGACCGAGGAAGTCCTGGACGAGATGGCATGCGAGAGCGAGTTCGACCTGCTCGGCCTGTTCCAAGGCGTCGGCCTGCCGCAGCAGAGTTTTGGCGACATGGCGCGGCTGCCCAACATGGTCTGGCTCTACCGCCGGCCGATCCTGGACTATTGGGCCGAGCACGACGAAAGCCTCGGCCATATCGTCCGCCACGTCCTGATCCACGAGATCGGTCATCATTTCGGCCTGTCGGACGACGATATGACTGCGATCGAGGCTCAAGAGCCCGGTTAGGCAGACGAGATCTGCCGAATTCGGCCTAGGATTTCCGCCCCGATCGCGATAAATACCGGTTCCCTAGACCACCCCGGGAAAGCGCAACCATGGACAAGTTCACCACGCTGGAAGGCGTCGCGGCGCCGCTGAAGATCATCAATGTCGACACCGACATGATCATTCCGAAGCAGTACCTCAAGACCATCAAGCGCACCGGCCTTGGCAAGGGGCTCTTCTCCGAGCAGCGCTACAAGGACGACGGCAGCGAGAATCCGGATTTCGTCCTCAACCAGCCCGCCTATCGCAATGCGAAGGTGCTGGTCGCCGGGGACAATTTCGGCTGCGGCTCGAGCCGCGAGCACGCGCCTTGGGCGCTGCTCGACTTCGGCATTCGCTGCGTGATCTCGACCTCGTTCGGCGACATCTTCTACAACAACTGCTTCAAGAACGGCATTTTGCCGATCCGCGTTGCCCAGGAAGACCTCGACAAGCTGTTCGACGACGCCGAGCGTGGCGCCAACGCGACGCTGACGATCGACCTGCCGAACCAGGAGATCCGCGGTCCCGACGGCGGCAAGGTCAAGTTCGAGATCGACCCGTTCCGCAAGCACTGCCTGATCAACGGCCTCGACGACATCGGCCTGACGATGGAGAAGAAGGCCTCGATCGACACCTATGAGGACAAGCTCAAGCGCGAACGCGCCTGGGCCTGATCTCGAGTTTTTGTTTGAGCCCTGGCGCTGACAGCGCCGGGGCTTTTTCTTTGCCAGCGTTGTCCTCTATAGCTTGCGCCATGCTGCCCGACATCGTCACCTTCTGGCACGGCCCAATGGACGCCCTGCGCCAGACCTGCCTGCGCTCGCAGCTGGCTGCCGGCCACAAGGTCACGGTCTACAGTTTCGACACCATTCCCGGCCTGCCCGCCGGCGTCGGCAACGCGGATGCCGAAGCGATCCTGCCGCATGCGTTCTCCGAACGATTGCGACCGCCGCAGCCGGACGGCAACTGGCGCGACTGGACCACGCTTCAGTTCAGCGACTTCTTCCGCATGAAGCTGATGGCAAAAGGCCTCGGCCTCTGGCTCGACGCCGATGTGCTGCTGCTCAAATCCGTCGAGATCAATCCGGCAAAGCCCTACTTTGCGTGGGAGCGGCCACGCCAGCTCGGCAATTCCGTGATCTACCTCCCATCCGAACACGGCATCGTTGCCGCTTTCGAAGAGCTGATGGAGCAGGAGGAGCTGACGCCGAACTGGCTGTCGCTGCGCCATCGCGTCACGTTTGCGATGCGCCGCCTGCGCGGCGGCTCGAACCGCCTCTCCGACATCCGCGTTGCGATCTTCGGGCCGGCGGCACTCACCGCGCTCGCGCGCCGCACCGGCGAGCTGCACTGCGCATTGCCGAAGCAGTCGTTCTACGCCGTGCATGCCGAGCCAAAACTGTTCTTCGATCCCTCGAACTATCTCGGCCTGGTCACCGACCGCGACATCATCGGCCTGCACATCTCGCCAAAGGGCCGCGGGGCTGAGAAGCCGATCCCGGGCAGCCTGTATGCGTGGGCGGCGGAGCGGTTCGGCTGACTGCCGCGCAAGAGGTGCGCTCCCTCTCCCGCTTGCGGGAGAGGGTTGAGGAGAGGGTGTCTCCACAACGGGACAATCCCCTAGAGGAGAGAGCCCTCACCCGGCGCGCGGAGCGATGCTTCGCATCGCCCGGGCGCGCCGACCTCTCCCGCAAGCGGGAGAGGTGCAGCGGAGCTCGGGGCTCCCTCATCGCTATTTGATCCAGCGCAACGCGCACCTGCACCATTGTGCCTAATCTCGCTCCAATTCCGCCGTTCGAATGGAGCTTCGCATGAGCACCGCAACCAGGCCTTATCCCATTGTCCAGGACCTCATCGAGTCCTTTGCAAGCTGGCTGAAGCATCGCCGCGAGCTGAACGAGATCCGGCAGCTCGACCGCGCCGATTTCGATCGCATCGCGCAAGACTTGCGGATCGCGCCTGACGATCTCGAAGAGCTGGTTCGCCACGGCAAGCACGCCGCCGACGAATTGCCGAAGATGCTGGAGCAGCTCGGCATCAGCGCCGAAGGGCTCGGCCGCGCGCATCCGCTGCTGCTGCGCGACATGGAGCGGGTCTGCGCGCTTTGCAGCCACAAGGGTCAGTGCGATCGCGAGCTGGCCGACGGCACCGCCGTGCAGAACTACCACGGCTTCTGCGCCAATGCGTCGACGCTGGAGTCGCTCGATCGGGCGGATCACGCGCATCGCTAAGGCACGCAGATCTTCTGCGCCGGCGGGCGAACGGATAGCGCCGCTCTCCAGGGCTGCCAGCCGTCCGGCTGGCGCTCGACTGCCGGCCTTCCAAATCCCGTAACAAACCGTCAACGCGGTCTGCGCAGATCAGGCACTGCTGGCCATCGCCGCGGCTTCCGCTGCGGCGCGCTGCATGCTGGTCGACATCTCGTTTGTCACGGTGCTTTGCTCTTCGATGGCCGCGGCCGTCGACGTCACATATTCGCTGACGTTGTTGATGGCCGTCTTGATCGAAGCAAGCGCAGTGACGACGTCGCCGGAGATGCCGTTGAGGCTGCCGATCTCGGCGCCGATCTTGTCAGTGGCCTGCTTGGCCTGGTTAGCGAGGCTCTTGACCTCCGAGGCCACCACCGCAAAGCCCCGACCGGCTTCGCCGGCGCGGGCGGATTCGATGGTGGCGTTAAGGGCCAGGAGGTTGATCTGGCCGGTGATGTTGTTGATGAGCTCGACGATCCCGCTCATCGCCAGCGCTGCTTCGGTGAGGCGCTGGGCCTGGGCGTCGGCGGCGGCGACCTGATCCACCGCGCTCATCGCGGTATCGCGGGATTTGGTCATGGCTTCCGAAATTTCGCGCACTGAGGCGTTCAGCTCCTCGGAGCCTGCGGCAACAGACTCCATCATGCCGCGAACGCGCTCGTTGCCCATGCGGACCAGCACCTGCTTCGTGACGTCGGTCGCATATTTCACGACCTTGAACGGCTTGCCGTTGAGATCCATGATCGGGTTGTAGGAGGCCTGGATGTAGACCTCCTTGCCGCCCTTGCCGATGCGCTTGTATTCGGCCGCCTGGTACAGGCCGCGGTTGAGCGCCGCCCAGAACTCGCGATAGCCGTTGCCATCGCGCTCCGACGGCTCCACGAACATGCTGTGGTGCTTGCCCTTGATCTCCCCCAGCGAATAGCCGAGCGCGCCGAGGAAGTTCTCGTTCGCGGTGACGATCGTGCCGTCCATGTTGAACTCGATCACGGCCTGGGCCTTCTCGATGGCCGCGATCTGGCCCGCAAGGTCGGCATTCTTCAGCTTCTCCGCCGTGACGTCGGTCGCGAACTTGGCGACACCGAACGGCTTGCCGTTCTCGTCGAGTAGCGGATTGTAGGAGGCGAGGATCCAGACCTCGCGGCCGCCCTTGCCGATCCGCTTGAATTCGCCCGCCTGGTATTCGCCGCGGTTGAGCTTGGCCCAGAGCTCGCGATAGGCCGTGCCGTTGCGCTCGGCCTCGGCGATGAACATGCTGTGATGCTTGCCCTCGATTTCGGGCAACGAATAGCCAAGCGCCTTGCAGAAATTCTCGTTGGCAGTGACGATGGTGCCGTCGAGCTTGAACTCGACTACGGCCTGGGCCCGGCCAACGGCGGCGATCTTCGAAGCGTCCGCCATGCTGCGGATCTTCTTCTCGGTGATGTCGGTCGCAATCTTGGCGACCATCACTGTCTTGCCGTTGCCGTCGAGCACGGGATTGTAGGATGCTTCGATCCAGACCTCGCGGCCGCCCTTCGCGATCCGCTTGAACTCGCGCGCCTGATACTCGCCACTGTTTAATGCAGCCCAGAACGCCTTGTACTCGGTGCTGTCGCGCTGGTCGGCCGGCACGAACATGGAGTGATGCTTGCCCTGGATCTCGTCGAGCCGATAGCCGAGCGCATCGAGAAAGTTCTTATTGGCCGTGATGATCGTCCCATCAAGGTTGAATTCGATCATGGCTTGTGAGCGGCCGATTGCCTCAATCTGAGCTTGTGCATCGACGCGGGATTTACGACCGAACATTTCATCGCTCCGAAATTGATGCTTCGCCTGCAGCGCATGCGCTTCCAAACGATTGCAGCATTCATGGTTTCGCTCGGAATCTCGAGAGGACCAACTGTGTGTCCGCTGTGCGACCCAGCACCTGAAGGAGGTACACGAATCGAATTATCAGGGCATTTGTCCGACCGAAGACACAATGGCCGGATTCTGCCAAAGCGATAGCCGGACGGAGACATCCCGAGCCTCGCTCAGACGCCGAGGAGGCCATCGCGCCTGAATTGCGGACGCCGGCCCAAGATCGTTATCGGTATTCGGCAACGGGCCGGCATCGATCGCCCTCACCTCGGCTCGGGGTGATCCGTTGGCGCAAGAAAAACGTTTAGGCATTGCGTCGGCTCTCCAGACAATTTGTCGCAGCGGCTCGAACTTCGCGTGCAGGTTCACGCTCCGGCAAGCGTCAACGACGTCCGCGGGTCATGCCACGGAATCCCAATTGGTAGCGCCCGAATGGCGATACAGTAATTTGAGCCTTAGAGGATTCTGATTTGGGCGCCGTCTCCTATCTCGACCGGTATCCGTTGCTTAAGTCCCGCGACAGCGAGTTCGCGCGCGACCGCCTATTCGCCGAATATGGCGCAGACCGTTTCGACAAGCATGGCCGCGAGTTCGGTATCCAGGCCAATTTTGCTCGCTTGCAATCAATCGGCCTCGCCTTCTGCGGCTACGAAGGTGCGGCGTCGCTCTCCTTTCCTGAATCGCAAGTTCTCCGCCAGCTCTTCTCCATCCAAGGGGCTGCGAGCTTCAGCACCAAAGGGAGCAGCGGGCCAATTGGGGCCTTCAGTCCGATCATCTCCGGAGACGCCAGGCTGGACCTCGAGTTTGCGCCGGGCTATCGCCAATTGGTGCTGAGGATCGATGCCGGCGCACTCGAGCGGTTGCTAAAGACAATCCTGGGCGATGATAGCGACATGGAGCTGCGTTTCGCCCCGGGCGAATCCGATCCGGCGGTGATGACTTATGTTCGTCAGGACGTCTTCAGATTTGCGGAGGAGTTGGACAGGTTCGGCCAGGACTACTCACCCATAGCCATCGGCGAACTTGAGCGGGCGTTGATGGTTCGAATCCTTCTGGCGCACCGGCACAATTTCACCGATCGGCTTCAGGGCCCGGCGCCGGGCGCCAACCGGTCCGTCATCGACATCGTCGAATCCTACATCGAGGCTCATTGGGACGAACCAATCGATCTGGAGAAGATTGCCGCAATCGCCAACGTCAGCGTGCGGACGATTTATCGGGAATTCTCCGAGGCGGGGCGGGGATCACCGGGCCAGTGCGCGCGACGCTTCCGGCTTCAGCGGGCGACGGAGCTCTTGCGACATCCGGATGAGCAGACCAGCGTCGTTGCCGTCGCGTTCAAATGTGGCTTTCAAAATCTTGGCCGCTTTGCATCGGAATATCGGCGAGCGGTCGGTGAGCTGCCATCCGAAACGCTGAAGAATGCGAGACGGAGACAGTGACGCGACGACGCAGTTCCTGGATTCGCAGCAAAGCGCGGCCGCAAGCCGCGAGCATCATGTCGAAGTCAGCAGCGGGCAGGTGACGTCCCTCAGCCCTTCCCCATCGCCGCAATCGCATCCGCGATCTCGATCGTGCGCCGGGCCATGTCGGCATGCAGCCGCTCCACCATGGCGCCGTCGAGACGGATCGCGCCGCGCGAGACGTTCTCCGGCAATTCGAACGCGGCGATGATCTTTCGCGCGCGCGCGACTTCCTCTTCGGGCGGGGTGAAGATCGCGTTGCAGGCTTCGATCTGCGAGGGGTGAATCAGCGTCTTGCCGTCAAAACCGAGATCGCGGCCTTGCGCGCATTCGGTGGCGAAACCGTCGGAATTGGCGATGTCGCTGTAGGGCCCGTCGAGGATTTCGAGGCCATGGGCGCGCGTCGCCAGGACGCAATGGGTGATCATCGGGATCATCGCGGCGCGGCCCGGCAGCATCTTGATGCGCGTCTCGCGCGAGATGTCGTTCGGGCCGAACACGAAGCCTGACAGGCGCCGCGCTGGATCGCGCCCCTCGGCCGCCAGTTCCTCGGCATGCAGCACCGCGCGTGCGGTCTCGATCATGGCCCAGACTTTTACGGTCGGCGCCGCGCCGAGCTCGGCGAGACGGCGGCCGATCGTGTCGAGGTCTTCGACGCTTGAAACCTTTGGAACCAGAATGCCGTCCGGGGAGGCCTTCGCCGCCATCGCGACATCGTCGGCCCACCAGGGCGTGTCGAGGCCGTTGGTCCGGATCAGGATCTCGCGCTTGCCGAAACCTTTGGCTGCGATTGCGGCCGCGATGCCGTCGCGCGCCACCGCCTTGGCGTCGGGCGCGACGGAGTCTTCCAGATCGAGGATCAGGCCGTCGGCAGCGAGATTACGCGCCTTTTCCAGCGCGCGGGGGTTGGAGCCGGGCATGAACAGATGGCTGCGGCGCGGGCGGGTCATGCAAGCGTTCCTTCCGTTTTCCTCGTCTCACTTCCGACCGAAGCCGATAGCACCTAGCCTGCCTATTCGAAAGGCTTGTTCGTCCCAGCGGTATATGATTAGGCATAGGCCATGACCACATTCCCAGAGCATTTGCTGGAAGGCTACAAGGCCTTCGCCACCCAGCGGCTGCCGACCGAGCAGACCCGCTACCGCGAGCTGTCGGTGAAGGGGCAATTCCCTGAAGTCATGGTGATCGGCTGTTGCGACAGCCGCGTCTCGCCCGAGGTGATCTTCGACGTCGGGCCGGGCGAACTCTTTGTGGTCCGCAACATCGCCAATCTGGTGCCGGTGTATCAGCCCGACGGCAACGCGCATGGCGTCTCGGCGGCGCTGGAGTATGCCGTGACGGTGCTGAAGGTGAAGCACATCGTGGTGCTCGGGCACGCCCAGTGCGGCGGCATCCGTGCTTTCGTCGACAAGATCGAGCCGCTCACGCCCGGCGACTTCATCGGCAAATGGATGCAGATGTTCATCAAGCCTGGCGAAGTGGTGGAGCAGCGCGACCACGAGACCATGGCGCAATTCGTCGAGCGCATCGAGAAGGCCGCGGTGTTCCGCAGCCTGGAAAACCTGATGACCTTCCCGTTCGTGCAGAAGGCGGTCGAGAGCGGTCAGATGCAGACCCACGGCGCCTATTTCGGCGTCGCGGAGGGATCGCTGTTCGTGCTGGACAAGGCGGCGAAGGAATTCAGGAACGCGCGAAGCGTGGCGTAGGTCCGCAGCTCTTGTAGGGTGGGCAAAGCGTAACGTGCCCACCACTTCTATCGCGATCGTGGAGAGATGGTGGGCACGGCGCTTCGCGCCTTTGCCCACCCTACGGCAGCACGGCTTACGCCGCCTTCTTCTTCGCGCTGATCAGCTTGCGGTTGATCAGGACTTCCGCGATCTGGATGGCATTGAGCGCGGCGCCCTTGCGTAGATTATCCGATACGCACCACAGCACGAGACCATTCTCCACCGTCGCGTCCTCGCGGATACGGCTGATATAGGTGGCGTCCTCGCCGGCGGCTTCATACGGCGTGGCGTAGCCGCCGGGCTCATGCTTGTCGATGACGAGGCAGCCCGGCGCCTTGCGCAGGATGTCGCGCGCTTCGTCCACGCTGATCGGGTTCTCGAACTCGATGTTGACGGCCTCGGAATGGCCGACGAAGACAGGCACGCGCACGCAGGTCGCGGAGAGCTTGATCTTGGGATCAAGAATCTTCTTGGTCTCCGCCATCATCTTCCACTCTTCCTTGGTGTAGCCGTCCTCCATGAAGACGTCGATCTGGGGGATGACGTTGAAGGCGATGCGCGCGGGAAACTTCTTATTGACCAGCTCCTGGTTGGTGTAGACGGCCTTGGTCTGCGAGAACAATTCGTCCATCGCGTCCTTGCCGGCGCCCGACACCGATTGATAGGTCGAGACCACGACGCGCTTGATCGTCGCCTTGTCGTGCAAGGGCTTGAGCGCGACCACGAGCTGCGCGGTCGAGCAGTTCGGGTTGGCGATGATGTACTTCTTCTTGAAGCCCGCGGTGGCGTCCGCATTCACTTCCGGCACGATCAACGGCACGTCCGGATCCATGCGCCAGGCCGAGGAATTGTCGATCACGACCGTGCCGGCGGCGCCGATCTTCGGCGACCATTCCTTCGACACCTCGCCGCCGGCCGACATCAGGCAGATGTCGACGTCGGAGAAGTCGTAATGCTCGAGCGCTTTGACCTTCAGCGTGCGGTCGCCGTAGGAGACCTCGACGCCCATGCTGCGGCGTGAGGCCAGGGCCACCACCTCGTCCGCGGGGAATTTGCGCTCATCCAAAATGTTGAGCATTTCCCGTCCGACATTGCCGGTCGCGCCGACGACTGCGACTTTGTAACCCATCGTTCACTCTCCGACGAAAAAGCTCTTTCCTGAAGCTGAGGCTTAAACAGGAAGAGCAGCGCTTCTATGCGAGAACCGGCCTCAAGACAACGTTGGACCATGCCTTAGGGACGTGGATGCAGTCGCCCGAGGCCAGCACGGCCACAACCCCCACCCAGATCCATCTGGCGCTTGCAGCCTTCGCCGACGAGGTCGTCGGCACGCTGGCGCGCCTGTTCGCCTATGTGGGGGCTTTGGTGCTGTTTGCCATCCTCGGCCTTGCGGCACTCGGCCAGCTGCCAACCTTGCGCGACGACGATGAGCCAGCGCTGAAGCCGGGTTGGGCCGTGGCCGACCGCTCGCCTCCGGCCTTCGCCCTCAGCCGGCTCGATTCGTCAGAAAAAACAGCCTCTTACACTATCTTGAGGCACCCCGAAGGCGGCCGCAGGGACGTGATGCGCTGGGCGGGCGAGGCGGACAAGGCCATGGCCGAGCTCGAAATCTATCGCGAGGGCGGCGAATTCGACGTCACCCGTCCGGCCGCCGCCGATCTGGCCGTCCGGATGGGACTGGGCACCGCGACCCCGCTGGAGCAAGCCGGCCTGATCGACACGAAATTCGGCCCCGTCGCGCTATTCCAGCCGACCGGCACGGCGGAGGGCGCGCGGGCCTGCCTCGGCTACCTCAAGCGCAGCGAGGAGCCGGCGCTCCAGATCTCCGGATTCTCCTGCCAGGGCGACAGCCCGCCCGCCCGGCGCGCCGCGATCGCCTGCACGCTGAACCGGCTGACGCTGCTGACCTCGGGCAACGAGCCGAGGCTGGCCGAATTGTTCGCACATGCGGAGCTGAAGCGCCGCCCCTGCACGCTCCCGGGCACGTCGGACTGGCTGCTCGGCGCCGCCAATGCGCAATTGCGCGGCGCGCTCTGACCGGCATCAAGCTCAAGTGGCTGTATCCATGCAACTTTTGCCGGCGCGCACGATTATTCAGCGCTGGTGTGACCCAATAGACCTAGTTGCAGCCGCCCCGGCCGGGTTAGTATGAGGGTGAAATTGATTGGCGGCTTGCCGCCTGAAGGGGACGTGATGAGCTCGAATTTCTCTGCCGCGAACAAACTGGCGATGTGGCTTGCGGCCGGCGCCGTGATTGCCATGTCCTCAGCCTTCGCGACACCCGCCTCGGCCGACACCAAGAAGCAGCGCTATGACAGCGGCCGTCACTATTACGGCCCGAGCGGCCCCAATGCGAGCTACCAGCAGGGCCGCACCCGCATCTATGTGAGCAAGCGCTCCTGGCTCGACGGCGGCACCGAGGTCAATCCGGGCGACCGCAAGTTCTCCGACTATGCCTTTCCGCCGGCGGTGGGCTATCCGACCTTCGCGCGCGAAAATCTCAACCGCCCGATCGATCGCCAGCCGCTGAGTACGCCGCAGGATGTTGGCGGCTATCCGCAGAATTTCCCGCTGTACTGAGGCGGAATTATCGACCGAATCAAAATGGCCGGGCTCGCGCCCGGCCATTTTTGTTTTGAAGAGACCTTGTCGGGTGGGCACGCTTCGCTTTGCCCACCCTACAAACACTGCGCTCGCCGTCAGGCGTGCAGCCTCTGCAATTCCTTCAGGATCGCTTCGCCCATCTGCGTGGTCGAGGCGGCAATGGTGCCTTCCGACTTGATGTCGGCGGTGCGCAGGCCGCTGGCCAGCACCGCGGCGATCGCGGCGTCGACCTTGTCGGCGAGCGCGCCCATGTCGAAGGAGTAGCGTAGCGCCATGCCGAACGACGAGATCATCGCGATCGGATTGGCGAGGCCCTGGCCTGCGATATCAGGCGCCGAGCCGTGCACGGGCTCGTACAGCGCCTTGCGCTTCTTGCTCTTGACGTCGACCTCGCCGAGCGAGGCCGAGGGCAGCATGCCGAGCGATCCCGTCAGCATCGCAGCGATGTCGGACAGCATGTCGCCGAACAGATTGTCGGTGACGATGACGTCGAACTGCTTCGGCCATTTCACCAGCATCATGCCGCCGGAATCGGCGAGCTGGTGCTCGAGCGTGACGTCGGGGTATTCGCGCTTGTGGACCTGGGTCATGACCTCGTTCCAGAGCACGCCCGACTTCATGACGTTGCGCTTCTCCATCGACGTCACCTTGTTCTTGCGCTTCTTCGCAAGCTCGAAGGCGACGCGGCCGATGCGCTCGATCTCGTAGGTGTCGTAGACCTGGGTATCGATGGCGCGCTTCTGGCCGTTGCCGAGATCGGTGATGGTCTTGGGCTCGCCGAAATAGACGCCGCCGGTGAGCTCGCGCACGATCATGATGTCGAGGCCCTCGACCGCCTCGCGCTTGAGGCTGGAGGCCTCCGCGAGCGCCGGGTAGCAGACCGCGGGACGGAGGTTTGCGAACAGACCGAGATCCTTGCGCAGGCGCAGCAGACCGGCTTCGGGGCGCACCTCGTAGGGCACCGCGTCCCACTTGGGACCGCCGACCGCACCGAAGATGATCGCGTCGGCGTCCTTGGCCTTGGCCATGTCGCCTTCCGAGATCGACACCTTGTGCGCGTCATAGGCCGAACCGCCGACGAGGCCGGTGTCGGTCTCGAACTTGGCGATCCCCGCCGAACTGAGCCAGTCGATCAGCCGCTTCACCTCGCCCATCACCTCGGGGCCGATACCGTCGCCGGGAAGCAGCAGCAGTTTGTGGGTCGCCATGGTCGTTTCCTCTGAGGTCGATTTCGGCCGGAGTGCTAGAGCGGCGATGCGTGCTTGGCAAGACACCATTGCCGCTTCGGTTCTGTGCAAGGCGGGCAGGGCCTGCCACACTGCGCATGCCGGAGTACCCCTTGCACGCACCTGACCGCCCTACACCCGATGCCCACCCCGCACGGTTGATCCTGACCCTGTCGCTGGCTGCGACAGTTGGGCTGGGTATCGGCCGCTTCGCCTATTCGCTGGTGCTGCCCGACATGCGGGAGGACCTCGGCTGGTCCTACTCGGCGGCCGGTTTCATGAACACCATCAACGCCGTCGGCTACCTCGCGGGCGCCCTTGTGGCGTCCCGGCTGATCCAGCGCGTCGGCTGGTCGGCCGCGATCCGCGGCGGAACCCTGGCCTGCGTCGCCGCGCTCGCGACTTGCGCGCTGACCGGGAATTTCGTCGCGCTGAGCCTGGCGCGTCTCGTGCTCGGCGTTGGCGCCGCGGCCGGTTTCGTCGCCGGCGGCGCGCTGGCTGCTTCCATTGCGCAGTCGCGCCCGGAGCGGGCCAATTTCCTGCTCAGCCTGTTCTATGCCGGACCCGGCATCGGCATTCTCGCATCGGGCCTGATCGCCCCGTTCACGCTGCAATATTTCGGGCCGGGCTCGTGGTGGATCGTGTGGTGGGCGATGACACTGCTGTCCGTCGTCATGACCGTGCCGCTGTTCCTGGTCCGCATCGAGAGCGGCGTGCGTTTCTCGCAAGGCAGCCACGGCGCCTTCGCGATTCTTCCGGTGCTGGTCTATCTCGCAGGCTACTTCCTATTCGGCGCGGGCTACATCGCCTACATGACTTTCATGATCGCCTATGTGCGCGACGGCGGCGGCGGGGCCGCTGCGCAGGCCGCGTTCTGGAGCCTGATCGGCTTGAGCGCCTTCGTCACGCCGTGGGCCTGGCGCCGCGTGCTCGCGCTCGATCGCGGCGGATTGGCCACCGCGATCATTCTCGGCACCAACGCGCTCGGCGCCGCCCTGCCGATGCTCGGGCATTCGCCGGCATGGCTCGCGGTCTCGGCAATCGTGTTCGGTGTCGCCTTCTTCGCCGTGGTCGGCTCGACCACCGCCTTCGTCCGCTTCAACTATCCGCCCGAGGTGTGGCCGACCGCGATCGCGGCGATGACGATCTCGTTCGGCGTCGGCCAGACGCTCGGCCCGATCGTGGTCGGCGCGATCACGGACGCACTGGGGAGCTTGAGTTACGCGCTGAACGTCTCGGCGGCGCTGCTGGCGCTGGGCGCGGTAGCGGCGCTGTGTCAGCGGAAGGTGGGGCCGGCCTCATAACAAATGTCGTCCCGGCGCAGGCCGGGACCCATAACCACAGGGAGCACTTTGGTGAAGACTGGTCGTTCGGAATTGGCATCTAGCGAAAATCGATAGACCTCGCGGTATGGGTCCCGGCCTTCGCCGGGACGACAACAGCTAGCTCCCGCTGAACGAATTGTAGCCCTGGTCTTCCCAATAGCCGCCCTTGTAGTCGTTGGTGACTTCCATCGACACCACGTATTTCGGATTCTTGAAGCCGAGCTTGGTCGGCACCCGGATCTTCATTGGAAACCCATACGCGCGCGGCAGGATTTCGCCGGCGTATTTGAACGTCATCTGGGTCTGCGGATGCAGCGCGGTGCGCATGTCGAGCGGAGAATTGTAGCCGTCCTTGTCGGCGCACTGGAACCAGACGTACTTTGCACGGGTGTCGGCGCCGATCAGCTTGAGGAAGTCGCGCATGGGCGTACCGGTCCAGCTGCCGATCGCGCTCCAGCCCTCGACGCAGATGTGACGGGTGATCTGCGTGACCTGCGGGAGCTTGTACAATTCCGGAAGCGTCCACGACTTCTTGTTGTCGACGAGGCCGCGGACTTCGAGCTTCCAGTCGGCACCGTCAACGTCCGGCGCGTCGTCGAGATCGTAATAGGCGTTGAACGGGAACGGCTTTGTGATCGCGCTCTCGGGAAACGTCGGCGCCAGTGCGTCGGGATTGAAGATGAAAGCCTGCACGGCATCGTTGAATTTCGAAACCGACTTCAGCATCTCCTCGGCGGAGGACGAGTCGATCACGTCGCAGCCGGTGAGCAGCGTCAGTGCGCCGAGGCTGGCGCCGCCCGCGATGAAGCGGCGGCGGCTGACCTCTGGCATCGTCTTGATGGAATCCTTGATCAGCAGCCGCTTGTCGACGCCGGGAATCAGGAATGAGCGCTTGGCCATGGTTCTTACTCCGCTCTAGCGGCCGATGATCATCGCGCGCAGGCTCTTCGGCACCAGCAGCGCGAGTAAAACGTGAATGACGAGGAACGCGCAGATCGCGGCCATGCAGAAGAAATGGATGTAGCGTGCGGTCGGATAGTCGCCGAACAGGGACACGAGCCAGTGCAATTGCACCGGCTTCCACATTCCCAGCCCCGACAGCACGATGATCACGCCGACCAGGATGATGCCGGCATAGAGCACGCGCTGGACGTAATTGTAGACGGTGAGATCGGCATGGCCGAGCTTGAAGGTCAGCGCAGCCCTGACATCGTGGAGCACGCCGGACGGGGTGATCGGCAGCAGTTTTTTCCGGAAGCGGCCGGTGGCAAAACCGGTGACGAGATAGGCAAGGCCGTTGATCATCAACAGCCACATCGCCGCAAAGTGCCAGAGCAGGCCGCCACCGAGCCAGCCGCCGAGCGTGTAGTCGCGCGGAAAGCTGAAACCGAACAGCGGCGAGGCGTTGTAGATCTGCCAGCCCGACAGGATCATCAGGATCATGGCGAGGGCGTTGACCCAGTGCATGACCCGGACCCAGGCCGGCTGGATTACTTTGGCCGGGGTGGCGCTGACCTGCTCGTCGGTGACTGTGAGGCTCGACATGGCGGTTCCGTCCTGAACATCGTCTGACAGCAATTATACGCCGATGCTTCCGCTTTCGTTACGCCCTGCCCGGCATCGAATCGATACCGGCGGGCTATCATGGTCACAATAAAGCGAGCCGGGGACCCCCGGCTCGCCATTTCGTCGCATCCGGTTCGGGGATGAAGCCGGGCAGCGCGGTGTTAGGTCGCCGGCATCAGCACGGTGTCGACCACATGGATCACGCCGTTCGACTGGTTGACGTTGGAGATCGTGACCATCGAGGTGCCGCCCTTGGCATCGACGATCCAGACCTTGCCGTCCTGCTTCTTGACCGTCAGCTCCTCGCCTTCGGCGGTCTTCATCTTCTTGCCGTCGGTGAGGTCGGAAGCCTCGAGCTTGCCGGGCACCACATGATAGGTGAGGATCTTGGTCAGCGTCGCCTTGTTCTCAGGCTTGACCAGGGTATCGACGGTGCCGGCCGGCAGCTTGCCGAAGGCGGCATTGGTCGGCGCGAACACCGTGAACGGGCCCTTGCCTTCCAGCGTCGGCACCAGGCCGGCCGCCTTCACCGCCGCCACCAGCGTGGTGTGGTCCTTCGAGTTGACGGCGTTCTGGACGATGTTCTTGGACGGGAACATCGCGGCGCCGCCGACCATGACGGTCTTTTCCTCGGCGCGGGCGGGCGCGACGACGGTCGCGGTGATGGCCAGCGCGCTGAAAGCTGCAGCGGTGAGATAGGCAATACGCTTCGACATGGAGGGTCTCCCGATTGGATTGTGACCGGCGATTGCCGGCGTTCGAGTTGGGCAACAACGGTGGCTGCGACCTGTGAGCGTGAAGCAGCAGCGACGTCGTTGGCTCGAATTACGGGAGGGTTTGCGAAGCGGTTTCGAACAAAACTTCTTTGTGATGGGTGAAACTAAGTGCGGGTGTGTTCGTGGGGGGCGTCATTGCGAGGAGTGAAGCGACGAAGCAATCCAGGCTGCCACCGCGGATGCATCGCTGGATTGCTTCGCTTCGCTCGCAATGACGAGCCTCGACGATCTACCTGCCGCTCAATCCCTGTTGTGCGGCGTCTGAATGAACCCGCGGTTATGCGTCGGGCTGATCAGCAGTTCGTTGATGCACACTCGCGCCGGCATGCTCGCGATGAACGCGATGGTGCGGCCGAGATCTTCGGATTGCAGCATCCTGGCCTGCTCCTCCTCGCTCGGCACCACCGGGCGCAGCTTCAGGATCGGGGTCGCCACCTCGCCCGGCATCAGGCAGCAGGCGCGCAGGCCGTTGACGCATTCGTCCATGTTGAAGGAATGGGTCAGCGCCAGCACCGCGTGCTTGGTCGTGGTGTAGGCCGGGCCCGGCATTTTCGAGACGTGGCGGCCGGCCCAGGACGAGACGTTGATGATGGAGCCGTCCTGCTGCTTGCGCATCGTTGGCAGCACCGCGCGCATGCAATAGAGCACGCCGTTGAGATTGACCTGGACCAGCTGGTCCCAGCCCTCCAGCTCCATGTCCTTCCAGCTCCGCTTGGGGACATTGATGCCGGCATTGTTCACCAGCAGATCGATCCGGCTGTGCTTCGCGACAATCTGATCGGCCGCCTTCTGGGCTGCGGCGGCGATCGACACGTCCAGCGTGACGGCCTCGGCGGCCCCGCCTGCCTTGGTGATCTTTGCGACCACTGTATCCAGGGCATCCTTGCGCCGGCCCGAGACCACCACCGTCCAGCCGTCGGCTGCCAGCGCCTCGGCGCCGGCCTCCCCGATCCCGCTGCCCCCGCCTGTCACCCAGGCCACGCGTTTCCCGTTTTTGGTCATGCAAACTGTCTCCGTTGCTTCATCGGGGCGGTTTTTGCTAATCCAGCCCTCGGTTTTGACCGGCCTTGTCTGACGAGCCTTGTGGTCAAGCCTTGCGGTCGAGGAAATCTTGCATGAACCAAGCTGCCAACGCCAATTTGTTTTCCCGCCTGTTCGACGGACTGGATGATCCGAAGCGCCTCGCCATCGAGACGCATGACGGAGGGCGCATCAGCTATCGCGATCTGATCGCCCGGGCCGGGCAAATGGCCAATGTGCTGGTCGCGCGCGGCGTGAAGCCCGGCGACCGCGTTGCGGTTCAGGTCGAGAAATCCGTGGCCAACATCGTGCTGTATCTGGCCACCGTGCGGGCCGGCGCGGTCTACCTACCGCTCAACACCGCCTATACGCTGAACGAGCTCGACTATTTCATCGGCGATGCCGAGCCCTCGCTGGTGGTCTGCGATCCCTCCAAGGCGGAGGGCCTCGCCCCCATCGCGGCCAAGGTGAAGGCGAAAATCGAGACGCTCGGGCCTGACGGCAAGGGCTCGCTGACGGACGCCGCCGACAAGGCGAGCAGCGAATTCACCACGGTGTCGCGCGCAAACGACGATCTCGCCGCGATCCTCTACACGTCGGGCACCACCGGCCGCTCCAAGGGCGCGATGCTGACCCACGACAATCTGGCGTCGAACTCGCTCTCGCTCGTCAGCTTCTGGCGCTTCACCGACAAGGACGTGCTGATCCACGCGCTGCCGATCTATCACACCCACGGCCTGTTCGTGGCGACCAACGTGACGCTGTTCGCGCGCGCGTCGATGATCTTCCTGCCGAAGCTCGACCCCGATCTGATCATCAAGCTGATGGCGCGCGCTACGGTGCTGATGGGCGTGCCGACGTTCTATACCCGCCTGCTCCAGAACGCTGCGCTGTCGCGCGAAACCACAAAGCACATGCGGCTGTTCATCTCGGGCTCGGCGCCGTTGCTCGCCGAAACCCATCGCGAATGGTCGGCGCGCACGGGGCATGCCGTGCTCGAGCGCTACGGCATGACCGAGACCAACATGAACACGTCGAATCCCTATGACGGCGAGCGCGTGCCCGGCGCAGTCGGCTTTCCGCTCCCCGGCGTTTCCGTGCGCGTCACCGATCCTGAGACCGGCAAGGAGCTGCCCCGTGATGAAATCGGCATGATCGAGGTCAAGGGCCCCAACGTGTTTAAAGGCTATTGGCGCATGCCGGAGAAGACCAAGGCGGAATTCCGCGACGACGGCTTCTTCATCACCGGCGACCTCGGCAAGATCGACGCCAAGGGTTACGTCCACATTCTCGGCCGCGGCAAGGATCTCGTCATCTCGGGCGGGTTCAACGTCTACCCGAAGGAAATCGAGAGCGAGATCGACGCCATGCCCGGCGTGATCGAATCCGCCGTGATCGGCGTGCCCCACGCCGATTTCGGCGAGGGCGTCACGGCCGTGCTGGTCTGCAACAAGGGCGCGGATGTGACCGAGGCCGCGGTGCTGAAGGCGCTCGACGGCCGGCTGGCGAAGTTCAAGATGCCCAAGCGCGTCTTCGTCGTCGACGAGCTGCCGCGCAACACCATGGGCAAGGTGCAGAAGAACGTGCTGCGCGATACGTACAAGGATCTTTACGCGAAGAAATAGGGGCTGTGTTTCGCAGCACTCTCGTCGTCATTGCGAGGAGCTCTTGCGACGAAGCAATCCAGAGTGCCGCCGCAGAAAGACCCCTGGATTGCTTCGCTTCGCTCGCAATGACGGAGTTTGGGGCGGTCACTGTCCGCCTAACAAACTCATCACAAACCGGCTGCCGACGATGAACAGATAGCACCCGAACGCGACCTCCAGCGTCCGCTTCGACATTGCATGCGCAGCCTTCACACCGAGCGGTGCTGTCACAAGGCTCATCGGCATCACCAGCACGGCGCCGATCAGGGAGACGTAGCCAAGCGCGAATGGGACTTGCAGGGCTGCAACGTCGGGATAGTGCGCGGCCGCAGGCCAGCCGGCATAGATGTAGCCGAGCGCGCCGGGGATCGAGATTAGCACCGCGAGCGCCGACGATGTCGCCACGGCCTGATGGATCGGACGGCCGTAGAACGTCATCAGCAGATTCGAAAACAATCCACCGCCGATGCCCATCAGCGTCGACAAAATGCCGACGCAGAAGCCGTAGAATCGCATCAGCGGCCCCTTCGGTAAATCATCGCCGAGCTTCCAGCTCTCGCGCGCGAAGATCAGCCGTACCGCGGCCGACCAGGCGACGGCGACGAACACGATCTTGAACAGCCGCTCCGGTGCGTAGCGCGCGACCACGCTGCCGGCGACGACGCCGACCAGGATCGGCAGCCACCAGACCCGAAGGATCGCAAGATCGACGGCGCCGCGTCTGTAGTGCGCCTGGAACGAACGGATCGAGGTCGGGATGATCACGGCGAGCGAAGTGCCGATGCAGAGCGGCATGCGCACCTCGAGCGGCACACCGGCGATGCGGAAGCACTCGTAGAACACCGGCACCAGAATTGCGCCGCCGCCGATGCCGAACACGCCGGCCAGAAATCCGGAGAGCGCGCCGGTTGCGATCAGCAACAGCGCGAGCTCGACGATCTCCTTGATATCGAGTCCTGCAATCACCCCTGACCTGCCCCGGCGGTGGGTCGCAGCTTCTCCGATGCATCGCTCGGACAGCTGCCCGCAATGCTCTAGGCGATCTGATTTGCCGGGTCGACCGCCGCATCGGCGGTCTGGGGTGGGATGCGGGTTGCGCATATCCGCCCGTCTCGCGAAAAATCGGTGCGCTTCGCGGAAATTGAAGATTGCTCGCCGATCATCCCTGCCGGTTCGAATGTCTTGGATGACTGGTTCGAACCCTGGTTGGCCTGCGGCGGCTTAGAGCCGTTCCAATAGTAATTTCAATGCGCCGCAGCTCTGCGGCAAGACATGAATTTGTGTTCGTTCTTTAGCCGGTGCGCCATGGCCCTGGTATACCAAGCCGCCGATTGGCCTTGTTACATCAAGGGCCTAGAGCTGAACCGAAGTTCGATCTATGGCGATTTGGTGATTGCGCAGGTGAAATCGACTCCGTAAATAGAGCCGACCTTTCGCGATCCCCGCGCGCCCATGCTGGGCCGCAATAAAGCAATCGAAGCCCATGACCGCACGGATCGAACGACCGCTTTCGCCGCACATGCAAGTCTACCGCTGGACGCTGACGATGGCGCTTTCCATCGTCCATCGCGCCACCGGAATTGCCCTCTACGCCGGAACGCTGCTGCTGGCCTGGTGGCTGATTGCGGCGGCCTCCGGCCCTGCCGCCTATGGCCACGTCCAGGCCTTCACCGGCAGCATCATCGGCCGGCTGATCGTGTTCGGCTACACCTGGGCGCTGATGCACCACATGCTCAGCGGCATCCGGCATTTCGTCTGGGACCTCGGCTACGGCTTCAAGGCCAATGAGCGCGAAGCGTTGACCTGGGGCGCGTTGATCGGCGGCATCGTGCTCACGGTCCTCGTCTGGATCATCGCCTACGCGATCGGAGGCGGCCGATGAGTTTTGACGAATCCCACGGCGCTCCGAAGGGCTCCTCCATGCGCACCCCGCTCGGCCGCGTGCGCAATCTTGGCGCTGCGCATTCGGGCACGTCCGATTTCTGGCGCCAGCGCATCACCGGCGTCGCCATGACGCTGCTGATGATCCCCGTGATCGTGATCGTGATGATGCTGCTCGGCCGCAACCAGGCCGGCGCCGCGCAGATCCTCGGCTCGCTGCCGATCGCGGTGATCCTGCTGCTCTTCATCTTCGCCAGTGCCTGGCACATGAAGATCGGCATGCAGGTCGTGATCGAGGACTACATCCATAACGAGAAGCTCAAGCTCATCTCGATCATGCTCAACAACTTCTTCTCGTTCGCCGTGGCGCTCGCCTCGACCTACGCGATCCTGAAACTTTCCTCCGGAGTCTAACCCATGGCCACAGAGACCAATGGCAAGGGCAACGGCGCTCCCGCCACCAACGGCAAAGCCTATCCGATTGAAGACCACACCTATGATGTCGTCGTGGTCGGCGCCGGCGGCGCGGGCCTGCGCGCCGTGGTCGGCTGCAGCGAAGCCGGTCTTCGGACCGCCTGCATCACCAAAGTGTTTCCGACCCGCTCGCACACCGTCGCGGCGCAGGGCGGCATCTCGGCGTCGCTTGGCAACATGCACAAGGACGACTGGCGCTGGCACATGTACGACACCGTGAAGGGGTCGGACTGGCTGGGCGACCAAGACGCGATCGAATACATGGTGCGCAACGCGCCCGAGGCGGTCTACGAGCTCGAGCACTGGGGCGTGCCGTTCTCGCGCACCGAAGACGGCAAGATCTATCAGCGTCCGTTCGGCGGCATGACGATGGACTACGGCAAGGGCCAGGCGCAGCGCACCTGCGCCGCCGCCGACCGCACCGGCCACGCCATGCTGCACACGATGTACGGCCAGTCGCTGCGCCACGCGGCCGAGTTCTTCATCGAGTTCTTTGCCATCGACCTGATCATGGACGACCAGGGCACCTGCCGCGGCGTCATCGCGCTCAAGCTCGACGACGGCACGCTGCACCGCTTCCGCGCCCAGTCCGTAATTCTGGCGACCGGCGGCTATGGCCGCGCCTATGCGTCCTGCACCTCGGCGCACACCTGCACCGGCGATGGCGGCGGCATGGTGCTGCGCGCCGGCCTGCCGATGCAGGACATGGAGTTCGTGCAATTCCACCCGACCGGCATCTACGGCTCGGGCTGTCTCGTCACCGAAGGCGCGCGCGGCGAAGGCGGTTATCTCGTCAACTCCGAGGGCGAGCGCTTCATGGAGCGCTATGCGCCCTCCGCCAAGGATCTGGCTTCGCGTGACGTCGTCTCGCGCGCGATGACCATCGAGATTCGGGAGGGGCGCGGCGTCGGCAAGAAGAAGGACCACATCTTCCTTCATCTCGACCATCTCGATCCCGCGGTGCTGGCCGAACGCCTGCCGGGCATCTCGGAATCCGCAAAGATCTTCGCCAATGTCGACGTGACGCGCGAACCGATCCCGATCGTGCCGACCGTGCACTACAACATGGGCGGTATCCCGACGAACTATCACGGCGAGGTCCTGACCAAGAAGGACGGCGACGACAACGCCATCATCCCGGGCCTGATGGCGATCGGCGAGGCCGCCTGCGTCTCCGTGCACGGCGCCAACCGCCTCGGCTCCAACTCGCTGATCGACCTCGTCGTGTTCGGCCGCGCCGCTGCGCTGCGCCTCGCCGAGAAGCTCACGCCAAACGCCAGCCAGCCGGAATTGCCGGCGAACTCGTCGGATCTGGCGCTCGGCCGGCTCGACCACTACCGCTACGCCTCCGGCGGCACGCCGACCGCGAAGCTGCGCGAAGGCATGCAGCACGTGATGCAGAACAATTGCGCGGTGTTCCGCACCGGCGACATCCTGAGCGAAGGCCAGAATCTGATCGAGAAGGTCCATAGCGGCATCACCGACATCGCCGTGTCCGACCGCTCGCTGGTGTGGAATTCCGACCTGATCGAGACGCTCGAATTCGACAATCTGATCGCGCAGGCGGTGGTGACGATGAACTCGGCCGCCAACCGCACCGAGAGCCGCGGCGCACATGCCCGCGAGGACTTCTCCGAGCGCGACGACAAGAACTGGATGAAGCACACGCTCGCCTGGCTGGAAGATTCCGGCAAGGTCAAGATCGAGTACCGCCCGGTTCACGACTACACCATGACCAACGACGTCCAGTACATCCCGCCGAAAGCTCGCGTTTACTAAACGGCGCGCGTGTACTGAACGAACAGCGAAAGCTTTATCGAAATGGTTGAATTCGCACTTCCGAAGAACTCCAAGATTTCAGGCGGCAAGACCTGGCCGAAGCCCGCGGGCGCGACTGAAACTCGCGAATTCCGCGTCTATCGCTGGAACCCGGACGACGGCAAGAATCCCAGCGTCGACACCTATTACGTCGACACCCATGATTGCGGGCCGATGGTGCTGGACGGCCTGATCTGGATCAAGAACAACATCGACCCGTCTCTGACCTTCCGCCGCTCCTGCCGCGAAGGCGTCTGCGGCTCCTGCGCGATGAACATCGACGGCCAGAACACATTGGCCTGCACCCGCTCGATGCACGACGTCAAGGACGGCGCGGTGAAGATCAATCCGCTGCCGCACCAGCCTGTCGTGAAGGACCTCATCCCCGACCTCACCAATTTCTATGCGCAGTACGCTTCGGTCGAGCCGTGGCTGAAGACGACCTCGCCGACGCCGCAGAAGGAATGGAAGCAAAGCCACGAGGACCGCGAGAAGCTCGACGGGCTCTACGAGTGCATCCTCTGCGCCTGCTGCTCGACCTCTTGCCCGAGCTATTGGTGGAACAGCGAGCGCTATCTCGGTCCTGCCGCGCTGCTGCAGGCCAACCGCTGGGTGTCGGATTCGCGGGATGAAGCCACCGGCGAGCGGCTCGACAATCTCGAGGATCCGTTCCGCCTCTATCGCTGCCACACCATCATGAACTGCGCCAAGGCCTGCCCGAAGGGCCTCAACCCGGCGGAAGCCATCGCCGAGCTCAAGCTCAAAATGGTCGAGCGCCAGATCTAGGCGTCATTCATGCTGCGATCCCCGGCCGGAAAGGCCGGGGCATTCTACGGCGGGCGCGTATTCGAGCAGATTTTGCCTCCGCCCCTGCGCGGGCAAGCCGACGGGTTGCAACCTCTGGTTCCCGCCACAAGCCGCTTCCTTCCCGGCGAGAAATTCAAGTAAGCTCTCCGGTGTGGGACCGGAGCGACCGTGCAGGGCGCACAACGCAATTCGCTGAGATTGCTGCAGTGGATGATGGCTGCGTCCCTGGCGCTGCCCATTGCACTGTTCGCGATCGCCGCCTCGATCTCCTACACCTCGACCAAAGCCATCGCCGACCGCGAGATCGAGCGCACCCTCGATGTCGCGCACGAGCACGCGCTCAAGGTGTTCGAGACCATCGACCGCAGCCTCGCCGAGATCAACGAGGTGGTGCGCGGCATGCCCGACGACATCATCCGCGCGCGCGAGCCGGCCCTGCACCGCCGCCTGAAGCAGCTGACCGATTCGCTGCCGCAGCTGAAATCGGCATGGATCTTCGATGCGGACGGAAAGTCGCTGGTCAACAGCCTGGCCTCGCCGCCGCCGGCACAGAGCTTTGCGGACCGTGACTATTTTGCGGCCCACGTCGACCAGAGCATCGGCAGCTACATCGGCGTTCCCCTGACGCCGCGTCAGCCCTATCAGGGCGCGCGCTTCTTCGGGGTCAGCCGCCGCCGCGGCTCCGACGACGGCAGCTTCATCGGCGTGATCCAGGCCTCCGTGCTGCCGGAATATTTCGAGAGCTTTTACGCCAGGATCGGCTCCGATGCCGGCAGCTTCCTCGCCATGGGACGCACCGACGGCGTGGTGCTGGCGCATCTTCCACGGCTGGACCGCGACCTCAGGCTCGATCCTAACGGGCCGGTCGGCCGGAGCATCGCAGCTCATCCCGAGCATGGCCTCATCACCATCGCCTGGCCATCGGACGAGGTCGAGCGGCGCATCGGCTACCGACGCATCGCCGAATATCCGATCTATGTCAGCGCGGGGTTGGAGACCTCGGCAATCCGCGCGCGCTGGTTCGCCACCATGGGCCAGCATCTGGTGTTCGGCATTCCGGCCACCGCGCTGCTGTTTCTGCTGCTGGCGTTCGCGTTCCGGCGCACCCAGCATCTCCAGGCTGAGGCCGCCGCGCGGCGCGAAGCCGAGGAGGCACTCAAGCACAGCCAGCGCCTTGAGGCGCTCGGCCAGCTCACCGGCGGCGTCGCGCACGACTTCAACAACCTCCTGACTGTGATTCGCGCCTCGGTCGACCTGCTGAACCGGCCGCAACTGAGCGAGGAGCGGCGCCAGCGCTACATCACCGCCATCGCGGACGCGGTCGGGCGCGCGGCCAAGCTGACCTCGCAGCTGCTCGCATTCGCGCGGCGCCAGACCTTGAAGCCGGAAGTGTTCGACGTCGGCGCGCGGCTGCAGTCGCTGCACGACATGCTCGCGACGCTGCTCGGGCCCGCAATCGAAATCGCGATGCGGCTGCCGGCCGAGCCCTGTCTCGTCAATGCCGATGCAAGCCAGTTCGAGACGGCGTTGATCAACATGGCGACCAATGCGCGCGATGCGATGCACGGCAAGGGCAGAATCGTTTTCGAGGTCGAGAACGCGGCGACCGTTGCGGACACGCGGGCTCCCGTCTCGGGCAACCCTGATCTTTCAGGTCACCATGAGCTTCCTGGCAAACATGGCTTCGTCGGCATTGCCGTCAGTGACACCGGCATCGGCATACCGGCTGCGCGGCTCGAGCGCATCTTCGAGCCGTTCTTCACCACCAAGCAGGTCGGCCACGGCACCGGTCTCGGCCTGTCGCAGGTGTTCGGCTTCGCCCGGCAGTCCGGCGGCGAGGTGACAGTCACCAGCGAGGTAGGCCACGGCAGCACCTTCGCGCTCTATCTGCCGCGCGTGGCGCCGCATTTGCTGCCGCAGCGGCAGGCACCGAACACGGCCCCCGCCGTGGCCGGCAGCGGCATGTCGGTGCTGCTGGTCGAGGACAATATCGAGCTCGCCAATTTCGCGGCCGACGGCCTTACCGAGCTCGGCTACAGCATCACGCTGGTCGACAATGCGACCGATGCACTTGCCGAGCTGGTCATGGATGCCGATCGCTTCGATGTCGTCTTCTCGGACATCGTGATGCCCGGCATGACCGGGCTCGATCTCGCGCAGGCGGTCCGCGACCGCGGTATCGGCGTGCCGGTGGTGCTGACCACCGGCTACAGCGAGGCGCTGTCCCAGGACGGCAAGGTCGATTTCGAGCTCGTGCAAAAGCCCTACGCGATCGATCAGCTATCGCGCGTGCTGCACCGGCTCGCACGTCGCCGCCGGGTCCGCAACGGCGCCGCCGAATGAACCGACACCTGGAACTCGCGGGAACCTTTTGATTTAGCTCGCGTTATCCGGCCATGCAAAAGCCGGCCGGAAAGCGCGAATCGGGCAAGAAGCCGCCCATTGTCGAAATCGTCGGCGAGACCGGCGAGGAAGTGGCTCCGCCGCCGCCCGAGCTGGTCGAGCCCGACCCGGCGCTGTCGCCCGAAGAGGCCGAGCAGGCCCGCAAGGACTATCTCCTCACCCGCTTCTGGATCAGCGGGCGCGGCTTCTGGGGCCGCAACGGCGACCGGCTGGCATGGCTCTACTCCATCGGCCTCGGCGTGCTGATCGTCCTGACTGTCGGTTTCCAATACGGCATCAACGTCTGGAATCGGGCGATCTTCGACGCGATCGAGAAGCGCGAGGCGTCCACCGTCTTCCATCTCACCGCGGTGTTCTTCCCGCTCGCGATCGGCAGCATCTTGCTCGGCGTGGCACAAGTGTTCGCGCGCATGGGCATCCAGCGGCGCTGGCGAGCCTGGCTGACGGCAAGCGTGCTGACGCGCTGGCTCGGCAATGGCCGCTATTACCAGCTCAATCTCGTCAGCGGCGACCACAAGAATCCGGAATACCGGATCGCGGAGGATCTGCGCGTCGCGACCGATTCGCCGGTGGATTTTCTCGCCGGCGTGACGTCCGCGCTGCTGTCGGCCGTGACCTTCATCGTCGTGCTCTGGACCATCGGCGGTGCGCTCACCGTCACGCTTGCGGGATCGTCGGTGACCATTCCCGGCTTCCTGGTGATCGCCGCGATGCTTTATGCGGGGATAGCCTCGGGCTCGATCCTGGTGATCGGCCGCCAATTCGTGCAGGTCTCCGAGGACAAGAACCAGGCCGAGGCCGATTTCCGCTACACGCTGACCCGCGTGCGCGAGAACGGCGAGAGCATCGCGCTGCTCGGCGGCGAGGAGGAGGAGCGCGACGGCATCGACCGCAATTTCACCAACGTGCTGCGGCAATGGGCGCGGCTCGCGGGTCAGCACATGCGCACCACGCTGGTGTCGCAGGGATCGAGTCTTGTTGCTCCCGTGGTCCCTCTCCTGCTCTGCGCGCCAAAATTCCTCGACGGCAGCATGACGCTGGGTCAGGTGATGCAGGCGGCTTCCGCCTTCACCATCGTGCAGAGCGCGTTCGGTTGGCTGGTCGACAATTATCCGCGGCTCGCCGACTGGAATGCCTGCGCTCGCCGCATCGCATCGCTGATGATGTCGCTCGACGGTCTCGAGCGCGCCGAGCAGGGCGACGGAATCGGCCGCATCAAGCGCGGCGAGACCAGCAACGACGCCATGCTGGAGCTGAACGATCTCTCCGTCACGCTCGACGACGGCACCGCCGTGGTCGGCGAGACCGAGGTGGTGGTCGAGGCTGGCGAGCGGCTGCTGGTGGCCGGCGAATCCGGCACCGGCAAGAGCACGCTGGTGCGCGCCATCGCCGGGCTCTGGCCGTGGGGCGGCGGCAGCGTCAATTTCCATCCCGACCGGCGGCTGTTCATGCTGCCGCAGCGACCCTACGTGCCGTCAGGCTCCTTGCGCCGCGCGGTCGCCTATCCCGGCGCGGAAGACGACTGGACCGTGGAGGAGATCGGCGAGGCCCTGCACAAGGTCGGTCTCGACCATCTCAAGGAGAAGATCGAGGAAGACGCACCGTGGGACCAGACGCTGTCCGGCGGCGAGAAGCAGCGCCTGGCCTTCGCGCGACTGTTGCTGCACAGCCCTGACATCGTCGTGCTCGACGAGGCGACCTCGGCGCTCGACGAGAAGAGCCAGGACAAGATGATGAAGATGATCACCGACGAGCTGCCGAAGGCCACCATCGTCAGCGTCGCGCATCGCGTCGAGCTGGAAGCCTTCCACAGCCGCAAGATCGTGCTGGAGCGCCGCAAGGGCGGCGCAAAGCTCGTCAGCGACATCGAGCTGATCCCGCGCAAGGGCAAGCGCAAGCTGCTCGGCCGCTTCCTGAGGCAGCGCAAGCCGCCGAAAAAGGCGGCGTGAGGTTCGGTCTCTTTTCTTCGTCGTCCCGGCGATTGTCGTCCGGATCGAGCGTTGGAGTCCCCGGCAAAACCGGCTATGCATGCGCCGCTTGCAACGAGGACTTTGACTTGGCGACCGACAATGCCCCTTCGTCCGCGCCGTTCGGCGCGTTTGCGCCGAACGCGGCGCAGGCCGCGATCATTCGCCTCGCGACACAATCGCGGCTGAAGCGCGGCGCGTTCCGGCCCTGGCTGTCGCGATTGGTGAACCTGCTGCGCGGTGGCCCCGTCGACGTGCAGTACCAGGGCGCATCGTTCCGCTTCTATCATCAGGGCAGCGCCACCGAGCGCGGCGCGCTGTTCAATCCCGATTACAATCTCGACGAGCTCGATTTCCTGCGCCAGCACACCGCGGAGGGCGGCGTGTTCGTCGACGTCGGCGCCAATGTCGGCACTTTCGCGCTGGTGATGGCGCGACAGGTCGGGCCATCGGGGAAAGTGGTCGCGATCGAGCCGCATCCGACGACGTTTGGACGGCTCTCGTTCAACCAGGCCGCGTCGCAGGCGACGCAGGTGCGCCTGGTGCAGGCGGCCGCCGGCGACAGCGACGGCGAGCTGATGATCGAGAGCGGGGGCGGCAATCTCGGCGCTACGCATGTCGTCACCGGCACGGCCAGCGCGGAGGCGATCAAAGTGCCCTCGCTGCGGTTGACGCGCATTCTCGATGAAGCCGGCGTCACCAAGGTGGACGCGTTGAAGATCGACGTCGAGGGGTTCGAGGATCGCGTGCTGATCGGCTTCTTCCGCGACGCGCCGCAATCGCTATGGCCGCGCGCGGTGGTGATCGAGCATTTGTCACAAAAGGATTGGCGGGAAGATTGTATCGCTGACATGGTCGCGCGCGGTTTTGTGGTTGCGCGCAAGACGCGGAGCAATACGTTTCTGTCGCGTTGACGAGACGAACGACGGAGGTTACGATGATCGACCATATGGGCTTCCCGGTCTCCGACTATGAGCGCGCCAAGGCGTTCTACGCCAAGGCATTGGCCCCACTCGGCTACAGCCTGATCATGGAGGTCACGCAGGAGCAGACCGGACATGATCCGGCCGCCGGCTTCGGCGCCGACGGCAAGCCGGATTTCTGGATCGGCGGCGAGGGCGCGCTGAACAAGCCGGTGCATGTCGCGATCCTGGCAAAGGACCGCGCCACGGTGGATGCGTTCTACAAGGCGGCGATTGCGGCGGGTGGGCGCGACAACGGGCCGCCCGGCATTCGGGCGCATTACCATCCGACCTATTACGGCGCCTTCGTGCTCGACCCTGATGGACACAACATCGAGGCGGTTTGCCACGCGCCGGAATAGATAAGTTCCATCTTCCGGCCGGAACCTCGTTCCGCGCGCGCCGTTGTCGTCCCTTGCAAGAAGGAGCACGACATGGCCAACGACAATGCCCGCGACGTCGATCGCGTATGGGATCTGATGAAGACGATCGGATTCGCGATGCTGGTGACGCGCGATGGCGACAAGCTCCGCGCGCGGCCGATGAGCGCCTATCTCGACCGCAACGCGGACACGATATATTTCCTCACCGACGCGCGGCGTCACAAGGACGAGGAGATCGCGCGCAATCCGTCCATCAACCTGTCGTTCGCGGATGCAGGCAGCCAGAAATACGTGTCGCTGACGGGCACCGCCGTCGTCTCCAACGACCGTGCGAAGATCAAGGAGCTGTTCTCGACACCGGCCAAGGCATGGTGGGACTCTGCGGAAGATCCCAACATCCGCGTGCTCAAGGTCACGCCCGACGATGCCGAGTTCTGGGACTCGCCCGGCACCGTGATCTCCTATGTGAAGATGGCGGCCGCGGCAGTGACCAACACGCGGCCCGATCTCGGCGACAACCGCAAGGTCTCGATGTAATGCCGATTGAACCGCCCGAGATTCCGCCGTCGACGCCGGGCACACCCACCGAGCCGCCGCCGGGGATTCCGCCGGGCAATCCGCAGCCTGAAATCGCGCCGCCAGTGCGCGAGCCCGGCTCGCCAGCGCCGCCCGACGAATTGCCGGGCCGCATGCCTGAAGAGATTCCATCACGCGGACCGAACGGACCGCTCACGCCGAATCCCGCGACGGATGCAAGTCCGCCGCGGGATCGCGCATGAGGCGACGCATCACATCCGAGGCAATTGCAACCTGCGTCTGAATGCGCAATGAACGTCACCATAGTGAGGTGATTTGCGTGCAGAAATAAATCGGGCCGCGTCCGCTTCGTCCGCCACAATCCGGCCTAACGCGTAGCTGTTCATCCCAACACTTCGTCAAAGAACCTTCCGGGGAAGTTCACCACATGACCAACCTTCGTTTCGTGCTGCTTGCCACCACGGCTCTGACCGCGATGCAATTCGCAAGCTCCGCATCGCATGCACAAGGCGCGCCGCCGCTCGTCGTCGCGCAGGCGCAGCCACAAGAGACCGGCCCTGACGGAAAACCGAAGCAGCCGCCGAAGGGACCGCCAGCGGCCGCGCCGCCTGCGGCGCCCGCCCGCCCGGCCGCACCGCCGCCCGCAGCTGCACCGCCCCATCCGCCCGCGGCACCTCCGCCGGCTGCCGCACCGCCGCGCCCAGCAGCTCCGCCGCCACCTCCGCCGCCACCTGCGGCCCGTCCGGCACCGCCACCGCCCCCACCGCCGCCTGCGGCCCCGAAACCGCCTTCGCCGCCCCCGGCTGCGGCTCCGCAACAGCATGCGCCGCCTCCTGCACCGCCCGCAGCACGCCCGGCTCCCACGCCCCCGGCACCGCCGCCCGCCGCGGCTCCGCAGCAGCACGCACCCACACCTCCGCCTCCGACGCCGCCCGCGGCTCGTCCGGCTCCCACACCACCGCCCGCTCCCGCTCCGCAGCAGCACGCACCGACACCTCCGCCGCCTCCTGCGGCCGGTCCTTCGGGACGGCCTGCGCCTGCGCCGACAGCAACGCCTCCGGCATCTGCTGCTCCCGCAGCGCGCCCGGCAACGCCTGCTGCCCCGACCGCCACGCCTGCTCCGACAGCAACGCCTGCACCGACCGCAACGCCAGCTCCGGGAAGCACGCCGCCGACTGGCCGCCCCGGTGCGCCGCCCCCCGGCGGACGTCCCGGCGCGCCTCCGGCTGCTGGATCAGCGACACCTGCTCCGGGCGCCACGCCCGCGCCGACGACTACCCCGACCCCCGGTGGCGCTCCGACGCCCCTGCCCGGACGTCCCGGTGCGGGACCCACGCCCGCTCCTGGCGCGACCCCGGCTCCAGCCGCGACGCCAACGCCAGGCCAGCAGGGAGGAACGCCTCCTGCCGGCGCGCCCGCTGCCGGAGCTCCGCCGACCCAGCCGCAGGCAGGCGCCCCGCCCCGGCCGCCGGCTCCCCCCGCTGGCGCGGCGGCACCGAGCACCGTCCCGGGCTCGGCGGCTGCGACCCCGCCACCCAACAGGGCACAATACGCGACGCCCACCGTTGCGCCGGCCTTCCGCGCCGCCCCGACCACGACCACGCCCCTGCCGCCACCGCCGCGTCCGCCGCAGCGTGACCTGACGCCGATCGCGATCGGTGCAGGTGTCGTCGCCGGTGCCGTGATCGGCGCCACCATCGCCGATTACCGCAACCAGCGCCGCGAAAGCATCGAAGGCGGTCGCACCGTCTACACCGAGCCGGACCGCATCATCATCCGCGATCCGGGCGGGCAGACATACGTCCGCGGCAACGATCTCTATCGCTTCCGCTATGGCGCCCGCGACATCCGCACCGAGACTGTCGGTGCCGATACCCGCACCGTGGTGATCCGTCCCGACGGCAGCCAGATCATTACGGTTGTCGGTCAGGATGGGCGGCTGCTGCGTCGAATCCGCAGGGACCCTGCCGGGCGCGAGCTCGTCATCATCGACAACAACTACCGCGATCCGCGGTCGGTCGGCGGCTTCTATGTCGACGCGCCGCCTCCGGTCGTCAACATGCCCTACGATCGTTATATCGTCGACGCCCAGGAAGCGTCGCCGGACGTGATCTACGAGACGATGGTGGCGCCGCCGGTGCAACGGGTGGATCGTCGCTACACGCTCGACGAGATCCGCTACAGCCCCAATGTTCGCATGCAAATGCCGAGCATCGACCTCAACACGATCAACTTCGAGACGGGATCGTGGACCATCCCACCGGACCAGGCGGCGAAGCTGCAGTCGATCGCCGACGGTCTCAACCGTGCGATCCAGGCCAATCCGCGCGTGGTGTTCCTGATCGAAGGTCACACCGACGCAGTTGGCAACGACGTCGACAATTTGTCATTGTCGGATCGTCGTGCGCAGTCCGCGGCCGAATTGCTGACCCAGCAATTCGGTGTGCCGTCTGAGAACCTGACGTCGCAGGGCTATGGCGAGCAGTATCTGAAGGAGCAGACGCAAGGGCCGAGCGCGATCAACCGCCGCGTCACCGTCCGCAACATCACGCCGCTGCTCAACGGTGGCCAGGCCTCGCTGCCGCCGCCCCCGCCCGGCACCGCGCCGCCGCGCTGAGGCGAAGCACAAAATGAAAATGGCCGGGAGCAATCCCGGCCATTTTTGTTTCTGTCATTGCGAGGAGCGAAGCGACGAGGCAATCCAGACTGTCGCTGCGGAAAGACTCTGGATTGCTTCGCTTCGCTCGCAATGACGAACGAGGCAGCAATCCCCGGGCGCGTCAGCCCTTGTCATTCTCCAGACGGAAGATCTGCGAGCCTTCACTGCCCGACAACAGGCCCGTGTCGCTGTAGAGCTTCAGCTTGGCGCGGGTGTCGTTGATGTCGAGGTTGCGCATGGTGAGCTGACCGATGCGATCGGCCGGCGTGAACGCAGCGTCCTCGACCTTCTCCATGCTAAGCCGCTCCGGCGCATAGGTCAGGTTCGGGCTTTCCGTGTTGAGGATCGAGTAGTCGTTGCCGCGGCGCAGCTCCAGCGCCACCTCGCCGGTGACGGCGCGGGCGACCCAGCGCTGCGCGGTCTCGCGCAACATCAGGGCCTGCGAATCGAACCAGCGGCCCTGGTAGAGCAGGCGTCCGAGGCGCATGCCGCTGATGCGGTATTGTTCGATGGTGTCCTCGTTGTGGATGCCGGTGACGAGGCGCTCATAGGCGATGTGCAGCAGCGCCATGCCGGGCGCTTCATAGATGCCGCGGCTCTTGGCTTCGATGATGCGGTTCTCGATCTGGTCGCTCATGCCGAGGCCGTGGCGGCCGCCGATCGCGTTGGCTTCGAGGAACAGTGCGACGGGATCAGAGAAGGTCTGGCCGTTCAGCGCGACCGGCTGGCCTTCCTCGAAACGCACCACGACCTTCTCGGCCTTGACGTTGCAGTCGTCACGCCAGAACGGCACGCCCATGATCGGGTTGACGATCTTGATGCCGCTGTCGAGGCTCTCGAGATCCTTGGCCTCGTGCGTCGCGCCGAGCAGATTACTGTCGGTCGAATAGGCCTTCTCGGCGCTCATCTTGTAGGCAAAACCCTGGGCGGTCATGAACGCCGACATCTCGGCGCGGCCGCCGAGCTCGTCGATGAACTGCTGGTCGAGCCAGGGCTTGTAGATGCGCAGGCCCGGATTGGTTAGAAGGCCGTAGCGATAGAAGCGCTCGATGTCGTTGCCCTTGAAGGTCGAGCCGTCGCCCCAGATGTTGACGCCGTCCTCCTTCATCGCCGCGACCAGCATCGTGCCGGTGACGGCGCGCCCCAATGGCGTGGTGTTGAAATAGGTGATGCCGCCGGTGGAGATATGGAAGGCGCCGGACTGGATCGCGGCGATACCTTCATGGACGAGCTGCGTGCGGCAATCGACCAGCAGCGCTTTCTCCGCGCCGAACTCCATCGCCTTGCGTGGGATCTCGTTGTAATCGGCTTCGTCGGGTTGGCCGAGATTGGCGGTATAGGCGTAGCAGCGCGCGCCCTTCTGCTTCATCCAGAGCAGCGCCGCGCTGGTGTCGAGACCGCCCGAAAAAGCGATGCCGACTTTCTCACCCTTGGGCAGGCTTTTCAGGATCGTGGTCATGGGGCTTCCAATCGGTCTCGAAGGGCGGGTGTCGTTTCACGGGGTTGACCGCGCGAATATCAAATTTCGCGGGGCTCGGCACCCCTTTAATGGCTCAAACTGACGGCTCGGCACTCGACTTGCTGCCGAACAGGCGCTGGCGCAGCCGGTAGGCGGGCATGTTCAGCCGGGTCAGGGCGGCATCGACCGCCTCGTCCGAAAACCGGGTCCGCGGCCAGCGGTAGATCAGCGCGTAGGCAAACCAGATCACGACGAAGGTGACGAGGCCAGCGATCGACACGTCGGTGAAGAAGTGGCCGCCAAAGGCCATCCGCAGCCCGCTGGTCACGAGGCCGAACACCACGGCTCCGGCATAAGCGAGCGGCCGCCACGGCGCCGGTGCCAATGCGGCCGGCGCCAGCGTCCAGAATGCGGTCGCGCCCTCGCCCGAGAAGAACGAGCAGTTGCGCGCGCAGCCGCCGCGCGGATCCCACCACGGCACGAATTGCTGGTCGCCGGCAAACTGCGTCACCACCACCGGGCGCGGCCGGCCCCAATAGGACTTGAAGGCGAGATTGGTAAGGATGCCGGCTGAGAGGATGATCGTGACCAGCAGGAAGACGATCGCGCGCCCGGATACCATCAGCGGGCGGTCGGGCCGGACCATCTTGACCACGAGCGCGACCAGCGCAGGCAGCACGAACGCCCAGGCGACCCACATCGCGGCGTCGCGCGCGAAGCCGGCCCAATCGTTCAACTTGAGCGGAAACGACTTGGTATCAGGGTCGAAGAACAGCGCAGCGAGCTTGAGATCAAGCTCGGGATAGAGGCCGAAAACGACGCCGATCACGAGCCACAGCGCCAGGGCAATGAAGAGTCCAGTCCGGTTCATGGCGCGCGGTTTAGCCGAGTGGGAAGGGGATGAAAACCCCGGGGCAAGTCAGAAACTCACCGCACGTCCGGTCTTGAATTCGACGGCAGCGGCGGAGGCGGCTGGCGCGGCAGCGGCGGATTGCGCCAGGCGCCGGCGTTGCGGCCGGCGACCAGCCAGTAGACGACACCGGCGACGATGCCGGCGCCGGTCATGATCTCGAGATGGCGGCGCACGATGCCTTCGAATTGCAGCGTGTCGGAATGAAACGGGACCAGGCCGAGATAGCAGGCGAGTCCCACGACGCCGCCGCCCACGGCATAGGCAAGCGCGCTGCGGATGTAGAGCGCCTCGGTGATCGCGACGATCACCGCCGCCGGCACCAGCGCAAAGCCGGAGACGAAGATGAAGCCGAACCCGAGCACGATATCGATCGTGCCCTGATCGACGGGACCGGCGCCGAGATCGGCGAATTCCGGAAACAACAGCGCGACGACGACGATCATGCCGCCGATGAAGCAGGCGGCGAGAAAGCCGATGAAGATGACGATGAGGCGGCCGATCAGGGACATGCAGAGGAAGCCAACGTTACCGTCATTGCGAGCGAAGCGAAGCAATCCAGAGATGCGTCCGCGGAGGCAGTCTGGATTGCTTCGTCGCTGCGCTCCTCGCAATGACGGGGAAGCAACACAGTGCACCTACCAAGCTAATCCGTCATCGCCATGGCTCGCAGCGTCTGGCGTTCCCTGGCGGAAAGCTTTTCCGTCTCCGACTTGAGCTGGCCGCAGGCGGCCAGAATGTCGCGGCCGCGCGGGGTGCGCACCGGCGAGGAATAGCCGGCGTTGAAGACGTATTCGGAGAATTTTTCGATCTGGTCCCAGTCCGAGCATTCATAGGCGGTGCCGGGCCAGGGGTTGAACGGGATCAGATTGATCTTGGCGTGAATGCCCTTGAGCATCTTTACCAGCAGCTTGGCATCGTCGAGCGAATCGTTGACGCCCTTGAGCATCACGTATTCGAAGGTGATGCGGCGCGCGTTCGAGGCGCCGGGATAATCGCGGCAGGCCTGCAGCAATTCCTTGATCGGATATTTGCGGTTGAGCGGCACCAGCTCGTTACGCAGCTCGTCGCGCACCGCATGCAGCGAGATCGCGAGCATCACGCCAATCTCCTCGCCCGCGCGCACGATGTTCGGCACCACACCCGAGGTCGACAGCGTGATGCGGCGGCGGGAGATGCCGATGCCTTCGTTGTCGCCGACGATCAGCAGCGCGTCGCGCACCGCGTCGAAATTGTAGAGCGGCTCGCCCATGCCCATCATCACGATGTTGGTGACGCGACGCGTACCGTCTTCGCGATCGGCCCAGTCGTTCAGACGATCCCGCGCGACCATCACCTGTCCCACGATCTCGCCGGCAGTGAGGTTGCGCACCAGGCGCTGCGTGCCGGTGTGGCAGAAGGAGCAGTTCAAGGTGCAGCCGACCTGCGAGGACACACACAGCGTGCCGCGATCGGTTTCGGGGATGTAGACGCACTCGACTTCATGCGCCTTTTCGACATTGTCGCCGCTCGGCAAACGCAGCAGCCATTTGCGGGTGCCGTCGTTGGAGATCTGCTCGGCCACGACTTCGGGCCGGTCGACGGTGAAATGTTGCGCGAGTTCGGCGCGAATGCCCTTCGAGACCGACGTCATCTCTTCGAAATTCTGGGCGCCACGGAAATACATCCAGTGCCACAGCTGCTGCACACGCATCTTGCGCTGCGCCGGTGCAACGCCGATCTCGCCGAGACGATCGGCAAGCTCGGTGCGCGACAGGCCGATCAGCGAGGGCCTCGCCGGCGGCACATAGGTTTCGAGCGGAGTCTTCTCCACCAGCGTTGCGTTGTGCGGCTCGGTCATCGGTTGCATTGAATAGACCTGGAATTTGTGTTCGTCGTTCCGGGATGGTCCGAAGGACCGGACCCGGAACCGCGAGATTCCAGGTTCGATGTTGCGCATCGGCCCGGAATGACGGGAGAAAACCTGGAACGCGCCCTATATAGCAACCGGAACCGCCGATTGCGACCTTATCGACCGCAGGCTTAACGCCTGCAATCCTGGGAGATCCGGTCAAGCGCCTGGGCGAGGCCCTTCAGCGAGAAGGTGTCGGTCGTCTCGGTCCCCTTGGACGAGATGCCCTTGACCACGAGATCGGCGGATTTGCGCATGGCCTCGACCATCCGCTCTTCCTCGGCCGCGTTCTTGATCCAGAGACCATCGCCCTGCGAGTACATGGCGAACGCGGCGCCGCCGACCTCGACCGAGGATTCAGAGCCCGGCTTCAGCGCGTAGCCGATCATGACCGAGACTTCGTTGTTGACCTTCTCCGCCGGGCGGGTGGAGACGAAGGCATAGGCAGGATCGCGCGGCCGGTTCGGCGGGTTGGTCTTCGACGACGACGGCTTGGCCAGCGCGAAGCAGACCTTTTTGCCATTGGGCGCGGCCGAATAGGCGCCCCAGGTGCCGAACTGACCGATCAGGGCTGGCTCGGCGCCGCCCGCAACCGCCGCGTGCGGGGCCGCCGGCTTGCTCTCGGGCTTGGCAACCGTCTTTCCGGTGGTATTGGCCACCGGCGCGGCCGGTTTCGGCGCGGGCTCTTTCGGTGCAGCCTTGGGCGCAGGTTGCGCCGTCTGCGCCCGCGCGGAATCGGTGATCCCACAGGCCGCCACGCCCGTCATCAAAGCTAAAATCAGCACCCGCCACATGCTGGAGTGGTTCCCTCAATATTGTGACTGGAAGATGGCCCGGTCGCGCATTGTCCCGGGGGCAGGGATAGCCGGGAAAGTCCAATTTGGGAAGGCAGTTAGCGAAGCTCGCGGCGACTAGGCCCTGGATCGCGCGGCACGCTGCTCCGCCCATTGCGCATCGGTCCAGCGCAACAAATCCTCGGCGCCGGAGCTGCGCAAATGCGCGCCACCGTCGATCACCACCATCTCGCCGTTGATGTAGCCGGCACGGTCGGAGACCAGGAAGCTGGCGAGGTCGGCAAGCTCGCCGTGCTCGCCGGCGCGACCCATCGGGTTGCGCGCGGCCCACCCTTCGTCGCGACCCTCGGGGCGGAGCTGACCCGAGGCGCCGGCGGTCGGGAACGGTCCCGGCGCGATCGCGACGGTGCGGATGCCCTTCGGGCCCCATTCCACGGCGAGACTTTTGGTCATCGCCAGCACGGCCGACTTCGCCATCGCCGACGGGACGGTGAAGGCGCGGCCGGTGATGGTCGAGGTCGAGAGGATAGAGAGCACGACGCCGCCATGCTTGGCGTCGATCCAGCGCTTGCCGACGGCAAGCGTGCAATACATCGCACCATGCAGCGTCGGGGCGAGGATCGCATCCGCGGCGCGGAATGAGAGATGCTCGCTCTGCGCAATGAAAGTCGCAGCCGCGTTGTTGACGAGGATATCGAGCGGCGCCTCGCGCCAGATGGCCTCCATCATGCTCTCGACGGCGGTGCCGTCGCGGATATCACAGGCGATCGTCGTGACCTTCCCGCCGGTCTCTTCGCGCATCTCGCTCGCCGCCGCCTCGAGCCGATCGACCTTGCGGCCGCAGATCACGAGGTCGGCGCCGAGCGCGAGGAAGCGGCGTCCTATCGCAGCGCCAAGGCCCGAACCGCCACCAGTGATGAGGATGCGCTTGTCCCTGAGCAGGCCTGTTTCAAACATGGTTTGAATCCTCCCTTTTCTTCTTCCGTCATTGCGAGCGAAGCGAAGCAATCCAGGCTATTTCCGCGGCACGGATTCTGGATTGCTTCGCTGCGCTCGCAATGACGAGAGGATAGGCCGGTGCGGTCCAATAGCCAAAGAAACCGGATTGTCGCCCGTCCCTAAATCCGGCAGAACCAGCCCAACTATAATTCTGCCTCGAAACGCCAAGTGCTCTCAAGAAGGTGCCGCCATGAAAGCCATCCTCTGCTCGCAATATTGCCAGCCCGACGATCTCGTTCTGGCCGACGTGCCGGATCCGGTGGCCGGTCCCGGCGAAGCCGTGATCGCGATCAAGGCTGCGGCGCTGAATTTTTTTGACATCCTGATGATCCAGGGCAAGTACCAGATCAAGCCGCCGTTCCCGTTCTCGCCGGCCGCCGAGGTGGCTGGGGTGATCGAGAGCATCGGCCCCGGCGTGACCGATCTGAAGGTCGGCGATCGCGTCGTTGCCTCCTGCGGCCACAACGGGGCGCGCGAAAAGATCGCGCTGCCGGCAGCATCGATCGTGAAGATCCCGGACAATCTCGATTATGACCGCGCGGCTGGCATCATCATCATCTACGGCACCGCGCTGCACGCGCTGGAAGATCGCGCGAGCCCGAAGCCGGGCGAGACGCTCGCGGTGCTCGGCGCCGCCGGCGGCACCGGACTTGCCGCGTGCGAGCTCGGCAAGCTGATGGGCCTGAAGGTGATCGCCTGCGCCTCGTCGGACGAGAAGCTCGAATTCGCCAAGGCGCACGGTGCAGAACTCACGCTCAATTACGGCAAGGAAGATTTAAAGGAAGGCTTGCGAAAGCTTACCGGCGGCAAGGGCGTCGACATCATCTTCGATCCGGTTGGTGGTACGTATGCCGAGCAGGCGCTACGCTCGATTGCCTGGGAAGGCCGCTTCCTCGTGATCGGATTTGCCGCCGGCGACATCCCAAAGATGCCGCTGAACCTCGCGCTGCTGAAGGGCTGCGATATCCGCGGCGTGTTCTGGGGCGCCTGGACCCGGCTCAACCCGGAAAAGAACCGCGCCAATCTCGAGAAGCTCGTGAAGTGGACAGCGGAAGGAAAGATCTCCTCGCATGTCGACCGCGTCTTCCCGCTGGCGCAGACGGCGGATGCGCTCAAGGTGCTCGCGGGACGTCAGGCCATGGGCAAGGTGATTTTGCGTCCGTGAGGGTGTCGGCGCGTAGAGTGTCGCGACATTGTCACCACACACTCAGCTGTCGTCGCCCGACTTGACCGGGCGACCCAGTACTCCGTCACGAGTGTTGTTGAATCGATAAGCCGCGGCGTACTGGATTCCCCGCCTTCGCGGGGAATGACAGTGGAGGATGCGGCAACAGCTACTGCGCGGCTTCCGCGTCCACCTCATCCACCCCGCGCTTCAGCACGGCGCGGGCGGCTTCGCGATGCTCGTTCGTGATGTGGCTGGCGACCATGCGGATCGCAGTGGCGAGCACGGCGGCGTCATCGGTGAAGCCGAGAATCGGCATCACGTCGGGAACGAAGTCGAACGGCAGGATGAAATAGGCGATCGCCCCGAGCAGCGACGCCTGGATATGGCGCGGCGTCTGCCGGTCGAAGGCGCAGTAATAGGCGGCGAGCAGATCCTCCGCGAACGGCAGTTGCGCGGCGACACGCTTCAGCTTGCGCCAGAAGCGGCGGCGCACGCTCTCACGATCTTCCGCGAGCCGGTCGGCCGGCTCGAAACCAACGCTGTGTTCGGCAGCCATGGTCGACAAACTCCCCGTTCAGCCAAGGGTGGCAGATCGCCGCATCCCGTGCTGAACACAAGATGGGGAGGCGGCAGCGCCTCGCAAGGCGTCAGCCTGGTGTCAGCTTGGCGATGGCGTTCATCGCCCTGGCGAGCTCGATGTCGAGCGCGGTGACGCCGCCGGCGTCATGGGTCGACAGCGCCACCTCCACCGTCTTGTAGACATTGCGCCATTCGGGGTGGTGGTCCATCTTCTCGGCGACCAGCGCCGCACGCGTCATGAATCCGAACGCCTCGTTGAAATCCTTGAAGACAAAGGTTTTCCCGATCGCCTCGCGTCCCTGAACCTCGGTCCAGCCAGATAGTCCGCCCAGCGCCTGCCTGCGCGCCTCCGCCGAGAGCCGTTCTGCCATCGTCGCCTCCGTCCTTTCAGGGGAACTTTACCCTAACACCGCACTGACGCCCCGGGTTCATACGGGATTAGACCCCATCCGCTAACCATGACGGAGATGTAACCCTGCCGGACAAGAAATTTGCTACACTTGCGGGCGTAAATCGCCGGCCAAGATGAAACTGAGCCTCAAGCGACTGTTCGGGAGATCGATGACCGGGGGATTGGACCTGGCCGAAGCGCCCACCCCGCCTTCGCCGCGATCAGCGGCGCGGAAGACGGCGCTCGTGTCTCTGGCACTCGTGCTTGCGATCGTGGGCACGCTTGCCGGCGGCTATTATTTCGCGATGCGGCCGGTGACGCTGAAGATCGCGGTCGGTCCCGCCAACAGCGATGACCTCAAGGTCGTGCAGGCGCTGACGCAGGCTTTCACTCAGAACAAAAGTCTTGTGCGGCTACGGCCGATCCAGACCGACGGCGCCACAGCCAGCGCCGAGGCGCTCGCGGAGGGCAAGGTTGATCTCGCCATCGTGCGCGGCGACGTCGACGTGCCTAAGAACGCGCAGGCGGTCGCGACCCTGCGCAAGAACGTCGTGGCGCTGTGGTCCGTGCCCGGCAAGGGCAAGAAGAAGGGCGCGAAGATCACCAAGATCGCGCAGCTCGCCGGCCATCGGGTCGGAGTGATCGGCCGCACCCAGGCCAACGTCAATCTGCTCAAGGTGATCCTCCAGCAATACGGCGTCGATCCTGCCAAGGTCGAGGTCATACAGTTCCCCGCCAATGAAGCCGCCGAGGCGATCAAGGCCCAGAAGGCCGATGCCTATCTCGCAGCCGGCCCTGTCAACAGCAAGATCACGTCGGACGCGATCGCCGCCACTGCCAAGGAGGGCGGGACGCCGGTCTTCCTCGCGATCGATTCCGCGGATGCTATCGCGCAGAACCATCCGGTTTATGAAGCCTCGGAGATTCCGGCCGGCACCTATGGCGGCTCACCCGTTCGCCCCGACGACGAGGTCAAGACGATCAGCTTTTCACACCACATCGTGGCGCGCAAAGGCGTATCCGAAACCAACATCGCCGCGTTCACGCGCCAGCTTTTTGCCGTGCGCCAGCAACTGGTGACGGAATTCCCGCTGGCGGCGAAGATCGAAACACCCGACACCGACAAGGACGCGGTGATCCCGGTGCATCCCGGCGCGGCCGCCTTCGTCGACGGCGAGGAAAAGACCTTCCTCGACAGATACAGCGATTACATCTGGTGGACGCTGATGGCGCTCTCGGCCATGGGCTCGATCGGCGCCTGGTTTGCGGGCTATTTGAAGAAGGACGAGCGCGACAACAACAACCATCAGCGTGAACGTCTGCTCGACATGATCGCGGCGGCACGCAAGAGCGAGACGACCGAAGACCTCGACCAGATGCAGACCGAGGCCGACGACATCCTGCGCAATACACTGCGCTGCTTCGATCACGGCGCGATCGAGGAAGCCGCGCTCACCGCCTTCAACATCGCGCTCGACCAGTTCCACGCGGCCGTCGCCGATCGCAAGGCGGTGCTATTCAGCCTGCCGCAGAACCTGCAGCGCGCCGGCGCACAGTTCAGGGCCGCCGGCAGCGCGTAAAAGCTTCCGCGCGTAATCGCGGCGTCACATTGTCTCAATATAGCGTCGGACTTCACCGTGCGGTCGCCTGAGCGATCGTCTCACGCGATATCGAGTCCGTCCCATGAACATCAAATTCTCCCGTCGCCGTTTCCTGACGACCAGTGCCGGCGCGCTTGGCGCGGTCGCAATGCCGCATCTCTCCCGCGCGGCCGACCGGCCGGCCGTGACCCATGGCGTGCAGTCGGGCGACGTCACCGTCGACGGTGGCGTGGTCTGGGCGCGCGCCGACCGTCCCGCGCAGATGCTGGTCGAAGTGGCGACGACGGAGTCGTTCAGGGATGCTCGCGCGCTGCCGCCGATCGCAGCGCTGCCCGAAAGCGACTTCACCGCGAAGATGCTGATCGAAAACCTGCCGGGCGGACAGGACATCTTTTATCGCGTCCGCTTCCGCGACCTTTCGCACACCGCGGTGGTGGGCGAACCGGTGACCGGCCGCTTCCGCACCGCGCCCGCCGACCGCCGTGACGTCAGCTTCGTCTGGGGCGGCGACGTCGCCGGCCAGGGCTGGGGCATCAACCCCGACGACGGCGGCATGTTCACCTTCTCGGCGATGCGCAAGCACCGTCCGGATTTCTTCCTGCACTCCGGCGACACCATCTATGCCGACGGTCCCATCCAGTCCGAGGTGAAGCTCGCCGACGGCAAGATCTGGAAGAACGTCACCATCCCCGAGAAGGCCAAGGTCGCGGAGACGCTGGACGAGTACCGCGCCGCGCACAAATACAATTTTACTGACGACAATCTTCGCGCCTTCAATGCCGAAGTGCCGATCTTCGTGCAGTGGGACGACCATGAGGTAACCAACAACTGGTCGCTTTCGAAAGAGCTGCCGGCGACCTACAAGGAGCGCGACATCGCACTGCTTGCGGCCCGCGCGGGCCGTGCCTTCCACGAGATGTATCCGATGCGCGAGAGCATCGTCGAGCCCGGCCGCGTCTATCGCCAGATCTCCTATGGTCCTCATCTCGACGTGTTCGTGCTCGACGAGCGCAGCTATCGCGGCCCGAACGGCCCCAACCTCGAAACCGCTTACGACCCGGCCAGCTATTTCCTCGGCCCCGACCAGATCGCCTGGCTCAAGCGCGGCCTGTTGAATTCGCGCGCGACCTGGAAGGTGATCGCCTCCGACATGCCGCTCAGCCTCGTCGTGTCAGATACGGCAAAGGGTGGATCGGAAGCCATTGCGCAGGGCGACGGCCCGGTGCGCGGCCGCGAGTTCGAGATCGCCGACATCCTGCGCTTCATCAAGATGGCGCCGGTCAGCAACACCGTATGGCTGACGGCGGACGTGCATTACGCCGCCGCGCACTATTACGATCCGAACAAGGCCCAATTCCAGGACTTCGAGCCGTTCTGGGAGTTCGTGTCGGGCCCGCTTCACGCAGGCACATTCGGTCCGAACGCGCTCGACAATACGTTTGGGCCGGAGGTGCGTTTCGTCAAGGCGCCGGGGAAAGACAACCAGAACCTGCCGCCGTCCGCCGGCATGCAGTTCTTCGGTCACGTCAAGATCGACGGCGCTTCCGGCCAGATGACGGTGACCTTGCGCGACCGCGCCGATGTCGCGCTGTGGTCGACCACGCTCGATCCGAAGCAGGCGTGACGCCGTATCGCTAGTCCGCCGCGCGTACCTGGAGCGCCGCCTCCAGCGCGTCGCTCGAACACGGCTTCTGCAATCGCGGTTGCCCGGCGAATTCCGGCGGGATGCGCGCGTCAGCGCCGTAGCCGGTGACGAAGACGAAGGGAATCTTCAGGGCCGCGAGCCGTTCGGCGACCGCAAAACTGTTTTCGCGACTTAATCCCACGTCGAGCAAGGCGAATTCGGGGGCATGCGCCGCGATTGCGGTCAGCGCCTGCGCGACTGAACCTACCGTGCGCACGCTCTTCACACCAAATCCGAGCAGGCGATCCTCGAAGTCGATCGCGATGATCGGATCGTCCTCGACGATGAGGACATCGGCGGGACAGTTTGAACCATCGGAAACAGCGGGTGCCATCATCGTAACTTGGAGCATGAGGTTCTCTGACTGGGATACCGGGTCACGACGCCTGTACCTAGCGCGAAGGGTTCCCGGAACGAAACCACCACATCACAGTTGTCAGGTCTGTCTACTTGTGCACACAGGACCTCGTCGGAACTCGCTAATGTGGAGGCGGATGGGAGTTTAAGATGGACGCGCGGACCAGCAACGCCACCGAGATCGATAGCCGGCCGACCAACAATCTGCTGCGGCGCTTGAGCCACGCCGACTACGCGCTGCTCGCACCGCACATTACCGTCGACACGGCCGGGGCGAGCGAGCTGCTCTACAATCCCGGCGACGACGTCCAGGTCGTCCATTTCCCCTGCGGACCATCGCTCGCGACTTTCCTCGTTCCCAATGAGGACGGCCGTGACGTCGAGACCATCCTAGTGGGCCGCGAAGGCGCAGTGGGCGGTATCGTCAGCGAGGGCTATCTGCCGGCCTATACCCGGATCTGCGTGAAATTCGGCGGACCGTTTGCGCGAATTCACGTCAGCAAGCTGGAGGCCGCCAAGCAGCGATCGTCCTCGTTGCGCCATGTCTTCGCTCGCTACGCCGACTGCATGCTGGCGCAGATCTTCCAGTCCACCGCCTGCAACGCCATTCACTCGATCGAGCAGCGCACTGCCAAATGGATGCTGGCGGCGATGGAGCGGACCGGCGACGAGAGCAGCGTGCCGCTGACCCATGAACAGCTCGCGACACTGCTCGGTGTCGGCCGCAGCTATGCCAGCCGCGTGCTCCAGTCGTTCAAGGCGGAAGGTGTGCTCGACACCCGGCGCGGATCGATTCTGGTCCGTAACCGCGAGGGCCTGCGCCTGCGCGCCTGCCGGTGCAACGAGGCCGTGAAGATGCACTTCGAGGAAGTGCTGCGCGGCGTCTATCCGACCGAGGAGCGGCAAGCCGGCTAGCCGCCCGCCTCGCTCCTCTTCGGGGATAAGAAGGGGCCGCACTATCCCGCCGGGCGGGAACCTGGGCTAATGTCCCCGCATGAGCGGGGCTTTCCTTCACACTCTCTTCGACGTGGCAGCATGGCTGGCTGCGGCCGTGGCGCTCTATTGGCTGTCGCGACAGGGCTTGCAGTTTCCGACGCAATCCTTCGAACGGTCCTACCTCGCCGCTTTGGTGTTCGGTGCAGGCCTCGGCGCCTATCTGTTCGGCTCCGCCAATCTGTGGCTGTCGGGCCAGAGCGGCATCGCGCGCTCCGTGGAAGGTGCACTCGCCGGGGGCATCGTGGCGATCGAGCTCTACAAATGGTCCGCAGGGATCACCGTCCGAACCGGCGCCCGTTTTGCGCTGCCGCTGGCGATCGGCATCGCGATCGGCCGGCTCGGCTGCTATTTCGCGGGCCTCGACGATTTCACCTACGGCACGCCGACGGCATGGCCCTGGGGCCACGATTTCGGCGACGGCATTCTTCGGCATCCCGTGCAGCTCTACGAAAGCGCCGCGATGGGCGTATTCGCGCTGCTCTACGTGCTGGCGGTCTTGAACCGGAGCGCGTTTGTGATCACCAATGGTTTCTACCTCGTCCTCGTCTACTATGGCGCACAGCGCTTCCTGTGGGAATTCCTCAAGCCCTACGGCACGCTGATCGGCCCCTTCACGCTGTTTCACCTGCTGTCGCTGTCCATCCTGCTCTACGCCGTCGTCATGCTGGCGACGGCGCCCAAAGCGAGACCCATGCATGAACGCGCCGTTGCGTAAGTCGCGCCCCTATATCTTCTGGGGCCAGACCCAATCTCTCTGCGAGACCTGCCTGAAGCTGGTGCCGGCCAAGATCCAGATCCTCGACAACGAGGTCTGGTACGAGAAGCGCTGCAAGGAGCATGGCGTCCAGTCCACGCTTGTGTCGACGGACGCAGCCTATTGGCGCCTGTGCAAGGATTTCATCAAGCCCGGCGACCGGCCGCTGGCCTTTCAACGGCATACCGAATTCGGCTGCCCCTATGATTGCGGCCTGTGCCCCGACCACGAGCAGCATTCCTGCCTGGCGCTGATCGAGATCACCGAGCATTGCAATCTGACCTGCCCGGTGTGCTTTGCCGATTCCTCGCCGGCGCGGACCAGCTTCACGCCGCTGGCCAAGGTCGAGCGAATGCTCGACGCGCTGGTCGCGAGCGAGGGCGAGCCTGACCTGGTGCAGATATCCGGCGGCGAGCCGACGCTGCATCCGGACTTCTTCGCGATCCTCGATGCCGTGCGCGCCCGCCCGATCCGCCATGTCATGATCAACACCAACGGCCTGCGCATCGCCCGCGAAAAGGATTTCGTGGCGCGGCTCGCCGAGAACAAGCGCGGGCTCGAGGTCTATCTCCAGTTCGACTCGCTCGAACGCGACGCGCTGATCAATCTGCGCGGCGCGGATTTGCGCAAGATTCGTCAGCAGGCGCTGGAAAATCTCGAGCATTACGGCGTGTCGACCACGCTGGTCGCGACCATCAAGCGCGGCGTCAACGATGCCGAGATCGGCGACATCGTTCGCCACGCGCTGACCTGGAAATGCGTGCGCGGCGTCACGCTGCAGCCGGTGCAGGATGCCGGCCGCAACGAGAATTTCGACAAGAACACCGACCGCATCATGCTGTCGGAGATTCGGAAACGCGTGGTCGAAACCGGCGTATTCGGCGACAAGGACATGATCCCGCTGCCCTGCAACCCCGAAAGCATCTCGATCGGTTACGGCCTGCGCAACGGCGAGAAAGTGCTGCCGCTGACCTCGCTGATCCCACAGGAGCAGCTCGTCGCATTGTTGCCCAATACGATAAGCCCGGAGAAGCATCCGGCGCTGAGAGAGAAATTCATCGACCTGTTTTCGCTGTCCTCGGGACCGCTGAACACGAGCGAGCGCGTCTGCGAATTGCTGTGCTGCCTGCCGAGCTTCGAGGTGCCGCAGGGCATCACTTACGAGAACGTATTCCGCGTCACCATCGTGCAGTTTCTCGACCGCTTCAATTTCTGCGTCGGCAACGTCAAGCGCAGCTGCATCCATTTCGTCACCGAGAACGGCGCGATCATCCCGTTCGACACCTACAATCTGTTCTACCGGAACGGAAAGATCGACGGCATCCGCGCCGAACTGGCGGCGCAGTCAACCGAAGGAGCCCTGCAGGCATGAGCATCAGCGACACGCCTTCACCAGCCCCGCCGGGACCGCCTCCTGCCCCGCCGAACAAGCGCAGCGGTTGCCTGACCGCGCTCATGGCGATCTTCGGGATCATCCTGCTGCTGCCCGGCGCCTGTGCACTCCTGTTCGGCGGAATCTCGATATCCGACAGAGGCCGGATCGATTCCGACGTCGCGCCCCTGGTGTTCCTGGGCCTGGTCGTGGGGCTGGGCGGGGTCGCCCTGATCTGGGCCGCCATCAAGGGCCGGCGCGGCTGAGCCCGGCTTTTTGCCTAACCCCCGGGAATCCCCGGACAAAATTCAATCAACCAACGGCCAAAGAACACATTGTTTTTTGGCCGTTTTTGCCTATATTGCGCCGCAACGCGTAGGGTGCCCGGTCGATATGCCGGGCTTTCCCTTTTGGGCGGAAAGCGCCCCGTTTCCAGTCTTCAAGCGTTGTTTCGAGAAGAGGTCCCGGTCTGACCGGCGAGATCGCGCTTAACCCATTGTCCGACCGCAAAGAAGCTCACTCATGAACCTTCGCAACATCGCCATCATCGCCCACGTCGACCACGGCAAGACAACGCTCGTCGACCGCCTTCTCCAGCAATCCGGCACCTATCGCGAGAACCAGAAGGTGACCGAGCGCGCCATGGACTCCAACGATCTGGAGCGCGAGCGCGGCATCACCATCCTGGCCAAGGCGGCCTCGGTGCAGTGGAAGGACACCCGCATCAACATCGTCGACACCCCCGGCCACGCCGATTTCGGCGGTGAGGTCGAGCGCATCCTCAACATGGTGGACGGCGCGCTGGTGCTGGTCGACGCCGCCGAAGGCCCGCTGCCGCAGACCAAATTCGTGGTCTCCAAGGCGCTCAAGGTCGGTTTGAAGCCGATCGTCGTGATCAACAAGGTTGACCGTCCCGACGCGCGGGCGACCGAAGTCATCAACGAGGTGTTCGACCTGTTCGCGGCGCTCGACGCCAGCGAGGAGCAGCTCGACTTCCCGATCCTCTATGGGTCGGCCAAGCAGGGCTGGATGGCCGAGAGCCCGGACGGGTCGCACGAAGCCGGCATGCAGCCGCTGTTCGACCTGATCGTGCGCCATGTCGCGCCGCCGACCGTCGAGGAAGGCCCGTTCCGCATGATCGGCACCATTCTGGAAGCCAACCCCTATCTCGGCCGCATCATCACCGGCCGCATCTCTTCCGGTTCGATCAAGCCGAACCAGGCCGTGAAGGTGCTGGGCGCCGACGGCAAGACCATCGAGACCGGCCGCATCACCAAGATCCTCGCCTTCCGCGGCATCGAGCGCACCCCGCTCGACGAAGCCGAGGCAGGCGACATCGTTGCGATCGCCGGCCTGACCAAGGGCACCGTCGCCGACACCTTCTGCGATCCGTCGGTCGATACCCCGCTCGTGGCGCAGCCGATCGACCCGCCGACCGTGTCGATGTCCTTCATCGTCAACAACTCGCCGCTCGCCGGCACCGAAGGCGACAAGGTGACCAGCCGCATGATCCGCGACCGCCTGTTGCGCGAGTCCGAGGGCAACGTTGCGCTGCGGGTGGTCGAAGCCTCCGACAAGGACGCGATGGAAGTTTCGGGCCGCGGCGAATTGCAGCTCGCGATCCTGATCGAGACCATGCGCCGCGAAGGCTTCGAGCTTTCGGTGTCACGTCCGCGCGTCGTGCTGCAGAAGGACGAGGCCACCGGCGCCACCCTGGAGCCGATCGAGGAAGTCGTCATCGACGTCGACGAGGAGCATTCCGGCGTCGTCGTGCAGAAGATGAGCGAGCGCAAGTCCGAGCTGATCGAGATGAAGCCGTCCGGCGGCAACCGTTTGCGCCTTGTGTTCTACGCGCCGACCCGCGGCCTGATCGGCTACCAGGGCGAGTTGCTCACCGACACGCGCGGCACCGCGATCATGAACCGCCTGTTCCACGGCTACGCGCCGTACAAGGGCGAGATCCAGGGCCGCCGCAACGGCGTGCTGATCTCCAACGACCAGGGCGAAGCGGTGGCTTACGCCATGTTCAAGCTGGAAGATCGCGGCCCGATGATGATCGAGCCGGGCTGGAAGGTCTACAAGGGCATGATCGTCGGCGAGCATACCCGCGACAACGACCTCGAGATCAACGTGCTCAAGGGCAAGCAGCTCACCAACATCCGCACCACGTCGAAGGATGAAGCGGTGCGCCTGACCCCGCCGATCCGCATGACGCTCGAAAAGGCGCTGGCCTATATCGAGGACGATGAGTTGGTGGAGATCACGCCGAAGTCGATCCGCCTGCGCAAGCGGCATCTCGATCCGAACGAGCGCAAGCGCGCGGAAAAGTCCAAGGAAGCGGTGGCTTAAGCTACCGCTCGCAACTCTGTCATGCCCCGGCTCGACCGGGGCATCCAGTACGCCGCGGCTCATCGGTTCGACCACAAATGTCTCTGGAATACTGGATCACCCGCCTGCGCGGGTGATGACAGCTGTTCTTGAGGCGGCTTCAGCACTCTTCGCGAACGTGCTAGAGCCCGCGCATGAGTTCCCTTCCCTCCTCGGTCGACGTCGCGATCATCGGTGCGGGCGCCGCCGGCCTCGGCGCGGCGCATGCACTGGCAGGCTCCGGCCTCTCCGTGATCGTGCTGGAGGCGCGTAACAGGCTCGGCGGCAGGGCCTGGACGGTGCAGGCCTCGCCCGAAGTCACCTTCGACGTCGGCTGCGGGTGGCTGCACTCGGCAGACAACAACTCCTTTGTCGCGGTTGCAAAGCAGCTCGATTTCGAGGTCAACAAGGACCTCCCGCCCTGGCGCGAGCGCGCCTATGGCAATGCGTTTCCGAAAGCCGAGCGCGATGATTTCATGCGCGCAATGGACGCCTTCTATGAGCGGCTGTGGAAGGCCGCCCAGAAGGGCAAGGACGTCCCCGCGAGCTTGAGCCTGGAGCCCGGCAATCGCTGGAATCCCATGATCGACGCGATCTCGACCTACATCAACGGTTGCGAACTGAAGGACATGTCGACGCTGGACTGGGACGCCTATGAGGACAGTGACCTCAACTGGCGCGTCCGCCGCGGCTACGGCGCTCTGATCGCGGCCTATGGCGCGCCATGCCCGATTGCGCTGAACTGCAGCGTCACGCTGATCGATCATTCGGACAAGCGCATCCGCATCGAGACATCGCAGGGCACGCTGACCGCGGACAAGGTGATCGTCACCGTGCCGACCAATCTTATCGCCAATAAGGCCATCCGCTTCTCGCCACCTCTCCCCGCCAAGGTCGATGCCGCGGCCGGCCTGCCGCTCGGGGTCGACGACAAGGTGACGTTGGCGCTCGAGGACGCCGAAGCCTTCCCGAAGGAAGGTAATTTGCGCGGCGCCACGATGCGCACCGACATGGGCACCTATCATATCCGCCCGTTCGGCCAGCCCTGCATCGAAGGCTTTTTCGGCGGCAGCTTTGCACGCGAACTGGAAGACGCGGGCGACGGCGCCATTGCCGCGCAAAGCATCGAGGAGATCGCAGGCTTGCTCGGCAACGACATCAGGCGAAAGCTGAAGCCGCTCTGCGAGTCGCGCTGGGCGCACGACCCGTTCGCGAGAGGCTCCTACTCGCACGCGCTGCCGGGCCACGCCGGCGACCGCGCTGTGCTGGCGGCGCCGGTGGACGGACGGCTGTTTTTTGCAGGAGAAGCGACATCGCCGAATTTTTTCTCGACGGCGCATGGGGCGAGGGATTCAGGGGAGCGGGCGGCGAGGGAAGTGCTGGGCGTTCTGGGCAAACCGTAACCGCACGCTCGTCATTGCGAGCGCAGCGAAGCAATCCAGAATCTTTCCGCAGCGGCAGCCTGGATTGCTTCGCTGCGCTCGCAAAGACGAATTACTCGATCACCCGCGCCCGCAAGTCGGCATCCGGTACGACGCACGAATCATACTTGCCGAAGATGCGGTAGCGGTTGCGCGCGACGAGGTTGTAGAGCGGGTCGCGCAACGCTTTCGGCACAGCGAATAGCATGCTCACCCAGCCCCAGCCGGGGAGCTGCGACAGCACCGTCAGCGCAGCGTCGGATTTCATGAACACCGCGCTGCCATGAACCACGGCATTGGTGTCGGGATCATCCGGATCGATGTCGAACGTGCGTGCGAGCCGGGCGCCATAGTCGGACTGGATCGGCGTGAAGCGAAATCGCTTCGCCCTATCACGTTTGGCGACGAAGCGGACCCAGCGCGAGCAAAAAATGCAGACGCCGTCGAACAGGATCACGTCGTCGTCAAGCCATTTGGGCATCAGCGATTGTCCAACATCAAAAACGCGACAAGCATCAGCACGATCGCCGGCCCAGTCTTCACCAGTGCGCCGAGCGGCTCGATCCAGAGGTCCGGCGTCAGGATCGCGGCACCAAACATATAGCCCAGCGAAGCCAGGATGCCCCCGACGAGTCCGATCGCAGCGGTGCGACGGACGGCAATCAGCACGCCAAGGCTCATATCCATCAGGCTGGTGCCGATGGTGATGGGATCGACCAGCGCCGACGGAAAATTGTGCGCAGTCAGGATCCCGGCGGCGGCGCGATAGGACACGAACAGCGCGATGCAGCCGGAGACGCACCAGAACACGACAAGGCTTGCGAAGATCAGCGTCTTGACCAGGAACAGCCGCGCGAACCACTTATCCTGGATCGTGGCGGGGTGGCGGCCGACCGTCTGAGCCAGTGATTTCGGCACGATGCCCGTGGCGGCGATCCATGCCGAGGGATCGCCGCGCACGCCGCGGCGCAGCTCGGCGATGGCCGTGGAGCGCATCGGCGGCATCCAGCCAAGATAGTTGGCGACGTCGCCGCCTTTCGCGCCGAGATCGAGCATGAAGGACAGCATCGCGACGCGCAACCAGCCGGCCGTGCCGAACGCGATACGAAACTGCTCGATGACGCCAGCCATTGTGATCGGTTCGACCTGCATCAGGTCCCAGTTCACAGCCTTCACCGAAGCGTCATCGATATCGCGCGCGGCAAGCCAGGCAATGGTGGCGGAAATATCCTCGACAGCAACGGGCTGGAACGGCGTCGCCATCTCCTTCTCCGGCAGGTCGAGCGGAAAGGCCGCAAGCGCGCGGAGCATCGCACTGCCGCCATAGGCCGACGGCGCGACCACGAAACCGGGCCGCAGGATGGCGTGGGGAAGGCCGGAAGCCGCGATCAAACGTTCGGCCTCACGCTTCGTTGTTGCGAACGCGGTTCGATCCTCGCCCGCGGTCCCGGGAATCGAGATGTGCACCAACCGGATCGCACGGCCGCTGCCGCCAATCGCCTGAAGCAATCGTGCGACGAGATCCCGATGCACCGCGTTGGTGTCGCTGCCGGGTCCGTCCTGGAGCACACCGAGGCAGTTCACGACGACATCGACCGCGTGCTCACCGAGGAGGTGCGTCAGAGCCGCCGCATCGAGGGAGAGGATCGGCAGCTCGATGTCCAGCGCGCTCATCTTCTGGGCGGGCGACAGGCTGCGCGCCACCCCGACGACGCGAAATCCCTGCGCGCGAAGATCGTCGGTGACGTAGCGGCCGATCAGGCCGGAGGCGCCGAGCACGAGAATGGTTCGCTGGCTCATGACCCTCCTCAAAACGGTTTTGCGATCATCAGCCAGAGAATCAGCATCGTGGCGCCAAAGCCGGGAAAGCCGAATGCGAACCAGCGGCGGAACAGAACAAAATAGCGCTCCGGAAGCGCGCCACGCTGCTCGGCGGCCTTCCGCGCGAGATCGCGCATCTCGATCTGCATGAAGATCACGGGGATCCAGAACAAGCCAGCAATTGCATAGAGCGCAAGGGAGGCGAGCAGCCAGCGCTCGGCGACCGACGTTGCCGAGAGCATCATCAGCAGGCCGCCCGTGACCGGCTGGAGGATCACGGCGGACAACGTGAAGATCGCGTCGGCGATCACGACTACCGAAGCGGTGCGCGCGATGAACGCCACGTCGTTCGTGCGATGTGCCATCAGCATGAAGAAGGCAATACCGGTTCCGGTGCCGAGGATGACGATAGCTCCGAGCACGTGCAGATATTTGATGAGGAAATACAGCGTCATGGCTTCTTGGTCACCACGGGCTTGGGCAGGTTCAACCCACGCGCAAGCTCGGCACTCGCGGCTTTGACGCCGGCCTCGGTTTCGATCATCCAGTGGCCCTCGCTACCGACGGCCGGCGTCGTCCGGAAGTCGACCTTGCCACCGCCACCGCGAAACGCATCGACCAACGCACGCGAAAATGCCGGTGCAAAGTAGCTGTCATTGGCGGCAACGAGCCACGTGATGGGGATGCGCGCGGCCTTGCCGAATTCAGCCGCCGCGGCGAGAAGCGTATGCGGCGCGCAGATCCGGTTCGGCTCGTCGTTGGCATGGCCGCCGCGGCCCGGCGCAATGGCGATGATGGCGGAGATCGCCTTCGGATCGGCATTCGCGAGCGCCAGCGCGCCCCAACCGCCGGCGGAATGTCCGATCACGAGCGCGGCGTCGTTCCGGATAAAATCCTGCTTTCGCACATAGTCCAGCGCGAGCGCGATTTCGTCGGCCGTTGCGCGGCCCGAGCGCGCATAGTCCGCCTCGTCGCAGCCACCCTGGTCCTCGACATAACGGCCGCCTGTTACGCCATGGCCGAGCCGTTCCGGCACCAGCACGGCGAAGCCGCGCGCGATGAGGAACGCAGCGAGCGCGCGGTATTCCGGCTGAGACATTTGCGCGCGCCGCAACCCATTTTGCGTCGAAGCATGCGCGATCACCGCAAGCCGGAACGGGCCGGCACCCGGCGGGCGAAACAGCAAGGCATGAGCGGCGATGTCGGTATCCGGCGACGGCACGTGCCATTGCTGACGGCGAAACGGATCGCCCTCCGCTCCGGACGAACCAAAAATGACCTGAGCGCACACAGGCGGCGCAGTCAGCAAGGCCAACAGAGCCAGGAGCACGAGAATGTTGAGGAGCCGCATGAATGGCCGGAGGCGAGAACAGCGACAGTTAGACTAGTAGGAACGAATCAATATCGGCAGACTTTCTGCGTTGCCATTGCCGTTCATTCGTTGCCGCAAAGCAGTTTTGCACCGACGCAGAGCACCCCGGTGCCATTCGAATCGGCGTCTTGTCTTTTTTCGGTACAACATGGTTCAAATACTGATGCAGAAAGTCCACAGGTTAACCGATAATTAAGGATAGGTCTTGCCGCCGGCGCGGCGACTTGGTTTGATCACGTCCATGAGCACAACCCTGATCGAGGTCCGGCCGGCCAAAGCCGCAGATGCAACTGCGGTGGCGTCCACCCATGACGAAGCCTGGCGCTCCGCCTATCAGGGCATCATTCCCGGCGCCGAACTGGAAAAGCTGATCAACCGCCGCGGTCCGCAATGGTGGGACAGCGCGATCCGCAAGGGCAGCCGCGTCAGCGTGCTGGTGTTCGGCGACAAGATCGCGGGCTACGCCAACTACGGCCGCAACCGCGCCCGCAGCCTGCATTTCGACGGCGAGGTCTACGAGCTCTATCTGCGTCCCGAATTCCAGGGGCTGGGCTTCGGCCGCCGCCTGTTCACCGCGGCTCGCCGCGACCTGATGCAGAGCGGCCTGAAGAGCATGGTGGTGTGGGCGCTCTCGGACAACGATCCGGCCACCGAGTTCTACCGCGCCTTGGGCGGCCGCATGGTGGCACGCTCCTCGGAGCGTTTCGGGCCGAAGTCGCTCGACAAGGTTGCCTTCGCTTGGACCAATTGAGCTGCTGAAGTCCGGCCGGCAGCATTTCCCTTCCGTCGATACCGCTGCCTTTTGAGCCGGTGATCGCCGGATTCATTATTTCACAAAAACGCGATGGATCAGCGGGCCAAGCCCGCGTATGACAGCGCCAAAATCGCTGCCGGGTGCGATTTAACCTCGGCAACAACGGAGCCTTGAATGCGTATCGATGCGATCTCGATCGGGAAAAACGTCCCCCACGACATCAACGTCATCATCGAAGTCCCCGTGGGCGGCGAACCGATCAAATACGAGATGGACAAGGAAGCCGGCACGCTGGTGGTCGACCGCTTCCTCTACACTCCGATGCGTTACCCCGGAAACTACGGCTTCATTCCGCACACGCTGTCCGATGACGGCGATCCCTGCGACGTCCTCATCATCAACACCCGCGCCATTATCCCAGGCGCGGTCATGAGCGTGCGCCCGGTCGGCGTGCTGTTCATGGAAGACGAAGCCGGTGGCGACGAGAAGATCTTGGCGGTGCCCTCGTCCAAGCTCACCCAGCGCTACGACAAGGTGAAATCGTATTCCGACCTGCCGGACATCACGCTCCAGCAGATCCAGCACTTCTTCGAGCACTACAAGGATCTCGAACCCGGCAAGTGGGTGAAGATCCTGCGCTGGGGCGGCCCCGAGGATGCGCACAAGCTGATTCTCGAAGGCATAGATCGCGAGAAGAAGAAGAACGGGTAGGTCTTGTGTCCCGGACGCAGCGCGGCATGAAATGACGCGACGCTGAGCCGGGATCATGGCGCCACCGTACTGGGCCCCGGCTCAGCATCGCACTGCGCTGCGTCCGGGACACGAGAGTGGCGTTACACCGCCGGTTTCGGCAGCCCTGCAATCGCGCAGGCCGCGCGCAACGTGTTCACGAGCAGGCAGGCGACTGTCATCTGACCGACGCCGCCCGGCACCGGCGTGATGGCGCCAACAACTGCGAGCGCTTCCTGATAGGCAACGTCGCCGACGAGACGCGTCTTTCCGTCGTCCTTCGGGATCCGGTTGATGCCGACGTCGATCACAGTCGCCCCCGGCTTCAGCCAGTCGCCGCGCACCATCTCGGACTTTCCGACCGCGGCGTAGACGAGGTCTGCGCGCTTGACGAGCCCGGGCAGGTCGCGCGAGCGCGAATGCGCGATGGTCACCGTGGCGTTCTCGTTCAGCAACAACTGCACCAGCGGACGGCCGACGAGGTTGGATCGGCCGATGACGATGGCGTTCATGCCTTCGAGCGAAGCATGCACGCTCTTGGTCAAAATGATGCAGCCGAGCGGCGTGCAGGGCGACAGCGCCTCGAAACCGCCGGCGAGGCGGCCGGCATTGTTCGGATGCAGCCCGTCGACGTCCTTGGCGGGATCGATGGCATTGACGACGGCCTCGGTGTTGAGGCCCTTGGGCAGCGGCAATTGCACCAGAATACCGTGCACGGCGGGATCGCGGTTGAGTTTTGCGACCAGCGCCAGGAGATCCGCTTGCGAGACGTCGGCCGGCAGCTTGTGCTCGAACGAGGCCATGCCGGCGGCCTGGGTCTGGGTGTGTTTCGAGCGGACATAGACCTCGCTAGCGGGGTCGCTGCCGACCAGGACCACCGCGAGGCCCGGTACCAGATTGTGCTCGCGTTTGACGCGTGCGACCTCGTCCGCGACGCGGGCGCGAAGTTCCGCGGCGATGACTTTTCCGTCGATGATCTTGGCGGTCATGTCAGTTCCCTCAATCCGTCGATTTGGCTGATGCGAGCTGGCGCAGGGCTTCGCCGAGCCGCGCCGGATCGCCGTCGACCGCGATCTGCTTCAGCCGCGAGGTCGCTCCCGACAGGAGTTTGACGCTGGCCTTGGGCACGCCCAGCGATTTCGCCAGCAGCACCAGAACGGCCTTGTTGGCCTCGCCGCCATCGGCGATGGCGCGCACACGCACCTTGAGCACGCTGCGGCCATCGGAGAGCTGCTCGATCCCGTCGATGTCGTCGCGGCCGCCGCGCGGCGTTACCCGCAGCGCGATGCTGATTCCTGCGGCCCCGTAACGCCAAGGTTCCTTGATGACAAGGTTCTTTGGCAACCCGGGGCGCTCCAGCCTGCTTAGATCACGTTCGGGTAGATGTAATACAGGATCACCCGCTCGATGAACATGATGAGCAGGATCAGGATGATCGGCGAGATGTCGAGGCCGCCGAGGCTGGGCAGGAAATTGCGAATCGGCGCCAGGACCGGCTCCGTGATTCGATACAGGAACTCCGCCACCGCCGACACGAACTGGTTGCGGGTATTTACGACGTTGAAGGCGATCAGCCAGGACAGGATCGCGGACGCGATCAGCAGCCAGACGTAGAGGTCGAGCACGATGATGACGATGTCGAGAACGGCACGCATGGCTTTTAAAAACTCTGGCTTCGGTCGGGATTGACGTCTTTTGCTAGATATCGGTTCCCCCCGGTCCAAACAAGGGAAGTCGGTGCCGGGATGGCTAAAACCGGGTTACAGCCGTCCTTGACTTGACCTTGGCGGGGACTTAAATGGCGCCCGGTTGTCGGCCGCATTGACCAGAGCGGCCTACAAAAGGGGCCATAGCTCAGCTGGGAGAGCGCGTCGTTCGCAATGACGAGGTCGGCGGTTCGATCCCGCCTGGCTCCACCAGCCTTCGCTCGCTTCGCGAGTTTCGGCTCGGCAAGCCCGTAAGGTCTCTCGCAGCGAAGTAAGCGAAGGCTGCCGCGGCGTAGCCCGAAGGGCGAAGCCGGGCTCCATCCGCCCCCCTACTTCCCCGTAAATCTCGGCGGCCGCTTCTCCATGAAGCTTGCGACCCCCTCCCGGAAATCGCTGCCGTTCAGCGCCACCATCATGTCCCGGTTGGCCGCGATCGTCGCCTCCGCCAGCGTCTGGAACGGCACCTCGTAGAGCTGCCGCTTGATCACGGCCATCGCGCTCGGCGAGACGAAATCGGCGAGGTCGCGCGCATAGGCATAGGTCTCCTCGCGGAGTTTCTCCGGCGAGCAGAGCCGGTTGACCAGCCCGATCCGCAGCGCCTCGTCACTCGAAACGCGCCGCGCCGAGAGCAACAGATCCATCGCGTTGGCGTGGCCGACGATTCGCGGCAGCATCCAGCTGATGCCGTGCTCTGCGATCAATCCGCGCCGCGCAAAGGCTGTCGTGAACACCGTGTTGTCGACGGCAAAGCGCAGGTCGCAATAGAGCGCGTGGACGAGGCCGATGCCGGCGGTCGCGCCGTTGAGCATGGCGATGACGGGCTTTCCGATCGACGGATAGAAGCCATAGCGCGTCTGCCAGTCGGGCCGCCGGTTCATGTCGAAGGGCGGCAGGTTCGACGCGCGCCTGACATCATCGGGATCGAGCCCCTTCAATGCGTCCATGTCGGCACCGGCGCAAAAGGCACGGCCCGCGCCGGTGATCACGATGACGCGGACATTGTCATCGGCGCTCGATGCTTCCATCGCATGGCGCACGTCGCGCTCCATGATCGGCGTCCACGCATTCATGCGGTCGGGACGGTTGAGCGTGATGGTCGCGACCTTGTCGCTGACCTCATAGAGAATGTGTTCGTAGGCCATGGCGCTCTCCCTTTGCTTGCCGGCACGCGTTCGCGCGCGCTCGTTGACAATGAGCCTAGCATACAAACGGATGAGAAGAGCTTGCGCTAAGGCGCGATCACTCGGCTGCTTGCGCCAGAACCGGTCGGCGCGTCAGCCAGCCGTCCATGAAGTGATCGAGCCAGGCGCGTTCGGCGGCATCGTAGACGGCACGATCCGCGAAATGATGATGCCGCTGCCGCGCGCCGGGCGCGCTGAGGCCGTCATAGCCGCGCGTGGTCCAGCAATGCATCATCGCGTAGGTCACGTCAGGATGGAACTGCACGCCGAAAGCGTTGCCGGTGCGGAACGCCTGCACCGGAAAATCATCGCCTTCCGCAAGCAGTTCAGTGCCGACCGGCAGTTCGAAACCTTCGCGATGCCAGTGATATACCCGCGCCGGCCAATTCGGGCAGAGCCGGTGTCCCGCTTCTGTCGGGCGGATCGGGTAGTAGCCGATCTGGGTCAGCGCATCGGCATGCGGCGCGACGCGAGCTCCTAATTGCCTTGCGAGCATCTGGGCGCCGAGGCAGATGCCGAGGAACGGCCGCTGTTCGCGGAGCGGAATTTCGATCCAGTCGATCTCGCGGCGGATGTAGTCGTCTGGATCGTTGGCGCTCATGGGACCGCCGAAGACGACCGCGCCGGCATGCTGGTCGAGGGTCTCGGGCAGCGGATCGCCGAAGCGGGGACGGCGGATGTCGAGGCGATGGCCGAGCGCGCGCAGCGCATTGCCGACGCGGCCGGGTGCCGAGGATTCCTGATGCAGGATGATCAGAACCGGCAACCGGGTTTCGGAGGCGGCAACGTTCGGCGTCCTTCTGGGGAAGGGCACCACTTCTGCGCCACCAAACCTGTTCGTCCGGAACGACATGGTCTCTGCGAGTGCTATCGGTTCAGACCGCCAGCATAACTAAGCGATCGTTAATTTCGTGTGAGTTTGCGCACACACACGCCCGATAGAAAGCAAGCTCCGGGCCACGACCGACCGAGAGCTCTCTTTACTGTCTTTGCCTCTGAAACCGGCTGGTAGCAGACAGGATGAAGCCGCGCGGGAAGAAGCGCAGCGCAAATGGCACGATCTTGATGCCCATACCAGGGAGCACTGCCCGCTTGTTGGCCATCAGGCCGCGATAGGCCTGCCGTGCGACATCGGCGGCAGGAACATTGAGAAGGGCCGTATCATGGCCGGACCCAACGCCGGCGCGCGCCTGGAATTCGGTGGGCACCGGGCCCGGGCAAAGGACGGTGACGCGAACGCCGTGCGGTGCAAGCTCCGCCCGCAAGGCCTCGGTGAAGGAAATGACATAGGCTTTGGACGCGTAGTAGACGGCCATGCCGGGTCCGGGCAGAAAGCCGGCGACCGATCCGACGTTGAGAAGACCGCCCTTGTTCTTGATGAGCTGATCGGCAAAGCGCAGCGACAGGTCCGTCAGGGCCCGGACATTGACATCGACGATGCCGAGCTGCTCGACGCGGTCTCGCTCGATTGCGTCACCGAATACGCCGAAGCCGGCATTGTTGACGAGATTGTCGAGCTCGACGCCTTCGGCGACGAGTGCGGCCGCGATCTTCTCGCCGGCATCCGCATCCTCGAGATCGCAGGCGATCACGATCGGCTTCTTGCCGCCCTTGGCGGCGAGCTCGTTCGCGAGCGCCTCGAGCCGGTCCGCGCGTCGCGCCGTCAGCGCAAGACGATGTCCGTTCGCGGCGAACACACGCGCCAGCTCCGTGCCGATGCCCGCCGAGGCACCGGTGATCAAGGTTACCCGCTCAGTCACGATCGAGATCTCTTCAATTGAAGTTTTTTGGCCCCGCAATGCTGGAACGAGAGCATAGGCCGAGCGCGACAGGCAAGCGGCGCTGGCAGCATGGCCACTTGAGCCGGTGACAGGGGGCGCAAAACCCCGGGATTTTACGGACGAATCCGGAGTCGAGACGGCCGGGGGCTACATTAAAGTTTCGTCATGTGTCGCCACAACCGCCAATTGGTTGTGCTGACGAGATCACCCACCGAGTGCGCTGTCCTTGACCTGACCACCGGCACGATCTGCGACCGCGTGCTTCAGGTCGATCCGGTCGCGCTGGGCGATCCCGAGCAGGTCGGAGGCGCGCCAGACCACATTATCCTCGAACTCGGTGACCTGGCCGTCGGCGTAGACCAGCTCCCACATCATCTGGACGACCCGCTTGCGGCCCTCTTCGTCGAGCGAGCGCATCATGATGCTGGTGAAGTGATAGAGGTCGACCGCCTCGCCCTCGACCTCCGTCGCATCCGCGATCAGACGATCGGCAGTGCCGCGATCGAGCCCGAAGTGGCTTTCGATCAGGCTATGCAATTTGCGCTGCTCGGCAGCCGTCGGCTGGCCGTCCAGCGAGATCACGTGAACCAGCAGCGCGGTCGCCGCCAGCCGGTAATCACTGTCACCGAATGCGCGGTCCTGGGCATGGGGAGCAACAATGTCGGCGATGAATTGGCGCAGGCCGTCGAGCATAAGGTCCTACCGAATCGATGAAGCCGCGGAGCGCGGCCGCTACCAGCATTATATGAGCAGGAAACTCAACCGGCGCAACGTGCGTCAGTTCCGCGCGACGCATTACGTTTCGGCAATCTGGAGCGTTTGCCGGGCTGACGACAGAGGTTTGGCGCAAATTGCCTCCACAACGTCATTGCGAGCGCAGCGAAGCAATCCAGGATCTTTCCGCGATGACAGTCTGGATTGCTTCGTCGCAAGTGCTCCTCGCAATGACGCAGACCATGGTGATCGCCGCCCCTCACGGTATCTCGTACACCACCATCTTGTCGGCGATGCCGCGCAGTGCGGCCTGCTTCTGGATCGGCCTGATCTCGCGCTGCTTGAGGACTTCGGCGACCGCCGGTGCATCCAGCACCGGGCCGGTGATGTGGATCTCCTGCGCGGTCGAGAGGCTCTGCACGCGGGCGGCGATGTTGACGGTCTGGCCGAAATAATCCTGCCGCTCGTTCAGCATCACCGCGAGACACGGACCCTCGTGGATGCCGATCTTCACGATCAGATCGGCAGTGCCGCGCTTTTTGTTGAGCTCGTCCATCGCCGCGCGCATCCGCAAACCCGCTGCGATCGCATGCTCGGGACGGACGAAGGTCGCCATCACGGCGTCGCCGATGGTCTTCACCACCGCGCCTTTCTCGGAGGAGATGATCTCGAGCAGCGCATGGAAATGCGCGCGCACGAGGTCGAAGGCGACTAGATCGCCGACGCGCTCATAGAGCGCGGTCGAGCCCTTCAGATCGGTGAACAGGAAGGTCAGCGAGGTGATCTGGAGCCGCTGGTCGAGACTGAGATTGTCCGCCTTGAAGACGTCGCGAAACGTCTGGTTCGACAGCATCCGCTTGGCGGTAAGAAACGGTTTGCGCTTGCCGATGAGGTGATGGAGTGCCTCGGCCGCGATGAACACCGACGGCAGCACGCGCACGCCGGCCTGGTTTTCCAGCGACAGCCGCAGCGGGCCCGGCCGCATGGTCGTGGTTCCCGTCGGCGCCTGCACCTTGTTGTACATGATGGCGAGCTGCTGACGGTCCTTGGTCGGCTCGCCCTGCACGTCGATGAAATGGGCGGCGTGCGTCACCGGTTCGAAGATGATGATGAAATCGTTCGGCAGTTGTAGCGACATGGTCGCCTTCTCGCCCGCCGGCAGCTCCATCGTATCCAGCGTCACCTCGTTGGCGAGCGTCGCAAACGATTCCTTGTTGAAGTCGACGCCGGAGCTCCAGAACACCTGCTTGAAATACTCCCACACCGGCAGCGTATCGGGATCATGCGCCGCAATGCGCCGGACACGTGAATTGACGGTGAAGGAGACTTCGACCTGATCGTCGACCGAGGTCTTGTAGCCGCAGGCGCAGAGCGCGCAGTGATACTCATCTGGCTTGAGCGCCTTGAGGGTCGAATGCGCGCCCAGCACGCCGCCGCAGCCCGGGCACAACACGTTCCAACCGAGATCGAACAGGCCGAGCCGCGCCGAATGCAGGAACGCCGAGATCACGCGCTCTTCGTCGAGATTGTGCTCTCTGGAGAAGTCCAGGACATTGACGCGGTTGAGCTCGTGATCCTCACCGTCTTCGATGAGGCGCGTGATCGCGTCGACCACTTTCGCATCGGCGGTCTGCTTCAGAACGGAAAACTGGGCCTGGATGTCGCTCATGGCGTAACTCTATCTGGTGTGGATCACGCCGTCGGCCAGGCGAATGCCTGTCACCGACGCGTGATGCGGAACAGGGGTGAACGGTCCGGCTGGGTCGTGACGACGCCGAGCGGAATGACAGGGCTGGTATCGGCAAGCTCGACACGGAACGCGCCGATCAGCCGGGCCAGCGCCAGCACGGATTCAGCTTGCGCGAATGGTGCGCCGATGCACACGCGCGGACCCGCGCCAAAGGGCAGATAGGCAAACCGATCGGGCGCTTCCGTCGACATGAAGCGTTTTGGAATGAACGCGTTCGGCTGATCCCACAGTTTCTCGTGCCGGTGCAGCAGCCACGGCGCGATCATGATGATGTCGCCCTTGCTGATCTCGACGCCGGCCGCGTTGTCCTTCTCGCGCGCGGCCCGGGCGATCAGGAAGGCCGGCGGATAAAGCCGCATGGTCTCCTCGATCGCGGCGCGGGTGAACTTCTGGCGATCGATGTCGGCCATGCTGTCGAGGTGTTCGCCACGGGTCTCGGAGGCGATTTCTTCCTGCGTGTCCGGGTCGAGCGCGAGCAGATAGAGCGCCCAGAATAGAGCGGTCGCCGTGGTCTCGTGGCCCGCGAGGATCATGGTCGCGACTTCGTCGACGAGTTGCTCGTCCGAAAAGCCCTTGCCGGTCTCAGGATCGCGCGCCTCGTCCATGAGATCGAACAGATCGCGCGGCGGCGCGCCGTCCTTTTTGCCCATCTCACGCCGCTCGGCGATCAGCATCGCGACGAATTCGGTCCAGCGCTTGCGGAAACGGGCGCGGGCAAAATCCATCGGGCTCGGCCAGGACAGGGGCAGCACCATGTCGAGCAAGTACGGCCGTCCGAGTCGGGCTCCATACTCCATGACGAAGTTGCGTAATGTCGGACCATGGCGGTCCATGCCGAACGAGAACATGGTGCGTCCGGCGATCTCCAGCGTCATCCGCTGCATGATCTCGCGCAGATCGACCGGCTCGCTCGTTTGCGCGTCGAGCTTCGCGATGGTCTCGTCGAGCACCGCCGTCATGTGCGGAACGAGATTTGCCGTCGCACGCGGCGTGAACGCCGGCGCGAGGGTGCGGCGCTGAAACGTCCACGAATGGCCCTCCGCAATCAGAAGACCGTCGCCGAGCACGGGACGAAGCATGCGGATGCCCGCCGGGGTGCGCGAATAATTCTCGTAATTGCTGAGCAGGACATGCCGGATCGCATCCGGCCGGTTCAGGATAAAACTGTTGCGGAAGAAAAAGCGGCCCTCGATGACGTCTTCCTCGTAGGCGCGCTGCCCCCAGGTCGCGATCATGTTCCGCTTGATCACGGCAAGCCGGCCGAGGAACGACATGTCGTCGGGCGCACGCGGCGGGGTCGGAGGGACGATGGGCCGACGCACGCTGGCGATGTTCATGGCTCGCTCCCGCAGAGGTGACGCAGGCAATTAGCTAATAAGTCAGCTCGGCAATCGCAATCCTGTTCTCGGAGGCAGGCCAGGCGCGTGCCACAATTCGTTCTTCGCCAAATTGGGCCACGATGTTACGCCCGACCTCGCCGGCCGAAAGGCGCAGTGTTGCTGTCGAATCCGTGGGCACACCCGATTTGACGTCCGCCGGCTCCTTGCCGTCGAGCAGCACCACGTCCCGTGGCAGGCCGAAATAACCGCGCGGGCGCGACATGATCACGACAGCCCCGGCGTCCTTGTCCGCGGGCCCGAGCGGACGCGCAGCACGCAGATGCACCAGGTCGGACGAGCGCGGGAAGGGCGAGCGGTAGATGTGCGTGGTCGGCGCATCCGGCGCTACGAGGGCGAATTCGAGCGACCAGGAAGGCTCGACCTGCGCCGGTCCCCAGCGGCCGTCGGCGCCGGTCTTCGCGCTGTACACGGCGCTACCCTTGCGCTCCCCGGTTTCAGGATCGACGCGAAAGACATCGACGGTTGCGCCGGCCACCGGCCGATTGGTCGGCGCGCCTCCCGGTGTGCCCGTCACGAGGCCGCTCAGCCTGACGCTCTGCTCCGGCACAATCGCGATCCGCGCGGGCTCGCGAGCGGCGATGAACTTATAGATCTCGCGGAAGGCCCGGGGGTGAAATGCCACCTCGCGATGATCGAGGGCGCCGAGCACGAGGTTGGTGGCCCCCTTCAACTCCGGACCTTCGACGCTGACGCCCGTTGGCGTACCGGGCTTGCCGATGAAACGGCCATCGGCCTGCGCGTATTTGTCCATGCCGTCACTGCGCAAGGTGAGGAAGGCAACACCCGGTGTCACTTCGCTCTCGCCCTCATTGAGGCTGCGCAGGAACGCGCCGCGACCGTTGAACTCGCTGTTCGGCTGGTCGTCGGTCGCGAACACGCCGTGATTGGGCGTGCCGCACAGCACGGCATGGCTGACATCGCCGGCGCCGCCGTTCTTGATCGCGTTTCGGATCGCGTAGCCGCCGCGCGAGCTGCCGACCAGTGCCACGCGGGCCGCGCCGGTGCGGCGCTTCAGTTCGGCTATGGCGGCGGCGAGCTCGCGGCGCTGGTCCTCGGTCGAGGAGCGGCCCGCCTGTTCGACCTTGTCGTCACTTCGTGCATTGGGATCGGTGAAATTGATCGCCGCCATGCGGTCGCGCGCGATACCGTTGGATTCCATCCGCCACAAGGTCGTCATCCAGAGCGCGTCGTAGTCGCCATTGCCGTGGACGAACAGGATCGGAGGCACCTCGCCCGGCCCGGCAGGTGAAGGTTGAGCCAATGCGCCCGTCCGCAGGCTCGCAACTGCGAAGGGCAAGCTGCCGGCCCCCTGCAAGATCATCCGTCGTGACAGCTTCATCTGTTCCTCCCCGGCAAAACCATCTCTTTGCACCGCTTATACCGGCCTAACCACTGGACAGCGAAGGACTTTCGCAGGCATCACTGAACTTGCCGGAATCGCCCAAAGACCGCTCCAAGACAACTTCAAGACCACTTCTGCCAGCCAATTTTGGAAGGGGACATGACCGAGCAGACGAACCGCCAGAAAATTGCGGCCGACGGCATCATGGCGCCGCTGCGGTACACCGTGTTCCGGCGCATCTGGCTCGCAAGCCTGCTCTCCAATCTCGGCCTGCTGATCCAGGGCGTGGGCGCCGCCTGGGCCATGACGCAGATGGCGGCCTCGGCGGACAAGGTGGCGCTGGTGCAGACCGCTCTGATGCTGCCGATCATGCTGATCTCGATGCCGGCCGGCGCCATCGCCGACATGTATGACCGCCGCATCGTGACCCTGATCGCACTCATGATCGCGCTGACTGGCGCGACAGCGCTCACGGTCCTGGCCTGGCTCAACTACATTTCGCCGGAAACGCTGCTCGTCTTCTGCTTCGTCGTCGGCAGCGGCAACGCACTGTTCGGTCCGGCCTGGCAGTCCTCGGTCAGCGAGCAGGTGCCGCCCGATGCCCTGCCGTCGGCCGTCGCGCTGAACGGCATCAGCTACAACATCGCGCGCAGCTTCGGCCCGGCGGTCGGCGGTGTCATCGTCGCCGCACTCGGTGCGGTGGCGGCATTTGCGTGCAATGCGATCCTCTATTTGCCGTTGCTGGTGGTGCTGCTGCTCTGGCGGCGCAACACCGAACCCTCGCGCCTGCCGCGGGAGAAGCTCAACCGCGCCATGGTGTCGGGCTTCCGCTACATCACCAACTCGCCGCCGATCAAGATCGTGCTGTTGCGCACGCTGGTGATGGGCTTGATTGGCGGCGCCATCATGGCGTTGATGCCGCTGGTCGCGCGCGATCTGCTGCATGGCGGCGCGCAGACCTACGGCATCATGCTCGGTGCCTTCGGGATGGGCGCCGTGGTCGGTGCGCTCAACATCCACGAATTGCGCAAGCGCATGAGCGGCGAAGCTGCGATCCGCGCCTGCACCATCTCGATGGCGTTTGCGATGGCCGCTCTTGCCGTGAGCACTGAGCCGGTGCTGACCGCGGCTGCACTGGTGCTCGCCGGCGCGGTCTGGATGGCCGCCATTGCGCTGTTTAATATCGGCGTGCAGCTCTCGGCGCCGCGCTGGGTCGCGGGCCGCTCGCTCGCGGCGTTCCAGGCCTCGATTTCCGGGGGCATCGCGATCGGCGCCTGGGGTTGGGGTCATCTCACCGACTATGCCGGCGTCGAGGTCGCGCTGCTGACGGCCGCCGGGCTGATGCTGATCTCGCCGGTGCTGGGGATCTGGCTCACGATGCCGCGCGTCGGCGCCCGTAACGAAGACGCCGACGTGCTGGCCGATCCTGAAGTCAAGCTGTCGCTCACGGCACGCAGCGGGCCGCTGGTGGTCGAGATCGAATACCGCGTCGCCCAAGAGAACGCGCGCGCCTTTCACAACGTGATGCAGGACGTGCAGCTCTCTCGGCAGCGCAACGGCGCCTATGGCTGGTCGATCGCGCGCGACATCGCCGATCCCGAATTGTGGACCGAGCGCTATCATTGCCCGACCTGGCTCGATTATCTGCGCCAGCGCAACCGTTCAACCCAGTCCGAACGCGCGCTGCATCAGGAGGCGATCGATTTCCACGTCGGCCCCGATCCGGTGCGGATCCGCCGCATGCTCGAGCGTCCGTTCGGCTCGGTGCGCTGGAAAGAGGAGACGCCGGACCAGGCCGCAAGTGAGGTGCTGCCCGTGGTCGCCACTGCGGCGGGAAGCAGCACGTAGGATTTTGCGAGTCCGTAACGACGCCTTATTGCCCGTGATCCGTCAGCACCTTGTCGCAGCCTTTGGTGAGCCGCGTACGGTTCTGCTTGAGGCAGGCGAGCACAGCCTGATCGCCATTGTTCATCACCGGGCGGCAGAAGCGCGTGACGTCGCGTGCGCAGGCGTCGTGACCGGGCTGCTGCGCTGACGCAGCCGATGCAAACAGGATCAATGGAATGATGAAAAGAAATCTGGTCATCGCGTAATGCCTCTTACCCGGAAGATGTGCGGGGGAAGCTAGAGCGACGATCCCGAAGCCGCAACGGCTTTATTGACAGGCGGGCCTGCGCCGCCGCGTGGCTCCGGCATTCACGCCGGGGCACATCGCGAGGGGAGCTAACCGACGCAACGAGCGATCGTTGCTGTTACTGACTGTCCTGGGCGTCAGCGACCTTGCGTGACGCGCCGCCCTTGGCGAGTTCCTTGTCCATCACGGTGCGGCAACCGGCGCTCAGATCCGAACGATGCTTCATCATGCACGCCGTGATCTTCGGGATGTTCGGGATTTCCGACGAGCACAGACGGAAGGCGTCGCCAGTGCACTGCTGCTGCGCTTCGGACGAGAAGGCGAAGCTCGAGCCGGTCGAGGCGATCGAGAGGATGGCGGCAAAGCCCAGAGCCAGGCTGATGTCGCGGATCTTGCTACTCGAGGACTTGGCGTTCAGAGACTTGGTGTTCAGAGACTTGGTGTTCAGCGAGTTGGTCATTTGAAGCTCCCATTGGCACCGCTGGAAGCGGGCCCGTTGTTGATGGGATCGATCATGCTCCAGCAAAACAGTTTCCACTGTGATGACGGTCACGGGAGGCCCACCCTCTGTGACTATGGTCACGTTGGCGCACCTCGCTGAAATTCCTTCGTATCCGCTGCCGTGTTGGTGTCACGTTAACTGTTCCTTCGCATTAATGGCTCGGCGAGCGGGAAATTCCGCCGGTTTGGTTGCGTAATTGGAAAGAATGGCGATGCGTAATGCGTTGGGCCTGATGCTGGCCAGTGTAGTTGCGGCGGTCGTGATTGCCGCCGGCGGTTGGTTTTATTATTCCTCGCGCGCCGACCAGGCCGCTCCCAAGACAATTGCCGCCCGTGCCGCCGATCCATTGCCGGCACAGGCGAAGCTCGCCGCCAAGGACGACGTCGCGACCACGGCGGCGATTGCGGCCAAGCCGGCAGCCGCCCCGGCGCCCGCACCCGCGCCGATGCCGGTTCAGCAGAAATCGACCTGCGCCAATCCCAACGCGCTCGGCGTCTCCCGCGTGGTCGAGATCGACACCACCGGCGGTCCGGGCTTCGGCTTCGATCATTTCAAGCAGTTCGACTTCCTCACCGACAAAGAGGTCGTGCTGACCTTCGACGACGGCCCCTGGCCGGTCAATACGCCCGCCGTGCTGAAGGCGCTCGCGGATGAATGCACCAAGGGGCTATTCTTCTCGGTCGGCAAGCATGCGACCTACCATCCGGAAATCCTGCGTCAGGTGCTGGCCCAGGGCCACACGGTCGGCGCGCACACCTGGTCGCACGTCAATCTGAACGGCAAGAAGATGACGGAGCAAATGGCCAAGGACGAGGTCGAGAAGGGCTTCAGCGCAGTGAGGTTTGCGCTCGGCACCAATCCCGCACCGTTCTTCCGCTTCCCGCAGCTTCAGCACAATCCGGCGATCGTGAGCTATTTCGGCACTCGCAACGTCGCGATGTTCTCGACCGACATCGACTCCTTCGACTTCAGGAAGGGCGCGACGCCGGAGAAGATCATCGAGACCGTGATGACCAGGCTCGACAAGCTCGGCAAGGGCATCATCCTGATGCACGACTTCCAGAAGCACACCGGCGAAGCCATGCCGGCGCTGCTCGCGCGTCTCAAGGCCGGCGGCTACAAGATCGTGCAGATGAAGGCCAAGACGACCTTCCAGACGCTGCCGGAATATGACGAGGCGCTGCTGAAGGACCTGAAGGTGCCGACCTCGAGCGCGCGTCCGATCGGGAGCGTGGTGCAGACGGTTTCGCAGTAACGCGTCAGTCCGATCCAAACTCTTGCGTCATGGCCGGGCTTTTCCCGGCCATATGCTTTTTGAGAGCAGGCATCTTACCAGTAGATGCCGTGGCGATGCAGCTCGCTGATGATGCGGCCTTCGGTCCAGGCGCGCTTGTGCTTCGGTTTATCCGCCTTGGCCGTCGTCTTCGCGGCGGGCTGGGTCGTCGTCGCGGGCGCTGAGGTCGTGGTGGTCGTCGGTGTGGGTGTGGCGGCCGCCGCAGGCGGAGTGAGCGAAACCGCCGGCGGGCGATCGAGATATTTCGGAGCTTCGGCGACTGGCGCTGCTTCGCTCACCTGCGTCGGCGCGGCAGCAAGCGCCGGCGCCGTTTGCTGAACCGAAGCCGGCTCGCTCACCGCGGACAGCGACAGGCTGCGCGGGCCTCCGGCCTGGGCAGAGGCAGAGACCAGCACCATGGTGGCCACCAGAATGATCTTGCGCATATGAAATCTCCCCGTGTTTGGCGTGAGCTGGACACTAGGGGAGCCGCGCTCGGGGTAATGTGACGCGAATCACGCCGGCGGCATCCCTCGCATCTTCATCGGCTACCGCCGAACGCTCAGCTCCCGGATCGCAAAACCGAGACCACGGGGATCGCCCGGAAAATGCGTGACGGCGTTGGTGTCCAATTCGACCACGAGCGTCTCGTCGCTTGCGAATCGATCCAACGGAAATGACAACGGGCCTGCGGGCACGACGCCTTTGTAGATCTCACGTCCATTGATCTTGACCAGGAATTCGTTTCCGGAGATCGGCATGGGCCACAATTCGAGCTTCAACGTGCGCGCCGGTATCAAAGGCTTGTTCGGAATCTCGAGGCGCGCGTTCGGCGATGCCCATTGAAGCGCACCGCCAGGGGTCATTTCCTTGCCGAAAAGGCCGCGCGTTGCGATCCCCGGCGGAGCTTCTGCGCCGACCTCAAGCACATTGCGTTGCCCATCCATGAATTCGCGCGAAGACCGGTCTGTGGCCACGGATATCAGCCGCTGCCCCGGATTGGCCGTGAGCCGTCCGGACGCCACCAGACAGTCGAACTTTTCAAAGCCTTCGGGAAAATACGGCCGCCCCGCGCTGTCGGGCCAGGACATGATTCGCGGCGCCGCCCAAGGCACACGAAGCTCCGCTGCGAGCCGGCGCAACAAATTGTGCATCATCGGATTCGCAACATCGATGACGAGTCCGTTGCAGCTCTTGATGTCCGCCGACAGGCGATTGTAGTCCCAGTCGAGAGACGTCGCCTTTTGCGCGTTGACCTGCGCGGCGGCGGTCGGAAGACCCGGAAGACCCGCGCCCACCGCTTGCATCACCAGCAGCGGCCGCAATATGCCGAGGCCGAGGTGAACAGCCACGACGACGGCAACGGCGGCAACGGCGCTTGGATTCCACTGCTTCGCAGCCAAGGGAGCCAAGGGAGCAACGACAAGAGTGAAGAGCATCGGCATCGCCATGGCCAGGCCCTTGCCCGCGGCCCAACCATGACCGGCCGCGAGGATGGCAATGGGTACGAGGCATCCGGCAAGGCTGCCTGCCAGGAGTCGAGCAGCGCTTCCGTCCGGATCGGCGCGCCAGATCGTCCACGCTGTTCTTGCAATCCCCCTCAACAGCACGAACAGAAAGCCATAGAGCAGCAATTTCCACGCGACCGCCACCGCGGCGGGCCAACCCGCCGACGGCAGCACCGCATAGAGGCCGAGACCCGCAAGCGCGGATTCGACGGGCAATGAGAACCAGGCGTTCGCCAGTTCTCCGATACGACTGTCGGGACTGGCGATGACAGCGAGAAAGTTCGCGTCGCTGCCAAATAGGTAACGCTGATAGTACTTCCACCAGTCGGGCGGGTTGATCGCTGCATGACTCAGCTGGCGGACGACATAGGCAACCGTGCCGGACCAGAGCGGGATGCACGCGAGCAGCGATATTCCCACACCCGCCGCCAAGCCTGACGCAGCCACGGGCAAGGCCTTGCGCGAGGCGCGTTGCCAGGAGCCCATCGCGGCCGCAACCGCCGCGGCGGGACCGTAGATCGTCAGCGATTCCGGGTAGAGAAAGAACGCGCCTGTCATCAAGGCCGCAAAGACCGCTCCCAACCGCATGATCGAGCCGGGCATCTGCCCAAAGCGATTGTGGTCGAAGGCGAAAGCCACGAATGCGAGCAGCAGCAGGAAGATCGGCTGCGTCGCAAGCTGCGACCAGGCGTTGATGTCGAAGACGTACTGCTCGAAGAATCCGATCGTAAGCGCCGCGGCGCACGCAAACCCCAGCCAGCGCCGCATCGAGAGCGCGTTGACAAAGACGAACAGCGCCGCAAACAGCATGTTGAGCTGCATGCCGACCATATACGGATAGGCGCAATCGACGACATCGCCGCGACTGATGGCGGCGATTGCCGCATGGATCATCGACACGGCGCCGCGATAGTCGACGAACTTCAGCGCCATCACTGAAATTGGATTGGAGTTGGCCTCGTCGGCGCCCTGGACTGCCAGGGTTGCGTGGTCGAGCACCCGATACGAAACCGAGGAGCCCACGTACAGCATGTGATCGTAGACGTTGGCCTGGAAAACGCGGAAGCGCGCGCCTCCGGTCCAGCCGGGAGCAAGACACACCATCGCAATCGCCGCGACCGCTATCGCCATCGCAAGCCGGCGTCCGAACGATGGCTCGGGCCGCCGACGCAGCGCCGGAAAGCGCATTGCGGCGGCAATGACAAGACCGGCGATTGCCATCGCAAGCAGCGTCACCCATGGAGCGACGCCGGAGAGATACAGGACCGCGGTTCCTGCGGCGAGAAGGCCGAAGCCAAGCGGCGGCGCGAGCGCCCAGCGCACAGCAAACTGGTCCGACGGCAGAAGCAGGGAGAACGGAAGACCAATGGCGCCGCTCGTGAGCGCGACGAGCCCAACCACCAGGATATCGTGCATGCTGCCTCGCGCCGCCGCATTGCCTTTAGTTTCGGCCGTCCGGACGCGCTGTCAATCCAAGGCAAATGACCAAAGCGCGCGGCACGCGGGCCGCGAAGCATTGTCAGCTTCATGCATGATTTGGGATATTTCGACCTGGAACAGAAAACCCTGCAACGTCTCGACTTAGGTCCGTTCCGCCACCAAAATCTTCGGGCCGGACGCTGGGGCGCTGGTGCCGCAAGAGGGATTCGAACCCCCGACCCCGTCATTACGAATGACGTGCTCTACCAACTGAGCTATTGCGGCGAACCTTGCCGGGGCCTGCGCGAGGCCGGTCCCGTTACGCGCGCTCCTGATATCGGGCATGGCCCGAATTGGCAAGGTGGCGCCGGCTCCCAAATGCCGCTCACCCGCCCCAGCGAGACCAGAATCCGCGCCAGCCGCCGGCCTGGGCCTTCGCGTGGTCCCTGGGCGTGCCGATTTGTTCCGTAAATTCATCGCTCGGACCCTCGTCGTCGATCCCTGGATCATCAGGGGCGCGGACGATCGGGATAACGGCGGGAATAGGTGCTGGTGTGGGCTTGCCGAGGTCGGCGCGGGTCCGGAACACCGGCGGTGCCGCCGCCGGCAATGATTCGACGATCTCGGGGGCCTGTTGGACCGGCTCGGCGGGCGTGACGACCGGCTCTTCCTTGGCTGTTTCCTTGACAGTTTCCCCGGCGATTTCCTTTGAGATTTCCTTGTCCTCAAGGGGCGGCGAATTGTCCTGCGGGGCAGGCACCGGATCCGGCGCCGTGACAACCGGTTCCGCCGGGCCTTCGCTCGGGGCCGCCGTCACCCGCTTCGGCGGCGGAGCCGCAAGCATGGCTTCCTCGAAGGCTGAGGATTCGATCATCGCGCCCCTGTCGGAAGGAAGACTAGCGACCGGCGTCTGCCACTGGAACGCGTCGAGCCGGCCGGTGACCGGGGACACCGGACGCCAGCGGTCGCTGACATAACCGTCCGCGGTCCAGGCCGGATCATGGCGGGCGCGCACCGCGCGCAAGGTCCAGGCGCGGGCCCGGCCGCCGTCACCATGCTCGGTACGCTCGATCTCGGCCATCAGCAGCGCCACGCGCTGGGTCGGATCGTTGACGTAAGGCGCCAGCACCGCGCGCGCACGGGCGAACTCGGACGCATCGATCGCGGCGCGCGCGATCGCCAGCTGGCCTTCGACATAACCGGCCTTGTCGGCAGGAATTTTGGCCGCAAGCGTCTCGACCCGCTGCAGACGCTGCCGCGCGGAATCGCCGAGCTTCACATGCGCATAGGCATCCGCGAGATCAGGATGCGGATTGGCGAGCCAGGCGGTTTCCACCAGCTTCATGGCGCGGCGTACCTGGTGCGCCTCGCTCTCGAATTTTGCGGCGAGCACTGCGGCCGGGACCAGGGTAGGCGCGAGCTTGACCGCCTGCATCACGCTCTCGCGCGCGACGTCGCGGTCCATCGTTTCCAATTCCAGCGCGCGTGCGGCGAGCAGCACGCCGCGCTGGCGGCGATAGGCCTGCTTGTCGATCAGACCCGCGGACAGATTCGAATCGAGGATCGCGAGCGCGCCGCTCCAGTCGCCGCGCGCGCAGCGGAAGCCGAGCACCGCATGCGAGGCCCAGGTCGAAGACGGCGACAGCTTGATCGCTTCCTCGGCGATCATCACCGCGCCGACCGCGTCGTCGGCGCGCTGCGCCTCGATGAACAGACCGCGCAGGCCGAGCAGGCGCGTGTCCTCGCGCTCGGCCATGGCACGGAAGACCCGCTGGGCCTCGTCGCGATTGCCCTCGAGCTGCGCCGATTGCGCATGCAAGAGAAGCGCGAGCGGATCGTTTGCGGCCAGCCGCCGCGCGGTATCGGCGTGACGACGGGCAAGCGCGGTGTCGCCATGGCCGATCGCAAGCAGGCCGTGGGTGATGGCGTGGCGACCGCGATCATGACGCTTTTCGTGACGACGGCGGCGCAGACGCCCCGGAGCGCGCCAGGCCATCGTCAGCAGGCTCCAGACCAGCACGACTGCCGCGGCAAAGAGGCCAAGCATGAACACGAATCTGGGAAGCGTCGTCGTGGCGCGGAAACTGCCTGCGGTCAGGACGAGATCGCCGGGCTGATCGGCAACCCAGGCCGCGCCGGCCGCCGCCAGCGCGATCAGGACGAGGAAGAGGACGATGCGAAGCATGACGATCCCTATACGCGCTGATTGTTGCGCGAACCTTTATTGACCAGGCTTGACGAGATCCGCCATGGCGGCGTCGGCGAATTTGCGTGAGGCGGCGAGCGCGGCGTCACGCGCATCGGCCTTGTCGAGCCAAGCTTGCGCCGGTGCACGATCGGCCTCCGGCAGCGTCTTCAACTCGCGCCGTGCCTCGACGAAATCGTTGCGCAGCGCAGCAGCCGTCACCCGCGCGACGATGGCGCCGCGATCATTGCCGACCCCGTCGGTACGCTCGATGCGGACGAGTTTCGACGCCCCTGCCTGAAGGCGCTCGACGATGCCGGTGCCGCTGGCCGGAGCTTCCGCCGGCGGCGACAATTTCGGCACGATGTTGAGGAGCTCGCGACTGAGCGCGACCGGCGTCGGAATGCCTGACGAAGCAAAGGTGTCGAGCGGCTTCAGCATATCCGGCTTTGCTGCCAGCGACCGCGCGGCGGCGAGCTGCGATTCGTAGGCGTCGCCGTGGCGAACGGCGACGTCGAGCAGGGCCGCCGCCACCACGTGGCGCAGCGGCTTGTCGTCCATCGTCTTCGCTTCGACGATCTTCTCGCTTTGCTGCGCGAGTTCCGCACGTTCGGTCTTGCTGGCACGCTCGAGCTGCGCGAGGCGGTCGTTGAGAGCGGCAAGATCGGGCGCGGCAGCGCGCGGCGCCGATGTCGCGTCGTTCAGGGCGCTCGCAGTCTTGTCGGATTGTGCGCGCAGATTGGCGATGTCGCTGCGCAGGATCGTTGCCGATTTCTCCAGCGCATCGATCCGCGCCACCATGGCCGGATCGGCGGCAGGCTTGCCCGCCTTGGCTTCGACCGCGGCCACGCGCCCGCTCAGCGCCTCGACGGTTGCGCCCGTCACTTGTGGAGCAGCCGGCGGCGCCTGCACCGCAGGCCAGCCCAGCATCCAGCCGACCGCGATCACAATGGCGGCTGCCACGGCGCCGGAGAACGGAGCGATAACCCAGGGTGAAATTGACGGCGATACCGACGCGGACGCAACGGAAGATTCTTCCTCGGCAGGCTCGGGCTGCGGCTCGGCATGAGCTTCTTCGGACTTTGCCTCTTGAGACTTCTCTTCTTGAGACTTGCCCTCTTCAGATTTGGCTTGCTCATGCGCGGCCTGTTCGGTCGCTGCCTCAGGCTCGCCCGCCACCTCCTGCGGCTGGGTCGAGACCTCGGTTGCCTGGAGGTCGATGGTGGGCGGGATGCGCTTGGCGCGGCCGGACTCGGGAGCCAATCCTGCGTCTTCAGGCTTGTCGTCGGCCATCGTGACGGTTCCTCACACTTACATGCCCTGAACGAACGGATCCGATTGCGTCGGATTCGGCCCGACCTCTTACGCCAAACGGGTGCGCAAAGCACGCTCCAAGGTGTCGAACAAGGCATTTTCGTCCGGCGTCGCCGCCACCAGAACCTGCGAGGCACCCGCCTCGCGCAGCACGCCCGCGACCGTCTCGGACAGGCAGCATTGCGGGATCGCCAGAGCCGAGATTTCGACACCTTCGGCGCGCGCGGCCTCCAGGAAAGCCCGCGCGCTGCGCCGGGAGTAATGCAGCACCGCCTCGATCCCATGGGCGGCAAAGCCCTCACAGACATCGCGCGGCAACAGCTTGACCGGCGCCATGCGGTAGGTCGTCTGCGTGACGACGTTGAAGCCTTCGGCGCCCAGCTCACCGCCGAGGTCGCGCGACAGGTCCGCGCCCGCGAGATAGAGCAACGTGCCCTTTTTCTTCAGCCGCTTGTCGCGCGCGCTCTGCATCACCTTGTCGCGCAGGGCAGCACCGTCGCCACCGGCGACGATCACCTCGGCAAAGCCAGCATCGCGCCCGGCGGCGGCCGTGTGCTCGCCGACCGCGAACAGCGGCAGCTCCAGGAGACCAAGGTCCGGCAATTGCGGCGCGACGGCACGGATTGCATTGGCCGACGTGACAATGACGGCGCTGTAGCTCGTTTCACTCTCGGCACGGAAGGCGACCGGCTCGAACTTGAGCACCGGCGCGAGCAGCACCGCATGCCCCCGTGCACGCAGATTTTCCGACGTCGCCTCATTGTCGGGATGCGGCCGTGTGACAAGAATGGACATCGCTTGTGTTCCCGAACCACGTGGCGGTGGCGCTTTCACGAGGAACGGCCGCGCGTGACGATTGCGTTGGCCGACCCCGGAATGCTACCGGACGTACCAGAACTCTGCTTTGCGGATGAGCGCAAGGGGCGAGAGAAGGGCGCAAATTGAATAACAATTCGCCAATGCTGGTACTGGGCATCGAAACCACCTGCGACGAGACCGCCGCGGCGGTAATTGAGCGTGCGCCTGACGGCAGCGGCAAGATCCTGTCCAATATCGTACGGTCGCAGGTCGAGGAGCATGCCCGTTTCGGCGGCGTGGTACCGGAGATCGCTGCCCGCGCCCATGTCGACCTGCTCGACGGCATCATCGACCGCGCCATGACTGAGGCCGGCATCGACTTCGCCCAGCTCGACGGTGTCGCGGCCGCCGCAGGCCCGGGACTGATCGGCGGCGTCATCGTCGGGCTCACCACCGCGAAGGCGGTCGCGATGGTGCACGACACGCCGCTGATCGCGGTGAACCATCTGGAAGCGCATGCGCTGACACCGCGCCTGACCGACGCACTCGAATTTCCCTATTGCCTTTTTCTCGCCTCTGGCGGCCATACCCAGATCGTTGCCGTCACCGGCGTCGGCCAGTATGTGCGGCTCGGCACCACCGTCGACGATGCGATCGGCGAGGCCTTCGACAAGGTCGCGAAAATGCTGGGCCTGCCCTATCCGGGCGGGCCGCAGGTCGAGCGTGTGGCAGTCAGCGGCGATCCCGCGCGATTTGCGTTTCCGCGGCCGCTGCAGGGACGCCCCGACGCCAACTTCTCACTATCGGGATTGAAGACGGCGGTGCGCAACGAAGCGAGCCGGTTGGCCGAGATCACACCGCAGGACGTCAGCGATCTCTGCGCGAGCTTCCAGGCCGCCGTGCTCGACTCCACGGCCGACCGGTTGAGCGTCGGTCTGAAACTCTTCCGCGAGCAGTTCGGTGCGCCACGTGCGCTGGTGGCGGCCGGCGGCGTTGCCGCCAATCAGGCGATCCGCGGCGCCTTGCATGAGGTTGCGAGCAAAGCCGGTACACAATTGATCATGCCGCCGCCGGCGCTCTGCACCGACAACGGCGCGATGATCGCCTGGGCCGGCGCCGAACGTCTCGCGCTCGGCATGATCGACACGATGGAAGCACAGCCTCGCGCGCGCTGGCTGCTCGATGCGAACGCGACGGCACCGGCCGGATACGGCAAGACACGCGCGGGATTTTAGCAATGACAGCGTTCCGATCTGTCGCGGTGATCGGCGCGGGCGCCTGGGGCACGGCCCTGGCGATGGTGGCGGCGCGGGCCGGACGGAACGTGACGCTGTGGGCGCGCAATCCCGAGCACGCGACGCGGATCGCATCGAGCCGCGACAATCCGCGGCTGCCCGGCGTGCGGCTTGCTCCGGAGATCATCGTCACGAGCGACCTGGCGCTCGCCGCGCGCGCGGATATGCTGCTGATCGCAGTGCCCGCGCAGCATCTGCGCGGTGCTGTCAACATGCTCGCCTCGCATCTGGCTAGACCGGTGCCGATCATTGCCTGCGCCAAGGGCATCGAGCACGGCACCCATAAATTCATGACCGACGTGATCGTCGAGGCCGCGCCTCACGCGCAGCCGGCGATCCTGTCGGGCCCGAGCTTTGCCGACGATGTCGCGCGTGGCCTGCCGACCGCGGTCACGCTGGCGGCGAGGGAAGAAACGCTGGCCAACCATCTGGTGCAGGCGCTGGGCTCGCCGACGTTCCGGCCCTATCACTCCACCGATGTCCGCGGCGTCGAGATCGGCGGCGCCGCCAAGAACGTGCTCGCGATCGCGGTCGGCATCGCGGTCGGGCGCAAGCTCGGCGCTTCCGCCCAGGCCGCACTCACCACCCGCGCCTTTGCCGAGCTGACACGCCTCGGCCGCGCGCTCGGCGCACGCAGCGAAACACTCACGGGCTTGTCTGGCCTCGGCGATCTGATCCTGACCTGCTCGAGCCCACAATCGCGCAATTTCGCGCTCGGCCTGGCGCTTGGCCGCAGCGAGCAGCCGCCCGCCGGCAAGCTTGCCGAAGGCGAATTCACCGCGCCGGTATTGATCGAGCTCGCGGCTTCACAAAGCATCGAAATGCCGGTATCGGAGGCCGTCGCATCGATCCTGACCGGCAGAAGCACGATCGACGCTGCGATCTCGGGGCTCATGACGCGACCTTTCAAGGCAGAGGAATGAACATGGCGTACTGGCTGGTGAAATCCGAGCCATCGGTGTGGTCCTGGGACCAGCAGGTGGCGAAAGGCGCCAAGGGCGAAGCCTGGACCGGCGTGCGCAATTACACCGCGCGTCAGAATCTCGTCGCCATGAAGAAGGGCGACAAGGCGTTCTTCTATCATTCCAACGAGGGCAAGGAAGTCGTCGGCATCGCGGAGATCGTCAAGGAAGCCTATCCGGATCCGACCGACAAGACCGAAAAATTCGTCTGCGTCGACATCAAGGCCGACAAACCGTTGAAGAGTCCGGTGACGATGGCCGCGATCAAGGCCGAGAAAAAGCTCGCCGACATGGCACTGGTGAAATATTCGCGCCTGTCGGTGCAGCCGGTGACGGCCGAGGAATGGAAGCTCATCTGCAAGATGGGCGGGATGTAGGCTTAGGTGCTGTAGCCCGGATGAGCGAAGCGATATCCGGGACTACTGCTGCGATCCCGCATGTCGCTACGCTCATGCGGGCTACGATATCGGAGCTTGTTTCTCCGGCAGCGCAAACACCTCGCAAGGCGCGGCGATGCCGCGCAGCGAATGCGATCCGAGCGCAACAAGAGGCATGTCGGTCTCCACGGCGAGCGCGCCCGACACCAGCACGGTTCTGCCGAGCGGCTTGCACAATCCTTCGAGCCGGCTGGCGAGATTGACGGCGGGGCCGATCGCCGTGAAGTCGAGCCGATTGGCCGCGCCGATATTGCCCCATAGCATCTCGCCAAGATGCAGCGCCGCGCCGAACGCGAGCGGCGGCAGATTTTGGGCACGGCGCTCCGCGTTGAGATACGTCATTCCGGCTTCGGCTGCGCTCGCGGCGCGCAGAGCCGCATCGCATGCTTGGCGCGCTGACGCCCCGACCACCGGAAAGATCGCGAGCACGCCGTCGCCGATGAATTTCAGCACCTCGCCGCCGAAAGCGTGAACCGCGCCGGCGATGCGATCGAACCAGGCATCGAGCGCCGCGATCACGCCGGCAGGCGGCGTGGTTTCCGACAGGAGCGTGAAGTTGCGCAGATCGGCATAGAGCAGCGCGGCCTGAATGGTCTCGCCGAGATCGCGCCGAAGGGGTGCCGCCAGCACCCGCTCCGCGCTGCGCTTGCCAAGATATGCATCCAGCGTCGCGCGCAAGGTTGCACGCGCGGCAAGCACCGCAAGAGGTGTCGCGGCAAAGCGCGCGGCCTGGCGCAATTGCTCGGTCTCGTCCGCGGTGAACGGACGCGGCCCAATCCAACCGAGCAACGGCCCGCCGGGCCGTCCGACCAAATCTTCGTGCACCTCACCGCCCGCGATGTCACGCAGCCAGCGGCGGCCGGCATCGTTGGGCGGGTCGGGCGCGAGGCCGCCTGGTGCGAAGCCGAGCGCCTCGATCACCCGGCCGTTCTCCGCGCGCCACAACCATGTCCGCTTCGCGATCAGCGGATGCGGCACCTCGAGTGTCAGGCTGCCTGCCGCAAGCGGCACGCCGTCGGCGACCAGATGTGCGCCGAGATCCGCGAGCAGGCGGTCGGCCCCGGTGCTATCGGCGGCGGCATCGATAAGCCAGGCGAGCGTCGGCGAGAGGTGCATGGCCCGATCATGACGAACGCAGGCGGTCTTTGTCACGGGCAATCCTTGACGGGCCGCTCGCGCGCCGCCATGTCCCAGCGTCAGCCCAGGATGATCGCCGATGACCGAACCGTTCATAGTGCGACGCGAGACCCAGATCGCCGCCCCACGCGCCACCGTTTTCGCTTACCTGACCGACCCCGAGAAGATTCTGAGCTGGATGGGTTCCGACGCGACCACGGAGCCACATCCCGGCGGGCTGTATCTGCTCAAAGGCATCGGCCCCCGCGGCGGCGTTGCCCGCGGCGCGTTCCGCGAAGTCGTGCCGGTGCATCGTCTCGCCTACACGTTTGGATGGGAGGGCGGCCAGGAAGTGCCGCCCGGCTCGAGCCTGATCGAGATCGACCTGATCGAACACGACGGCGGCACATTGCTGCGCATGACCCATAGCGGGCTGCCGACCGAGGAACAGGCTGCCGCACACGCGACGGGATGGGCGCATTATCTGGGACGACTCACGACCGCAGCCGCGGGCAGCAATCCCGGTCCCGACAACGGCGTTTCCACCAAGGCGTAACGACGCCAGGTCAGACCGCCGCGGTCGCCACCACCTGCTGCAAAAGTTGCTCGCGCCTGGCCTGCGAGCGCTGGCCCTTCATGGTCGCGGCGAAGCGTTCGAGGATGCCGTCCTCGAACGCGGTGACGATGGTATCGTGAACATAACTCTTGCGGCAGATCGCCGGCGTGTTGGAGAGCTGATCGGCCGCGCCGCGGATCGCCTCCAGCACCTGCTTCTTGCGGCCGCGCTGGCTGGTCGCCGGCGTGATCCGCGACAGCGATTCCACGACGACGGCAGAGGCCATCAGCGTGCGGAAATCCTTCAGCGAGATCTTGATGCCGGCGATCTCGCGCAGAAACGCGTTCACCTGCGTGGTGCTGACCGCGCGCACGATGCGATAGGGATCGCGATACTGGAACATGCGCTTGCCGGGAACGCCCTGCAAAATCCCGATGGCGCGCACGAGCTTGGCCGCGTCGCACTCCTTGCGCACCGCCTTGCCGCCCTTCGCCTTGAAGGTCAGCACGAAGCTGTCGTCTTCCAGCGAGACGTTGGACTTCAGCAGCGTGGTGGCGCCGCGGGTGCCGTTGAGACGGGCATAGGATTCGTTGCCGGGGCGGATCGCGGTGCGCGCAATCAGTTCGATGACGGCGGAGAGCGCGAACTCGCGGGTCGGCTCGTCGCCCGAGAGGAACGCCGAGACCTTGCGCCGGATCTTGGGCAGCGCGCCGACGAGCTTCTCCAGGCGATGCGCCTTGCGTTGCTCGCGGACCTTCTCCCAATCGGCGTGATAGCGATATTGCAGCCGGCCCGCGGCATCGCGTCCCACCGCCTGGAGATGCGTGCTCGGATCGGCCGAGTAGCGCACCTCGCGATACGCCGGCGGCACTGCCATTGAATGCAGCCGCCGAATGGTGCGGGCATCGCGGATGTGGACGCCGTTGGGCCGCACGAAGGAATAGCCCTTGCCGCGCCTGATGCGACGAATGGTCAGCTCGTTCTGGTCGCCGAGCCGCAGGCCCAGTTCCTTGGCGAGGGCCTCGACCGTCGCCGCAGGCGCCGTGTCGAACGCTTTTTTCGGGCTGGGACGGCCGGAACCGGCTGGTTTCGGCCATTGTCCGAGGGCTTTGGCCAGCGCAATGGCTGCAGGATCGGCTGAAGCGGGCCGCAAAGTCCCGAGATTCTGCTGATCCATCATAGTCTTATGCCTTAGCCCTGTCTGTTATCGGTCAATGCCGCTGTTCTGATTTTTGTTCCAAGGGGTCTCGTTGGGCCCGGGTTGGCCATTTAGGGTGTTCCGAACCGCATTGCGAGTCCCGAATCAGTGAGGGCGGTTTCTAAATACCGCTGCCGGGAGCATGGCGCTCTGCGCCGGCCCATTCCGAGGAGCTCGGTAAAGACCCGAAAGCCCCCGTCGTCCTGTTTCAAAACTGCGACAGTCGCACGAAGCGGCTTGATCCTCCGCATGGCCGACTGCTCGCCGAAGGTCCAGCTTGTGCACCTTGTCGGGTCCGGTTAGCCCGACGCATAATCGGTTCAACGATCAAGTCGGCTCGCCCGTGGTCTGTGCTCGGCTTGCCGTATGTGGAGGGAAACATGTCCGAGAAGATCTACGACGTCCCCGCGGAATGGGCGAAGCGCGCCTGGGTCGACCAGGCCAAGTACAAGGACATGTACGCCCGCTCGATCTCGGACCCGAACGGTTTCTGGGCGGAGCAGGCCAAGCGCATCGACTGGATGCACGCTCCGACCAAAATCGAGGACGTCTCCTTCGCGCCCGGCAACATCTCGATCAAATGGTTCGAGGACGGCATCCTCAACGTCGCCCATAATTGCATCGACCGGCATCTCCACAGCCGCGCCAACCAGACCGCGATCATCTGGGAAGGCGACGATCCCTCACAATCCCGGCACATCACTTACAAGGAGCTGCACGACGAGGTCTGCCGGATGGCCAACATCCTGCGCACCCGGAACGTCAAGAAGGGCGACCGTGTCACCATCTACCTCCCGATGATTCCGGAGGCGGCCTACGCGATGCTGGCCTGCGCGCGGATCGGCGCGATTCACTCCGTGGTGTTTGCCGGCTTCTCGCCCGACAGTCTCGCCCAGCGCATCAACGACTGCCAGTCCAAGGTGATCATCACCGCGGATGAGGGCCTGCGCGGCGGCAAGAAGGTGCCGCTGAAGGCCAATGTCGACGCGGCGCTCGCCAAGGCAGACGGCGTCGACTGGGTCGTCGTGGTCAAGCGCACCGGCGGCGCGGTCGAAATGAATCCCTCGCGCGACCTCTGGTACCACGACGCCGCCAAAATGGTGACGACGGAATGCCCGGTCGAGCACATGCACGCCGAGGATCCGCTGTTCATCCTCTACACCTCGGGCTCGACAGGCCAGCCCAAGGGCGTGCTGCACACATCCGCCGGCTATCTCGTGTTCGCCGCGATGACGCATCAATACGTCTTCGACTATCACGACGGCGACATCTACTGGTGCACCGCCGACGTCGGCTGGGTCACCGGCCACAGCTACATTCTCTACGGACCGCTAGCTAACGGCGCGACCACACTGATGTTCGAAGGCGTGCCGAATTACCCGGATAATTCGCGGTTCTGGAACGTCATCGACAAGCACAAGGTCAACATCTTCTACACTGCGCCGACCGCGATCCGCGCGCTGATGCAGAGCGGCGACGTGCCCGTGAAGAAGACCTCGCGCGCCAGCCTCCGCCTGCTCGGCTCGGTCGGCGAGCCGATCAATCCGGAAGCCTGGGAGTGGTATCACCGCGTCGTGGGCGACGACCGCTGCCCGATCGTCGACACCTGGTGGCAGACCGAGACCGGCGGCATTTTGATCACGCCGCTGCCCGGCGCCACCAAGCTCAAGCCGGGCTCGGCGACGCAGCCGTTCTTCGGCGTGGTGCCTGAGATCGTCGACGCCGACGGCAACGTGCTGGACGGCGAGACATCAGGCAATCTGTGTCTGACGCGGTCATGGCCGGGCCAGATGCGCACGGTCTATGGCGACCACGCCCGCTTCGAGCAGACTTACTTCTCGACCTACAAGGGCAAGTATTTCACGGGCGACGGCTGCCGGCGCGATGCCGACGGTTATTACTGGATCACCGGCCGCGTCGACGACGTCATCAACGTCTCCGGCCACCGCATGGGTACCGCCGAAGTCGAAAGCGCGCTGGTGGCGCATGAGAAGGTCTCGGAAGCCGCCGTGGTCGGTTACCCGCACGACATCAAGGGTCAGGGCATCTACGCCTATGTGACCCTGATGGCCGGCATCGAGCCGACCGAGGATCTGCGCAAGGAGCTCGTCACCTGGGTGCGCAAGGAGATCGGCCCGATCGCTGCGCCCGACCAGATCCAATTCTCGCCCGGCCTGCCCAAGACCCGCTCCGGCAAGATCATGCGCCGCATCCTGCGCAAGATCGCCGAGGACGAGCCGGGCAGCCTGGGCGACACCTCGACCTTGGCCGATCCCGGCGTGGTCGACGACCTCGTCAAGAACCGGCAGAACAAGAAGTCGGCGTAAGGCAGTCTCGTGCCCCCGGACGCAGCGCAGCGCTCTTTAGCGGTGCGCTGCTGAGCCGCGGCCCACGCAACAGCAGACTCTGTGGCGTCCTGGATCCTGGCTCTGCGTCGCACCTCTGCGCCGCGTCCGGGACACGAGACCGCATCGCCGCGTTAGCGTCTCCGGCATCAACCGCCGTTCACATCCTCACGCACTTGTCAGGCCGCGACCCGGCGCCCGGGCATCTTTCCGGCTGAGTGTTGTTTTCAGGTCATTTACTTTGTTTCGAACATTTCCTTTGTTCCCCCTGCTGGCCGGCCCTTGGCGGCCGTGCGTGGAAACCATCCGGTTAACAGGCGCGGTTAAGAATGTTCCCTGACAAGGACCTGTAACAAGGACTTGCAACAAGGACTTGGCGGGCCGGCGATTGCCGGTTTTGCGTAATTTTGGACGGTCCGTTCGGGGCAAGGGGAAAATCGATGTCGATGAGGATTGCTGTGGCGCTGGCCGCCACCGTCGGGGCTGGGGTCTTGATGTCGACGGCGGCGCAGGCACGGCCGGAAATGGTGGGGACGCACCTGGCTGACTATTCGCCGGGCACCATCGTGGTCAAAACCAACGAGCGTCGGCTCTATCTCGTCCTCGATAACGGCCACGCCGTGCGCTACCCGGTCGGCGTCGGCAAGTCCGGCAAGCAGTGGGCCGGCACCACCCGCATCGACGGCAAGTACCGCAATCCGGCCTGGGCGCCGCCTGCCGAAGTGAAGCGCGACAAGCCGAGCATCCCGGACGTCATCCCGGGCGGCTCGCCGCGCAATCCGATGGGCGTCGCGGCGATGACGCTGTCCGGCGGTGAATATGCCATCCACGGAACCAACGTGCCGGGCTCGATCGGCGGCTTCGTCTCCTATGGCTGCATCCGCATGCTCAACGACGACATCACCGATCTCTACAGCCGCGTCTCGGTCGGCACGACGGTGGTCGTGACGCGCTGATCGCCGGCATCAGGGCGAGACAACAAGAGCCGCGTCTTTCGACGCGGCTTTTTCGTCACCAGAAGCGCCAGCTCCGCGCGCACCAGCCGTCGCGATGGCCGCCATTGTAGCTCCGTGCGTAACCGCCCGCGAGCAACGCCGCCGAAACGTTGTCGGTTCGACTGGTCGCGACGTCGGCGAGAACGCGGCCGTATTTGTCAGGTCCGAGATTGGTGATCGTCACGCCACCTTGGCCGAGCAGGTCGCGGAGCGCGGCAGCGGCGGCTTCAGCCTTGTCGAGTTCTTCCTGGCAGGAGGCTTTCATCTCAGGTGCATCGATGCCGCGCAGGCGAACGCGCGCGACGAGATCGCGGCCATCGCGTTGATGCACGCGCGCAAGGAAGGTGTCGCCGTCGATAGTCCGGATGACGTCGACCGGCTCGCGACGATCGGGATGGCCGGCCTGCCGGAGCACGATCTCGGCATCGCCGGTGCGACCGTCGTCTACGTGCGGGACAAGCCAGTTCGTTCCGTCGCGGAAGGTGAGCACAATCGCCGCGACAACACCGACCACGAACATCCACGGCAACAGCCCCGAGAAACGGCGACCGAACGGCGAGCCGCTGTATGAAGGCCGATATGGGTGGCTTGGATCGAAACGCGACATCCGCGCACGCTAGGGCTGAGTCGGGCAGTCCGGCAAGCGAGCCTCAAAAGACAAGCTTCAGAAGTCGGAAGCGATGCCCTTGCGCTCCCAATCGCCATAGCGGGTCGGCTCGGGTCCTTTTGGCCCCTGCAACTCCTTTGGCGCCGCCTGGGCGTCGTTTTTGGCTCGGACTGCCGCAGCCTGCCGTCGCGCTTCGGCCTCGGCCAGCGCACGCTGGGCGGCCGGCGTGAGCTGCTTGCGGTCGGGAACGGAAGGCTGGTCACTCATCGTCGGCTTTCTAGCGCGGGGCGGCCCGCGACGCGACGCCCAATAACGCATTCCTGAAATGGCTCTGAAAGGGCTGAAAAACCCGGAAGCGATTCTTACATTTGGCATATTCGCGTGCCAGAGATCACCTCCTCAAGGCATGCGCCCATTACGGCGAACTGCCGCTCGCTCAGAACCTTGTTTCCGCATGCCTTCTCAACGTTTCGCTCCTCCATCCGAAGTGCCCGGTCTCGCGGCGCGGCGGATTGCCGCCGACATCGTCGACGGCGTGCTGCAAAAGCACCGCACGCTTGACGAGCAGCTCGACGGCAGCGGCGCCCATCCCGGACTGAAGACGCTCCCCGACCGCGACCGCGCGCTGATGCGCCGCCTGGTCGCCACCGTGCTGCGCCGGCTCGGCACGCTCGGCCATGTGCTGTCCCGCCTGCTCGACAAGGGCATTCCCTCCGACGCGCCGCGCGCGCAGAGCGCGCTGTTGATCGGCGCCGCCCAGATCCTCTGGATGGACGTGCCCGATCACGCGGCCGTCGATCTCTCCGTTCGCCTCGTGCAATCCGACCGGCGCGCCGCGCGCTATGCCGGCCTCGTCAACGCCGTGCTGCGCCGTTGCGCCCGCGAGGGCAAAGCGCTGGTGGACGAGGTTGCCGCACAATCGCTGGACCTGCCGCCCTGGATGGTCGCGCGCTGGCGCGCGCACTACGGCGAAACAGTCGCAAGAGACATGGCGCTCGCGCTCAGCCACGATCCTTCGCTGGATCTGACTGTGAAGTCGGACGCCGCGCAATGGGCGAGCCGCCTCCATGGCGAAGTCCTGCCGACCGGATCGGTTCGTACGGTGCTGCACGGCGCAGTGACCATGCTTCCCGGCTTCGCCGAAGGACAATGGTGGGTGCAGGACGCCGCCGCTGCGCTGCCGGCCCGGCTGTTCGGCGACATCAAGGGCAAATCCATCGCCGATCTCTGCGCCGCTCCCGGCGGCAAGACCGCGCAACTGGCGCAAGCCGGCGCCTATGTCACCGCCATCGACCGCTCGCCCGCCCGGGTGGCGCGCCTGCGCGAGAATCTGACGCGGTTGTCGCTCCAGGCCGAGACCGTCGTCGCCGACGCCGCGGAATGGTCCGGCCCTGCCGATGGCTTCGACGGCATCCTCATTGATGCGCCTTGCACATCGACCGGGACGATCCGCCGCCATCCCGACGTATCCTGGCTTCGGCAGGAATCTGACATCGCCGCAATGACCGCGCTCCAGCGGCGGCTGCTGCAAAAATCGGTCTCGCTGCTCAAGCCCGGCGGAACGCTGGTCTACTGTACCTGCTCGCTGGAACCCGAAGAGGGCGAGCATGCGGTCGCCGCGCTGCTGGCAGCAGAGCCTGGGCTTCGCCGGGTTCCGATCGATGCGTCCGAGGTGTCGGGACTCAGCGAGATCGTCACCGCCGAGGGCGATCTGCGCACTCTGCCCAGCCATCTGCCAAACGCTGATCCCAAGCTCGGCGGGCTCGACGGATTTTTCGCGGCCCGGCTCGTTAAATCCTGATTTTGCACTGGATTTTGCAACCACGGCGCTGATTCGCGTCGTTCAAGGTGGTGTCGGCCGTCCGATTTTGGGATTAATAAGGATTCGTCGGAATCCTCTCCCCCATCAAGGCAAGGCGTGTCGGTCGCTCAACGCAGACGTATCTCGACGCTGGTGATGAACCGCTTCGCGCGGAACATGCTCGCGCGCGCGAGCGGCGGTTCCGTCGCCCTGTCGCGGGTCTGGCCCGGCCGCGCCGACCGGTTGATCATCGCGCCGCATGATCTGCGCACCGCGGATGCGACCCGCGCCGCCGAGATCTATGCCGGCCGCTTCGTCTTCGCCGGCAAGATCGTCAATTGCCACGGCCGCTCGATCTTCGATCTCGAGCCGCCGTCGGAGGATTGGGAGGTTGCGCTGCTCGGCTTCGGCTGGCTGCGCCATTTGCGCGCCGCCGACACCGCGCTGACGCGCGCGAATGCGCGCTCGCTGATCGAGGACTGGATCGGCAACCCCGCCAGCAAGCGCCGTCCCGTCGCGCGACGCGCCGACGTGCTGGCGCGACGCGTGATCTCCCTGCTGTCGCAGGCGCCGCTGGTGCTCAACGATACCGATAACAAATTCTATCGTCGCTATCTGCGCGCGCTGGCACGCGAGATCCGCTTGCTGCGCTACACCATGGTCAACATTCCCGACGGAGTGCCGAAGCTCCAGGTGCTGATCGCGCTGTGCTATGCGGCGCTGTGCCTCGCCAACCAGGCAAGTCACATCCGCAGCACCTCGAAAAAGCTCTCGGATGAATTGCAGCGGCAGATCCTGCCCGACGGCGGGCATGTCTCGCGCAACCCGGGCGCGCTGATCGAGCTGTTGATCGACCTGTTGCCGCTGCGGCAGACCTTTGCCGCGCGCAACATCGCGCCGCCGCCCGCGCTGCTCAATGCGATCGATCGCATGATGCCGATGCTCCGCTTCTTCCGCCACGGCGACGGCAATTTCGCGCTGTTCAACGGCATGAGCGCGACGCCCTCGGACCTGCTCGCGACGCTGCTTGCCTATGACGACACCCACGGCGCGCCGATGTCGAACATGCCGCATACCGGTTTCCAGCGCCTCGATGCCGGCCAGACCACGCTGATCATCGACACCGGCCCGCCGCCGGCGGCCGGCGTCAGCCATGACGCCCATGCCGGCTGCCTGTCGTTCGAACTGTCCTCCGGGATCAGCCGCATCGTCACCAATTGCGGCATGCCGACCACGGGCCGCGACAATTGGCGGCCGTTCGCACGCGGCACGGCGGCGCATTCGACGCTGACCTATCACGACACCTCGTCATGCCAGTTCGTGGAGATGTCGGCGATGAAGCGGCTGCTGCACGGTGCTCCGGTCACCAGCGGCCCCGTCGAGGTCGAGAGCTATCGCGAAATCGTGCAGAATGGCACGCTGCTCACGACGTCGCATGACGGCTACCTCACAAAATTTGGCGCGATCCACCGCCGCGTGCTGATGATCGCCGATGACGGCGCACGCATCGACGGCGAGGACACGCTGTCGCCGCCGCAAGGCGGACGCTTCAAGGGTCCGGATGCCGATTTCGCGCTGCGATTCCATCTGCACCCGGCGGTGAAGGCGAGCCGGCTGTCCGACGCCCGCGGCGTCATGCTGGTGCTGCCGAACCGCGACGTCTGGACCTTCGAGGCGCTCGACGACAAGGTCGAGCTGGAGGACAGCGTATCCCTGGCCGGCAATGACGGCCCGCGCCGCACCGCGCAGATCGTGATCCGTCAGGATGCGCGGCAGGCGCCCTCGATCCGCTGGAGTTTTGTCCGCTCCACCGCCTCGCCGGCGATCACGAATGCCCGCAGAAATGCGCGGCGGGAGCCGGAACTTCCGCTGTAGACGCATGTGATTCGGCCCGATCTGAACGTTGTGAAAGCGACCGAAAACTGCTATCGAGCCCTCGCTCGCGCGACTGGCGACCTTGGATGGAGCACCATCGGGAAGCGCGAGACTGAGAAGCCGCGCGCCTGGGCATAGACACTCCTTCAGACAGAGGATCTTGCTCATGACTGACCATCCCCGCCGCGTCACCCGCGCCCTTCTCTCCGTTTCCGACAAGACTGGCCTGATCGAATTCGCGAAGGCGCTTGCCGCGCACGATGTCGAGCTGGTCTCGACCGGCGGCACCGCGAAGGCGATCGCCGCGGCCGGCCTCAAGGTGAAGGACGTCTCCGAACTGACCGGCTTCCCGGAAATGATGGATGGCCGGGTCAAGACGCTGCATCCGAAGGTGCATGGCGGCCTGCTCGCGATCCGCGACAACAAGGACCATGCGGACGCGATGACGGCGCATGGCATCGCGCCGATCGATCTCCTCGTCGTCAATCTCTATCCGTTCGAGGCGACCGTCGACAAAGGCGCGGGCTTCGAGGATTGCATCGAGAACATCGATATCGGCGGCCCCGCGATGATCCGCGCCGCGGCGAAGAATCATGACGACGTCGCCGTCGTGGTCGAGGCGCAGGACTATCAGGCCGTGCTCGACGAGCTCGCCGCCAACAAAGGTGCGACCACGCTGAAGTTGCGGCGGCGCCTTGCCGCCAAGGCTTACGCGCGCACTGCCGCCTATGACGCCGCGATCTCGAACTGGTTCAACCGCCAGCTCGAAATCGACGCGCCCGATTTCCGCGCCTTCGGCGGCCGGCTGATCCAGTCGCTGCGCTATGGCGAGAATCCGCACCAGACCGCGGCGTTCTATGCGACCCCCGACAAGCGGCCGGGCGTCTCCACCGCGCGGCAGCTCCAGGGCAAGGAGCTCTCCTACAACAACATCAACGACACCGATGCCGCCTATGAATGCATCGGCGAGTTCGACGCCAAGCGCACCGCGGCCTGCGTCATCGTCAAGCATGCCAATCCCTGCGGCGTCGCGGAGGGCTCCGACCTGGTCAGTGCCTATCGCAAGGCGCTGGCCTGCGATTCCACCTCGGCGTTCGGCGGCATCATCGCGATGAACCGCGCGCTCGATGCCGACACCGCGCGCGAGATCACGAAAATCTTCACCGAGGTGATCATCGCACCTGACGCAAGCGAGGAGGCGATCGCCATCATCGGTGCGCGCAAGAACCTGCGCCTGCTGCTCGCCGGCAGCCTGCCCGACCCGCGCGCGCCGGGCCTCACCGCCAAGACGGTGGCGGGCGGTCTCCTCGTGCAGAGCCGCGACAACGCCGTGGTCGACGACATGACCTTCAAGGTTGTCACGGAGCGCGCGCCCACTGATGCCGAGATGCGCGACCTGAAGTTTGCTTTCCGTGTCGCAAAACACGTCAAGTCCAACACCATCATCTACGCCAAGGATCTCGCCACCGTCGGCATCGGCGCCGGCCAGATGAGCCGGGTCGATTCAGCGCGGATCGCGGCACGCAAGGCTCAGGATGCGGCCGCCGAGCTGAAGCTCGCCGAACCGCTCACCAAGGGCTCGGTGGTGGCGTCGGATGCGTTCTTCCCGTTCGCCGACGGCATGCTCGCCTGCATCGAGGCCGGCGCCACCGCCGTGGTGCAGCCCGGCGGCTCCATGCGCGACGACGAGGTCATCAAGGCCGCCGACGAGCACGGCATCGCCATGGTGTTCACGGGCACGCGGCATTTCAGGCACTGATGGATTGGCATACGGGCCATTCGATCGAATTCGTCATTGCGAGCGCAGCGAAGCAATCCAGAATCTTTCCGCGGAGAAAACCTGGATTGCTTCGTCGCTTCGCTCCTCGCAATGACGGGAATGAATCGCGGTAGCGTGGCTACTCCCGCACCCGCATCAATAGCGCCAACCCCGCGACGAAGAACACCACCAGAACGGCCATGCCGGCCTTCTGGCTCGCCGTCACCGCGGTGATTACGCCGATCAGCAGCGGGCCGATGAAGGACGTCACTTTTCCCGTCAGTGCGAACAGACCGAAATACTGCGCGATGCGGTCCTTCGGTGCGAGACGGACCAGGAGCGTGCGTGAGGCGGCTTGCAGCGGGCCGCCGGCTGCACCGATCAAGCAGCCCAGCACCAGATAAGCGCGCTCAGCCGCAGCGGCGAACAATGCACCGCCGGGCGCGGGCGGCGCGACCTTGATGAAGAAGATCGAATCCTTGTCGACCAGCAGGATCGCCGCCAGCGCCAGCAGCAGGATCAGCATGCTGCCGGCGATCACGCGCTTCGGCCCGAAGCGATCGTCCAGCTTGCCGCCAAACCAGGCGCCAAACGCGCCGGCGATCGCGAGCATGATCCCGAACGTGCCGATCTGGATCGTGTGCCAGCCGAACGTGCCAGCCGCATAGATGCCGCCGAAGGCAAACAGCGACACCAGACCGTCGGTGTAGATCATGTTGGCGAGCAGAAACGCGGCAAGCGATTTCTGCTGCGGCAGCCCCTTGATCGATTGCTTCAGCTCCGACAGGCCTTCGTGCAGCGCCTCGCGCACCGGGCGCTTCGCCGGATAGTCGGGTGTGAACAGGAACATCGGCGTCACGAAAATGATGAACCAAAGCCCGGTCAACGGTCCGGCGGCGCGGTCGCCCTGATGGCTGACGGGATCAAGCCCGAACAGAGGCGTGAGACCGAGCAGCGTGCGGCCGGTCTCGGGATTGGCTGCGAGCAGGCCGAGCACGATGACCAGGCTGACGATGCCGCCGACATAACCCGTCGCCCAGCCGGTGCCGGAGAGCCGGCCGATCCGCTCCGGCGGCACCAGCGTCGGCATCATCGCATTGTTGAAGAGAGTGGCGAATTCCGCGCCGACGCTGGCGAGCGCGACCGCGGTGAGCAGTGGCGGAATGATCGAGGGATCGCCGGGCTTGCCGATCCACAGCGTGCAGGATGCCAGCACCAGCACTGCACCGAATCCGGCGATCCATGGCTTCCTGCGGCCCGAAGCATCGGCGATAGCCCCCAACACCGGCGACATCAGCGCGATCGCGAGGCCCGCGGCAGCCATCGCAAAGCCCCACAGCGATTGCCCGGTGGCGGGATTCGGCGCAATGCCGGTGGCGAAATAGGGCGCGAACACGAAGGTCGTGATCAGGGTGAAATAAGGCTGCGCGGCCCAGTCGAAGAAGATCCAGCTGACCACGGCGCCGCGCGGCGGATAGGTCCGCTGCGCGCCGGCGATGCGCGCATCCGGGGCGATCGTCGTCACTCCATAATCCTCATCACGAACAGTTTTGCCTCTGTCGGGGCAAACCGTATAGATTGCCGCGCTGCATGTGAACTGCCCATGGCCATTGCGGAAGTTTGATGATGTCGTCTTTCTCGACACGGCGGACATTTTTCGCCTTCCTTGCCACTCTGGCGTTCGGACTTCCGGCCGCGACTGCGCAGGATGCGCGGCGGGCCTATGTGCCGCCCGCGCTCGGCACGGTGCATGCCGTTCCCGCCGAACACGGCATGGTGGTGGCGCAGGAGAAAATCTCCGCGCAGGTCGGCGCCGACATCCTGCGGCGCGGCGGCAACGCCGTCGATGCCGCGGTCGCGACCGGCTTTGCGATGGCCGTGACCTATCCGCGCGCCGGCAATATCGGCGGCGGCGGCTTCATGGTGATTCATTCGAGCGAGCGCAACGAAGACATCACGATCGATTATCGCGAGACCGCGCCGGCTGCGACCACGCCGCAGATTTTCCTCGGCGCCGACGGCAAGCCCGATGCGGCGAAGTCGCGGGATTCCGCGCTCGGCGTCGGCGTGCCCGGCACCGTCGCGGGTCTTGCGCTGGCCCTGGAAAAATATGGCTCGGGCCGGTTCACGCTGGCGCAACTGCTCGAGCCCGCGATCGGGCTCGCCCGCGATGGCTTCCTCGTCGGCGACGACATTGCCGACACGCTGCCGGGCTGGCACAAGCGGCTGGTGCGTTGGCCCTCCTCGGCCAGGATCTTCTCGCGGCCCGATGGCACGCCGCTCGGCGAAGGCGACAGGCTGGTGCAGAGCGATCTCGCCGAAACGCTGTCGGCCGTCGCCGCACAGGGCCCGCGCGGTTTCTATGAGGGGCCGGTCGCGGAAAAACTCGCCAAGGCCGTGACTGACGCGGGCGGCATCATGACGCCGGCCGATTTGAAATCCTATCAGGCGGTCATCCGCGCACCGGTGCGCGGCACTTATCGCGGCTATGACATCGTGTCGATGCCGTTGCCGTCGTCGGGCGGCGTGGTGCTGGTGGAGACGCTCAATATTCTCGAAGGTTTTCAGCTCGCTGATCTGAAGCAGGGGTCGCCGGCCTCGCTGCATCTGCTGATCGAGGCCATGAAGCGCGCTTATGCGGACCGGGCGCGCTATCTCGGCGATCCCGCCTTCGTCAACGCGCCGATCGGGACGCTCACCGCCAAAGACTACGCCGCGAAGCTGCGGGCAACCATCTCCGCCGATCGCGCCACGCCGTCGAAACAGCTCGTTTCCACCGCGACCTCACCGCATGAGGGCAGCAACACCACGCATTTTTCCGTCGTCGACGGCAGCGGCAACGCCGTCAGCAACACCTATACGCTGAACTTCAGCTACGGCGTCGGCCTCGTCGCCGACGGCACCGGCGTGCTGCTCAACAACGAGCTTGACGATTTCACAGCGGCGGTCGGCGCTTCCAATGCCTATGGCCTTGTCGGCTTCGAGGCCAATTTGCCCGGGCCGGGCAAGCGGCCGCTGTCCTCGATGTCGCCGACCATCGTCCTGAAGGACGGCAAGCCGGTTCTGGTGACGGGCTCGCCGGGCGGCAGCCGGATCATCTCGACCGTGCTCCAGGTGATCGTCAACGTCCTCGATTACAAAATGGACGTCGCGGCTGCCGTGGCCGCACCGCGGCTGCATCACCAATGGTTGCCCGACGAGGTCCGGGTCGAGGGCGGCTTCCCCGATCATGTGCTGCTCGAGCTGAAGGCGATGGATCATCTCATCGTCGCGCCGATGGGGCAGACATCGGCGAATTCGATCGCGGTGACCGCCAATGGTCCGCTCGGCGCGCCTGATCCGCGTAGCCGAGGTGCGGAAGCAGCGGGGCAGTAACTCTGTCCTTGCATGGCGCGAAGGCCGGTGGCCGGCTTGCGCGCGCCGCCGCGCGTGCTACCACCGCGAGGCCAAAGAAACTACGAAAGAAAACACTGTCGGGAAACGCACATGACCACAGTTGATCCGAACCAGCGCATCGAACGCGCCGAGATCGAGGACACCAGCCTTCTTGCCTTCTACCGCGACATGAACGCGCCGGAGCGGCGGACGTTCTGGGCCTGCGCCGCAGGCTGGGCGCTCGACGGCATGGACTTCATGATCTATCCGCTGGTGATCGGCACCATCATCGCGCTGTGGAAGGTCGATGCGGGATCGGCCGGGCTCGCCGGCACCGTGACGCTGCTGGCCTCCGCCATCGGCGGCTGGCTCGGCGGCTATCTCTCCGACCATATCGGCCGGGTCAGAACGCTCCAGATCACCATCATCTGGTTCTCGTTGTTCTCGCTGGTCTGCGCGGTCGTGCAGAATTTCGAACAGCTCCTGATCGCACGCGCGGTGCTGGGCCTCGGCTTCGGCGGAGAGTGGGCGGCGGGCGCCGTGCTGATGGGTGAAGCGATCCGGCCGCAATATCGCGGGCGTGCGGTCGGCTCGGTGCAATCGGGCTGGGCGGTCGGCTGGGGCCTTGCAGTGCTGTCGCAGGCGATCCTGTTCTCGGCTTTGCCGGCGGAGACAGCGTGGCGCTGGATGTTCGTGATCGGCGCGCTGCCGGCGCTGCTGGTGTTCTACATCCGCCGCTCCGTGACCGAGCCGGAGATCGCGGCTGAGGCCCGCGCCAAGCAGGCCGCGAGCGGCAATCGTCCGGCGCTCTGGGAAATTTTCTCGGGCCCGATCCTGAAGACCACGATCCTGGCGTCGCTGATGGCGACGGGCTGCCAGGGCGGCTACTACGCCGTCACCTTCTGGGTACCGCAGTTTTTGACCAAGGAGCGGCATCTGTCGATCGTCGGCTCGACCGGCTATCTCTCGACGCTGATCATCGGCTCCTTCATCGGCTATCTCACCGGCGCCTGGCTCGCCGACCGGATCGGACGACGCAATCTCTTTCTGACCTTCTCGATCGGCGCGATCGCGGTTGTGCTGCTTTACACGCAGCTGCCGCTCACCAACGAAATCCTGTGGGTGCTCGGCTTCCCGCTCGGCTTTTTCGCCTCGGGCTATTTCTCCGGCGTCGGCGCGTTCCTGACCGAGCTTTATCCAACGCGACTGCGCGGCTCTGGCCAGGGGTTCTGCTACAATTTCGGCCGCGGCATCGGCGCGCTGTTTCCGTTCCTGGTCGGAGCGTTGTCGGCGACGACGTCGCTTGCGAATGCGATCGCGATGTTCGCGGTGGTGGCTTACGCGCTGTTCTTCATCGCCGCCTTCGCGCTGCCGGAGACGCGCGGGCGCGTGCTGCACGCGGACTGATGCAGGCTAGCTATCGTCCGACCTGATACGGCCCGCCCTTTTCGAGGGCGCGGCTGTATGCTGGCCGCGCATGAATGCGCTCCAGGAACGCCATCGCCTTGGGATGGCCGAGCTCGAGCCCGCCGCGCGCCTGGGCTGCTTCGAGCGGAAAGCTCATCTGGATGTCGGCGGCGGTGAACTCGTTGCCGGCGAACCACTCGCTCTTCGCAAGCTCGCCTTCCCAATAGTCCATGTGCTGCTTGAGCTGCGGATTGACCAATGCTGTGAGCGCCTGGTTCGAAACCTTGCGCACCAGCGGGCGGAGCAACGCCGGCGCGCGCTTCGGCATCAGGGTGAACAGCAGCTTGAGCAGCAGCGGCTGCATCGCCGAGCCTTCCGCATAGTGCAGCCAATAGGTGAAGCGCAGCCGTTCCGGCGTGTTCGGCGGCGGGACCAGCCGGCCGTTGCCGTAGGTGGCGATGAGATATTCGATGATCGCGCCTGACTCGGCGATAGTGTTGCCGTTGTCGGTGATAACGGGCGACTTGCCGAGCGGATGGATGGCGCGGAGCTCCTTCGGCGCGCGCATGTCCGGCTGGCGCTGATAGCGCACGATCTCGTAGGGCACGCCCAACTCCTCGAGCAGCCACAGCACGCGCTGCGAGCGGGAATTGTTGAGGTGATGAACGGTCAGCATTCGCATGGTCCCCGGGGCTAGGCATGGTCGATCGGCCGCGCGTTCGTGCCAGCCCGGGAACACAATGTCGAGCCATCCGGTCGGATATTTTCACCCGGGTATATTGACCTTTGTAATTCACCCGGATATTAAAGTCGCCACCGTGACCAATATGGCAATGATTCCAATGCAGAAGACTTTCACCGCTTTCCAAGGGCATCGCCGTCTGGTCTCCGGGCCAGCCGGAGAGGTCGCGCTGGTCATCAAGCGGATGGCGGAGCGGCCGGACGAGCCCATCGTCATCTTCGAGGACGCTACAGGCCGGTCGATCGACTTCGATCTGCGCGGCGGAGATCGCGAGGTGCTGGCGCGGTTGGCGAAGCTTGTCCCGCCCCCGGTCGAGGAGACCCCATCGCCGAGCGAACCGCGCGGCCGCGGCCGGCCGAAGCTCGGCGTGGTCGCGCGCGAGGTGACGCTGCTGCCGCGGCACTGGGAGTGGCTCAGCGCGCAGCCAGGCGGCGCTTCGGTCGCGCTGCGGAAACTCGTCGAAGAGGCGCGGCGCGCCAGCGGCGCCAAGGACCGCGAGCGGCAGGCGCGCGATGCGGCCTATCACTTCATGTCGACCATGGCCGGCAATCTGCCGCAGTTCGAGGAGGCATCGCGCGCGTTGTTTGCGGATGACCGGCGGCGTTTCACCGGACTGATCGCAGATTGGCCCGCCGACATCCGCGACCACATCGTCAAGCTCGCCTATAGTGATCGCGCTTAGGCGCGCGCCTTCTCCCAACCCCATCGACGGCCAGGCCACGCGCACTTCGCGTGGCGACAGTTTCGCACGCCCTGATGAAAGGCCAATCCATGTCCGCCGCCAAGCCGCTCTGGAAAAGTTTTCTGCGCTTCCTCGCACCGTTGATGCTGAGCAACGCGCTGCAATCGCTGTTTGGCACCGTCAGTAACGTCTATCTCGGCCAGATGATCGGGATCGACGCGCTCGCATCGGTCTCGGTGTTCTTTCCGGTGATGTTCTTCCTGTTCGCCTTCGTCATGGGGCTGAGCACCGGCGCCACGGTGCTGATCGGCCAGGCCTATGGTGCGGGCGAGCAGGGCCGGATCAAGCTCATCGTGGGCACGACGCTCGCGATCGGCCTGCTGCTCTCGATTGCAATTGCACTGATCGGCGGGATCTTCAGCCGCCAATTGATGACGATGCTCGCAACGCCCCCGGACATTCTCGACCAGGCCAGCGCCTATGCCCGCGTCATGCTGCTCACCATGCCGCTCGGCTTCGTCTTCTTGCTGACGACGGCGATGATCCGCGGCGTCGGCGACGCGCTTACGCCGCTGCTGGCGCTGGCCTTGTCGACTGCGATCGGCTTGATCCTGACGCCGATTCTGATCCGCGGGTCGTTCGGATTGCCGGCGGCCGGCATCACCAGCCCGGCCTGGGCCGCGGCGATCGCCAACGTTCTGACGCTGATCGCGCTGGCGGCCTATCTGCTGCGAAGAAAACATGCGTTGGCACCGGACGCTGCACTGCTGCGCCATCTGCGGCTCAATCGTGTGGTGCTGGGACAGATCCTCGGCATTGGACTGCCGAGCGCGATCGGTATGGTGGTGATGGCGATCGCCGAGCTGGTGCTGCTCGGCCTCGTCAACGGCTTCGGCTCGAACGCAACCGCAGCCTATGGCGCGGTCAACCAGGTGATGGGCTACACGCAGTTCACGGCGATGTCGATTTCAATCGCGGTCTCGATACTCGGTGCCCAAGCGGTCGGCCGCGGCGACAGAGCGGGGCTCGACGGCATCGTGCGCACCGGACTGGCGTTCAACATCGTCCTGACGGGCGGGCTGGTGGCGCTGATCTATCTCGCGCCGCGCGCCGTGCTGGGCATCTTCATCACTGACGACACCGTGCTCGATCTGGCGAAGGGCTTGCTCAACATCGCGCTGTGGAGCTCGGTGCCGTTCGGCCTGGCGACGGTGTTTTCCGGCGCGATGCGCGCTGCCGGCGTGGCACTGACGCCGATGCTGCTCGCGATCTTCGCCATCGGAGCAATCGAACTACCGTCCGCGGTGATCCTGAGCCGCACGATCGGCCTTGAGGGTGTGTGGGCCGCCTATCCGATCGTATTCTGCGCCATGTTCCTGTTGCAGATGGGCTATTACCTTCTGGTGTGGCGCAAGCGGACGATCCGGCGTCTGTTCTGACGAACATCAAGAGATTATGACCGTCATTAAAAGGTGGACCCACGGGCCGCGCTACGCCACAATGCGAAAAAGCGATGTCAGGGAGAATGATTTTGACCCGCACAGCCCCGCAATTCCTGTTCGATTTCGGCAGCCCGAACGCCTATCTCAGTCATCTCGCGATTCCGGCGATCGAGCAGCGCATCGGCGTCAAATTCGAGTACGTGCCGATCCTGCTCGGCGGCATCTTCAAGTCGACCAACAACAAGTCGCCGGCCGAGACGCTTGCCGGCGTCAAGAACAAGCGGGAATTCCAGGCGGTCGAGACCGAGCGCTTCGTCAAGCGCTTCAAGGTGCAGCCCTATGTCTGGAATCCGTTCTTCCCGGTCAACACACTGAACCTGATGCGCGCGGCAATCGCGGCGCAGCTCGAAGGCGTGTTCGAAACATACGTCGAGGCCGCCTTCCATCACATGTGGCGCGAGCCGAAGAAGATGGACGATCCGGAAATCGCGGCGAAGGCGCTGGCGTCCTCCGGCCTCGACGCGCAAAAGCTGTTCACCCGCGCCGGGGAACCCGAGGTGAAGGGCAGACTGATCAAGAACACCGAGGACGCCGTCGCGCGCGGCGCGTTCGGCTCGCCGACCTTCTTCGTCGGCGACGAGATGTTCTTCGGCAAGGAGCAGTTGCGCGAGGTCGAGGAGATGGTGTCGGGGAAGTGATTTTCGTAGGATGGACAGATCGAGCCATCATCTCCGATGTCGTCCTGGCGAAAGCCAGGACGACGGCAAGAAACAACGACGACGGCAAGAAACAATAAGGACGATCCCATGCGTATCCTCGTGGTCGGCGCTGGCGCCATCGGCGGCTATTTTGGTGGCAGGCTGTTGCAGGCCGGCCGCGACGTCACCTTCCTGGTTCGGCCGCGGCGCGCCAGCGAGCTCGCGAGCGCCGGCCTCGTCATCAAGAGCCCGAACGGCGACGTGACCTTGAAAAATCCGCCGACCGTTCAGGCCGACGCGCTCAAGGACAAGTTCGACGTCGTGCTGCTCAGCTGCAAGGCCTTTGACCTCGACGACGCCATCAAGTCGTTCGCGGCAGCAGTCGGGCCGAATACCGCGATCATCCCGATGCTCAACGGCATGAAGCATCTCGACATCCTCGACGACAAGTTCGGCAAGGAGCGCGTGCTCGGTGGCCTCTGCGCCATCGCCGCAACGCTCGACGAGAAGCGCGAGGTGGTGCAGCTCCAGCCGATGCAGTCGATCAATTACGGCGAGCGCGATGGCAAGCTGTCGGATCGGGTCAAGGCGATCGACGAGGCCTTCAAGAACGGCATCAATGGTGCCACGGCCAGCCAGAACATCATGCAGGACATGTGGGAGAAGTGGGTGTTCCTCTCCTCGCTGGCGGCGTCCACCAGCCTGATGCGCACCTCTGTCGGCAACATCCTCGCCGCTCCCGGTGGCAGGGATTTCCTGCTCGGCATGCTGGACGAGACCAGCGCGATCGCCGCCGCGTCTGGCTACACGCCGGGCGGGCCGTTCTTCGAGCGCGTGAAGGGCAACCTCACCACCGAGGGTTCACCGATGACGGCCTCGATGTTTCGCGACGTCAAGGCGGGTCTGCCGGTCGAGGCCGATCACGTCATCGGCGACCTCATCGCGCGCGCTGACGCCGCCAAGGTGCCGGTCCCGAAGCTGCGCATCGCCTACACGCATTTGAAGGCGTATGAGAAGCAGCGGGCGGGGTAGGCGCACCTTCCGCTATTTGAAGTACGCGAGATAGTGCGAGACCGCGGTGATTTCCTCATCACTCATGTGATAGGCGACATCGGCCATCGCAGCGCCTCCACCGCCGACGCGCTGGCTGCTCTTGTAGTCGTGCAGCGCCTTGACCAGGTATTCCTCGCGCTGGCCCGCGAGCCGCGCGACGGCCTTGGTGCCGGCAAAATTATCCGTATGACATGAGGCGCAGCGGCGGCCGACGGCAACTTGCGCGCCCTTTTTCGACAGGTCCGGATCCTTGTCTTCCGCCGCAGTCGGCGGCGTCAGCGCGGCGAAATAGGCGCCCAGATTGCGGACGTCCTCGTTGGTGGTCTCCTCGGCGATCGGCTGCATCTGATCGTTCTTGCGCGAGCCGGCGCGAAAGAACACCAGCTGCCATTGCAGGTATTGATCGGGCTGGCCGGCGAGCGAGGGAATGTTCTCGGTCTGCGAGATTCCGTTCTCGCCGTGACAGCCGGCGCAGACGGCGGCCTTCTCCTTGATCGCGGCATTGTCGGCGGCGCTTGCGGGGAGAGAGCCGAGTGCGAGGAGCGCAACCGCGCTGATTGCGTGCGAGATGAACTGCCGGCGCATGATTGGAATTTCCGATCTGTCGAACGCTCATTCCGGGGCGGCGAAGCGCGTGCCCGGAGTTCGATAACCCCCGTTCGTCACTATGGGTTCCGGACTTCTACGTAAGCAGGAACGACCGCGTGCGAAATTGAAATGAGAAAGGCTGCGGCGCCCCTCGGCACCGCAGCCTCGTGTCGTCTTAGGCTACTTCTTGCTGTAGCTGATGCGGTAGATCGCGCCGGCCCAATCGTCGGCGACGAGGATCGAGCCATCCTTGGCGAGGATGATGTCGTCGGGACGGCCGAGATAGCCCTGGTCACCCTCGATCCAGCCGGAGGCGAACACTTCCTGCTTGGCGTTCTTGCCGTCGGGACCGACGATCACGCGCATGATGCGGCCGCCCTGGTACTTGTGACGATTCCAGGAGCCATGCTCGGCGATCAGGATGTTGTTCTTGTACTCGGCCGGGAATTGGTCGCCGGTATAGAACTTCATGCCGAGCGGAGCGACGTGAGCGCCGAGGTTCAGCACGGGCGGCGTGAACTCGGAGCATTTGTGGCCCATCGCGAACTTGGTATCCGGCAGGTCACCCTGGTGGCAGTAGGGATAGCCGAAGTGCTCGCCGATCTTGCTGATCATGTTCAGCTTGTCCGAGGGCAGATCGTCGCTGATCCAATCGCGGGCATTCTCGGTGAACCAGAACTTGCCGGTGCGCGGATCGACGTCGCCGCCGACCGAGTTGCGAACGCCGAGCGCATAGATTTCCGCATTGCCGGTCTTGGGATCGACGCGGCGGATCTGCGACACGCTGGTCGGGGGAACGCCGATGTTGAAGGGCGGTCCGAACGGAATGTAGAACCAGCCTTCCTTGTCGACCGCGATGTACTTCCAGCCATGCGCGGCATAGGACGGCATGTCGTCATAGACGACCTTGCCCTCGCCGGGATTGTCGAGCTTGTTTTCGATGTCGTCGTAGCGGATCAGCTTGTCGACCGCGATGACGTAGAGCGCACCGTCCTTAACGGCCAGACCCGTGGGCATGTTCAGCCCCTTGAGGATGGTCTTGACCTCTTTCTTTCCGTTGTTGTCCTTGATGGCGTAGACGTTGCCGAGGCCGAACGAACCGACGAACAGCGTGCCCTTGTCACCCCAGGCCATCTGCCGCGCGGCCAGCACACCGGAGGCGTAGACCTCCATCTTGAAGCCCGGCGGCAGCTTGACCTTCTTGACGATGTTGGCGAGCTCGGAATCGGACGCGCCGGTCGGCGGACCGGACGGCGGCGCCAGGCCCTTCTGCGCCTCGGTCTCGTCGCCGAGGAACCAGTCGTCCGGCGGATGGGTCCAGAACTCCTTGGTGCCGGATTCGTATTTCTTCAGCGGCTTGTTCTTGTCCTGCTGCTGCGCGTGACCGGCGCTTGTCCCCGCGAGAAGGGCAACCGCTGCAAGCGCCAGGACGGATTGAAAGACGGATCGATGGAATTTCATCGCGTCACTCCCCTAAGGCAGCCGTCAGGGCTGCACATTTATTTTATTTTGCTATCGAGAGGCGAAGTTCGGACTCTGTCGAGAGGACAGACGCAGAAGGTTAGCACATCTGCGAGCGGTGAGAAGCGCGCCGCGTGCGCCGCGATAGCGCTCAGTAAAAATTGAGACGTAAAGTCAATGATGGCGAATGCCGCGACGACACCGCTCTCGCTGCAGCGCGGAATCAAGATCACGCGCGGCTAATTTGCAGGCAGCAGGAGGTCCGGAACAAAAAAACGCGAAAACAACCCCATGCACAGTAGAAATGCTCTGGCCGCCTTGCTGCCGGTGACGCCGGGTAGACATTTGACGCGTCGAGCGAATTCGCGAAGGTGGCGGCTAAGAGGCGACGGGGTAGGGACCATCGTCGAAAATCGTCTCATGATAGCCTTTCGAGCCGACATCGCGCGCGAGCGTGCTGCGAAAATCGCGCTCATCGCGAAGACAGTTCAGGACATGCGCGAAGTCGAATTCGGGCCGCCAGCCCAGTTCGCGCCGCGCACGCTCATTGACATAGACGCGGTCGATCGCAGGGAACAGCCGCCAGCCGCGCGCAGCAAAGAGCTCCGCACACTCCGGATAGAGCTCGCGCACGACACCGGCCGCGTCACGTGCCAGCGCCGCGAGATGGCGTTGCTCGAACGGGCTCGTGGCCGACAGGATGTAGCGGGCAAACCCGATGTCCGGCGCGCGCTCGGCGGCGAGGAGATCGGCGTTCACCGCGTCCGCGATATCCAGCCGGCGATAGAGCAGCTCGTTGGCCTGCGCGTTCTCCGGCGCGTAAGCCGACCGCATCGCCGGATCGTCATCGACTTCCGGGAAGAAGCGCGAGGTCCTCAAGACCACGACGGGCAGGCCGCGCTCGCGACAGAACAGCTCGCAGAGAGTTTCGGCCATCAGCTTGGTCGTGCCGTAGATGTTCTTCGGGATCGGGGGCAGATCCTCGGTGACCCACACCGCGGCTTGGCCCGCGTCGGAGCGGAGCTGCGAGCCGAACGCGCTGGTGGTGCTGGTGAAGACAAAACTGCGCACGCCGGCGGCCATGGCTGCTTCAAGCAGGTTGAGCGTGCCGGTGACGTTGGTGTCGATGAAGGCTTGCTTGCTGTGGGTCGCCACATGCGGCTTGTGCAGCGTCGCGGTGTGGATCACGGCGGTGACACCGTCCATCTGGCCCCGCACGAAATCGGGATCGACGATCGAACCGACGGCGTCGGTGAAGGGCGACGCCTTCAGGTCGATGCCCCGCGCAGGCGAACCGCGCCGGCGGAGCGTGCGGAGAAGGGCCTCGTCAAGATGGCCCGCGCTGCCGGTAACCAGAATCGTCATTCGTGACCCAATACAGCCGCCAGCGGCGTGGAAAACCACGTGCCCGTCCGGTCCGGCTGGATGCTTTGGGAAAAATTGGAGCGGGCGAAGGGGCTCGAACCCTCGACCCCGACCTTGGCAAGGTCGTGCTCTACCACTGAGCTACACCCGCATCCTGTGTCGGTCGCATGACTGCGCCGGCAACGGCTGTCGTATGCCAAAAGCGGGAGGGGAATGCAACAGCTACCGGCGGCATAGATTTGCAATCGGAGGCCGGATATGGACCCGAACGCGGCCAAATGACCCAAAAAGGTCCCGGAACCGCCGAATCGGCCCGCATGGATTGAAATTCGGCCGGCCCGGCCCAATTTAGGGCCAACAGCGAAGCATATGAAATGGCGACGTGCTAAAGACCCGCCAATTTCAGACATCAGACGAGGGGATCCCGTGACGATCATCGACCAGGGTAACGGAGCAGCGGGCCCGGCTGCCGCCGATCTGATCAAGGACACGACCACCCAGACCTTCGTGAAGGACGTCATCGAGGAATCGAAGCACCAGCCGGTGCTGATCGACTTCTGGGCGGAGTGGTGCGGCCCCTGCAAGCAGCTCACGCCTTTGCTGGAAAAAGCGGTCAAGGCCGCCAAGGGCAAGGTCAAGCTGGTCAAGATGAACATCGACCAGCATCCGGCGATCCCGGGCCAGATGGGCATCCAGTCGATTCCGGCGGTGATCGCCTTCGTCAACGGCCAGCCGGCCGACGGCTTCATGGGCGCGGTCCCGGAGAGCCAGCTCAACGCCTTCATCGAGAAGCTGACCAAGGGCGTGACCGCGCCGGGTGAGCCGAATGTCGCGGAAATCCTCCAGGAGGCCGAGGCCGTGCTCGCCGAGGGCGATGCCGCCGCGGCCGCCCAGATCTACGCGGAAGTGCTGCAGCACGAATCGACCAACATCGCAGCCCTCGCCGGGCTCGCGAAATGCTACGCCGTATCGGGCGCGATGGAGCAGGCCAAGCAAACGCTCGCCATGGTGCCGGAATCCAAGCGCAACGACCCGGCTGTGAAAGCCGTGCAGACCGCGATCGATCTCGCCGAGCAGGCCGAGCAGCTCGGGCCCGTCGCCGAGCTGGAACAGAAAGTCGCCGCAGACCCGCTCGATCATCAGGCCCGATTCGACCTCGCGATCGCGCTCAACGCGCAAGGCAACCGGGCCGCGGCCACCGAGCAGCTGCTCGCGATCGTCAAACGCGACCGCAAATGGAACGACGACGGCGCCCGCAAGCAGCTGGTGCAGTTCTTCGAGGCCTGGGGCGGCACCGACGATGCAACCGTCGAGGGACGCAAGCGCTTGTCGATCATCCTGTTTTCCTGACGATGATTGATCCATCACAGCCGGCGGAGCGTTAGGCATCATGACTTGATGCGGACAATGGGGACCAGATGCCGATCAACATCGAATATCGCGGGCCCGCCGACCTTCCGGAGATCCTTCCGGTGTTTCCGCTGCCGGGCGCGCTGCTGCTGCCGCGCGGGCAGATGCCGCTCAACATCTTCGAGCCGCGCTACCTCGCGATGATCGACGATGCCTTCCGCGACGGCCATCGCCTGATCGGCATGATCCAGCCCGACATCGCGCATTCGGCCAAGAACTCCGACAAGCCTTCGCTGTTCAGCGTCGGCTGTGTCGGCCGCATCACCCAGCTCGCCGAATCCGGTGACGGCCGCTACATCCTCGAGCTCACGGGTGTCTCGCGCTTCAAGGTGCTCGAGGAGCTCGAAGTGCTCACCGCCTACCGGCAGTGCAAGGTGGATTTCTTTGCCTTCGTCGACGACTTCACGCCGCGCATGGGCGAGGACGAGGTCGATCGCGAGGCACTGCTGACGGTGCTGGCGGATTTTTTGAAGGCCAACAACCTCAAGGTCGACTGGGAGGGCGTCGAGACCGCCCCCAACGAAGCGCTCGTCAACGCGCTGGCGATGATGTCGCCCTATGGCGTGGCCGAGAAGCAAGCGATGCTGGAAGCGCCCGACCTGAAGACCCGCGCCGAAATTTTGATCGCGGTGACCGAGATGGACCTCGCGAAGAAGCGCACCAGTGGCGATCCGCCGCTGCAGTGACAGGTGCCTGCGCGCCTGCTCAGGAATGATGCCGGATGCGCTTGCGTCCGGTGATCATCGCGCTGATCAGGTTCTCCCGCTGAAGACGCCCCATCATCAGCACGCCCAGGACGTGCAGCACGACCAGGACGATAACCGCGTCGGATGAATAGTGGTGGGTGTCCTCGACCCACCAGACGCCGAAAAAGGTCACGGTCACCGACATCGCGCCTGATATCGTCGAGACCGCGAGCGAGACCAGCAGCGCCACCAGCATCAACGTGCCGGCGGGATTGAGCCCGATATAGCGGCCGGTGATGCCGCGGCGCAGATTCCAGAGATAATTCGGCGCGGCCCGAAGCCTGACGCCGACCATGCGGAAGCGCGAATAGCGGCTTCCCCAAAGACCCCAGACCAGACGGAAGGCAACAAGCCCGAGCACCGTATAACCGATGATGCGGTGAAGTCCGTCATAGACGGTCGGCGTGAACCACGCCGCCAGAACGCAAGCCGCGAGCGCCCAGTGCCAGAGCCGCAGCGGCAGGTCCCAGACCGCGACTGTCCGCGAAACGGTTCGATCCGCGGGGGTCCGGTTGGACTCCCCGCGTGCGTGCGGCACCGTTTCTTCGATCAAGCGAGGACCACCCTCAGGCATGACTTTGCGCAGACCATTTGCGCGCAGACCATCTGGCGCGGTCTACTTCGCAATCGTGTGCTTCAGGCTGAGATCTTCGGGGCTGTAGAACAGCTCGTAAAGCTTGCCTTCCTTGACGCCGTAGACCTCGTAGCACGAGCCTTCGATCTTGGAGCGCCGCACTTCGTAGCCGAGCGCCTTGGCCTTGGCTTCCGCTTCGCTCGCCGGCTTCCACGACGCCTTGTCGAGCTTGGTGCAGTCCTTGAAACCGTCGGCCGAGGCGGCCGATCCCATCCCAATCCCGATCGTCAATGCAACGGCAACAACACGAATAACCTTCACGAACGTCTCCTCTTCTGTCGTGGGCGCTACGCCCTGGGGCGAAGCGGGACCGAAGGAAGCAAAGCACATGATGAAGTCAATGCGGTTCGCGGCCGGCTCGCTTTAGAGTTATTCTAACGATCCGAAAAAGATCAGCGGTCTCCGTATGCAGCGCGCATTCGAGACGACACTGCGGCCTTACGTCTCACGGTTTGCGCGCAGCCAATCCGACCAAGAGAGACGTCCTCTCACGCCGCGGCTGACGACAAAACCCATGCCCCGCGCCTTCGCATCCGAAAGGCCTATCGGCAGGATCCTTCGATGCAGTTTCCTCGCATCCTGATATTGGCGGGCGAAGGTAACGAGATCGAGCGCTTCGGGGCCGCCAATCTCCGTGCGCTCGTCGCGCAGCCCGTCGAACGCGCAAGTCACGACATGAGCGGCCACATCGGACGTGTCGACGGGATCGAACGTCGTGGTCGGCACCGGCCAGAGCGGAAGCCAGGCGAGGCCCGAGAGGAACTTGTCGAGCAAATAGTAGAACGGCATTGCGCGAACCACGGACCATGACAGGGCCGACGCACGCACCAGCCGCTCGCCGGCCAGCTTGACGCGGGCGTAAGGCAACGTCGCCTCTTCGAGGCCGACGATCGAGACGTGAAGGAAGTGCTGTACCCCGGCCCGCCCGCAGAGCTGCAACAGCCGCTCGGTGCCCTCGACGTCCACGGCAGAGGGCGACCTGTAGAAGTCTATCGGGCGAACGCCGCCACGCCGCGCGATCGGCGAATAGGTCGCCGCATTGATGACCGTGTCGACCTCCCTCAACGCCTCTCGCAGTCCCGCGCCTGTCGCGAGGTCTCCATTCGCCCATTCCACATCCGGCCGCGCGCCCGGCGTTCGCGCAAAAACCCGGACGCGTCGCCTGTCCTGAACGAGACGATCGACGATATCACGACCCAGGTGACCCGTGCCTCCGGTGACCAGCGTGACCGCCATATGTCAGCCCCCGCCAATCTTGCGCGGCGGCTCGCCGGTCGGAATGAGGACGGTCTCGCCCGTTGCGACGAGCGACAGTTCGCCATGCTCATCTGCTGCGAACAGCTCGGCACGGGCGAACGCCTGCCTGCGCCCGGCACGAAGGGTCATTCCCTTGGCGATGAAAAGGCGACCGATGGCCGGTTTGAGGCAGTTCATGGAAAAATGAGACGCGGTGACCGAGCCCGCCAAGGTCGCGGCAGCAAAGCCGCAGGCGGTGTCGAGCAAGGCTGCAATCAGGCCGGCGTGCAGATGCCCGGAATATTGGGTGAAGTCGTCACGCCATGTCATGCGGATGGTCGCTTTGCCGTTGCCGGCCGCAACCACTTCAAGGCCAGCGAGGCCGTTGAATGCCGCGGATGCGTTCACGGCGCCGAGCGTTGGCAGATCAAATCCGAAGCTTTCGCTCACGTCATGCTCCATCGTGGAGCCCGGTTGTCGAGATTGCTCGCCACGGCCTCTAAATGGTTGGCAGATCCGAGCAGGGCTGCCTGCTCGGCGGTCTCCGCAGCAAGCCCCGTCGCCACGTCGGAGGCCGCAGAAGGATTGAGCAGCCGCTTGGCCGCGCGGATCGCAGCGGGGCTGCGCCGGGCAATTTCATGCGCCGTTGCCAGCGCGGCCCCGACAGGATCTTCGGCGAGCTGCGTCGCAAAGCCATACGCAAGCGCCTGTTCGGCCGAGAAGACGCGGCCCGTATAGGTCAGCTCGCGAACAACGTCGTCGCGCGCAAGGTGACGCATCAATTGCGTGCCGCACATATCGGGCACGAGGCCCCATTTCGTCTCGATGATAGCGAGTTTCGTTGCGGGTGCGAGATAGCGGAGGTCTGCACCGAGCGCGAGCTGGAAGCCGCCGCCGAAGGCGACGCCATGCACCGCTGCGATCACAGGCACCGGCAACTCACGCCAGAGCCAGACCAGATGCTGGGCATAATTGGCGATGCCATGCGTTCGCCGCGTCAGGTCGATCGACGGAATCAGCGCTTCGCCGTTCGCGGTGGCGACGAGCCGATCGAGGTCGACGCCCGCGCAGAATGCACGCCCTTCGCCGGACAGGACGACGGCACGGATGTCGTCGCGCGCACCAAGCTGCGTACCGGTCTCGATGATCGCCGCGAACATCGCCGGGTCTAGCGCATTCATCTTGTCGGGGCGATTGAGCCGGACATGGGCGACGCCGATATCGATGGTCAGCCGGACACGATTTTCCATGACACTGCTCCGGTGGGTCCGTGGCTTGTCGGCGCGTCGCTCAGTAGCCGGCGACCGCCATGACGACGACGGCGCTGAGCGCCATCCATCCAAAATGCCGGCCGCGGGTGGCCCATGCGTTGGCGAGAGCAGAGAAGCCGAACACTCCGGCCATGGTGACGACGATCCAGTGGCGCGCCGACTCCGATTGCATCCAGGGCGCCGCGATCAGGAGCACACCGCCGCCAATCCAGGCGACGGTAGAGGCCTGCCAGACCAGGCGGATCAGGGTGCGGAGCCGTTCCGGCTCGATGCGAGCGCGGGCAAAGACCTTGGTCTCGCCGAGAATGCCATGAACGAGGGCCACGGCAATGGTCACGACCCCGGCGCACTGGAGCAAGAGATCACGCATCGTCAAAGCTCCCTGCAAATCTGATCCATACAGTTATGTATGGTGAGATAGGCGCTGGCCTGCCGGCTGTCAATACACTAGTGTATGGTTTGCACCCGGAACCCGACATGACCGAACAGCTGACCGCCGACGACTGGATCAAACAGGGCCTGAAGGCGCTCGCGCGAGACGGCTTCACCGCGGTGAAGGCCGATCCGCTGGCGAAAGCCATGGGGGTCTCGCGCGGCAGCTTCTATTGGCATTTCGCCGATCTCGGCGCGTTCCATGCTGCTCTCTTGAAGCGCTGGCGCGAGATCGCGGCCGAGCAGATCATCGCCGATGTCGAGACGGACAGCGACGAGCCGCTGAAAGCGCTGCTGCGCAGGACCTTTGGCGCGCGGCTCGAACTCGAGCGCGCGGTGCGGAACTGGGCGGCCTTCGATGCAGCGGCACAATCGGCGGTGCGTGCCATCGACCGGCGCAGGTTTGACTATATCGAGGAGCTGCTGAAGAAGCGCGGGTTCGAGGCGGCGACGGCGCGAGCCCGCGCCCAAATCCTGTACTGGACGTTTCTCGGCTTCGCCCTGTCGGGGCCGCCATTGCCCGCCGCACGGCTCGAGGGCCTGCTCGACGAGATCCTGCGGATGGTTTCCGCTTGAGGCGACGCGATGGGCTGCCACGATTTTTTATGCTAGAGGCAACCGACCGCCGGAGACCCCCATGAACGCGCCCACCGAACGCCCCGAAGCCAGCGTCGATCCGAAATTGCTGGAGATTCTGGTCTGCCCGCTGACCAAGGGTCCGCTGGAGTTCGATTCTGCAAAGCAGGAGCTGATCTCGCGCAGCGCCAGGCTGGCCTATCCGATCCGCGACGGCATCCCGATCATGCTGCCGGAAGAGGCCCGCAAGATCGATTGAGAGACTTGTGGCCCGTTGAGAGACTTGTAGCCCGGATGGAGCGCATCGAAATCCGGGCTACCAAAAATTCTACAGCGCTTCGCCCTTCAACAACCGCGGTATCTCACCGGTCAAACCCGCGGCCTGGCGGATGAACAGGTTCTTCAGCGGCGGGGCGCGATCGACCAGGCCGAGGCCGATGTCGCGCACAGTGCGCAGCAGCGTCGATTGGTTGGAGAACAGGAAGTTCAGCGAGTTGGTGGCAACGCCCATCGCCATGGTGTCGAAGCGGCGCCAGCGCTGGTAGCGCTCGAGCACGTCGGCGGCGCCGAGATCCATGCCGAGCCGCGCGGCATCCACGACGACCTCGGCCAGCGCGGCGACATCCTTCAGCCCCATGTTGAGACCCTGGCCCGCAATGGGATGGATGACGTGGGCGGAATCGCCGACCAGCGCGAGGCGCTGGGCAATGAAGGAGCGTGCCACGAAATAGGACAGCGGAAACGCGCGCGGCTTGTCGAGCGCCTTCACCTCGCCGAGATGCAGGCCGAAGCGCTGCTCGAGCTCGCCGTGAAATTCCTCGTCGCTCAACGCAACGATACGCGCGGCTTCGCTGCGGCGCTCGGTCCATACCAGCGAGGAGCGCTTGCCCGAAAGCGGCAGGATCGCGAACGGCCCCGCCGGCAGAAAATGCTCTTCGGCGCGGCCCTCGTGATCGCGCTCATGGCCGACGGTGACGACGATGCCGGATTGATCGTATTCCCAGCCATGGGTGGCGATGCCGGCGCGCTCGCGCAGTTTCGACTTCGCACCGTCGGCCGCGACCAGGAGGCTCGCTGCAATCACGCTGCCGTCGCCGAGCGTCACGTCGATACCTTCGGCCCGCGCGTCGTAAGACGACACGGTGGTTGCGCGGAGATCGATGCCCTCGGCCTCGGCGCGCACCACCAGCGCATCGATCAGGCGCCGGTTCTCGACCATATGCGCGAAGGGCTCGCCCGGCGCGACATCGCCGGCAAAGTTGAGGAACGCCGGGCGGGTGGCGTCTTCCAGCTTGGAATCGGTGACGACCATGTCGAGGATCGGCTGCGCCTCGCCCCTGACGTCGTCCCAGGCGCCGATTGCCTCGAACAAGCGGCGGCAGGCCGCCACGATCGCGGTCGCGCGCGGGTCCCGGCTCGGACGTGTCCCGAGCGCCGGGTCGGCGACGATGACGGGGATCTCGGGGCCGAGCCCCTGGCGCAGCGCCAGGGCTAGCGCCAGGCCCGCAAACGCGCCGCCACCAATGACAATGCTACCCTGTACCGACATACCCAATTCCCGGCTAAGTCTTTCGCGTTTTCTTGGTCTTGCTACCAGACTTGAGGTGGGCGAAACAGTGCGGTGAAACAAGGGCGGAACGCCCCCATTGTGTCGTTCCGGAGCAGCGAAGCCGGGGCGGCAAGGCGAAAGCTGAATTCCATGTCCAAGAGCCTGATCGACCTCATCTCGATCCTCGACCTCGAACAGCTCGAGGTGAACCTGTTCCGTGGCAACAGTCCGAAGACCAGCTGGCAACGGGTATTCGGCGGCCAAGTGATCGGGCAGGCGATGGTTGCGGCGTGCCGCACCGTCGAGGGCCGGCTGCCGCATTCGCTGCATTGCTATTTCATCCTGCCGGGCGATCCGCAGATTCCGATCATCTACCAAGTCGAGCGTCTGCGCGACGGCAAGAGCTACTCGACGCGGCGCGTCACCGCGATCCAGCACGGCAACGCGATCTTCTCGATCATGGTGTCGTTCCATGCCGAGGAAGAGAGCGCGTTCGATCACCAGGACAAGATGCCCGACGTGCCGCCGCCGGAGAAGCTCACGGCCGAGGAGGTCGCGAAGCAGCCGATGTTCAAGGAGATGCCGGAGTTCATCCGCCGCTACTATGAATCCGACCGTCCGATCGAGCTGCGCCCGGTCGAGCTCGGCCGTTATTTCGGTGACAGGATCGAGGACGGCCGCATCCATGTCTGGATCAAGACCGCGGCGACGCTGCCGGACGATCCGGCGCTGCACATGTGCGCGCTGGCCTACGCGTCCGACTTCTCGCTGCTCGATGCGATCATGGCGCGCTACGGCCGTACCCTGTTCGACAAGCGCATGATGCCGGCGAGCCTCGACCACGCGATGTGGTTTCACCGCCCGTTCCGCGCCGACGAATGGCTGCTCTACGCACAGGATTCGCCGAGCGCGCGAAGCGGCCGCGGCTTGACCCGTGGTTCGATCTTCAAGCCCGACGGCACGCTGGTGGCTTCCGTCGCGCAGGAAGGCTCGGTGCGCGAGCGGAGAGCCTAGGAGGCATAAGCACGATCGCCTCTCGCGGTCAGGCCCGGAGCGATCCCCGCGGAGCCAGGACGGTCTCCGACGCGAACCAGTTCATGATCCAGCGATACACCCACGGGATCGGGATGATGAAGCCGCACAGGAATGCGGCCACGATGCCGCGCCAGAGAATCCCGAGACCGCTGCCGTTGAAGACGATCTCGCGCCGCGTGCCTTCGATGCTGCGGCAGAACCAGCGGATCTGAGCCGCGGCGACCCAGGCCCAGCCGATGATGGTGATGATGGAGATCGCGAACAGCAGGCTCCAGCCGACATAGGCCCAGACCGTGCCGGTGAAGCTCAGGCCGAGCGGCTGCCCGTTGGAGGCGAGGTTCGCGACCATCCATTTGATCAGGAGCCAGTAGAGAGCGATCTGGGCGATGAACAGCAAATTGCTCAGCAAGGGGACACCGATCAACCCGATCACGATCGCCAGAACGATGAAGCCGAAATACCAGGGCACCAGCGCCATCGCATTCCCGGTGAAGCTGAGATTGGGCCGCCCGGGGACCTTCACGCAGGACACGATCCATTTCGTGTACCAGACGAACACCCACGGCACCGGGATGATGAAGCACATGCCGATCAGCATCACGATGCTGCGCCACGTGAACTCGAGGATGCCGAAATCGACCGCCAGCGATCCTCCGCCGCCACCGCCGCCGTAGCCTCCGGAGCCCATCATCGGCGGGCCGCCAGCGGGCATCATCGGGGGCGCACCGCCGCCGCCGATCAGGCCGGGGATTTCGGCGGCCTTCTGCCAGCCGGCCATGCCTTCCGACCACACCAGCGTATCCGGACGCACGACACCCTGGGCAACGAGATCGCGGAATTGCCCCTCCTGATAGGGTCCCTGCTGCTTACCCTCGGATGCGTAGAACCAACTCGCCATGAGACGTCCCCCTCGAACATAGTTTTGTACCGGCCGCGACGCTTGGGTTCATCGCATCCATTCCAAAAACGCATTGTGGAGGATGAACGGCTGCCCTGTACAGAGGCGGTCGTTCACATCGCCCAACGATTTTCCGCTTCAATCTGCAAGTTTTTTATGCCATTTGCCCGGAAAGATGCCAGATTGACGCTGCGCCGGGGACATACGGCGCAGCGCATCCCGGGGAATAGGCCTGACCATGAAACTCGTCGTCGCGATCATCAAACCCTTCAAGCTCGATGAAGTCCGCCAGGCGCTGACGGCGATCGGCGTCCACGGCATGACCGTGACCGAAGTGAAGGGCTATGGCCGCCAGAAGGGCCACACCGAGATTTATCGCGGCGCCGAATATGTCGTGAATTTCCTGCCGAAGCTGCGGATCGAGATCGCGGTTGCCTCCGATATCGCCGAGAAGGCCGTCGCCGTCATCACCGCGACCGCGCGCACCGGCCAGATCGGCGACGGCAAGATCTTCGTCACGCCAATCGACCACGCGACCCGCATTCGCACCGGCGAGACCGACAGCGACGCGCTCTAGATTTTTGCTTTGACGCGTTTTCTTTTCGCGAACCGGTATCCGCTTCGCTCGAAAACGCTCTTCTTCGATCGCACCGGGCAACGGCGCCACAGCGTGCGACGCAATCAATAGCTGGGGGAAACGACATGGCGGGATTGTTGCGCCGCGCGGCTGCTATCGCCGCGCCGATCGGACTTGTGTCGATCATGGCTTCGCCGGCGCGTGCCGCGGGCTCCGAGATCAACACTGCCGACACCGCCTGGATGATCGTCGCCACCGCGCTGGTGCTGATGATGACGATCCCGGGGCTCGCGCTGTTCTATTCCGGCATGGTGCGCAAGAAGAACGTGCTCGCGACCATGGCGCAGAGCCTCGCCGCGGTGACGATCATCTCCATTCTCTGGGTCGCGTTCGGCTATTCGCTGTGCTTCGTCGGCGACGGCCCCTGGATCGGCACGCTCGACCGCTGGTTTCTCGCCGGCATGACCATGGACAGCGTCAACCCGGCCGCGAAGACGATCCCGGAAGCGCTGTTCATGCTGTATCAGATGACGTTTGCGATCATCACGGTGGCGCTGGTCGCGGGCGCGGTGGCCGACCGGATGCGGTTCTCCGCTTATCTGCTGTTCTCCGTGGCATGGTTCATCTTCGTCTACATTCCACTGGCGCATTGGGTCTGGGGCGGCGGCTTCCTCGCCAGCATGGGCGTGCTGGATTTCGCCGGCGGCCTGGTGGTGCATCTGTCGGCCGGCACCGCCGGCCTCGTCGCGGCGAAGGTGATGGGACGCCGTCATGGCTACGGCACCGAAAATCTCTCGCCGTTCGATCTGTCGCTTGCGGTGATGGGCACCGGCCTGTTGTGGGTCGGCTGGTTCGGCTTCAACGGCGGCTCGGCGGGCGCAGCCAATTCGCGCGCGGTGCTGGCGATCATCGCGACCCATCTCGCAGCCTGCTCCGGCGCGCTGACCTGGGGTGCGATCGAATGGTCGACGCGGCGCAAGCCATCCGTGCTCGGCATGATCTCCGGCGCGGTCGCCGGCCTCGGCACCATCACGCCGGCCTCGGGTTTCGTGGCGCCCTGGCACGGTATCGTCATCGGCGTGATCGCAGGCCTCGTCTGCTATTGGGCCTGCACCTGGCTGAAGCACCGCTTCGACTATGACGATTCGCTCGACGTGTTTGGCGTCCACGGCATCGGCGGGATGACCGGGACCCTGCTGGCCGGCGTGTTCGCAACCAGCGCGATCGGCGGCACCGCCGGCCTGCTCGAGGGCCATCCGCAGCAGCTTCTGATCCAGCTGTACGGGGTCGCCGTCACCTTCGCCTGGTCGGCCGGCGTGAGCTTCGTCCTGCTCAAGCTGGTCGGCCTGTTCGTGCCATTGCGCGTCTCCCGCGAGCACGAGCTCGAAGGACTGGATATTTCGCAGCACGGCGAGGCGCTGCAGTAATTGGGCTTGCGCGACACATAAGCACATGCTTATGTGTCGCCATGATCGAAGCCGATATCTTCAAGGCGCTGGCCGACCCGACCCGCCGCAAGGTCTTTGAAAAGCTTGCCGGCGGAAGCCTGAATGCGAGCGCCTTGCGCGACGGATTGGAAATCAGCCAACCGGCGATGTCGCAGCATCTTGCGGTGCTGCGCGGGGCGGGCCTGGTGCGCGAACAGCGGCAGGGCCGCTTTGTGAATTACGAGGTCGATCCCGAAGGAATCGTCGCCATCGGGGCCTGGCTTGCGCGCTACCGCGCCTATTGGCCGAAACGCATGGATGCCCTCGCCGATCTCTTGAAGGAGATGGATCAATGAGTGACGCCGTGAAGCCTGATCCCTCCGACGCGGCGCTCGTGCTCGAATATGAATTCGAAGCGCCGCCGGCCAAGGTCTGGCGCGCGGTGACCATTCCGGCTTTGCGCGAGCGCTGGCTGCCGGATTGCGATCTTGCGGGCGCCGAGCCGGAGACATCGATCCCGGGTCAAGAGGTGCGCTATCGGCTTCGCGATTCCGAACCGCCGTTTCGCGAAAGCCATGTCATCTTCCGGATCGAGCCGAACGAGGACGGCGGCACCCGCTTTCGCATCATCCAGCAAGCCTGCGATATCGGCATGAAGCTGCCGCAGCCGGCCAACAGCAATGGCTGCCTGATGCGCGCGGCCGCCTAACACCGACACGACTTCATCACCCCGCAGAAACGGAGGTCGCCGATGCGCGACATGCTTCAGCTCGTCCCTATGGTCGTCGAACAATCCGCCCGCGGCGAACGATCCTTTGACATCTATTCGCGCTTGCTGCGCGAGCGCATCATCTTCCTCAACGGCGAGGTCAACGATGCGATGTCCGGACTGGTCTGCGCGCAGCTCTTGTTCCTGGAGGCGGAGAATCCGAACAAGCCGATCAATCTCTACATCAATTCCTATGGCGGCGTGGTCACCGCTGGCCTTGCGATGTACGACACCATGCAATTCATCAAGGCGCCGGTGCATACGCTGTGCATGGGTACCGCGCGCTCGATGGGCTCGTTCCTGCTGATGGCCGGCGAGGCCGGTCACCGCGCCGCCCTGCCCAATGCGAGCCTTCACGTTCATCAGCCGCTCGGCGGCTTTCAGGGCCAGGCGTCCGACATCCTGATCCATGCCACCGAAATGCAGGAAACCAAGCGGCGCATCATCCGGCTCTATGCCCAACATTGCGGGCGCTCCGAGCCGGACGTGGAACGGACCCTGGACCGCGACCACTTCATGACCGCGCAGCAGGCGGTCGACTGGGGGCTGATCGACCGGGTGTTCGCGGAACGCAGCGCCGCCTGACGGTCTCTGCCGGCGACCGTCCGGCAAGCCTCGCCTGGCCCAAGCTGGTTGGCCGGTTGCGCGTATTCCGTGAGCACAAGTGCGAAGGAGCCGATATTTCGCAGCACGACAAGCCCTGCAATAGGCGCCCGCCTTACGGAAATACCTTTTTGCTGCCCGACGCATGAGCACCAATGTGTCGGCAGCTTGACGTGCCTTTATTTTAATCAGCCGTGGTCAGGTATTGAGCGCGGCGTAATAGCGCACTGCACCGCAATACGCGTCGAGCGCGAAAACACCCGTTTTCATAGTCCGTTAGGCAACACGCCCGATCTGGCACGGCATTTGATTCTATGGGACCTGGCTGTGCCCGCGTAGTGAACTTTCTCCCTCGTGGCGAACCAGTCGAGAAACGCCCGGCCACGTCCGGACCGGGCCCAAGCGGGGATAGGACCCATGAAAATTGTTATGGCGATTATTAAGCCATTCAAGCTGGAAGAAGTCCGTGACGCCCTGACCGCCATCGGCGTTCACGGTCTCACGGTGACGGAAGTCAAGGGATATGGCCGCCAGAAGGGCCATACGGAAATCTATCGCGGCGCCGAATATGCCGTGAGCTTCCTGCCCAAGATCAAGATCGAGGTCGCTGTCGCCTCCGACCAGGTCGACAAGACCATCGACGCCATCACGACCGCCGCGAAAACCGGACAGATCGGCGACGGCAAGATCTTCGTCATCAATCTCGACCATGCGGTTCGTATCCGCACCGGCGAGGCCGATGCTGCGGCCCTTTGATTTCGCGCTCAATCAAAATTCAATCAGGAGTAAATGAAATGACGTTTAAGCGTCCCTATGGCGCGGGATTGGCGGCTCTCGCAGTCGGCCTGTTCGCTGCGACCGCAGCCTACGCCGAGCCAACGGTCAACAAGGGAGACAACGCCTGGATGCTGACATCGACAGTGCTCGTGCTGTTGATGACGATCCCCGGCCTCGCGCTGTTCTACGGCGGCCTCGTCCGCTCCAAGAACATGCTCTCGGTCCTGATGCAGGTGTTCTACACCGTCTGCGTCGTCACCGTGATCTGGGCCGTGTACGGCTACAGCCTCACCTTCACCGGCGGTTCCGACTTCATCGGCGGCTTCTCCAAGGCCTTCATGATGGGCGTCACCACCGACTCGAAGGCCGCGACCTTCTCGGTCGACGCCAACATCTCGGAGCTCATCTATATGTGCTTCCAGATGACCTTCGCGGCGATCACGCCCGCCCTCATCGTCGGCGCCTTCGCCGAGCGCATGAAGTTCGCGGCGCTCGCGCTCTTCGTCCCGCTCTGGGTCACCCTGATCTACTTCCCGATCGCGCACATGGTCTGGTACTGGCCCGGCCCGGACATGATCCAGGACGCTGCCAAGGCTCTGGCTGCTGCGGCTGATGGCGCGGCGAAGACCGCGGCGCAGGCCAAGCTCGACGAGATCAACGCCGACGCAGGCTGGATCTTCAAGAAGGGCGCGATCGACTTCGCCGGCGGCACCGTGGTGCACATCAACGCCGGCATCGCAGGCCTCGTCGGCGCCCTGCTGATCGGGAAGCGCGTCGGCTACGGCAAGGAGCTGATGGCTCCTCACTCGCTGACAATGTCGATGATCGGCGCCTCGCTGCTCTGGGTCGGCTGGTTCGGCTTCAACGCCGGCTCCAACCTCGAAGCCAACGGCGGCGCGGCGCTTGCAATGACCAACTCCTTCGTCGCCACCGCAGCCGCAGCGCTGTCGTGGATGTTCGCGGAGTGGATCATCAAGGGTCACCCGTCGGTGCTCGGCGTCATCTCCGGCGCTGTCGCGGGCCTCGTGGCCGTCACGCCTGCCGCCGGCTTCTCCGGCGTGATGGGTGCGATCGTCCTCGGCCTCGTGGTCGGCGTGGTCTGCCTGTTCTTCTGCACCGTCGTGAAGAACGCGCTCGGCTACGACGACTCCCTCGATGTGTTCGGCGTGCACTGCGTCGGCGGCATTGTCGGCGCCCTCGGCACCGGCATCCTCGTCAATCCGGCGCTGGGTGGTGCGGGCATCATCGACTACACCGCGATCCCGCCGAAGGTTGCCGATTACGACTTCGCGGCGCAGATGATCTCCCAGGTCTGGGGCGTCGGCACCACGCTGGTGTGGTCGGGTATCGGTTCGGCGATCCTCTACAAGGTCGTCGATGTGATCGTTGGCCTCCGCGCCAATGTCGAGAGCGAGCGTGAAGGCCTCGACATCACCGAGCACACCGAGCGCGCCTACAACATGTAAGTCTCCTCCCGGGCGCGGCCTCCTCGGGGGGCGCGCCCACAACTACGGTTTGGGGCACATACCCGGCAATGTCCCGACCGTTGAGGGGCTCCAGCGCAAGTTGGAGCCCCTTTCTTTTTGATTGGCGGAGCCGAAGAAAAAGATTGCCATTCCAGGTCGCCGGCGCAGAAATGTCGACCTCAAGAATAACAAATCGGGAGGTCGTCATGCGTTTGGAAGGCGGATGCTATTGCGGCGAGGTGCGCTATGTCGCCGAGGGCGACCCGATGATGCAGGCGCAGTGTCATTGCCGCGAGTGCCAGTACATCTCGGGCGGCGCGCCCAACACTTTCATCGCGATGCCGGCGGCCGGCTTCAGCTACATCACCGGGCAGCCCAAGCAATTCGCGCGCAAGGACCTGGAACGCGCCGTCACGCGCGAATTCTGCGGCGAATGCGGCACCCATCTGGTGACCAAGGTTCCCGGATTGCCGGCCGCGATCCTGAAGGTCGGCACGCTGGACGATCCCAAACAGTTCCATCCGCAGATGGCGATCTACACCTGCGACAAGCAGGACTTCCACGCGATCCCCGCAGGCATGGCGACATTCGAGAAGCTGCCGGCGCACTAGGTCTCGATGATGGCGCGCTCCCTCCCCCCATTGCGGGGGAGGGCTGGGGGAGAGGGTGTCTCAACATCGGGACAGTCCCTGGATGGAGAGAACCCTCACCCGGCGCTGCGCGCCGACCTCTCCCGCAAGCGGGAGAGGTGCAAGAACCAGCTCCGCCCCGTGGCCATGCATCCCGTTGTTATCCGGCCTCATTATTCCTGCTCTGGACGGAGCCGACGACCGATGGTTAATCGCGTCTTAACCTCGCCCTATCTATGGTGAACTGAACCGCTTCCCGCCGGCGCGTTGGTCGCGACCGGCTGTTCCAAGAGTGCTGGCGTCCAGAATGGCTATGACCGCTTCATCCCGTGCGCCGCAGGACAGCGGAAGCTCCGATAGCGAACGCTCTCCCTTCGTTCGGCTGAACGAACTGCTGGCGCCGCATCAGCCCGGCAAGCCTTTGATTTCGCTTGCCGTCGGCGAACCGCAGCATCCGGTGCCCGACTTCGTCGGCCCGGTGCTGGCCAAGCACATCGCCGATTTCGGCCGTTACCCCGCGAACAAGGGCACCGACCCGTTCCGCAAGGCTGCAGGCGCCTGGCTGTCGTCGCGCTTCAAGCTGCCGCGCACCCTCGATCCCGAGAGCGAGATTCTCGTCCTCAATGGCAGCCGCGAAGGCCTGTTCCTCGCCGCGATCGCGGCCGCGCGCTATGTCGGCCCGCGTCCCGGTAAGCCCGCGATCCTGATGCCGAACCCGTTCTATCCGGTCTATGGCGCCGGCGCCCGCGCCGCCGCTTGCGAGCCGGTCTACCTGCCGACCACGGCCGAGAACGGCTTCCTGCCCGATCTCGACGCCATCGACGAGGCGACGCTCGCGCGCACGGTGGCGTTCTATCTGGCTTCGCCCGCCAACCCGCAGGGCTCGGTCGCCTCGCGCGGTTATTTCACGCGCTTGAAGCAGCTCGCCGACCGCTACGGCTTCGTGATCCTCAGCGACGAGTGCTATTCGGAGATCTACACCCGCGAAGCGCCCGGCAGCGCGCTTGAATGCGCCGGCCCTGATTTCACCCGCGTGGTTGCGTTCCAGTCGCTGTCGAAGCGCTCCAACCTGCCGGGCTTGCGCGTCGGCTTCGCCGCCGGCGACAAAAAACTCATCGGCATGTTCCTCGAGTTGCGCAACATCGCGGCGCCGCAGGTGCCGGTGCCGCTCCAGCATGTCGCGACCGTCGCTTACGGCGACGAGGCGCATGTCGAGGAGAACCGCAGGCTCTACCGGATCAAGTTCGATCTCGCCGACCAGATCATCGGCGGTCGTTACGGCTATCGCCGGCCCGATGCCGGCTTCTGCGTCTGGCTCAACACGTCCGAAATCGGCGACGACGTGTCCGTGTGCCTCAAACTCTTCAAGGAAGCAGGCGTGCGCGTGGTGCCCGGCAGCTATCTGGCGCGGCTCCAGCCCGACGGCTTCAATCCCGGCGCAGGCTACATTCGCCTTGCGCTGGTGCAGGATGGCGAGACCACGGCGCAGGCGCTGCACCGCCTGGTCGAGACTCTGGGTTAGGCGGGGCCCGTGAGCATGTCGACAATCGAACGTGTCATTCCCCTGGTCGGCCATCTGCCGCCCTCGATCCGCGAGGGGCTGGCGCGGCGCGTGCGCGAGCTCGGCGGTCTCGGCCTGATCGCATTGTCGGGTGTCGCCTCGGCGGCGCTGATGACCTGGTCGGTGCAGGATCCCAGCCTCAGCCACGCAACGTCGCGGCCGATCCGCAACATTCTCGGCTATGCCGGCGCGATCGGCGCCGACCTTGCGATGCAGATTCTCGGGCTCGGCGCGATCATGCTAGTCCTGACGGTCGCGGTCTGGGGCTGGCGCATGCTGACCCATCGCCCGTTCGACCGCGAGGCACTGCGGCTCGGCTCCTGGATTCTCTGCACGGTGATCGCGGCGGGCTTCGTCAGCTGCTGGCCACATGGCGGCGCCTGGCCGCTGCCGACCGGCCTCGGCGGCGTTGTCGGCGATGCGCTGGTTCGCGCGCCTGCGGTGATCTTCGGACCGCCAGGCATGATCTATCGCATGGTGCTCGGCACGATCCTGTTCGCCGCGATGGCGGCGACCTTCCTGATCGCCTGCGGCCTTGGCGCACGCGAGCATGACGACGAACTCGCGGAGATCGAGGACGACGACAAGCCGCTCGACCAGGAAGATGAGAGCGATCGCGGTTCGGTATCGCTGGGCTGGCTGTTCCACGCATTGATGAGCACGAAGGCGCGGCTGATCTGGTTGCTTGGCGCGGCCTACCGCTCGCTGGTCTCGAGCGGGCCGAAGACCAAGGCCGTTGCATTCAGCCGCCAGGAGCCGAAGCTCGGTGGCGGCCGCGCCGCGCCGTCGATCTCGCCGCAGGCCCAGGACGAGGACTACGACGACGAGCACGAAGAGGTCGAGGAAGACGAGGAAGAGGAGGAGGAGCCCGCCGCCCGCGCGCCGCGCAAGAAGGCTGCGCCCAAGGCCGCTTCCAAGAAATCCTCCGACAAGTTCGAGCTTCCGTCCGTATCGGTGCTGGCCGCGCCGAAGGCCGGCGATCGCCAGCCGCTCAGCAAGGCCGAGCTGGAAACCAATTCGCGCGCGCTCGAAGGCGTGCTGCAGGATTTCGGCGTTCGCGGCGAGATCGTGAAGGCCCATCCGGGTCCCGTGGTCACGCTGTACGAGCTGGAGCCGGCGCCGGGTATCAAGTCGTCGCGCGTGATCGGCCTTTCCGACGACATTGCACGTTCAATGAGCGCGCTGTCGGCGCGCGTCGCCGTCGTGCCCGGACGCAATGCCATCGGCATCGAGCTGCCGAACGCGCATCGCGAAAAGGTCTATCTGCGCGAGCTGCTGGTCGCCAAGGAGACCGTCGATTCGGTTGCGAAACTGCCGCTCTGCCTCGGCAAGACCATCGGCGGTGATCCCGTCATCATCGACCTCGCACGCACACCGCACATGCTGATCGCCGGTACCACCGGCTCCGGCAAGTCGGTCGCCATCAACACCATGATTCTCAGCTTGGTCTACCGGCTGCGTCCGGACCAATGCCGCTTGATCATGGTCGATCCGAAGATGCTCGAACTCTCCGTCTATGACGGCATTCCCCATCTGCTCACGCCCGTCGTGACCGACCCGAAGAAGGCGGTGGTCGCGCTGAAATGGGCCGTGCGCGAGATGGAAGAGCGCTACAAGAACATGGCCAAGCTCGGTGTGCGCAACATCGACGGTTACAACACGCGCCTGCTCGAATTGAAGGCCAAGGGCGAAGAGCCGACGCGCACGGTGCACACCGGCTTCGACAAGGAAACCGGCAAGGCGATCTACGAGGAAGAGAAGCTCTCGCTCGACCCGCTGCCCTACATCGTCATCATCGTGGACGAAATGGCCGACCTGATGATGGTCGCCGGCAAGGACATCGAAGGCGCGGTGCAGCGCCTCGCGCAGATGGCGCGTGCCGCCGGCCTGCACGTGATCCTCGCAACGCAGCGTCCATCGGTCGACGTCATCACCGGTACCATCAAGGCGAACTTCCCGACCCGCATCGCCTTCCAGGTGACGTCCAAGATCGACAGCCGTACGATTCTCGGCGAGATGGGTGCCGAGCAACTCCTCGGCCAGGGCGACATGCTCTACATGGCCGGCGGCGGTCGCATCAGCCGCGTGCACGGACCTTTCGCGTCGGACGAGGAAGTCGAGAAGGTGGTGCGCCATCTCAAGACGCAGGGACAGCCGGAATATCTCGAAGCCGTCACAGCCGAAGAACCCAGCGAGGACGAGGACGGCGCGGTGTTCGACGCGTCCGCCATGGGCGCGGATGGCGGCGGCGATTTGTTCTCGCAGGCTGTTGCGATCGTCAAACGCGACCGCAAGGCCTCCACCAGCTACATCCAGCGTCGCCTGCAGATCGGCTATAACCGCGCCGCATCGCTGATGGAGCGCATGGAACTGGAGGGTATCGTCGGACCCGCCAACCACGCCGGCAAGCGCGAGATTCTGGTCGAGGAAGAAGACAGCCATATGTGAGGCGAACCGCCTCAAACCATCATTTCACGCAAAAACGTTATCTGCTTTCGGCCGAAATCACGCTAAAAGGGCGCCCAGCCACACAGGACGACGCGTTGATCAGACATCCGGACATTCGATTCGCTGCCATTGTCGCCGCGCGGAGCGCGCGCATGGCCGGCGTGATTCTCGTCACCGCCGCGATGGTGATCACGGCGTCGTTCGCGCAGACCGTTCCCGTGCCGAAGCCTGCGCCGAAGGGCCGCGATGGCGGTCCGGCCGGTGGAGGGCCCGCGGTCACCGGCGCGACCCAGACGCCGCCGAATCCGGTGATTCCGGATCCGCGCCGCAACGTGCCGAGCAGCATCTTCCAGACCTTCGATGCCAACCAGAAGGCCCAGGCCGCCAAGGTCAGCGCCTATTTGTCCTCATTGTCGACGCTGGTCGGGAATTTCGTCCAGGTCGGCCCCGACGGCAGCAAGACGCAAGGCGACTTCTACATCCAGAAGCCGGGCAAGGTGCGCTTCGAATATGACGCGCCGAGCCCGATCGACATCGTCGCCGACGGTTCGTCGCTGGTGGTGCGCGACCGCAAGCTCGCGACGCAGGACGTCTATCCGCTGTCGCAGACACCGCTGCGTTTCCTGCTGTCCGACCGCATCGACCTGATGAAGGACACCAACGTCGTCAACGTCTCGGCCGACGACGTCTTCGTCAGCGTCACCATCGAGGAGAAGCAGGCCCTGGTCGGCACCAGTCGCCTCCTGCTGATGTTCGGCGCCAAGGACGGTCAGTTGAAGCAGTGGACCGTCACCGACCCGCAGGGCTACGACACCACGATCGCGGTCTACAATCTCGACACGAGCAAGAAGCTCGATCCCGGCATGTTCAAGATCGATTTTACCAATTACGGCCCGTCGCCGGGCTGAGTGCCGTAGGGTGGGCAAAGGCGCACTTGCGCCGTGCCCACCATCTCTCATCCTCACGCCAGCTATGATGGGCACGCTTCCGCCTTCGCTCTTCGAGCTACGGCGGACAAGTCGCTTTGCCCACCCAACGAGACCTGTGGACACGCATTTGCGTACGCCCAATCCATGCTAAGACGCATCCCTCATGCGTTTTTCCCTGACAACCTGGAACATCAATTCGGTGCGGCTGCGCATCGATCTGGTCGCAAAATTTCTCAAGAGCGCGCGGCCGGACGTGCTGTTTCTCCAGGAGACCAAGTGTATCGACGACGCCTTTCCCCTGAAGCGCTTCAAGCGGCTCGGCTACGAGCATGTCGCGCTGAATGGACAGAAGGGTTATCACGGCGTCGCCATCGTCTCGAAGATACCGTTCGAGTCGAAGGACATCCGCACCTTCTGCGACAAGGTGGATTCACGCCACATCTCGGTATCGTTCGGCGAGAAGGCCGGGATCGCAAAGCCATTGGTGGTACATAATTTCTACGTGCCGGCCGGCGGCGACATTCCCGATCCCGCGCTGAACGAGAAATTCGAGCACAAGCTCCGCTTCCTCGACGAGATGAAGGCGTGCGAGCCGCTGCATCCGCGCGGCGAGGATCGCCACATCCTGGTCGGCGATCTCAACGTCGCCCCGCATGAGAACGACGTCTGGTCGCACAAGCAGCTTCTGAAGGTGGTGTCGCACACGCCCATCGAAACCGAGAAGCTGCAAGCCGCGCTCGCCGCCGGCGAGTGGGTCGACGTCGCGCGCGAGCGCATTCCGATGTCGGAAAAGGTCTACACGTGGTGGAGCTACCGCTCCGCCGATTGGACCGTCGGCGACCGCGGCCGCAGGCTCGACCACATCTGGGTCTCGCGCGCGCTGAAAGATGCGGTCAGTGATTTCAAGATTCTGCGCGAGGCGCGCAGCTGGGAGCGGCCGTCGGACCATGTGCCGGTTACGGTGACGCTGGATCTATGATCGTTGCCCTGGCGAAGGCCAGGGCCCATTACCACCAGTCTTCGTTGTTGCGCGAGGACGCCGGTAATCGCACCAGGCCGGAAACATTTGGGGTAATGGGTCCTGGCTTTCGCCAGGACGCCGTCAACTCGTCAGCTTCGCACCGGCCATCAATATATCGCTGGCGATCTGGCTGGAGCGCACCGCGAATTCATCGCGCAGACGAACGGCGGCGGCGGGGTCGCTTTCGAGCACGCGCTGAAACAGGCTGCGCGCGACGCGGATGACGGAGGCGTGCTCGATCGCAATCGCGCTCGACGGCCGCTTCATCGGCACGATCAGCGCGAGCTCGCCGATCAGCGCACCGGGACTCGCGATCATCTCCGCGCCGGCGCCGTCGTCGACCCGGAAGGCGCCGCGCTGGACCACGAAGCCGGCATCGGCATCGTCGCCGAGATTGAACAAGACGTCGCCGCGGACGAAGTCACGCTGCTCGGAGCCGATCGCCAGCATGCGCAAGGAAGCGTCTCCCAACAGGCGCAGTGTCGGGACACGCTCGAGAAGCGCTACATCGTCGTCGATTGACATTCAGGTCCGGGGCTCAAGGGCATGCAATCTCAAACGATTCGCACGCCCCAGAAGCGTATCACGGCACCAGCTTGTAGCCACCGGCTTCCGTGACCAGGATTTCCGGGTTGGCGGCGTCCTTCTCGATCTTCTGGCGAAGCCGGTAGATGTGGGTTTCCAGCGTGTGGGTGGTGACGCCGGAATTGTAGCCCCAAACCTCCTGGAGGAGGGTCTCGCGCGAGACCGGCATCTGGCCGGCCCGGTAGAGGAAGCGGAGGATCGCGGTTTCCTTCTCCGTCAGCCGGACTTTGCGCGCGTTGGCGGCGGTCAGCATCTTGGAGCCGGGCCGGAAAGAGTAGGGGCCGACCGAGAACACGGCGTCCTCGCTGGCTTCGTGCTGCCGGAGCTGGGCGCGGATGCGCGCCAGCAGAACGGCGAAGCGGAAGGGTTTTGCGACATAATCGTTAGCGCCGGATTCCAGCCCCAAAATCGTGTCGGAATCGGTGTCATGCCCGGTGAGCATGATGATCGGAGCCTTGAACCCGCCCTTGCGCAATGAACGGACCACTTCGCGGCCATCCGTGTCGGGCAGGCCAACATCCATCAGGACGAGATCGGGGGCATTGGCCTTCGCGGCGCTCGCGCCCTTGGCGCCGGTATCGACCGCGGAGGCTTCAAATTCTTCGTGCAGCGACAATTGCTCCACCAACGTATCGCGCAGATCGGTATCGTCATCCACGATCAGGATCTTGCGGGCATTGGCCATAGGGGGTCATCCTTTTGGGGTCCGGCGCGGCGCGCATCCATGCTGCACCCAGCCGAGAGGGAAGTTTAGGGGTCGCCGTTATTATTATTGTTCGTCTTGAAGTAGTGGGCTGTTACCGATTCACAAGCCAGAACCACTCTAACCCAGAATAGCAGGCCGTTTTGATGAATGTCCTGTAATGAATTCGACATCGCACGTTCACATGAAAACTAAAGCTGCTTCAGCTAGTTACACCATGAACCGAAGCGCCGGGCCGCTCTCGGCGATCCGCGTTAAGGCTGCCGCCGGGAATCCGCGCCGGGGCTGGCTAACCGCCGGGGCGCTGACGATTCCGGTGGCGCTCGGACGCGGCGGCATTCTGGCGAACAAGCGCGAGGGCGATGGCGGCACCCCGAGGGGCAGCTTCCGTCCCAGGCGATTGTGGTGGCGGGGCGACCGGCACAGCCGCCCGCAGACCTTTCTGCCGGCCCGGATCATCACCGGCGAGGACGCCTGGTGCGAGGATCCCAAAGACCGTCATTACAATCAGGGGATCCGGCTGGGCGAGGGGCAGGGCGGTGACCGGCTCAAGCGGGCCGACCATCTCTATGACTTCATCATCGAAATCGACCACAACACGAGGCCGCGGATCGCCGGCCGGGGCAGCGCGGTGTTCTTGCATCTCGCGCGCGACAATTTCGGTCCGACCGCAGGCTGCGTCTCGATGACCAAAGCGGCGATGCGACAATTGCTGCGGCGGCTGGGACCAAAAACAAAAATCATCATCGGGTGAGGACACATGCTCGACAGGGATCAGATCGCCGCTGCTTCGCAGGTCCTGATCAAACATTGGCGCGACGGCACCAAGCTTGACGCGCTGGAGCCGCGGTTGCAGCCACAGAGCCGCGCCGAGGGGTATGCCGTGCAGGCCGGGCTCGGCGGGACCTTGTTCGGCTGGAAAATTGCGGCAACGAGCGAGTCCGGACAGAAGCACATCAATGTCGCGGGACCGCTGGCCGGCCGGATCATGAGCGACACCGTGATCGCCGATGGCGGCACCGCCTCAATGAAAGGCAACGCGATGCGCGTCGGCGAACCCGAGTTCGCTTTCCGCATGGGACGCGATCTGCCGCCGCGCGCGGCGCCGTATACTGTCGACGAGGTGCTCGCCGCCGTGGACAGCTTGCATCCTGCGATCGAGATTCCCGATTCGCGCTTTGCCGATTTCGCCGGCGCCGGCGAGGCGCAGCTGATCGCCGACAACGCCTGTGCGCATCTGTTCGTGCTGGGCGCAGCAACGCATGCGAACTGGCGCGCCATGGATCTCGTCGAGGAGCGGCCGCAGATCACGTTGCGCGGCCAGCGCTATCTCGGCCACGGCAAGAACGTGCTCGGCGATCCCCGAATTGCCCTGGTCTGGCTGGCCAACGAGCTGTGTGGCCTCGGCATCACCTTGCGGGCAGGGGAGGTGGTGACCACAGGCACGTGCCATCCGCCGCTACCGATCCAGGCGGGTGATCATTTCACAGCGGATTTCGGCGTGCTGGGGAAGGTGTCGGTGAGTTTCTCTTGAGCCGCCCCATACACCGCCGTCATTGCGAGCGAAGCGAAGCAATCCAGAGTCCCTTCGCGGAAAGATTCTGGATTGCTTCGCTGCGCTCGCAATGACGAATTCGAGAGTTCGTAGGGGGCCCCGCCAACAATGACGGCTCTCACCGGTGCCCGAAGATCGCACTTCCCACGCGCACATGGGTGGCGCCGAGCATGATCGCGGTCGCATAATCCGCGCTCATGCCCATCGAGAGCTTCTTCAATCCATTGCGCGCGGCGATCTTGGCGGTCAGCGCGAAATGCGCCGCCGGCGGCTCGTCCACCGGGGGGATGCACATCAATCCCGAGATCGTCAGCCCGTAGGTGTCTCGGCAGCTCGCGATGAAAGCATCGGCCTCGCCGGGGGCGATGCCGGCCTTCTGCGGCTCCTCACCGATATTGATCTGGACGAACAATTCGGGGTGCTTGTTCTGGGATTCGATTTCCTTGGCTAACGCCTGGCAAATGCTCGGGCGGTCGACCGAATGGATGGCACCGAACAGCGCGACCGCCTCTTTCGCCTTGTTGGATTGCAGCGGCCCGATCAGATGCAGCGCGATATCGGGGTAAACAGAAGTTAACGCGGGCCACTTGCCTTTGGCCTCCTGCACGCGATTCTCGCCGAATACGCGCTGTCCGGCGTCGATCACCGGGATAATTGCATCCGCGGCGAAAGTTTTCGACACCGCGATCAGCGTCACGGAGGCACGTTCGCGCCGCGCATCCTTGCAGGCGCGCGCGATTTCGGCTTCGACCGCGGCGAGCGCGTTTGGTGAATGGCCGGTTAGCGGTGCGGCGTTGGCTTCGGTCATGATGTCGCATCGGAGCTGATTGTTGCGGAGCTAGTTCTAATTTTACCGAGTTCAAGAAAGAGTTTTTGAACCCTTTGCTTTACCTTAGCCGCGGGGTGGGCAGCGAAGATGGCAAACGTCAGTTTCAACCGCAAACGAGCGAAACTCAAGCAGGTTCTCGGAATCCGGGCGCGGCTTGCGTTGCTCGCGGTAATTCTGGTGACGCCTTTGATGTTCGAGCGCATCCGCTCGCTCGAAGACACGCGCACGCGGCAGATCGCGCAGGCCACGACCGAATTCACCACCGTTGCAAGACACAGCGCCGATGCGCAGCGCGAGGTGATCTCGTCGGTCGAGACCATCCTGAAATCGGAAGCTTTCATCCGCGCCTCCGCGGGCGGCATCAGCAAGAGCTGCGACGTCCTGCGCGCGAGCCTGCCGTCGAATCTCCCCTGGATCCGTACGCTTCTGATCGCCGGCCAGGACGGACGCATCCAGTGCGCCACCAACAACATGTATGTCGGCCTCGACCTCAGTGATCGGCCGTACTTCCAGCAGGCGCAGGAAACCGGCCGCTTCGTGTTGAGTGACTTCATCCTGTCGCGCCCCGTGCCGACACCGACCGTCATGGCGGTTTACCCGGTGTCCGCCTTCAGCGGCGTAGCGGATGCCGTCGTGCTCGCCACCGTCAACCTCGACTGGATGTCGAAGGTCATGAGCAATCTGGGTGGTCGCGCCGGCATCACGGCCGTGCTGGTCGACAGCGCGGGTACCGTGCTGGCCGCACCGGCCGACCAGCACAGCGCGATCGGACGTCCGCTCGACAACATGCCGCTGATGTCCGCGATCGCCGACAAGGCGCTGAGGTCTGACCAGGACGAAGGCTCACTCTCTTTCCTCGCAGCCGACGGCTCCCGCCGCGCGGTCAGCTTTATCCGCATCGCCGGGACCAATGCCCGCCTGATCGCCAGCATCGACGAGGACAAGGTGTCCGCCGCCGTGAGCCGCGACATCCGCACCGCCTATCTTCAGCTCGCTTTCGTCGTGCTGTTCGTGCTGCTCGGGGCACTGATCGCAGCCGAGAAATTGGTTATCAAGCCGATCAGGATGCTCGCCGACATGGCCAAGCGTCTGGGCGAGGGCGATCTGTCGGCGCGTGCCGCGCGCAATCGCCTGCCGTCCGAATTCGTGCCGCTGGCCCGCGCGTTCAACGCGATGGCCGCGCAGCTCAGCCAGCGCGAACGCGAGCTGATGGCGAGCAATGACCGGCTCACGGTGATGGCCTCGATCGACATGTTGTCGGGGCTTGCCAACCGCCGCGGCTTCCAGAGCCGCCTCGATTTCGAATGGATGCGCGCGCAGCAATATGGCAGCGACCTCGCACTTCTGATGATCGACGTCGACCACTTCAAGCTGTTCAACGACACCTATGGCCATCTCGAAGGCGATTCCTGCCTGACCAGGCTCGGCGAGTCGCTGTCCGGCATCGCCGCCGACACGATGGGCTTCGCGGCCCGCTACGGCGGCGAGGAATTCTGCTTGTTGCTGCCGAACACCGACGTCGCGCGCGCCGTCGAAATCGGCGAACAGGCGCGCGCGGCCGTGCTGAAGCTGTGCCTGCCGCACATCACCTCCGACCACATGATCGTCACCGTCTCGATCGGCGTTGCCGCGACCAAGCCCAACGAGAGCTTGCGTCCAGGCGATTTGATCGAAGCCGCCGATGCCGCGCTCTACGCCGCCAAGCACCGCGGCCGCAACAACGTCGTCGAGCACGGCATCACGGTGATCGACAACGGCGCGGCGGAAATGATGATGGCGGGTTGAGGGCTAACCCGCAGCCCCGGTGCAATCGAGTTCGCTCTCGGTGACCACGCGATTGCGGCCGCTGTTCTTGGCGAGATAGAGCGCGCGATCGCAGCGCTCGATGAAATCGGTGATCGCTTCGCCGGGCCGGTACTGCGCAACACCGATCGATACGCTGATATGGGGCAGGACCTCGCCGGTCGACCGGCGCGTGATCCTGCATTCCGCGATCGCGTGCCTGATGCGCTCGGCGATCTCGGCGCAGGCGGCGAGATCGGCATCCGGCAACACCGCGATCAGCTCCTCGCCGCCATAGCGGGCCGACAGGTCCTGCTCGCGGACCTTTTCGCGCAGCACCTTCGCCATCAGGCGCAGCACCTGGTCGCCGACGCCATGGCCGAAACTGTCGTTGAAGGTCTTGAAGTGGTCGATGTCGAGCATCAGCATGCTGAGCGGCTCGCCCCAGTCCGCAGTCGCCTGCGCCTTGCGCAGGAATTCATCGAGCGCCCGGCGGTTGGCGAGGCCTGTGAGCGTATCGGTCCGGGCACGCTCCTCGGATTTGGAAAGGGAGGCGCGGATCACGTCGAGCTCGCGGGCCTTTTCCGCAAAGCCTGCCTCGAGCCGCGTCGCACGGGTGGCGGCGCGTCCCAGCTCGTTCATGAGCTGGGCGACCAGCGTTTTGGGATCGACACCGGCCTTGCCCTGGTCCGCGACCTCGTTGATCGCCTGCATCTGGGAGTGATTGTCGGCAATCGCAGTCGCAAGAAAATCCTTCGCCGTGCCCATAAGGGTGTGGAGCCGCTCGGACGTGTCGACGACGACGGCACTCACCTGGGGCGCGACGTAGGTCTTGAACAGATCCTGATTGGTCCTGACGTCGAAGGGCCGATTGTGATCGATCAGGAGATCGATCGCGTTGCGCAGATCGTCGTGGCTTCCCGCGAAATACTGGAACCAGGCGGCGAAATTGGCCGGCGTGGCAGGGATCCGCTGTTCGGCCATGGTCCGCATCGCCCGTTCGGCAACGGACGCGGCATAGTCGTAATCGGGATCGTCGAAGCTGGCGTCCATCACAAGTCTTGAGAATTCTGGTTGGCCGCAAACTCGCATCGACCCCTTAATCACGCCCCAACGCGGCCTCAGTAGTTATGCGGTGCAGCGCTGAAGGTTCCCAAATTGCGGCAACCCATTGACCCCTTGAGGACTTCTATGGCCTAGTCCGCCGTCTTTAGACGGCCAGATCCACCAAAACCCAACGATTCCATGACCTCCGAACGCTACAACGCCCGCGACGCCGAACCGCGCTGGCAAGCCGCCTGGGACCAACAGGCGATCTTCGTCTCCAGGAACGACGATCCGCGGCCGAAATACTATGTGCTGGAGATGTTCCCCTACCCGTCGGGGCGCATCCATATCGGCCATGTCCGCAATTACACGCTTGGCGACGTACTGGCCCGCTTCATGCGTGCCAAGGGTTTCAACGTGCTGCACCCGATGGGCTGGGACGCTTTCGGCCTGCCGGCCGAGAACGCCGCGATCGAGCGCAAGGTGGCGCCGAAGGCCTGGACCTACGACAACATCGCCGCGATGAAGAAGCAGCTCCGCTCGATCGGGCTGTCGCTGGACTGGAGCCGCGAGATCGCGACCTGCGATCCCAGCTACTACAAGCACCAGCAGAAGCTGTTTCTGGACTTCCTGCGCGAAGGCCTCGCCGAGCGCGAAAAGCGCAAGGTGAACTGGGACCCCGTCGACATGACCGTGCTCGCCAACGAGCAGGTGATCGACGGCAAAGGCTGGCGTTCGGGTGCCGTTGTCGAGCAACGGGAAATGAACCAGTGGGTCTTCAAGATCACGAAGTACTCGCAGGAGCTGCTGTCGGCGCTGGATACGCTGGATCGCTGGCCCGACAAGGTGCGGCTGATGCAGCGCAACTGGATCGGCCGGTCCGAGGGGCTGTTGATCCGCTTCGCGCTCGACGCGGCGACGACGCCGTCCGGCGAGAGCGAGCTGAAGATTTTCACGACGCGCCCCGACACGCTGTTCGGCGCGAAATTCATGGCGATCTCGGCCGATCATCCGCTGGCGCAAGCGGCCGCCGCCAAAAACCCTGCGCTCGCCGCGTTCATCGGCGAGATCAAGCGGATGGGCACGGCGCAGGAGATCATCGACACGGCCGAGAAGCAGGGCTTTGACACCGGCATCCGCGCGGTCCACCCCTTTGATCCCTCCTGGAAGCTGCCGGTCTACGTCGCCAACTTCGTGCTGATGGAATACGGCACCGGCGCCATTTTCGGCTGCCCCGCCCACGACCAACGCGACCTCGATTTCGTCAACAAGTACGCTCTCGGCAACACGCCGGTGGTGTGCCCCGAAGGCCAGGATCCCAAGAGCTTTGTCATTACCGATACCGCCTATGACGGTGACGGCCGCATGATCAATTCGCGCTTCCTCGACGGCATGACCATCGATCAGGCCAAGGACGAGGTGGCGAAGCGTCTCGAGACCGAGCTGCGCGGCAACGCGCCGGTCGGCGAGCGTCAGGTCAATTTCCGCCTTCGCGACTGGGGCATTTCACGCCAGCGTTATTGGGGCTGTCCGATCCCCGTCATCCACTGTCCGAAGTGCGACGTGGTGCCGGTGCCGGATGCCGACCTCCCCGTGGTGCTGCCGGAGGATGTGAGCTTCGACAAGCCAGGCAACGCGCTCGATCATCACCCGACCTGGAAGCACGTGACCTGTCCGCAATGCGGCGGCAAGGCGCAGCGTGAAACCGACACCATGGACACCTTCGTGGATTCGTCCTGGTACTTTGCGCGCTTCACCGATCCCTGGAACGAGAACGCGCCGACGACGCCAGAGGTCGCCAACCGGATGCTGCCGGTCGACCAGTATATCGGCGGCGTCGAGCACGCGATCCTGCATCTGCTCTACAGCCGCTTCTTTACGCGCGCGATGAAGGCGACCGGGCACATCGCACTGGACGAGCCGTTCGCCGGCATGTTCACGCAGGGCATGGTGGTGCACGAGACCTACCAGAAGGCCGACGGCACCTACGTCCAGCCGGTCGAGGTGAAGGTCGAGACCGGCGCCAATGGCCGCCGCGCGACGCTGCTGACGTCAGGCGAAGACATCCAGATCGGCCCGATCGAGAAGATGTCGAAGTCGAAGAAGAACACGGTCGACCCCGACGACATCATCGAGACCTACGGCGCCGACGTCGCGCGCTGGTTCATGCTGTCGGATTCCCCGCCCGAGCGGGACGTGATCTGGAGCGATGAGCGCGTCCAGGGCGCCTCGCGCTTCGTGCAGCGGCTGTGGCGGCTGGTGAACGATTCCGTGGAACCCGGCAAGAGTGCGCCGGCGGCCCGGCCGGCCAGCTTCGGCCCGGACGCCATCGCTTTGCGCAAAGCCGCCCATGGCGCGCTGGACAAGGTCACCACCGGAATCGAGCGGCTGCACTTCAACGTCTGCCTCGCCCATATCCGCGAATTCAGCAATGCGTTTGCGGACGTCTTGCAGCGTCCCGGCCAGCCGGCCCCAGATTTGGCCTGGACGATCCGGGAGGCCAGCCAGATCCTGGTCCAGCTGTTCTCCCCGATGATGCCGCATCTGGCCGAGGAGTGTTGGCAGGTTCTCGGCCACAGCGGGCTGGTTTCCGAGGCCGATTGGCCCCAAATCGAACGCGATTTGCTGGTTGAAGACAGTGTGACCCTGGTGGTTCAGGTCAACGGCAAGAAGCGGGGCGAGGTCACAGTTGCAACAGCGGCCGAGAATCCGGAAATCGAGGCTGCCGTTTTGGCCCTCGATGCGGTAAAACTGGCCCTGGACGGCAAGCCCGTCCGCAAGGTGATTATCGTCCCCAAGAGGATCGTGAATGTTGTCGGCTAGGATCCGCATCGCAGCCCGCTTGCTGGCGGTCGCCGCACTGGCGGCCATGACGGCCGGCTGCTTCCACCCGATGTATGCCGAGCACACCGACGGCACGCCCGGCCTGCGCGAGAAGCTGATGGGGGTCGATCTGCCCCCGATCGCCAAGTCCAATGCCTCGCGCGAAGCCCGCGTCGGCGTCGAGGTTCGCAACGCGCTGGCCTTCAGGCTCTATGGCACCGCCACCGGCATGCCGCCGACCCACCGCCTGGAGATCCGCTTCACGAGCGGCAAGTCGTCGTTGATCGTCGACCCCAACACCGGCCTGCCGAGCAGTGAAAACTACGGCCTCGACGCCCAGTACAATCTGATCGAGGTCGTCAGCGGCAAATCGGTGATGACCGGCACCACCTTCTCCCGCGTGACCTACGACATGCCCGGCTCCTATCAGCGTTTCAGCCGCAACCGCGCGGTACGTGATGCCGAGGATCGTGCCGCCAACGAGATCGCCGAGAACATCACGACTCGACTCGCCTCGTTCTTCACCGCGGGCACTTAATTCACCCCGTCATCCCGGTTCGCCCGGACTGACGAATCCCAGGCACCATGGTCGCGCTGCGCGGAAAAGAGATCGACGCCTATCTCGCCCGCCCCGATGCGGGCCGTCCGATCATCCTGCTCTACGGTCCTGACGCCGGACTGGTCCGCGAACGCGCGGATGCGCTGATCGCCTCGGCTGTCGACGATCCCAACGATCCGTTCTCGCTAGTCAAGGTCGATGGCGACGAGCTCTCCGCCGAGCCGTCGCGCCTCGTCGACGAGGCCATGACGGTGCCGCTGTTCGGCGGCCGCCGCGCCATCCGCGTGCGCGCCGGCTCGCGCAGCTTTGCCAGTGCTATCGACACGCTGGCGGAGATGGGCGTCAGGGATTGCCGCATCGTGATCGAGGCCGGTGAGCTGCGCCCGGAATCGCCGCTGCGCAAGGCCTGCGAACGCGCCAAGACGGCCGTCGCGATCGCTTGCTATCCCGACACCGAGCGCGACCTCGCCAAGCTGATGGAAGACGAGCTCCGCATCGCCAATTTGCGCATCGCGCAGGACGCCCGCGCGGCGCTGATGTCGTTCCTCGGCGGCGACCGGCAGGCCTCGCGCAACGAACTGCGCAAGCTCACGCTCTATGCCCACGGCAAGGGCGAGATCACGCTGGATGACGTGATGGCCGTGGTCGCCGATGCGTCGGAGCTGAAACTCGATCCGATCGTCGATGGCGCCTTCGCCGGCCGGCCCGAGATCGTCGAGAACGAGTTTGCCAAAGCCATGATCGCCGGCACCTACCCCGGCGTGATCATCTCCGCGGCGCAGCGCCAGGCGGCGTGGCTGCACAAATCGGCGCTCGCGATCGCCGACGGCACCCCCGCTTCCGCCGTGCTCGACAGCGGTTATCCGCGCCTGCATTTTTCGCGAAAGCCCGCGGTCGAAACCGCACTGCGTAATTTCAGCGTGGCGCGGCTCGCCGTCATCATCGAGCAGCTCGCGACCGCCGCGCTCGACACCCGCAAGCAATCCACCCTCGCCGCCGCCATCGCCCAGCGCACGCTGATGGCGATCGCCGCAAACGCGAAGCGGCGGGGCTGAGCTTCCCGCTCTGTCCGCTCGTCATTGCGAGGAGCCCTTGCGACGAAGCAATCCAGAATCTCTCCGCGGAAAGATTCTGGATTGCTTCGCTGCGCTCGCAATGACGTGTGGATCGGCATGAGGTCCTGGCTTTCGCCAGGACGACACCAAGCGGCTACAGCGCGCCCTTCGCCAGCCGCCGCATCACCTCGTCGAGCTGATCGAGGTTACGGTAGTTGATCTGCACGGAGCCACCGGGGTCGCGGTGGCTCACCGTGACCTTGAGCCCGAGCGCGTCGCTGACGCGCTTCTCGAGGTCTACCGTGTCGGGGTCCTTTTCCTTCGCCCCCGTGCGTGCCTTCTGCGGCTTGCGCTCCGGCACGCCCTCTTCATGCGCCAGCGCCTCGGTCTGGCGGACGTTGAGGCCTTCGTCGACGATGCGCTTGGCAGCCGCGAGCGGATCAGGCACGCCGATCAGCGCGCGGGCATGACCTGCGGTCAGCTCGCCGCTCGTGATCAAGGCCTGCACCTCGGCTGGAAGCTTCGTCAGCCGCATCATGTTGGCGATGTGGCTGCGGCTCTTGCCGACGACTTTGGCAATGTCGTCCTGGCTGCGTTTGAACTCATTGGCGAGCGCGTGATAGCCGAGCGCCTCTTCCATCGGGTTGAGGTCTTCGCGCTGCACGTTCTCGACGATCGCGAACTCCAGCGCATCGCTGTCGCTGATGTCGACGGGAACGATCGGCACTTCGTGCAGGCCGGCCATTTGCGACGCGCGCCAGCGCCGCTCGCCGGCGATGATCTCGAAGCGGTCCTGCGCCCCCTTCACCGGGCGGACCACGATCGGCTGGATCACGCCGTGCTGCTTGATCGAATCGCTGAGCTCCCTGAGCTCGCCTTCCGAAAAGGTGCGGCGCGGGTTGCGCGGATTGGGCTTGATGAACTCGATCGGCACCTTGCGTTGCGCGCGCGGGCGATCGACATGCTGAGCCTCGCCGCCGACGTCACCGATCAGACTCGCAAGACCCCGGCCCAGTCGCGAACGCGCTTCGTCGGCCATCGCCAGCTCCCTTGGATTCACGGTGCAGCACTCCAGAACTGAATTGTCGCAGGGTGGGCAAAGCGAAGCGTGCCCACCAGTTAGTCATGTGCGGAAGATGGTGGGCACGGCGAAGACGCCTTTGCCCACCCTACGCACCTCTAATGCGTCGTCCGCAGCTCGCGCTCGCGCTGGATCACTTCGGTGGCGAGCCGCAAGTAAGCTTCGCTGCCGACGCATTTGAGATCGTAGACCAGCACCGGCTTGCCGTAGGACGGCGCCTCCGAGATGCGCACGTTGCGCGGGATCATGGTCTTGTAGACCTTCTCGCCCATGAACTGCCGGACGTCGGCCACGACCTGGTTCGAGAGATTGTTGCGCGAGTCGAACATGGTCAGCACGATGCCGTGGATCGACAGGTTCGGATTGAGCGTCGAGCGCACCTGCTCCACCGTCTGCAGCAATTGCGACAGACCTTCGAGCGCGAAGAACTCGCACTGCAGCGGCACCAGGATTGCGTCCGAAGCCGCCATCGCGTTCACGGTGATCAGATTGAGCGAGGGCGGACAGTCGATCAGCACGTAGGTGTAATCGGCGTCGGGAGAGACGTTGTTGTTGAGCGCGCTGATCGCGTCACGCAGCTTGTACGCACGACCGGGCGTGGTGCCGAGCTCGAGCTCGAGGCCGGAGAGATCCATAGTCGAGGGCGCGATATGCAGCCGCGGCACTGCCGTCGGCACCACCGCTTCCCGCAGGCTCGCCTCGCCTACCAGAACGTCATAGGTCGAGCAGGAGCGGTTGCGGCGATCAATGCCGAGGCCGGTCGAGGCATTGCCCTGCGGATCGAGATCGACGATCAGGACACGTTCGCCGATCGCAGCGAGCGCCGTGCCGAGATTGATCGCCGTGGTTGTTTTTCCCACGCCGCCCTTCTGATTCGCCAGCGCCAGGATGCGCGGATGGCCCTGCGGGACGGCGGCGGTCTGTTCTTGCTGCGGTTCGTCAATCACGCTCATCGCAAATTCCCCACTCGGCCCCTGACGCCTCACCCGCGCCGTTCGACGGAAGCCAGCTCAACGATCCAACCGTCGCCTGTACGGCTTTGGTGGAGCTGCGGCTGAATATTCCAATATTTAGTAGCTTCGGTCAATTCAGACTCTACATCTTGACCCTTGAGAAACAACGCTTTTGCGCCCTGGCGCATCAGCGGCTCCGCAAAGCCGATGAGTTGATGTAGCGGAGCCAGTGCACGCGCGGTGACGCAATCGACCGGGCCGGTGATTCTATCCACATTATCCCCGATCTCAGCGAGATGTACGACTCCCGGAGATGTAGTGACGCGGATGGCTTCGCGCAGGAAGGCTGCCTTCTTGGCGATTCGCTCGACCAGATGGACGCTCGTTCCGGCCGTCCCCGCCATGGTGCAGGCCAGGACGACGCCCGGAAAGCCGCCGCCGCTGCCGAGGTCAGCCCAGCGTTTGGCCGAGGGGGCGAGAGCGACGAGCTGAAGCGAATCGGCGATGTGCCGGGTCCAGAGATGCGGCAATGTCGAGGGCGCGACGAGGTTGGTCTTGGCCTGCCACTCCCGCAGCAGCGCGATGTAGCGATCGAGCCGGAGCTCCGTTTCATGTGAAACGGGTGCGAGCTTGAGTGCCGCAACCTTGTCGGCCGCGATGACGGCGTCCAACGATCGATCGTTGGCGCTGGCCTTGTCGATCTTCGGTCTGGTCGGCGCCGGTTCGGAGCGACGACCGGCGCCCTCACCCGCCGAAGGTTTTCCTGATGACGATCTGTCGCCGCCCGGCTCGCGCTGTTTCACGTGAAACCTATGCGATTGCTTTGGAAGTCTTCCGCGCTTCGCGGCGGAGATAGGCCGCAAGGATGCCGAGCGCGGCCGGCGTCATGCCGTCGATTCGACCGGCCTGGCCAACGGTGAACGGCCGCGCCTTCTCCAACTTGGCCCTCACCTCGTTGGAGAGACCGGGGACCTGCTGGAAATCGACCTCCGACAGCACCATCCCCTCGTCCCGCCTGAAGGCTTCAACGTCGGCGCTCTGTCGCTCCAGATAGACATCGTACTTCGCGTCGATCTCGAGATGGGTGGCAATGACGGGATCAATGGCAGCGAGCTCCGGCCAGATCGCACGGACCTGACTCCAACCGATGTCGGGATAGGCCATCAGCTCGAAGGCCGACCGCCGCTGACCGTCCCGGTTCAGGGTGAGACCCTGCTTGATGGCCTCGTTCGGGGTGATGGTCAGCGACTTCGAGAGCGCTTGAGCCGCATTCAGGGCGTCCATCTTGGCGCGATGATGCGCGGTCCGGGCGCTGCCGACGCATCCCAGTGCGATGCCCTTCTCGGTCAAACGCTGATCGGCATTGTCCGCCCGCAGTGTCAGACGATACTCAGCCCTGGAGGTGAACATCCGATAGGGTTCGCTGATGCCGCGGGTGACGAGGTCGTCGATCATGACGCCAAGATAGCCATCGGCGCGGTCGAACACCGTCAGCGCGGCGCCGCCCGCAGCCAATGCTGCGTTCAGCCCTGCAACGATGCCTTGGCCCGCAGCTTCCTCGTATCCGGTCGTGCCGTTGATCTGCCCGGCCAGGAACAAGCCGCGCAGACGCTTGGTCTGGAGGGTCGGATCGAGCTCACGGGGATCGATGTGGTCGTATTCGATGGCATAGCCCGGCCGGACCATCTGCACCCGCTCCAGGCCGGGAATGGTTGCGAGGATGGCGAGCTGGACTTCCTCCGGCAGCGAGGTCGAGATGCCGTTGGGATAGACGGTGCTGTCGTCGAGCCCTTCCGGCTCCAGGAAGATCTGGTGACCGTCGCGATCGCCGAAGCGAACGATCTTGTCCTCGATTGAGGGGCAATAGCGCGGTCCGGAGCTCTTGATCTGACCCGAGTACATCGGAGAGCGATGGACATTGGCCCGGATCACGTCGTGGGTGGCGGAATTGGTCCGGGTGATCCCGCACTGGATCTGTGGCGTCGTGATCCGCTCGGTCATCACCGAAAACGGCTCCGGAGGCTCGTCCCCCGGCTGCATCTCGACCGCCGTCCAGTCGATCGTCGTGCCATCCAGCCGCGGCGGGGTCCCTGTCTTGAGCCGCCCAAGGGTAAACCCGGCGCGCTCGAACGAGATCGAAAGGCCCATCGCAGGCGCCTCGCCAACCCTGCCGGCCGGCCAGTTCTTCTCGCCAAGATGGATCAGTCCGCGGAGGAAGGTGCCGGTGGTGACGACGACAGCCCCTGCCCGAAGTTCGCGGCCATCCGCCAGGCGCAGGCCGATCACCCGTCCCTCGACCACGATCAGCTCGTCCGCCTCGCCTTCGACCACGGAAAGACCCTCGGTCTCCCGGATCGCAGCCTGCATAGCGGCGGCATAGAGCTTCCGGTCCGCCTGCGCGCGCGGACCACGCACCGCCGGTCCCTTACGGCGATTGAGGACGCGAAACTGGATGCCGCCGGCATCGCCGACCCGGCCCATCAGGCCATCGAGCGCGTCGACCTCCCGAACCAGATGACCCTTGCCCAGACCGCCAATGGCGGGATTGCAGGACATGGCACCGACCGTGGAGAAACGGTGCGTGACAAGAGCGGTCGCCGCGCCCATCCGGGCAGAGGCAGAAGCGGCCTCACAGCCGGCGTGGCCGCCGCCAATCACGATGACGTCGAAGCTCTCTCGCTCTGTTCGCATGGGCGGACTTCTAACTCACAGGCAGGGAAGCCGGAAGCGGAAACTGGAAAGGCAGTTGTTTCACGTGAAACGGTGCAAAGCGGACCCAAGGTCTTTTCGCGAAAACAACCCCATGCACAGTAGAGTGGCCCTTGGAAACGTTGTCGTTTCTTGTGAGAGGAAAAGGGGTCACGAGGGGAAAAGGGTGGTCCGAAGGCCAAGACGGGTCGGCGCTCGGACCGCGACGGCAGGACCGTGCCCCAAGGCCTTGCGACCGGACAGACGCAATCCAGGACTTTTCCGCGCACCCGGTCCCAAGGTGTTACCGCTTGCAGCGGGCCCATGCGCAAACCAGCGACTAGTCGATGAGTGTTTCACGTGAAACATCTTGAACCGAGCCGGCTCTGTTTCACGTGAAACACAAGAAGTGGAACGAAGGCTAGTTCTACAATGAAGAACTAGGGCTACTTTCCAACACAGAATTTCTGGAAAATCGCCCCCAGGATGTCCTCGACATCCACCCGACCCAGCAGCCGGCCCAAGGCATAGGCCGCAGCGCGCAGCTCTTCGGCGGCAAGCTCCTCGCCCTCTTCTACTAGCTCAAGACTCCGGCGCAAGCTGTCCGCTGCGCGGCGCAGCAGATCCCGCTGCCGGGCCCGGGTCACCAACGCGCCCTCGGTCGTTCCGAAAAACTCGGCGGCGAATTTCACCAGGGCATCGACCAGCTCGGGAATGCCGTCACCCCGGCTGGCCGCGATTCCGAACTCACCACCCGGTCCGATACCCTCGACCCCGCCGAGATCGATCTTGTTGCGCACGATCCAGACCGAGCCGCCGGAGCGACTGCCTGCGTTGCCGGACTTCCCCTGCAACGGCATCGCGACCGGATCGACAACGCGCCCCGCCTCCACCAGCCACAACACGAGGTCGGCGTCTTCGGCTCGGGCTCGCGCCCGGCGAACACCCTCCTGCTCCACCGGATCGTCGGTCTCGCGAATGCCGGCGGTGTCGATCACCGTGACCGGATAGCCATCGAGATCGAGCTGCACCTCGATCACATCGCGTGTCGTGCCGGCATGCGGCGAGACGATCGCGACGTCGCGGCGCGCGAGCTGGTTGATCAGCGTCGACTTGCCGACGTTCGGCTCGCCTGCGATCGCAACCACCAGGCCGTCGCGCAAACGTTCAGCTTGTCCCTGTGCCGCAAGGACTTCTGCGATTTCGTCGTGCAGCGCATTGATCGCCTTGACCGCAGGCGCCATCAACTCGGCCGGCACATCGCCCTCATCGGAGAAATCGATGCCGGCCTCGATCAAGGCCGAAGCCTCGATGATGCGCTCGCGCCAGTCGCGCGCGCGATTGCCGAGGAGACCCTGCAACTGCCGTAACGCCTGGCGGCGCTGGCGGTCGGTGTCGGCATGAATGAGATCGTCGAGGCCCTCCGCCTCAGTCAGGTCGAGCTTGCCGTTCTCGAAGGCGCGCCGGGTGAATTCGCCGGGCTCGGCAGCTCGCATATTCGGAATTACGGAAATGGCGGCAAAGAGTGCGGCCAGCACCGCGCGGCCGCCATGGACGTGAAATTCGGCGACATCCTCGCCCGTCGCGCTGCCCGGCCCCGGAAACCACAACACCACCGAATCGTCGATCGGCTGGCCCACGCCGTCATGAAGGAGCCGGCGGCTGGCCTGCCTCGGCGCCGGCAGCTTGCCCGCCAGCGTCGTCAACACCACGCTGGCGCCTAGCCCGGAGACGCGCACCACCGCGAGCGCGCTTGGCGGACGGCCGGACGACAGCGCAAAGATGGTCTGGTCTCGCGGATGCATGACCTATTTGTCCGGCTGAAAGCGAAAAGGCAAACATCCGTTTCGGCAGACAAATCGCGCGATTTGCTGCATCAATTCCCGCAGCAAACCGTTGCTGCGATGCAATAAATTCGCGAACATCTGCTGCAAGAACCGCTTCCAACGGAATAAGCGACGTCCATCGATCACCATATTCGTAAATTATATCAAGATTTTATGCGACGTCCGCTCCAAGCGACAGACGCCCCACAATGCTGCATCTTCGCTGCAGCAGAGCCGCACAACGAAAAAGGGCGCCCGAAGGCGCCCTTTGATCATGCTGCACTGCAATCAGGTGTTCATCGAGTCGAAGAACTCGGAATTGCTCTTGGTCGAACGCAGCTTGTCGAGCAGGAAGTCGATACCATCCATCGTCCCCATCGGATTCAGGATGCGGCGGAGCACGTACATCTTCTTCAGGACGACCGGATCGGTGATCAGCTCTTCCTTGCGGGTGCCGGAGCGCGAAATGTCGATCGCCGGGAAGGTCCGTTTGTCCGAAACCTTGCGGTCGAGGATCAGCTCGGAGTTACCGGTGCCCTTGAACTCTTCGAAGATGACTTCGTCCATGCGGCTGCCGGTATCGACCAGCGCGGTCGCGATGATCGTCAGCGAGCCGCCTTCTTCGATGTTGCGGGCAGCGCCGAAGAAGCGCTTCGGCCGCTGCAGCGCGTTGGCATCGACACCGCCGGTCAGCACCTTGCCCGATGACGGCACCACGGTGTTGTAGGCGCGGCCGAGACGCGTGATGGAGTCCAGCAGGATCACGACGTCGCGGCCATGCTCGACCAGACGCTTGGCCTTCTCGATCACCATCTCGGCGACCTGGACGTGGCGCACCGCCGGTTCGTCGAAGGTCGAGGAGACGACCTCGCCCTTCACCGAGCGCTGCATGTCCGTGACTTCTTCCGGACGTTCGTCGATCAGAAGCACGATCAGATAGCACTCGGGATGATTATGCGCGATCGAGTGCGCGATGTTCTGCATCAGCACGGTCTTGCCCGTGCGCGGTGGCGCGACGATCAGCGCGCGCTGGCCCTTGCCGATCGGCGCGACGATGTCGATCACCCTTGCAGACAGGTCTTTCCGCGTCGGATCGTCGATTTCCATGCGGAAGCGCTGATTCGGAAACAGCGGCGTGAGGTTGTCGAAATTGACCTTGTGCTTGGCCTTTTCCGGGTCCTCGAAATTGAGCGTGTTGACCTTCAGCAGCGCGAAATAGCGCTCGCCCTCCTTCGGGCTGCGGATGTGGCCTTCGATTGTGTCGCCGGTGCGCAGGCCAAAACGGCGGATCTGCGAGGGCGAAACGTAGATGTCATCCGGGCCCGGCAGATAATTCGCATCGGGCGAGCGGAGGAAGCCGAAGCCGTCGGAGAGAACCTCGACGACGCCTTCGCCGACGATGTCGGTCTCGGCCAGCGCAAGCTGCTTGAGGATGGCGAACAGCAGCTCCTGCTTGCGCATGGTGCTGGCATTCTCGACCCCATTCTCTTCCGCGAACGAGACGAGCTCGGCCGGCGTCTTCGACTTGAGGTCCTGGAGTTTGATTTCCCGCATTGGGGTGGTCCTGTGGGGTAACCTGGGAGGGGGGTGCGAGGAGGCTCTGAAATGCGGACGCGAAAAGGTAAGGTCCGCAGGTCTGGCAAGGAGAGCGCCGGTGAGGCTTCAAACCTGATGGGGTGTCCGGCCTCTGGAAAGCTCAGACACGACCACATCCGCCTGCGTTGGGTGGGATATCGCTAATATAGAAAATCGCCTCACACTCCGCAAGCAGAAGCACTGAGCGATTGTTCGCGGCCGCTGCCTAGAACGGCTTCACGATCACCATGATGACGATCAGAATCATCAAGGCAGTCGGTACCTCGTTGATAATCCGATAGAATTTCTGGCTCCGGGGGCGCCGGTCCGCCGCGAAATCCTTCAACCAGCGCGAAAAAAAGCCGTGGACCGCGGACATCGCCAGGACCAGTGCCAGTTTTACGTGCAGCCAGCCGAAAGTGAACCAGTGGCCAGCCCAGGCGAGATAGAGCCCGGCGAGCCAGGTCACGATCATGGCGGGGTTGATGATCGCCTTGAACAGCCGCCGTTCCATGGTCTTGAACGTTTCCGACTGCTTCGAGCCGATTTCGGCCTCGCAATGATAAACGAACAGCCGCGGCAAATAGAGCATGCCCGCCATCCAGGAGATGACGGCGATCACATGCAGCGCCTTGATCCAGAGGTAGACGTCTTCAAACATGTCTGGGGTCCGGATTCCTGCCCAGCCGAGGGGAACGCTGGGGATAGTAAGGAGTCGTTAAGGTCTTGCCTGCACACATATCCGTCCGTAGCGCTCTTCTCCAATAAGAATCTTAGATTCTTAAGGTTTGAGTCTATGTGACGGTGAATTGGACTCACACATTTCCGTCCGCCCGTTCACACGCGCTTGTTCACATCCATCAACATATCCCTGATCGCTTTGGCGGCTTTCGATAAGTCGGTCAGCTTCAAAGGCTTGCGCGTTTCTGTCGGCAGCTTATCAAGAGGGTTATCAACGCAATCCCGTTTCCCTTTCGGCAGGGCATCGAAGTTGTTCTCAGGGGCAGTGGTGTGAAGAAAATTGGCACTTGTCCCGCCCCCGGTGTCGCACATCCCTTTCCAAGGGGTTAAGCTCCACAGAAATCCACAAACCACACCGGTTTCATACAAAGGGCTTTTGTGCCGACCTCGAGCAATTATTTCCATCTGCACCTCGTCTCCGACTCCACCGGTGAGACGCTGATCACGGTGGCGCGCGCCGTTGCCGCTCAGTACGCCAACGTGACCCCGGTCGAGCACGTCTATCCGTTGGTGCGCAGCCAGAAACAGCTTGATCGCGTGCTCGACGAGATCGAGGAAGCACCGGGAATCGTGCTGTTCACGCTGCTCGAGAAGGATCTGGTCGCCAGGCTCGAGGACAAGTGCAAGGGGATCAATGTTCCGAGCCTGTCGATCATCGGCCCTGTGATGCAGTTGTTCGAGGCGTATCTCGGAGCTGCCACGACCGGCCGGGTCGGCGCCCAGCACGTGCTCAATGCCGAATACTTCAAGCGCATCGACGCGTTGAACTACACGATGATCCACGATGACGGCCAGCATGTCGAAGGGCTCGATGATGCGGACGTGGTGCTCGTGGGCGTTTCCCGCACCTCCAAGACCCCGACCTCGATCTACCTCGCCAACCGCGGCATCCGCACTGCGAACGTGCCGCTGGTTCCAGGCATTCCGGTGCCCTCGCAACTGGAAACGTTGACGCGACCGCTGGTGGTGAGCTTGCATGCGACGCCGGAACGCTTGATTCAGGTGCGCACGAACCGCCTGCTCTCCATGGGCGCCGATTCCAGCAGCGACACTTATACCGACAAGCAGTCGGTCGCCGAAGAGGTCGCATTTGCCCGCAAGCTGAGCGCCAAGCACGATTGGCCGCTGCTCGACGTCACGCGGCGCTCGATCGAGGAAACCGCCGCGGCGATCATGAAACTCTACAGCGATCGCCAGCGTAACCGGCCTTCTGAATAGTTTGGGGAATAGTTCGCGATGAGTCTGTGGCTCGGCAAATCTTCGTTGATCCTGGCCTCGCAGAGCAGCGCGCGAAAGATGCTGCTGGCCAATGCCGGGCTCGAGTTCAAGGCGATCACGGCTGATATCGACGAGCGCGGTATCCAGGCCGCCTCCGGGCTTTCTGGTCCGCGCGAGATTGCGTTGCTGCTGGCGCGCGAAAAAGCCAAGGCAGTCTCGGCCCATCACGCTGGAAGCACCGTCATCGGTGCGGATCAAACGCTGGCGCTTGGTGATCGCCTCTTTAACAAGCCTGCGGGCCGCGCCCAGGCGTTGGCCCAACTGCGCGATCTCTCCGGCCATAGTCATGAGCTGAATTCCGCGGTGGCGATAGCACGTGACGGTGAGATCATCTTCGAGGACGTCTCGGTCGCGCGCCTCGCCATGCGGCAGATGACCGAGGCCGAGCTTTCGGCCTATCTCGACATCGCCGGCGATGCCGTCACCACCAGCGTCGGCGGCTATCAGCTCGAAAGCCTGGGCATCCACTTGTTCGAGCGGATCGAGGGCGACCACTTCACCATTCTCGGTCTGCCACTGCTGCCGCTGCTTGCGTTCCTGCGGCGCGAGCGGTTAGTTGCGGTGTGAATAGCAGAGATGGCTGGGCGTTGATGCGGATCCTGGGACTAACCGGCTCGATTGGGATGGGCAAATCCACCACCGCGAAATTATTCGCGGAGGCTGGCGTCCCCGTCTACGATGCCGATGCGGCCGTCCATCAGCTCTATGAGGGCGAGGCTGCGCCCGCGATCGAGGCCGCCTTTCCCGGCACCACCGCGAACGGCAAGGTCGATCGGCCAAAACTGTCGGCGCGTGTGGTGCATGACGCTGCCGCCATCAAGCAGCTCGAGCAGATCGTTCATCCGATGCTCGGCGCTTCCCGGAAAAAATTCTTCGCCGACGCCGAAGCCGCCGACGCGCCGGTTGTGGTGCTGGACATTCCGCTGTTGTTCGAGACGGGTGGCGAGACGCGGGTCGATGCCGTGGTCGTGGTGACGACGTCTCCGGAACTGCAGCGCGAGCGGGTGCTGGCGCGCGGCACGATGGACGAGGCCAAGCTCGACGCCATCATCGCCAAGCAGACACCCGATGCGGAAAAGCGCCGGCGTGCCGATTTCGTGGTGGATACGTCGCATGGACTCGATCCAGTGCGCGCCCAAATCGCGCACATCCTCGCCGAGGTCGTTAAGATGCCGCAGCGGCGCGCCTGATTCGCCGCCTGACACGGCTTATTTGATCATGCGCGAAATCGTTCTCGACACCGAAACCACCGGCCTCGACCCGCTGCGGGGAGATCGCCTGGTCGAAATCGGTTGCGTCGAGATGCTCAATCGCATGCCGACGGGGCAGAGCTTCCACGTCTACATCAATCCTGAAAGGGACATGCCGGCAGAAGCCTTTGCCGTGCACGGGCTGTCGGCCGAGTTTCTGGCGACCAAGCAGCTGTTCCATGAGGTCGTCGACGATTTTCTGGAGTTCATCGGCGACGCGCCGCTGGTGATCCACAATGCCTCGTTCGACATCAGCTTCATCAATGCCGAGCTCGACCGGATCAAGCGCCCGGCGATCCCGCGCGAGCGGCTGGTCGATACGCTGCTGCTGGCACGGCGCAAGCATCCCGGCGTGTCGAACCGGCTCGACGATCTCTGCTCGCGCTATGCGATCGACAATTCACGCCGCACCAAGCACGGCGCGTTGCTCGACGCCGAGCTGCTTGCGGAAGTCTATGTGGATCTGGTCGGGGCGCGGCAATCGCAGCTGCTGCTGGCATCGGAATCCGAGGAGACTCGCGCCAATGGGGCTGCCGATGCGCCTCGGCGGCAACGGCCGGCGCCGCTCACCCCGCGGATTTCAGACGCCGAGCGCGAGGCCCACCGGGCCTTCATCGCAACGCTCGGCGACAAGGCGATCTGGAACGAGTTTCTGCCCGCTCCAGCTGCCCCTTTGGCTGGTTAAGCCTGGCCGCTCGGCTGAGCGGCCATTTGCCGCTCCATGTTCTGGCGATAGAGGCCGACAAAATCGACCGGATCCAGCATCAAAGGCGGGAACCCGCCGTCACGCACGGCAGTGGCGATGATCTCACGGGCGAACGGGAACAGCAGGCGCGGGCATTCGATCATGACCAGCGGATGCAAATTATCCTTCGGCACGTTGGAGATGCGGAATACGCCGGCATAAGCGAGCTCGAACGAGAACATGATCTTGCCGGCGGTCTCGGCCTTGCCCTCGACCGACAACGTCACCTCGAACTCCTGTTCGCTGAGGTTGTTGGCGCTGACATTGATCTGGATGTTGATCTGGGGCGGCTGGCTCTGCTGCTGGAGCGAGCTGGGCGCGTTCGGATTTTCGAACGAGAGGTCCTTGGTATATTGCGCCAGGACGTTGAGCTGGGGAGCCTGGGCCGCCTCGGGAGGGGTGCCGTTACCGTTGGTCATAAGAGTGTCTCCTTACCCGATTGGGCTGAATTTCGCGGCGGTTGGCTAACATAGGGCTACCTCGTTCCACAAGGACGAACGGTCCTGGATGGGGAATTCCGGCCACGCCCACAACTATGGCGTTCACCCCGTCGATCCCGCGCAACTGCGGCTTAAACGATTGAAGATGCGCGATTTCCGGGCAGGATCGGGTTTCCCCTTAAGCATAAAACGCGCTACACTCGGTGCTGTGCCAAAAGGCGCCATTGGCCGGGCAAGATTTCGTGCCTACATCCCACGGACCTGACGCGCGGACCCGAAATGGTGATGTAGACTTGCCGTTCCGGTATGGAACGGTCTACTGGCCGGATCGATTTTCCCGGCACGACCCTTTCGAACGGCCCCTTCTACAGACGACCAGAAAGCGAATACGACGTGGACATCTACACCATCATCTTCCTGGCGCTGGCGGTCTTCATCTTTCTGAGGCTGCGCAGCGTGCTGGGGCAGCGCACGGGCAACGAGCGGCCGCCGTTCGACCGCAACGCGCTCCAGGGTGCCCAGGACAAGAACGTCGTCACCATGCCGGGCAAGGTCATCGACCAGGCCCCCTTGGCGCCGACGGCCGAGCCGACCCCGCCCTCCGACCGCTGGAAGGGCCTGACCGAGCCGGGCACCGTGCTCGCCCAAGGTCTCGACTCCATTGTCGAAAAGGATTCCACCTTCGATCCGCGCCATTTCATCTCCGGCGCCCGCGGCGCCTATGAGATGATCGTGCTGGCCTTTGCCAATGGCGACCGCCGCGCGCTGCGCGACCTGTTGTCGTCGGAGGTCTATGAAAGCTTCGATGCCGCGATCAAGGAGCGCGAGAAGAACGAGCAGAAGACCGAAACGCGCTTTGTCTCGATCGACAAGGCCGAGCTCGTCGGCGCCGAGCTGCGCGACCGCACCGCCCAGCTCACGATCCGCTTCGTCTCGCAGATGATCTCCGCCACCCGGGACAAGGCCGGCAACATCGTCGACGGCAGCGCCGACACGGTCGCCGACATCACCGACATCTGGACTTTCGCCCGCGACATCACCTCTCGCGATCCGAACTGGAAGCTGGTTGGCACCGGAAGCGCGAATTAAGGCTTTCCTGAAGACCAGCGCGACGGCGCTTTGCGCAGGTGCCGTCGCGCTGTCGTCGTTTTCACTCGGCGCCGAGGCGGCGCGGCGCCACTATCGCAGCCAGCACCATCATCTCCCGGAATTGCCTGCCGCGCCGCCGCGCGCCTTGCCGTATCCGCAGCTCCCCCTGCCGTTCGAGATTCCCGGCGCGCAATATCTGCCGCTGGCCTGGGCCGAGGTGAAGGGCTGGGGCGACGACAATCATCTTGCCGCCTACAAGACGTTTCGCGCCAGCTGCCGTCCGATCAGCGCGCAGACCGGCGCTCCCGAACCCAAGGCTTTGGGCGCCTCGCTGGCCGAACCCTGCCGGGTCGCCAAATCGCTCGAGGCTACCGACGACGCCAGCGCCAAAACCTTCTTCGAGGAGAATTTCGCGCCGCTGCGGATCTCTCGTCTCGGCGAGCCCGATGGTTTCGTCACCGGCTATTACGAGCCGGTGCTGGAGGGATCGCGCACGCAGACCGACGTCTACAACGTCCCGGTCTATCGCCGCCCGTCGAACCTTTTCGTGCGCGGCTACAAGCAGGATTCGGTCAGCCTGCCCAACAAGGGCCCGGTCTATCGCAAGATCGGCCGCCGCAAGCTCGTGCCCTATTACGACCGCGCCGAGATCGAGGACGGCAAGATCGCCGGCCGCGGACTCGAGATTGCTTGGCTGAAGGACCCGACCGATCTGCTGTTCGCTCAGATCCAGGGCTCGGCGCGGATCAAGTTCGACGACGGCGGCACGGTCCGGCTCAACTACGATGCCTATAACGGCTATCCCTATACGGCGGTCGGTCGCATCCTGATCGAGCGCGGCATCATTCCGAAGGAAGAGATGTCGATGCAGAAGATCAGGGAGTGGATGGCGCAGACCCCTGACGGCGCCAGGGAGCTGCGGCGCCAGAACCGCTCCTACATCTTTTTCCGCGAGGTCAATCTGTCCGACAAGGAGGAGGCGGTCGGTGCGCAAGGTATCCCTCTGACGGCCGGCCGCTCGATCGCGGTGGACAAATCGCTCCACGTCTACGGCACGCCGTTCTTCATCGAAGGCGAGCTGCCGATCGATTCCGAACGCGCGAAGACGCCGTTCCATCGGTTGATGATCGCGCAGGACACCGGCTCGGCCATCATCGGGCCCGCGCGCGCGGATCTCTATTTCGGCGCGGGTCAGGAGGCCGGCCGCGTCTCCGGGCGGCTGCGCCATGCCATGCATTTCGTGATGCTGGTGCCGAAGGGCGTAGATCCTACGGCGCGCGCCGCGCGGCTCCCCGTGCCGGACCCGCGGCCTTCGGAGAAGATCGCAAAACTGTTTCCGCAAACGGAGACCGCGAAGGACAAGCCGGCGGCAGCCGTGGCGCAAAGCACGAGCGAGACCGTCGCTGTCGCCGGTCCAGTCCCGCTACCGGTGCCGCGTCCCGTGATCGAGCCAGTTCAGGAGCCGCGGCGGCCGGTGAAAAATCGTTCCCATCGACAGCAATGAAGCGATCGTCCCGTCCGCCCGTGCTGGAGCCTCGTCCCTCGACGCGCCGTCGCGCGCTGAGCGAGGAAGAGCGCGCGCTGTGGGACAACGTCGCAAAGCAGGTCAAGCCGCTGAGGAAGCATCGTGTCGCCAAGGTGCAGCCCGCACCGCGCCCCGAGCCTTCGCTGCCCGCGCCCGCCACGCGGCCTGCGCACTCGCCACGCCCGATTGCCGCTGCCCCGGCACCGCGTGCAGCGAAGCCGACGGTGCCGCCGCTGGCACCGCTCGGCAAGCGCGAGCGCACAAAGCTGTCGCGCGGGCGCAGCGAGATCGAGGCGCGGCTCGATCTGCACGGCATGACCCAGATGCGCGCCCATCGCGCACTGACCGGCTTCTTGCACCGCGCCCATCATGACGGCCTGACCTTCGTGCTCGTCATCACCGGCAAGGGCCGAAGCGGCGGCGAAAGCGGCGTGCTGCGCCGTCAGGTGCCGGAATGGCTGAGCCTGCCGGAATTCCGCGCCTTCGTCGTGGGGTTCGAGGAAGCAGGCATCGGCCACGGCGGCGAGGGCGCGCTTTACGTGCGGATCAGGCGGGCGAGATATTAGGGAGCATGATCCCCGGAAAAGTGGGCCCCGGTTTTCCGACCGGATCATGCTTGGCTAGAAAGGCCGCACGATTCCGACGCGCGGGATCAGCGTGAGGATCAGGCCAAAGATATTTGTCTTCCGATCTTCCGCCGGAATCAGCGGCGTCTCGCGCGCGGCGGGCAGCATCTTCACCGCGTGCAGGATCAGGAACATGCAGACGGCCCAGTTCGAGATCCAGCGCGAATAGTCGAACACCATCGCGAACATCACGAGACAGCCGAGGCTGACGCCGGCGAGCGCCGCAACCACGAGACGGCGATGCGTGTCGTTTGCGAGTGCGCCGATCAAATTCGCAAAATAGCGCCACAGCGGTGTGTGCAGCCAGATCAGCAACACGAACACGGGCACGCCGAGGATGTTGTGCGGCAGGCGGCCCCAGGTGTCGGAAATCTCCCTCGCCAGCGGCTGATACCAGATGTAGGCGAACTGCAGCAGGTCGGCCCGCGACGGATCGGCCATCCGGCTCTTCAGGTAGGCAACGAAATCCGCCTCCGGGATCGGCATCGTTCCCCAAAATTGCGCGGCGAAGAACAGCGCGGAGACGGCAACCAAGGCAATGATGCCGAACGCGACATTGGTGCGACCGCAGCCGTGCGTCAGATAGTGCCTGATCACGACGATGGTGACGATGGTCGGCACATACATCAGGAGATGGATGTGGTGGATCAGGACGAGAATGATCGAGAACAGCGCAGCGAGCGCCACGAACAGCAGCGAGCCGGCCGGCACCAGCAGCAGGATGATCGCCAGCGCGCAGCCATAGATGTCGAAATGGCCGAGCGTGTGCATGAAATTCTTGAGGAAGAACGGCGAGCCCGCGATGAAGACGAACAGCGGCAACGTCTTCGCGGTGAAGCCGAACGTCCTCTCGAATAGCCTTACATAAAGCCAGAGCGTCGCCAGCCATGTCGCGCCGCCGAGCGCGAACACCAGCCATAGCGGCACCTTGTCGGTGAACAGGGCGACGATGGCCCCGATCAGCGCGCGCTTGATGAAGCCGAAATGATAGTCGACGAGGAGGTGGATGTAGGGGACGTAAGGCGGCAGCTGGATCTTGTGAACGAAGACGCCGACGATGGCCGCCGCGTTGATCGCGAGCAGGAGACGCCAAGGGTTTTGCAGGATGCGTGCGGTCACGCCGCATCCATAGCGCGGCCGCCCGGATTTACAAAATGAACCGGCTCAAATCCGCGTTCTTGGCGAGGTCGCCAACGTGCTTTTGCACGAAATCGGCGTCGACCCTGACGGTCTCGCCGCTGCGGTCGGGGGCGGTGAAGGAGATCTCGTCCAGCACCCGCTCCATCACGGTCTGCAGACGCCGCGCGCCGATGTTCTCGACGGTGGAATTCACGGCCACAGCGACGTCCGCAAGCGCGTCGATCGCGTTGTCGGTGATGTCCAGCGTGACGCCCTCTGTCTGCATCAGCGCGACATATTGCTTGATCAGCGAGGCCTCGGGCTCGGTCAGGATGCGGCGCATGTCGTCGCGGGTCAGCGCCTGCAGCTCGACGCGGATCGGCAGGCGGCCCTGCAGTTCCGGCAACAAATCGGACGGCTTGGCGACGTGGAAGGCGCCTGAGGCAATGAACAGGATGTGGTCGGTCTTCACCGCGCCGTGCTTGGTCGAGACCGTGGTGCCCTCGATCAGCGGCAACAGGTCGCGCTGCACGCCCTCGCGCGAGACGTCGCCGCCGGCGCGGCCTTCGCGGGCGCAGATCTTGTCGATCTCGTCCAGGAACACGATGCCGTTGTTCTCGACCGCACTGATCGCCTCCAGCGTCAACTGATCGCTGTCGAGCAGCTTGTCGGATTCCTCGTTGATGAGGATCTCGTGCGAGCTCTCCACCGTCAGCCGCCGCGTCTTGCTGCGTCCGCCGAGCTTGCCGAAGATGTCGCCGATCGAAACCGCGCCCATCTGCGCGCCGGGCATGCCGGGGATCTCGAACATCGGAAAGCCGCTGCCGCCGCCTTGCGTCTCGATCTCGATTTCCTTGTCGTTGAGCTCGCCCGCGCGCAGCTTCTTGCGGAAGGAGTCCCTCGTTGCGGCGCTGGAATTGGCACCGACCAGGGCATCGAGCACGCGCTCCTCGGCGGCGAGCTGCGCGCGTGCCTGCACGTCCTTGCGCTTGCGCTCGCGGACCTGGGCAATCGCGACCTCGACGAGATCGCGCACGATCTGCTCGACATCGCGGCCGACATAGCCGACCTCGGTGAATTTCGTCGCCTCGACCTTCAGGAACGGCGCGTTGGCAAGCTTGGCGAGCCGCCGCGCGATCTCGGTCTTGCCGACGCCGGTGGGGCCGATCATCAGGATGTTCTTCGGCAGCACCTCTTCGCGCAAGGAGCCTTCGAGCTGCTGCCGCCGCCAGCGGTTGCGCAGCGCGATCGAGACGGCGCGCTTGGCATCGGCCTGGCCGACGATGAAACGGTCGAGTTCGGAAACGATTTCGCGGGGAGAAAAGTCTGTCATGGGACCTTAGCTAGGGACAGATGCGGGGCGGGACAAGCCGCTTTTTTTGCCGTCAGATGATCGGCGGACCCGATTGCCATTGTTTCACGGCCTCGATCGGATGGATCAGCATCAGGATATTGAGCGTCAGATTGTCGCGAATATGGAGCGCCAGCATGATTTCGAAGGCGAGCCCGAGCAGGACGGTCACCGACACGGGCAGCAGGCGCGCCGCGAGGAAGCCCAGCATCATGGACAGATTGTCAGAAACCGAATTGACGATGCTATCGCCGAAATAATCCAGCGAGATCGTTCCGGCGCGGTAGCGTTCGATGATGAAAGGCGAGTTCTCGACGATCTCCCAGGCACCCTCGATCAGCATCGCGATGATCAGCCGCGCGGGCCAGGAAAGAGACACGAATGGCAGCCGCGCGAACAGCAGCCAGGTCAGTCCATAGAACAGGAAGCCGTGCAGGATGTGCGAGAAGCTGTACCAGTCGGCGATGTGCTGCGAATTTTCGGAGCTGTTCACCACGCCATGCCACAGCTTGACATAGCCGCAAGTGCAGATCGGCACCCGGCCCATCGCAAGCAGGATCGAGGCCTGCATCGCCAGCAGCAGCAGCGCGATGCCGACCCAGGCGAGCGGTGGAAACGCGGCCTTGGTTTCGTATGTGCTTGTCAGCGTCATGCCTCGCGCACCATCAGCAGCGCTGCTCCGTCGGGCGTCTCGACCATGCGGTCGCGGATAAAGCCGGCCTTCTCATAGGCACGCACGGCGCGCGCGTTGAGCGGATCAGGATCAGTGACGATGCGCGGCAGACCGTCTCGTAACTGCGCGTCGGCGAATTGGCGGATGAATGCCGAACCGTGACCGCGCGCGATCATGTCGCTTTCGCCGATGAACTGATCGATGCCACGGGTGGCCTCCGGTTGCGGCCCAAGGCCCGTATTCCAGGCGGTCAGGCGGTAGCATTGAAGATAGCCGAACGGCTTGCCGTCGGCCAACACGATGAACTGGTCCATGTCCGGCTCATCCAGATCGCCGCTCACGAGCGCGAACTGCTCGTCCGGATCGCCCCACCAGTCCCGCACATGAGCTTCGCCGAGCCATCGCCGGATTAGCGGCAGATCGGCCGCGGTCATCGGGCGGAAGGTGTAGGCGGGGGCCATGGCCTACCCGGCCGACAGCGCTTCGACAGTGACATTACGGTTGGTGTAGACGCAGATGTCGGCAGCGATGTCGAGGGAGCGGCGGACGATGGTCTCGGCGTCCTTGTCGGTGTCGAGCAAGGCGCGTGCGGCCGCCAGCGCGTAATTCCCGCCCGAACCGATCGCCATGACGCCGGCTTCGGGCTCCAGCACGTCGCCGGTACCTGTCAGCACCAGGGAAACGTCCTTGTCGGCGACGATCATCATGGCCTCCAGCCGTCGCAAATAACGGTCGGTGCGCCAATCCTTGGCGAGCTCGACGGCGGCCCGGGTCAATTGCCCCGGATATTGCTCGAGTTTGGCTTCCAAACGCTCGAACAGCGTGAAGGCGTCGGCCGTGGCGCCGGCAAAGCCGCCGATGACGTCGCCCTTGCCGAGTTTCCGGACCTTCCTGGCGTTGTGCTTGATCACGGTCTGGCCGATCGAGACCTGGCCGTCGCCGCCGACCACCACCGTGCCGCCCTTGCGGACCGTCAAAATCGTGGTGCCGTGCCAGACCGGCGAGCTGTTTGGGGAGTCCTGCATGAATGATCCTCGTTGTCCGGCCTGATTTAGGCGGTCGGGGCCAAGGGGACAACTGGCCCACAACGGGCCGCTCCGGGCCCAATTTCGCTCACCATAGGCAGAAGTAGAGGCCCGGCCAGCCGTTCCCGCAGTAGCGAAGGCGTCATTTGGCTGTTAAAAGACCGGCGTTTTCGGCCCCGAACGAGGATGAAAGCTAGTTTTGATGCGCACCGCGACGATCAAGCGCAAGACCAAGGAAACCGACATCGAGGTCACCGTGAACCTCGATGGCACCGGCGTGTCCAATATCGCGACCGGCATCGGCTTTTTCGACCATATGCTCGATCTCCTCGCCCGCCATTCCCGCATCGACCTCACGGTCAAGGCGGTCGGCGATCTGCACATTGATCATCACCATACCACCGAAGACACCGGCATCGCGCTCGGCCAGGCCGTCAGGCAGGCGCTCGGCAACATGGCGGGCATCACCCGCTATGCCGGCGTGCACATGCCCATGGACGAGACGCTGTCGCGCGTGGTCATCGACATCTCGGGCCGCCCGGTCCTGGTGTTCAAGGTCGACTTCCCACGCGATAAGATCGGCGAGTTCGACACCGAGCTGGTGCGCGAGTGGTTCCAGGCCTTCGCCATGAACGCGGGCGTGACTCTTCACGTCGAGACCCTATATGGCGATAACAGCCACCATATCGCCGAGTCCTGCTTCAAGGGTCTGGCACGGGCGCTGCGCACCGCCGTCGCGATCGATCCGAAGGCTGTGGGCGAAATCCCGTCCACCAAGGGCTCGCTCGGCGGCTGACATCTTTCGGCCCGCGGCCCGCGCCGTTTGCGGTATCACTGAATTCCTAGGGAACGGGGCATCGCCATGTCCGTCTACACAGTTCATGCTCCCTCACCTGCCGGAGCCGATCTGCGCGCGACCGACAAGTTCGTCTTCGTGCGCGACGGCTTCCATTTCTGGGCGATGATCTTCGGACCGTTCTGGCTGCTGTGGAATCGGCTGTGGCTGGCGCTGGTCGGCTGGCTGATCTTCGTTGCCGCCTTCAATGTCGGGCTGTCCAGCCTCGGCGTCGGCCGGTCGTCGATCTTCTTCGCCGACATCATCGTCGCGCTCCTGATGGGATTCGAAGCCTCCAGCCTGCGCCGCTGGACGCTGTCGCGCGGAAAATGGCGGCAGCTCGACGTGGTGATTTCCGACGACGAGGACACCGCCGAGCGCCGCTTCTTCGAGCGCTGGAGCCAGAAGCAGCGCGGCATCGTCAACGATCAATGGGCCGTCGATCGCGGCGGCCCGCCGCCGACCCGCAACGTGCCGGGTCAGCAATTTTCCAACCCGCCGCCAATGCCGGCGGGTGGCATCATTGGTTTGTTTCCAGAACCGGGAGGGTCAAGATGAGCGTCGCCATCATCGATTACGGTTCCGGCAATCTGCATTCGGCCGCCAAGGCGTTCGAGCGCGCCGCGCGCAGCATGGAGAACCCGCAAAAGGTCTTCGTCACCAGCGATCCGGACCAGGCCTACAGCGCCGACCGTCTGGTGCTGCCGGGCGTCGGCGCCTTCGCCGATTGCCGACGTGGGCTCGATGCGGTCAACGGCATGGTCGAGGCGATCACCGAAGCGGTGCGGGTCAAGGCGCGGCCGATGTTCGGCATCTGCGTCGGCATGCAGCTGTTCGCCACCCGCGGCAAGGAGCATGTCATCACGCAAGGCCTGAACTGGATCGGCGGCGACGTCGAGAAGATCACGCCGCGCGACGAGAGCCTGAAGATCCCGCACATGGGCTGGAATACGCTCGATGTGCTGCGCGAGCACCCGGTGCTGGACAAGCTGCCGCTCGGCCCCAAGGGCCAGCACGCTTACTTCGTGCACTCCTACCACCTCAACGCCGCCAACGAGGCGGACGTGCTCGCGCGCGCCGATTACGGCGGGCCCGTTACCGCGATCGTCGGCAAGGACACGGCCATCGGGACGCAGTTTCACCCCGAGAAGAGCCAGCGCTTTGGTTTGGCCCTGATCTCGAACTTTTTGCGATGGAAACCGTGATTCTCTTTCCCGCGATCGACCTCAAGAACGGCCAATGCGTGCGCCTCGAACAGGGCGACATGGCGCGCGCGACCGTGTTCAACCTCAATCCCGCCGCGCAGGCCGAGAGTTTCGTCGCGCAGGGCTTTGAGTATCTCCATGTCGTCGATCTCGACGGCGCGTTTGCCGGCAAGCCGGTGAATGCGCAGGCCGTCGACGCGATGTTGAAGACGATCACGATTCCGGTGCAGCTCGGTGGCGGCATTCGCGATCTCGCGACTGTCGAGGCCTGGCTCGAAAAAGGCATCACCCGTGTCATCATCGGCACCGCCGCGGTGCGCGACCCTGAATTGGTGAAGGCGGCTGCCAGGAAATTCCCCGGCCGCGTCGCGGTCGGGCTCGATGCACGTGACGGCAAGGTCGCGGTCGAAGGCTGGGCCGAGACCTCGCAGGTGACGGTGCTGGAGATTGCACGGCGTTTCGAGGATGCCGGCGTCGCCGCCATCATCTTCACCGACATCGCGCGCGACGGCCTCCTCAAGGGCCTGAATCTCGACGCGACCATCGCGCTTGCCGACGCCATATCCATCCCCGTCATCGCCTCCGGTGGCCTCGCCTCGATCGAGGACGTCAAGGCGATGCTGACCCCGCGCGCGAAAAAGCTCGCCGGCGCGATCGCAGGCCGCGCGCTCTATGACGGTCGGCTCGAGCCGGCCGCCGCCCTCACCTTGATCCGCAACGCGCGCGCCGCCTAGGAGCTGACACATGTTCAAGGTGCGCGTGATCCCCTGCCTCGACGTCAAGGACGGCCGCGTCGTCAAGGGCGTCAACTTCGTTGACCTGCGCGACGCCGGTGACCCCGTCGAAGCGGCGATCGCCTATGACGCTGCCGGCGCCGACGAACTCACCTTCCTCGACATCACCGCGACCCACGAGAATCGCGGCATCATGCTGGACGTGGTCCGGCGGACCGCTGAAGCCTGCTTCATGCCTGTGACCGTCGGCGGCGGCGTGCGTGAGGTCAACGACATCAGGACCCTCCTGCGCGCCGGCGCCGACAAGGTCTCGATCAACAGCGCCGCAGTATCGCGGCGCGAGTTCGTCAAGGAAGCCGCCGAGAAATTCGGCGGGCAGTGCGTGGTGGTCGCGATCGACGCCAAGCGAGTCAAACGCGCCGGTGGCGGAGAGCGCTGGGAGATCTTCACCCATGGCGGCCGCAACTCGACCGGCATCGACGCCATCGAATATGCCCAGGAGGTGGTCTCGCTCGGCGCCGGTGAAATCCTGCTCACCTCAATGGACCGCGACGGCACGCGGCAGGGTTTTGACATCCCGCTGACCCGGGCGATCGCCGACAGCATTCCCGTTCCCGTGATCGCTTCGGGCGGCGTCGGCAATCTCGACCACCTCGTCGACGGTATTCGCGATGGCCACGCCACCGCCGTGCTGGCCGCCTCGATCTTCCATTTCGGGGAATTCACCATCCGCGAAGCCAAGGAGCACATGTCCCGGCGCGGGCTGCCCATGCGCCTCGATGCCTGACGACTCCCGTCCATAAAAATGCTACATAATTGGCGGGGACCGGCTTATCCCGCCGGATAGACAGCCAATACCGGCCAAGGCGCGTTTTCCGAGTATTTTGTATGCCGCGTTTCACGATCCACGACCTGGCCGAGACCATCGACGCCCGCGCGGCAGCGGGTGGCGAGGCGTCCTATACCCGCAAGCTCCTCGACAAGGGCGCCGAACATTGCGCCAAGAAGTTCGGAGAGGAAGCAGTCGAAACCGTAATCGCAGCAGTCGAAAACGATCGCGCGCATCTGATCGCGGAAGGCGCCGACCTGCTCTATCATTTCCTTGTGCTGCTCAAGGCCCGCGGCGTAAAGCTGGAAGAGGTCGAGGCCGCATTGGACAAGCGGACCAATATGTCAGGGTTGGAAGAAAAGGCGTCGCGCAAGGGCGGCAGCTAGCCGAGGTGGAGAGTCGCGTCATGGATATCCGCGCACCCGAGCAGCAGTATAACCCGTACCGCGTCTATACGCGCGAGGAGTGGTCGCGACTGCGCGACGACACGCCGATGACGCTGGAGCCGGGCGAATTCGACCGGCTGCGCTCGCTGCACGACCGCCTCGACTTGCAGGAGGTCGAGGACATCTACCTGCCACTGTCGCGCCTGCTGTCGATCTATGTCGATGCGATGCAGCGGCTCTATTACGCGGAGCGCCAGTTTCTCAATATCCGCGACCGCAAGATGCCCTACATCATCGGCGTCGCCGGTTCGGTCGCGGTTGGAAAATCCACCACGGCCCGCGTGCTTCAGGCGCTGCTGGCGCGCTGGTCGCCGCGTCCCAAGGTCGAGCTGATCACCACCGACGGATTTCTGTATCCCAACGCCGTGCTGGAGCGGCAGGGCATCATGCAGAAGAAGGGTTTTCCGGAGAGCTACGACCTGCCGCTGCTGCTCAGCTTCCTCTCCGACATCAAGGCCGGCCGCCGCCATGTGCGCGCGCCGGTCTATTCGCATTTGACCTACGACATCGTGCCGAACCAGTGGGCCGAGATCGACCAGCCCGACATCCTGATCGTCGAGGGCGTCAACGTGCTGCAGACCGGCAAGCTGCCGCGTGACGGCAAGGCCGTGCCCGTCGTGTCCGACTTCTTCGATTTCTCGGTCTATATCGACGCCGATGAGGCCGCGCTGCGGCAGTGGTACATCAGGCGCTTCCTGTCGCTGCGCGACACTGCGTTCACCAATCCGAAATCCTACTTCAACCGCTACGCGCTGTTGTCGGACGAGGAAGCCACCGCCACCGCGATCGCGATCTGGGAACGCACCAACCTCGCCAATCTCGAAGACAACATCCTGCCGACCCGCCCCCGCGCGACCCTGATCCTGAAGAAGGGCGCCGACCACACGGTGGCAAGCGTGGCGCTCAGGCGGCTGTAACCGCTGCGGTCGACGGCTCTAGCCCGCGCGCGCAAAGTATCTTTTGTTGCAGACCGACAAAGGGTATTCGGCTATGAGCTCCGTAAACGCGAGGGACCCATGGTTGATCGTCTCAGAAACGCCGCCGAGCATCTCGAAGCACCGACCTGCCCGGACTGCCATATCGAGATGAAGTGGTTCCGTTCCGAGCTGCTGGCGGACGAGCCAACCCCGGTCATCGCGCATCTCTTCGTGTGTCCGCATTGCAAGCGCGCGGCCCAGGCAGATACTAAATTCAAGGGCACCGCGACGCCGCCGGCCAAGCTGTCCGCGCCGCGGTTTGCTGCTCACGCCTCATAGCATTCGGGGGGAACGGATTCGGCGCTCGGCTGACCGCCGGATAGTAACTCGACATGACGATCATTTCCGGACCTCCTGTCGCGCTTTCGAAGCGATGAAGATGTGCCACGCCGTGAGAAACATCGCGGCGACGAGTGGGCCGATGACGAACCCGTTCACTCCGAACGCCGCAAGGCCGCCTACGGTAGCGAGCAGCACGACATAGCTCGGCATTTGGATCGACTGGCCGACCAGGATCGGACGGAGAAAATTGTCCGCAAGACCGATCACGAAGATCCCGAAGGCGAGCAGGATGATCCCTTTCGTGACTGAGCCTGCCACAAGCAGGTAGAGCGCGACCGGAACCCAAACTAGCGCAGAGCCGAGCACGGGCAGAAGCGAGAGCAGCGCCATCAGGGCGCCCGCCAGCAGTGGGACAGTCAAGCCGAGCACCCAGAAAATCAGCCCGCCAAGCGCTCCCTGAATTAGCGCAACGAGAACGATCCCCTTGATCGTCCCGCGAACCGCCAGGGTGAACGCATTCAGAATCTCGCTGGTGTGGCTCGGCCGCAGCGGGAGCGCGTCGCGGATCCGTACGTTGAGCTCGTCACCATCACGGAGCAGGAAGAACAGCAGGTACAACATCACGAGCAAGCTTGCGACGAACTCCAGCGTCAACTGACCGATGTTAATGGCGTGTCCCGCCAGCTGTTGGCCGGCAGGGACGACCAGACTCGACAGACGTTCCTTCAGGGCCGAAAAATCGATGCCAGCCAGGCGATCCGACAGGGAAGTAGCCCAGGCGGGCAACGCGGATTTCAGCTGCTGCAGGGGATGAGCGAAACTGATCTCCCCACTCTGAGCGCGCTGATACAGCTCCCCACCCTGGTCGATGAGCGAGGCGATGACGACCGCCACGGGGATGAGGACCATGACGATCACGACGACGACAGTGAACGATGCGGCGAGGTTGCGCCGTCCCGGAAGCGTTTCGAGAGCGCGGCGATAGAGTGGCGCGAAGATGATCGCCAGAAGCGTGGCCCACAACAACGCGCCGGAGAACGGCCAAAGTACCCACCCGAATGCCAGCGAGATCGCGGCAAGCAAGACGAGGAATGAGCGGTCTTCCGACGTTCTCACGTGTTCCCTAGCCCTTCTGTTGCCAGAGCATGATCCGGACCCGATGTCCGGCCGTCACTTGTCTGCTTTCGCGGTCCAGTCGGCGAGCTTGATGCGTCCTGCAAGGGTTGCGGGACCCGAGCTGCCGGCCTTGTAGATGAAAGCTTCGCCCTCCTGCACGTCCCCGGCATCCTTGCCGAAGGCATCGGCGATGTTGGTCTTGTGGGTGACCAGGACCGTGTTGGTGCCGGCCTGGGGCGGCGCGTCGACGAGCTGCCGCACGGCCTGGCCCGCCTTTGCATTTGCACCGGTCGGATTTGCCATGCCCGACGCACTCGCGTTGCTGCTGTCCGTCAAGGCGTCGACCGGCTTGACCTCGCGGCCGGAGATCAGTCTGCCCGCCTCGATCGCGCGGTTCAGCCGGCTGGTGTAGACGTCGCCGATCGGGATCGCGAGTTCCTTGATGGCCGTTCCGATCTGGCGCGCCATGTCCCGGCCCTTTTCACTGAGCTGACGCTGGGCGCTCATGTCGTCGAATTTGAAAGGGTAGACATCTTTTTGACTGTCGTCGGTGGCGCTATGGCGAAACACCAGCACGTAGCCGCCTTGCTTGAGCGAGGCGATCAGTTGCGAGCTATCGGCCGCGGCGGCTTGAGTGGAACCACAGAGAAGGATCACGAAGGCGAGACGGCACAGCACGTTCATGCGAAGTCCTCTGCTTAAATGCCCCTGAGGATGGTGACGCGCGACGCGGTCGATTTCAATTGTCGATTGCCGTCCGAGATCGGGTTCCTATGGAATCCGGATCAAACCGCCAGCTGCCGCGCCGCCGCCAGTCCGGCCAGCGCCTCTTCCAGCTTCTCGCGATCGAGCGGCTTGATCAGGAACCCGTTCATCCCTGCTTCAAAGCAGGCGTAGCGATCCTCCACCAGCGTATTGGCGGTGAGCGCGAGGATCGGCGTGTGGTGGCCGCCTTTGGCTGCTTCATGCGCGCGGATTCGTTTTGTCGTTTCGATGCCGTCGAGCTGCGGCATCTGGATGTCCATCAGCACGAGATCATAGGGCGTGCCGGCCGATGACGCGCCGAGCCAGGATTCCAGCGCGGCCTCGCCATTGATCGCGATGACCACGCGGTGGCCGAGTTTCGTCAGCAGCGAGCGCATCAACAGCGCGTTGATCTCGTTGTCCTCGGCGACGAGAATCGACAGGCCTTTCGCCGGTACCGCGCCGGCGGGTTGAGCCGATGGCTCCGGCGCGAGATCGGGCGAGGCGACCTCCGGGGGCAGCGCGAGGCGTGCGGCGAGTGAGGCCGCGCGCAGCGGCTTCACCAGGAAGCCGGTGAAGGCCGGCGAGAGTTTCTCGTGGCGCGAGCCCGACGTCAGCAGCACGAGGCGTTGCGTCGCATGGCTGCGTGCGGCTTCGCCGAGGCGGTCGGCGATGGCAGCGCCGAGCGCGCGATCGATCAGCACCGAATGCCATGAGCGTTCCGGAAGCAGCGCTTCCGCCACCGCGGCGTCAGTCACCATGCAGGTCTGGCCGCCCCAGCGCTCCAGCCGCCGCGCGATCAGGGAGGCCTCGATGCCGTCGGCGATCAGCAGGATCGACTTGCCGGCGAGATCGGGGCTCGGGAATGTCGTCTGTTCGACGCCGGCGAGGGATGACGCCAGCGGTACCGCGACCTCGAAGGTCGCGCCCTTGCCCGGCTCGCTCGTAAGTGTGATGCGGCCGCCCATGCGCTTGACGATGCGCTCGCTGATGGCGAGACCGAGGCCGGTGCCGCCATGGGTGCGGGCGACGCGTTCGTCGGCCTGCTCGAATTCGCGGAAGATGCGCTGTTGCGCGTCGGCTGCGATGCCGATGCCGGTGTCGCGCACCAGAAAACTGATCTCGTTCGGCCAGATGCCGGGCTCGACGATCAGCGCGACGCCGCCGCTCGCGGTGAACTTGATGGCGTTGCCGGCGAGGTTGAGCAGCACCTGGCGCAGCCGTGCGGCGTCGCCGACCACTTCAAGCGGCAGCCGCTCGTCGACATAGGCGGCGATCTCGAGCTGCTTTGCCTGCGCGCGCGGCGCGAGCAGCTCGGTGATGTCCTCGATCAGGGCCGAGAGCGCAAACGGACGCTGCTCGAGATCGAGCTTGCCGGCTTCGATCTTGGAATAGTCGAGCAACTCCTCGATCAGCGCCATCAGCGCTTCGCCGGAGGTCTTCACGGCCCTGGCGTAGGTCGACTGCTCCGGCGTCAGCGTGGTGTCGAGCAGCAGCCCGCCCATGCCGATGATGCCGTTGAGCGGCGTGCGGATCTCGTGCGAGGCCATGGCCAGGAAGCGCGATTTCGCCCGGTTGGCGGCGTCGGCCTGGTCGCGGGCATCGGACAGCGCACGCTCCGTCTCGGTGCGGTCGGTGACGTCGCGTCCGACGCTCTGCAATTCGGCGGGCTGGCCGGCGTCGAGGCGGACATAGCCTTCGCGCCAGGCGATCCAGCGCGCGCCGAGCGGAGTTGCGATCTTCTGGTCGTGAATGCGCGTGCCGTTGCTCTCGCGGGCGCTGTCGCCCTGCTCCAGCACGTCGAAATCAAAGCGCGTGCCGACCAGCGCGCCGCGCGCCTGCCCGGCAAGCGCGCAATAGGCGTCGTTGGCGAAGGTGATGCGGCCGCTTGTGTCGCGCAGCACGATCAGATCGCCCTGCTGTTCGAACAGGCTGCGAGCGCGTTCTTCCGCTTCCTTCAGCTCCCAATTGCGGTCGATCAGCGTTTCGTTGTGGGCAGCCAGCGCACGCATCCGCTTGTTGACGAAGCGCAGGCGCATGCTGAGCGTGGCGAGGCCGAGGCAGGCGAGCGCGAACAGGAAGCTGACGCCGATCGCAAACGCATTGGGATCGTAGCCGGACGTCTCGGACCGGCTGCCGGAGACAAATCCATAGGCGCCGCCGAAGGTCGCCGAGAAGATCATGATGGAGCGGATTGCGAAGGCGATTTTTGGGTACTGTCGCCTGAAGCGGCGCATGCGCACCTTGATCCGGAACGTCCGATCCATCGCCACCGACCCGACTCTTTTTTTAAAACGCTGTGCTCGCTGTCAACGACGATGTGCCGTCGACCTTGCGAACAGTTTGAGGCCCTGCGACCGCCTCCAAACAGGGTTGACGAGGTGTTAACGGCGCAGAGCGAGGCGGTTCAAAGCGAAGCGGCCTGGAGATGGCGGTGGCCGCCGCGGGCGCCGACGATCAGCGCCGCCGCCTCGCGCTGGGAGAAGGTCTTCGAGCGCACATAGACGCGGTAATCCGCCGGCCCCTCGCTGGAGAGATAGATCACCTGACCGCCGTCGACGGGCTGCGCCGCAATCGAGATCAGGCGCGTCGAGGGGTTGGCCTGGCAGGACTCCAATTCCGAACCGGGGCCGTCGTCGACGACGGCGAAGTCGGCAGCGTCCGCATCCTCGGTAATCTGAACCCGCACCGTGGCGCGCGCGGGATCATCAGTGAAGGCGACATGCACGCCGGCGGTCCAGAACAGCGACGTCAGCTCGACGGAGGTGTCGCCGAGGGCGATGCAGGGATGCGAGACCGATCCGATCTCACTGCGGGCAAACACCGCGGCCGCCAACAGGGGAACAACCGAGGCCAGGATCTTGAAACGCAACATGACACGCTACTCGCCAGGCCCTGTACGGGAACTGATGGGCCTTATGGTTTGCAGAGCGTAAAGGAAACTCGTTACCGCCGGGTTGATGCCGGTATCGGGGGATGAGAGTCTCGGTTGGTTAGGCGCTTTTGTTGGTTTTTCGCTCGACTTCAGTGAGAACCAAATAGCTGTTCTTGCCAAAGCTGATCGCCCAAAGCGCCGCCCAGGCACCCCACCGGTTCCTGACCTCGATCTCGACGGTTTGGCCGGGACTGCTGCGAACGACGAGCGGCTGGCTCCTGCCCCAATCAATGCTCGCATCGATCGTGCAGGTGCCGGCCGGCAGCGTGATCTCCAACACGTCGTTGCGTGCAAGCTTCCCAACGCTGGTCCCGTTGACCCACAGCTCGTACGACCTCAGCCAATCGGCATATTGGGACGCACGAACAAATCTGATGGTGCAGGCATTCGCATCGGTCATGATCAATCTCGGGCATGGTGATGTTGTCGAGAAAGCTGCGGCGGCGCATCGCTCACGCCAGCTGCCGCACATCTTCCGCGAGCGCGCGGTAGGACAGCGCCTCGGCGAGGTGCAGACGGCCGATTTTGTCGGCGCCGTCGAGATCGGCGAGCGTGCGCGCCACCCGGAGCACGCGGTGATAGCCACGCGCCGACAGCCGCATGGTCTCGGCGGCGTCGCGCAGGAGCTTCTGGCCTTGCGCATCCGGCTTGGCGATCTCCTCCAGCACCGAGGCCGGCGCTTCGGCATTGGTGCGAACCTTCGGCAGGCCGGCATTCGCGTAGCGTGCGAGCTGGATGTCGCGCGCCGCCGCCACGCGCGCGGCGACTTCGGCTGAGCCCTCTGCCGGCGGCGGCAGGATCAGGTCGGCGGCGGTCACCGCGGGAACCTCGATGCGCAAATCGATGCGGTCCATCAGTGGTCCCGAGATGCGGGCCTGGTAGTCGCCGGTGCAGCGATCGATGCGGCCGCGCTTGCAGGCATAGCCGGGCTCGAACGCATTGCCGCAGCGGCAGGGATTCATCGCGGCGACCAGCATGAAGCGCGCGGGATAGGTGACGCGGTGATTGGCGCGGGACACCGAGACCTCGCCGTTCTCCAGCGGCTGGCGCAACGAATCCAGCACGCGCGGATCGAATTCGGGGAGCTCGTCGAGGAACAGCACGCCCTGATGCGCGAGCGAGATCTCGCCGGGCCGGGCGCGCATGCCGCCGCCGGTGAGTGCGGCCATGCTGGCGGAATGATGCGGCGATCGGAACGGCCGCCGCGCCGTCAGCGCGCCGCCCTCGATCTCGCCGGCAACAGAGGCGATCATCGAGACCTCGAGCAACTCGCCCGGTGACAGCGGTGGCAGGATCGAGGGCAGGCGTGCCGCCAGCATCGATTTGCCGGCGCCCGGCGCGCCGATCATGAGCAGGTGATGGCCGCCGGCGGCCGCGATCTCCAGCGCCCGCTTGGCGCTCTCCTGTCCCTTGATGTCGCGCAGGTCGAGCGGCGAGGCAGCGGCTTCATGCACCTTCGGCACAGGCCGCGACAGCACCTGCGTTCCCTTGAAGTGGTTGGCGATCTGGATCAGCGAACTCGCGGCGATGATCTGGATGTCCGGACTCGCCCACGCCGCTTCCGAGCCGCAAGCCGCCGGACAGATCAGCCCCTCCTCGCGCACATTGGCGCCGATCGCGGCGGGAAGAACACCGGCCACCGGCGCGATCGATCCGTCGAGGCCAAGCTCGCCCAGAACAGTGAAGCCGGTCAGCGCATCCGGCGGGATCGCGCCGATCGCCCCCATCAGCCCAAGCGCGATCGGCAGGTCATAATGGCTGCCCTCCTTGGGCAGATCGGCGGGCGCGAGATTGACGGTGATCCGCCGCGCCGGCAGCGCCAGCCCCGAGGCGATCAGCGCCGAGCGGACCCGCTCGCGCGCCTCCGACACCGCCTTGTCCGGGAGACCGACGATCGCGAAGGCTGGAAGACCCGGCGCGACCTGCACCTGCACGTCGACCGCGCGGGCCTCGATCCCCTCAAAGGCGACGGTAGAAACCCGCTGAACCATGCCCGAACCAGCCTGCCTTTTTGCACAATTAGGGGTAGCAGAGCGGGCCGGTTCTTGCAAGAACAATACAGGAACATGCTCAGGGGCCGGGAGGTCCTAACTGATCGTAAACACGACGAAGACACTACGCCTCGAATGCAAGCTGCTCTGCTCAGCACATCCCAACGAATGTCCGCTACTCCTAGGGGTGCGGGATGGGCCGTGGTCTAACGGGTGAACAATTCAAATGCTTGCAAATCGCCGGAGAAGCGAACGACGGATGTGCACGCGGCTCGCCAAGATTCACTTTGGCGCGGGTTCGCTGCCGCGGGACTGCACGATCACGGATATTTCGGATGGCGGCGTGAAAGTGGTGGCGGAGTTCCTGGAAGTGCCGCCGCAATTCACCATCATCTTCGCGCCCGACTATTCCCGGCAGTGCCGCCTGCGCTGGCGCATCGGCTGCGAGTTCGGCGCTGAATTCACCGACTGAGCCGCGCAAGCGCCCCGCCTTAACGGGACTTTAGCGTTAATCGGTAAGCATCTCTGATCAGTCGCCGAGTGATCAGAGTATGTCCAAGCGTTTGTCCGTCGCCTCTCCTCCGGCGAGATATCTGTTTTCCGCGCTTCTGATCCTGGCTCTTGGCGGCTGCCAGACCACTGGCATCGAGGACATCACCGGCGCGCTCGGCGGAAAGTCGGAAACGGCTGGCAGGGCCGACACCAAGCCGGACGTGAGGCCGGACATGGACGCGCTGCGCGAGCGCTATCGCGCCAAGCCTGGTGATCCCAACGTCGCGCTCGAATACGGCAAGGCGTTGCGCCAGACCGGCCAGCGCGCGCAGGCGCTCGCGGTGCTGGAGCAGGCCGTGCTCGCCCATTCCAGCAACAAGGCGCTGCTCGCAGGCTACGGCCGCGCGCTCGCCGACAGCGGCAGTTTCCAGCAGGCGTTCGACGTTCTCGGCCGCGCGCATTCGCCCGAGGATCCCGACTGGCATATCCTGTCGGCGCAGGGCGCCGCGCTCGATCAACTCGGCCGCAACGAGGAAGCGCAGCAATATTACGCCGCCGCGCTCAAGATCGTGCCGGACGAGCCGTCGGTGCTGTCCAATCTCGGACTGTCCTACATGCTGCAGAACAATCTGCCGCGGGCAGAGGAAACGATGCGCCGGGCGCACGCGCGCAATCCCGCCGATTCGCGTGTGCGCGCCAATCTCGCGCTCGTGCTGGGACTGGAAGGAAAGCAGGCCGAGGCCGAAACCATGGTGAAGGCGGACCTGCCGCCGGATCAGGCGGCGGCAAAGGTCACGGCGCTGCGGCAGTTGCTGGTGAAGAAGCAGCAGCGGGCGGAGAAGTAACCCGCCCTCGCGCGTCAGGAAGCCTTGCTCAGGATGCCTTGCGATGCGGGGGTGACCCGCGCCCCGAACGGCCCTTCAGCTTCTTCAGCAGCGGTCCGAGCAGCGAGCGCTTCGGCTTCTTCACCTCGCCGCGCCCGGCAAGGCGGTTCGCCATGTTCTGGAACAGTTCGGTGGTGCGGTGGCTCTTGGAGACCTCGGCGATCATCTGGCCGTTGTTGGCCGCGGTCGAGAACAGCTTCGAATCGAACGGGATAACCGCGATCGGCTGGCTCTCCATGGTCTTGGCGAAGGCCTTGACCTCGATCTCCGCACGCTTGGGCATGCCGACCTGGTTGATGCAGTAGAGCGGTGGCCGGTCGTTCGGCCGCGCCGCCTTCAACACGTTCAGCATGTTCTTGGTGTTGCGCAGGTTCGCAAGGTCGGGCTCGGCCACGATCACGATGTCGTCCGCGTTGACCAGCGCACGCCGCGTCCAGCCCGACCATTGATGGGGAACGTCGAGCACGATGCAGGGCGTGGTCATGCGCAGCGTGTCGAACACCGCGTCGAAGGCCTCCGCGCCGAAATCGTAGACGCGGTCAAGGGTGGCAGGCGCGGCAAGGAGGCTGAGACGCTCGGTGCATTTGGAGAGCAGACGCTCCATCAGGGCCGTGTCCGGCCGATCCTGCGACAGCACCGCATTGGCGATGCCCTGCACCGGGTCCTGGTTGTAGTCGAGACCCGCGGTGCCGAAGGCGAGATCGAGATCGATCACGACGGAATCGAGTGCGAGGTCGCGGGCGATGGTCCAGGCCACATTGTGCGCGACGGTGGAGGCGCCGACACCGCCCTTGGCGCCGACCACCGCGATGACGCGGCCGGTGATGATGGTTTCGGACGCCGAGAACAGGCTGCAGATCGAGCGGACGACGTCGAGCGTCTCGACCGGTCCCACCACATAGTCGTTGACGCCGCGGCGGACCAGCTCGCGATAGGGCGCGGTGTCGTTGGGATTGCCGATCACGACCACACGGGTGCCGGGATCGCAGACACCGGCGAGGTCGTCGAGGCCCTCGAGGATGTCGCGGGTGCCGTCGGATTCGATCACGATGACGTTCGGCGTCGGCATCGTTTCATAGACTTCGATTGCCGCAGCTAGGCCACCGTCCTTGGCGGTGAGATGCGCCTTGGCGAGGCGGCGATCCTGCCCGGCCGCGGTCACCGCGGCGAGCGTCTGCTCGGTCTCGCAAAAGGCCTGCACGGAGATGCGAGGAACCGGCGCAATGTGTTCCTCGGGGTGCTGCGGATCGTCCGCTTCTTCGTCGTGGACGCGTGTCATCTGCCTGTATCGCTGAGTTTGGCCTTGTCGGCGTCTGGATTCATGGTCGCGATCGGCGTGCCCTTGCGATAGCGCTCGAAGGCCACGTCACGCCGTGCGTTATAGGCCGGCGTCTCGGACCGCGGCTGCTCGAGGTCGGCCGGATTGTCGATCATGGCCGCGAGGTTGCGCTGGCTGGCGCAACCCAGATTGAAATAGGGCCGGTTCTCGTTGTAGCCGGGGTCGAGGATGGAGGGGCCGAGATCTTCCGGCCACAGCCCGCAGGGGCCCGCGACCGCGGCGATCCGGGAATAGCTCAGACGGATGGTGGGCAGCAGTCCGGGATCCTCGGGCCGATAGGGATGCTGGACGATGGCACGCGCGGGTACGCCGCCGGAGGCGAGCACGGAACGGATTTCGTGATAGGTCGCTGCCGCCGCGCGCGAATTCGCGGCGTTGACGGGGACGTCGACGACGACCGAGCCGGTACCTTCGCGCACCCAGTCCCGGGCAATGCCGGCGACGTCCGCGTGCTGCGCGGCCGAGAGGCCGCCGCGAGCCTTGCCGACGAAGATCACGATCGACTTCTTGGCTTCCTCGACCGCGATCGGGTGACGCTGGCGATAGTCGGTCGGCACCGTCTGGGTGACGACCTCGCCGGTGGTGTTGCAGGCGCCCAGCATGACGGAGAGCCCCGTCAGTGCCAGCGCGACGCTCAACTTGCGACGTCGATCGGCCATGGTCTTCGTCATCGCTTCATCCCCTCGTGCCCCGTCTCTCGCCGTCTCTCGCCGTCTCTTGCCCCGTTCCCCGAGCCGTCCGTTCGTCATCAGTCAATGATGAAGCCGAAATCACCGGGCGTGCCCGCGATCGGATCGACGCGGCGCGCGATGCCATAGAGGCGGTTCATGCGGCCGAGTAGCGCGGTCTGGGCATCGGACGCCGGCGCGAAGCCGTCGTCGGGTCGGGACAGCTCCTTCTGAGCCACCGCGCGCACCACATAGGGCGTCACGATCACCATCAGCTCGGTCTCGTTGTTGACGAAGTCCTGGCTGCGGAACAGCGCGCCGATGATCGGCACCTGGTCGACGCCGGGCAGGCCGTTGATCGCCTGTTTGGTCTGCTGCTGGATCAGGCCGGCCATCGCCATCGAGCCGCCCGAGGGAATTTCCAGCGTCGTTTCGGCGCGGCGGGTCTGGATCGACGGGATTGTGATCGAGTTGGTCGAGTTCGAGGACAGCGCCTGGGTGACCGTGATGGCGCTCTGGTTCGACAGCTCGGACACCTCCGTCATGACGCGCAGGCTGATCCGGCCCTCGCTCAATACCACCGGGGTAAAGTTCAGGGAGATGCCGAACTTCTTGTAGGTGATCTGGGTGGTGCAAACGTGGGTGACGGGATCGCAGGCATAGCCGGACGGAATGGGGAATTCGCCGCCGGCGATGAAGGTGGCGGATTCGCCGGAGATCGCGGTCAGGCTCGGCTCGGCGAGCGTGCGCATGACACCGGCACTTTCCATCGCGCGCATCGTGGCGCTGACGGTCGCGAAGCCCTTGGTGAGCCCGGCGACACCTAATCCGTTGTTGCTGACGATCGGTCCGCCGCTGACCGAGAACGGGTTCGAATTGTTGAAGTTCACCACCGCGGTGCCGGCATTCAGGCTGGCGCTGAGATCGACGCCCAACTGCTTGACGATATCGCGGCGCACTTCGCCGACGACGACCTTGAGCATCACCTGGTCGCGGCCGCGCACGACGATGTTGTTGACCACCTTCTCGGAGCCGCCGACCAGTTTGGCGGCGACGTCGCCGGCCTGCTGGGCCTCGACCGGGCTCGACACCGAGCCGGTGAGCATCACGCTGTCGCCGACACCCTCGATCTGCACGCCCGGCAGCGACTGACGCAGCGCCGTGCGCATGCCGTTGAGATCGCGCTTCACCGCGATGTCGTAGGCGGCGACCTGCTGGCCATCGGCGGCGAAGAACACGACGTTGGTCTGGCCGACCTGTCCGCCGATGATATAGGCGCGTTGGGCCGAGCGGATCACGGCATTGGCGATCTTGGGATCGGCGACCAGCACGTCCTTGACGTCGCGCGGCAGGTCGATGACGGCGGACTTGCCGACGCCGAGCGACAGGAAGCGCGTCTTCGCCGGTGCAATCGTCCCGACCGGGGACACATCGAGATCCGCTGCTTGCATGGGCGCCTGGTCGCCGACCGGCGCATCCGCGGCGCTGACGACATCGGGGGCTGCGAGCAGCCCCAGGATCAGCATCGTCCCCGTCCAGACCGAGCGCGCGCGATTCCCCCGAATGCGCATGCCCGTCCGATCATCCCCAAAGTTCATCATATCCCCATCACTTCTGTGACGTCAGTTGTCGCGCCTGTACGCCGTAGCGGATCACGTTGACCCCGCCGGACCGCTTGCTCGCCTGGTCCTCAGGCGCGCTGTCGACCGAGTTGACATCGACGATGCTGCGCAGCGCGAGTGTCAGCGTGCCGCCCTGGCGCGCTGCCGATAGCGTGGCGACCTGGTCGGGCCTGAGCTCGAGCGTGACGGTCCTGCCGACGACGGCGTTCTGGCCGTCCTTTTCCTTCGGCGCCTGGTCGATCGCGAGCACGCGGATATTGGTCAGAATCGCCTCTGACAGGATGAGGTCGTTACCGGCGGCCCCGTCGGGATTCTTCAGGCGGCGGGTCAGCACGATGTCGACGCGGTCATTCGGCAGGATGAAGCCGCCGGCGGCAGTCTCGGCTGAAATCTCGGTGGAGACGGCGCGCATGCCAGACGGCAGGATCGCGGCCATGAAGCCGGAGCCGTCGGCCTTGACCAGCTTCTGCTCGCGGATCGGCTCGCCCTGCATCAACGGCACGCGTGCGATCGAGCCTGCGATCTGGATCTGCGCCTCGGGCCTGTTGTCGCGGCGGATGAAGGCGCTGCTCGCGGTCGCCGCCGGCCAGACCTGCCATTGCAGGTCCTCGGGCTTCACGGCTTGACCGAGCTGGATGTCGTTCTTGGCGACCAGGACCTCGACCGTCGGCAGTTTTTCGGCGACGGGGAGAACGGGCGCGGGCTTGTTGTCATAGCCGCTCGCCAGATACGCAGCGACGCCGCCGGCGCCCAGTGCGATGACGAGAACGACAATGCGTGCGGTGTTCATACGCTTCTACTCTTACGCGGGGCACTCGAACCGCACCTGGCGGGTTCCCCGTGTCGATGAGTAGGCAGTAAAAGTATAAGCGGTGTTGCGAGGCCGAATGCGATCGACGGCCGCGCTGTGGTCTTTCGGCAGATGGTGAACGTCGCGTTAGCCGGTCGGCCACTGGCCCCGTAGTTTCACGCAGTTGCGGCCCGTGCGTTCGAATGATGCGCGCCGCGTCATGGTGAATGCGTGGTTAGTGATGTGGCGACGATGACATCGCGCCATCATTCCAGTGAGACGCAACGCAATGCCGCACATCTCCGGTGTCGTCCAGGCCTGGTGCGCAATTGCGCACGGAGGGGCCGGGACGACGCGGGAGAGATCGCCGACTACAAGAACGCGGTCATACAAACGCGGTTACTTCGCCCGCTTCTGCTCGATCACATCCCAAAGCTTTGCGGCAACGTCCGGTCCGCCGAGTCGTGCGATGGCGCGGATGCCGGTCGGCGAGGTTACGTTGATCTCGGTGAGGTTGCCGTTGATGACGTCGATGCCGACGAACAACAGCCCGCGCTCGCGCAGCGCCGGGCCGACGGTGGCGCAGATCTCGCGCTCGCGCGGCGTGAGCTCGGTCTCCTGCGCTGCTCCGCCGCGCACCATGTTGGAGCGGAGGTCGTCGGCGGCCGGCACGCGATTCACCGCGCCGGCGAACTCGCCGTTGATCAGGATGATGCGCTTGTCGCCGTGCTTGACCTCGGGGATGAACTGCTGGATCACCCAGGCTTCCTTGAATGTCACCGAGAACATGTCGAACAGCGAGCCGAAATTCATGTCCTGCGGCATCACGCGGAACACCGCCGCGCCGCCATGGCCGTGCAGCGGCTTCATGACCACGGCGCCGTGCCTGTCGCGAAATGCGTTGATCTCGTCGAGGTCGCGCGAGATCAGCGTCGGCGGCATCAGCTGCGGGAAGTTCATCACGAACAGCTTTTCCGGCGCGTTGCGCACCGAAGCGGGGTCGTTGACGACGAGCGTCTTCGGATGGATGCGTTCGAGAAGGTGCGTCGAGGTGATGTAGGCGAGGTCGAACGGCGGATCCTGGCGCAGCAGCACCACGTCGAAGCCGTTGAGCGCCTCGCGCCTGGGTTCGCCCAGGGTGAAATGGTTGCCGGGCTCGTCGCGCACGGTCAGCAGCTGGACGGGAGCGACGATCTCCTCGCCGACCATCGAGAGCTTGTCGGGCGTGTAATAGGACAGGCCGTGGCCGCGCTTCTGCGCCTCCAGGAGCAGCGCAAAGGTGGAATCGCCCTTGATGTTGATGCGGGCGATGGGGTCCATCTGGACGGCGACGTTCAGTTTCATGGTCTGCCTTTCAGGTCGAGGCGTCGAATGCCGCCAACACATGGCGTGGAAGTGACCGCGGCGCAATCAGCATGGCATCGAATCGCATTTCAAATTCCGCATGCTCGGGATGCGCAACGAGCCAGCCTTGCGCGGCGTCGATGATGCGCTGCTGCTGGCGCGGCGTCACCGCGAAGGCGGCGTCGTCCAGGGTCGCGCGCGCCTTGACCTCGACGAAGGCAATCAAATTGCGGCGGCGCGCCACGATGTCGATCTCGCCATGCGGCGTGCGGAAGCGCTTGGCGAGAATGCGGTAGCCCTTGGCCATGAGATAGGCCGCGGCGCGGCTTTCCGCGGAGATGCCGGTGCGAAACGCGGCGATACGCTCGGGCGATGCGATTTTCGGTTCCGCCGGCGTCTCAGTCTTCGCCATCGCCGCCCCGCAGATCTTTGGCAAGCTCGAGCGCGCGCGCATAGACCTCGCGGCGCGGCCGGCCCGAGAGCGCGACCGCATGTGCCACCGCATCCTTGACGCTGTTCGCGGCGAGCTGCTCGCGCAGGAGGTCGTCGAGCGCGTCCGATGTCAGCATCTCGGCATCGGCCGCAGGCGGAGCGATCACCAGCACGAATTCGCCGCGCGTCTCCAGCGTGTCGGCACCGCGCGCGAGCTCACGCAGCGTCGCGCGCGAAATCTGCTCGTGCAGTTTGGTCAGCTCGCGGCAGATCGCGGCTTCACGGGTCCCCATGATCTCGGCGAGCTCGGCGAGCGTGTCCTGCACGCGATTGCCGGAGTCGAACATCACCAGCGTCGCATCGATGCGCGCAAGCTCGGCCAGGCGCGACTTCCGCGCGGCTGATTTGGAAGGCAGAAAGCCTTCGAAGAAGAAGCGGTCGGTCGGCAGCGCTGCGACCGACAGCGCCGCCAGCACCGAGGACGGGCCGGGCAGCGCGTAGACCGCGTGGCCGGCGGCGCAGACCTCGCGCACCAGCTTGTAGCCGGGGTCCGAGATCAGCGGCGTGCCGGCATCCGACACCAGCGCGATCGAGTCGCCCTGCGAAAGCCGCTCCAGGATCCTCGGACGGGCCGCTTCAGCGTTGTGCTCGTGATACTGCTTCAGCTGCGCGGAGATGTCGTAGCGCTCGGTCAGACGCCGCGTGATCCGGGTGTCCTCGCAGGCGATGACATCGACCCCGGCGAGGGTCTGCAGTGCTCGCAGCGTGATGTCGCCGAGATTGCCGATGGGGGTCGCGACCAGGTGCAGGCCAGGCGCGGCCTTCGGCGCGACAAGCCGATGGGCGTCGATGGAGAAACCGCGCGAGGCGGGCTCCGTCGTCTCAGGTGTATTTATCGGGGACGGCTTTGCGCGCATAATCAGACGAACTTAGGCATGATCCCCGGGACTGGGAACCGGTCCCCGGAAAAAGATCGTGCCTGGGCAAGGGGCGAGGCAAGGAAGGACTGGAATGTGATCCATTCGGCATCACATTCCCCAGGGAATGAAGCGTCAGCGCCATATTCGCGGCGGAAACGCCGCCTTGATGCTAGGTGACGGACGGCGGACAGCTAGCCAGAACTTGAGAGGAAGCCGCGTTAAGCGGGCATTATCCTTTTGTTTGAGTTAACTATTTGCCGACAATATGCCTGAATTCACGACTGGTGTCGTGGAGTATCGTGAGCGGCTGGCGACGGTCGGTCAGAAGAGAAACTGTCATGACGGGCCCGCGTGATCCCAGATCTTCCCTTCCGGAGGAGTCTCCCGTTCCGGGGCCCCTGATATCAGGGGCGACCCGGCGAAGCGCGCTCGGCCTGTTGCTCGGCGCTCCGCTGCTGTCGGCCTGCGCCGGCGTGCAGCAGAGCCTGAGCCAGTTCTCCAATCCGTTCAGCAGCTCCTCCCCGCCTCCGGCCCAGCCGGCCGGCCCGCCGCAGCAGGCGACGACGGCCGGCACCGGCGGGGTGAAGGTTGCCGTGATCCTGCCGCTCTCGGCATCCGGCAATGCCGGCCTCGCCGCGCAGTCGATGCGCAATGCCGCCGAGATGGCGCTGGCCGAGTTCCAGAATCCCAACATCCAGCTCCTGATCAAGGACGACAATGGCAGCCCGCAGGGCGCGCAGGCCAGTGCGCAGCAGGCGGTCGACGAAGGCGCCGAGATCATCCTAGGTCCGCTGTTCGCGCAATCGGTGCCTGCGGTGGCGCAGATCGCGCGCACGCGCGGCATTCCGGTGATGGCGTTCTCGACCGATTCCAGCATCGCCGGCCGCGGTGTCTATCTCCTGAGCTTCCTGCCGGAGTCCGACGTCAACCGCATCGTCGAATATTCCGCCAGCATCGGGAAGCGCTCCGTCGCCGTGCTCGTGCCCGACAATGCCTATGGCAACGTGGTCGAGGCCGCGGTGAAGGCGGCGGTGCCGCGTCGCGGCGGGCGCATCGTCGCGTTCGAGAAATACGGCGCCGATCGCGCCACGCCGGCCCGGACCGTGGCGCAGCAGCTCGGCAGCGCCGATGCGCTGTTCATCGCCGATGATGGCGACGCCGTCGTCTCGGTCGCCGATGCAATGAGCGCGGCGGGTGCGAATCTGCGCAATATCCAGCTGCTCGGCACCGGCCTGTGGGACAGTCCGCGCGTCTATGCCAGCTCAAGCTTGCAGGGCGGCCTCTACGCCGCGCCCGATCCGGCCGGCTTCCGCGCCTTCTCCGGCCGCTATCGCACCAAATACGGCGCCGAGCCGATCCGTACGGCCACGCTCGCCTATGACGCCGTCGCCCTGGTCGCCGCGCTGGCGCGCACGCAGGGCACCACGCGCTTCTCGTCCGACGTGCTCACCAATCCTTCCGGATTCGCCGGCATCGACGGCCTGTTCCGCTTCCGCGCCGACGGCACCAACGAGCGGGGCCTTGCGGTGATGAAGGTCACGACCGGCGGCGGCGTGGCCGTGGCGGGCTCGCCGAAGAGTTTTGGAGCGTAGCTGTTTCCTCGACGTCGTCCTGGCTTTCGCCAGAACGACGATGGAGAGACCTTACGCCGCGAGATCGGCGACCACCGCGTCCAGCACCGGAAAACCGCTGCTGGTCACGCGCAGGCGGCCGGTTGCATCCACCGTGATCGCGCCTTCTTCGCGCAGCAGCGTGATGCGCTTGGGATCAAGCGAGCGGCCTGACAGCGCGCGGTAGCGCTCGGGGTCGATGCCCTCGACGAGGCGCAACCCCATCAGCAAAAATTCGTCGGCGCGTTCTTCGCTGTTGAGGAGATCGTCGGTGACGACGCCGTGGCCGTTGGTCTCGACCCGCATCAGCCAGGCTTCGGGACGCTTCTCGGTGGCGGTGGCGTGCCTGATACCGTCGATGTCGAGCCGGCCATGGGCACCGGGGCCGATGCCGGCATATTCCTCGCCGCGCCAGTAGACCAGATTGTGCCGGCACTCGGCGCCGCGCCGCGCGTGATTGGAAATCTCGTAGGCGGGCAGGCCGAGTCTGTCGCAGGTCTCCTGGGTAACGTCGTAGAGCGCGCGTGCGACCGCCTCATCCGGCGTCTTCAGCTTGCCGGCCTGATGCAGGCCGAAGAACGGCGTGCCTTCTTCGATCGTCAATTGATAGAGCGACAGATGTTCGGCCGCCTCGCCGATCGCGAGATGCAATTCATCGGCCCACATCGCCGGCGTCTGGTCGGGACGGGCATAGATCAGGTCGAACGAATAACGATCGAACGAGCGGCGCGCGATGGCGACCGCGTCGAGTGCCTCGCGCGCGCTGTGCATGCGACCCAGCGCCTTCAGCGAGGCATCGTCGAGCGCCTGCACGCCGAGCGAGACGCGATTGACGCCGGCGGCGCGATAGCCCGCGAAGCGCGTAGCCTCGACACTGGTCGGGTTTGCCTCCAGCGTGACTTCGACGTCTTTCGCCACAATCCAGTGCTTGCCGATGGCATCGAGCACAGCGCCGACGGTTGCGGGCTGCATGAGCGAGGGTGTGCCGCCGCCGAGAAAGATCGAGGTGACTTCGCGGCCGGGCGCGCGTTCGGCGGTCGCAGCGATCTCGCGCGCGAAAGCCGACGCAAACCGCGCCTCGTCGATCGCGGCGTGGCGGACATGGCTGTTGAAGTCGCAATAGGGGCACTTCGACAGGCAGAACGGCCAGTGCACGTAGACGCCGAAGGCTTCGGATTCTTGTTTTGACGCGTTTTCCTGGCGCGAACCGGTATCCACTTCGCTCGAAAACGCTCTAGCGCGGCTCAAGGCAGATCTCCGCCAGTTTCACGAAGGCGCGGGCACGGTGCGACAGGCCGAGACCGAGCGGCGGCAGGCCATGCTTCTCGATGCTCTCCATCTCGCCGAAGGTGCGGCTGTGGCCGTCGGGCAAAAACATCGGGTCGTAGCCGAAGCCGGCGGTGCCGCGCGGCGGCCACACCAGCGTGCCGTCGACGCGCGCCTCGACCTCTTCGAGATGATCGTCGGGCCATGCGACGCAGAGCGCGGAAACGAAATGCGCCTTGCGCTTGGCGGGCGTGGTCGCGCCGCGCTCCTGCAACAGTCGTTCGATCTGCGCCATTGCCGCGGCAAAATCCTTGTTCGGCCCGGCCCAGCGCGCCGAGTAGATGCCGGGCGCGCCGTCGAGCGCGTCGACCACGATGCCGGAATCATCGGCGAAGGACGGCAGCTTGGTCGCCTGCGCTGCCGCGATCGCCTTGATCGCGGCGTTGCTGCGGAAATCGTTTCCGGTCTCTTCCGGCTCCGGAAGGCCTAATTCGCCGGCCGACACCGCCTCGATGCCGTAAGGCGCGAGCAGCTCCTTCATCTCGGCGAGCTTGCCGGGATTATGGGTCGCGATGACGAGCTTTCCGGTGATTCGGCGATGCATCGGCCTATTGACTACGCTACCGCCAGTTTCTGCAAGTCCACGAGACGCGCCACGCCCTTGCGCGCCAGCGCCATCAGCGCCAGGAACTCGGCTTCCGTGAACGGCTCGCGTTCCGCGGTGCCCTGGACTTCGATGATGCGGCCATCGCCCGTCATGACGAAATTGGCGTCGGTATCGGCTTCGGAGTCCTCGGCATAGTCGAGGTCGAGCACGGGCGTGCCCTTGTAGATGCCGCAGGAGATCGCGGCGACGTTGTCGCGCAACACATTGGCTTTGACCATGTTGCGCGCCTTCATCCAGGTGATGCAATCGGCGAGGGCGACCCAGGCGCCGGTGATCGAGGCCGTGCGGGTGCCGCCGTCGGCCTGGAGCACGTCGCAATCGACCGTGATCTGGCGCTCACCGAGCGCTTCGAGATTGATGATGGTGCGAAGCGAGCGGCCGATCAGGCGCTGAATTTCGACGGTGCGGCCGCTCTGCTTTCCTGCCGAGGCCTCGCGGCGGGTGCGTTCCGAGGTCGCGCGCGGCAGCATGCCGTATTCGGCGGTGACCCAGCCACGGCCCTGGCCCTTGAGCCACGGCGGCAGGCGGTCTTCCAGCGTGGCGGTGACCAGCACGTGGGTGTCGCCGAATTTCACCAGGCACGAGCCTTCCGCATATTTGACCACGCCGCGCTCCAGCGTCACGGGGCGCAATTCGTCGGGCGCACGGCGGCTTGGCCGCATGGGAAATCCTCCAAAACTCTCGGAAAAGGGCTGTTGGCGGTGCTTGTAGGGGGGGTGAGGGTGGGCGGCAAGGGGGAAGATCGAGGCCTTATTCACCCCCGATTTTCAATCCGCGAACGCCACGCTTGTCAGAAGCCCCAGGGATAGACAAATTAGCTGTATCTGAGAGGAGTTACGGTCTGTGGCCCATCACGATCCGATCCATCTGATCGCGCCGCGCGCGGGCCTCGCCCAGCTCAACGAGCGTTCCCGAGACATCTTTCGTCAAATCGTCGAAAGCTACCTCGCGACCGGGGAGCCGGTGGGCTCGCGCAATATTTCGCGCCTGATCGCCATGCCGCTGTCGCCCGCTTCCGTCCGCAACGTCATGGCCGACCTGGAACAGCTCGGCTTGATCTACGCCCCGCACACCTCCGCCGGCCGGCTGCCGACGGAACTCGGCCTGCGCTTCTTCGTCGATGCCCTGATGCAGGTCGGCGACCTCAATGACAGTGAACGGCAGGCGATCCAGAGCCAGTTGACCTCCGTGGGCCACGCGCAATCGGTGGAGGCTGCGCTCGAGGAGGCATTGACGCGGCTCTCCGGCCTGACCCGCGCTGCCGCGGTCGTGCTGACGCCGAAATCCAATGCGCGGCTGAAACATATCGAATTCGTCCGCTTGGAACCGGAAAAGGCATTGGTGATCCTGGTCGGCGAGGACGGGCAGGTCGAAAACCGCGTTTTGACGCTGCCGCCGGGAGTTCCATCCTCGGCGTTGACCGAAGCCGGCAACTTCCTCAATGCGCGGATCCGGGGCCGGACCCTGGCCGAGGCGCGGCTGGAACTCGAGACCGCGCTCGGAGAGGCGCGCACCGAGCTCGATCAGCTGACGCATAAGGTGATCTCGGCCGGGATTGCCAGCTGGTCGGGCGGCGAGAACGAGGATCGGCAGCTCATCGTCCGCGGCCACGCCAATCTGCTCGAGGATTTGCATGCGCTGGAGGATCTCGAGCGCGTTCGCCTGCTGTTCGACGATCTCGAGACCAAGCGCGGGGTCATCGACCTGCTCGGGCGGGCCGAGACTGCGGAAGGCGTGCGGATCTTCATCGGCAGTGAGAACAAGCTGTTCTCGCTGTCGGGCTCGTCCACCATCATCTCGCCCTATCGGGACGCTGCCGGCCATATCGTCGGCGTTTTGGGTGTGATCGGGCCGACGCGGCTGAATTATGCCCGCGTGATCCCGACCGTGGACTACGCTGCCCGCATCGTCAGCCGGCTCCTGGGGGGCTGACCGGCGTCTCCCCCGATCACGGGAGCTTGATTTTCGGCGCCCGAAGCACGATATGCGGGCCAGAAACCCCCTGAGACGAATGCGAAAAGAGAGCCGATGACCGATCGAGACCGGCAACCCGAAGACACGAGTGCTGCGGCCGGCGAGCCCGTGGTGTCAAAACCCTACATCATGCCCGACGATCCCGAGCCGGGCTCGGTCGAGCTTCTGCAGAAGGAAGTCGCCGAGGCGCGCGACCGCATGCTGCGGACGCTGGCCGAGATGGAGAATTTGCGCAAGCGCACTGCCAAGGAGGTCGCGGACTCCAAGCTCTACGGCGTCACGGGCTTTGCCCGCGACGTGCTCGACATCGCCGACAACCTCCAGCGCGCGCTCGATGCCGTTCCGGCCGAGGCCCGTGCGGCGGCCGATGCAGGCCTCGCCTCGCTGATCGAGGGCGTCGAGCTGACCGAGCGCTCGCTGCTCAGCGCGCTGGAAAAACACGGCGTGAAGAAGTTCGACCCCCTTGGCCAGAAGTTCGACCCGAACTTCCAGCAGGCGATGTTCGAGGTGCCCGATGCATCGGTGCCCGCGGGCACCGTCGTGCAGGTCATGCAGGCCGGCTACACCATCGGCGAGCGCGTGCTGCGTCCTGCCTTGGTCGGTGTCGCCAAGGGCGGCGCCAAGGCCGCGCCCGCCAACAGCAACGAGCCGAACGGCGCGGCGAACTGATCGATCCTCATGGTGAGGAGGCGCGCTAAGAAGCGCGCTCCTCGGGATGAGGGTCTTGCAGTTCGGTCGCGCCTCTTACGCGCTCGCCGCGATATCCGCGGACTGAATCCGCTTCACGCCGGCCTTGGCCATATCGGCCCAGGCTTTTGCGAGCGAACCCTGATTGTCGATGCCGCGGCAGGCGTCTTCCACCACATAGACCTCGAAGCCCGCCTTGCGCGCGTCGAGCGCGGTCCAGGCCACGCAGAAATCCGTCGCCAGCCCCGCGACGAAGACACGCTTGATCTTGCGCCCCTTCAGATAGCCGGCAAGGCCGGTCGAGGTCTTGCCATCGGCTTCGAGGAAGGCCGAATAGCTGTCGACGTCCTTGTGAAAACCCTTGCGGATGATGAGCTCGGCGTGCGGGATCGCAAGGTCTTTCGACAGCGCGGCGCCGTCGGTGCCCTGCACGCAATGGTCGGGCCACAGCACCTGCTTGCCGTAGGGAAGATCGACGGTCTCGAACGGCTTCTTGCCGGCGTGGACTGATGCGAAGGAAACATGGCCTTGCGTGTGCCAGTCTTGCGTCATCACCACGTTCGAAAACGCTTTCGAGATCTTGTTGATGACCGGCACCACCTGCTCGCCTTCCTTCACGGCAAGGCTGCCGCCGGGCAGGAAGCAATTCTGCACGTCGATCACGAGCAGCGCGGATGCATCGTCCGGCTTGATCGATGTGGCCGCAAGAATCGCGGTTGGCGCGAGCGCCACGAGCGCGCTCGTCCCGAGCGCCGCCAAGACTTGTCGCCGATCCAGCATCATTCGCCTCCCTCCAGGATGAACTCAACGGAAGGGGAGCCTAGTTCCGTTCGTATACGAACAGAAGCCCGAAAATGCAGCCGGCTTTGGCGAGTGGTTGGGCTGCTGACCGGATCCTTCGCCGGGACGACGATGAGTGTCGGGCTAGCCCTTCGGCTGGATGCCGTCGCGGACCGCGCGGAAGCGGGTGAAGGCGGCCGGCCATTGCTCGCGCGGGGCGCTGGCGATGATGCGCAGCGAGGCGCCGCCGCTGCTGAAGCGGATCCACTGCACCACAGTCACCGGCGTCTTGTCCTTGCCACTGACGCCGTCGATCCGGGTCTCGAAACCCTGCTGGCCGCTGATGCGGATCGGCTCGGACATGGTGACGCGCGACTCGCGCACGCCGGGAATCTGGAGCGCCGCCTCCTGGGCGAAGCGGGCGCGGTCGTCGGCGGCTTGCGGGGTGGCGCCAATCACGCCGAGGATGATGAACGGCTTCGATTCATAGCCGGAGCTCTCGTCGCCGTCGGCCAGGATGATGCTCGAGCCCGGCGCCAGCGTGCGAACGTCCTTGAAGTCGGCGAGATCGGTGATCTTGAACGGCATCAGCGCGATCTGCTCTTCGGCCGAGACCTGCTTGCGGGTGACGACGCTCGCAAACATCTGCCGCACCGCCTCGTCGGTGTAGATCTTGATCGCATTCTCCGGGATCTGCACCGCGACATAGCCGGAGAAGCCGGCCCCCGGCACGATCATCGAATAGCGCCGCACCGGGGTCTCGCCGGCCTTGCCGCTCTCGGTCGTGAAATAGGCAAGACCCGCGGGCGTCTCGATCTTGTCCTGCTTGACGCCGTTGGCTCCGGCTGGATTGGAGTTGAAGGCGCTCACGACCTCGCCATAGGCCGCCGGCGGCAGTTCTGTGATCAGCACCTTGACGTTGCCGTCCTCGCTCTCGAAGCCGGGAAAGGTCTTGGCCGTGTTGAGACCGACCAATGGCACCATGCCGAGGCGCAAGCCGGGTGGGAAAACGGCGTCGGCAGCCAGAGCCGGAAGCGCAGAGGCAACGAGGAGGGCGAGCGCAGCAAGGGGGCGGATCAGCTTCATGGGCACTCTGATTGGTTCACATTGAGGCCGTTCGATGGTCGGCCACCGGGCCGCTTTGTCGCGCGACGCAGCCCGATGACGAGCCCGCCCGGCCGCCCGCCTTTTAGCGGGTTTGGTCTTGCCGCAACAGGGCAGGGCGGAACGCGGTAGCGGATGCCGGCCGATCGCGGGACCTGTTAATAATTCCTCACCCGCAAGGCGGTTCAGCCCGGATATGATCTTCCAAAACCCAATGTTTTCACGGCCGAAACTTGCGTTCGGTCCTTGCGGGCCCCTCCCCCCCTCCTATATGAGCGTCAACCATCGCAATATCGCGAATGTTTGATCTTAGGGGGTTTCGGTTCGGGTGCCTTCTGGGCCCAGCCAACCTGCCGCAAAAACAAGGATACAGGACCATGGGAAAGGTCATCGGGATCGACCTCGGCACCACGAATTCGTGCGTCGCCGTAATGGATGGCAAGAACGCCAAAGTCATCGAGAATTCCGAAGGCATGCGCACGACGCCTTCGATCGTCGCCGTGACGGACGACGGTGAGCGCCTCGTCGGCCAGCCTGCCAAGCGCCAGGCCGTCACCAATCCAGAGCGTACGTTCTTCGCAGTGAAGCGCCTGATCGGCCGCCGCTACGACGACCCGATGGTCGAGAAGGACAAGAAGCTCGTTCCGTACAAGATCGTGAAGGCTTCCAACGGCGACGCCTGGGTCGAGGCCGACGGCCAGACCTACTCGCCCTCGCAGGTCTCGGCGTTCATCTTGCAGAAGATGAAGGAGACCGCGGAAGCCCATCTGGGCCAGAAGGTCGACCAGGCCGTCATCACCGTGCCCGCCTACTTCAACGACGCCCAGCGCCAGGCGACCAAGGACGCCGGCAAGATCGCGGGCCTTGAAGTGCTGCGCATCATCAACGAGCCGACCGCGGCCGCGCTCGCCTATGGCCTCGACAAGACCAAGACCGGCACGATCGCCGTGTACGATCTCGGCGGCGGCACGTTCGATATCTCGATTCTCGAAATCGGCGACGGCGTGTTCGAGGTGAAGTCGACCAACGGCGACACCTTCCTCGGCGGCGAAGACTTCGACATGCGCCTGGTCGGCTATCTGGCCGACGAATTCCAGAAGGAGCAGGGCATCAACCTGCGCAACGACAAGCTCGCGTTGCAACGCCTGAAGGAAGCTGCTGAAAAGGCCAAGATCGAGCTGTCGTCGACGACGCAGACCGAGATCAACCTGCCCTTCATCACCGCGGACCAGACCGGCCCGAAGCATCTGACGATGAAGCTCACTCGCGCCAAGTTCGAGGCGCTGGTCGATGACCTCGTCCAGAAGACCGTCGAGCCCTGCCGCAAGGCGCTGAAGGATGCCGGCCTCACTGCCGCCGAGATCGGCGAAGTGGTGCTGGTCGGCGGCATGTCGCGCATGCCGAAGGTCCAGGAAGTCGTGAAGCAGCTGTTCGGCAAGGAGCCGCACAAGGGCGTCAACCCGGACGAAGTCGTGGCGATCGGCGCCGCGATCCAGGCCGGCGTGCTTCAGGGCGACGTGAAGGACGTGCTGCTGCTCGACGTGACCCCGCTGTCGCTGGGCATCGAGACGCTGGGCGGCGTGTTCACCCGCATCATCGACCGCAACACCACGATCCCGACCAAGAAGAGCCAGGTGTTCTCGACCGCCGAGGACAGCCAGAACGCGGTCACCATCCGCGTCTTCCAGGGCGAGCGTGAAATGGCGGCCGACAACAAGATGCTCGGCCAGTTCGACCTGATGGGCATTCCGCCGGCCCCGCGCGGCATGCCGCAGATCGAGGTGACCTTCGACATCGACGCCAACGGCATCGTCAACGTCTCGGCCAAGGACAAGGCCACGTCCAAGGAGCAGCAGATCCGCATCCAGGCCTCCGGCGGTCTGTCGGAAGCCGACATCGAGAAGATGGTCAAGGACGCCGAGGCCAATGCCGAGGCGGACAAGAAGCGCCGCGAGGCCGTGACTGCCAAGAACGACGCGGATGGACTGGTGCATTCGACCGAAAAGGCACTGGCCGAGCACGGTTCGAAGGTCGCAGAGACCGAGCGCCGCGCGATCGAGGATGCGGTCAGCGACCTCAAGGAAGCGCTGAAGGGCGACGATGCCGAAGCCATCAAGGCCAAGACCCAAACGCTGGCCCAGGCGTCGATGAAGCTCGGCGAGGCCATGTACAAGCAGCAGGCCGAGGCCGACGCCAAGAAGGATGCGGCCAAGGACGACGTCGTCGACGCGGAGTTCACCGAAGTCGACGACGACAAGAACAACAAGAAGTCCGCCTGAACCCCGCGAGGGTGATGATGCGGACGGCTTGGACCCCACACGCGCCAACGGCCTCCTCCCTCGCGGGGGAGGCCATCGTGTCGGGCTCGACGGGGCAAGGCCTTGCTAAAATCGGCCCCGTTACGATCGATCAATTCCCAGCCGTTATTCTGAATGCTGCCGTGCAATCCTCTGCCGCGAGGCGGAAGGCTGCCTATATCGTTGCATGGCGACGTTGCTTCGCTCCGACTTGAATCGCGATCGGATAGACTGAGCTCATCATGTCCACGTCCACCAAGCGCTGCTATTACGAAACCCTCGAAGTCGAACGCGATGCCGACGATTCCGTCCTGAAATCGTCGTTCCGCAAGCTGGCGATGAAGTTTCACCCCGACCGCAATCCCGGGGACGACACCAGCGAAGTCAAATTCAAGGAAATCAACGAAGCCTACGAGGTCCTGAAAGACAAGGACAAGCGCGCCGCCTATGACCGTTTCGGTCATGCCGCCTTCGAGCAGGGCGGCGGCGGTGGCGGCCCCGGTTTCGGCGCGGGCTTCGCCTCCTCCTTTTCCGACATTTTCGAAGATTTGTTCGGCATGGCCGGACAGCGCGGCGGCCGTGGCGGCCGCGAGCGCGGCGCCGACCTGCGCTACAACATGGAAATCACGCTCGAGGAAGCTTTTGGCGGCAAGACTGCGCAGATCGAGATCCCGGTCTCGGTCACCTGCGAAGCCTGCTCGGGCATCGGGGCCAAGGCCGGCACCAAGCCGAAGACCTGCTCGACCTGCGGCGGCGCCGGACGCGTACGGCAGTCGCAGGGCTTCTTCACGCTGGAGCGCACCTGCCCGGGCTGCCAGGGGCGCGGCCAGATGATCGAAGACGCCTGCCCGTCCTGCTCGGGTCAGGGGCGTGTCACCCGCGAGCGGAATCTGTCGGTCAACATTCCCCCTGGAGTCGAGGATGGCACCAGGATCAGGCTCGCCGGAGAGGGCGAGGCCGGGGTCCGCGGCGGCCCGCCCGGCGACCTCTACATCTTCCTGTCGCTGGCCCAGCACCAGTTCTTCCAGCGCGACGGCGCCGATCTGCATTGTCGTGTGCCGATCTCGATGGTGACGGCGGCGCTTGGCGGCGAATTCGAGGTGCCGACCATCGAGAAGGGCAAGACCAAGGTGAAGGTCCCCGCGGGGACCCAGTCCAGCCGCCGATTCCGCATCGCATCAAAAGGCATGCCGGTGCTGCGCTCGCGCCAGATGGGCGACATGTATGTTCAGGTCGTGGTCGAGACCCCGCAAAATCTCACCAAGAAGCAGCAGGAATTGCTGGCCGAGTTCGAAAAACTCTCCTCCGGCAACACCCAGCCGGAATCCGAGGGTTTCTTCACCAAGGTCAAGGATTTCTTCGGTAATCGCGCGAGTTGACGCGTCTTGACCGTGCCGCCTTCGGCCTATACGTCTTTATGACCATTTTCTGACACGCCGCGGTCACGCGGTCCCGGCCGGTCCCGACATGCCATTGCCATCGTCCGCGCGTGCGTTGAAGAAGCCCCGTCTCGATGACGAGGTGCGTTTTCTCCGGTCATGGATCGAAAAGCCCCTCCACATGGGCGCGGTGATGCCGTCGGGCAAGCTGCTGGCCCGGACCATGGCCCACTACGTCGACGTCAATTCGGACGCACCGGTGGTCGAACTCGGGCCCGGCACCGGCGCCATCACCTCGGCCCTGGTCGAGCGCGGCGTCGACCAGAAGCGCCTCGTCCTCGTCGAATACAATCCAGGCTTCTGCGCCCTGCTGCGCGACCGCTATCCGCAGGCCAAGGTGGTGCAGGGTGATGCCTATCGCCTGCGCGACACGCTCTGGAACGTGCTGAGCGCGCCGGCCTCCGCGGTCGTCTCTGGCCTCCCGCTGGTCACAAAACCGATGCTGACGCGGCTGCGGCTCATTCGCGACGCCTTCACGGCGCTGGCGCCCGGTGCGCCCTTCGTCCAGTTCACCTATGCGGTGGTGCCGCCGATTCCGAAATCGCTGCCCGGCGTGTCCACAGAGGCCTCGGAACGGATCTGGATGAACCTTCCGCCGGCCCGCGTCTGGGTGTATCGCAAGGACTAATTCCGCCGGCATTCCTGTTTGCGTGGCGGGCTCGTTTCGCCGAACGCATGGAAGCGGATGTCCGCACCGAAAGTCCTGATCATTCCCGGCTCACTGCGCACCGGCTCGCATAATGCGAAGCTGGCAGCGGTCGCCGCCTATGCATTCGACCAGGCAGGCGTCGACGTCACCCGCATCTCGCTCGCCGATTTTCCGCTGCCGATCTATGACGGCGATCTGCAGGCCAAGTCGGGTGTGCCCAAGCACGCGATCAATCTCAAGCGCATGATCGGCGCGCATCACGGCGTGCTGATCGTCTCGCCCGAATACAACGCCTCGGTGCCGCCGCTGCTGAAGAACGCGATCGACTGGGTCAGCCGCGTGCATGAGCTGCACGAGCCCCGTGGCGAGGTGTTCCGCAACCGTGTCTTCGCACTCGCCGGCGCCTCGCAGAGCCGGCTTGGCGCGGCTCGCGCGCTGCAGGCGCTGCGGCTGATCCTGACCTCCTGCCACGCCAATGTGATTGCCAGCCAGCTCACGCTCGCCTTTGCCGACCAGGCCTATGACGATATGGACAGGCTGAAGCACGAGGGCGATATCGCCGCGTTGAAGGAACTGGTGCGGCAGTTGATCGACATTTCCCAACGCATGATGTGAGGTGACATGACGCCAGCCGAGATTGCCCCGAAAGACCGCCTGATCGTCGCGCTCGATCTGCCCGGCATTGATGCCGCGGAAGCGATGGTCAACCGGCTCGGCGACAGCGTCACCTTCTACAAGATCGGCTATCGGCTGGCTTATGCCGGCGGCCTGCCGCTGGTCGGCAAGCTCGCCGACAAGGGCAAGAAGGTCTTTCTCGATCTCAAGCTGCACGACATCGGCAACACCGTGGCGCAGGGCGTCGACAGCATCACAAGACTCGGCGCGACCTTCCTCACGGTCCACGCTTATCCGCAGACCATGAAGGGTGCCGTCGAAGGTCGCGGCGGCTCGAACCTGAAGATCCTCGCCGTCACTGTTCTGACGTCCTACAACGAGGACGATCTGCACGCGGCAGGCTTCCGGCTCGGCGTCTCCGAGCTCGTCGAAGCGCGCGCGCAGCAGGCGCAGGTGCTCGGCATCGACGGGCTGGTATCGTCGCCCGAGGAAGTCGGAGCCTTGCGCAAGATCGTCGGCCACCAGATGAGCCTCGTCACCCCCGGCATCCGGCCGGCCGGCGCGGCGAGCGGCGACCAGAAACGCATCATGACGCCGGGCCGCGCGATTGCGGCCGGCGCGGACCACCTCGTCGTCGGTCGGCCGGTGGTGGAAGCCACGGACCCCAAGGCGATTGCCGAGGCCATCCAGGCCGAGATCGCGCAAGCGCTCGGCTAATCAACAACACAGGGAGAAGAACAATGGCAAAAGGCTACTGGATCGGACGCGTCGATGTGAGCAGCGACGAGGGCTACAAGCCCTATGCCGTCGCCAATGGTCCGATCTTCAAGAAATGGGGTGGCCGCTTCGTCGTTCGCGCCGGCAAGTTCACCACCGTCGAAGGCGCCAGCCGCACCCGCAACGTCGTGATCGAATTCCCGGACTACGAGACCGCGATCGCCTGCTACAACTCGCCGGAATACCAAGCCAACATCAAGGTGCGCCAGCCGCACTCCGTCGCCGACCTCATCATCATCGAGGGCTATGACGGCCCGCAGCCGTCAGACGGCTGAGGCGCGCTCAGCTCCGTCATGGCCGGGCCTGACCCGGCCATCCACGTCTTCGGTCTCATATGCGTGGCCGTTCGTGGATGCCCGGGACAAGCCCGGGCATGACGGTGGCGTTTGCCCCTCGGTTGCCGGAACTGCCTCCCCCCGCTACAACGACCGTGAGAGGATCGCACCATGTCCGACATGCGCTTGATTGTTGCTGGAGCCGGCGGCCGGATGGGCCGGGCGCTGACGCGGGCGATTGCCGAAAGCAAAGGCGCGGTGCTGGCCGGCGCGCTGGAGGCACCGGGCTCGGAGCTGCTCGGCAAGGATGCCGGCGTGCTCGCAGGCCTGCCGGCCAACGGCATCAAACTCTCCGGCGATCTCTGGGCGTTGTCAAAGGACGCCGACGGCATTCTGGATTTCACCGTGCCCGCGGCGACCTTGGCCAATGTCGCGATCGCCGCCGAGCGCGGCCTCGTGCACGTGGTCGGAACGACCGGGCTGTCGGGCTCCGACAACGCCGTGATCAAGAGCGTCACCAACCGCGCCGTCGTGGTGCAGTCCGGCAATATGAGCCTGGGTGTCAATCTGCTCGCCGCCGTGGTCAAGCGCGTCGCCAAGGCGCTCGACGAGAGCTTCGACATCGAGATCGTCGAGACCCATCACCGCATGAAGATCGACGCGCCCTCGGGCACGGCGCTGATGCTGGGCCAGGCGGCCGCTAGCGGCCGTGGCATCGCGCTCGACGAGCATGCAGATCGCGGTCGCGACGGTATCACTGGCGCGCGCAAGCCCGGCGACATCGGCTTTGCGTCGCTGCGCGGCGGCACCGCGGCCGGCGATCACAGCGTGAGCTTCCTCGGCGCGTTCGAGCGGCTGACGCTGTCGCATCACGCGGAGGATCGCATGCTGTTCGCCCATGGCGCGCTGAAGGCCGCGCTCTGGGCGCATGGCAAGAAGCCGGGGCACTACTCCATGGCCGACGTGCTCGGCCTGTCTGACATCTGAAGCATGATCCGGAAAAGTGTGAAGCGGTTTTCCGACACGATCATGCTTAGCCAACGAACGAAACGGAAAGCAGTCAATGAGCGAACGTCTTCTCGTGCTGGTGCGGCACGGCCAGAGCGAATGGAATCTGAAGAACCTGTTCACGGGCTGGAAGGATCCTGACCTCACCGAACTCGGCGTGAAGGAAGCCTCGGAAGCCGGCCGCAAGCTGAAGGCGCAGGGCCTCGTGTTCGACGTTGCCTACACCTCGGTGTTGACGCGCGCACAGCACACGCTCGATCTCATTCTCGGCGAGCTCGATCAGAAGGGCCTGCCGACGACGAAGAACCTTGCGCTGAACGAGCGCGACTATGGCGATCTTTCAGGCCTCAACAAGGACGACGCCCGCAAGAAATGGGGCGAGGACCAGGTGTTGATCTGGCGCCGCTCCTACGACGTGCCGCCGCCCGGCGGCGAAAGCCTGAAGGACACGCTCGCGCGCGCGCTGCCGTATTACGTGCAGGAGATCCTGCCCGGCGTGCTCAACGGCAAGCGCACGCTGGTCGCCGCCCACGGCAACTCCCTGCGCGCGCTGATCATGGTGCTGGAAAAGCTCTCGCCCGAAGGCATTTTGAAGCGCGAGCTCGCCACCGGCGTGCCGATCATCTACCGTCTCAATGCGGATTCGACGGTGGCCTCGAAGTTGGATCTGGCGGGTTAAAGACGTTCGCGCGCGGCGGAGCCGGCCAAACACTGGGCGTCGTCCTTGCCTTCGCCAGGACGACGATGTGGGGCAGTTTACGCGTAGTAACTATTACTGCATCCCGAGCTGCCCAGCCTCCCAGCCCAGCATCGCTTGCTTGCGGGTGATGCCCCAGTGGTAGCCGGTGAGCGTGCCGCTCTTGCCGAGCGCGCGATGACAGGGCACGACGAACGACACCGGGTTCTTGCCGACGGCAGCGCCGACGGCGCGTGAGGCTTTCGGGCTGTTGATGTTGCAGGCGATGTCCGAATAGGACACCGCGCGGCCCATCGGGATCTTCAGCAACGTCTCCCACACCCGGACCTCGAAATCGGTGCCGATCATCACCACGCGCAGTGGCTGGTCCGGCCGCCACAGTTTTGTGTCGAAGATGCGCTGCGCCAAGGGCGCGGTGCCTTCGTGATCCTCGACATAGGTTGCGTTGCGCCATCGCCGCGTCATGTCGGCGAGCGCCACCTGTTCCTCACCGGGATCGGCGAAGGCGAGTCCCGACAATCCGCGATCGGTCGCGATCACGATCGCGGTGCCGAACGGCGAGTGATGGAAGCCGTAGCGCAGGATGAGCCCCGCGCCGCCGTTCTTCCATTCGCCCGGCGACATCGCCTCATGGGTGACGAAGAGATCATGCAGCCGGCCCGGACCCGACAGACCGGAATCAAGCGCGGCGTCGAGGATGCTCGCGGAGTCCCTGAGCAAGCCCTTGGCGTGATCGAGCGTGAGCGCCTGCATAAAAGCCTTCGGCGTGATCGAGGCCCAGCGGCGGAACAGATGGTGCAGCTCGTCCGGCGTGACGCCGGCCGCATCCGCCATCGCCTCGATGGTCGGCTGTGCGCGCCAGTTTTCGGAGATGAAGGCGATCGCCCGACGCACGGAATCATAGTCGCGCATCGCGGCGTTCTGGGTGCCCGGCCCGGCCAGGCGCTGGTCATGTATCGCGAGTGTCATCATGATTGGAAATGTAGGAGAGGGCGGGGTGCGAAACCACCCGATTTCCGATCCGCAAATCAGGTGACCGGATTGTAGGTCGGGCCGCGCCGGGCGGCATTTAACGCCTCAACCAAACCTTTGTAAAAACGTGCCTTTTCGTCCGGTCCCAAGAAGCGGGCGATCTGGATCTGGTGACCTCGCGAGATCAGATAGAGGTGCTCGATGCCAAAATCCTCGTCGATTTCCATGTCGAGACGGACCCAGAGCGGGTTGAAGGTCCACTCGACCACCTGGCCGTGCTGGCTGACGCGACGCACGCGCAATTCAGATGGTGTGACCACGATCTCCTCGCTGGCCCGCGCCGCGCGGAAATTGGCTTTAAAGGCCCACCAGATCACCAGCACATCGAGGCCGAAGAAGCCGAACACCGGCCAGGCGCCCATCATCAGGAAGACCAGGCCGGTGACGAAGCTGACGGCGCTCAGGAACAGCATCACGGCGAGGAAGCCGGTGCGGTTCAGCGAGCGGTGCGGTGTCAGGCGCGCGGAAAAGATCTGAGGCTCGGCCTCGCTTCCGGATCGTTCGCGCTCAATTTCGTTGCCTGTGGTCATCGTCCCTCAGTATATCCCGATCATGGCGAAAATCACCCGCAAGCCGGTCCCGCGTAAAACGTCCGTGCCGAAGAAAAAGGCAAAGCCGGTCGCGGCCAAACCGAAGGGACCCGCGAAGAAATCGCTTAAGGCCATGAAGCCCTGGACGCCGCCCGAGGTCCACGAGGCCTTCAGCCGTTTCCGCAAGGCCAACCCGGAGCCGAAAGGCGAGCTCGAGCACGTCAATCCCTTTACGCTGCTGGTCGCCGTGGTGCTGTCGGCGCAGGCGACTGACGCCGGCGTCAACAAGGCGACGCGTGCGTTGTTTGCGATCGCCGACACACCGCAGAAGATGCTCGACCTCGGCGAGGAACGCCTGCGCGAGTACATCAAGACCATCGGCCTCTACCGCACCAAGGCGAAGAACGTGATCGGGTTGTCGGCGAAGCTGCTCAGCGAGTTCGGCGGCGAGGTGCCGCGCACGCGCGCCGGCATCGAGTCGTTGCCGGGTGCCGGGCGCAAGACCGCCAATGTCGTGCTCAACATGGCCTTCGGCGAGCACACCATGGCGGTCGACACGCATGTCTTCCGCGTCGGCAACCGGACCGGCCTCGCGCCTGGCAAGACGCCACTGGAGGTCGAGCTCGGTCTCGAAAAGGTGATCCCCGCCGAGTTCATGCTGCATGCCCATCATTGGCTGATCCTGCATGGCCGCTATACTTGCCTCGCGCGCAAGCCGCGCTGCGAGGTATGCCTGATCAACGATCTCTGTAGGTGGCCGGAAAAGACGGTCTGACTGGCGTTCGGAAAAGTGGTTTGGAGTCTATCGTGAGTCAGCAGGAACAAATCCCGTCGTCGCCACCTGCTGCCACACCGGCGCCGCCACCGAAGCCAACGCAGCGACCGGCGAGTTCGCTGTGGAGCCGGCTCGCGATTCCGCTGTTCGCGGTGATCGTCGCGCTCGGCTTCGTCGCGCTGGCAACGCAGCGCTTCGACGAATGGGTCGGCAATTCGGTGGTCCAGACCACCAACGACGCCTATGTGCGCGCCGAGCTGACGCGGCTCGCCAGTCGCGTCTCCGGCGAAGTGCTGAGCGTCGGGGTCACCGACTTCCAGCGCGTCAAGGCCGGCGATCTCCTGATCCAGATCGATCCTGCCGACTATCAGACGCAAGTCGCGCAGTCCGAAGCGGCGGTCGCCGCCGCGCAAGCCGTGCTCGACAATCTGGCCAACCAGATCGAGCTGCAATATGCGACGATCGCGCAGGCGCAAGCCGCGCGGCTCTCGGCCGAAGCCGTGGAGGTCGAGGCGCGGCAGGAGCAGGAGCGTCAGCAGTCCCTATCGCAGACCGAATCCGGTACGCGGCAGCGGTTCGAGCAGGCGGTCGCAGGCTACGCCAAGGCGCAGGCCGACGTGCGCGCGAGCCGCGCGGTGATCGCGGCCCAGCAGCACCAGCTCGAAGTCCTGCAAGGCACCAGGAAACAGCGTGCCGCCGATCTCGAAGCGACCAAGGCGACGCTGGCGAGTGCGAAGCTCAAGCTCGGCTACACCAAGATATCGGCGCCGTTCGACGGCGTCGTCGGCGAGCGCCAGGTCCAACCCGGCGACTACGTCAACATCGGCACCAACCTTATCAACGTCGTGCCGTTGCCGAAGGTCTACGTGATCGCGAACTACAAGGAGACCCAGCTTACCCACGTCGCACCGGGCCAGCCGGTCGAGATCACCGTCGATAGTTTCCCGCGTGAGAAGCTGCGCGGCCGGGTGGAGCGCATTGCGCCCGCAACCGGCGCGCAGGTCGCGCTGCTGCCGCCGGACAACGCAACAGGCAATTTCACCAAGGTCGTGCAGCGCATTCCCGTGCGCATCCAGTTCGACGACAACCAGCCGCTGCTGGCGCGGCTGGTGCCGGGCATGTCGGTCGTCACCAGCATCGACACCAAGGCCGGTAATGGCGGAAAATGACGATTCCAGCCGCGGGCCGCTCTCGCGCGGCGGCGTCGCCCCGCAGCCGCTGTTTGCGGTGGCGGCAGTGCTGCTCGGCTCGTTCCTCGCCAATTTCGACAGCCGCCTGACCACGATTGGCTTGCCGGACCTGCGCGGCGCGTTCTCGCTTTCGTTCGACGAAGGCGCATGGCTCTCCACGGCGGGCATCGGCTCGCAGATCTTCATCGCGCCCGCGGTGGCCTGGCTTGCCACCGTATTCGGTCTGCGCCGCGTGCTGGGCATCCCCAGCCTCGTCTATGCCGCGGTCTCGCTGATCATCCCGTTCGTGCACGATTATCCGACATTGCTCGCGCTCAGCGTCGTGCATGGCCTCTTGCTGGGCACCTTCGTGCCTGCGACGCTGATGATCGTGTTCCGCAATTTGCCGATCCGCTGGTGGCTCCCGGCGATCTCGATCTATTCGATCCGCGTCGGCTTCGCGCTGGACACCTCGAGCTCGCTGGTCGGCTTCTATGTCGACCATCTCGGCTGGCAATGGCTGTACTGGCAGAGCGTCGTGATCGCGCCCCTGATGGGCCTGATGGTTTATTGGGGCACGCCGAACGAGCCGGTGAATCGCGCTTTGCTGCGCGAGGCCGATTGGGGCGGCATGCTGCTGCTCGGCGCCGGCGTCTCGATGATCTATGCTGGGCTCGACCAGGGCAACCGGCTGGACTGGTTGGGGTCGGGAACGGTGATGGCGTTGATCATTGCCGGCGCGGTGCTGGTCGCGGGCTTCCTCGTCAACGAGGCCCTGGTGCGACAGCCATGGGCGCATATCAACGTGCTGTTCTCGCGCAATATCGGCCTGGGGCTGGTCCTGATTCTGCTCTACACGCTGACCAGCCTCTCCAACGCGTCGCTGGTGCCGAATTTCCTCGCCACCATCGCCCTGCTCAGGCCGGAGCAGAGTGGCTTGCTGCTGCTTACCTACGGCGCGTTGCCGATGTTCGTGCTGGTGCCGCTTTCGATCTGGCTGCTGCGGCATTTCGATACGCGGACGGTGGTGGTCGTGGGATTTGCCTGCTTCGCCGCCGCCAATCTCTGGGGCACGCAGCTCAGTCATGATTGGGCGCGCGAGGATTTCGCCGGCATCGTGCTGCTCCAGGCCATCGGGCAATCGCTGACCTTGCTGCCGCTGATCATCACGCTGCTGTCCAACTCCGATCCGAGCCGTGCCACCTCGTTTGCCGCCTATATCCAGATCATGCGGCTCGGCGGCGCCGAGATCGGCGTGGCGTTGATGGGGACGTGGCTGCGCGTCCGCGAGCAGATCCATTCCTTCTATCTCGGCCAGAATCTCGGCGTCGGTGACGTCGACGTGGTCCGCATGCTGAAACAGCTCGCCGACCATTTTGCGGCCCATGGTGCGGGTTCGGCCCAGGCCCGCGCGGTCGGCACGCTCGCGGGCTTGGTTCAGCGCGAGGCCAATGTGCTCGCCTATATCGACGGCTTCTGGCTGTGCTTCTGGGTGGCGATGGCCGCGCTCGGCGTCGTCGCGCTGGTCACCCGTGCGCCGCCCGGCCCGTTCACGCCAGCGCCGTTCGGCTTCGCCAGGATGCTGTTGCGCAAATGCGGGCTGTCGCTGACGTAGACGCCGTCACCGCATCTGCCGCGCTGGCTCGATCAGCTCTGGCCGCGGGCCTGAGAGCCGCTTGTGCATGTGGACCATGAAGGCCATGGCGAAGATCGGCGTCGCCAGGTTTACGATCGGGATCGAGACGAAGGCTGCGATGAACAGGCCCGCGGTGAAGATGGTTGCGGCATTGTCGCGCCGCATCGCCTTGGCTTCTTCCGGCGAGCGAAACCGCATCGCCGCGAGCTCGAAATATTCGCGGCCGAGCAGCCAGGCGGTGGCGAGGAAGAAGACCAGGAAACCGGCGCCCGCGAAAAGCACCAGCGGCAAGGCGATCAGGTAGACCAGGATCGTCAGCAGCGCGGTCTTGACACCCTCGTAGATCGCCTGGCTGAACGGCAGCGCGACGCCCGGCCGCTCGGCCGGATAGTGCTCGCGCTCGACGATGTCGGCGACGTCGTCCACGAACAGGCTCGCCACCACCGAGGTAATCGCGGGCATCAGGAACACAGCCCCGAACACCACGCCGAGGCCCGCGGCGATCGAAATGATCCAGGACAACACCTCGAGCGATGAGTGCCAGCCCGGACCGAGCAGGCCTTCCAGCCAGGCCTCGCCATAGGTCGCAAACCAGCTCAGGAGCCGCTGCAAGCCGATCGCCAGCACGATGATCAGCACCAGTGCGACGCCGATCGACCGCCACAGGATCGAGCGCATCGGCGGCGAAATCATTTGCGACAGCGCCTTGACGGCGGCATCCAGCATGGGAGTTCCTCTCACGACATCACCCGCGAGAGGTAGACACCCCGGGCCACTTCGGCAAGGGAGATCGGCGGCACCGCTTATGGCCGGATTGACCGCTCGCATCAACGAAGCCACGATGAATTCGGCAAGACCGTTGCTTCACCAACCCGGTTGACAGCACGCGGAACCAGCCGCGCAAAGGAACAGGCTTATATGGCGATGGAAGAATCGGCGGCCGGATTGCCGCTTGCAGGCGTCCGCGTCGTCGAGATGACCCACATGGTCATGGGCCCGACCTGCGGCATGATCCTGGCACAACTCGGAGCCGACGTGATCAAGGTCGAGCCGCCCGCGGGCGACAAGACCCGAAGCCTGGGGGGCATGGGCACCGCCTTCTTCCCGTTGTTCAACCGCGGCAAGCGCAGCGTGGTGCTGGATTTCGAGAAGCCTGAGGATCGCGACACCATGCACCGGCTGCTGGCGACGGCCGACGTGTTCCTTGAGAATTTTCGCGACGGCCAGCTTGAGAAGCAGGGGCTTGGCGCCGACGAACTGCGCCGCCGGCATCCAGAGCTGATCATCGCCGGCCACAAGGGTTTTCTCTCGGGTCCCTACGAGCACCGCCCCGCGCTCGACGAGGTCGTGCAGATGATGGCGGGCCTTGCCGCCATGACCGGCACCAGCGAAAAGCCGCAGCGCGTCGGCTCGTCCGCCAACGACATCATGGGCGGCATGTTCGGCGTGATCGCGATCCTCGCGGCGCTCTATCAGAAGCGCGGTGGAAAACGCGATGGCGCCGACATTCGCATCGGCCTGTTCGAGAACTGCCTGTTCCTGGTTGCCCAGCACATGGTCGAATACGAGATGACCGGCAACAAGCCGCGCTCGATGCCGGAGCGCGAGCATGCCTGGCCGATCTACGACATCTTCGAGACCGCCGGCGGCGAGCGCATCTTCATCGGCGTCGTCACTGAAGGCCATTGGCAGAGCTTTTGCCGCGAGTTCGGCCTGACTGAATTCCTCGATGATCCCGCCTTGCGCACCACGACCGATCGCATCCTGGCGCGCGGGCGGATCATTCCGCGCGCCGCCGGGATCATCAGGCAATGGGACGTGACAAAACTGTCGCAGAGGCTCGATGCGCTCAACATCTGCTTCTCGCCGATCAACCGTCCCGAGGATCTCTTCACCGACCCACATGTGCTGCGGCCGGGTGGGCTCGTCAACAATGTCACCGCCGACGGCAAGCCGTTCCGGGTGCCGGCGCTGCCGATCGAATGGAACGGCAGCCATATCGGCGAAGGCCTGAAGGTCGCGCCGCTCGGCGCCGACACTGCGGCCGTTCGCGCCGAGATCGACACCGAAAGCGAAGACGTCACGTCAAAAACAACAGGGAGGCGCGGATGAGCCGGATTCAGGGGATTTACCCCGCAGAGCGCGTCAGCCTGCGCGAAGTCGGCCTGCGCGACGGGCTCCAGCTCGTGAAGAAAATTCCGTCGACCGACGCCAAGCAGCGCTGGGTGCGCGAGGAATATGCCGCCGGCGTGCGGCATTTCGAGGTCGGCTCGTTCCTGCCGGCAAAGACGTTTCCGCAATTCGTCGATGTTCGTAATGTCATCGCGACCGTCGCTTCATTGCCCGGCGCGCATGGCATCGCGCTTGCGCTCAACGAGCGCGGCGTCAACGAGGCGCTGGAATCCGGCGTCGGCGAGATCGCCTCGGTGGTCTCGGCAACGGAAGAGCACAGCCAGGCCAATGCGCACCGCTCGCGCGAGTCCGCGATCGCCAATCTGAAACGCCTGTGCGAGCTGCGCGATGCCACCAGCCACAAGCCGCTCGTCAACGCGGCGATCTCGATGGCGCTGGGCTGCTCGATCACCGGGGCGGTTGACCCTGCGGAGGTGCTGCGGCTGGTCGACAAATGCCTGGAGGCTGGTGTCGATTTCGTCGGCATCGCCGACACCGTCGGTTATGCCGGGCCGAAGCAGGTGGCGGAGCTGACGCGCGCCGCCGTGAAGCTTGCAGGGTCAAAGCCGATCTGCATCCATCTCCACGACACCCGCGGCATGGGCATCGCGAACGCGGCCGCCGCGCTCGACGAAGGCGCGCGTATCCTCGACGGCTCGCTCGGCGGCCTCGGCGGCTGCCCCTTCGCGCCCGGTGCGACCGGAAATGTCGTGTTCGAGGATCTCGTCTTCCTGTGCGAGAGCAAGGGTTTTCCGACCGGCATCGACTTGGAGAAGTTGATCGCGGTCCGCAGGATCCTGCGCGAGGAGATGCCGAACGAAACGCTGTATGGCGGCATCGCGCGGGCCGGGTTGCCGGGCGGGAGTGCGAAAGCGGCTTAAATCCGCAAGCGGAATGCTCTTCCCTTCTCCCCTTGTGGGAGAAGGTGGCGCGAAGCGCCGGATGAGGGGTTTCTCTCTGCGGGCTCGAAGAGGAGTAGTCGCGGAGACATACCCCTCACCCGTCTCGCCGCTTCGCGGCGAGCCACCCTCTCCCACAAGGGGAGAGGGGAACGCACCGTCTATGCGGCAAATCTACTCATGCCGGTGCGCCTGCTTCCGCGCCTTCGCCTGCTTACCGTCCCCCGTCGGGATCATCACCACACGTCCATAACGCACGCCGCGTTCGGCGATGATGTGGTCGGCGAAATGTCTGACCTCACCAGCGTCGCCGCGCAGTGCCGTCATCTCCATGCAATTGTTGTCGTCGAGATGGACATGCAGCGTCGCCAGCGCGAGGTCGTGGTGACCATGGAATTCCTGCACCAGGCGTTTTGAGAGATCGCGGGCGGCGTGGTCGTAGACATAGACGAGACCGGCGACGCAGGGCCCGGCCTGTGCGGTGTCCTCGCTGCTCTGTTGCAAGCCGGCGCGCGCGAGATCGCGGATGATCTCGGAGCGGTTCTGGTAGCCGCGCGCTTCCGCCGCAGCGTCGATCTCCGCCAGCAGATCGTCTTCGATCGTGATCGTAATTCGCTGCATCAAGATGCTCCCTCCCGCGCTCGATGCCATTTTACACGGATTCCGCGACGCTCACAGCCGCGTTGCCCGCAGCCGCAGCGCGTTCCCGACCACGCTGACCGAGGACAGCGCCATCGCGGCCGCGGCGATGATCGGCGACAGCAGCACGCCGAAAGTTGGATAGAGGATGCCGGCCGCGATCGGAATGCCTGCGGCGTTGTAGATGAAGGCGAAGAACAGGTTTTGCCGGATGTTGCTCATCGTCGCCTGCGACAGTTTTCGCGCCCGCACGATGCCGGTGAGATCGCCCTTCAGCAGCGTGACGCCGGCGCTCTCCATCGCCACATCAGTGCCGGTGCCCATGGCGATGCCGACTTCGGCAGCGGCCAGCGCCGGCGCGTCGTTGACGCCGTCACCGGCCATCGCGACGCTGCGGCCGGCCTTCTGCAGCTTCGTCACCACCGCGCTCTTCTGGTCCGGCAGCACCTCGGCCTCGACATCGGCGATGCCGAGCCTGCGCGCCACGGCTTCCGCCGTGGTGCGGTTGTCGCCGGTCAGCATGATGACCTTGATGCCCTCGGCCGCCAGTGCCTTCAGCGCCTCCGGGGTCGAAGCCTTGACCGGATCGGCGATCGCGAACAGGCCGGCAAGCCGGCCGTCGACGGCCATGTTGATCACGGTCGCGCCATCGCCGCGCAGCCGTTCGGCCTCGCCATCGAGGGTTTTGGTGTCGACGCCGATCGACGTCAGATATCGGGCATTGCCGAGCACGATGGTTTTGCCATCGACCTTGCCGGTCGCGCCCTTGCCGGTCGGCGAATCGAATTGCTCGACCTGGCCCAGCGCGAGCTGCTTCTCCTTCGCCGCGCGCATGATCGCGTCGGCCAGAGGATGCTCGCTGGCGCGCTCGACGCTGGCGGCCATGCGGAGGATGTCGTCTTCCGCAAAACCGGCGGCCGGCACGATCGCGACCACCTTCGGTTTGCCCTCGGTCAGCGTGCCGGTCTTGTCGACCACCAGCGTGTCGATCTTCTCCATCCGCTCCAGCGCCTCGGCGTTCTTGATCAGGACGCCTGCTTGCGCGCCGCGGCCGACGCCGACCATGATCGACATCGGGGTCGCCAGGCCAAGCGCGCAGGGGCAGGCGATGATCAGCACGCTGACGGCGGCGACGAGGCCAAAGGCCAGCCGCGGCTCCGGCCCGAACCAGGTCCAGGCCGCAAAGGCAGCGACCGCGACCGCAATCACCATCGGCACGAACCAGCCCGCGACCTGGTCGGCGAGACGCTGGATCGGCGCGCGCGAGCGCTGCGCGTCCGCGACCATCTGCACGATCTGCGACAGCAGCGTCTCACGGCCTACCTTGTCGGCGCGCATGATGAAGCTGCCGGACTGGTTGAGCGTGCCGGCGATCACCTTCGCGCCGGTCTCCTTGGTGACCGGCATGGATTCGCCTGTGACGAGCGACTCGTCGAGCGAGGAACGGCCTTCCAGAATGACGCCGTCGACCGGCACTTTCTCGCCCGGACGCACGCGCAGGCGGTCACCGGCATGAAGTGCGTCGATCTCGACCTCGTGCTCGCTGCCGTCAGCATCGACGCGGCGCGCGGTCTTCGGGGCGAGCTGCAGCAGCGCCTTGATCGCACCCGAGGTCGCGTCGCGTGCGCGAAGCTCCAGCACCTGCCCGAGCAGCACCAGCACGGTGATGACCGCCGCGGCCTCGAAATAAACCGCGACCGCGCCTTCATGGCCGCGGAAGGTGGCCGGGAAGATCTGCGGCGCGATGGTGCCGATCAGGCTGTAGACATAGGCAACGCCCGTGCCCATCGCGATCAGCGTGAACATGTTGAGGTTGCGCGTCAGCAGCGACTGCCAGCCGCGGACGAAGAACGGCCAACCGGCCCACAGCACCACAGGCGTGGCGAAGACGAGCTGGATCCAGTTCGACAGCGTCGCATCGATCCAGTTGTGCGGGCCCGCGAAATGGCCGCCCATCTCCAGCACCACTGCCGGCAAAGCCAGCGCGCCGCCGATCCAGAACCGCCGCGTCATGTCGGCCAGCTCGGGATTGGGGCCGGTCTCCAGGCTCGCCACTTCCGGCTCCAGCGCCATGCCGCAGATCGGACAGCTTCCGGGCCCGGCCTGGCGGATCTGCGGATGCATCGGGCAGGTGTAGATCGTGCCCGCCGGCATCTCGGGCTCGGGCGTCTTGTCCTTGGCGAGGTACTTTGCGGGATCCTCGGCGAATTTGGTGCGGCAGCCGGCCGAGCAGAAATGGAAGGTCGCGCCGTGATGGTCGAAGCGGTGCTTGGACGTCGCGGGATCGACGGTCATGCCGCAGACGGGATCGCGGACCTTTGCCGCGGCGCCGTGGTCATGCGCGTGATCGCCGTGCGCGCCGCAGCAGGAGGCAGCGGCGGGCTTGTCGACCGGGGCAACTTTACTGGAACAGCCGCATCCGGAATGTGTTTCCGGCTTGTGATGGTGTTCGTGTTCGGCGTCGTTCATTGCCACGCTCCGGCCTTGCAAGTTATACCCTGGGGGGGTATATAGTCCGCATGCGCAAGGACATCAAGGCATCCGTCGGAAAACGGCTCGGCCGGATCGAGGGGCAGGTTCGCGGCCTCTCGAAAATGGTCGAGGAAGACCGCTATTGCATCGACATCGTCACGCAGATCTCGGCGGTGCGCGCCGCGCTGCGCCGGGTAGAGGAAGAGGTTTTGAAGGATCACGTCGCCCATTGCGTCGAGCATGCGATCGCGAGCGGCGACAAGGCCGATCAGCGCGAGAAGATCGCGGAGCTGATGGCGGTGATCGGGCGGGCGGAGCGGTAGGTCGCCGTCATTGCAGGGAGCGTAGCGACGAAGCAATCCAGACTGTTCGGGCAGAGACGGTCTGGATTGCTTCGCTGCGCTCGCAATGACGATGTTGGAGGGACGGCTAAGCCGCCATCTCCAACGCGTGTCCTCGCGCGCGGTACTTTGCGAGATCGTTCAGCAGCACAAAATGCTCGGAGAAGGCAACGCTCATCTCCGAAGCCGCCTCACGCATCACTTCTTCAGCCGAAACCGGCGCCTCTTCGTCAAACGCTTCAGGAACGAGCGGCGGCGCACTGAACGTTTCTGGAAACACACCGAAGGTGCCGGCTACCTCCTCGAGCGGCTTCTGCTTGTCGGCCCAGTGCAAGGCGGTGTAGTCGAAGCCGTGCACGATGGTGGGTTTGACGACTTCGAAATAGGGCGAGATGTCGAAGTCGCGGGGCATGTAGAGCGAGGAATCGCGGATGTGCAGGATCTCGCGGCGAGCAGCACGGCTGCCCGCCTTGGTGATCTTCGGCAGGATCGGATAGCGCACGGCGTCGAACGCCTGCGCGATTAGCGCCGAGCAGATGATCTTGGTGGGATCGCCCGAGCCGATCGAGATCATGCGGCGCCGCCAGCGCTGCGGGATCGGCAGCGGAAACAGAAAGCGCATCAGGTCGACGATGTTCTTGGTGTCGTAGCCGAAGCCGATGCGGTTGATCGCATAGCGGCAGACCGTGGTGCGGTCCTCATAGGACAGCCCGACCGGGCGGCAGACGCGGGTGTGATAGGGGAAATATTTCGATAGCGGCGCGGAGGTGACGCCTTCGCCGATATTGGCCTCGATCAGCACGTGCGGCTCGCCGTCGGGCTCTTCCGCGCCCTCGATCGGGCCGACATAGAGTGCGCCGTGGGACCAGGTCGACTGCGTCAGATATTTGATGATGCCCGAGATGCGGTTGTTGCCCTCGACCAGCAGCACGTCGCCCGGCTCGATGACGCCGCGCAGATGCTCGGGGTCGCTCGGCGTGAACGGCTCATAGCCCGGCACCTCCTTCGAGAGGTACGCGGCAATCAGCTTGCCGACTGAATCAAGGACCGTCCCCATTTCAAAACTCCCCCACGGCCTTTTCCGGCCGTCTTTTTCTCTTCTCTACCATGGTCTGAACGTGTTGCAATTCGGTTCATCGCTCTGTGACATCAAGCACGATTGATTCACCATGATGGTTGCCGCGCAACATCAGATACGGCAAGGTTCGCTAGCTGTTCCCGTTTGCTGCAAGTCTCCGGAAACCATGCCATGACAATCACGCGCCGCAGCTTCCTATCGGCATCGGCGGGCCTTGCCGCGACGCCGGTCCTGCGCGCAACCGCCGCAACCCTGCCGCGCGAGGCTGACATCGTCGTGATCGGTGCGGGCGCGGCCGGAATTGCCGCGGCGCGGCGCATCATGGCGGCCAATCGCAAGGTCGTGGTGGTGGAAGCTGCGTCGCAGATCGGCGGCCGCTGCATCACGGATACGACCACCTTCGACACGCCGTTCGATCGCGGCGCGCGCTGGATGCACAATCCCGACACCAATCCGATGATCCGGCTGGCGCGCAGCGCCGGGCTCGACGTTCTGCCGGCGCCGTCAGGCCAGAAGATGCGCATAGGTCGCCGCAACGCACGCGCCGGCGAGACCGAGGAATTCCTGGCGGCGCTGGTGCGAGCCAACCGCGCCATCGACGAGGCCGCGCGCGGCAAGCTCGATACCGCCTGCGCCTCGGTGCTGCCGAAGGACCTCGGCGACTGGGCCGGCGCGGCCGAGTTCATGCTGGGTGCGGGCTTCGCCGGCAAGGACCTGAAGGAGCTGTCTGCGATCGACAAGGCGCGGGCACAGGATCGCAACGCCGCGATCGCCTGCCGCCAGGGCCTGGGGACCCTGATCACCAAACTCGGTGAGCAGGCGCCGGTCGCGCTGTCGACGCCGGCGAGCCGGATCGTCTGGAGCAATCGCGACGTCAGCGTGGAGACACAGGCCGGCAGGATCGCCGCACGCGCCGCCATCATCACGGTCTCGACCAATGTGCTGATTTCGGGCGCGATCAAGTTTGGGCCTGACATTCCCAAGCGTACGCTCGATGCCGCGTCAAAGCTTACGCTCGGAAGTTATGATCACATCGTGCTGCAACTGCCGGGCAATCCGCTCGGCCTGTCGCGCGACGACATCCTGATCGAGCAGAGCAATTCGACGCGCACGGCGCTGATGTTCGCCAATATCGGCGGTTCCTCGCTATGTTCGATCGATGTCGGCGGCTCGTTCGGCCGCGATCTCACCCAGCAAGGCGAGAAGGCGATGACGGCCTTCGCCAGAGAATGGATCACGAAGCTGTTCGGCAGCGAGGTCGCCGCCGCCGTGCAGAAAGCCAGCGTGACGCGCTGGAACGCCTCGCCGTTCGTGATGGGTGCGATGTCGGCGGCCTCGCCCGGCGGTCAGCTCTCGCGAAGAATCCTTGCCGAGCCGATCGGCAACATGTTCCTCGCCGGCGAAGCCACGCACGAGACGCTGTGGGGCACCGTCGACGGCGCCTGGGAAAGCGGCGAGCGGGCCGCGGACGCGGCCTTGCGCAAGATCGGCGCGCTCAAGGACGAGCCGGCCGATGTCCCGACGCAGTCGACGAAGAAGCGCAGAGCGCCGCAGTCGCAGAGGAATTGATTAGTCGTCGTCCTGGACAAGTGCAGCGAAGCGAAGCGTAGATCCAGAACCCATTACGCCAGGGATTGGTTTGGCGGAGATTCTTGGTCACCTGCTCGCGCTACAAACGCTGACCGGGGTAATGGGCCCTGGCTTTCGCCAGGACGACAATGGATGGCTTACCGCAAAATTCCATCGAGCGCCGGCAGTCCCGCAATCACGGCTATCGCGATCAGCGCGTAGCAAATGGCGCGAAACACTTTCTCGCTGGCGCGGCCGAACAGCGACGCGCCAAAGGCGACGCCGATCGCATAGACCGGACCGACGATGAGCGAAAGCACCAGCGATTCGCGGCTGATCAGGCCGGTGGTCGCGTAACTGATCATCGAGAAGAAGTCCGACGCGCCGAAAAACAGCAGGATGTTGGCGCGCGCGACGATCGGGGCGATGGGGCGGCCGAGCCAATAGCCGACGATCGGCGGGCCGCCGGTCTGGGCGAGGCCGCTGCAGAAGCCGGAGAGGCTGCCGATGCCGACCGAAAGCCAAGCGTGGTCCTTGCCGCGATAGCGCCAGCCCGACAGCAACAGAAGCAGCAGCGCGGCGACGAAGCAGGAGATGATCCATCTCGTCGTGACGGGTTCGAGCACGCTGAGGAAATAGGTGCCGACGGGGACGCCGACCAGCGCGCCCAGCACGATCACGGCGGTGGCCTTGCGGTCGGCCTTGCGCCAGGCGTCGGGCAGCAGCGGCGCGGCCGCGACGAAGTCGATCACGAGGAGCAGCGCGGCAACCAAACGCGGCGCCGCGATGCTGCTCGCCAGCGGCATGAAGATCAGGGCCGAGCCGAAGCCGGAGAAGCCGCGCGCGGTGCCCGAAACGAAAGCGACGGCGCAGAGTGCCATCGCAACGGTGAGGCTGACGTCCTTTGGAAGAAAGTCAGTGAGACTCATGCTCTAGATTTCTCGAGCATGATCATGCTCTCAAAGTGCCGCCGGTCTTCTTCGTCACCTCCGCCACGATCTTCGCGGCGACGGCCTCGATCTCCTGGTCGGTCAGGGTCTTTTCGCGCGGCTGGATCGTCACCGCGATGGCGATCGACTTCTTGCCCTCGTCGATGCCCTTGCCTTCGTAGACGTCGAACACGTTCACGGCGGTGATCAGCTTCTTGTCGACGCCCTGAGCCGCGCGCACGATCTCGCCGCTCTTCACGGTGCGGTCGACGATGAAGGCGAAATCGCGTGAGACCGGCTGGAATGCCGACAGCTCGATCACGGGCTTGGCACGGGTCGGCTTCTTCTTCGCCTCGGGGATGCGGTCGAGGATCACCTCGAATACCATCAGCGGGCCGCCGGCACCGAGCGCCTCGAGTGCGCGCGGATGCATCTCTCCGAAATAACCCAGCACGTTCTGCGGCCCGATCTGGATCGTACCGGATCGCCCGGGATGCAGCCAGGACGGGCCGCCCGCGACGATCTGAAGCGCCTGCATCGGTGCCCCTGCGGCGGCGAGCACCGCGAGCGCATCGGCCTTGGCGTCGAACAAGTCAGCCTGCGCCGAGCCCGACCAATGCCGTCCCAGACCTTGCGACGACGCAAAGCCGCGGCGGGCGCCGCTTGCCGCCATGAACTGATCCTGCGGCCGATCGCCCTTGAACACCTGCCCGACCTCGAACAGCGCGACATCGCCAAAGCCGCGATCGGCATTGGCCTGCGCCGCCGCGATCAGGCCCGCCAACAGGGTCGGGCGCATGTCGGACAAATCCGACGCGATCGGGTTGGCGACCTCGAGTTCGCGCTGGCCGCCGCCGAACAGCTTTGCGGCGGACTTGGTGATGAAGGACCAGGTCACCGCTTCGATGATGCCGCGGCTCGTCAGCGCGCGCCTGGCGCGGCGGGTGCGGAGCTGGAGCGGGGTCAGCACGGGTTTGCGTGCGTCCTCGCCGCGCTCGAACGGCGTCATCGGCACCTTGTCGACGCCGTGGATGCGGACGACTTCCTCGACGATGTCGGCCTTGCCGTGCACGTCGGTGCGCCACGACGGCACCGCGACCTTCACGACCGGGCCCGGGCCCGCCATCATGAAGCCGAGATGGGTCAGGATGCGCTTCATCTCCGGCATCGGCACTTCGATGCCCGAGAGCCGCTTGACCTCGGTGACCGGAAAATCGATCACGCGGTCGTCGCCGAAGGTCTTGCCGACAACGACGTTCTCCGACGGCGTGCCGCCGCACATCTCCATCACCAGTTTCGTCGCGAGCTCCAGCCCCGGCACCATGAACGCCGGATCGACACCGCGCTCGAAACGATAGCGCGCATCCGAATTGATGCCGAGCTTGCGGCCGGTCTGGGCGATGTTGATCTCGTTCCACAGCGCCGATTCGATCAGCACGTCGGTGGTGGTCTCGTCGCAGCCCGAGGCCTCGCCGCCCATGATGCCGGCGAGCGATTCGACGCCGTGCTCGTCCGCGATCACGCAAATCGCGGGATCGAGATTGTAGCTGCGGCCGTCAAGCGCGAGCAGCGTCTCGCCGTCACGGGCGCGGCGCACCACGAGATTGCCCTTCACTTTCTTCGCGTCGAACACGTGCAGCGGTCGTGCACGGTCGTAAGTCATGAAGTTGGTGATATCGACCAGCGCGTTGATCGAGCGCAGGCCGATCGCGGTCAGCCGCTTCTGCAGCCATTCCGGCGACGGTCCGTTCTTCACGCCACGCACGAGCCGTAGTGCAAAGCCCGGGCACAGCGCGGCGTCCTCAACCGTGACATTCACCGGGCAGGGGAATTCGCCCTTGATCGGCTTGATGGTGGGGTCCTTGAACTTGCCCATGTCGGCGGCGGCAAGATCGCGCGCGATGCCGTGCACGCCGGTGCAGTCCTGCCGGTTCGGCGTCAGATTGATCTCGACCACGGGATCGCCGAGGCCGGCCCATGCGGCGTAAGCAGCGCCGATCGGCGCATCCGCGGGCAATTCCATGATGCCGTCATGGTCGTTGGAAATCTGCAATTCAGCCGCCGAGCACAGCATGCCGCGGCTCTCGACGCCGCGGATGGTGCCGACCCCGAGCGTGATGTCCTTGCCGGGAATGTAGGTGCCGGGCGGCGAAAACACGCTGACGAGCCCCGCACGCGCATTCGGCGCGCCGCAGACGACCTGCACCGGCGCGCCACCGTCGCCGGTATCGACCATGCAGACGCGCAGGCGATCCGCATTCGGATGCTGCTCGGCGGATATCACCTTCGCGATGGTGAAGGGCTTCAGCGCCTTCGCCTTGTCCTCGATGTTCTCGACCTCGAGTCCGATCATCGTGAGCTTCTCGGCGAGCTTGTCCAAGGGCTCGTCGGTGTCGAGATGTTCCTTCAGCCAGGAGAGGGTGAATTTCACGAGCTCAGCCCTCCCGCGAGCGTCGGCACTTCGAGCGGCTTGAAGCCGTAATGGGACAGCCAGCGGACGTCGCTGTCGAACAGCTGGCGCAAATCGGCGATGCCGTATTTCAGCATGGCGATGCGGTCGATGCCCATGCCCCAGGCGAAGCCCTGGTACTCGTCGGGATCGATGCCGCAGGCGCGCAGCACGTTCGGATGCACCATGCCGCAGCCGAGAATCTCGAGCCAGTCCTCGCCCTCGCCGAAGCGGATCTCGCCTTTGTCGCGGCGGCACTGGATGTCGACTTCCAGCGACGGTTCGGTGAACGGGAAGAACGAGGGCCGGAAGCGCATGTTGATGTGATCGACCTCGAAGAACGCCTTGCAGAACTCGTGCAGGATCCATTTGAGGTGGCCGAGATGGGAGTGCTTGTCGATGACGAGGCCTTCGACCTGATGGAATTGCGGCGTGTGGGTCGCATCGGAATCGATGCGATAGGTGCGGCCCGGGCAGATCACGCGGATCGGCGGCTTCTGGCTCAGCATGGTACGCACCTGCACCGGCGAGGTGTGGGTGCGCAACAGCATGCGGGAGCCGTCCTCCTTCGGATGGAAGAAGAAGGTGTCGTGCATCTCGCGCGCGGGATGGCCTTCCGGAAAATTCAGCTTGGTGAAGTTGTAGTCGTCGGTCTCGATATCGGGGCCTTCGGCGACCGAGAAGCCCATGTCGGCAAAGATCGTGGTCAGCTCGTCCCAGACCTGGCTCAGCGGATGGATGCGGCCGGCCTCGGCCGGCGCATCGCGCAGCGGCAGGGTGACGTCGATGGTTTCCGACGCAAGCCGCGCGTCGAGCGCCGCCGATTTCAAGACGTCGCGCCGCGCGGCGAGTGCCTCGGTGACATTGTCCTTGGCCTGGTTGATCGCAGCGCCCTGGGTCTTGCGCTCGTCCGGCGACATTTTTCCGAGCGTGGCAAGCAGCGCGGAGATCGAACCCTTTTTGCCGAGGGCAGCGACGCGCACCGCTTCGAGGGCGGCCTCGTCGCCGGCGGCGGCGATCTGGTCGAGGATGGATGTTTCGAGCATTGCGAGGTCGGACACGGTCAAATCCCTGCTGCCAAATTCGGCTGGGTTGTCGCCGCCCGAAGGCCGTAACGTCAAGCGAAAAGCCGGTCATTCGGGCTGACGAGCGGCTGGGTTGAACCTCGCGCGGGAGGCTGGCACCAAGGGGGATACGAGGAGGCTTTCGCGATGCTCTCAAGATCCGGTCTGGCTGCTCTCGCCGTCGTTCTCTTGGTCGCGAGCACCCCGGCGCGCGCCATGGTCTGCATGGAGAAGTCCATGACGCTGGACGAGGTCGTCGACAGCATCGCTGCCCAGAAGGGCTGCGAAAGCGCGATGAAGGTGTTTCAGGATTGCCAATTGACCGCGAGCGGCGATGTCCAGCTCGGCACCGCCGTCGAGAAGAAATGCGAGGCAGACTTCATGCCCGGCCTCAACATTGCGCGGAAACGGGCTTACCAACGCGAGATGCGCGTGTGCGACCGGAAGTACCGGAATAAATCCGGCACCATGTATCTGTCGTTCACAGCATTCTGCCGGGCGGAGATCGCCCAGCGCTACTCGCAACGCGCGCTGAAAGCCGGCGGAGCCGGCCGTTAGCGCGGGCGTGCTCAGGCCGCCAGAGCGGCTTTGGCCTTCTCGGCGATCGCCTGGAACGACGCGGGCTCGTTGATCGCGAGATCCGACAGCACCTTGCGGTCCACGGTGATCCCGGACTTGGCCATGCCGTCGATAAAGCGGCTGTAGGTCAGGCCGAACGGACGCACGGCAGCGTTGATGCGCTGGATCCAGAGCGCGCGGAACGTCCGCTTCTTGCGCTTGCGATCACGGAAGGCATACACGAGAGCCTTCTCGACCGCCGGCTTGGCGGTGCGGATCGTGTTCTTGCGGCGGCCGCGGAAACCCTTGGCGGCCTTGTAGACTTTCTTGTGCTTGGCGTGGGCGGTCACACCGCGTTTGACGCGAGCCATGACAAATATCCTTCGAAAGATGACTTGATGTTCGGATCGCCGCGAAAGCTGCGGCGCGGGTGGCAATGATCGTGGACGCGATCAGGCGTTCGGCAAGAAGTACTTCTTGACGTTGTCGCCGTCGGTCTTGAACAGCACGGCGGTGCCGCGCAGCTGCCGGATCTGCTTCTTCGTCCGCTTGATCATGCCGTGACGCTTGCTGCGATGAGCGAACATCACTTTGCCGGTGGCAGTCACCTTGAAGCGCTTTTTAGCGCCCGATTTGGTCTTCAGCTTGGGCATTTGGCTCTCCTAATGGCCATAGAAATCCGCCCGCGAAGGCGGCTGGCCGTCAAAATGCTCGTTAGAGCGTTGATTGTGCTCAGGTTTTGCGAACAAGCGCGAAACCCGCACGGACACCGCCACGGCAGCCCTTAATCAGCCGGGCAATGAAGGCTGGGCTTATGACAGAGGACGGGCGAATTGGCAACGATGAACCGGTGGAACCTAGCCGCCGACTATCCGGAATTGCTAACCTCATGTCCGAGCCGTGTCGCCCGGAGCAGGATTAAAATGCCCTATTTTTCCCAATCGCTTCCGTCTTTGACGGATGTCGCTCGTCCGCGCCGCCTGGCGCTGTTGGCTGTGCTCGCCATGGCTGCGTTTCCGTCGACTGCCGATGCTCGCATCCGCGGCTATGACGGCGTCTGGAACGTCACCTTCGCCACCACCCGTGGCAATTGCAGCTCCGGCTACAGCGTTCCCTTCACCGTCGCCGGCAGTCGGGTGTCGTCCGCCGGCGGTGGCCGGGTCTCCGGCAAGGTCAATCGCAGCGGTGGCGTCGCGGTCGAGGTTTCGGTCGGGGCGTCCCATGCCAGCGGCGGCGGCCGGCTCGCCGGCGCGGCCGGGACCGGCTCCTGGCACGGCATCATCTCCGGCGACCGCTGCAGCGGCATCTGGCAGGCGACAAGGACGTAACTCGAGCGAGCCATCTCCGCGATGGAGGTGCGCTCCCTCTCCCGCAAGCCGGAGAGGTCGCAGCGGTGCTCGCGGCTCGAATATCCGACAAAAAACAAAACGGCCCGCCGGAGATCCGGACGGGCCGTTGAATTCTTCAGCCTAAAGAACCGGCGTCAGCGCGGCGCCAGAACCATGACGACCTGACGGCCCTCGAACCGCGCGTCCTGCTCCACCTTGGCGAGCTCGGCGACGTCGGTCTTGATCTTGTCGAGCAGCTTGGTGCCGATCTCCTGGTGCGCCATTTCGCGGCCGCGATAGCGCAGGGTGATCTTGACCTTGTCGCCTTCTTCGAAGAACCGCTGCATGGCGCGCATCTTCACTTCGTAATCGTGGTCGTCGATCATCGGGCGGAGCTTGATCTCCTTGATCTCGACGATCTTCTGCCGCTTGCGGGCTTCAGTGGCTTTTTTCTGCGCGGCGTACTTATACTTCCCGTAGTCCATGATCTTGCAGACGGGAGGGCTGACGTTCGGCGAGATCTCGACCAGATCCATGCCGGCTTCCTGGGCCAAGCGGATAGCCGCGACGGTCTCGATGGTGCCCTTGTTGTCACCGGTCTGATCGATCAGCTGGATCTGCGCATTGCGAATATCGTCATTGATGCGCGGCCCGTCTTTGGCGGCAGTGGGCGGGGCTTTATTTGGACGGCGAATGGGTGGTTCTCCAAAGTTATGAAAAGAGGCGGCTATTTTGCAGGAAGATACGGTTGCCGGCAAGCAATCGCTCGTGCGGCGGTCGAAAAAGCCTCAAATGCGAGGCATTTTGGCCACGGCGGGGCACGCAGAGGGACATAGACACCTTGCTTCTGTTCCGCAAGCGTCCCAAAGGGCCAATGACGACGTCCAGCTGCGCTGCGGAGCACGTCCGGACAGCTCAAACCGCACAGCCAGAGTAAACGTTCCATGAATCACCCGATTCCCGATGCCGTGCTCGACTTCATCGATGTGGGCGAAGGCCCCTCCGCACGCCGGATCGCGGTGCGCCGCCGCGCGGCCCAAAAATCTGGTCAAGAATCTGATCAAGAATCTGGTCCAGAACCTGGTCAAGGACCGGGACTGGTCTGGCTCGGCGGGTTCAAATCGGACATGCGGGGCAGCAAGGCCGTGGCGCTGGACGAATGGGCCCGGGACCACGGCCGCGCCGTGGTCCGTTTCGATTATTCCGGCCACGGCGAATCCGGCGGCGATTTCGCCGACGGAACCATCGGGCGCTGGCTCGAGGAAAGCGTCGCGGTATTCGAGCGATTCTGCGCCGGCCCGCAAGTCCTGATCGGCTCGTCAATGGGCGGCTGGATGGCGCTGCTGCTCGCGCGCGAGATCAAAAAGCGTTCTGGCAAGGCCTCGCTGGCGGGCCTGGTGCTGATCGCGCCGGCGCCGGACTTCACCGAGGAGCTGATGTGGAAGAATTTTCCGGCCGCGGTGAAGAAAGAAATCGAGACCAAAGGCGTCTGGCTGAGACCATCGGATTATGGCGACGGCTCGCCCTATCCGATCACGCGAAATCTGATCGAGGAGGGGCGCAACCACCTCGTGCTCGGCAGCGCCATCGATCTCGGCTGTCCCGTCCGCATCCTGCAAGGTGCGCAAGATCCTGACGTGCCCTGGCAGCACGCGTTCGCGCTGACCCATCGCCTGCCGGCCGACGACGTCGTGCTGACCATGATCCAGGACGGCGATCACCGCCTCTCGCGCCCGCAGGACATCGCCCGCATTCTTGCCGCCGTGGCCGAGATCGGGTGAAATCGCCACCTAGCACTCGGTGTCATCGCCCGACTCGATCGGGCGATCCAGTATTCCAGAGGCGCTCGTGCTCAAGCCGAGAAGCCGCGGCGTACTGGATGCCCCGGTCAAGCCGGGGCATGACTGAGAATGGGAGGGGAGAATCGCCGATGACCACCACCGCCATGCTGCGCGCGTTCTGCGACGCCGTCGAACAACGCAACGGAAAAGCCTTCGCGGATCTCTTCACCGAGGACGGCGTCTATCACGACGTGTTCTATGGCGCCTTCGCCGGCCGCGAGGAGATCGCCGCGATGATCGACGACTGGTTCTATCGCACGGCAACCGACTTCCGCTGGGACATGCACGATCCCGTGTCGAACGGCACCACGCTCTATGCGCGCTACACGTTCAGCTATCGCTCGACCTTGCCGGAGGCCGATGGCGCGCGGGCGATGTTCGAGGGCGTGGCGATCATGACGCTCCGCGACGGCAGGATCGTCAGCTATCACGAGGTCGCCAACACCGCGCCGGCGTTTGTCGATCTGAAGTTTGCGCCGGAACGGATCGCGAAGATCGTCGCCAGGCAGGGCGCGGAGCTCAAGGCACGGCCGGAGATGCAGCGGCATTTTGGCTAGCCGTCGTTCTTGCGCACCTACCGCTTCGACGGATTTACCATCGGCTTGCGCTGCGCCAGCGCGGCGACCGTGGCTGTGCCGATCGGGCCCGCTTCGTCGTAGAGCCAGCATTCGCCGATCGCGACACCGTCGGTGGCCTGGTGGTTCACCACCTCGAAGCCGATCCAGCTCGTCACCGGCAGGCGGTGCAGATAGATCGTAACGTCGCTGTTGATGTAGCCGAGCCCCTTGTCGCCGGCGTTCGCGAACGGACTGGCGAAGTCGGCGCCGGTGGCGACATGGACGAACGGCGTCATCGGCACGCCCGCGACCAGCTCGCGCACCTCGCTCATCCAGAGCTTTCGCGGCCCGAGCGAGCCCATCTGGCCGACAATCGGTCGCGTGGTCCATTTGCCGTTCATGCCGAGCCTGGGATCGGTCGGCTTGGGAATGTCGGCCGGCTTCGGCACGTCCCAGTTCGGCGGCGACCAGACATTGCCGTCCGGATTCTGCGTTCGACGCAATAGCTGGCACGAGGCGCGCGCCATGCCGACGCCGCCGGAAAAGAACTCCGCTTCCACGACGCGGATGCGCATCCCGTCGCGCACCAGCCGTGTCGTCACCTCGATCGGCTTGTCGATGGTCGGCAGCCGAAACATATCCACGGTCAGCCGCGCCGGCACGAATTCGGGGCCGGAATGGCGCTCCTCGATGGCGAAGCCGAGAAGGCCGACGATGACGCGTCCGTGCAGCGATTTCGGATCCCACGGGCCGTTGGCGACTTCCGTCGGGTGGAATGTGTCGCCGTCGCGGGTGAAGAAAGGCATGTTTGTCATGATGCGCGAGCTTGAAGGAACGTGTGGGGAAATCAAGGGTGGCGAGAGCGTGCCTGCTCGCCACAACAACAGGTGTCATCGCCCGGCTTGACCGGGCGATCCAGTACTCCGAGCTGGCAGTGATTGAATCGATGGGCCGCGGCGTACTGGATGCCCGCTTTCGCGGAGCATGACAGCGGAGGATTAGGGGGCGGTGCGCCACTCCTCACGCACGCTTTCGTCGCTCTCGCCAGCAATCGCATTCGTCCTCATCGCCTCGAACTCGTCTCGCGGCACCAGCTGCCCCAGCGCCCACACCGCAGCCCCGCGCACCAGCGCGCTCTCATCCTCCAGCAACCGCCGCGCCTCGTCCGCCAGTGCCGCATCGCCGGAGTTGCCGATCGCGATCAGCACGTTGCGCAAAAAGCGGTCGCGGCCGATGCGCTTCACCGGAGACTTCGTGAACAGCGCACGGAACGACGCGTCGTCGAGCCGCGCGAGCTCGGCGAGACCTGGCGCGCGCAAAGCGTCACGTGCGGCGAGCTTGGCCTCACGGCCCTCCTGCGCGAACTTGTTCCAGGGACAGGCGGCGAGGCAATCGTCGCAGCCATAGATGCGGTTGCCGATGCTTTTGCGAAATTCGCGCGGGATCGGTCCCTTGTTCTCGATGGTGAGATACGAGATGCAGCGCCGCGCATCGAGCTTGTAGGGTGCGGGGAAGGCCGCGGTCGGGCAGATGTCGAGGCACGCCCGGCACGAGCCGCAATGATCGATCTCGGCGTCGTCGCGCGGCAGCTCCAGCGTGGTGTAGATCGCGCCGAGAAACAGCCACGAGCCGAATTCGCGCGAGACCAGATTGGTATGCTTGCCCTGCCAGCCCAGACGCGCGGCTTGCGCCAAGGGTTTCTCCATCACGGCCGCGGTGTCCACGAACACTTTCACTTCGCAAGGCGTCACCTCACGAGTTGCGGTCGCGACCAGCCATCGCGCCAGTGCCTTCAGGCGCTTCTTGATGAGGTCGTGATAGTCGTCGCCTTGCGCATAGACCGAGATCGCCGCGCGCGTGCGCTGTTGCAGGATCGCGAGCGGATCCTGATCGGGGCCGTAATTGACGCCGAGCATGATGACGCTGCGCACGTCCTGCCACAGCCCGCGCGGATCGACCCGGCGCTCCGGCTGCGCGGCGAGCCAGTCCATGTCGCCATGGCCGCCGGATGCGATGAATTCGAGAAAATGTTGTCCGGCGCTCTCGATCGTGCCGGGCTCTGTGATGCCGATGCAGTCGAAGCCGAGCGCGCGGGCCTCGTTTGCCAGCGCCGTCTTCAGTTCGGTCGGATCGGAGTTCAGAAGTCGAGGTCCACGTAGGTCCGCGACGCCGGCACTCCGGCCAGCCATTCGCTCAAGAGCGGACGGAACGACGGGCGGGATTTCACCCGTGCGTACCACGCCTTTGCCGCGTCGTCCTCGCTCCATGGCACGTCGCCCAGATAGTCGATCGCCGAGAGGTGCGCCGCGGCGGCGAGATCCGCGTAGCTGAGCCGGTCGCCGGCGAGGAAATTACGCGTCTGCGCCAGCCAGCCGATATAAGCCAGATGATAGCGCACGTTGGCCTTGGCGGCGCGCATCACGTCGGCCGAGGGCGGGCCGCCACCGTTGTCCTCGCTCATGAAGCGCTTGTAGATGCGCTCCGTGACGAGCGGGTGGGAGACTTCCTCGAAGAACTTTTCGTTGAACCAGGCCATGAGCCGGCGGACCTCGACGCGCTCGCCGATCGTGTCCGGCATCAGGCGCTTCAGTCCCATCTCGGAGCCATAGGCCTCGTCGACATATTCGGCGACGATCGCCGCGCCCGGGATCGGCGGCTGCTCGTCGTCCACCAGAACGGGCGTCGTGCCCGCCGCATTGAGCAGCAGAAACGCTTCGCGCCGCTCCCAGCTGCGCTCTTCGATCAGCTTCAGCTCAAGCCCGTATTCTCCCGCGATCAGGCGGATGAACCGCGAATGCGGGCAGAACGGATGATGAAACAGCGTAAACATGAAGCCTTTGACTATGTGATGGTGCTTAAGAATCCATCAATGTTTGTGCGGCGCCACACTAGTCATTCAAAACCGCGAAGCAAGGGCGCGCCGCCGCATTTTGCGATTGCAGCAAGGGAGCGGATGGGCGAGAAGAGCCCCGCTTTTCCAGCCGAAATGGACCGTAAATATGTCAGATGCAATACGGGCAGTGATCCTCGGCATCATCGAGGGTGTGACCGAGTTCCTTCCCGTGTCCTCGACCGGCCATTTGCTGCTCGCGGAGCGCTTCTTCCATCTCGGCGAGGGCGCGTTCTGGGATTCGTTTACGGTCCTGATCCAGCTCGGCGCGATCCTCGCGATCGTCGTGTTGTACTTCAAGAAATTGTGGGACGTCGCGATCGGCATGTTCACGGGCGACGCCTACGCACGCCGCTTCGTGATCGGCGTGCTGGTGGCGTTCCTGCCCGCTGTCGTCGTCGGTCTCGTCGCCGGCAAGTACATCAAGAGCATGCTGTTCAATCCGTGGGTGGTGTGCTTTTCGCTGATCGTCGGCGGCGCCATCCTGCTCTGGGTCGACAAGCTCGATCTCAAGGCGCGCGAGCACGACGCCACCCGGTTTCCGCTGCTGATGTATCTCTATATCGGCATCGCGCAGTGCATCGCGATGATCCCGGGCGTGTCGCGCTCCGGTGCCAGCATCGTCGCGGCTATGTTCCTCGGGGCCGACAAGCGCGCGGCGGCGGAGTTCTCGTTCTTCCTCGCCATTCCCACCATGATCGGCGCGTTCGCCTACGATTTCTACAAGAACCGCTCCGAGATGACGATGGACCACATGGGCATCGTCGCCATCGGCTTCGTGGTGTCGTTCGTCACCGCGATCATCGTGGTGAAGACGTTCCTGGAATACGTCACCCGCCACGGCTTCGTGGTGTTCGCGTGGTGGCGCGTGATCGTCGGCACGCTGGGCCTGATCGCGCTGGCGCTGGGGCGGTAGACCCGAACGTCAAACAACGGCAGTCCGGACGCTGAAGTTCGTCATGCCCGGATGACGGCGGGGATGGTTACGCGCTCTTGCGCTGGAATTGCCCGGCGGCGCGGAAGCGCCAGAGATATTGCGGGGCGATCGCTTCAAGCGAGTCGGGCGTGATGCCCAGGCCTTCCAGTGTCAGGCCTGCGGCCTTCGCCGCGTCCGACACGACATTGTCGCGCGCGAGCAGCGTGACCTGGTCCGGCGTCAGCTTCAGCGCGCCCGGCGCGAATTGCAGGAAGTTGGCCTTGAAGCGGGCGAGGCCAAACGGCAGCGGCATCAGCATCGGCTTGCGATCGGCAATCTCGAGAATGGCCTCGATGATCTCGCGCATGGTCAGCACTTCCGGGCCGCCGAGCTCGTAGGTTGCGCCCGCCTTGGCCTTGCCGTCGACGGCATCCGCGACCGCGGTGGCGACGTCGCCGACATAGACCGGCTGCATCTTGGTGTCGGCGCCGATCAGCGGCAGCACCGGTAACATCCGCGCCAGCGCCGCGAAGCGATTGGTGAACTGGTCCTCGGGGCCGAACATCACGGAGGGGCGGAAGATCGTCGCCGACGGCACCGCGGCCAGGACCGCGGCTTCGCCGGCCGCCTTGGCTCTGGCATAACGCGAGGGCGATTCCGCGTCGGCGCCGATCGCCGAGACATGGATCAGCTGTGCCCCCGCGGCCGCGGCCGCCTTGGCGATGGTCTCGGCGCCCTTGGCCTGGACGGCGTCAAAACTCTGCGCGCCACCCTCGGCGAGGATGCCGACCAGATTGACCACGACATGCGAATCACGCAGTGCCGCCTCGATCGAGGCCGGATAGCGCACGTTCGCCTGCACGGTGTGGACCTGCCCGACCTTGCCGGAGGGCTGGAGGTATCCGGCCAGCTCCGGCCGCCGCACCGCGACCCGGACCCGGTAGTCGCGCCGGCACAGTGCGCGGACCACATTCCGGCCCAAAAACCCCGATCCGCCGAAAACCGTGACGAGCGTGTCCAGATTCGATGCCATGGGATCCATTCCTGGGTCATTCCTGCGGGAAGAGTGCGTCTCGTCAGGCTTGTATCGGGCCGGTTTGCGATGCGCAATCCGCATCCCGAAGCGGGGTTCAAGCATGAATTGACAACCGCGTCACCGAACCGTAGTAACCGCCTCCGTGCCTAACCGGCATGCCCAGGTGGTGGAATTGGTAGACGCGCTGGCTTCAGGTGCCAGTGGCTTAACGGCCGTGAAGGTTCGAGTCCTTTCCTGGGCACCACCTCCTACTCAAGCGATTGAAATCGCTTTTGCAGGGAATTTGAGCTGCTGACCGGTACACAAAACCGAGGCACGGCGCTCATGGCTTACCGAATGGCCTACATCGCTTGTCGGGTCGGCTCGGATCGCAGGCGATCTGGAGGCGGCTGGCTTCAGTCGTTCAGGCAAGCGCTCCGCGCCGAAAGCCATTGCCCGGATGCTAGGTGAGCTATGAACGACGTCCACCGCGCTCGCGGCCGAAGCCGTCGTCGCTATGTGGGAAAAAGTCGGCAAAGCTGATGACCCCAACCGCCTAAGAGGTCTCAGTGCTCGTTGACCGCAGCGCCGAGCTTGATCAGGCTCAGCGAGCGGTTCGCGGTCTCGCGCAGCCGGCAGTAGCTCGCGCTGCCCCGGTACATGCCGGGATCGACTTTGTCGAAGACCGCGCAGAAGCCATCACGCGACGCGGCGAAAGTTTTCTGCGACTCATTGACCGCCTTGATCACGTCGGCGAACCCGCCGGCCTGAACCTTCTTTAGCGCCTCATTGGTTTTCTGCGTCCAAATGGCGAGTTCGCGCGCCGCGCAGGCTTTCCATTTGGCGACATCGTCATTCGCGCCCTCTGCCGCTTTGATGCAGGGGTCGGCGACGAGCCCGACGCACGCGCCGCCGAAACCGCCGGTTTTCTCCGCGGTCTTCAGGCAGCCATCGATCACCGCAAGTTCGGCTGGCGCGATGCCTTGGGCGAAAGCCATCGATGCGAGCGGGAGGCTTGCGGCGAGCATCGCGGCGGCAAGTTTGAGCTTCATTGGAGATCTCCGTTCGGCGCATCGAAAATATGGAACACAATACCACTGCGAGCACATGAAGCTCAGCGAGACGGTAGACCGGCGGCTGTGGCGGAAGGGCCGGACGGCGAGGGCGAAGGGAAAACGAGGGGGTATGCGGCTTCGGCTACGCCCTCTCCAATCAATGCCTTTGAATGCGCCTTGACCTGACTTACGAGATTTTCAACCAATAGGTGATACATGCAACTTTGGTCATCGAAGGCCCAGCGTTGGTTCACCTGAATGTGGAACAGGAGCTACGCTGAGGAATAATGACGGCGCGACCGGTTACGGCACGCACGGGCTCTGCCTCTTGGGTGTTAAAATTTTCAAGTCGGAACAGCCGCTTGGAGGCTTTCGAAGCCGGCCGTCGGGCCGATTTTCATTCCGCAAAACCCCATCGATTGCACCGTCGGAATTTACCCGACTTTAGACAAACTGGCCCTAAGTCAGCGGGCAGGCTGGCATCCGGCCGTCGGCGAGCACGGAGCCATCGGGCTCGCTTTGTCGTGAGGGAAACGGTGGATCAGCACCAGGTCTGGCACGAGCCGGCATTCGACAAGGTTGCGAACGCGATCAGCCCGTTCTTCCTGAGATCGGGAATTTATCTGTTCCTGATCTCGTTCATTTGTCTGTTCTACGTCTTGAACGCGCCGCTTCTGCTCGGTCATTACGATCTGGGCTGGCATCTCGCGGCCGGAGATCTCATCCGGGAACGCAACGCCATCCCGCTCCACGACCCCTGGTCGTTCACCCACGGCGACAAGCCGTGGCTCAATCTATCCTGGCTCTGGGACGCGCTTGCCAGTGCGACGCTTCAATACGCGGACTTCGGCGGCCTCGTCCTGTCGACGGTGGCCTGTGGTGCAGCGATTGCCGGCATCCTGACTGCGATCTCTCTCGGCTACGGTGCGTCGGCGATTGCGGTTTGCGTGGCAGTCTTCCTGGCCTGCCTGCTCTATCCCGCCTACGAAGTTGCGCCGAACATGTATCTCGCGGTCGCGCCGAATACATGCACGATGCTGTTATGCGTCGTCTTCTATCGCGAATGCCTGCGACGTACGCGATGGTTCGTGCTTCCCGTGTTGATGGCGTTTTGGGCCAATCTGCACGGCGGTTTTCTGCTCGGGTTTTTCGTGATTGGCGTCTTCTGCGGCGCCGCCTTCCTCAGAGGCGCCTGGGCCGATCTCAGGGTCCTTGCTCTCGCGGCGATCGGGTGCCTCGCTGCGACATTCGTCAATCCGCTCGGCTGGAATATCTATGCCGGTGCCGCCGCGACGATGGGGCACTTCGTCCAGGGTAATATTACCGAATGGCGGTCCTACTACGACAACATTGAAATACCCGGCAGCATTCCGGGCATCCTGTACATGCTGGCCTTCGTCGCGCTCGAGCTTCGCTACAGAAACTCCAGGCCAGTCCCGCTCGAACCGAGATTGATGTCCTGGCTGTTCCTGATTCTGGGACTGTGTCAGTTCAGGTACATCGCGTTCTTCTTCATCTTCTCGACTGTGCCGATGGCGCTTCACCTCAGCCGCTTGCTGCCTCGGCGTCTCACCGCTGTTGACGCGCGTGGAGCGTTGCTGGCCGCCGGCATCGTCGGTCTCGGCAGCCTGCCGCTGGCCTATTTGCGCGTTGCGCCCGCGCTCGCACTTCCGACGATGCTGTCGAGCGAAGATGCCGGCTATCTGCAAAAGCATCTCGCCGATGCGCGGGTCCTGAACCATTGGAATATCGGCGGCTACCTGATTTTCGGGACGCACGGCACCGTTCGCCCGTTCGTCGATGGCCGCGCCGCGACAGCCTATCCGGACGATTTGCTGCGCGATTATTTCAAGCTGGTGAGCTGGGAAATCGACGAGTCCGCGTGGGACATGGTGCTCGACAAATACCGGATTGACGCCGTGCTGTGGGTCAAGGCGCACGAACAGCTGCGGCAGTTCCTGGTGGAGCGGCGAGGCTGGCGCGAGCAATACACCGGCGCTTACGTGATCGTTTACGTCAGGCCCCAATCCAGTTTGGCTGGCGAAACCAAAACACAATGACGACCAGCGCCGCAGCTCTGCCCGCGATCGCGCCCGCCGCCAAAGCCGAAAGCTTCGCGACGCGGTACGGCGCCTTGTGCGCATTGCTGCTACTGGCTGCGGCAGTCCGGCTGCCGCTCGCCTTTTGGCCGAACATCGTTCACGTCGACGAGCTGTATCAATATCTGGAGCCGGCCTGGCGCCTGCTTGGCCACCAGGGTGTCGTCACCTGGGAATGGCGCGACGGCATCCGGAGCTGGTTTCTGCCGACCTTGTTCGCAGGGCCGGTCGCTCTCGGCGACTGGCTTGCGCCGGGCGGGTGGGGTGCCTTCGTCGTCCCTCGCCTGGCGGTCGGGCTTGCCTCGCTGTCGATCGTCGTCACGGCCTGGCATTTCGGCGAACGCATCTCGCGGTCGCATGCCGTCGTTGCGGCGTTTGCCGCCGCGGTCTGGTTCGAGCTGGTCTACTACGCGCCCCACACGCTGAGCGAACCACTGGCGACGGCCGTGATCCTGCCGGCGGCTTATCTGCTGACGGGCGAGCTCGCGCGCAACCGACTCTTCACCGCGGGCGCATTGCTTGCTCTCGCCTGCGTCTGGCGCTTTCAATATGTGCCGGCTTGCGCGGTGTTTGCGTTGGCGGCGTGCTGGCGCGACCTGCGAAACACGATCCCCCTTGTCGCGGGCGGATGCCTGGTCCTGGTGCTGTCCGGCGCCCTCGACCTGGCCCACGGCTCAGCGCCGTTTGCGTGGCTCGTCCGGAATATTCAGCAAAACCTCCTGCATGACCGCGCATCGGAATTCGGTGACGCGCCGGCGGCCGCCTACGTTCTGCAGGCTTCAATTCTGTGGTCGGGCACGACGCTGCTGATGCTGGTGGCGCTCTGGCGGGGCTGGCGACATGCCCCCCTTTTGATCGTCGCGGCCGTCGTCAACGTCGCGTTTCACAGCATGATCGTGCACAAGGAATACCGCTTCATTTTCCTGTCGATCGCCCTGCTGATCATCGCGGCGGGGCTTGGCTCCGCCGATTGGGTCCAGATGATGCGCCGGCAGAACCCGTGGCGCTCACTTGCCGTCGTATGTGGCGGCTGGCTGCTGCTCTCGCTCGGTCTGTCGGGCGCAACGCTCATCATGCGTGACAACTGGATGCGCGGCATCGGCGTGGCCCAGCTGATGGCGGAGCTCGAGGCCGATCCTGAATTTTGCGGTCTGGCCCTGTACGCGATCAACTATCCCTTTGTGCCCGGACGCGGGCAGCTCGCGGCCCGCCGACCGATCTATTCCCTTTATCGGGACGACCCCCTGGCCAAGGGGCGACTTCCGGCTGTGGTGAAGACGCACCAGGCCGGGTTCAACCGCATCATCGGCCCGGCGAGCCTGGCCAGCGAATTGCCGGCGGATTTCTCGCCACGAAGTTGCGCAATGATGAGCGATGACAAGCCGGCCTGCGTCTTCGCGCGACGCGGGGCTTGCGATACGCCCGCCAGCCCGTTCGGCGTCAACGACGTACTCGTGCGCCTGAACTACTAGCCGCGCCTGATGCTTGCGCCGGCGGCTGCCAGCGGATACATCGCGGCCGGCCCTCGCCAGCATCTGTCCCGGGGATTAGCCTGCAAAAGCGCACCGATTCGATTGAGGTTTGAAACGCCATGACCGTACGCCTGCACCGCGGCGACCTGCCCGATCTGTCCCGCTACACCGGAGCGGTCGCGATCGACACCGAAACCATGGGCCTGAACCCGCATCGCGACCGGCTCTGCGTGGTGCAGCTCTCGCCCGGCGACGGCAGCGCGGACGTGGTGCAGATCCCCAAAGGTCATACCGACGCGCCGAACCTGAAGGCGCTGCTGGCCAATCCCGCGAACACGAAAATCTTCCACTTTGCGCGGTTCGACGTCGCGGTGCTGTATCAGACGTTTGGTGTCATGACCGGGCCGATCTACTGCACCAAGATCGCCTCCCGCCTGATCCGCACCTATACCGACCGCCATGGCCTCAAGGACCTCGTGCGCGAGGTGCTCAATGTCGATCTCTCCAAGCAGCAGCAATCGAGCGATTGGGGTTCCGACAGCCTGACCGAGCCGCAGCTCGCCTACGCCGCCTCCGACGTGCTGCATCTGCACGGCTTGCGCGAGCGGCTCGATGCCATGCTGGCGCGGGAAGGCCGCACGGCGCTGGCCAAAGCCTGTTTCGACTTCCTGCCGACCCGCGCCTTGCTCGATCTCCAGGGCTGGGCCGAAGAGGACATTTTCGCGCATTCCTAGCGTTTCGCGTAGCGGCCGGGTGGGGCGGTCGCCCCGTTTCAGACACTTTCGTAACAGCCTGTCGCTGGCTGCATATTTTGGCGTTGCCGGCTACAATGGGGCGCCCGCCAGCCGGACAAGGCGGGCGACACCTCAGGAGCCCAGGTGAATTCGGCCCACAATGTCACCTACGACGCCGCGCTTGCGGCGAAGTTCGCCAGCGCGGCGCGCCACAGCCGCCTGGTGCGGATTCTGCGCGTCGCGGTGCCGGCGACGGTGGCTGCGGCAATGGGCCTGCTCGTCCTCATCTCGACCATCTTCAACCCGTTCCAGATCCCCGTGAAGCTCGACTCCGGAAATCTCGTGGTGACAGGCACCAAGATCACGATGGAATCGCCGCATATGTCCGGCTTCACGCCCGACCAGCGGCCCTATGAGCTCTGGGCCAAGACCGCGACCCAGGACATCACTGATCCCGATCATGTCGATCTCCATGATCTGCGCGCGAAGGTGCTGATGGAAGACCAATCGACCCTGTTCCTCGATGCCCGCACCGGACGGTTCGACAACAAGCAACAACAGCTCGACCTGCACAAGGACATCTTCCTGCGCACCTCGACCGGCTACGAGGCGCGGCTGAACTCGGCCTTCGTCGACATGGGCAAGGGTACGGTTTCGTCGGATGAGCATGTCGACGTCAAGCTGACCAACGGAACGCTGACCGCCGATCGGCTGCGGATCACGGAGGGCGGCGACGTCATCCGCTTCGAAGGCAATGTGGTGATGCACCTCGACAAGCTGGACGATCCCGCCGCCGCTCAGCCTGCGCCGGCCGAACCCGCGCCGGCGGCGAAGACACGTACGCCCCAGAACAAGTCCGCCAATTCAAAGTGATTTTCATGATCAGGTTTTTCCCGCGCAACGACGACAAGCGGCGCGTCATCCCCGGTGCGGCCGCGCTCGCCGTCGGCATCGCACTGATTGCAACGGGTGTGGCAAGCGCGCAGAGCACGATGCAAGGCGTGCCCAACGCGATGCAGGGCTTCTCGCAGAACCGCGATCAGCCGATCCAGATCGAAGCCGCCTCGCTGGAGATGCGCGACAAGAAAAAGGAAGCGACCTTCTCCGGCAATGTGAAGGTCATCCAGGGCGACACCACCATGACCTCGAAGACGCTGGTGGTGTTTTACGATTCGGGCGGCGACAAGCCGGCCACGCCACAGCCTGCGGCAAAGGCGGCAAAGGGGGCGCCGATGCAGTCGGCGACGCCGGGGCCGGGGGGGAACTCCTCGATCAAGCGGCTGGAGGCGCGCGGCAATGTCGTGGTCACCCAGAAGGACCAGGTGGTGACGGGCGAGACCGCCGTGTTCGACACCCGCACCAACCTCATCACCATGCTTGGCGGCGTCGTCTTGACGCAGTGCAAGAACGTGCTGCGCGGCGACCGGCTGGCGGTCGACATGACCACGGGCGTGTCGCGTGTGGAATCCGACAGCGGCCGGGTGCAGGCGCTGCTGCCGCAGGGCGGCAATGATTGCGGATCCGGAGGCGCGGGCAAGCCCGGCGCGGGACCTCTGCAATTGCCTGGTGCAAATAAGCCCAAATAAGCCCAGTTAAGTTCAAGCCAGGCAAAGTAAATTTGAAGAATGATTTCAGTTGCTTGGCTCGATCACTCCCGATCCGAGGTTGAAGCTTGCCCGTCGAGACTGTATCTAGCGCAAAGGGCTTCCGAAGCGGGGTTCGCCGCTTTTCGGGCGTGTTTCACTGGGCATGAGACATCCCTTCATTCATGCTGCGTCGGCGAATCCTGAGGCCGGCGCGGCAGATCGCGCGAAGACCGCGCAGGATCGTCGCGCAGAATCGTCGCGAAAGGCTAGAAGGCGGGGATGGTCGATCTCTTCAGCATGTTCCGTCGGCGCCCCGCCAAACGCGGCCGGCCAGGATTTGCGCGCCAGGACATCACTGCGCTCGGTGACAGCGTCGGCGGTCTCGTGGCCAGCCCGGTCAGGGACGCGCCGCCGATCGCCCGTAACCAACCGATGCATGCACCCGATCAATTCCAGGGCGACTATCAGGCCGAGCCGCCCCGGGCTCAGGCGGTTCACCCCGTGAGGGCTGCCAGCAGACCTACCGGTTCCGGCGGGCCTCAGCTCTTGAAGCGCCCGGGCTTTCTGGCTGTGCATAGCGTGGAAAAGAGTTTTGGCAGCCGCCAGGTCGTGCGCGGCGTCAGCATCTATGTGCGCCGCGGCGAAGCGGTCGGCCTGCTCGGGCCCAACGGCGCCGGCAAGACCACCGTGTTCTACATGATCACCGGCCTGATCAAGGCCGATCGCGGTGCGATCGAGCTCGACGGCCACGACGTCACCAAGCTGCCGATGTATCAGCGTGCGCGGCTCGGCATCGGCTATTTGCCGCAGGAAGCCTCGATCTTCCGCGGTCTCACCGTCGAGCAGAACATCCGCGCCGTGCTCGAAGTGGTCGAGCCCTCGCGCAAGAAGCGCGAGCAGCAGCTCGACTCGCTGCTCGACGAATTCAACATCACGCGCCTGCGGAAATCGCCGTCGATCGCGCTGTCCGGCGGTGAGCGGCGCCGCGTCGAGATCGCACGGGCGCTGGCGACGCGTCCGAACTACATGCTGCTCGACGAGCCCTTTGCCGGCATCGATCCGATCGCGGTCGGCGACATCCAGGACCTCGTCCGCCACCTCACCAACCGCGGCATCGGCGTGCTGATCACCGACCACAATGTGCGTGAGACGCTAGGCCTCACCGATCGCGCCTACATCGTCTATGCCGGTGAAATCCTGACCGAGGGGAGCCCGGATGAGATCGTGGCCGATCCGGACGTGCGCCGCCTTTACCTTGGCGAGGAATTCCGCCTCTAGCCCGTTTTTCCAATTCGTCAAGACGTGTACATCGGGCTTGGACTAGGATAAGCAAAAATCGGACCAACTTTTTGGGATCGGTTCTTGCTTCATGGCGCTTTCGCAGAGATTAGAGTTCCGGCAATCGCAGTCGCTGGTCATGACGCCGCAGTTGATGCAGGCGATCAAGCTGCTGCAATTGTCCAACCTCGATCTCACGACCTTCGTCGAAGAGGAACTCGAGCGTAACCCGCTGCTGGAGCGGGCCAATGACGAGCCGCCCGCGGGCGAGGGCCCGGCCGAGACCGGCCAGTTCAATGACAGCGACGGCGGCCATAACGACGAGCCCGGCGGCGGCCCGGGCGAAGCCTTCGAGCCCGGCCAGGAAGAGTGGATGAGCAAGGATCTCGGCACCCGCGCCGAGATCGAGCAGACCATGGACACCGGGCTGGACAACGTCTTCTCCGAGGAACCGGCCGAGGCGGCCGCCCGCACCGCCCAGGATGCGGCGCCGACCACCTATACCGAATGGGGCGGCGGCGCCTCCGGTGACGAGGACTACAATCTCGAAGCCTTCGTCGCCGCGGAGATGACGCTCGGCGACCATCTCGCCGAGCAGCTCTCGGTTGCCTTCACCGGGGCCGCGCAGCGCATGATCGGCCAGTATTTGATCGACCTCGTCGACGAGGCCGGCTATTTGCCCCCGGATCTCGGCCAGGCCGCCGAACGGCTCGGCGCATCGCAACAGGACGTCGAGAACGTTCTTGCCGTCCTGCAAAAATTCGATCCGCCCGGCGTCTGCGCGCGCAATTTGAGCGAATGCCTGGCGATCCAGCTCCGCGAGCTCGACCGTTACGATCCGGCGATGCAGGCCCTGGTCGAGCATCTCGACCTCCTCGCCAAGCGCGACGTCGCGGCCTTGCGCAAGCTCTGCGGCGTCGACGACGAGGACATCGCCGACATGATCGGCGAGATCCGCCGGCTCAATCCCAAGCCCGGCATGAAGTTCGGCACGGCCCGGCTCCAGACCATGGTGCCCGATGTCTATGTCCGTCCGGGTCCCGACGGCGGCTGGCATGTCGAGCTCAACAGCGACACCTTGCCGCGCGTGCTGGTCAACCAGACCTACTATTCGCAGCTCTCGAAGAAGATCGGCAAGGACGGCGACAAATCGTATTTCACCGACGCGCTTCAGAACGCGACCTGGCTGGTGCGCGCGCTCGACCAGCGCGCCCGCACCATCCTGAAAGTCGCAACCGAGATCGTGCGCCAGCAGGACGGCTTCTTCACCCATGGCGTGGCGCATCTGCGACCGCTGAATCTGAAGGCCGTCGCCGACGCCATCCAGATGCATGAATCCACGGTGTCGCGCGTCACCGCCAACAAATACATGGCGACCAATCGCGGCACGTTCGAGCTGAAATATTTCTTCACGGCCTCGATCGCCTCGGCCGATGGCGGCGAGGCACATTCGGCCGAAGCCGTGCGTCACCACATCAAGCTGCTGATCGATGCGGAGGCGCCGTCCGCGATCCTGTCCGACGACACCATCGTGGAACGCTTGCGCGGCTCGGGCATTGATATCGCCCGCCGCACGGTCGCGAAGTACCGCGAAGCCATGCGCATTCCTTCCTCGGTGCAACGCCGTCGCGACAAGCAGAGCGCTCTTGGTAACGTCCTCTCCACCGCCATGGCCGATCGCTCCCGCAATCCCGAACCGGCCTGATTGCGCCGGCGCCAAATCGCGCTACTCTCGATCTGCTATCGGGCCCGATCCTGGCCAGGCACGAACCAAGTGAGGTTCACATGACTCTCCGCATCTCGGGAAAGAGCGTCAACGTCGGCGAGGCCCTGCGCGGCCGTGTCACCGACCGGACTGAAGAGGTCCTGCGCAAATATTTCGACGGCAATTATTCCGGCCACATCACACTGAGCAAGGACGGCTTCGGCTTCCGCACCGACTGTGCGCTGCATCTTGATTCGGGAATCACGCTCGAAGCCGATTCGAACGCACCGGATGCCTATGCCAGTGCCGACCAGGCGCTGGTGATGATCGAGAAGCGGCTCAAGCGCTACAAGAGCCGGCTCAAGGATCGCTCCGCCCGCAAGGCCCATGTCGCCTCCGCGGCGCTAGCCGCGATGGATGCCACCAGCTACGTGCTGGAAGCCCCGGGCGAGGGTGAGGACGAGGACGAGATCACCGGCTACAGCCCCGTCATCATTGCCGAGGCCACGACCTCGCTGAAGCCGCTGTCCGTCAGCGAAGCGGTCATGGAACTCGACCTCAGCGGGGCGCCCTGCCTGGTGTTTCAGCACGGCTCCTCGGGCCGAGTGAACATCATTTACCGCCGGGCCGACGGCAATGTCGGCTGGATCGATCCCCCGGGGGCCAAGGCGGATGGCAAGGCCTGAGGCCGCGGGCGACGCCCTGGGGCCCCCGCGCCGGGGGCCCCTTTCCGCCTTAACAATGACCGGGGCAAAGCTGCACGCGGGAGTTGGCACCGGGATTGCGTTGGAGTAGAAGCCCCCCACATCAGGGGCGAGCTAAGTCCGCCTCCTGCTTCAACTTCTTGACGTCGGCCCGCCCAGGTTCTTTGTCCAGGCTGGCCAATTCGGAACCTGACGTTTTCATTCACCTCGGAAGACTTCCATGCCGATTACCGATCTGGTCGCGCCCGAGGCGATTCTCCCGGCATTGAAGGTCAACAGCAAGAAGCAGGCGCTTCAGGAACTGGCGGCCAAGGCCGCCGAGCTGACCGGGCAGAACGAGCGTTCCGTGTTCGAGGTGCTCCTGCAGCGTGAAAAGCTCGGCACCACAGCGGTCGGCTACGGCGTCGCCATTCCCCACGGCAAGCTGCCCAAGCTGGAAAAGATCTTCGGCCTGTTCGCGCGCCTCGATCGTCCGATCGATTTCGAATCGATGGACGGCCAGCCGGTCGACCTCGTCTTCCTGCTGCTCGCCCCCGAAGGCGCCGGCGCCGATCACCTCAAGGCGCTTGCCCGCATCGCCCGTCTCCTCCGCGACCAGGACATCGCCAAAAAGCTCCGCGCCTCGCGCGACGCCCAGGCGATCTATTCCGTGCTGGCGCTGCCGCCGGCGACGGCGGCGTAACCCTTTCTCTCTCGAACCGACGCAGCGCCGTCTGCGACTTATTGGGCAGCCGGGTGCTGCGATATTTCGTCTCCGGCACGGTTTCGGCGCGGGGATTTTGCGAGATGATTTGCGGTTCGATCGGCCGAGTTTTTGGTCTGCTTTGCTCCATCACCATTGTCGCCACCGCCGTGGCCCGCGCCGACGAGGCGTCCAACGACCGCGTCATCGCGGAGAAGACCGAGATCATCGCAGCCGACGCAACCAATGCGGTCGCTTACGAGCTGCGCGGCGAAGCCTACTACATCAAGCACGACTGGAATCGCGCCTTCGAGGATTGCAGCGCCGCGATCCGGATCGATCCGAATTTCGGGCGGGCCTATCACTGCCGCGGTCGCGCCTATTCTGCCAAAGGCGATCGCGAGCACGCCATGATCGACTACAACGAGGCCATTCGCCTCGACCCAAATTATGGGGCGTCCTACACCTCGCGCGCCGAGGCGTATTTCAACAGGGGCGATTTCGATCGCGCGATCGCAGGCTTCACCGAGGCCATCGAACGCAGCCCCAAGCAGGCTTACCGTGCGCTCGTCATGCGAGGGGAGGTGTATGCAGCGAAGGGCGACACCGATCACGCCGTCGCCGATTACAGCGAGGCGATGCAGCGCAATCCGGCCGCCGCCTGGCCCTACGAGTTGCGAAGCACCGTCCGCCTCAACAAGGGTGAGATCGATGCAGCTCTGGACGACTGCGACAGCGCCGTCCGCCTGGAGCCCGGAAGTGCCGGCGGCCACTATTGCCGGGCCATGGTGTTCCTGAAGAAGGACGATGCCGACAGCACCATCCGGGAGCTGGATGACGTTACCAGGATTAGGCCGTCTTTCGAAAAGGCCTATCTGGTTCGCGGCGTCGTCCTGCACGGGAAGGGCGACGACAAACGCGCCCTTGCCGATTTCGACGAAGTGATCCGATTACGGCCGGGGAATTCGGAGGCCTACAGCAGTCGCGCTGGTCTGTTTCGGGACATCGGACAGCACGATCGCGCGCTCGCCGACTACAACGAGGCGATCAGGCTCGATCCGAAAAGCCAGCTAGCCCTGGTCAACCGCGCTCTCCTCTACATGATGATGTCCGACGCCAAACATGCGCGCGCGGATTTCAACAGCGTGCTCGCGCTGCCACTGAGCGACAAATGGGCCGTGGACACAGCGCGCGAAGGACTTGGTTTTGTGAAGTGACGGCGGAGCCGCGCGCTCTCGACTCCGTCATTGCGAGGAGCTCTTGCGACGAAGCAATCCAGACTGCCTCCACGGAAAGATTCTGGATTGCTTCGCTGCGCTCGCAATGACGACGTGAAACTTCATCAGCCGAAATAAAAACGGGCACACCTTCCTGCGAAGGCATGCCCGCTTGAAACCCTATTCGTGCGACGTGCGACGTGCGTGCGCTCAGTGCACGCTCACCGCTTGCAGCTCGTTGCTCCAGGCGTTGGCGATCGCGGCTTCGCGGCTGTCGGTCAGCATAATCGGCGTGCCGTCGGCGGCGTGGAGCGCGAAGAGCTTGAGGCCTGGCGCGATCTTCGGCGCTTCGGGAAACAGGCCCGGCACATCCTCGGAGCGGATCTGCTTCACATAGGCGATATGGCCTTCGCCGAGGGTTGCCAGCGTCTCCGGCGAGACGTTCTTGGCTTCGTATTCGAACGCAACGTGACCTTCACTCATGGTCTCGACTCCTTCACAGAAACTAAGCGGTCGAGTCCGCTACTCGTTCCATTATTCGTGCTCATTGATAGCGATTGTCTTAACGATCCTCTCCGGTTCCGGCCGGGCAAGATCGATCGCCAGCAATCCGTTCTTCAGATCCGCACCCAGCACCAGCATCCCCTCCGCCAGCACGAAAGTGCGCTGGAAGTGGCGCGCGGCAATGCCGCGATGGATGTATTGCCGGGACTTGTCGTCCTGCTGCCGCCCGCGAATGACGAGCTGGTTTTCCTCAATGGTTACATCGAGTTGGTCGCGGGTGAATCCGGCGACCGCCAGCGTGATTCGCAACCGCTCGGGCTGGCCCTCCGACCGGTCGCACCTCTCGATATTGTAGGGAGGGTAACCGTCGGCGCCCTTGACGACCCGATCGAGCACGCGCTCGATCTCGTCGAAGCCCAGAAGAAACGGACTGGAAAGCGTGGGAACACGAGACATAGTTTACAAAGTCCTCTCGAAGCGACTTTGGTGCATCAGGGCCCGTACAGGCACCCCTTGATCAGCAATATGGGCATATCCGCGTGTGGGTTCAAGGACGTAGCCGGGGGCTGTGGATTGGTAGCTGACCCGCTCTGCCATGCAGAAAGGCTGACTTGCCGTCATGGCGCGAAACGCCTGCGACAAGCCCGGCACGACGAAATTGCGGCGCGATTTTTCTCAACGAAAACAAACCCCCTTCTACTGTGCATGGGGTTGTTTTCGCGTTTTTTTAATCGACGGCTCCGCGGAGCCCGGTCAGGCCTCGATCCGCGTCCGGCCGTCGCCGCTGAACAGATGCAGCTTTTGGCGCATCGCCGCGACGCGGATCTTCGCGCCGATCGGCGGCGCCTCTGAGCCGGGGATGCGGACGATGACCTCGCCGGGCGGCAGCTCGCCGGGATTGGCGGCGATGCGCTGCTCGTCCTGAGCGCGCGTGCCGTAGACGAAGGTTTCGGCGCCGACGCGCTCGATCGCTTCAACGGTGAGCGGGAGCGCGACGCCGCCGGCCGGGGTCTGGTCGGTGATCACGAAATCTTCCGGGCGAATGCCGAGGATGCCGGCGTCGGTGCTGCCGAGCTGCGACTTGATCTCGTCGGCGCGGATCGACATCAGATTCATCGGCGGTGCCCCGATGAAGGAGGCGACGAAAGTCGTCGCCGGCTTCTCGTAGATCGCCAAGGGATTGCCGACCTGCTCGACCTGGCCGCCATTCATCACCACGAGAATGTCGGCGAGCGTCATCGCCTCGAGCTGGTCGTGGGTGACGTAGATCGACGTGGTGTTGAGCCGGCGCTGCAATTTGCGGATCTCGACCCGCATCGCGATGCGGAGTTTTGCGTCGAGGTTGGACAGCGGCTCGTCGAACAGAAACACTTTCGGCTGGCGCACGATGGCGCGGCCCATGGCGACGCGCTGGCGCTGGCCGCCGGAGAGCTGGCGCGGCTTGCGCTCCAGCATCGAGGTGAGCTCGAGCACGCGCGCGGCTTCGTCGACGCGGGTCTTGACCTCGGCCTCCTTCATGCCGCGGTTGCGCAGGCCGTAAGCCATGTTGTTGAAGACGCTCATATGCGGATAGAGAGCGTAGTTCTGGAACACCATCGCGATGTCGCGATCGGCAGGCTCGATCTGGTTGACGATGCGGCCGCCGATGTCGATCTCGCCGCCGGTGACGGTTTCGAGCCCTGCGACCATGCGCAGCAATGTCGACTTGCCGCAGCCGGAGGGACCGACCAGCACGCAGAACTGGCCGTCGCCGACGTCGACGTTGACGCCCTTGATGGCCTCGAAGCCGCCGGGATAGGTCTTGCGGACGTTGCGCAGGGTGACGTTAGCCATGGGATCTACTTTTCCGTCTCCACGAGTCCGCGCACGAACAATTTCTGCATCACGACGACGACGAACACCGGCGGCAGCATCGCGAGCACGGCGGTCGCCATCACGATCGGCCATTCGGTTAGCGCGTCGGTGGTGGTGATCATCTTGCGGATGCCGACCTGGATGGTCTGCATGTCGTCGCGGGTGGTGATCAGCAGCGGCCAGAGATATTGATTCCAGCCGAGGATGAAGAGGATCACGAACAGCGCCGCCATGTTGGTGCGCGACAGCGGCAGCAACGTGTCCCAGAAGAAGCGCAAGGGGCCGGCGCCGTCGATGCGGGAGGCCTCCAGCAGCTCGTCCGGCACGGTCATGAAGAACTGGCGGAACAGCAGCGTCGCGGTGGCCGAGGCGATCAGCGGCAGTGAGAGGCCCGCATAGCTGTCGAGCATGTGCAGATCTGCGACGATCTTGTAGGTCGGATAGATGCGGACCTCGACCGGCAGCATCAGGGTGATGAAGATGATCCAGAAGATCGGCATCCGGAACGGAAAGCGGAAATAGACGATCGCGTAGGCCGAGATGATCGAGATCGCGATCTTGCCGACCGCGATCAGCAGCGCCATCACCAGCGAGTTCAGCATCATGTTGCCGACGGGCTCGCGGGTCGATCCGCTCGTGCCGACGAAAATGGTCTGGTAGTAGACCTCGAAGAAATGACCGCCCGGCAGCAGCGACATCTGCCCGTTGGCGATCAGCGCGTTGTCCTGGGTCGAGGCGACGAACGCGATGTAGACGGGGAAGGCGACGATCGCGATCCCGATCCAGAGGATGATGTGGGCGATGTAGCGCCGGAAGCCCTCTTCCTCGACCATCAGTAGGTCACCTTGCGTTCGACAAAGCGGAACTGGATTCCGGTGAGCACGATGACCATGACCATCAGGATCACCGACTGCGCCGCCGAGCTGCCGAGATTGCCGCCGAGCAAGCCGTCGGAATAGACCTTGTAGACCAGCGTGACCGTCGACGTTCCGGGACCGCCGCGGGTCATGGTGTCGATGATGCCGAACGTGTCGAAGAAGGCGTAGACGATGTTGACCACCAGCAGGAAGAAGATGGTCGGCGACAGCAGCGGGAAGGTCACGGTCCAGAACCGCCGCATCGGACGGGCGCCGTCGATCGCGGCGGCCTCGAACACGCTCTTCGGGATCGCCTGCAGGCCGGCGAGGAAGAACAGGAAATTATAGGAGATCTGCTTCCACGCGGCGGCGAGGATGATCAACGCCGCGGCCTGGTCGCCGTCGAGCAGCGGATTCCAGTCGATGCCCATGTTGCGAAGATAGCGCGAGAGCACGCCGAGCGAGGGATGCAGCATGAAGATCCAGAGCACGCCGACCACGGGCGGCGCCACCGCATAGGGCCAGATCAGGAGCGTGCGGTAGAGCATCGAGCCACGCAGCGGCTTGTCCGCCATCACGGCGAGCAGCAGCGCGAAGGACAGCGACGAGACGGCGATGGCGAACGAGAACAAGAAGGTTCGGACGATCGCCTCGAAATAGGCCGCGTCCTTGAACAGCTCGACGTAATTCTCGAACCAGACAAAGGTGGTCGACAGCCCGAACGCATCCTGGAGCAGGAAGGACTGGATCACCGCCTGCAGGGCCGGCCAATAGAAGAAAATCAGGACGATCGCGAGCTGCGGCGCAACCAGCGCGTACGGTAACAGCCTTGACTGGAAAATGGCTTGCTTTTGCATGATGCCAGCAGAGCGGCAGGCCGGGTCGCGGCCTGCCGCTCATTGCCTCACTTGACGGCGGTCTTTTCGAACTGCCGCAGCATCGTGTTGCCGCGCTCGACGGCGGCATCGAGCGCCTGCTTGGCGGTCTTCTTGCCGGCCAGCGCCTGCTCGATCTCTTCCGACCAGACGTCACGCAGCTGCACCATGTTGCCGAGGCGCAGGCCGCGGGAGTTCTCGGTCGGCTCCTTGTTGGTCAGCTCGAGCAGCGGGGTCTCGAGATAGGGCTGATCCTTGTAGAAGCCCTCTTCCTTCGCCTTGGCATAGGCCGCCTTGGTGATCGGCAGGTAGCCCGAGGCCTTGTGGATATAGACCTGGCGATCGGTGTCCGAGAGGAAGGTCAGGAACTTTGCGACGCCCTTGTATTCCTCGGCCGACTTGCCGCCCATCACCCACAGCGAAGCGCCGCCGATGATCGAGTTCTGCGGCGCGCCCTTGACGTCGGGATAATACGGCATCGGCACGGCGGTGAAGGCGAACTTGGCCTGCGCCTTGACGTTGCCGAAGAACGCCGACGATGTCAGGTAGATCGGGCACTCGCCGGAGGTGAAGCGACCCTCGCCGGTGTTGGTGCGGCCGGCGTAGTCATAGGTCTTGGTCTTCTGCAGCTCGACCAGGGTTTCGAGATGCTTGACCTGAAGCGGTCCGTTGAACTCGAGCACGGTGTCGAAGCCGTCGAGGCCGTTGGCCTTGCTGGCGAGCGGCACGTTGTGCCACGCCGAGAGCTGCTCGAGATTGACCCAGGTGATCCAGGAGCCCGAGAAGCCGCAGGTGTCGTGACCGGCAGCCTTCAGCTTCTTGGCGGCCTCGAACGTTTCGGGCCAGGTCTTCGGAATCTCGACGTTCGCCTTCTTCAGCTCGTCGAGGTTGACCCACATCACGGTCGAGGACGAGTTGAAGGGGAAGGACAGCATCTCGCCCTTCGACGTCGAATAATAGCCGGTGATGGCGGGCAGGTAGATCTTGGGGTCGAATTTCTCGCCGGCGTCGGCCATCAGCTTGTAGACGGGCTTCACGGCGCCGGTCGCGGCCATCATGGTCGCGGTGCCGACTTCGAACACCTGCATGATATGCGGGGCGTTGCCGGCGCGGAACGCCGCGATGCCGGCGTTCATCGTATCGGGATAGTTGCCCTTGTAGGTCGGGATCACCTTGTAGTCGCTCTGCGACGCGTTGAAGTCGGTGGCGAGCTTGACGATAACGTCGTTGTTGGCGCCGGTCATCGCGTGCCACCACTGGATTTCGGTCACGGCCAAGGCCGGTGAGGCCGATAGTCCAACCGTGAGTGCAATAGCGGCAGCCGCTCCAAAGTGTCGAAGAGCCATCAAGTAAACCTCCCTTGGGCCGTCAAAAATGATCGCTTGCGCTAGCAGCGCCATATGACGTTCACATGACTGTGTAAGCGGCCGAAACGAAAGCGGCAAGCGCTGGAAAAGGGAAGCTGTCAAATAGGCGAATGCCGCGCGCGCAGCGTCCTCCGTTCGCGATGCACAGAGCGCCCGCACCGCAGTGCGGCATTGCCGTCGGATGAGGAAGGCGAGGCGCTAGCGCTTGCGCTCGGGTCCGCAGACCGTGCCCTGCTCGACCATCGCGTCGATCTCGGACCTGGAGTAGCCGAATTCGCCCAGCACCTCGGCCGCGTGCTGGCTGAATTTCGGCGGCAGGCGCCGCAGGCTCGGCTTGCTGCGATCGAGCCGGATCGGGGATGCCACGCCCTTGTACCAATCCTTCTCGATGATATCGCCGCGCGCGATCGTGTGCGGGTTGGTCAACGCCTGGTCGATCTTCTGCACGGGGCCTGCGGGCAGGCCCGCGGCGAGCAGGCGATTGCACAGCGGCTCGGCCTCGTGCTGGCAGAACACCGCGGCGAGCTCGGCCCGCAGTGCCTCGCGATTGGCGATGCGGTCCTTGTTGCGCGCAAAGCGCGGATCGGTGCCGAGCTCGGGCTTGCCGATCTCCTTGGCGAGCTTGCGGAAGGTGCCGTCATTGCCGACGCCGATGAAGATGTTGTCGGTCTTGGTCGGGAAGATCGCATAGGGCACGAGGTTGGGATGCTCGTTGCCGGTGAGCGACGGCGGCTTGCCATGCATGAAATAATTCGCGGTGTGCGGATGCATGATGGCGAGACCGGTCTCGTACAGCGTGGTCTCCAGGAACTGGCCCTGGCCCGAGCGCTGCCGCTCCGACAGCGCCATCAGGATGCCGATCGCCGCATAGAGGCCGGTGCCGATGTCGACCAGCGGCACGCCGATGCGCATCGGTCCGCTCTCGGGCGAGCCGGTCGCCGCGATCATGCCGGTCATGGCCTGGATGATGGCGTCATAGCCGGGGTTGCCGCCGCGCGGGCCGTCGGCGCCGAAGCCGCAGATCCGGCAATGCACGAGGCGCGGGAATTTCTTGCTGAGCACCTCGTTCCCGATGCCCCATTTCTCCAGCGTGCCCGGCTTGAAGTTCTCGATCAGGACGTCGGCGCTCTCCAGCATCTTGAGCAGCACGGCCCGGCCGCCCTCGGAGGCGAGGTCGAGGCCGATCGAGCGCTTGTTGCGGTTGATGCCGATGAAATAGGCCGCGTCTTCTTCGTGGAAGGGAGGGCCCCAGTCGCGCACCTCGTCACCTGCGGGCGGCTCGACCTTGATCACGTCGGCGCCGTGGTCGGCGAGGATCTGGGTGCAATAGGGACCGCCGAGCACGCGCGTGAGATCGATGACGCGCAGGCCGCTCATTGCGCCCGTGGCAGCTCCAGAACTGGCGGCTTCAGTCATGCGTTCGCGTCCCTGTGTCGATGTGATCACAGGCCTAACGAGGTTCGTCCGGGCCGGCAATGGCTTCCCGCGTGGGGCGTCATGCAGGCCGCTCGCCGCAATCCCGCGGGATGGCAAATCAAGGGAAGCGGCCGGCCCGGGGGGGATCCCGGGCCAGCCGCTTCAGCTACCCGATCAGACGACCGTCAGGCGAACGTCGACATTGCCGCGCGTCGCGTTGGAATACGGGCACACCTGGTGCGCCTTCTCGACCAGCGCCTCAGCTTCTGCGCGGGCGAGGCCCGGCAGCGAGACGGCAAGGTCGATGTCGAGACCGAAGCCGCCGGCCGCGCGCGGGCCGATGCCGACGGTCGAGGTCACGGAGGCGTCGGGCGGAACCTTGGGGCCGCCCTGCGAGGACACGAACTTCATCGCGCCGATGAAGCAGGCGGCATAGCCAGCCGCAAACAGCTGCTCGGGATTGTTGCCGGCACCGCCGCCGCCGCCGAGTTCCTTCGGCGTGGTGAGCTTGACGTCGAGCGCGCCGTCGAGGGTCGCGGCATGGCCGTCGCGGCCGCCGGTGGCCTTTGCGCTGGTCTTGTAGAGGACGTTCACTGACATTTTCGTCTCCCTGTGTTTCTCGGGTGGGGTGCGATCCTTATCGCAAGCAATTAGATTGTGCGCAATTTAAATTACGGTGCCTCACATTTAATTGTTCGCAATTGAATATGCCGCCGGCCGGCCCCAGAATGGAGCAAGTCCCGTGAGATTCTCGATGCCCCGGAAACATTCGGCAGCGGACGCGCCGCTTCGCCTCGATAACCAGATCTGCTTCGCGGTCTATTCGGCCGCGCATGCCTTCAACCGCGTCTACAAGCCGCTGCTGGACCGGCTCGGCCTGACCTATCCGCAATACCTGGTGATGCTGGTGCTGTGGGAGCGCGACGACGTGCCGGTGAAGAGCATCGGCGAAAAGCTGCACCTGGATTCGGGCACGCTGACGCCGCTGCTCAAGCGGCTCGAGGCGGCCCACCTCGTCAAGCGCACGCGCTCGAGCGAAGACGAGCGTCAGGTGCTGATCGCGTTGACGCCGCAGGGCCACGCCTTGAAGGACAAGGCGCGCGCCGTGCCGCAATCGATCCTGGCGGCGACGGACTGCTCGGTCTCGGAACTGGTCGCGATGAAGGACGAGATCGTGGCGCTGCGCGATCGGTTGAATGCGGTGATTGGGGAGTAGGGGTTAGGTTTGCGTGCTTAGGACAGCCGCTTCTTTGTGAACGCCCGGCCGGAGTGAGACTTCAGGTACGCTTCAAAAGCGAGCGCTTTGTGCTTGTCAGGGAAGGCGCAGTACCAGATCAGCTTCCAAGGCCTGAACTTGGCGGTGTGGGTGGATTTGCCAGCATTGTGCTCTGGAATCCGGCGCTTCAGATCTTCCGTAGCCCCAACGTATTCCTGCTCAGGAAATTCGATGCTGCGGAGGATGTAGACGTACCACATTGACGATTATCGCCTGGGCAGCCGCTGTGTCGGAATCTCACCAGTCCGTCTTCGCCCTTCGGGCTTCGCCGGACACCACGCTTCGCCCTTCAGGCTGTGCGCGGCTGCGCCACGCGTAGCCCGAAGGGCGAAGCGTGGTGGAGCCAGGCGGGATCGAACCGCCGACCTCTTGCATGCCATGCAAGCGCTCTCCCAGCTGAGCTATGGCCCCTTAACCGTCCGACGCGCCTTGGGCGACGCGTCGGGAAAGACCCAGAACCACAGTTCTGGAATTATCTCAAGTCTCTTCGTCACCGCCGACATCACCAATGATGTCGGTCACGTCCTCATCGCCTTCCTCGTCGTCGGCGATAAAGGTCGAATCGTCGTCGTCATCGTCCTCGATGGTCTCATCGACTTCGATGTCGTCCTCGGATTCGGGTACGACGGCCTTGACCTTGCCGGTGTTCTCCTCGGCATCGGCCTCCTCGAGCGAGACCTCCTCGACCTCCGCCGGCTCCGGCGTGGCGTCGGCGGCAGCGGCTGCGTGGCGGGCTTCGGCGCCGCGGGGAGCGCGAGCCGGCGCGATGGGCGCGATCGGCACGACTTCACCGGTATAGGGCGAGATCACCGGATTCTTGTTGAGGTCATAGAACTTTTTGCCCGTGGTCGGGCAAATACGTTTAGTTCCGAGTTCGGACTTGGCCACGGCAGAGGAATCCTGGAAATGTCTGAAAAGCGGTGCTTCACTTGGCTAGTTGGCGGCCCGCTGTCAATAGCGCATTGCGGGAGAACGACATGCCCGTGACGGCGGGGAGACCATGTGATACCTGCCCCGCGAGTCCCGCAGGGATGTTCCGGGCCTATCCAAGGACACAAACTTGACCGATTCCGACAAGCCGACGCCGCTCCAGTCGCGCGCCAGCGGTCCCCTGACCGGGAAAGTACGGGTGCCCGGAGACAAGTCGATCTCCCACCGTGCCCTCATCCTCGGCGCGCTCGCGGTCGGAGAGACGCGGATTTCGGGCCTCCTGGAGGGCGAGGACGTCCTCAACACCGCCAAATCCATGCAGGCGCTTGGCGCCAGGGTCGAGCGCACCGGAGATTTCGCCTGGAAGGTGAACGGTGTGGGTGTCGCGGGCTTCGCGGAGCCCAAAGTGCCGCTGGATTTCGGCAACTCCGGCACCGGCTGCCGGCTCGTCATGGGCGCCGTCGCCGGCTGCCCGATCTCTGCGATTTTCGACGGCGATGCCTCGCTGCGCACCCGGCCCATGCGCCGGATTCTGGACCCGCTGGAAAAGATGGGTGCGAAGGTCGTCTCCGGCGGCGAGGGCGGCCGCCTGCCGCTGACCGTCCAGGGTGCGCGCGATCCGCTGCCGATCACCTACAAGACCCCGGTCGCCTCGGCCCAGATCAAATCCGCCGTGCTGCTCGCGGGTCTGGCCGCGCCGGGCACCACGACCGTCATCGAGACCGAGGCCAGTCGCGACCACACCGAACTGATGCTCAAGCATTTCGGCGCCGAGATCACCTCGGTGCAGGAAGGTCAGCACGGCCGCCGTATCACGCTCGTGGGGCAGCCTGAGCTGCATGGCGCCAATGTCGTCGTGCCCGCCGATCCCTCATCGGCGGCGTTCCCCATCGTTGCTGCGCTGATCGTCGAAGGTTCCGACCTCGTCCTGTCCGATGTCATGACCAATCCGCTGCGCACCGGTCTTTTCACCACCCTGCGCGAAATGGGTGCCTCGATCGAGGAAAGCGAAGTTCGCGGCGACGCCGGCGAGCCGATGGCGAAGCTGCGCGTACGCGCCTCGAAATTGCGCGGTGTCGAAGTGCCGCCGGAGCGCGCGCCGTCGATGATCGACGAATATCTGGTGCTGGCGGTGGCGGCCGCCTTCGCCGAGGGCACGACCATCATGCGCGGCCTCCAGGAGCTCCGCGTCAAGGAATCCGACCGTCTCGAAGCCACCGCCGCCATGCTCCGCGTCAACGGCGTCAAGGTCGAGGTCTCCGGCGACGATTTGATCGTCGAAGGCCGCGGCCACGTTCCCGGCGGCGGCGTTGTGGCCACCCACATGGACCATCGCATCGCGATGTCCGCGCTGGTGATGGGCTGCGCGTCGGACCAGCCGGTGACCGTCGATGACACCGCCTTCATCGCCACCAGTTTCCCGGATTTCATCCCGATGATGCGTTCGCTTGGGGCCGAGTTTTCATGATCATCGCCATCGACGGGCCCGCGGCGTCGGGCAAGGGCACGCTCGGCAAGCGTCTTGCCCACCATTACGGCTACCGTCATCTTGACACCGGCGTGATCTATCGCGCGGTGGCCTATTCCCTGATGCAGTCCGGTCATGATCTCCGGGACGAGGCAGCCGCGGTCGCTGCGGCGCTGGAACTCGATCCCGAGAAGTTCGGCAATCCCGCCCTGAAGACCCAGAAGGCCGGCGAGGGCGCCTCCATCGTCTCGGCGATCCCAAGGGTGCGCGAGGCCCTGGTCAGCTTTCAGCGGCAATTCGCCGCCGATCCGCCCGGCGCCGTGCTCGACGGTCGGGATATTGGAACGGTGATCTGCCCCCATGCCGACGTGAAGATCTTCGTCGTGGCCGACCCCAAGGTCCGCGCCCGCCGCCGGACCATGGAGGCCAAGGCGCGGGGCGAGGAGGCTGACGAGGCGGCCGTGCTCGCCGACATCATCCAGCGTGACGAACGCGACAAGAACCGGGCGATCGCGCCCCTGAAGCCGGCCGCGGATGCTTACTTGCTAGATAACTCCCAACTGGATATAGAAGGCGGCGTCCGGGCCGCCATCGACATTATCGAGGCCGTCCGAGCGGGCCGGTCGCGGGGTTAAGCCGCTGCCGTCATTGGAGGAAGCGCCCGCTCCCGCTCTTTGAGGTCGATACTCTCGGTCCCTGCTTGGGGCCGACGCGATCCAGGTTCCGGACAAAAGATTTCCACGTATCGAATGCGCGGGCCTCAGCCGGCCCGCTTCCGCTGTTCCGCCCTCCAGGTCGGAGCAGCGAGCGGTCGCTCGAAGGTTCTGCGGACCTTCCGACACTGCGCGTACGGTGCGCCCAAGAACCCAACGGCCGGCATGACATCCGCAACTGGAGAACAAATGGCTTCGACTTCTGCTGATACCTATAGCCCGTCGCGCGACGATTTCGCCGCGATGCTCGACGAGTCCTTCGCAGGCGGCAACCTGCAGGAAAGCTCAGTCATCAAGGGCAAGGTTGTTGCAATCGAAAAGGACATGGCCGTCATCGACGTCGGCCTGAAGACCGAGGGCCGCGTTGCCCTGCGCGAATTTTCCGGCCCCGGCCGCGACAGCGAGCTCAAGGTCGGCGACGAGGTGGAAGTGTTCCTCGACCGGATCGAGAACGCCCTCGGCGAAGCCGTGCTGTCGCGCGACAAGGCGCGCCGCGAAGAGAGCTGGGGCAAGCTCGAGAAGGCCTTCCAGAACAACGAGAAGGTCAACGGCGTCATCTTCAACCAGGTCAAGGGCGGCTTCACTGTCGACCTCGACGGTGCCGTGGCCTTCCTGCCGCGTTCGCAGGTCGACATCCGTCCGATCCGCGACGTTGCGCCGCTGATGAACAACTCGCAGCCGTTCCAGATCCTCAAGATGGACCGTCGCCGCGGCAACATCGTCGTGTCGCGCCGCACGGTTCTCGAAGAGACTCGCGCCGAGCAGCGTCAGGAGCTGGTGCAGAACCTCGAAGAGGGTCAGGTCATCGACGGCGTGGTCAAGAACATCACCGATTACGGTGCGTTCGTTGATCTCGGCGGCATCGACGGTCTGCTGCACGTCACCGATATCGCGTGGCGCCGCGTCAACCATCCGACCGAAGTGCTCTCGATCGGCCAGACCGTGAAGGTCAAGATCATCAAGATCAACCACGAGACGCACCGCATCTCGCTGGGCATGAAGCAGCTGTTGGACGATCCGTGGCAGGGCATCGAAGCCAAGTACCCGCTGGGTGCCCGCTTCACCGGTCGCGTCACCAACATCACCGACTACGGCGCGTTCGTCGAGCTCGAGCCGGGCATCGAAGGCCTGATCCACGTCTCCGAGATGTCGTGGACCAAGAAGAACATGCACCCCGGCAAGATCGTTTCGACCTCGCAGGAAGTCGAAGTGCAGGTGCTGGAAGTGGATTCCGTCAAGCGCCGCATCTCGCTCGGCCTCAAGCAGACCATGCGCAACCCGTGGGAGGTCTTCGTCGAAGGTCACCCGACCGGTTCGACGGTCGAGGGCGAAGTCAAGAACAAGACCGAGTTCGGTCTGTTCCTGGGCCTCGAGGGCGACGTCGACGGCATGGTCCATCTCTCCGACCTCGACTGGAAGCAGCCGGGCGAGCAGGTGATCGACAACTACAAGAAGGGCGACATGGTGAAGGCCGTGGTGCTCGATGTGGACGTCGAGAAGGAGCGTATTTCGCTCGGCATCAAGCAGCTCGAAGGCGACCCCTTCGCCGAGCCGGGCGATGTCAAGAAGGGCGCGGTCGTGACCTGCGAAGTGATCGAAGTGAAGGAGAGCGGCATCGAGGTGAAGATCACCGGTACCGACTTCACCACTTTCGTGAAGCGCTCGGAGCTCGCCCGTGACCGCAACGATCAGCGCGCCGAACGCTTCGCCGTCGGCGAGAAGGTCGATGCCCGCGTGATCCAGTTCGACAAGAAGGCCCGCAAGGTCCAGGTGTCGATCAAGGCGCTCGAAGTCGCCGAAGAGAAGGAAGCCATCGCGCAGTACGGCTCCTCCGATTCGGGGGCGACGCTCGGCGACATCCTCGGCACCGCGCTCAAGAACCGCGACACCAAGTAAGCGAAACGCAGGTTTCGCTGCATCAAGGCCCCGGCGCAAGCCGGGGCTTTTTTGTTGGGCTTCGCCGGGACGACGAGGAGCGTGTGGCAATGTCCCAGTCCTTCAGGGAAGACCGGCCAGCCGGCCTTGTTTTCTTCTAATTGCGCCGCAATTGATGTATCCAGATAAGCCAATGCTGACGCTGCGACGGCACAACGCGCTTGGCCTTTCATTTGGAGATATTGAGATGTCGCTCGATTCGGACATCATCGTCGATCGCCGCAGGATCCGCCGCAAGCTGACGTTCTGGCGCGTATTGGCCGCGCTGATCGCGGTCGCGGCGATCGCAGGTTTCGCGCTGGTCGCGACGCCGGGTGCGCGCGGCACGTTCGCGTCCGCCGGCTCGATCGCGCGGGTCCAGATCGACGGCCTGATCCGCAGTGATTCCGATCGCACGCAGGCGCTGGAACGGCTGGAGAATTCGCAGGCTGCCGCCGTCATCGTTCACGTCAATTCGCCGGGCGGCACCACCGCCGGCTCCGAGCAGCTCTATGATTCGCTGGTACGGCTGAAGGCAAAGAAGCCGCTCGTCGTGGTCGTCGAAGGCCTCGCCGCCTCCGGCGGCTACATCACCGCGATCGCGAGCGATCACATCATCGCCCAGCAGAGCTCGCTGGTCGGCTCGATCGGCGTGCTGTTCCAATTCCCGAACGTCTCGGAGCTGTTGAAGACCGTCGGCGTCAAGGTGGAGGAGGTAAAATCCACGCCGCTGAAGGCCGCGCCCAACGGTTTCGAGCCGACCAGCCCGGAGGCACGGGCGGCGCTCGATGCGCTGGTGAAGGATTCCTATGCCTGGTTCAAGGGATTGGTGAAGGAACGGCGTGGCATGGATGACACGCAGCTCGAGAAAGTGGTTGATGGCCGTGTCTTCACCGGACGCCAGGCCATCGATCTCAAGCTGATCGATCAGATCGGCGACGAGAAGACCGCGGTGACCTGGCTGGTCGAGCAGAAGGGCGTCAAGAAGGGGCTCTCCGTGCGCGATTACAAGCTGCAGCCGCGCTTCAGCGATCTGCCGTTCCTCAAGACGGCGGCCGCAGTGACGCTGGGAGCACTGGGTTTAGGCTCGATTGCGCATCAAATCGCGCAAACCGGCGTCGTGCAGGCGGTTGATCGGCTCGGAATGGATGGAATGCTCGCCTTGTGGCAGCCGGCGGCGTCGAACTGACCGGAACCGGGCGAGCCCCAGAGGTTTTTCCCGTTCGGCGCGTGCAGGGCCAGCCTGCTTTTTCGGCATTTGTCACGTATTTTCACGACGCTCAACCTTCATTTAGCGTCTTGACAGATCACGGTATTTTCACGGAAATGGTCGTCCGCACGCTCCCGGGTCCTATCTCTCGATGATCAAATCCGAACTTGTTCAGCGTATCGCCGAGCACAACCCGCATCTGTACCAGCGGGATGTCGAGAACATTGTGAATGCGATTCTCGAAGAGATCGTAGCGGCTCTCGCGCGCGGTGATCGCGTCGAGTTGCGCGGCTTCGGTGCCTTCTCGGTCAAGCATCGCCCTGCACGCGCAGGGCGCAATCCGCGCACGGGCGCCCATGTGCCTGTCGATCAGAAGAGCGTTCCGTTCTTCAAGACCGGCAAGGAAATGCGCGAACGGCTGAATCGCGACCATCCGGATCCAGGCGCGCCAGACTGAGGTCCACCTCAGGGTTTCCCGCGGTCGCGAGCGATGCGGCCGCAACCTTGATTCAAGGCGAGCGAGCCGTGATGCGAAAATTCCTGACCGCGCTGGTCGTGATTCCGCTGGGCCTGATCCTGATGGTCTTTGCCGTCGCCAACCGGCATTTCGTCACGGTCTCGTTCGATCCCTTCGTTTCCAACGACCCGTCATTCTCGGTCACGCTGCCGCTGTTCCTCCTCCTGATCGTGGTGGCTGCGCTCGGGGTGGTCGCGGGTGGTTGTGCCGTCTGGTTGGGCCAGCGGCACTGGCGGCGTGCGGCGCGCCGGCATGACGCGGATGCCCGGGCCGCGCGAGGCGAGCTGGCTGATCTGCGGGCCCAGTCTGCCGCAGCAAGGCCCGAGCCCCAGCGCCTCCCCGTTCCCTCCGGGGTGGGGCTTTACGGGTCCGTCGGGCGAGACAAGCAGCGCGCGACGTTGTAGAAGCGGCCGCAACCGAAAAGCCCGTTTTCCGGCCGCGGACCTGCGGCCTCCATTTGCTTTGAGCCCATATCCGTCGAGAACATGTCCTTGCTCGTCAAAATCTGCGGCCTGTCCACGCCCGAGACGCTCGAAACGGCGCTCGAGGCGGGTGCCGACATGGTGGGTTTCGTGTTCTTCCCGCCGTCGCCGCGACATTTGTCGCTGGAAGCCGGCCGGGAGCTCGGCCGGCAGGTGAAGCGGCGCGCGCTCAAGGTGGCGCTCACCGTCGATGCCGACGATGCCACGCTCGACAACATCATGGACGCGCTGTCGCCGGACATGTTCCAGCTTCATGGCACGGAGAGCGTTGCCCGGCTGCGCGACATCAGGCAACGGTTCGGTCGTCCGGTGATGAAGGTCGTGCCGGTCGCAACATCAGCCGATCTCGCCGTGCTGCCCGGTTACGCAGAGGTTGCCGAACGCATCCTGTTCGATGCGCGCGCACCGAAGGACGCAACGCGGCCGGGCGGCCTCGGTGCACCGTTTGATTGGCATCTGCTCGGAAACCTGGAGCTCGCGGTGCCGTATATGGTCTCGGGCGGCCTCAGCGCCGACAACGTCGCCGAAGCCGTTCGCGTCACCCGGGCCGGTGGCGTCGACGTCTCCTCCGGTGTCGAGAGCGCCCCGGGCGTGAAAGACCCCGAGATGATCAAGGCCTTCATTCGCGCCGCGCGCGCAAGCCAAGATGCAAGTCAAGAGTTGAGCGTCCGATGAATGTTGTAAAACCCAATTCCTATCGCAGCGGCCCCGACGAGCGCGGCCATTTCGGCATTTTCGGCGGACGCTTCGTTGCCGAAACCCTGATGCCGCTGATCCTCGATCTGGAGAAAGCCTACACCGAGGCCAAGGCCGACCCGGCCTTCCAGACCGAGATGAACGGCTATCTCAAGAATTATGTCGGCCGGCCCTCGCCGCTCTATTTCGCCGAGCGTCTGACCGAGCATCTCGGCGGCGCGAAAATCTACCTCAAGCGCGAAGAACTCAACCACACCGGCTCGCACAAGGTGAACAACGTGCTCGGCCAGATCATGCTGGCGCGACGCATGGGCAAGAAGCGCATCATCGCCGAGACCGGCGCCGGCCAGCACGGTGTCGCCACCGCGACGCTGTGCGCGCGCTTCGGCCTCGAATGTATCGTGTACATGGGCGCCGTCGACGTCGAGCGGCAGCAGCCCAACGTCATCCGCATGGAGATGCTGGGCGCAACGGTCATTCCAGTGCAGTCGGGCACGCGCACGCTGAAGGACGCCATGAACGAGGCGCTGCGCGACTGGGTCACCAATGTGCACAACACGTTTTACTGCATCGGGACGGTCGCGGGTCCGCATCCCTATCCGACGCTGGTGCGCGACTTCCAGTCGATCATCGGCAACGAGACCAAGGCGCAGATGCAGGAGATCGAAGGCCGCCTGCCGGATTCGCTGGTCGCCTGTATCGGCGGCGGCTCCAACGCGATGGGCCTGTTTCATCCGTTCCTCGACGATTCCACCGTCGAGATCTTCGGCGTCGAAGCTGCGGGCCACGGACTGACGCAATTGCATGCGGCATCGATCGCCGGCGGCCGTCCGGGCGTGCTGCACGGCAACCGCACCTATCTCCTGATGGATGCGGACGGCCAGATCCAGGACGCGCATTCGATCTCCGCGGGCCTCGACTATCCCGGCATCGGCCCCGAGCATTCCTGGCTGCACGAGATCGGCCGCGTGAACTATCTCTCCGCGACCGACGACGAGGCGCTCGCAGCGTTCCAGTTGCTGTCAAAGCTGGAAGGCATCATCCCCGCGCTCGAGCCGGCACATGCCATCGCCAAGGTGATCGAGCTCGCGCCGAAGCGGACAAAAGATCACCTGATGGTCGTCAACCTCTCCGGCCGCGGCGACAAGGACGTCCCGCAGGTCGGCGACATCCTGAGGGGCAAGAGCAAGTGACCACGCGTATCGACACCCGTTTCGCCGAGCTGAAGAAAGCCGGCCGCGCGGCCTTTGTCACTTTCGTGATGGCCGGCGATCCCGATCCGGCGACCTCGCTCGAGATCATCAAGGCGCTACCGAAAGCGGGCGCCGATGTGATCGAGCTCGGCATGCCCTTCACCGATCCGATGGCCGACGGTCCGTCGATCCAGGCGGCAGGCCTGCGCGCGCTCAAGGCCGGCATGACGCTGAAGAAGACGCTCGATCTCGTGCGCGGCTTCCGCAAGGACGACAGCACCACGCCGATCGTGCTGATGGGCTACTACAACCCGATCTACATTTATGGCGTCGACAAATTCCTGGTCGATGCGAAGAGCGCCGGCATCGACGGCCTCATCATCGTCGACCTGCCGCCGGAAGAGGACGACGAGCTCTGCCTGCCCGCGATGAAGGCCGGCCTCAATTTCATTCGGCTTGCAACGCCGACGACCGACGACAAGCGTCTGCCGGCGGTGCTCGCCAACACCTCGGGCTTTGTCTACTACGTTTCGATCACCGGCATCACCGGCGCTGCGGCCGCTGACTCCACGGCCGTCGGCGAGGCAGTTGCCCGCATCAAGCGGCACACAAAACTGCCGGTCTGCGTCGGCTTTGGCATCCGTACACCGGAGACCGCCCGCTCCATTGCCTCGCATGCCAATGGCGCCGTGGTCGGCACCGCGCTGGTCGATGCCCTCAAGAACAGCCTCGATGCGGACGGGCACGCCACTGGCAAAACCGTCAACGCCGTCGCCGAGCTGACGGCCGCACTGGCCCAGGGCGTCAAAGGCGCGCAACAGGCGGCGGAATAGGCCATAATTCCGCTGCCAAATCCGACGAGCAAGTCCGACGAGCAAGGCGGACGATACGGCGGCTTGCCGGGCCGGGTCCCGGCCGCCATATATCCCTTCAGGCGGTCCCCAGGCGGGATCGCACATCGGAGCAAACCATGAACTGGCTTACCAATGTGGTCCGGCCGAAGATCCGCAACATGCTGCGGCGGGAGACGCCGGAGAATCTGTGGATCAAGTGCCCGGATTCCGGACAGCTCGTGTTCTACAAGGACGTCGAAGCCAACCAGTTCGTCATTCCCGGCTCGAACTACCATATGCGCATGAACGCGGTGGCGCGTCTGAAGTCGGTTTTCGACAATGAGACCTGGTACGACGTCGCGCTGCCTGACGTCACGCCCGATCCGCTCAAGTTCCGTGACGAGAAGAAGTACGTCGATCGCATCAAGGATGCCCGCGCGCGGACCAATCTGAACGACGCGATCAAGGTCGGCTACGGCAAGCTCGAAGGTGCCGCCGTCGTCGTCGCCGTGCAGGATTTCGACTTCATGGGCGGCTCGCTCGGCATGGCCGCGGGCGAAGCCATCGTGCGCGGGCTCGAGCTCGCGGTCGAGAAGAAGTCACCCTTCATCGTGTTCGCCGCCAGTGGTGGCGCGCGCATGCAGGAAGGCATCCTGTCGCTGATGCAGATGCCGCGCACCACGGTCGCGGTGCAGATGCTGCGTGAAGCAAGACAGCCCTACATCGTCGTGCTGACCAATCCGACCACCGGCGGGGTCACCGCATCCTATGCGATGCTCGGCGACGTGCAGATCGCCGAGCCCGGTGCGCTGATCGGTTTTGCCGGCGCGCGCGTGATCGAGCAGACCATTCGCGAAAAGCTCCCCGAGGGTTTTCAGCGCGCCGAATACCTCAAGGAGCACGGCATGATCGACCTGGTCGTGCACCGCCACGAATTGCGTCCGACCCTGGCGCGGCTCTGCCGACTGTTGACCAGGGCGCCGGCGCTTGAGACCGCGTCAAAGCCGGTGCAGCCGGTCGTCAGTCCGGCGCAGATCGTATCGGCTCCCGAAACGGCGCCGGCCGCGCCGCACGCGTGAACGCTTCCTCCGACCGCGCAAAGCCGCCGCTCGACGAATTGATCGGGCGGCTGTCGGCCCTGCACCAGAAACGCATCGATCTCGGGCTGGAGCGGATGCACCGCCTGCTCGACCGGCTCGGTCATCCCGAGCGCAAGCTGCCGCCGGTGATCCACATCGCCGGTACCAACGGCAAGGGCTCGACGCTCGCTTATCTGCGCGCGACGCTGGAGGCCGCCGGCCTGCGCGTCCACGCCTACACGTCGCCCTATCTCGTTCGCATCAACGAATGTTTCCGGCTCGGCCGCGTCGGTGGCGGTGTGCTGGTCAGCGACGACGAATTGCGCGCGGCGCTGGAACAGGTCGAGCGTGTCAATGCCGGCGAGCCGGCCACCGTGTTCGAGCTCAAGACGGCGGCGGCATTTCACCTGTTCGCGCAGAACCCGGCCGATGTGGTTCTGCTGGAGGTCGGCCTTGGCGGCCGGCTCGATTCCACCAACGTGGTTGACGCGCCGGCGGCCTGCGTGATCACGCCTGTCAGCATGGACCACATGGATTTCCTCGGCGACACCTTGACCTCGATCGCCGGCGAAAAGGCCGCGATCATCAAGCGCGGCGTGCCGGTCGTTTGCGCGGAGCAGCCGGCTGAGGCGATGGCCGTGATCGAGGCGCAGGCCAAGCGCATGCGCGCCCCATTGTTTGCCGCGGGCGAGAGCTGGCACGTCAACGTCGAAAACGGGCGGCTGGTTTATTCCGATGAGCGCGGCTTGATGGATCTCACCGCGCCGCGCCTGTTCGGGCGCCACCAGTTCGACAATGCCGGCCTCGCCATCGCGACGTTGCGGGCCACCAACGCCTTCAAGGTCAACCAGGCGGCGTTCGAGGCCGGGATCGTCGGTGCGGAGTGGCCGGCGCGGATGCAGCGCATTGCGTCTGGAGAGCTGCTCGCTTGGGGGCCGCAGGGATCGGAGATCTGGCTCGACGGCGGCCACAATGCGGAAGGCGGCCGCGTCGCGGCGGCCGCACTCGGCGATCTCGAAGAGCGGGTGTCGCGGCCGCTGGTCGTGATCGCCGGCATGATGGCCAACAAGGACGCGCAGAGTTTTCTCGCCAATTTCGCCGGTCTGACCCGCCACATCATCGCGGTGCCGATTCCCGACACCGACAACGCCATGCCGGTCGACCGCCTCACGGATGCCGCCCGCAGCCTCGGCATGCGCGTCGAGCCCGCGCCCGGCGTCGAGGCCGCACTGCGCGCCCTGGCGAAGCTCGCCTACGAAGTGCCGCCGCGCATCCTGATCACCGGCTCGCTCTATCTCGCCGGCCACGTGCTCGCCATCAACGGCACGCCTCCTGTATAGTCTTCGTTCCATCCGGGCTACAGGAAGACCCATGCGTTTTGCCGCGATTGCCGACGTCCACGGAAACTACCTCGCGCTGGAAGCTGTGCTCGCCGACATCCGCGCGCAAGGCGTCTCCGACATCGTCAATCTCGGCGACATGCTGAGCGGCCCGCTCGATGCGCGCCGCACGATCGAGATTCTGATGAAGCTCGACGCCGTGCACGTGCTCGGCAATCATGACCGCTATCTGCTCGACCGTCCCCCGGAGAAGATGGGCTCGTGGGATCGTCCGGCCCATGCAGCGGTCAATGCCGCGCAACTCGACTGGCTGCGCGCGCAGCCGATGACGCGCGTGTTTTGCGCGCAAGTTTTCATGTGTCATGCGACGCCCGACAATGACGAAGTCTATTGGCTCGATGCCGTGCATCCCGACGGCGCGGTGGCGCTGTCGCCGCTCGATCGCATCGAAGAGTTTGCGCAAGGTATCGCGCAATCGCTGATCCTGTGCGCCCACACCCATCTCGCCCGTGCCGTACGACTTCGGGACGGAAGGCTGATCGTCAATCCTGGCAGCGTCGGCGGCCCAGGTTTTCGTGACAAGCATCCTTTCCCGCATGTCGTCGAGGCCGGCACACCGCACGCGCGCTATGCGATTCTCGAGCTAACCGATGGCGCCTGGCAGGTCACGTTCCGCCATGTCGTCTACGATCACGAGATGATGGCCGCGCTCGCTCGCCGCAACGGCCAGCCGGAGTTGGCGAACGCGCTGGCGACGGGATGGCTCGGATAGTTGTCGCTCCATCTGGGCTACCGGCTACAGCTGTTTCAACAGCTTTATCGGGTCCACCACCTTCTGCTTCAGCTGCTCGAAGCTGCATTGCCGCGGGGCCTTGTCGGGGCGCCAGCGCAGGATCGAGGTACCGTGGCGAAAGCGGTCGCCGCTGAAATGATCATAGCAGACCTCGATCACGAGTTTCGGCTTGAGCGGACACCACTTCGCAGACCGCTCGGTGGACCAGCGGCTCGGCCCGCCCGGCGCGTTGCCGGTGAAGCCCGGCTCGCCGATCAGCGCCTCCAGCCGATCGGTCAGGTCAGGCTTTTCCGTCGCCTTGATTGCCGAGGTGAAACCGACATGGTGCAGGAGACCTCCGTCGTCATAGAGTCCGAGCAGCAGCGACCCGACCACCTTGCGGCCGGCGATCTTGTTGGTGGCATAGCGGAAGCCGCCGACCACGCAATCGGCGCTGCGGAATTTCTTGATCTTCTGCATGCCGTCGCGATTTCCCGCCTGGTAGGGCAGGTCGACGCGCTTGGCGATGACGCCGTCCGAGCCGCCACCGGATTGCGCCAGCCACTTTTTCGCAATGGCGTAGCTCGTCGTCGCCGGTGAGAGGCGGAAGATGCTGCCTTTCAGATTGGCTTTGGCAAACGCTTCCAGCGCCGGCCGTCGTTCGCTCAGCGGCTGCTCGGCAAGCTGTTTCTCCCTGGTCGTCGCAAGCAGATCGAAGCCGAGATACAGCGCTGGCGTTTCCTCCGAGAGCTTCTTCACACGGCGCGCCGCAGGGTGAATGCGTTGCAGCAGCGCGTCGAAGGAAAACCCCTTGCCATGCGGCACGACGATCTCGCCGTCGAGCGTGAAGCGATCCGCCTTCAGCTTCAGCGCTGCGGCGACGATCTCGGGGAAATAGCGCGCGAGGTCTTCGCCGGATTTCGAGCGCAGGTCAATGCTGCCGCCGTTGCGCGACAGCAGGCAGCGGAAGCCATCCCATTTCGGCTCGTATTGCCACTCCTTGCCGCGCGGGATCGCATCGACCGAGCGCGCCTCCATCGCCACGAGAGATGTCGATTTTCGCGCGCGTCTTGCAGGGGGAGGCACAGGCAGGACTCGTCTTACGCTGGAACTGTCCCATCAACGCAAAACGGCCGGCTTTCGCCGGCCGTTTCCAAAAATAATTTCGTGCGAGGCGGATCAGACCGCGGAGGTGATCCACTGCTGCAGCTTTGCCTTCGGCGCCGCGCCGACCTGGCGGGAGGCCATCTCGCCGCCCTTGAAGATCATCAGGGTCGGAATCGACATCACGCCGTATTTCGACGCCGTCTTCGGGCTCTCGTCGACGTTGAGCTTCACGATCTTGACCTTGTCGCCCATCGCGCCGGCGATCTCGTCGAGCGCGGGTGCGATCATGCGGCAGGGGCCGCACCATTCGGCCCAGAAATCGACGACCACCGGGCCGTTTGCCTTGAGCACTTCGGCTTCGAAATCGATGTCAGAAACCTTACCAACGGCCATGGGAGTACCTCGTACCTGAGAGAAGGGCGCGACGGGAATCGCGCCCGAGATCATGGCGTCAACCTATGAATGGCTCCTTGCCGGGTCAAGGACGCTCACACCGAGATGAAGAGATGCCAGCGCCGCGTCCAGCGCGGGAGCCGAAATCTCCATATATTCAAGGGCCTCGGTCCAGAGCAGGACGGCGCGAACCGGCTTTTGGGGATAAAGCTTCGAAAGCACCGCCCGGTACAGCGCAAGCTGCCGGACATAGGCGGCGGGCGCCGCGGCGGCGCTCTTGGGAGCCGCCTGATTGGTCTTGAAATCGACGATCAGGACCTCATCCGGCCGAACGACCAGCCGGTCGATCTGGCCGGACACCAGTGCCGGGGCGTGGCCCGGCCGTTCCAGCCGGCCGACGATCGCGACCTCCGCCCGGCTGCCGGCGGCAAACACCGGCGCAAACCGCGGCTCGGCGATCAAGGCGAGCACCTTGTCGGCCAGCGCGGTCCGGTCGGCCTCCGCCCAGTCCGCGGCATTGCGCGCCATGAAGCCGAGCGCGGCCTCGCGCCGGCGCTCAGTGGCGATGTCGGGGAGCGATTGCAGCAGCCGATGCACCAGCGTGCCGCGTTGCAGCGCGAGCGCGCGGGACTGCACTGATTCGCCCGACAGCACGGCGCGGCCGTCCCCGGACGGCTGGCCGGAGGGGCGCACCGGATCGTCGTCGATGGTCTCGCGCGGTGCCCGTGTCCGCAGCCAGTCCGGAAGCGCGGTCCCCTGGTCCAAGGACGCCGCGGGCGTGCCCAGCGCCACGACATCCTCCGGTCGGGAGAAGCGCGTCACCTTTCCCAGCGGCGTCTCGATCGTCTCTTTCGCCAGGCCCGAGCCGGCGAGCCCGGTGTCGACCAGATCGTACCAGCTCAGCTTGCGGACCGTCTTCATGTTGCCGGGCATGCAGCCGCCGACGATGAGCCGGTCGGCGGCGCGCGTCATCGCAACGTAGAGCAGGCGGCGATATTCGTCCTCGGTCTCCTCGAGCATCGCCTTGCGGGCGTCGGCGACGGGCTTGGGATCGTCCGCCTTGCGTCCGGCCCAGACCACCACCTCGCCGCCATTGCCGCGCGGGACCTGGATCAGCCGCAGCCGCTGCGAATCCGCAGGCGACGATGTGGTGTCGACCATGAACACGACCGAGGCCTCCAGGCCCTTGGCGCCGTGCACGGTCATCACCCGCACCTCGTCGCGCGAGATCTCCATGTCGCGCTTCACCTCGGTATCGGCCGAGCGCAGCCAGGCCATGAAACCCTGCAGCGAGGCCGGCGCCTTGCGCTCGTAATTCAGCGCCAGCTCCAGGAATTCGTCGAGCGCGTCATTGGCCTCATGGCCGAGCCGGCGCAGCATGCGCGCGCGTCCGCCGTCGCCCCCGAGCAGCCAGGCGTAAAAGGCGAACGGCGTCTCCTCGCGGGCTCGGGTTTCGCAGGCTTCGAGGCGTCGCAACGCCGCGGTAAATTTTTCGCTTGTCGCGGCATGCTCGCCAAGCGCGCGGCGCAGCGATCCCTTGCGATCCCAGGCCAGCTGGAACAGATCGTCGTCGTCGAGCCCGAACAGCGGGCTCTTCAGCGCCACCGCGAGCGCGAGATCGTCCTGCGGCAGCAACAGCGCGTCCGCGAGATTCATCAGGTCGATGATTCCGATGTGCTCGGTGAGCTTGAGCCGATCGGCGCCGGCGACCGGAACATTGGCGTGCTTCAGCGCCTGGATCACCGCGTCGAAGGCATTGCCGCGCCGGCGCACCAGGATCAGCATGTCGCCATAGCGGAGCGGACGCCGCTCGCCTTCGTGCCCGGTCAGCGTGCCGCTCTCGACCAGCCGCTTGATCTCGGTCTGGATGCGGCGCGCGAGCTTCACCTCGGGGCTGGTGGCGGCGACGCCGTCGAACGGCGCGCGCCAGCCCTCGATCTCCTGCCTGTCGTCGGCCTCCGCAAGGTCCCACAGCTCGATTACGCTGGGGCCGGCATCGCCGAGTGCATTGTGCAGGGGATGACCGGTCTCGACCGAATGGATGCTCTTGTAGATCGCGGGCTCGCGGAAGACGTGGTCGACCGAATGCAGGATCGCGGCGCCGGAGCGGAAGGAATAGGTGAAGGCGACCGGATCGAATTTCAGTCCGGCGGCCGTGAACTTGCGGTGCAGCTCGCGCCGGCGCGCGTCGAATTCTCGGGGCTGAGCCCCCTGAAAAGAGAAAATCGACTGCTTCTCGTCGCCGACAGCGAAGACGGTGCGGTTCAGGCCCTCGCGCGCACCTTCGCCGGCAGTGAACTCCGAGATGATGTGCGCGACGATGTCCCATTGCCGCGGACTGGTGTCCTGGGCTTCGTCGATCAGCACGTGATCGACGCCGCGGTCGAGCTTGTAATGCACCCAGCCGGAGGAAACGCGGTCGAGCATCGCGAGCGTCTTGTCGATGAGATCGTCATAGTCAAGCAGACCGCGCTCCTGCTTTTCGCGGCGGTAGTTTGCGGCAGCCGCCGTCGCGATATACAGCAGGGCGGCGGTGCGGTCCCGCATGGTCACCGCACGGCGCTTCTCGACCAACCCACTGACGCGCTGCGCCTCGTTCTCGAACAGGCGGGCGACGGACGGGTTGTGATCGCAGAACTTCTTGGTCAGCACCGCCTTGCGCGGCAGCTTTTCGTCGGTCAGGAAAACGCTGAGATAGGCATCGACCTGCGCGCCGCCGGAAAACACCTTTGCCTCGCGAAGCCGGCAGGCCTGGTCGTTGTCGGACTTGCTGCCGTCCTCCAGTGCAAAAGCGATGTCATCCCAGCGCGATCGCGGCAGGAATGGACCGTCGACAACCTCGGTCTCGACGTCCTCGATCCGATCGCTCGCGTCCACGCCCAGCGCGGCCGCCATCTGCGCAGCAGCCAGCTCCGCGCTGCCGGCTTCATCGGTCCAGGCCATGAAGTGATCGCGGCTCAGGCAAGCCTCGCGCACCACTTCCTTGAAGGTGACATCGGCGGCGCTCGCCATCGCGGTCAGCAGCGCGCGGCCGGTGACGCTGTCAGGGTCGCGCGCGGCCTCCAGCAGCACCTTCAGATTGGCGCGTTCCATCATGTCGGTCTGGTCGCGCTCGTCGATCACGGCGAAGCGCGCTGGCACGTTGGCCTCGAACGGAAACTGCTGAAGCAGGCGGGTGCACAGCGCGTGGATGGTCTGCACCTTCAGCCCGCCCGGCGTCTCCAACGCACAGGCGAACAGCTTCCGTGCGTCGCGCCGCAATTTTGCAGTGGGGTGCGGGATGCCGACCGCGCGGATCGCCGCATCGAGTGCCGTGTCGTCGAGCGTCACCCAATGCCCGAGCGTGGTGAACACGCGCTCGGCCATGTTGGCGGCAGCCGCCTTGGTGAAGGTGATGCAGAGGATCTTTTCCGGCGGCACGCCCGACAGCAGCAGGCGGATCACGCGCTGCACCAGCACATGCGTCTTGCCCGAGCCGGCATTGGCCGACACGAAGGCCGACGCGGTCGGATCCGATGCGCGCGCTTGTCGCGCGCGCACTTCATCCGGGATAGGGCGCGGTGCCTTCACCATTCCTCGATCCCCAATCCGCCGGCCGCGGACCATTCCTTGATCCGGGCAAGATCGTCATAGGCGCCGTAGCGGTTGGTCCACATCGGCAGGTTCAACGAGGTGTAGGGCTGGTTCTCGTCCTCAAAGGCGCGAATCAGCGCCTCGAGCTTGGCCCTGGCCTCGGCAGCCGCGGTGTCCGGCGGCTGTGGCTCATCACCTTGCCTATACCTAAGCTCGAGAATGCGTTCTTCGCCCGGCGGATTGTTGCCGCTCAGGCGAACATAGACGAGCTGGCTCACGGACGCGCCGGCGTCGATGTCGGGAAAGCCGCCCTCGCGCAGGATCGCGGCTTCCAGCGTGAGCTGCGGTGACAGGCCCATGCGGACCTGCTTGCCGGTCGGTGGCTGGCCGGTCTTGTAGTCGAGGATGGCGTAGCCGCCGCCCCGGCGCCGCTCGATGCGGTCGGCGCGCGCGGAAAGGATAAAGCTGCGCTCACTGTCGAGCTGAATTGAGATCTTGCCCTCGGTCTCCGCGGCGATCGACTCGACCACATCCCGTCGCGCCGTCTCCCATTCGCCAAACCAGCGTGCGATGCGCTGGAAGCGTGGCCACCACAGCGCCCGCGCCTCGGGCCGCTCCATCAGCGGCTCAAAATACTTTTTACCAATCGCGAGCAGCACGCGGGCGGGATCGTCGGGCAGACGCGTCGCATAAGCCTCGGTGAATTCCCCGAGCGCATCGTGGATCGCCGAGCCGCGATCGGCAGCCGACAGCGGCATGTCGACGGGATCGAGCGCGTCGAGCCGCAGAATGCGCTTTGCGTAGATCGTATAGGGATCGCGCAGCCAGTCCTCGATCCCGGTCACAGACATCCTGAGCGGCCGGGTCGCGCGCGGCGGTCGGGGCTCGGGCTGCTTGATCGGTCTGACCTCGTCGGGCTGGTCCAGCGCGGCGGCGAACTGCACGTATTTTTCGCCTGCGCGAATCGCCGCCTTCCAGTGCGCATCGCCCGCGACCGCCTCCAACCGATGCAGGAAGCGCGAGGCGACCGCCGGCGCGCCGCCAGCCTTGGCGGAGTGGGTGAGGATGACCTCGTCGCCGCCGAGCAACTGCGCAAAATCATGCGCGGAGAGGCCGATACGGCGTTCCGGCAGATCGAGGCCCAGCTGGTGCCGCATCGGCCGGCTCAGCCACGGATCGATGCGCGGCGCCGGTGGCCAGACCCCCTCGATCAGCCCGCCGACGATGATGCGGTCGGCCTGCATCAGGCGTGATTCCAGCGGGCCGTAGATCTGAAGCCGCGCGCCCGGCCTGTCCCGCCGCCGCACCGCGCGATCGCTGAATGCCGTCTGGAACACGTCCGCGTAGTCGGGCAGCGTGACCATCAATCCGCTGGTCGTGCCGCCGCGCAGGAGATCGTCGAAGGCGCTCGCGAGCGCGAGGCCTTCGCGCTCCTCGAACGCCAGCGGGATGCCCTGCTCGTCGCGCGACAGCTCGATCATGATCTCGCGATGCCGATGCGCGAGCTCGGCGAAGTCATACGGTTTTGATGACGCAAGACTCTCGATCGGCGCCAAGGCTTGTCGCAAGCTATCGATCAGCGCCTGAATGCGATCGAGGTCTTCCGTCTTGAGACGTGCGCGCGGCTCGGCCTTGTGCAGCGCGGAGACTTCGCTGCGCCACAGCTTGGCCAGCTCCTCGCGGAATCGATTGAACTCGCGCAGCAGGCCGGCGGTGCCCGCGGGCGGCCGCGTTCCGCGCAACAAAGCGAGCTCCAGGCCTTCGATCGCCGTCTTCCATGCGCCGGGCCCCCGGCCGAGTCGGCACAGCGGATGCTTCAGCATCGCGAGCAGCGTCGGCGGCTCCAATCCCTTGGTCGCCGCCTCCGCTGTCAGTCGCGCAAAGACGCCGGCGGAGGTTTCCATCAGGACGTCGCCGCCGGAATCATCGAATGCGAGATCCCATCGGCTCAGCGCGGCCATCACGCGCCGCGCCAGGGCGCGATCGGGCGTAACCAACGCTGCGGACTTGTCGAGATGCCGCGCCTCGCGCATCGCAATGGCGATCGCGAGCGCTTCCATTTCAGGATTGGGAGCTTCGACAACCGCGAGGTTCTTCATGCCCCCGGTGATCTTTAAGGCCACATCCGGCTGCTTCAGCCGGTCGTGCCAGATCTCGGTCTTGGCCGACGGCCGCATCGATTCCGACGCCAGCAGATCGCGGCCGCCTTCCGCCGGAGGCTTGAGGACATCGACGTCGCTGCGCTTGATGCCAAAACGATCCAGCAGCGCGTGCATGGCGTATTGCGGATGGTTCGAGACCGGATGCTCCGCGAACTTGCCGAGCGAGTCGCGGACGCCGCCGATGCTGCGCCAGGCATCGTCGTCGAGATTGGTGTCGAGGCCGGGCAGCACCACGGCACCATGCGGCAGCGAGGCGACTGCGTGGAGAAATCTTGCCGTGGCCGGCATCGAGCCGGTCGAACCGGCCGCGATCACGGGGCCATGGGGATGCGCGGTCAGCCGCTTGGCTTCGGCATCGATCAGAAGGTCGCGGCGGGCAGCGGGCTCGATCCGGTTGATCTCGGCGAGATGACCGGGCCAGGCGATGCGCGCGATGCGCAAAAATTCAAGCGAGTGCTGCCAATACCGATCGAGCATATCGGGCACGAGGCCGTCGAGCGCGCTCCAGTCGACGCCGCGCGTCACCATGTCGTCGATCAGCCGCGCGAGATCGGACGCCAGTGCCAGCGTCGAGGCGGGGCCGCCGACGACCAGCGGAGACAGCACCGGGCCCTTGGCCCAGGCCGCGACGAGCTGCGCCAGTGTCAGCCGCCGTTCGAGCTCGCCGAGCCGCGGCGGAATATCGAGCGGCGTTGCGCCGGAAAACTGTTCGCCCTCATCGGCGAATGCGAGCTCATCCTCGTCGATGTCGCCGAGCGCGACGATGCGCGGCAGCACGACGGCGTCCGCCTTCATCTCGTCGAGGAAAATCTCGCGGACGACGCGCATGGCGCGTCGTGTCGGCAGGTACAGCGTGGCATCCGCCAGCCGTGCCGGCTCCTTGCGCGCCTCAAAGCCGTCGACCAGCCGACCGTCGAGCAAGCTTGCGACGACGGTGCGCAGAAACGGAACTGAGACTGGAACGCTGAAAACGCGCATGAGCTGCCTGATTCGGGAATCAGGCGCCAATATAGGGAGGCGGACTCAAATGGATATGGGCGGAAGGGAGATAGTCCCCGCTGTTCGCCGGACCAATACAGGTGAGGTAGGGTGGGCAAAGGCGCGACGCGCCGCGCCCACCATGTTTCCGCGAGCAGCTTAGATGGTGGGCACGCTTCGCTTTGCCCGCCCTACGGCACCGCGTCCGGGACAATAGCGCAGCCCTACGCCACGCTCTCCAGAAACGCCTCTTCCGCCGCGTGCACGGCATCGGGCGTGCCGACATGCATCCAGACGCCGTCGAGGCGAAGGCCGAACAGCCGCTCCTGCTCGTTGGCACGGTCGAACATCTTGGTCAGCGAGAACTCGCCCGTGGGGGCATCGGCGAAGATCGACGGCGACAGGATCGCTGCGCCGGCATAGACGAACGGAACGACTTCTTTTTCCTTGCGCTTGCGCAGGGCGCCGTCGGCCAGCATGCCGTAATCGCCGCGGCCGCTATAGCCGATGCTGGTCGCCGTCGGCGCCATCAGCAGCAAAATGTCCATCCGCGCGGGATCGAAGTTTTCGGCGAGCCGCGTCAGGTTCGAGCGCACGCCGTCGATCCATAGCGTGTCGGAATTGACGTGAAAGAACGGTGCGTCCCCGAGCAGCGGCAGTGCCTTGACCACGCCGCCGCCGGTGCCGAGCACCTGGTCGCGCTCGTCCGAGATGGTCACGCGCGGATGCTGGCGGGATGCGGTGTGATCGATGATCTGGTCCGGCAGGTAGTGCACGTTGACCACCGCCTCGCTCACGCCGGCCTGGCCGAGCTTGTCGAGCACGTGGTCGAGCAGCGGCTGGCCGGCCACCGGAACCATCGGTTTCGGCATCTTGTCCGTCAACGGACGCATGCGCAGGCCGAACCCTGCGGCGAGCACCATGGCTTTGGTCGGTTTGACGGACATCCTTCGCTTTCTCAGATCTACTGATTTCGCGTTCGCAGCAATCCTAACACGAGGTTCGACTGACCGCACCGCGTCTTAACCGCCTTAACCACCTGCCATGACGCTTGTACGACGGGTGTTGCCGTTACGCCCCGATGGATGTGGAACGCGCCTTTTTCTTCTTGTCGCCGAGCTTGAGAAAGTTGACGCCGATCTGGTCGCCATTGACCCAGGCAAGCTCGCAGCGTCGGTACGCAAGTCCGGTGGACGACAGCAGCAGAAAAAACTCCTTCAGATGCAAGCCTTCGACCGAGCCGTCGATGGTCAATTTGGCGCCGCTGTCGGAGACGTCCTCCATGGTGCAGTCGCGCCGCCAGGTGCCGTCGATACCCATCATCTGGGCCGCGATCCCGCGCTCGAAAACAACCCGGCTGTTGCCGCGCTGGTCCGTCTTCACCGCCATCTGCCCTGCTCCAGCCCCGTAATCATCCGGCTGCTCCGCCGCCAGATTACCGGCGTCTTGGCTAACAGTCGGTAAATCGGGTTCCAAATCAGCCGTTTCAGCCTTTACTAGCCTTTCAGCCTTGGGCCGGGCCTTGGGGCGGCGGGACGTTGGCGACATACCAGTCGCGCAGATGGGCGAGCGCGGGATGCGCCAGGGAGCGCTGGAGATAGGTCCAGATCCGCGGCTGGTGACGCAGATAATGCGGCTTGCCGTCGCGGCGGTTGAGGCGGGCGAAGGTGCCGAGCAAGCGCGTGTTCCGCTGCGCCGACATGATGGCGTAGAGCTCGGCGAAGCCGGCCGCGTCGAAGCTTGCGTCGCTCGCGCGGCGTGCCTTGATGTAGCGCGACAGCAGCGTCAGTTCGATCGCCTCGGGCACGTCGATGCGGGCGTCCTGGAGCAGCGACACCACGTCGTAGGATTGCGGCCCCAGCACGGTGTCCTGGAAATCGATCACGCCGACGCGTTCGATGCCGGTGCGATCCCCGAGCCAGATCAGGTTCGGCGAGTGATAGTCGCGGATGATCCAGGTCTTCGGCGAGGCCTGCGGTTTCTTCAGCAGCTCGCGCCACATCGCGAAAAATGCGGCGCGCTTCTCGTCGTCGAGCGGCGCATTGCGATCGGGCAGGTACCATTCCGGCATCAAGCTGATTTCGATCAGCAGCGCTTCGGTATCGAAGACGGGAATGGCGTAGGTCTGCCCGCCGAGCGGCAGCGTTTCCGGCAGCGTCTTGCCGTGCAGCACGGCTAGTAAATCGGCCGCGGCTTCGTAGCGTTCGACGATCGGGCGCGGCGGATCGCCCTCGATCACGCCTTCGCTGCCGAAGTCCTCGCTGATCAGGAATCCGTGGTCGAGGTCGGAATGATGGATCGCGGGCGCGGAGATTCCCTGCGCGCGCAGGCCCTCGTCGATGGCGACGAAGGGTTTGATGTTTTCGGCGAGATGCACCGCGGCGCTGTAGGATTTTCCGTTGTACATGGCAGCACCATCCGGGCGCTGCGGAGAATTCATGAGGATGACGATTTCGTCGTCGCGGAGCAGCCGCGCATAGGAGCGGGTCGAGGCGTCGCCCGCCATGCGCTTGCGCGTTGCCTCCATGTAGCCGGATGCATCGAGGAATTCGCGCAGCGCCTGCAGCCGCGCGACGGTGGCGGCAGCCTTGCCATGGCCGGTGACGTCGGCGGCGCGTGCATTCGAGCCTAATGCCGGCCGGTGCGTCAGCGCGATGTCGATGCGGTCTTGAGGCATCGCCGACGGTGCGCGCTCCGGCCATTCGATCAGGACGAGGGTTGCTTCCGGCAGCGGCGCCAGCCCGATCTCTTCGAGCTCGCTCTCGTCCTCGACGCGGTAGAGGTCGGCATGCATTACCGGGAATGGCGGCAGCTCGTAGCCCTGCACCAGCGTGAAGGTCGGGCTCGGCACTTCCAGTGCATCGTCGCCGGCGAGGTAGCGGATCATGGCCCGCGCCGCCGCGGTCTTGCCGGCCCCGAGATCGCCGGTGAGCGTGATGACATCGCCGGGGCCGACCAGCAGCGCGAGGTCGGCCATCAGTTGCGCGGTGGCCGTCTCGTTGTGGAGCGCGACGGAGAATGTGGTTGGCGCAGTCATTCGGCGGCGTCGCGATGCGCCGCCTGGTCGGTCGGGAAGTCACAGATCACGACCGTGCCCCTGCCCACGATCGAATCGACCCGGATATTGCCGCCATGCAGCTCGACGAAGGAGCGCACCAGCGACAGGCCGAGACCGGCGCCGCGGTGACGCGAGCCTTGCGAGCGGCTTTCGAACCAGTTGAACACCTTGTCCTTCATGTCGGCAGGTATTCCAGGCCCGGAATCTGTCACAGTGAAGACCACACTGCGTTCGGTGCGGCGAGCGCTGATGCCGACGGTGGAATCCGGTGGAGAAAACCCGACGGCGTTGGCGAGGAGGTTATAGAGCACCTGCACCACGCGCTTCTCGTCGCCGGTGAAGTTGCCGACATCGGGCGCGATCTCGACCTTGAGGCGGATGCGGTCGGTGGCGAGCCGGTCCTGGAGACCCTCGGCCGCGAGCTCGATGGTCTTGCTGACGTCGACCGGGCCGAGTTCCAGCTTCATGGCGCCGGCGTCGATGGTGGCGAGATCCAGGATGTTGTTGGTCAGCGCCAGCAGCGCATTGGTCGATTTGGTGACGTAGTCGAGATATTCGGCCTGTTTCGGCGTCAGCGGCCCGGTCGAGGGATCGCTGAGGAAATGCGCGAAGCCGATGATGGTGGTGAGCGGCGAGCGCAGCTCGTAGGAGACGTGGTGGACGAAATCCACCTTCATCTGGTCGGCCGCCTCCAGCGCCTCGTTGCGCTCACGCAGCGCGCGCTCGACGTTCTCGGTGTCGGTGATGTCCTGGAAGGTCAGCATCGTGGCGCCGTCGTGCAGGGGCCGGATCATGCCGTCGAGCACGCTGCCGTCCTTGCGCTCCAGCTTCAGCGGAATGTCGGCGCGGCTCTCGATCGAGGTGACGGCCTCGCGGATCTGTCGCCAGACGACCGCGTCGTCGAACAGCTGATGGCACCAGCCCTCGACCGTCTGGATGTGCGGCTCGTCGCGCATGGCGTCAACGGACAGCTTCCACATCCGGACGAAGGCCGGGTTGAACAGCTGCGCCTTGCCGTTGCTGCCGAACACCGCGACGCCCTCGGCCAGGCTGTCCAGCGTTTCGCGCTGGACCCGGATCATGCCGTCGAAGCGGCGGGCGAGCTCGAGGCTCTCGGTGACGTCGTCGAACAGATAGGTGACGCCGCCTTCGGGGTTCGGCGTGGTGACGACGGAGAGCGCGCGGCCGTCGGGCAGGTACCAGGTGTCCTTGGCAGCCTCGACCGCGCGATAGGCCTCGTGCAGCTTGGCCTTCCAGGCGCGGAAGTCCGGCTGTTCCGGCAATTTGCGCGCGGCGCGGAGCTTGTCGAGCACGCTGGAATCATCGGGGTTGGCGTCGAGAAAGGTACGGTCGAGGTCCCACAGCTGGCGATAGGAATCATTGTAGAAGGCGAGCCGGCGCTGGCCGTCGAACACGGCGACGCCGGAGGAGAGCTGGTCGAGCGTGCGGCGATGCGCTTCCGCCATCCGCACCAGCGCCGAGCTCAACGCATCCGCCTCGCTGGCATCGATGGCAACGCCGACATTGCCGCCGCCGACATTGACGGCGCGCACGTCATAGATGCGCCGCTCGCCGCCGATCACGATCGGCAGGCGCGAGGTGAAATTGGCCGCTTCCTTCAGCCCCCGCTCCATCGCGCTCCGGTCGGCGCTGTCGAGCAGCTCGAGCTTGCGCTCCTGGGCGTCGGTGATGCTGGCCGCCTCGGTCGCACGGACATAGGCGGGGTTGGCGTAAGCCAGCGCGCCGTTCTCGCCCTTGGCCCAGATCGGCCAGGGTGCGGCGGTCGCGAAGCCGCGCAGCATCTCCGTCTCGTCGGAGAGGGCCTTGTAACGCAGATTGGTTTCGGCCAGATCGCGGCGCAGCCCTGAGAGTTCGCGAATCCTGACGATGGCCTGGCCGCCGATGGCGCGGCCGATGGCCTCCAGCGTGTGGCCATGCGCGGTGGTGAGCGTCAGCTGGAACCCGTCGCCGCGGTCGCGCAGCGCGTCGACGGCGTGGTCCATCCGGAGCGCCGGTTCCGGCGGCAACCAGGTTCCAAACGCCAGCACGCGCTGTGGAGAGGAGTCGCGCGGCAGCACCATGGAGGTGTCACCGGAGATCTGCGCGCGATTGTCGCCGGCCGGCCAGGAGATCAGGATCTGCGGCTCGGCAAACAGCAGTGCGCCGAAGCGGTCGGCCTGGAGCTGGAGTTCCCCGATCCGTGCGCGCAGCCGCGCCTCGTTCTTCGCGGTGCGAACGCGCGTGCGCATCAGGAGGATCGCGGCCACCACCGAGAAGCCGAGCAAGGCCAGCGCGGTGGCCAGCACCGCGAGCTCCTGCCGGTTGAAATCCAGCAGCGTTGAGAGTGTGTCGACGAGGTCGGCGGCCTCAGCCGGCGCAGCCGGCAGCAGCGCTGCGAGAGCGCTTCCCAACAAGCCGTTGCGCACGAGCGATGTGCACGACAGCAGCGTCCGACGCATCGACACGATCACGCCTGACATAGTTGCCCCAAGATCGCACGAATTTGCGCGCGGCGACCCCCGTCGCGCGCGAATCAAACGACAATACCCTCACCGTGACTCCACCGGTAAGAGTCCAGATCGTGAACGCAAAGGCGGTCCCAAAAAAATGCGGGGCGCGGTGTTCCAATTCACGTAGTTCCTCGGGTGATTCGGCCGGATGTGCCGCGCCTAGCGGCCGGTCGAGCCGAATCCGCCGGCGCCGCGGTCGGTCGCCGACAATGTCGCCACGGGAATGAGCGTAGCCTGCACCATTGGCGCGATCACCATCTGCGCGATGCGCTCGCCGCGCTTGACCACGAAGGCGGTCTGGCCGTGATTGATCAGGATCACCTTGATCTCGCCGCGATAGTCCGCGTCGATCGTGCCCGGCGAGTTCAGCACGGTGACGCCGTGCTTGGCCGCAAGCCCAGAACGCGGCCGCACCTGCGCCTCGTAGCCGGGCGGCAACGCGATCGCGAGGCCCGTCGGCACCAGCGTGTATTGGCCGGGCGCGAGCGTCAGGGGCTCGTTCTCGGCTACCGCCGCCATCAGGTCGAGACCGGCGGCATCATTGGTCTGATAGGCCGGCAGCGGCAGCCCCTCCGCATGGGGCAGGCGTTGCAGTTCGACGGTGACTTTGGTGCTCAAGATGCGGGCTCCCGGGATTTGCCGGTCACGCTTTTTGCGATATGCGCGACCAGTTCAATGGCGACCTGTTCCTTGGTCATCACCGGCCAGGAATCAACTGCAATCTCGCCATCCTTCTCATCGTTCTTCTCACTGTTCCTGCGACTGATGAGGTGCACGGTGTTGCGGTCCCCGCCCATCACCCCGGTTGCGGGGGAGACGTCGTTGGCGACAATCCAGTCGCAGCCCTTGCGGGCAAGCTTCGACTTGGCGTTGTCGATGAGGTGCTCGGTCTCGGCGGCAAAGCCGATCACCAGCGGCGGCCGCTTGTCGGTCAGTTTCGAGATCGTCGCCAGGATATCGGGGTTCTCGACCAGCTGGAGCGGCGGCATGCCGGCCGAGGTCTTCTTCAGCTTCTGCTCGCCTTCGTTGACGACCCGCCAGTCGGCGACGGCGGCGGCGAAGATCGCGATGTCAGCGGGAAGCGCGGCCTGCACCTGCTCCAGCATCTGCCGTGCCGATTCCACATGCCTGACCGTCACGCCCTGGGGATCGCTAAGCTCGACCGGGCCGCTGACCAGGATCACCTCGGCGCCTGCGGCTTGTGCGGCGGCAGCGATCGCAAAGCCCTGTTTGCCGGAGGACCGGTTGGCGATGTAGCGCACCGGATCGATCGGCTCGTGGGTCGGACCAGCCGTGATCAGCACGCGCTTGCCGGCGAGGGGGCGCGGCACTGGCGGCCGCAGCAGGCGCTCGGCGGCGGCCGCAATTTCGATCGCCTCGGACATGCGGCCAATACCGGCTTCACCTGCTTCCGCCATCTCGCCGGAATTCGGCCCGATCAGCATCACGCCGTCGCGTTGAAGCTGCGCGACGTTGCGCCGCGTCGCCGCGTTGTTCCACATCAGCGGGTTCATCGCCGGCGCGAGCAGGACCTTGCGGTTGGTCGCGAGCAGGATGGCGCTGGCGAGATCGTCGGCATGACCGTTGGCGATCTTGGCCATCAAATCCGCGGTCGCGGGCGCCACCACGATCAGGTCGCACTCGCGCGCGAGGCGGATATGGCCGGCGTCGAACTCGCTCTGGGGATCGAACAGGTCGGTGTAGACGCGCTCATGCGAGAGCGCGCTCACGGCCAGCGGCGTGATGAATTGCTGCGCCGCCTTGGTCAGCACGCAACGCACCTCGATCCGCCGCTCCTTGAGCCTTCGGATCAGGTCGAGCGATTTGTAGGCCGCGATCCCGCCGCCGATGATCAGGGTGACGCTGGCTTCTGGAGCGGCGCCGGTGCGTTGGGGCAGCGGCGTGGCCGAGGCCGCGGGCGGCGCCGTGAATGGCGTCAGGGGCTCCTCGCGGCCCTCGATCAGCTCCCCGAGGATGACCCGGACCTCTTCCTCGACCGACCTGCGGTTCTTGGCCGAGCGCAGGCGGAGGAAGGTTTTGACGTTCTCGTCGAGCTTGCGGATGGTCAGACTTGCCATGGCACTCTCCGGCGCGAAATGATAGCGATGCTATCATTCGCATGATTGCACTGCAATCAAAGATTCCGGACGGCGATCAGGATGCCGATGAAGGTCGCGGCGATGATCCAGAGCGCCACGGTGCGCCAACGGTTCTTGCGGCCTTCGATGCGGCCCATCGCCGCGATGCTCTCCGGCGATAGCCGGATGCCCTCCCGTGTCATGGTCTCCAGCTGTTCGAGCACCGCAACCGAGCGCGCGGCGATATCAGGCAGACGCATCAGGATGCGCGCGAGATCGCCGGTGCCGGAGATCGCGCCCTGGACCCGGCCGATCGGACCGAGATTGCGCTCGATCCATTCCCGCACCACGGGGTCGGCGACCTTCCAGATGTCGAGCTTGGGATCGAAGCCGCGTGCCACGCCCTCGACCACCACCATGGTTTTCTGCAGCAGGATCAGCTCGGGCCGCGTGGTCATGTCGAACAGGCCGGTGACCTCGAGCAGCAGCGTCAGCAGCCGCGCCATCGAGATCTCTTCCGCCGTGCGGTTGTGAATGGGCTCGCCGATGGCGCGGATCGCTTGCGCGAAGTTCTCGACCGAGTGATGCCCGGGCACATAGCCTGCCTCGAAATGCACTTCCGCGACACGACGATAGTCGCGGGTGATGAAGCCGAGCAGGATTTCCGCGAGGAAGCGCCGCTCCTTCATGCCGAGCCGGCCCATGATGCCGAAATCAACCGCGACGAGGCGGCCCGCGTCATCCAGGAACAGATTGCCCGGATGCATGTCGGCGTGGAAGAAGCCGTCGCGCAACGCGTGGCGCAGGAAGCTCTGAATCACCTTGCGGCCGAGATCGGGCAGGTCGACCTGCGACTCGGCCAGGCGCTTGTGATCGTTCAGCGCGATGCCGTCGATCCATTCCATCGTCAGCACGTTGTGCGTGGTACGGTCCCAGTCCACGGTCGGCACGCGGAAATCAGGATCGTCGCGCGTGTTCTCCGCCATCTCCGACAGCGCCGCGGCCTCGAGGCGCAGGTCCATCTCCATCGCGACCGAGCGCGACATGGTGTTGATGACTTCGATGAGGCGCAGGCGCCGCGCCTCGGACGAATAGGATTCGGCCTTGTAAGCGACGAAGAAGAAGTCGGAGAGGTCGCGGCGGAAGCGAGCGGCCACGTTGGGGCGCAGCACTTTCACGGCGACCGCCTTGCGGATGCCGTCGCGCAGGACTTCGCCGCGATGCACCTGTGCGATCGAGGCCGCTGCGACCGGCGCGCTGAGGCTCACGAACACATCGGTCAGCGGCCGCTCCAGCGAAGTCGCGATCGCAGCCTCCGCTTCGGCTTGCGAAAACGGCGGCAAGCGGTCCTGGAGGCTTTCGAGGTCGCGCGCCATGATGACGCCGACGACGTCGGGACGGGTCGCCAGAAATTGACCGAGCTTGAGATAGGCCGGGCCCATCCGGGTCAACGCGCGCGACAGCCGCGGGCCCTGCTTCGGACCGCGCCGCTCGATGATGCGCGCAAGTTTCAGCGCGAGCTGTCCGTGCGGCGGTACCAGACTCGGATCGACGGCGCCGAACACGCCCTCGCGCGCGAATACGAACGCGGCGCGCATCAGGCGCGCACTATGGGTTATGGCAGAGATCACAAACGCCAGCCCGAATGCAGTGCGACGATGCCGCCGGACAACATCTGCCAGTTCACGCGGGCGAAGCCGGCGTTGCGGATCATGTCGGCGAAGGCGTTGGGTCTTGGAAACTTGCGGATCGACTCGACCAGATATTGGTAGGACTCGGCGTCACCCGTGATCATGCGGCCGAGCGGCGGGATCACCTTGAACGAGAACAGGTCATAAAGGCGATCGAGCCCGGGCATCTCGACGGTGGAGAATTCCAGACAGAGGAAGCGGCTGCCTGGCTTGAGCACGCGATAGGCTTCGGCCAGCGCAAGGTCGATCCGCGGCACGTTGCGAATGCCGAAAGCGATCGTGTATGCGTCGAAGCTGCGGTCGGCGAAGGCGAGCGCTTCGGCATTGCCCTCGACGAAATCGACCTGGGTCTCGAGATGCCGCTTCGCGGCGCGCTCGCGGCCGACCTCCAGCATCCCGGAATTGATGTCGCAGACGGTGGCATGGAAGCCCGCGCCTGCGGCCTTGGCGGCGCGGAACGAGATGTCGCCGGTGCCGCCGGCAACGTCGAGCAGCGCGAACGGCCGGTCGCCTCTGGGTGGGTCGAGCGCGGTGATCATGATGTCCTTCCAGACCCGGTGCAGGCCACCGGACATCAAATCGTTCATCAAATCATAGCGCGACGCCACACTGTGAAACACATCGTTCACCAGCGTCTGCTTGTCGCCCAGGGGAACGTCCCTGAAGCCAAAATGCGTGGTTTCGCCCGGCCGATCCATTACTCTACTCCACGAGGCGGACCATAGCGCGCCCGCCGCAATGGCGCTATCACACCGCCCTCATAAGGTGAATGCCTGACCATGCCCGAATTGCCCGAAGTCGAGACCGTCCGCCGCGGCCTTCAGCCTGTCATGGAGGGTGCGAAAATCCTGGTCGCGGAGGCCCGCAGGCCCGATTTGCGCTTTCCCTTCCAGCCCGACTTCGTGGCCCGACTGAAGGGGCAGGTCGTCACTGGGCTCGGCCGCCGTGCAAAATATCTCCTGGCCGATCTCGCCTCCGGCGACGTGCTGTTGATGCATCTGGGCATGTCGGGCTCGTTTCGCGTCATCAAGCCGGACAACGAGGTAGCGCCCGGCGAGTTTCACTATCCGCGAGCCAAGGACTCCACGCACGATCACGTGCTGTTTCGGATGTCCTCCGGGGCCGACATCATCTTCAACGATCCGCGCCGCTTCGGTTACATGAAAGTGATCGCGCGCAGTGCCCTCGACGAGGAGCCGCTGTTGCGCGGGCTTGGCCCCGAGCCGCTCGGCAACGAATTCGACGCCGCGATGCTGGCGCGGTCCTGCGCTGGCAAGACCACGAGCCTGAAAGCCGCGCTGCTCGATCAGCGCGTGGTCGCCGGGCTCGGCAATATCTATGTCTGCGAAGCCCTGCATCGCTCGCATCTGTCGCCGCGCCGGATCGCCGCGACGCTGTCGACCAAGAAGGGCGAGACCACCGACCATGCGAAGCGACTGGTCGACGCGATCCATACCGTGCTGAACGACGCCATCAAGGCCGGCGGCTCCAGCTTGCGCGATCATCGCCAGACCTCGGGCGAGCTCGGCTATTTCCAGCACTCGTTCAAGGTCTATGACCGCGAGGGCGAGAAATGCACGACGCCGCGATGCGGCGGCGCCGTGAAGCGTTTTACGCAGAACGGCCGGTCGACCTTCTGGTGTCCGAAATGTCAGAAGTGAAAATCAGGCTCGTAACCGAGAGGCCGTAAGCTTCTGCGAGAGTGACGAGCCCACCACGACCGTCATTGCGAGCGCAGCGAAGCAATCCAGAATCTTGCCGACGAAACAGCCTGGATTGCTTCGTCGCAAGGGCTCCTCGCAATGATGGCGGCGATAAAGTTTCCCAAAAGCGAAGCAATCCGGCCGGGCTGGTGGCCGGATTGCTTCGTCGCTAAGGCCCCTTCCGGATGGTGAAGGGCCGGCTGCCGTCTGAGCGATTGCCCCGCTCAGGACGCCACTATCGTGGTCTCGTCGGCTGAAAGCTCGGCGGCGACGTGTAACATTCCGTCCGCGGCCGCGATGACCTGGTCGATCAAGACATTGGTGGTGGCGGCGAGCTCGAGCCGGGTCTCGATCCAATGCCAGAGGCCGCGGATCTCCTCGGTCGACTTGCCGTTCGGGGCGAATTCGCTCACCGCGAGGCCGCTTGCGAGCGAGTCCTGGTGGTCGTTGCGCATTACGATCAGGGGCCGCGCGAGCACCTCAGCGAGATCGAGCGCGGCTTCCTCGGCAAGGGTGTTGGCGGCGTTATCGATACGCTGGCCGCGGATCGGCGTTTGGTTCAGCACGAAGCTGTAGGGGCGCTTCCAGGCGCGCGCGACGCTAAGCGTGGAGACGGTGGCTTCGATGTCGGCGACGCTCGGGCGGGCCGGGATCAGGCAGAGGTCGGAATGGCGGATCGCGGCGGTGGTCGCGGCGCTGAGGCCGGCGGCGGTATCGACGATCGCGATCTGGAGGCCGCTGTCGGCCAGCATCTTCAGGCGCGGCTCGATGTCGGCGGCGTGATAGATCGGCTCGACGATGAGATCATCGGTGGTGCGGCGGCGCTGCCAGTTGGACAGTGTGCCCTGCGGGTCGGTTTCGATCAGGCGAACGGTGAAGCCGGCCTGCTTGGCTGCCAGCGCGAGGCCGATGGCGAGCGTGCTCTTGCCGCTGCCACCCTTTTGGGTGGCCAGTGCGATCGTGTGCATTGAAGATCAATCCTTTGGAGTGCTTGGGCCAGGGAAACGCCACGCGAACGTGCATCGATCTCGATGCTGAGCTCTTCTCGCTCAGGACGTGCCGGCCCGATCCAAAGGGGATCGCGGAGGTCCGAATCAGCAGTCACGATGATGGCGGAATCGGGAATACCAGCGAATCCGTACCATTACTGGACCCGTACTCGTACGTGTGCTGTGCTTGCTGCCGTGAATAAGAAGGACAAGAGGCATGGGCGGAAACTGGCGCGACCGGACGGCGACGAAATTCGAATGCCAGAAGATGCCCGCGGTATCGAGCCGCGGCATGGTGGTCAGCAACCATCCACTGGCCTCCAGCGCCGGCGCGGAGATGCTGGCCGCCGGCGGCAACGCCATCGACGCCGCGATAGCGACCCTGTTCACGCTGACCGTGGTCGAGCCGATGATGGTCGGCATCATCGGCGGCGGCATGGCGCACATCCGGCTCGCCGACGGCAGCCACCGTTTTATCGACGGGCAGAGCACCGTGCCCGCGGCGGTGCTTGACACCAGCTACACCCCGACGCCGGGTTCCGCGCACGACGTGTTCGACACCGTCGGCAATGAAAATCTCAACGGCCCAAAGGCGGTCGCCACACCGGGTTCGCTGAAAGCCTGGTGCGAGACGCTGCGCCGCTTCGGCACCATGAGCCTCGCCGACGTCATGCAGCCCGCGATCAAGCACGCCGCGCGGGGCTATGCGGCGACACCCTATCTGCACGAATGCATCAGCGAGAGCGCCGCCGAGATGCGCAAGGACAAGCCGATCGCGGCGATTTACTTGCCTGATGGAGAGCCGTTGAAGGTCGGCGAGCGCGTGGTACAGGCCGAATATGCCGAGACGTTGCGGCATATCGCCGACCACGGTGAAAAGGCGCTCTATGAGGGGCCGCTTGGCGACATCCTGGTCGATTACATGGAAAAGGCCGGCGGCTTCATCCGGCGCAACGACCTCACCAGCTACAAGACCGTCGAACGGCAGCCGATCCGCGCCGATTACCGCGGCTGGACTATCTTTGGCCCGCCGCCGCCCGCGGCCTCCGGCGTGCATATCGCGCAGATGCTGAACATCCTGGAGGGCTACGACATCGAAGGCCTAGGCTTCGGTACGCCCGAGACCATCCACTATCTTGCCGAGGTCCTGAAGATCGCATTCGCCGATCGCGCCGCGGCCAGCGGCGATCCTGATTATGTCGGCGTCCCCGTGGAGCGGCTGACCTCGAAGGCGTATGCCGAGGAGCGCCGCGCTGCGATCGATCCGGCGCGGGCGCAGACCTGGGGCGCCGGCGTGTCGCAGCTTGAAGGCGCTCACACCACGCACATGACGGCGGCGGATGCGTTCGGCAACGTGGTTGCGACCACGCAGACCATCAACAATCTGTTCGGCGCCAAGATCATGATCCCGGGCCTCGGCGCCATCGCCAACAATTACATGAACCTGTTTGATCCGCGTCCAGGCCACGCCCTGTCGCTGGCGCCGGGCAAGCGGGTGACGACCTCGATGTCGCCGATGATGGCGCTCCGTGACGGAAAGCTGCGCTATGCGCTGGGCCTGCCCGGGGGAAAACGAATCTTTCCGAGCGCAATGCAGGCGCTGGTCAATCTGATCGACCACGGCATGAGCTTGCAAGAAGCGGTCGAGGCGCCGCGGGTCTGGACGGAGGGCAATGCGCTCGAAGTCGAACAGAACGTACCGGAGAGCGTGCGCGCGAAGCTCGAGAGCCTCGGTCACAAGGTGCAGCCTGTCGCGACAGTCGCCGGCGGCATGAACGGTATCGCCTTCCACGACGACGGCACCATGAGTGGCGCCGCTTGCTGGCGTGCGGACGGCACGCCGGTCGGGATCTCGGGTGGCCTCGCGAAGGCCGGGATCAGGTTCAGGCTGAGCTAATGGCACGCTGGGTCGCGAGCTCGGTCAGCTCTTCCGCTTGTGGAGAGGTTGCGCGCCTTCGGCGAGCTTACTTCCGCACGCAGATCACGCGCACGACGGCGGCTTTCGTATCCGTCGAGGTGCCGTTCGCGGTGACACCGTTTGTCTTCAGGAAATCGCGCACCGTCTCCGCGGAGACCATCACCGCCTGCGACGCCGGTACCGACGTCGCGGCGCCCGCAACCATCGCCGGCTTCAACAACGCGATGCCGGCGAACTTGCCGTCGCCGTCGATGGCGGCGCTGCCGGAAAATCCGACCGCGGGCGGTGGTGACAGCGCTGAATCACTGCCACCGACGGATGCCAGCGCGGCCTTGAGGCTCGACGCAACGGCGGCTCCGCCCTGGCTCTGCGGATCCGCGATACCGATGATATCGACGCTCGTCTTCGCCGCGCCGCTGTCGAGGCTGAACGGCTTCAGGCCGCGGGCGCCGTAGATGTGGAGCAGCGCGAGGTCGTGTTCCCGGTCTTCGGCGAGACGGTCGGCACTGCCATAGCCGGCGATCGTGATCGCGAGACAGGAATCGGTGACGAGGCGGTCGGTGACGATCGCGCCGTCGTCGCTGACGACGAGGCCGGTGCCATATTCGACCGTCTTGCGCGGCGGCGGCCCGACCTGTGGCCCCGACGGGAATGCATTGAACGCGCTCGACATCGCGATCACGACCGGCTCGACCGTGTTCTCGGTCGCCTGATCGTAGAGGATCGTCATGATGCGAACTTCATCACCCCGAGAGGTGCCGCGCATGTAAAATTTCTTCAGACCCTGCAGACCCGACAGCACGAAGAAGTCGGGCTTCACCACGGTGTAGTCGACCTTGCGACCCGGCTCTTTCTTCTCCGCTTCGGCAAGCTTGGCTGTGGTCGGGTTCGCCTCCTTGCGGCGGCTGAGCAGCACCTGCACCGTTCCAGTGGGAGAGGTCCATTTCGAGCCGTTGGCGTCGGTCGCCTGCTGCGGCACCAGTTTTGAGGGAATGCCGAGCCGCGCGCCGCTGGTCATCTCCGTCACAATCTTCCAGCCGACGCTCTCCTGTTTGCGGCGCGCGGTCTCGGCGAGAGCGGCGCGTTCCTGCGGATTGAGGACGCCGGTCGGCTTGCCGCCCTTCGCCTTCTGATACTCCTTGATCGCCTCGACCAGGCGCGCGCTGACGTCGCCGGTGATGGCGCCGTTATATTGGCCAACCCAGGCGAGGTCGGACTGCAGCGACAACCGCTCCGCCTGCGCCATGGCATCGGCCGTCGCAGCCGGCGTCTGCAATGCAGGAGGCCGGATCGGAACGGTCTGAACCGGCTTCGGCTTGGTGCCGGGGATCTGCGGTGTCGTCATCTGGGCGTGTGCGCCTGTCGCAGCCGCAAACATCAGTGTTGCCGCAAGCATCGATCTCATGACAAATCCAGCCAGCCCATTGAACGCAATGCCATTGAAGCACATCTCGTTGGTCGCGAACAATCTCGGGGTGGTTCAGCCGGGCGATAGAGGCCACGGACTCAGGCCCTCATCCTGAGGAGCGGCCTCAAGGCCGCGTCTCGAACGATGGCTCCGGGCGATATGGGGCCAGCATGGTTCGAGACGCGCGTTCCGCGCTCCTCACCATGAGGGTTGAGAGAACGAAGGATAACGATGCTGAGCCCGGACGAACTCGAACGTTATGCCCGCCATATCGTGCTGCGCGATGTCGGGGGTCCCGGCCAGGCAGCGCTGAAGCGGGCCTCCGTGCTGGTGATCGGCGCTGGCGGGCTTGGTGCGCCCGCCTTGATGTACCTTGCGGCCGCCGGCGTCGGTACGCTCGGCGTGGTCGATGACGACGTGGTATCGCTGTCGAACCTCCAGCGCCAGGTCATTCACACCACGCCCGATATCGGCCGGCACAAGGTCGAGAGCGCGGCCGAACGGATCACGGCGCTCAATCCGCATGTCCGCTTCGTCGGCCACGCCACCTGGCTCAATGCCGACAATGCGCTGGCGCTGATCGGCGACTATGACCTCGTGCTCGACGGCTCCGACAATTTCTCGACCCGCTATCTGGCCTCGGACACCTGCTTCTTCGCGAAGAGGCCGCTGATCACGGCGGCGCTCGGCACCTTCGATGGCTCGCTCACCACCATCCGCGCGCATGAGAAGAACGAGCAGGGCGAATTCAATCCGACCTATCGCTGCCTGTTCCCGGAGGCGCCGCCGCCCGGGACCGTGCCGGCCTGCGCGGAAGCCGGCGTCATGGGCGCGCTGGCGGGCGTGATGGGCTCGATGATGGCGCTGGAGGCGATCCGCGAGATCGTCGGCTTTGGCGACGGCCTGGTCGGCCGCCTGCTGATGATCGATGCGCGCGCGATGCGCTTCGAGACGCTGCGTTACGCGCGCGATCCGGCCAATCCGCTTAATGGCGATGGGCCTGTGATCACTGACCTCAGCGCCCATCGCACCTGATCGCAGCCGCTACGCCTTGGCCGGCTTCTCGCTGTCGAGATGCGCCATCTGCTCGGCGGCGTAACGCGTACCGGCGGCGACATCGGGCGGGAAGGCCTTTGCCAACAGCGCGAGATGAGCCGGCGTCAGCGTGACCTTGGCCGCACCAAGTGCTTCGCTGAGGCGGTTGCGGGTGCGGGCGCCGACCAGCGGCACGATCTCTTGACCGTGCTCTTGGCCTTGCGCCGCCACCCAGGCGATCGCGACCTGTGCCGGCGTCGCGCCAATCTCGGCGGCGATGGCGCGCAGCTGCTCCACCAGCGCCAGATTGACGTCGAGATTCGATCCCTGGAAGCGCGGCGTCATCAGCCGGTAGTCCTTGCCTGTCTTGCCGGAGTCCTTCGACCAATGGCCGCTGATCAGGCCGCGTGCCAACACGCCGTAAGCCGTGATGCCGATGCCGAGCTCGCGGCAGGTCGTCAGGATGTCGCGCTCGATGCCGCGCTCGATCAGCGAATATTCGATCTGGAGATCGGCGATCGGGTGCACGGCATGCGCGCGGCGGATGGTGTCGGAGCCGACCTCGGACAGGCCGATATGTTTGATGTAGCCGGCCTTCACGAGATCGGCGATGCCGCCGATGGTTTCCTCGATCGGAATGTTGGGATCGAGCCGTGCCGGACGGTAGATGTCGATGTAGTCGGTGCCGAGCCGCTGCAGCGAATATGCCAGGAAGTTCCTCGTTGCGGCCGGTCTCGTGTCCATGCCGGTGAATTCGCCGGCAGGACCGCGCAGCGCACCGAATTTGACGCTGATCTGCACCTTCTCGCGCGGCACGTCCTTGAGCGCTTCGCGCACCAGCATTTCATTGTGGCCCATGGCGTAGAAATCGCCGGTGTCGACCAGGGTGATGCCGGCATCCAGCGCCGCGTGGATCGTGGCGATGCTCTCGCCGCGATCGGCGGGGCCGTAGACCTCGGACATGCCCATGCAGCCGAGACCGAGAGCGGAGACGGTGGGGCCGGTTGAACCGAGTTTGCGCTGTTCCATGATGGCTCTCCTCGAAAAGGCGCTGACTGCGCCGCGTGACGAGGCCTGATATGCGCCTGATCGATTGCGCCGATAAGCTGGACAATCGAGAATGGCTTGTTCACATTAGCGAACAATGGCTGAGCCCGACCTGCGTGATCTCGACGTCTTCGTGGCGGTCGCCCGCACCCGCAATTTCCGACGCGCGGCGGTCGAAATTCGCGTGTCGGTGTCGAGCCTTAGCCAACGATTGCGGGATCTCGAAGAGCGCCTCGGCGTCCGCCTGATGAACCGCACCACCCGCAGCGTCGCCCTGACCGAGGCGGGCGAGCTGCTGCTGTCGCGCGTGGCGCCGGCGCTGCGCGATGTCGGCGACGCCCTCGATCAAGTCCGCGGCCTGCGCGAGGTGGCCTCGGGCCGGCTACGCATCAATGCACCGCCGCCCGCGGTCGATCTCGTGCTGGCGCCGATGATCGGGCCATTCCTCAAGGCCTATCCCCAGGTCGACCTCGACGTCGTCTCCGAGAGCGGGTTCGTCGACATCGTCAGCGCGGGCTTCGATGCCGGCGTGCGCTATGGCGAGCATCTCGCGCAGGACATGGTGGCGATCTCGCTCAGCGGCCCGCAGAGCTATGTCGTGGTCGCTTCGCCCGATTACCTCGCGCGCCGCGGCAAGCCTGAGCATCCGAAGGATCTGCTCGACCACGATTGCATCCGCGCCCGCTACTCCAGCGGTGTCATGCATGATCTGGAGTTCGAGAAGGCCGGTCAGCTGGTGAAGGTCGATCCGCCGGCAAAGCTGATCTCGACCAACATGGGCCTTTCCATGCGCGCTGCGCTCGACGGCGCCGGTGTCTGGGCGACGCTCGATGGATATGTCGGCGAAGCCCTGAAGTCCGGCGCGCTGGTCAGGCTGCTTGAAGACTGGTGCGAGCCGTTTCCGGGCCCGTTCCTGTATTATCCAAGCCGGCGCCAGACGCCGCCGGCACTGCGGGCCTTCATCGATTTCGTTGCCGACTGGCGCAAGCGCAACGCCCGGGGATAGCAGACCCTCATGGTGAGGAGCGCGGAACGCGCGTCTCGAACCATGAAGGCCCGGATCTCGCCTGTGGCCATCCTTCGAGACGACCGCTACGCGGTCTCCTCAGGATGAGGCAAGAGCGCTTGTCGCGCAGTCAGTTGAACTCAGAGCATGCTCGGCAGCACGCGATCCGGCGGCTTGTGGGCGTCGAGGAAGGTGCGGATGTTGATGATCACCTTCTCGCCCATCTCGACGCGGCCCTCGATCGTGGCCGAGCCCATATGCGGCAGCAACGTCACCTTGCCGGCCTTGGCGAGCCGCACCAGCTTCGGGTTCACCGCGGGCTCGTGCTCATAGACATCGAGGCCGGCGCCGCCGATCTCGCCGCCTTCGATCAGCTTGATCAGCGTGTCCTCGTCGGTGACCCCGCCGCGCGCGGTGTTGACGATGTAGGCATCCTTGCGGATCAGCTTCAGCCGGCGCGCCGACAGCAGATGGTAAGTCGCCGGCGTGTGCGGACAGTTCACCGAGATGATGTCCATCCGCGCCAGCATCTGGTCGAGGCTTTCCCAATAGGTCGCGCCCAGCTCTTCGGCGATCTTCGGCGCCACCGGCCGGCGGTTGTGGTAGTGGATCTGCAAGCCGAAGGCGCGGGCGCGGCGTGCGACCGCCTGGCCGATGCGGCCCATGCCGATGATGCCGAGGCGCTTTCCGCCGATGCGATGGCCAAGCATCCAGGTCGGCGACCAGCCCGGCCAGGGTTTTCCCTCCGTCAGGATCGAGGCGCCTTCGATCATCCGCCTGGGCACGGCGAGGATCAGAGCCATGGTCATGTCGGCGGTGTCTTCGGTCAAAACTTTGGGCGTGTTGGTGACGGTGATGCCGCGGGCATGCGCGGCCTCGACATCGATGTTGTCGACGCCGTTGCCGAAATTCGCGATCAGTTTCAACCTGCAGTCGGGCTGGTTGACGATATCGGCGGAGATGTGATCGGTCACGGTCGGGACCAGTACGTCGGCGGTACGGGCGGCTTCCGCGATCTGCTCGGCCGACATCGGCGCGTCGTCGAGGTTGATCCGCGCGTCGAACAGCTCGCGCATCCGGGTCTCGATCGAGTCCGGAAGTTTGCGCGTCACGACGACGAGGGGCTTTTTCTTCACCGACATGTCCTGCCCTCATGAGGCGTTGCGAGCCGCCTCTGTCGCCAAAGGCCGGCCGTTGAGGCCTCATTAACCCGGTTGTTCGACACTGCCTTTGCCGTGTCGTCCCCGGCGTTTCCTTCAAGCTCTCCCGACATTTCCGGCCGGAAAATCGGGACAAACCGGTTGTTCAGACGTCCGTCCTCTCTAGCAGAAGGCCGGGCCAAGACAAGAACCACGGGCAAAGGGCTCGGGAACACCCGCGTGGGGCGGGTCAGGGGCGACAGCGGCCTGGTTTTGGAATTTTGGGGTGAGGGCCCGGCTCGGCCGGACCTTCGACAGGAGACGGGTTGATGGCGTTGGGGCGTTTTTGTTCGGTGATGGCGCTCGTTTGCACTTGGTTGAGCGCTTCGGTCAGTCCCGGGCATTCGGCAAAGGACAGCACACCCCAGACGGCCTCGGGCCTCCCGGTGCCGCGCTACGTCAGCCTGAAATCGGATCACGTCAACGTCCGCGCCGGCCCGACCAAGGACAATGACGTCGCCTGGGTCTACACCCGCTCCGGCCTGCCGGTCGAAATCACCGCCGAGTTCGAGAACTGGCGCCGGGTCCGCGATTCCGAGGGCGCCGAGGGCTGGGTCTATCACTCGCTGCTGTCGGGCCGCCGCACCGCGGTCGTCACGATGAAGCACAAGGACGAGCTCGCGCCGATCTACGATCGCGCCGATCCCGACAGCGCGGTTGCGGCCAGGCTCCAGGCCGGTGTCGTCACCCAGGTGAAAAAGTGCAGCGCAAACTGGTGCCGCGTCAGCGGTAACGGCTTTGACGGCTGGATCCAGCAGGAACGCCTCTGGGGCGTGTATTCGGACGAGCAGGTGAACTGACGTTGGGCCGGAGCGGAGCTGTTGCTCCACCGTCGTGCCCGGGCTCGTCCCGGGCATCCACGTATTTTGACGCCTGACCGAATAACGTGGATGGCCGGGACAAGCCCGGCCATGACGATCAAATCAGCAGTTCAGGATAGATCTCAGCGCTTCTTGCGCAACCGTACGACCATGTCGATGCGGGCGATCTCGTAACCCGCCGGCACCTCCGGCATCTTGGACAGCGCCAGATGCGGATCCTCGATGTCGACCAGCTCGTGGCTGTTCTCGAGGTAGTAGTGATGGTGGGTCGTGACGTTGGTATCGAAATAGGTCTTGGTGCCGTCGACGCTGACCTGACGCAGCAGACCGGCGTCGGTGAGCTGGTTCAGCGTGTTGTAGACGGTCGCCAGCGAGACCGGCACCTTGGCCAGCGTCGCTTCTTCGTAGAGCATTTCAGCCGTGAGATGACGTGCACCCTTGCCGAACAGGAGCCAGCCGAGCGCCATGCGCTGGCGGGTCGGGCGAAGGCCGGCGGACTGGAGCATTTCGTTGACGTCGTGCCACGGGCAACCGGTCAAAGCCGGCTGGCGGCCGGACATAAGAGCCGCCGCATGGGCCTCTTCGTCGCGATGGGGCGCGTTATTTTCGTTCATTTCCAGCTTCGGGCACGCGTGAACACTGTCGTTCTCCAACATATATGGAGAGATAGGTGCAGATGCAAGTTTCTCGCAACTAGAGTGGTTCTAATCAGGCAGGGAACCGGCGTGGCCGCCCGTCATTTTACCTTCATGAGAGCGCTTTGCTACCCGAAATGGCCTGTGTTAGAGAGCCCGCGGTTCCGCTTAACCGATTTTGGCGCGACCCGGCATTGAAGCCGCTCGCTATCCATCCGGGGTCCTTCGGTATTCTCGTCTGACAATGGCAACAGATGTTGCTTTTCGAACAGGATGGGGCCCATTTTCGCCGGAAACGCCGCTCAGTCGGGGTTAGAACACAAAGGCTTCCGCATGCTGAACAGGCGCAACGGTTACGAATATGAAGATCTGCTGGCGTGTGCCCGCGGCGAGATGTTCGGCCCTGGCAATGCGCAATTGCCGTTGCCGCCGATGCTCATGTTCGACCGCATTACGGACATCAGCGAGACCGGCGGTGAATTCGGCAAGGGGGTGGTGCGCGCCGAGCTCGATGTGAAGCCCGACCTCTGGTTCTTCGGCTGCCACTTCAAGAACGATCCGGTGATGCCCGGCTGCCTCGGGCTCGATGCGCTGTGGCAAATGGTCGGCTTTTATCTGGGCTGGAGCGGCGGTGAAGGTCGCGGTCGCGCGCTTGGCCTGAACGAGCTGAAGTTCAGCGGCCAGGTGCTGCCGGAGGCCCGCAAGGTTGTGTACAACATCGATATCAAGCGCGTGATGCGTTCAAAGCTGGTGCTCGGTATCGCCGACGGATGGCTTTCGGTCGATGACCAGATTATCTATCGCGCGAAGGATTTGAAGGTCGGCCTGTTCAAGCAGGGCACGAGCCTGGGCTGAGCGCATCACCACGAAGACAACGATTGAGGCGAGGCTGTCATGAGGCGGGTTGTGGTCACCGGGATGGGCATTGTCTCCTCCATCGGAAACAACACCCAGGAAGTGCTTGCGAGCCTTCACGAGGCAAAGTCGGGCATTTCGCGGGCTGAGAAATATGCCGAGCTCGGCTTCCGGTCGCAGGTGCAGGGTGCGCCGACGCTCGATCCTTCGACGGTAGTCGACCGCCGCGCCATGCGTTTCCTCGGTCAGGGTGCGGCGTGGAATCACGTCGCGATGGAACAGGCGATCCAGGATTCCGGGCTCTCGCCTGACGACATCTCCAACATTCGCACCGGCATCATCATGGGCTCCGGCGGCCCATCGGCGCGCACCATCGTCGAGGCCGCCGACATCACCCGCACCAAGGGACCGAAGCGCGTCGGGCCGTTTGCAGTGCCGAAGGCGATGTCCTCCACGGCCTCCGCGACGCTTGCGACCTGGTTCAAGATCAAGGGCGTGAACTATTCGATCTCGTCGGCCTGCGCCACGTCGAACCATTGCGTCGGCAACGCCTATGAGACGATCCAGATCGGCAAGCAGGACGTCATCTTCGCCGGCGGCTGCGAGGAGCTGGACTGGTCGCTGTCGGTGCTGTTCGACGCCATGGGCGCGATGTCCTCGAAGTACAACGACACGCCTGCCACGGCTTCGCGTCCCTACGACGTCAACCGCGACGGCTTCGTGATTGCCGGGGGCGCCGGCGTGCTGGTGCTGGAAGAGCTCGAGCACGCCAAGGCGCGCGGCGCGCGCATTTACGGCGAGATCGTCGGCTATGGCGCGACGTCCGACGGCTACGACATGGTCGCACCATCAGGCGAGGGCGCCGAGCGCTGCATGCGCATGGCGATGTCGACCGTGAAGACCAAGGTCGACTACATCAATCCGCACGCGACATCGACCCCGGCCGGCGATCCGCCGGAGATCGACGCGCTCCGCAGGGTGTTCGGAAGTGGCGAGAAGTGCCCGCCGATCTCGGCGACCAAGGCGCTGACCGGTCACTCCCTGGGCGCAACCGGCGTGCAGGAAGCGATCTATTCGCTGCTGATGATGAACAATGGTTTCATCTGCGAGAGCGCCCACATCCAGGAGCTCGACCCCGTGTTCGCCGACATGCCGATCGTGCGCAAGCGCATCGACAACGTCAAGATCGGCACCGTGCTGTCGAACTCCTTCGGCTTCGGCGGCACCAACGCCACGCTGGTGTTCAGCCGGCTGGATGCGTGAGGTCCTTGCGGACGCGCTGGTAATTTTCTCGTCATGGCCGGGCTTGTCCCGGCCATCCACGTCTTGGCTCACGTCTTGGCCACCGGCTTCGAAGGGCGTGGATGCCCGGGACAAGCCCGGGCATGACGAAAGCGGAAAGCGATCGAAACGATGCAGGAATTGATGAAAGGCAAGCGCGGTCTGATCATGGGCATCGCCAATGATCATTCGATCGCCTGGGGCATGGCGAAGACGCTGCATGCCCATGGCGCCGAGCTCGCCTTCACCTTCCAGGGCGAAGCACTGGGCAAGCGCGTCAAGCCGCTGGCGGAGCAGCTTGGCATCGACATGGTGCTGCCCTGCGACGTCGAGGACATCGCGAGCGTCGACGCTACATTCACGGCCTTGCGCGAAAAGTGGGGCCGGCTGGATTTCGTGATCCACGCGATCGGCTTCGCCGACAAGAACGAGCTCAAGGGCCGTTACGCCGACACCAGCCGCGAGAATTTTTCGCGCACCATGGTGATCTCCTGCTTCTCCTTCACGGAAGTGGCAAAACGCGCCGCCGAGCTGATGACGGAGGGCGGCAGCATGATCACGCTGACCTTCGGCGCCTCGGAACGCGCGATGCCGAACTACAACGTGATGGGCGTGGCCAAGGCGGCGCTGGAAGCCTCGGTGCGCTATCTCGCCTCGGACTTCGGACCGCGCGGCATCCGCGTCAACGCGATCTCCGCAGGCCCCATCCGCACGCTCGCCGGCTCCGGCATCGGCGAGGCGCGCGCGATGTTCGCCTTCATGCAAAAACATTCGCCGCTTCGCCGCGGCGTCACGCTCGACGAGCTCGGCGGCTCGGCGCTGTATCTGCTGTCGGATCTCTCCGGCGGCGTGACCGGCGAGATCCACTATGTCGATTCCGGCTACAACACCGTCCTGATGCCGCGGCCGGACGATTTGAAGGCGCAGGATTAGCTCTCGTAGAATGGGCAAAGGCGCGCAAGCGACGTGCCCACGATTTCTTAAAATTGGGCCACGAACTTTTGCCGCGAGCGACGTGTCGATCAGCGCGCGTCGCTGTTGCGTGTCGCTCGTTGAAACCCGAGCAAGAGCGGCAGCGTCTTGTCGAGGCTTTCCGCCAGCATGGCGCGCACGCCGTCGCGCAGTGCTGCATTGTCGGCGGCATCTTCAGGGCGGGTTGGAAACGATTCTGCGGGTAGTTCGCGATAGGGGCCGCCGATTTGCACGCCCAGAAGCCTCTGCACCGTAAGGGAATGATGCGTGTTGATCAGCGCAGAACTCTGTCTGACAACAGAAAAGTCGCGCCCATCGAAGATGCGGACAAACGCCAGGGCGTAGAGATAGATGCGACGCCCGAGCACCGCATCATGGTTGAGGATGCCGAAGCCGCGGACCGTATAGTTGGATGACCCGAAAGGGCTGATTGAATTGAGGATCTGGATGTAGTGCCGGCAATTCGTTCCTTTCACGACGTCGCGCATGTATTGGGCCAGCTCCGCATTGAGATCGCGGAACAACCTGTCCTTCAATGTGTCCTTGGACTCATCGCGGCGAGGAAATTTCGCCGGGTTATAGGGGATTCTCAGAACGGATACGCCGGCAGGGATCGCGGCGCGAGTCCGCGCGAAGATCAGATCATTGAGTCCCCAGCCCGGGATCGGGACGACCGTCTTCTTGTTCTGAAATACGGTCAGGCCGGTCGTCAGCACGGTGAACTCATCGCCGGTGGTGACGACGACCCCGAAGTCGCACGGGCCGCCGACCACGGAAGCAGGCTTGGCCGTCCGCGTGGTCGTCTTGCCGTTGGCTTGCTTGACGGCTGGTCCTGTCGTCTCCGTCTCTGGTGGTCCCGATTTGGTCTGCGCCCAAGCAGATGTCGAAAAGCACCACACGACGGCCGCCACCACGAGCAGCCGAGCCATGACCACAAATGCAGCCCAGCCGCAGGAAGCGGACGAGCGATAGCCTTTGTCGCGTCCCCTCGGCAAAGGCGCTTACTCGCCCTTGATATACGCAGGTAGATACTTGTCCAGCTGGGCCGTGAGCAGGCTGCGTGTGCTGTCACGCAACAATGCACTGCTGGTCACCTGTTCCGGAGTCTTGGGAAATTCGAGATTGTTGAGGATTTGCATATTGTCGTTCTTGTTGGAGAAACTCGAAGCAATCACATCGCCGAAGCCGCGGGTAGGCGCCCGATGGATGTCGAAAGTCCGTCCGTCAAAAACGTTGATGCGGAAATAGGAAACCACGACGCCGCGCCCGGAAGGGCTCGCCCAATTCTTGTAGACCCCGAGGCCCTCGATTGATTGATTGGTGCCATCAACCGAAACGCGGGCTTTCGTGGCTACGACGTAACGTTCGCAATTTGACGTTCCGGCGATCTGCCGCACCAGCGCCGTCAGGTCGTCGCGGTCATTGCGGAACAGTTTCGCTTCCGGATGATAGTACGGCTTGAAGGCTCCGCTTGCGTAAGCGATCTTTCGGACAGCTGCGCCGGGAGCCGCGGCGCGAACCCTCGCGACGAACAGATCATCGATACCCCACGTCTCGATCGGCGCCTCCATATACTCGTTGCCGAACATCGTGAGGCCGACATGTTGCGCCGAGAACTGGTCTCCGATGGCGGAAATGACGCCGATCTGACAGGGGCCGCTCTCCGCCGCGGCTGGCTGTTGTGCAGCCGGTTTGGCTTTCGGCGCCGCCTTCTTGACTGCCTTCTTGGCTGGCGCCGCCGTCTGAGCGGGAGGCGCGCTGGTTGCGGGAGGGGTTTGCGCGGCTGCCGCAGTGAGCAGGGACAGCAACGCGATCAGCGAGACAGCAATTCGAAACATCGATTCCGGGAAATTAGGGGCAAGAGGACGGCGGATACGCCACACTAAATTGGAACCGTGACAACCGCAAGCTGCACCAGGCGACCACTGCCTATCCGGCGGGCCCCTGCCGCCGCCACCGATAATACTTCATCATGAACCCGTTCGAGGGCTCGACCTCTTCCTTCTCGAACACAAAGCCCTCGCGCTCGTACCAGCGCCAGGCTTTTTCGTTCTCGCGGACGCAGCGCAGATACATCTCGTCGGGCATTTGTGTGCGCGTGAAGCCGAGCAATTTGCGGCCGAGCGATTGGCCCTGATAGGCGGGCGCGACGAACAGCATGTCGAGATAGAGTTTTGGCAAATGCAGCGCCAGCATTGCGGCGATCGTGCCGTTGTCGTCGGCGACGAACAGGCTCCAGCCGTCGTCGATCTCGCGCCGGATGCGTGCGCGCAGGTTTGCGAGCAGGAATTCGCTCGCCTCGCCGAGCCCGGTCGAGACCCAGCTCTCCATCCAGACACGGCCGATCTCGTCGTATTCGTCCGCGCGGGCCGGGCGGATGAGGGGATGCGACATCGAGGCCTCAGGTCGGCTTGCTGCGCACGGATGGGCGTGCGCGTACCTTGCCCGCCGACAGGCACACCACCTCGGAGATTTGCAGAAGTTGCCGCGCCAGCGGGCTGGTCTTGCGCCAGACCATGCCGATGGTGCGCGACGGCTGCGGGTCGCGGAAGCGCGCGAGCGAGACCGAGGCCGATCGCGTCTCCACCGACACGGCCATCTCAGGGATCAAGGTGACGCCGATGCCGGCGCTGACCATCTGGACCAGCGTCGACAGCGAATTGGCATCCAGCATCTCGCGCGGCGGTGCCGATTGCATGTTGCAGAATGACAGCGCCTGATCACGGAAGCAGTGCCCCTCTTCGAGCAGCAGCAGCCGCATCTCGCGCATCATCTCCCGCGATGGCGCCGGCGTTCCCTCATCCGCGCTCGGCCGCACCAGCAGGAATTTTTCCTCGAACAGGGCGACCTCGGTGAGCGAAGGCTCGGACACCGGCAACGCCACGATGGCGGTATCGAGCCGGCCTTCCACCAGTTCCTGGATCAGCCGCGGCGTCATCGTCTCGCGCACGCGGATGTCGAGCTCCGGATGCATGCGCGTCAGATTCTTGGTGATTGTCGGCAGCAGATAGGGCGCGATCGTCGGGATCATGCCGATGCGCAGCCGTCCAGAGAACCGGTCTTGCGAGGCGCGGGCGAAATCGCCGAGTTCGTCGACCGAGCGCAAGATGTCGCGGACGCGCTGCGCGAGCTCCTCGCCAAACCGGGTCAACGCCACCTGCCGGGCGCTGCGCTCCAGCAACAGGCCGCCGAGCGCCTCCTCCAGCTCCTTGATTTGCATCGACAGGGCGGGCTGCGAGATCGAGCAAGACTCAGCCGCGCGGCCGAAATGACTGTGACGCGCCAGGGCGTCGAAATACCGAAGCTGGCGCAGGGTGAGGTTTAGCATCAGAAAATCTTATCGCTGCGATCATTAAAGTCAACTTCCCCTGATCGAACGTGAAGCTTAGAGTGCTTCTACCTGGTCAAAGGCGCGAGTTCGACGCCACCAGAGGAGGTATTCATGGACGACACTTCAAAGTGCCCGTTTTCGGGTGGAAAACGTGTGCCGGCGAACCGCGATTGGTGGCCGACCCAGCTCAGCATCGAGATGCTGCACAAGAATTCCCCCAAGTCCGACCCGATGGACAAGGACTTCGACTACGCCAAGGAATTCAAGTCGCTCGACCTGAACGCGGTCATCAAGGACCTGACGGCTTTGATGACAGACTCGCAGGAATGGTGGCCCGCCGACTTCGGTCACTACGGCGGCCTCATGATCCGCATGGCCTGGCATAGCGCGGGCACCTATCGCACCACCGACGGTCGCGGTGGCGCCGGCGCCGGACAGCAGCGTTTCGCGCCGCTCAACAGCTGGCCCGATAACGCCAATCTCGACAAGGCCCGCCGTCTGCTCTGGCCGATCAAGCAGAAATACGGCCGCAAGATCTCCTGGGCCGATCTGATGGTGCTGGCCGGCAACGTCGCGCTGGAGTCGATGGGCTTCAAGACCTTCGGCTTTGCCGGCGGCCGCGTCGACGTCTGGGAGCCGGAAGAACTGTATTGGGGTCCCGAAGGGACGTGGCTGGGCGATGAGCGCTACAGCGGCGAACGCCAGCTCGCCGAGCCGCTGGGCGCGGTGCAGATGGGCCTCATCTACGTCAATCCGGAAGGCCCGAACGGCAAGCCGGATCCGGTCGCCGCGGCCAAGGACATTCGCGAGACCTTCGCCCGCATGGCGATGAACGACGAAGAGACCGTCGCGCTGATCGCCGGCGGCCACAGCTTCGGCAAGACCCATGGCGCGGGTGATCCGTCGCTGGTCGGACCGGAGCCGGAAGCGGGCGCGCTCGAGGATCAGGGCCTCGGCTGGAAGAGCAAGCACGCGTCGGGTCACTCGGGCGATTCCATCACCAGCGGACTCGAGGTGACGTGGACGACGACACCGACCAAGTGGAGCAACAACTTTTTCGAGAACCTGTTCAATTTCGAATGGGAGCTGACGAAGAGCCCGGCCGGTGCGCAGCAGTGGACGGCCAAGAACGCCGATGCCATCATTCCCGATGCCTTCGACAAGTCCAAGAAGCATCGCCCGACGATGCTGACGACCGATCTCTCGCTGCGTATGGATCCGGCCTATGAGAAGATCTCGCGCCGCTTCCTGGAGAATCCCGATCAGTTCGCGGACGCCTTCGCCCGTGCCTGGTTCAAACTCACCCATCGCGACATGGGTCCGGTCGTGCGCTATCTCGGCCCGCTGGTGCCGAAGGAAACGCTGATCTGGCAAGACCCGATCCCCGCCGTGAATCACGAGCTGGCCAGCGAGCAGGATATCGCCTCGCTGAAGACCAAGATCCTGGCCTCGGGTCTGTCGGTCTCGGAGCTGGTCTCGACCGCATGGGCGTCGGCCTCGACGTTCCGCGGCTCGGACAAGCGCGGCGGCGCCAACGGCGCACGCATTTGCCTCGCCCCGCAGAAGGACTGGGAGGTGAACGAGCCGGCTCAGCTCTCGAAGGTCCTGGGCAAGCTCGAAGCCATCCAGAAGGACTTCAACGCGTCATCCGGTGCGAAGAAGGTCTCGCTGGCGGACCTGATCGTGCTCGGCGGCACCGCCGCGGTCGAGAAGGCGGCGAAGGATGCCGGCGTCGACGTCAAGGTCGGCTTCACGCCGGGCCGCATGGATGCCTCGCAGGAGCAGACCGACGCCGCTTCGTTTGCTCCGCTGGAGCCGCGGGCCGACGGCTTCCGCAACTTCATCGGCAAGCGGCAGCAATTCATGATGCCCGAGGAGGCTCTGGTCGATCGTGCGCAGCTGCTCCGCCTTACCGGCCCGGAGATGACGGCGCTCGTCGGCGGTCTGCGCGTGCTCGGCGCCAATGCGAACGGTTCGAAGAACGGCGTCCTCACCTCGAAGGTGGGAACGCTTAGCAACGACTTCTTCGTCAACCTGCTCGACATGAGCACGCAGTGGACGCCGGCCGGCACCGACGGCGCCTATGAGGCCCGCGACCGCAAGACCAACGCCGTCAAGTGGACCGGCACGCGCGTCGACCTGATCTTCGGCGCGCACTCGCAGCTTCGCGCCTACGCCGAGGTCTATGCCACGTCGGATTCCAAGGAGCAGTTCGTCAAGGACTTCGCCAAGGCCTGGACCAAGGTGATGAACCTTGACCGGTTCGACATCGCGGCCTGATTCCAAAGCTCGGCAAGCGACAAACAAAAAGGGCGGCCGCGAGGCCGCCCTTCGTGTTTCTGGCAGGTGGCGAGATTTACTCGCCGGCCGCTTCGCGCGCGGGCTGCTGGCTCTCGCCCTTGCCCTCGAGGTCTTCGCCGGTCTCCTGGTCGACGACCTTCATCGACAGGCGGGTCTTGCCGCGGTCGTCGAAGCCGAGCAGCTTGACCTTGACCTTGTCGCCTTCCTTGACGACGTCGGAGGTCTTCTGCACGCGCGCCGAGGCGAGCTGGCTGATGTGGACGAGACCGTCCTTGGAGCCGAAGAAGTTCACGAAAGCGCCGAACTCCATCACCTTGACGACGGTGCCGTCATAGATCTGGCCGACTTCCGGATCGGAGGCGATCGACTTGATCCACTTGATCGCGGCCTTCATGGCCTCGCCGTCGTTGGAGGCGACCTTCACGGTACCGTCGTCCTCGATATTGACCTTGGCGCCGGTCTTCTCGACGATCTCACGGATCACCTTGCCACCGGTGCCGATCACTTCGCGGATCTTGTCGGTGGCGATCTTGAAGGTCTCGATGCGCGGCGCGTATTCGCCGAGCTCGGCACGGGCGTTGGTGAGCGCCTTCGACATCTCGCCGAGGATGTAGATACGCCCATCCTTGGCCTGGCCGAGCGCGACCTTCATGATCTCCTCGGTGATGCCCTCGATCTTGATGTCCATCTGGAGCGAGGTGATGCCCTGCTCGGTACCGGCGACCTTGAAGTCCATGTCGCCGAGATGGTCCTCGTCACCGAGGATGTCCGAGAGAACCGCGAAGCGCTTGTCTTCGAGGATCAGGCCCATCGCGATGCCGGCGGTCGGCCGCTTCAACGGCACGCCGGCGTCCATCAGCGCGAGCGAGGCGCCGCAGACCGATGCCATCGACGAGGAGCCGTTGGATTCGGTGATCTCCGACACCACGCGCGTGGTGTAGGGGAATTCGTGGTGCGGCGGCAGCACCGGGTGGATCGCGCGCCAGGCGAGCTTGCCGTGGCCGATCTCGCGGCGCTTGGTGCCGCCGAGGCGGCCGGTCTCACCGACCGAGTAGGGAGGAAAATTGTAGTGCAGCAGGAACGTCTCTTTGTACGTTCCCGACAGCGCGTCGATGTACTGCTCGTCCTCGCCGGTGCCGAGCGTGGTCACGACCAGCGCCTGGGTCTCGCCGCGGGTGAACAGCGCCGAGCCGTGGGCGCGGGGCAGCACGCCGACTTCGGCGACGATGTTGCGCACGGTCTTGGAATCGCGGCCGTCGATGCGCTTGCCGGTGTCGAGAATGTTCCAGCGAACGATCTTGGCTTCGAGCTCCTTGAACACGCCGCCGATGCGCAGCTTGTCGTATTTGGGCTCCTGGCCTTCCGGGAAGTAGTGAGCGATCACCTTTTCCTTGACCTTGCCAACCGCGGCGTAGCGATCCTGCTTGACCGGAATGGCGTAGGCGGCGCGCAGTTCCTGCTCGACCATGCCGAGCATTTCCTTTTCGAGCGCCGAATTGTCGATCGTGGTGACCTCGCGGGGCTCCTTCGCAGCCTTTTCGGCGAGCTCGATGATCGCGTTGATCACGGGCTGGAAGTGGCGGTGACCGAACATCACGGCGCCGAGCATGATCTCTTCGTTCAGCTCCTTGGCTTCCGATTCCACCATCAGCACCGCGTCTGCGGTGCCGGCGACGACGAGGTCGAGCTGGGTGTCGACCATCTCGTCGAGAGTCGGGTTGAGGATGAACTCGTCATTGGCGAAGCCGACGCGCGCGGCGCCGATCGGGCCCTTGAAGGGAGCGCCCGACAGGGTCAGCGCAGCCGATGAGGCCACCAGCGCGACGATATCGGGATCGTTCTCCATGTCGTGCGAGAGCACGGTGACGATCACCTGAGTCTCGTTGCGCCAGCCGTCGACGAACAGCGGACGGATCGGACGGTCGATCAGGCGGGAAACCAGCGTTTCCTTCTCGGTCGGACGGCCTTCGCGCTTGAAATAGCCGCCGGGAATGCGGCCGGCTGCGTAGGTCTTCTCCTGGTAGTCGACGGTCAGCGGCAGGAAGTCGACGCCTTCGCGCGGCGACTTCGCCGCAACGACGGTGGCGAGCACCACGGTCTCGCCGTAGGTCGCGACGACTGCGCCGTCGGCCTGGCGGGCGATCTTGCCGGTTTCGAGCTTGAGAGGGCGTCCACCCCAGTCGATCTCGACTGAATGCTTATTGAACATAGAGGTCTTCTTTCATGGGTTCTCGAAAGAAGGACGGGTCGAAAAACAAAAACCATGCGCAAGATTGCGGGACGTTGATCGAAGCGGGCGATCAGCGTCCTGCGATCCTGCCATGGTTTTTGGATTTCGGATGGCGTCCATCCCTTCGGGTCATACGGGCGCCTTGCCCGTTGTGCCCAGCCGCCGGATTGCTGCTGGACTGTCAGTCGGCACGAACGCGAACACCGAAGCGCGGTGTTCGCCCATCATGCCCCGGATGCTCGCCGTCAACGGCTCGCATCCGACGCGCACGCAGCCTCGACGAAAAACCTTTAAACAAACGCTTTCGTTCGAAATCACGCGCGAAAACGCGCGCCGTTTGGCGCGCGTAAGAACTCTTAACGACGAATGTTGTGCTTCTCGAGCAGCGCCTTGTAGCGCGCCTCGTCCTTCTTCTTCACATAGTCGAGGAGCGAGCGGCGGGTCGAGACCAGCTTCAAGAGACCGCGACGCGAATGGTTGTCCTTCACGTGGGTCTTGAAATGGTTCGTGAGGTTGGCGATGCGTTCCGACAGGATCGCGACCTGAACCTCTGGCGAGCCGGTATCGCCGGCCTTGTTGGCATTCGTCTTGATGACTTCCGCTTTGCGTTCTGCGGCAATCGACATCGGTCAATTTCTCTCGTTGCGATCGGCGCTGGCAGTCAGGCCGGTCAGGTTGAACACACGCTTGGGGATGATTTCGCCATTGCCGACTTCGGCAAGCGCGAGAAGCCGGCCTGCCACCGTGACATAGACAGTGCCGCTACAAGTGGGCGCATCCCGTCCGCGCAACAAAACGGCTTGGCCCCGATGGAGCCTTGCCGCATCAGCCCGAGTGACGGCCAGTGCCGGGATGTCGTCCAGCGCGGTCTCAACGGGCATAAGCGCGTCGGCGAGGCTACCCTCGCCGGACGCGGCTCTATCGCACAAAGCCTCCAACTGATCCAGCGGAATCATGTCGTTCTCGCCAAATGGGCCGACCAGGGTCCGCCGCAGCGCGCAGATATGGCCGTAAGTGCCGAGAATCCGGCCCATATCGCGGGCCAGCGCGCGAACATAGGTGCCCTTGCCGCACTCGGCCTCGAACACGGCATGGTCGCTATCCGGTTGATCTACAAGGCTTAAACGGTGAATCTCGACCGGACGGGGGGCTAGTTCCACGATCTCGCCGTCGCGGGCGAGGTCGTAGGCGCGCTCGCCCTGGACCTTGATCGCGGAATAGCGCGGCGGGATCTGCTGGATCACCCCGGTGAAACAGGGCAGCAGGGCCTCGATGGCCTCCCGGGTCGGGCGCTGGTCCGAGGTTGCGGTCGCCCGGCCCTCAATGTCGTCGGTGTCGCGCTCCTCGCCCCAGCATACCGTGAATCGGTAGCGCTTGCGGCCATCCATGACGAAGGGAACGGTCTTGGTGGCCTCACCCAGCGCGATCGGCAGGCCGCCGGAGGCCAGCGGATCCAGCGTGCCGGCATGGCCGGCGCGCTTGGCGTTGAACAGGCGCTTGAGCACGGCAACGGCCTGCGTCGAGGTCATGCCGATCGGCTTGTCGAGCACGACCCAGCCGTGAACGTCGCGACGGTCGCGGCGCGGCTGGTTGCCCTTCTGCTTGTTGGCGCGCGGATCGTTGTTGACGCGGCGCGGCTCCTGAGGCGGCTGAGAATTGCCGCTCATGTCCGCAAAATTATTTTTCTGCACGTCGAGCTGATCGGCCTCTTCGCCGCCGATCGTGCCGTGAGCCGGGTCCATCGTCATCGTTCTTCTTCCCGATCCGAATCCGGATCCTGTTCCAGGTCCTTCTGCACCGCGGGTGTTCGCAAAAGCTTCTCGATCCGTTCCGCTTCGTCGAATCGTTCGTCGACGCGGAAGCGAAGGTCAGGTGCAAATTTCAGGTTAACGCGCCGCGCGACCTCGCCGCGCAGGAATTTCTTGTTGCGCTCGAGCGCAGAGAGGACGACCTCGGTGTCGCGGCCACCGAGCGGCATCACATAGACTGTCGCGAGCTTCAGGTCGGGCGACATCCGCACCTCCGGCACGGTGATGATGTGACCTTCGAGGTCTGCATCATGCACGCTGCCTTGCGCCAGAATCTCGGCTATCGCATGGCGAACCTGCTCGCCGACCCGCAACTGACGTTGCGAGCCGCCGGACGCGGAACTCTTTTTCTGATGATGGCGGGGCATGGTCTGAAAATCACCTCGTCATGCCCGCGTTTGGGGCACTGGCACTGTCATTTGTCTTGTTGAAACGAAGAGGGGTGGATGGCCGGAAAAAAATCCGGCCATCGCACTCCCGCAATTCAGTTCAAAAAAAGATTCAGGCGCTTCGGTAAGATTTGGACTTACAGGGAGCGCTGGATCGTCTCCACGCGGTAACACTCGATGACGTCACCGGCGCGCATGTCGTGATAGTTCTCGAAGGCCATGCCGCATTCCTGACCGGACTGGACTTCCTTCACTTCGTCCTTGAAGCGCTTCAGCGTCGACAGCTTGCCTTCGTGCACGACGACGTTGTCGCGGATCAGGCGCACGTTGGCGCCGCGTTCCACGGTGCCGTCGGTGACGCGGCAGCCGGCGACCTTGCCGACCTTGGAGATGTTGAAGATCTCAAGGATCGCGGCATTGCCGAGCATGGTTTCCCGCAGGGTCGGCGCGAGCAGGCCGCTCATGGCCTTCTTCACGTCGTCCACGAGGTCGTAGATGATGTTGTAGTAACGGATCTCGATGCCGTTGCGCTTGGCGGCCGCAGCGGCCTCCTTGTTCGCACGAACCGAGAAGCCGATGATCGCGGCGTTGAAGCCTTCCGCGAGCGTCACGTCCGATTCCGAGATGCCGCCGACACCGGCATGCAGGATGCGCGCGGCGACTTCGTCGGTGCCGAGCTTCTCCAGCGAGCCGAGGATCGCTTCCAGCGAGCCCTGCACGTCGGCCTTGATGATCAGCGGGAATTCCTTGCGGCCCGCCGTCTTCAACTGCGACATCATCTGCTCGAGCGAGCCGCGCATGCCGGAGATCGAGGCAGCCGCGTTCTCGCGCTTCTGGTGCGCGCGGTAGCTGGTGACCTGACGGGCGCGGGCTTCGTTCTCGACCACGGCGAGACGATCGCCGGCTTCCGGCGGACCGTTGAAGCCGAGCACCTCGACCGGCACCGACGGACCTGCCTCCTGCACCGTCTCGCCCTGATCCGAGATCAGCGCGCGGACGCGGCCCATTTCGGCGCCGGCGACGATGATGTCACCGACACGGAGCGTGCCGCGCTGGACCAGAACGGTCGCGACCGGACCGCGGCCACGATCGAGCTTGGCTTCGATCACGGTGCCTTCGGCCGGACGATCCGAATTGGTCTTGAGGTCGAGGATGTCGGCCTGAAGCGCGATCATCTCGAGCAGCTTGTCGAGATTGGTCTTGTTCTTCGCCGACACTTCGACATCGACGACTTCGCCGCCGAAGGATTCGACCTGCACCTCGTGCTGGAGCAGCTCGGTGCGCACGCGCTCGGGCTTGGCGTCGGGCTTGTCGATCTTGTTGATGGCAACAATGATCGGCACCCGCGCCGCCTTGGCGTGGTTGATGGCTTCGATCGTCTGCGGCATCACGCCGTCGTCAGCCGCAACCACCAGCACGACGATGTCGGTCACCTTGGCGCCGCGGGCGCGCATCGCGGTGAACGCGGCGTGGCCGGGCGTGTCGATGAAGGTGATCTTCTTGCCGCTTTCGGGCGACAGCACCTGATAGGCGCCGATATGCTGGGTGATGCCCCCGGCTTCGCCGGAGACGACGTTGGCATGGCGGAGCGCGTCGAGCAGCGAGGTCTTGCCGTGGTCGACGTGACCCATCACGGTCACCACCGGCGAGCGCGGCTCGGTGTCGGTGGAATCGTCGATGGCGTCGAACAGGCCTTCTTCAACGTCGGACGCGGCAACGCGCTTGACGGTGTGACCAAGCTCCTCGGCGATCAGCTGCGCAGTGTCGGCATCGATCACGTCGGTGATCTTGTGGATCGCGCCCTGCTTCATCAGCATGCGGATGATTTCCACCGCGCGCTCCGACATGCGGTTGGCGAGCTCCTGGATGGTGATCGCTTCCGGAATGACCACCTCGCGGATGAGCTTTTCTTTCGGCTCGTTCGCGGCATGGCCCTTCAGACGCTGGGTGCGGCGGCGGAACGAGGCGATCGAGCGCTCGCGGACGTCGTCGGCATTGAAGGCGGTGACGACCGTCAGGCGGCCGCGCTCCTTCTGCGGGCCGGGCTTGTGGGTGGGCTTGGGAGCGACCACAGGCCGCGCAGCGCCGCCGGGGCCGCGACGGATCTGGCGCGGACCCTCGTCCTCGTCGGGTCCGGCTGCGACAGCGGGGGCGCGGCCCACCGGGCCTCCCGGCCGCTGCGTGGTCGTTCCCGGCCGCGCGGTCGTTGTTCCCGGGCGTGCCGTGGTGGTTGTGCCGGGGCGCGCCATGGGCGCACCGGGGCGCGCTGCAGGAGCGGCCGAGGTCGCCGTTGCGGGGCGCGCGGCGGATTGCGGTTGCTCGCCTTCGCCAAAACGCTTCTTGGCCTCGGTTTCGGCCTTCCGCTTGGCTTCCTCTTCGTGACGGTGACGCTCCTCCTCGGCCTTGCGGCGGGCTTCGGCGGCCTCGCGATCGGCACGCTCGGCGCTTTCGCGGACCGCGCGGCGCTGGGCCTCTTCCTCGGCATGGCGGCGCTCTTCGACTTCGCGCACCTTGGCATCGGCCAGCGCGCTGGCGCGGGCGGAACGTTCGTCCTCGGTCAGCGTACGCAGCACCACGCCGGAGCCGGCGTTGCGCGGCGGCGCGGGGCGGGCCGGAGCAGGCTTGGGCGCGGCGGCCGGCGCGGGCTTCGCCACCTCGGCCACCTGTGGCTCGGGGCTGCCGTCGATGCGGCGCTTGCCCCGCTTCTCGACCACGACCTGCTTGCTACGGCCATGACTGAAGCTCTGGCGCACGGTGCCCGTTTCGACGCGCGGCTTGAGCGATAGCGTCTTGCTCGGAACGCTCAGCTTCTTGTCGCCAGGGGTCTTGGTATCAACCATTAAGCAGTCCTAATCCTGATCTTGTTGTCGTTGTGCGTTGCCGCACCGTGCTATCGGGTGGTCGTTGTCTCTCAGAAATCCTGGCCGGGCTTTTCGGCAGTCCTGTCAGCGTCCGCCATCCGGTATCGGACCAGCATCTGGCTACGTGACAGGAATGACTTGCTCGCCGGGCCCGCGAGCAGGGCAGCATGTATCACATTTGACCGGGTAAGTGCCAAATCCAATTCTGTCGATTTTAGTGCGGTGACGACGGGAATCTGCGGCTTGGCGCCGCGATTTCCCTCATTTTGACGCGCCAGCATGTCCAATTTGCGGATTCCGTCCGCGGCCCCGTCGCTGGCATGGATCAGGACCTCGACCGTACCTTCCCGAAGCGCGCTTTCGACCTTGCCGAAACCGGCGACGATCTGGCGCGCCTTGGCCGCAATCCCAAGGGCTTCGACCACGCTCCGGACCAGGAGCGCCTCGAGGTCGGCGGGAAGCGTCTGAGGGATTCGCAGCTCGCGCTTGAAGGCTTTCGTAAAATGGTGACGCCGAACGGCTTCCGCAACCACCTCGCGCGAGGCGGTGACCCACATGCCGCGTCCGGGCAGCTTGCGCTTGAGATCGGGAACTATGTGCCCTTGGGGAGAGACGACGAAGCGGATCAGCTCGTCGACCGGCCGGACCTCGCGGCTGACCGCACACATCCGCACGGTCGCGGACCTTTCGGTCCGCGGTCCATGGTCGAGTTCGGGGTCAGTATCGGCGAGCATCCGGGTGACATCCTCCTTCGCCTTAAGCCGGCTGATCTTCGGTCGCCTCGGCCTCTTCGGCGGGCTTGGCGAGATCGGCCTCGGTGATCCAGCCGGCCTTGACACGGGCCTGCATGATCATCGCTTCAGCATCGTCACGGGAAATTTCGAGGCCATCGAGCGCGCCCGGATATTTGGTCTGCTCGCCGCCCTCCTTGCGCTCGGTCCAGCCGACCAGATCGTCCGTGGCGCAACCGGCGAGGTCGTCGACCGTCTTGATGTCGTTCTCGCCGAACTTCACCAGCATCTTCGAGGTGACGCCGGGCACGTCCTTCACTGCGTCCTCGACGCCGAGCTCCTTACGCCTGGCCTCGATCTCGGCTTCCAGCTGTTCGAGATATTCACGAGCGCGGTTCTGGAGTTCCTGCGCGGTCTCCTCGTCGAAACCCTCGATGCCGGCAAGTTCCTTGATGTCCACCATCGCGAGTTCCTCGACCGAGGTGAAGCCTTCGGACGCCAGCAATTGGCCGACAACTTCGTCGACATTGAGCGATTCCATGAAGACGCGGGTGGAGTTCTCGAAATCCGCTTGGCGGCGCTCCGATTCCTCCTGCTCGGTCAGGATGTCGATGTCCCAGCCGGTGAGCTGCGAGGCCAGACGCACATTCTGGCCGCGGCGGCCGATCGCCAGCGAGAGCTGGTTGTTGGTGTCGGGCACGACGACCTCGATGCGCTCGCGGTCTTCGTCGATGACGACCTTGGAGACCTCGGCCGGCGCCAGCGCGTTGACGACGAAGGTCGCGATGTCGGGCGACCAGGGGATGATGTCGATCTTCTCACCCTGTAATTCGTTCACCACCGCCTGCACGCGCGAACCGCGCATACCGACGCAGGCGCCGACCGGATCGACCGAGGAATCACGGGAAATCACGCCGATTTTTGCGCGCGAGCCGGGATCGCGGGCGACCGCCTTGATCTCGACGATGCCATCATAGATCTCGGGCACTTCCTGCGCGAACAGCTTGGCCATGAACTGCGGATGGGTGCGGGAGAGGAAGATCTGCGGGCCGCGGGTCTCGCGGCGGACGTCGAAGATATAGGCGCGGACCCGGTCGCCGTTCCGGAATACTTCGCGCGGCAGCATCTCGTCGCGGCGGATGATGGCCTCGCCGCGGCCGAGATCGACGATCACGCTGCCATATTCGACGCGCTTGACGACGCCGTTGACGATGTCGCCGATGCGGTCCTTGAATTCCATATATTGCCGGTCGCGCTCGGCTTCGCGCACCTTCTGCACGATCACCTGCTTGGCGGATTGCGCGGCGATGCGGCCATATTCCAGCGGCGGCAGGGTGTCAGCAATGGTGTCGCCGACCTGGGCACCGGGATTGGCGCGCTGCGCATCCACCAGCGAGATCTGGTTGGAATGGTTTTCGACCGTCTCGACCACCAGCATGTGGCGCGACAGCCGAAGCTCGCCCTTCTTCGGGTCGATCTCGGCGTGAACGTCGGTCTCGCTGCCGTAACGGGCCCGCGCCGCCTTGGCGATGGCATCCTCCATCGCCGCGATGACGATACCGCGGTCGATCGATTTCTCGCGCGCAACGGCGTCGGCGATCTGAAGCAATTCAAGTCGATTGGCGCTGACTGCCATGGCTAGTCTCCTTCGTCAGGATCGATCTCGCCCCGTCGCGCGCGTTCGGCGGCCAGGCGATGTTTCTTGGTATTGGTCGGAGCCGGCTTCTTTGTAGGGGTCGGCGCCGGCTTCTTTATCGGCTTCGTGTTCTTGGTCGTTTTCTCGCTGATGCTGGCGTGCGGTGCCGCCGGCGGCTCCAGGCCGAGATTGCGGCGCATTTCGCGTGCCTGGGCCTTGCCGCGGCGCATGGATTCCGCGATCAGCTCGTCCGTCAGCACCAGCCGTGCCTCGGCGATGTCTTCCATCGTCAGGAGAACGTCGGCAGCCTCGCCCGCCTTGATGTCGTCGCGATGCAGATGCACGCGGTCGCCTTCGACGGGGCCGATCGTGCCGCGGAACCGCTTCCGCCCCTCATGGGCGACCGCCATCTCGATCTTCACCAGGTGGCCGACATAACGCTCGAAATCGGAGCGGCGCACCAGCGGGCGGTCGATCCCCGGCGAGGAGATTTCCAGCCGATAGGCGCGATCGACGGGGTCGGCGACGTCGAGCACGGGCGACAGTGCCCGCGAGATCGCCTCGCAATCCTCGATCTGCATCGAGCCGTCCGGCCGCTCGGCCATAACCTGCACAGTGCAGCCGGATTCCCCGGAAATGCGGATCCGCACCAGGCGGTAGCCCATGCCTTCGAGCACCGGCCCCGCGACCGCGGACACCCGTGCCGCGACGCCCGGCTCGACTACGAGCCTCGGCTCGGCCAGCAATTCGGCATCCGTGGAACCAGGGTTCGGTTCGGTCATGTCAGAGGTCAAGGCGCTCGATATGGTTAAGGCTTGGTTTAAGATCTCAAAGCTCGCTTCGGAACTCGCCCGACAGATCGCCGGGCCGCACATCTTCCACCAAGCCGCGTTCAGGTAATAAAAAAGAGCGGGTCCTTTCGGGCCCACTCTCACTACGCGGATCGTATGAGAAGATGAATTGGCGCTGATATAGCCCTTTCCGTCTTCCCGGACAAGGCCCATGCAGGGCAGGCCGGGCTTTTTGCGCCCGGCCTGCGGCCCCACGCAACGCTTCCTTCACCTCCGAGGCCTAAATTCCTTGCTTGTGGGGCGGCTTGGACCAAGGGCGCACCCGCGGCGTGCCCCGTACGAGTTTGCGTTTTCATGACCGTTGCCACGTCGCTCATTCCCGGACTGGACGATATCGTCAAACGCGGCGACCCGCGGCGTCGCGGCGAGATCGCGCACGCCATCTCCCAATTGTTCTTTCAGGACGCCGAGAACCTCCGTCCCGATGTCATCGATCTCTTCGATAATTTGCTGATTGATCTCGTCCCGCATGCCGAGCTCGCCTCGCGCGTCGATCTCGCCGAACGCTTCTCGCGCCTGAACAACGCGCCCCGGCATCTCGTGAGTCAGCTCGCGCACGAAAACGAAATCGCGGTGGCGGGCCCCGTGCTGCGCCATTCGCCCGTGCTCGACGACGCCGCCCTCGTCGAGATCGCGCGACTGAAGGGCCATGGCCATCTGCTGGCGATGAGCGAGCGCCCCACGCTGTCGGCTGTCGTCACCGACGTGCTGGTCGAGCGCGGCGATCGTGACGTGGTACGCCGCGCCGCGGGCAATTCCGGCGCGGAGTTCTCGCCTGGCAGCTATTCGGAGCTGATCAAGCGTGCCGCGCAGGATGGCGTGCTGACGCTCAGGATCGGACAGCGCAGCGATCTTTCGGGTGAGAACCTGAAACAACTTCTCGACGGCACGCTCGACGTCATCCGCCGTCGCCTCTCGAGCGTGGTCAATCCCGTGCGCCAGGTCGAGATCAAGCGCGCCATGGCGGCCATCGAGGAAGCCACGCTGCCGCCGGGCCCGCGTCGCGATTTCTCGGGAGCGCAACGTACGGTTCTGGCCTTGCATCGCGGGGGCCATCTTGGCGAGAGCGCGCTGCTTGGCTTTGCCAAGGCCCACAAATACGAGGAGGCGATCGCTTCGCTCTCGGCGATGTCCGGCGTCCGCCTCTCGGTCCTCGACCGCCTGATCACAGGTGACCGCTACGATCCAATTCTGGTTCTGGGGCGGATGCTGAATCTCGGCTGGCCGACAGTGCGTGCACTGATCCTGATGTGGTACGGCCCGAATCGCACGCCAGCCGACGCCGATCTCGAGCAGGCGCGCGCGAATTTCACGCGGCTGATGCCGACGACCGCCGAGCGCGTCGTGAATTTCTGGCGCAACCGGCAGACGATCTAGACCCGTCGAAACCGCAGATACGCCGCCTTGCGGCCTTCGCGCGTGGCCTTTCGGCCGTAGCGCGTCATTGTGTATCCGTCCCACGGCAGGCGAAAATCATCGGCGCGCTCCGCGAGCCAGACAAAGTCCTGCGAGCACGACAGATGCGACAGCGTCCAGGCGCAGTAATCGTCGATGTCGCAGACGAAACGAAATTCGCCGCCGGCTTTCAACACGTGCGCCATCGCGGCGATGGTCCGGTCCTGGACGAAGCGCCGCTTCCAGTGCCGCCGTTTCGGCCAGGGGTCGGGATGGATCAGGTCGATCCGCGACAGCGAAGCCTTCGGCAGCCAGGCCAGGAGCTCGGCGGCATCGCCTGCGAACAGGCGGACGTTGCCGATGTCGGCGGCCTCGATCTGCGCGAGGATCTTCGCCATGCCGTTGACGTAAGGCTCACAGCCGATGAAGCCGGTTGTGGCGAAGCTTTGCGCTTCCGCCGCAAGATGCTCGCCGCCGCCGAAGCCGATCTCGAGCCGCAAATCGTCGACTGCGGGGGCGAAGATCTCGCGGGCATCCGCCGGTGCTTCGCGGTCGATGGCGAGCGCAAGACGCGGCAGCAGATGATCGATCAGCTCGGCCTGGTGCTGCCTGAGCTTGTGGCCCTTGCGGCGTCCGAAGAAAGCGCGCTCGCTGTCCTCGCGATCGGGATCTGATTTGCGCTCACTCATCGTAGCGTCTGGTACAGGCGATGGAGCAGCCGCGCGCGCGGTTCGAGCGACGAGACATAGAGCTGCTCGTAATGTGTGTGCGCGCCCTTGCCGTCGACGCCGAGCCCGTCGAGCGTCGCGGTGTGGGCGGCGGTGAAATTACCGTCCGAGCCGCCGCCGGTGTGAACGTCGACCAGCTCGAAGCCGATCTCCGTGGCAACCGTCTTTGCATGTTCGTACAGCGAGGCGCCGGCATTGCTCTTCTCGTAAGGCGGACGATTGAGTCCGCCCGTGACCTTGACGGTGACGCCATCCGTCCTCGATGTCAGGGCGAGGATCTTGCCGACGAATTCATCCGCGTCCTTGAAGCTCAGCACGCGCAGATCGACTTCGGCGTGGGCTTCTTCCGGCGTCACGTTGGGCCGCGTGCCGCCGCGCACCACGCCGACATTGACGGTGACGCCGCGCGCGAGATCGTTCATCGCTTCCAGCGCCAGGATGACATTGGCGAGCTCGCGGATCGCGCTGCGCCCATCCTGGGGCCGCGTGCCGGCATGCGCGGGCACGCCCTTGATGAACACTTCGAATCGCCCGACGCCCTTGCGGCCGGTGACGATCTTGCCGCCATCGCGGGCCGGCTCCGTCACCAGGACGTACTTCGCCTTGCGCCCTTCGGTCTCGATGAGTGCGCGAGAGGTGGGGCTGCCGATCTCCTCGTCGGAGGTGAATAGGTGGGTGATGCCGAGCGGCGAGCGATCGGCCGTGGCACAAAGCGCGCGAAAGGCGTGGTGGGCGATGTAGGCGCCGCCCTTCATGTCGTAGATGCCGGGACCGAACGCGCTGTCGCCTTCGACCTTGAACGGCAGGCGCTCGATAAATCCCATGGGGTGAACGGTATCGAGGTGGCTCAGCACCAGGATGCCCGGCAGGTCCTGGCCCCAGGTCGAGCGCGCCACGAGATGATCGCCGCAACCATCGACGCCGGCGATGCGCTCAAGCGTGACAGGGAGATCGCGGTATTGCTCCGCGACCATCGAGACCAGCTTGTTGACCTGTTCAGGCGCGTCCGTTGGCGTCTCGACCTCCACCCAGCGGCGGATACCATCGAGAATAGTTTGAGAATCGAACCAATTGGAGCCGGTCATGAGCGCATCTGTGCCTTTGAATCGCATCATCGAGGGAGACGCGCATCAAAGCGCGGCCGCAAATGACGACATAGGCCAGATTTGACGCAGCCTCAAATCGGATTGAGATGGCGCGTCAGCGCTTGTCGGGGCCTTCGCGGGCCGCGATCTGCTCGACGAGATCGACGATCGAGCGGCGCATCTTCGAATCGGTGATTCGGGTGAACGCCTTGGTCAAGGCGAGTCCTTCGGAAGTCGCGAGGAAATCCGAGACGTAAGACGGCGATGCGCCTTCTGCGAAGCCGTCCGGCCCCGCCACGCCGCTCGGACCGCCCTCGAACAGGAACGACACAGGCACCTGGAGAATTTCGGCAATTTGCTGGATGCGGCTCGCGCCGACCCGATTTGTGCCCTTCTCGTATTTCTGAACTTGTTGGAAGGTCAGGCCCAAAGCTTCACCGAGCTTTTCCTGGCTCATGCCCAACATGATGCGGCGCATCCGCACGCGACTGCCGACATATTTGTCAACAGGGTTGGGCGCTTTCGACATTTCCTCAGCCCTCCAAACATCACCTTCGGCGCAATCAGGAATGCCTCAGGTGTAAGCAACGTCAAAATCAGACCCTGTTATTGGAAAACATTGCGGAGAAATTTAGCAATGCCCACTGTCTTTTGCAGCCGGTGCAGAATGAGGAGGCCGCGTGCAGTCTGTCAACCGTGGGACTACGGTTGTCAAAAGTTATCGGCCGCGGCTGCGTGATCAGGGATGCCGTTTGGCAACACGTCGGCGGACCGCCCAAAACACGGCGAGCGCGACAAGCATGGCCGCGGGTACATCGCCCACGCGCGCATAGATGGTCGGCGGGATCGCGGCGGGCAGATTTGCATCCAAAATGCCTTCGATCCCGAGACCGAGGCTGGCGACGATGCGTCCCACCGGATCGATCACTGCGGAAACGCCGGTATTGGCGGAGCGAACCAGCGGCAATCCGAGCTCGATCGCGCGCATTCGCGCCTGTTCGAGGTGTTGGTAGGGGCCGGTCGAGATTCCGAACCAGCCGTCATTGGTGAGATTCACGATCCAGCCTGGACGTTCATTGCGTCCAGCCACCTCGCCGGGAAAGATTGCCTCGTAGCAGATCAGCGGCAGCGCGGAGGGCGCGCCGGGGACCGCCAGCGCATGCCGCACGGTGCCGGGAATGAAGCCGCCGCGCACACGCGTGAGTTGCTCGAAACCGAGCTTCTCCATCAGGCCCTGGTAGGGAAGAAATTCGCCGAACGGCACCAAATGCAGCTTGTCGTACACAGAGAGCACGCCGCCGTCGTGGTCGATCACGTAGATCGAATTATAGGCGCGGGTGATCGGCGTGCCCCGCGGCAGGTCGGGCGCGCGGACCGAGCCCGTGATCAGCACCGTGCCCTTGGGCAGAAGCTCCGCGATTAGCGCCATCGCATCGGCTTCGCGCGTCAGGAAGAACGGAAAGGCGGATTCCGGCCAGATCAGGATGGTGGCATCGCGCACGCCGGTCGATTGCGGTCCGGAGGCGCGGTCCGACAAGGCCAGATATTTCTTCATCACCTCCGCCTTGGCGGCGTAGTTGAATTTCGCGTCCTGCTGGAGATTCGGCTGCATCAGGCGCAATTTGGTGCCGGCGACCATCGTGGTCGGATGGAGCGACAGGCGGATCGCGCCGAAGATACCCATGACCAGCAGGAGCGCCAGGGCTGCGGCCGGTGCGCGCCACGCCAGGCGGCGATCGGGCGTGCGGTCGATCAGCGCCGCGGGGCTCGCGAAGATCGCAACCGTCAGGAACGTCATGCCCCACAGGCCGATCAGCGACGCCGTTTGTGCCAGCGGCAGCGGCTCGGACAACGCATAGCCGAACGCGTTCCAGGGGAAGCCGGTCAGCGCATGGCCGCGCAGCCATTCGGTGATGGTGAGACTTGCCGCGAGCGCAAGCACGCGCGTGGCGTTCTTGGTCCAGAGCAGGCGGGCGAGCGCAAAGCCCATTGCCGTGAAGATGGACAGATAGGCCGGCAGGCCCAGCACGGCGAACGGCGTCAGCCAGGCGAACACATCGGCATCGACGAAGAAGGCGTAGCCGATCCAGTAGAGGCCGGGCACGAAATAGCCGAGGCCAAACCAGTAACCGGTCAGCGCCGCGGCGGGGACGCCGCGATATCGTCCGGCGCCGGCGCCGTCGATCAGCCAGACCAGCACCGGGAAAGTGATGAACAGCACCGGGAAGGCGTTGAACGGCGCCAGCGCCAGCACCGAGAGCGCACCGGCAGCCATCGCGACGAGCGCGCGCTTCCATCCCCAGGTCAGGATGATGGCAAGCGCGATCTGGCGAAATCGCTGGAAAGGGCTCACTGCGGACCAGTCCCGTCGCTTGGCGGCGGGGTGGGCGTGTCGCTGGCCGTCGGCTGGCTGCCATCCGGCGCAGCCTCGCGGCGCCGGCTCTCGCGCTGGGTGCGCGGCGCGGGACGCTCCTTCCGTGTCGAGATCCGCAGCCGCTTGACCCGGCGTGGATCGGCATCGAGCACCTCGATCTCGTAATGGCCGGGGCCCGAGATCACCTCGCCGCGCACCGGCAGGCGCCCGACGAAGCTGACGAGGTAGCCGCCCAGCGTCTCCACTTCCTCGCCGGCCTCCCCGGTGACGAAGTCCTCGCCGATCACGGTGCGGACGTCGTCGAGGCTGGCGCGGGCGTCCGCGATGAAGGCGTTGTCGGGCAGCCGCACGATCGAGGGCGGCTCGTCGCTGTCATGCTCGTCGTCGATCTCGCCGACGATCTGCTCGACGATGTCCTCGAGCGAGACCAGCCCGTCGCTGCCGCCATATTCGTCGACCACCAGCGCCAGATGGATGCGAGTGGCCTGCATCTGCGCGAGCAGGTCGATCGCCCGCATCGACGGCGGCACGTAGAGCAGCTTGCGGATGATGCGCGCTTCTTCGAGCGGCAGCGCGAGATCGACCGTACGCAGATCGAGCCCGGCCGGCAGCGGTTTCTTGCGCTTGGTTTTCGTGACCCCCGACACGCGCGCACGCGCGGTCATGAAGGCGAGCAGATCGCGGATATGGACGATGCCGACGGGATCGTCGAGCGTCTCGTTGTAGACCACAAGGCGCGAATGGCCGGCGCTCTCGAAACGGTCCATCAACTCGCCGAGCGGGATGTCGCGCTTCACCGCGACGATGTCGGCGCGATGCACCATGACGTCGGCGATGCGACGCTCGTGCAGGCCGAGGATGTTGCGCAGCATGGTGCGCTCGACCGTCGAGAAGCCGGTGTCGTCGGGAGTCGTGGCGTCGAGCACGACCTGGAGGTCGTCGCGCACCGAACCCGCCTTCCAGCCGAACAACGTCCGGATGGCGCGCAGCAGCCAGCCATCGGCGGTCGGGCGCATCACCTCGCCTGAGGTCACCACGACCGGTAAATTGGCCGTGTTGCGCGGATTGTCCTGAATCGGGTCGGAATCCGGCATCTCAATGCGTCCCTGGGCGGTCGGCATAGGGGTCGGGAATGCCGAGATGAGCCAGGATCTCTCGTTCGAGCGCTTCCATTTCCTCGGCGTCGTCTTCGTTTTCGTGGTCGTAGCCGACCAGATGCAGGAAACCGTGCACGGCGAGATGGCTCAAATGATGATCGAACGGTTTTTGTTCCTCGTCCGCCTCACGCCGCATGGTCTCGTAGGCGATCGCAATGTCGCCCAGCATGCGCGGCGCATCGCCTGGCTTCCAGTCGCCTTCCGGCTGCAGCGCGGGAAACGACAGCACGTTGGTCGGCTTGTCGATGCCGCGCCAGTTGCTGTTCAGCGTGCGGATGCCGGCATCATCGGTCAGCATTACCGCCACTTCCGCCTCCGCAACGTCTTCGTCGACATTCTCGGCGGCGGCCGCCACGGCGCGCTGGATCACGGCTTCGGATTCGGGCTCCCGCTGCCAGCAATCGGCGACGACGAGGACCTCGGTGATGGGAAGGTTGGGGTGTGACATTGTCCTTGTTCCGAACGAAGGGGCGCCGTGTCCGCGCCCATATGGTCCGGTTGCTGCCTCGTCAGGATTTACCGGCGGCCGGCCGCTGCGGCGACCCTTCGTAGGCGGAGACGATCCGCGCCACGAGCTCGTGGCGGATCACGTCTTCGGCCTTGAAATGAACTTGCGCAATGCCTTCGACGCCGCTCAGCAGGCGCGTCGCCTCGGCGAGGCCCGAGGTCTGGCCGTTCGGCAAGTCGATCTGCGAGGGATCGCCGGTGACGATCATGCGGCTGTTTTCGCCAAGGCGGGTCAAAAACATCTTCATCTGCATCGACGTGGTGTTCTGCGCCTCGTCCAGGATGATGGCCGCGTTGGTGAGCGTGCGACCGCGCATGAAGGCGAGTGGCGCGATCTCGATCTCGCCGGTCTGCAGCGCGCGCTCGACAATGCGCGCGTCCATCAGGTCATAGAGCGCGTCGTAGATCGGGCGAAGATAAGGATCGACCTTCTCGCGGAGATCGCCGGGCAAAAAGCCGAGCCGCTCGCCGGCTTCCACCGCCGGGCGCGACAGGATGATCTTGTCGACTTCCTTGCGCTCGAACAGCTGCGCGGCATGCGCGACCGCGAGCCAGGTCTTGCCGGTGCCGGCGGGGCCGATGCCGAACACCAACTCGTGGCGCTTCAGCGCGCGGATGTAGGAATCCTGCGCCGCCGTGCGCGCACGCACCGGGCGCTTGCGCAGATTGATGCTGTCGAAGGTGGATTTGGCCGACTTGGCGTCGAACTCGAACAGCGAGCCCTGCGCGATCACGGCACGGATCGCGCCCTCGACCTCGCCCTGGTCGAGATCCTGTCCCTTCACGGCCTGGGCGTAGAGCGTCTCCAGCACCCGGCGCGCGGCATCGCAGCCGTCGCGCGAGCCGCCGATGGTGATGTGGTTGCCCTTGGAATCGACGACGACGCCGAGCCGCCGTTCGATCTGTGCCAGATGCTGGCCATAAGGGCCAACTAGCGCGGACGCGGCGCGGTTGTCGTCGAAATCGATGACGACCTGGGTCTCGGGCGGAACCTGCATGTCGCGGTCAAATTTGCGGCTGGGAGCGATGGAAGAAGACGAATCCGATGCGCTTTTGGGCAAGGGTTCAGGCTCCAGTGGCGATGGGTGATAAAGCGGGCTCGTGCGCCATGGCGAGCTCACCGAGGAAGCTGTAGCGTTCAAGGCTGTCGATCCGGACCGGCAGGATTTGTCCGATGATGTCGGGCGAGGCCATCACATGCGCGGGCTGGAGGAATGCGGTGCGGCCGACGATCTGGCCGTCCTTGCGGGCCGGACGCTCGAACAGCACATCGACCGTTGAGCCAATCGCAGCCTTGTTGAAGGCCGATTGCTGGCTGTCGATCAGTTCCTGGAGCCGCTCCAATCGCTGGTCCATCTCGGAAGGGGACACCGTCTCCTGCATGTCCGCGGCCGGCGTTCCCGGCCGGGCGGAGTATTTGAACGAATATGCCGCAGCGTAGCCGATTTGCGTGACGAGCGCGAGGGTGGCGAGAAAATCTTGCTCGCTCTCGCCCGGGAAGCCGACGATAAAATCTGATGAAAAAGCAATGTCTTGGCGTGCGGACCGGAAACGGTCGACGACACGCCGATAATCATCGGCGGTATGTTTCCGGTTCATGGCGGCCAGAATCCGGTCCGAGCCCGACTGCACCGGCAGGTGCACGAAGGGCATCAGCGCGCCGAGATCGCGATGGGCTGCAATCAAGCTGTCATCGACATCGCGCGGATGGCTGGTCGAATAACGCAGCCGCGCGACGCCCGGGAGCGCCGCGAGGTGCTCCAGCAGCCTGCCGAGCGGCCAGCTTTTTCCGTCCGGTCCCTCGCCGTGATAGGCGTTGACATTCTGTCCTATCAGCGTGAGCTCGCGCACGCCGTTCTCGGTGAGCCGCTTCACGTCGTCGACGATCTTTGTCACCGGCCGCGAGACTTCCGAGCCACGCGTGTAAGGCACGACGCAGAAGGTGCAGAACTTGTCGCAGCCTTCCTGCACCGTGACAAAAGCGGAAATGCCGCGGGCGCGGATCGCGCCGGGCTTGGGCGGGGCGAGGAAGCCGAACTTGTCTTGAGCCGGGAATTCGGTCTCGATGGCGCGGCCCTCATTGCCGGCGCGCTTCAACAGCTGCGGCAAATGATGATAGCTCTGCGGACCGACGACGACATCGACCGCGGGTGCACGGCGCACGATCTCCTCGCCCTCGGCCTGTGCCACGCAGCCCGCGACCGCGATCTGCATGGTGCGCCCATCGCGCGCGGCGGCGTCCTTGGCGACGCGCAGGCGGCCGAGCTCCGAATAGACCTTTTCTGAGGCCTTCTCGCGGATATGACAGGTGTTGAGGATGACGAGATCGGCGTCATCAGCGCTGGCCGTCTCCACGAATCCTTCCGGGGCCAGCGTGTCCACCATGCGCTGGGCATCGTAGACGTTCATCTGGCAGCCATATGATTTGATGTGCAGCTTGCGCGGCGGCGTCATGGAACCCGGAATTGAGGTGGGAGGACCGCCCTCAGATATAGGCTGGGGCCGCGGAAATCCAGCGATTGGGGGTCTTTCGGTCGTCATTCCGGGGCGCGACGTAGTCGCGAACCCGGAATCCAGAGGTTTGGCACGAGATTCCGGGTCGATCCTGGCGCATCGCCCCGGAATGACGCCGAGAGGAGGGATTCAGCCCGCCACAGTGTTCGCCGCGACCCGCCGGACCAGCTCCGGCAATTGCCGCATATCGTCGAACGTCAATCCGGCCCCGGCGGCCCGTAGTCTTTCCGCGTGGCCTGGTGGGCAATGGCTGCCACCGTGAAAGCCCAGCACGGTCATCCCGGCGGCATGCGCGCCAGTCACCCCGGGGACGCTGTCCTCGATCACGAGGCACCGCTCCGGCACGACCTTCATCTGCGCGGCGGCGAAAAGAAAGAGATCGGGCGCGGGCTTGCCGCGCGCGACCTGGCTCGCCGAAAAGATGTTCGGAGCGAGCAGATCGTAGAGACCGGCGCAGGTCAGGCCGTGGTGGATCTTCTCCGGCGTGCCGCTCGACGCAACGCATTTGGGCAAATCGATTGCGCCAATCGCTGCGGCCACATGGGTGATCGGCTGCAAATCGCTGGCATAGAATTGCAGCGTCGCCGCATTCACTTGGCTTTCGAGATCATCGGGAAGATTGCGGCCGATCTCCTGTTCGACCATTCGCCGTGCGTCTTTCTCGGATACGCCGAGAAAGCGGACCAGCACCTGCTCCGATGTGATCGGATAGCCGTGCCTCGACAGCACATCCGCATGCGCGCGACAGGAGATCACCTCGCTGTCCACGAGCACGCCGTCGCAATCGAAGATGACGAGATCGATGGCCACTAACTTGTGGGTTTGTCGTCGTCGAGCGGGACGCAATAGAGTTCGAGCCGATGATCGACCAGCTTGTAACCGAGCTTGCGGGCGATCTCCGCCTGGAGCTTCTCGATCTCCTCGGAGGTGAACTCTATCACCTTGCCGTCGCGCAGGTTGATGAGGTGGTCGTGATGGCTGTCGCGCATCTGCTCGTAGCGCGCGCGGCCTTCGCGGAAGTCATGGCGCTCGATGATGCCCGCATCCTCGAACAGTTTGACGGTGCGATACACGGTCGAGATCGAGATCTTGTCGTCGACGGCGACGCAACGGCGATACAGTTCCTCGACATCGGGATGATCGACCGCCTCCGCGAGCACGCGGGCGATGACACGGCGCTGCTCGGTCATGCGCATGCCGGTGGCGGCACAGCGCGCCTCGATGCCGGATGCCTTGGAAGCGGGGGAAGGTTTAAGACCAGTCATGTGATGTCCGCCTGACGGGGCGCTTTCTGCCATCAATGTTACGACAAGTCACGTCGCATCAGAAGTGCGTTCAATTGTTCCCCGTTCGGCTGCTTATAGTAGCGTTCGCGGCGTCCGACCACCATGAATCCGGTTCGGTCGTAGAGCCGCCGCGCCGGCTGGTTATTTTCCTCGACTTCGAGAAATATTGTGCGCACGCCGCGGCCTGCCAGGTGGCCGAGATGGGTCATCAGCAACGTGCGAGAGAGGCCGCGTCCGCGATGGGCCTGGTCGACCGCGATCGAGAGGATCTCCGCTTCGTCCGCGCCGATCCGCGACACCGCGAAGCCCACGGTGTTGCGGCCGAGGCGCAACCGATGCACCAGCGTGTTGCGCTCGCTGAGCATGCTCTCGAACTCGCCTTCGCCCCAACCGCGCGCGAACGAGGCGCCGTGGAGTTGCGCGAGCCGTGCGACGTCGCGCGCGACAGCCGGCTCGACGACGGCCGTATCGCCGCGCCACCATTCCGAGAACCATCTCATCATGAGCTTGCGGCTTGTGCTGCAAGCGGCAGTTGTGTGGACGGCTTTGCGTCGGGCGCTCGCAGGTAGAACGGCCGCGCCGGATTTGTCGCGGGATCGGCCGCGGCGCCAAGCCATGCGACCCAGCCGATGTCGGGCGCGGGCTGCGCGTCGACCGCGACCGGCTGCGGCACATCTTTCGGCCAGCGCTCGGCGAGGATCTTCGCGGCATTGCCGACCAGATGCGGCGCGCCGAATTGCGACGCCGCGATCGCTTCGTCGATGGGAGCGACGGCTGGCCGTACCAGCTGGCTGCCGTCACCAGCCACGATCTGGAAGTAGACGTGATCATGCCGCGCGTCGATCGCCGAGATCACCGGCGCCGCTCCGCTTTGGCCGACGACGGCGGCGGCATAGGCCGACAAGGTGGTCAGGCCGACGGCGGGCCGCTTCGCAGCAAGCGCAAGGCCGCGAGCCGCCGAAATGCCGACACGCAGGCCGGTGAAACTTCCGGGGCCCATGGTGACCGCGATGCGGTCGAGCGCGGTGAAGGCGAGATTGGCTGAGTGCATCACGCGCGCGATCATCGGCATCAGCGCTTCGGCGTGGCCGCGCTTCATCAGAAGCTGCTCCTGTGCGAGGAGCTGGCCGGAATCGGTGTCGAGAACGGTAACCGCGCACGCTTCCAGCGCGGTATCGATGGCAAGGATCAGCATAAGGCGATCATAGCATTGGCAATCGCATGATGCCCAATGTTCTTGCCATCATGGCCGGGCTTGTCCCGGCCATCCACGCCTTTGCGCTACAACAACGTGAATACCGCGTGCCCGGTCAGACCTCGTCGGACATGGTGGGCACGCTCGCTTTTGGCCGCCCTAAGGCAGCTCGCTTACATCGGCCGGACTTCGACCACGTCGGGGACGAAGTGCTTGAGCAGGTTCTGGATGCCGTGCTGGAGCGTCGCGGTCGACGACGGGCAGCCGGCGCAGGAGCCCTTCATGTTGAGATAGACGATACCATCCTTGAAGCCGCGGAAAGTGATGTCGCCGCCGTCATTGGCGACCGCGGGCCGCACGCGGGTCTCGATCAGATCCTTGATCATGTCGACCGTCTCGGCATCGGCCTCGTCGAAGAATTCGTCCTCGTCGTCGAGATCGGAATCGCTCGCGGCGGCACCGTCGGCGAGCAGCGGCGCGCCGGACATGTAGTGCTCCATGATGGCGCCGAGGATCGCGGGCTTGAGCTGCTGCCATTCACCGTCCGCCTTGGTCACGGTGATGAAGTCCGATCCGTAGAACACGCCGGTGACGCCGGGGACCTTGAACAGCTTTTCGGCAAGCGGCGAGCGTGCGGCCGATTCGCGGCTCGCAAATTCCATCGGACCGCCGTCGACCACGGCGCGGCCGGGAATGAACTTCAGCGTGGCGGGATTGGGGGTGGCTTCGGTTTGAATGAACATGGTTTTCTCCAGACGTCGCCGGTTCAAGGCCGGCGCGTGCTCTATCCACTAGCAGATGGCGACGGCGAACGCACGGTCAAGAGGTAAGTTCGCCGTTCACCTGTTAAATCAGCGGGTTAGGGCGCCCGCTTATCCCTCTCCCGGCCAACGAGGCGAGGCGAAAGAGCAGCCGTCTAGGACAGCGAATCCACGCTCTGGTCGCTCAGCGCGCCGGAAATGACCGTCACCGGCACCGGGAACGTGCCCAGCGCGTGCGCGAGCAGCGAGACCAATGGCCCCGGGCCTTCCGCGCCGGGATTCGCGGCGAGCACCAGCATGGCGATGTCGGGGTCCTCGTCGATCACCGCCAGCAGCTGTTCCATTGCGGCGCCTTCGCGGATCACCCGTTCCGGCGTGATCGCGGCGATGCCGTTGGCGCGGCCGGCGGCACGGTCGAGCGCGGCTTCTGCCGCCTCCTGCGCCTCGGCGCGCATGATGTCCGCAACTCCAAGCCATTCCTGGCTCTGCTGCTCAGGCTCGATGATGCGGAGCATCACCACGCCGCCGCCGGCCCGGATCGCCCAGCGGCTGGCGTAATAGACCGCGCGATCCCATTCGGCGGTGTCGTCGACGATGACGAGGCATTTGGGCTTGTGACCCGGCTCGAAGCAAAGTCGCTTGCTGGTCATGCATGTCCCGGAATGTGCACGGCTGACATGCTGCCACACTCCGTCGTGCTTGGGGAGAGCAGAAGCAGCCGGCGCCGTGACGTCGGCCGCGGTTTCGCGAACGCGCCTCAGCGCCGGCGAATGAAGCCGACGATGTCCTTCGAGAGCTTCATGGTCTCGTCGGCGATCGCACGCGCGCGGTCGGCGCCGTCGTTCAGGATCGCGTCGATATGGCCGGGGTCGGCGACGAGGCGCTTCATCTCGCCGGCGATCGGCGCGAGTTTGGTGACACACAAATCCACCAGCGCGTTCTTGAAGCTGGAGAACTGGCCGCCGCCGAAATCCCTGAGCACGTCAGCCTTGGAGCGGCCGGAGAGCGCGGCGAAGATGCCGACGAGATTGTCGGCCTCGGGGCGCGCTTCCAGACCCTTCTCTTCGGTCGGCAGCGGCTCCGGGTCGGTCTTGGCCTTGCGCACCTTCTGCGCGATGGTGTCGGCGTCGTCGGTCAGATTGATGCGCGAATTATCCGAGGCGTCCGACTTCGACATCTTCTTGGTGCCGTCGCGCAAGCTCATGACGCGCGTCGCCGGGCCCGTGATCAAGGGTTCCGGCAGCGGGAAGAACAGGCCGTCATTGGCGCCCTGGCTGCGGATCGAGTCAGCGAAGTCATTGTTGAACTTCTGCGCAATGTCGCGCGACAGCTCGAGATGCTGCTTCTGGTCCTCGCCGACCGGCACGTGGGTGGCGCGGTAGAGCAGAATGTCGGCCGCCATCAGCACGGGATAGTCGAACAGACCGACGGACGCGTTCTCGCGGTCCTTGCCGGCTTTCTCCTTGAACTGGGTCATGCGACCAAGCCAGCCCATGCGCGCGACGCAGTTGAAGATCCAGGCGAGCTCGGCGTGGCCCGAGACCTGGCTCTGGTTGAACACGATGTGCTTGCTCGGATCGATGCCGCTGGCGATGAACGCCGCGGTGACCTCGCGGGTGTTGCGCGCGAGCTCGACCGGTCCACCCCAGACGTCCACGCTCTGCGTGATCGCGTGCATGTCGACGACGCAATAGATGCAGTTGTGGGTTTCCTGCATCTTCACGAAGTTGACGATCGCGCCGAGATAATTGCCGAGGTGCAGATTGCCCGTCGGCTGGACGCCCGAAAAAACCCGTTCAACGAATGCCATGGCAGCTTCCCTGCAAGATACGGGGCGTCGTTTCCAACAGCGGCGCTGCCCCGTCAAGGGAATTTCGCTAAACTCAGGCGCCGGGATCGGGCTGGGCGGGGCGCTTCAAGGCACCGGCGGCCTCGCGCCAGGACGCGACGCCGAGGATTTGCAGAAGCAAGCCATAGACGATGATTCCGGCGGCGATCTGTGAGCCCAGCGCAATGAAGCGGATGAACCCATGGGCCTGTGCAGGCAAGAGACCCGCGGTCAGCCACAGCAGGCCGCCCATGGCGAGCGCGGCGAGCACGATTCGCGGCAGCCGGTTGCGGGCGGCGGCATCGACCGAGAAGCCGAATTCACGCGTGCCTTTCCGGAGCAGCGAGATCGCACTGCTCCAGGCGCCGGCGGCAATGCTGGCGGCGATCCCGCTCGCGCCGAAAAAGTGACCGAGCAGGATCGCGAGTACGACCGCGACCAGGAACCCTTTCGCGGTCGCCAGCAGCGGCGTCATCGTGTCGCTGCGGGCAAAATAGGCCGGGGACAGCGCCTTGATCAGCACATGTGCCGGCAGTCCCAGCGCCAGCCACACCAGTGCATGCGCCGTGGCCGCGCTGTCCTCCGCGCCAAAGGCGCCGTGTTCAAACAGCAGCCGCACGATCGGCTCGGCCAGCACGATCAGGCCGAGCGTCGCCGGCAATGCCAGCCCGGTCGCGAGTTCCAGCGCACGCGATTCCGCATAGGCAACCGCGTCGCGGTCACCGCTCCTCACCGCGCGCGTCAGCTCCGGCACCAGCACCGTGCCCATGGCGACCCCGACAATACCGAGCGGCAGCTCGATCAGGCGGTTGGCGAAATAGAGCCAGGAGACCGCGGCGGGCGTGGCGGAGGCGATGATCGCGCCGGCAACCATCAGCCATTGCGGGCCGGAGCTCGCGATCATGCCCGGGATCGCCTTGGCGAAGAAGCCGCGCATGTCCTTGTCGAAGCTCACGCGCAACGGTGTCGCCAGACGCGCGCTTCGCTGCGACAGCAGCATCAGGAGCTGTAACAGGCCGGCGATGCCGACGGTGGCCGCCAGCATCCACGCGGCGACGGTTGGATCGGCGTGCCCCAGCAGGAGTGCCGTGATCGCGGCGATCAGGGCGATGTTGAACAGCAGCGGCGAGAACGCGGTGAGTGCAAAGCGCCCCTGCGCGTTGAGCAGGCCCATCAGCACCGTGACGGGTCCCGCGAAGGCGAGATAAGGCAGCATCAGCCGCGCATTCTGGACGGCGAGATCGAGCGATGCGCTTCCGACGAAGCCCGGCGCGATAATCATGACGATCAGCGGCATCAGAAGTGCAATCGCGATCGAGCTCGCGATCAGGCCCGCGCTGACCGTACCCAGCACGCGTCCCGCGAACGCCGACGCAGCTGCCTCGCCTTCGCGGTCACGAACGCGCAGCCAGGCCGGGATCAACGCCGCATTCAGGGCGCCCTCGCTGAGCAGGCGCCGCACCACATTGACGAGCTGAAATGCCGCCAGAAACGCGTCCGCCACGGCGCCGGTGCCGAGCAGCGCCGCGATCAGGGAATCGCGTGCGAAGCCCAGCAGCCGTGAAGCCAGTGTCCCCGTCGAGACGGTCAGGAAGGAGCGGATCATCGGAACTGCATAATACCGTTGCTTGCCCGCGAAGGGCCGGTCGTGATAGGCCGCGAGCCAGATTTCAGACCGACAGGAAGCGGATTTCCGCGGGTATCGCAATCCGCCAAACAGGATCAAGGTGAATGGCTGACGTGAAATATGACGTTCTCGGCATCGGCAACGCGCTGTTCGACGTGTTGGTCAAGACCGACGAAGCCTTTCTGGGCAAGCACGGCATGACCAAGGGCAGCATGTCCCTGATCGACGAGGCGCGGGCCGCCGCCATCTACAAGGACATGGGCCCGGCGACGGAAGTTTCCGGCGGTTCGGCTGCCAACACCATCGTCGGCATCGGCAGCCTCGGGGCGCGCGCCGCCTATGTCGGCAAGGTCAAGGACGACCAGATCGGGAAGCTCTACGTCCACGACATCCGCGCGGCCGGCGTCGCCTTCAACACGCCCGCAGCGAAGGACGGCCCTGCCACCGGCTGCTCCTACATCCTGGTGACCGATGACGGCGAGCGCACCATGAACACCTATCTCGGTGCCGCACAGGATTTGTCGCCCGCCGACATCGACCCGGCTGAGATCGCAGCGGCCGGCATCGTCTACCTCGAGGGCTATCTCTGGGACCCCAAGAACGCCAAGGACGCCTTCGTCAAGGCGGCCAAGATCGCCCATGATGCCAAGCGCAAGGTGGCGCTGACGTTGTCGGATTCCTTCTGCGTCGATCGTTATCGCGACGAGTTCCTGGGGCTGATGCGCAACGGCACCGTCGATATCGTGTTCGCCAACGAGTCCGAGTTGCATTCGCTCTACCAGACCTCCGATTTCGACACCGCACTCAAGCAGTTGCGCAACGACGTCAATCTCGGCGTGGTGACCCGCAGCGAAAAGGGCTGCGTGGTGGTGACGCCAACTGATGCAGTCGCAGCGCCGGCGTCTCCGATCGCGAAACTCGTGGACACCACCGGCGCCGGCGACCTCTTCGCTGCCGGCTTCCTGTATGGCCTGGCGCGCAACCTGTCCCACAAGCAGTGCGGCGAGCTCGGCGCGCTCGCAGCCGCCGAAGTGATCCAGCACATCGGCGCGCGTCCGCAGGTGTCGCTGAAGGAACTCGCAGGGCAGCGCGGCCTGACCGTGTAACGCGGTCTCTCTCCCCGTCATTACGAGCGGCACTCTCCGCTGTCGTCACCCGGCTTGACCGGGTGACCCAGTATTCCAGAGCCGTTAGTGGGCTACGGAGAAGCCGCGGCGTACTGGATGCCCCGCCTTCGCGGGGAATGACAGGCAACCTACGCAGTCTTCGCGGCCTTCAGCCCAAGCCGTTGCTCCACCTGGTCGCGCATCAGGAATTTCTGGATCTTTCCGGTCACGGTCATCGGAAACTCGTCGACGAATTCCACGTAACGCGGAATCTTGTTGTGGGCGATCTGGCCGTCGCAGAAGGCGCGCACCTCTTCCAGCGTCAGCGTCTCGCCGGACCTGACGCGGATCCAGGCGCAGAGTTCCTCGCCGTAGCGGGTATCGGCAACGCCAAAGATCTGCACATCCTGGATCTTGGGATGGCGGTACAGAAATTCCTCGATCTCGCGGGGATAGAGGTTCTCGCCGCCGCGGATCACCATGTCCTTGATGCGGCCGACGATGTTGCAATAACCCTGGTCGTCGATGACGGCGATGTCGCCGGTATGCATCCAGCCGTTGGCGTCGAGCACATCGGCGGTCTTCTCCGTTTCCTCCCAATAGCCCAGCATCACGCTGTAGCCGCGGGTGCAGAGCTCGCCCCGTTCGCCGCGTTTGACGATTCTGCCGTCGAGATCGACGGCCTTGACCTCGACATGCGGATGGATTCGCCCGACCGTCGAGACGCGGCGATCGAGCGGATCGTCGACGGCGCTCTGGAAGCTGACCGGGCTCGTCTCCGTCATGCCATAGGCGATCGTGACCTCGCCCATGTTCATCTCGCTGTTGACGCGCTTCATCACTTCGATCGGGCAGGGTGCACCGGCCATGATGCCGGTGCGCAGCGACTTCAGATTGAAATTTGAGAATTCACCGTGGTCGAGTTCGGCGATGAACATCGTCGGCACACCGTATAGCGCGGTGCATTTTTCCTGCTCGATCGTTCGCAGCGTCGCGAGCGGATCAAACCCCTCGCCGGGATAGACCATCGTCGTGCCGAGCGTGACGGAGGCGAGGTTGCCCATCACCATCCCGAAGCAATGATAGAGCGGCACCGGAATGCAGATGCGGTCCTGTTCGGTGAGGCGCATGGCGCGGCCGACGAAATAGCCGTTGTTGAGAATGTTGTGATGGGTCAGCGTCACGCCCTTGGGCGATCCCGTCGTTCCGCTGGTGAACTGGATGTTGACGGCATCGTCGAATTGCAGGGAGGCACCGAGCGCGGCGAGCTGCTCGCGGTGCAAGGGTCCGCCCATGACGGCGGCCTCCTCGAACGGAATCGTGCCCGGACAGGCGGGGCCGCCGATCTGGATCACGATGCGCAAGGCCGGTAGCCGCGCGGCGCGCAATTGCCCGGGCTTGGCGGTCGCAAGCTCGGGCAACAGCGTGTTGAGCATGTCCATGTAGTTGCTGGTCTTGAACGCCGTCGCGGTGACGATGGCGCTGCATGCGACCTTGTGCAGCGCGAATTCCAGTTCGCTCAGCCGGTAAGCCGGATTAATCGTCACCAGGATGAGGCCGGCCTTGGCGGCGGCGAATTGGGTCAGCGTCCATTCCGGCCGGTTCAGCGACCAGATGCCGATCCGTTCGCCGCGTTCGAGGCCGAGCGCGACAAAGCCGGCGGCGAGCGCGTCGACCCGCTCGGCAAACTCCTTCCATGTCCATCTCACGCCGTGGCTGGGCGATACCAGCGCCTCGCGATCGCCCCAGCGCCGCGCGGCCTGATCGAGGCTGCGCCCGATGGTGTCGCCGAGCAGCGGCGTGTCGGAGATGCCGCAAACGTAACTGTCGGCCTTGTCTGCCAAGATCGTGTCCTCCAGTCAGGTGCGTGGACGGCCGGGACAACAAGCCCGGCCGTGACGCCTCGTGAGAGTCAGGCGGCGCCTTACGCCGCCTTCTGCCCGCTGCCGGCATCGAGCCCGGCATAGACGCCGCGCTCGAAGCCGGCAAAAGCCTCGAGACACTTTGCGTCGGCGAACGGCAGCAGCTGCATCAGGATCACGCCGGTGACGTCGCGCGCCGGGTCGATCCAGTAGTAGGTGTTGGCGAGGCCGGCCCAGGCGAGGCTGCCCGCGCTACGCCCCTCGGCGGTCTTGGCGGTGTTGATCATGAAGCTGAGGCCCCACTTCTTCACCTGCTCGGGATAGAGATCGACGTCATTGGTGTACATCGGCGCCGCCGTGGTCATCTTGCCCATGGCGAGATCGCCGATGTGATTCTGCCCCATCGTCGCGATGGTCTCGGCCTTCAGCACCTGATTGCCGTTGCCGCGGCCCTTGTTCAGGATCATCTGGGTAAACCTGATATAGTCGGCCGCGGTCGAATAAAGGCCGCCGCCGCCCATGTGGAATTCCGGCTCCTGCTCGAGCTCGAACGGGATCGCGGCGAGCTTGCCGTCCTCGCCGCGCGCATGCATGCCGACCAGGCGCTTGCGCATGTCGCCGGTGATCTTGAAGGCGGTGTCGCTCATGCCAAGCGGTGCGAACAGATTGTCGCGCAGATAGGCATCGAGGCGCTTGCCGCTGGCGGCTTCCACGGCCTTGCCGACGAAATCGATATTGGTGCCGTATTCCCAGCGCGTGCCGGGGTCGGTCATGATAGGCGTCTTCAATGCCGCGTTCTGGCAGGTGGTGATGGCGGGGATGCCGTTCTTGTCCAGATAGACCGCGAGATCGCCGTTCCACATGTTGTAGCAGAAGCCTGCCGTGTGGGTCATGAGCTGGCGCAGCGTGATCGGCCCCTTGGCCGGCCGCAGCTTGGCTTCGCCCTTGGCGTCAAAGCCTTCGAGCACCTGCGGCTTGGCGAGATCGGGCAACACCTCGCCGATCGGTGCATCCAGCGACAGCTTGCCCTGCTCGACGAGCTGCATCGCGCCCGCTGATGTCACCGCCTTCGTCATCGATGCGATCCAGAACACGCTGTCGGCGGTCATCGCATCCGGCTTGGACAGGTCGCGTTTGCCGAACGCGCCCTGATACAGCACGTCGGTACCGCTGGCGGCGATGGCGACGACGCCGGGAATTTCCCCGGCCTCGCTCTTCTGGCGCAGAATCTGGTCGATCTCAGCTTTGCCTTGCATCCGCGTTTCCTCCGGTTTGATTATTGTTGGAAGCGATCGATTGTCCTCCCGCGTGCGCCGCGCGGCAAGCGCATCCGCGTACCTGCCGCGGTCGCGATGTCGTGACTTGACGGTCGGCTCCCCGCGCACGACGACAAGGCGCTGAACTGCAATACCCCGTCACAATCTGCGGTGGATGGCCGCAACCAGCTGTGACCGTGGATGGCTGCTGGCGCTATGTTTCGACTGTTTTGACGCACTTGAAACATTTTGTGAGCTGCGGCGTTCAGCTCTCGGCCGATCGACGGCCAACGTTAAGACTTGATGCAAATTTAGCGGCCGCCCACCGGCCGCGAGGGGGACCTCAGATGATTTCGACCTGGAGCGAATGGAAGCGCTATCCCCGTCCCGGACGGGGCGAGAATCTTGAGGCGCCGATCTCGCCCGGCATCTACGAGGTTCGCATCGCCGGCACCGGCGCGCTCTATTCATTTGGCGCGGTCGACAATCTGGCGCAGGCGCTGGCGCTACTGCCGGTCGGTTCAAAGTCCTGGTTCGGCCGCCGCAACGCGTCCGACGTCCCTGATCTCGAATATCGGACCTGCGCGACCTCCTCGAAGGCCGACGCCAAGGCCGCCGCCGAGCGCATGATCGGGCGGCGCGAGACCTATCTGAGCGGCGCGGCGTAAGTCCGCCGCTCCGAGCCTGGCTCCCAGCAGATGTGCGTTGCGGGACGGTGCATTGCGCGCCGCTTCTCCCTATATTCCGGCCGAACCGGAACAGCCCGCAAAAGCCCCGCAGGAGCAACGCCATGACCCCGACCGCCGCCGCACGTGCTCAGCACGCCACGTCCAATCTGCGCGACCGGTTGAAGGACCCGTCGCTTCTGAAGGAGGCTTGCTACATCGATGGCGCCTGGGTCGGCTCGCCGGTCTTCGCCGTCAACAATCCCGCGACCGGCGTCGAGCTCGCAAAGGTTCCGCAGCTTTCGGCCGATGACGCCACCAGGGCGGTCGAGGCCGCCGAGCGCGCCTTTCCGGGCTGGGCCAAGCACACCGCCAAGCAGCGCTCCAATATCTTGCGCAAATGGTTCGAGCTGATCATCGCCAACCGCGAGGACCTCGCGCTGATCCTCACCTCCGAGCAGGGCAAGCCGCTTGCCGAAGCCCTCGGCGAAGTCGACATCGGCGGCGCCTATGTCGAATTTTTCGCCGAGGAGGCCCGCCGCGTCTATGGCGAGACGATTCCGACGCAGCGGCCGGATGCGCGCTTGCTCGCGATCAAGCAGCCGATCGGGGTCTGTGGCGCAATCACGCCGTGGAATTTCCCGAACTCGATGATCACGCGAAAGGTTTCGCCGGCGCTTGCGGCCGGGTGCACCGTGGTGCTGAAGCCCGCCAATGAAACGCCGCTGTCGGCGCTGGCGCTGGCCGCGCTCGCGGAGAAGGCCGGCGTGCCCAAGGGCGTGTTCAACATCATCACCGGCGATGCAGCGCCGATCGGCAAGGTGCTGTGCGAGCATCCGGCCGTGCGTTTCGTCGGCTTCACCGGCTCGACCGCGGTCGGCAAGATTCTCTACCGGCAGGCCTCCGTCGGAGTGAAGCGGCTCGGGCTCGAGCTCGGCGGCAACGCGCCGTTCGTGGTGTTCGACGACGCCGATATCGATGCGGCGGTCGAAGGCGCGATCGTCTCGAAATACCGCAACATGGGCCAGACCTGCGTCTGCGCCAACCGCATCTATGCCCAGGACAAGATCTACGACGAGTTCGTGCAGAAGCTGTCGAAGAAGGTCGCGGCGATGAAGATCGGCGACGGCACGGAAACCGGCGTCACGCAGGGCCCGTTGATCAATTTGAAAGCGGTCGACAAGGTCGAGCGCCACATTGCGGACGCCGTCAAGCGTGGTGCCAAGGTCGTCACCGGCGGCAAGCGCAGCGAGCTCGGGCGCTCGTTCTTCGAGCCGACGGTGCTTTCCGACGTCAGGCCGGACTCGCTGGTGGCACAGGAGGAAACCTTCGGCCCGCTCGCGCCGGTGATCCGCTTCAAGGACGAAGCCGACGTCATCGCGATGTGCAACGCTTCGCCGTTCGGTTTGGCGTCGTACTTCTACTCCCGCGATCTCGGCCGCGTCTGGCGAGTCGCCGAGGCGCTGGAGTCGGGCATGGTCGGCGTCAACACCGGCCTGATCACCACCGAAGTCGCACCCTTCGGCGGCGTCAAGGAGAGCGGCCTCGGCCGCGAAGGCTCGCATCACGGCATGGAAGAATATGTCGAGATCAAATACGTGATGATGGCGGGGGTTTAGGTCGCCGTCATTCCTCCACGTCATTGCGAGCGAAGCGAAGCAATCCAGAATCTTTCCACCGAGACAGTCTGGATTGCTTCGTCGCAATAGCTCCTCGCAATGACGAAGCTACGCGCCAATCAACGTCGCAACACCGCGATCGTGCGGTTCGCAAAGGTCAGCCGCTCCGCCATCACAGACACGAAATAGGTCAGCAGCTTGTGGCTGAGTGCGGGATCCTCGGTCTTGATGGCGTCGAATTGGTGCGTGTTCAGCACGTAGAGCACGCTGTCGACCTCGGCCTGGATGGTGGCGCTGCGCGGTGTCTGTGATACCAGCCCCATCTCGCCGATCGTGGTGTAACGGCCGAGGCTGCGCACGCGCGTGCTGCGGTCGTCGTCGGCCGGGATCATGATGCCGACGCGGCCGTCGAGGATGAAATGCATGGAATCGGCGGGGTCGCCGGCTTGCACGATGACCTCGCCGGCTTCGACCTCGATGCGCTGGCAGCGGCGGATCAGCTCGTCGGCGCCGTCCTCGCTGCCGAGCATGCGCGTGAACCAGTCGCGCAGGCTGGCTTCTTCCTGCGCCAGCTCCTGATGCTGCGAGATGAGCTCGTTCTCGCACCATTCCAGCGCGCGATCGAGCTCGGGGATGATGGTGACGCCCTCGCCGACGAAGTCGCTGGAGCGCAGCACCTTCTCGGCCGTGGCCGACAGATGCACCAGGATCAGCTCGACGCCGAGTTCGCCGGCGCTGCGCTTGATCTGGGCAAAGCTATAGGCGGCCGATGAATCGACGCCAGTGACGAGCTTGAAGTCGAACAGCAGATAGCGGCATTCGGGGCGTTCCTGCAGCAGCTGCTTGACGTGCTGATAGAGCCGGTTGGCGGAGCCGAAGAACAGATAGCTCTGGAGATTGAGGCCGCGGATCTTGCCGCCATGGGCCAGCAGCACCTCCTGGTCGTCGCGCGAGCGATCGAGCGAGGAGCGGTACTCCGAGCCGTCGAAACTGTATTTGATCGACTCGACCCGCGCGGCGCTGAACGCAAAGGTCGTGCAGCCGATGATGACGCCGATCAGGATGCCCGGCACGAAACCCCAGGCGACGATGATCGCGATGATGGCGATCAGCGAGAGATATTCCAGCTTCGACAGCCGCTTGCGCGACTCGATGATCCATTTGTGCAACTGGTCGGCGCCGAGATAGAGCAACAGGCCGCCGAGCACGAATTTGGGGATGAAGCCGAGCAGCTCGGGTGCGACGGCGAGCACCAGCAGCGACAGCGCTGCGGCCGTGAGGCCGGACAGGCGCCCGCGGCCGCCGCTGGAGAAATTAAGCATCGAACGGCTGGTCGAGCTGCAGCCGGGGTAGCCGCCCAGCATGCCGGTCAGGATATTGGCGGCGCCGGTGACGTTCAGCTCACACTCCAGGTTGGCTTCGCGATGCGTGGCCACCTCGATGCCGGTGGTGTTGAACAGCGTGCTGGAGGCGGTGACGAAGATGACCGCGACGACGTTGCCGAGCAGGTCCGGTATGGCAAACCAGGGATAGCGGGCGAGATCGTCGGTGTGCCAGGGCAGCACGAAGACCGCTTGCGGTGGGGACTGAAAGGTCCAGCCCAATGTGTGCGCCTCATCGGAGGAGACGCCGGTGATCCAGAACGCCAGATGCGCGGTGAGCACGCCGCCGACCAGGATGATCGGCAGTCCGAACGGGCTGCGCGAGCGGTGCCAGGTGAGATACAGCACCAGCGCCATCGCGCAGGCGGCACCGAGCTCCAGCAGGATGGTGCGGTTGGCGAAGTGCGACAGTGTCGCCAGTTGCAGCGGGTGGTCGGTGATCACCCGGACCGCACCCATGACGATGAGAAGTCCGGTTGCGCCCAGGAAGCCGCCGACCACCGGATAAGGCACGTAGCGGATGGCGCGGCCAAGCCGCGTCAGGCCCAGCCCACACAGCACCAATCCCGTCAGCATCGTCGACAGGCCGAGCGTGATCAGGATTGGTGACAGCAACGGCGCCGACAGGTGCGCCGTCTCGATGCGTTCGACCACCGAGGCTGCCAGGATACCCGTCACCGCGGCGGTCGAGCTGTCAGGGGCTGCAATCGCGAAGGGCAGGGAGCTGCCGAGCCCGACGACGGCCGCAAGCACCGCGGAGCTGACGAAAGTTGCCGTGATGCCGTAGGACAGATAGGGCGACAGCGGCCCCGCGAAGATCAGGAGCGAGTAGGACAGTCCGAACGTGACGGTCAGGACGCTGGCGGCGCTCCCGCCTAATATATCAGTCAGCGCACGCTTGAGGGCCGGAGTGAGCCCGGCCGACGGAGTGAAGCCAATTGCTGGATCTGTCACGCCGTAACACTCGCTCGTGAATATTTCCCTCCGAGAGGTAGACGACTGCGAGGCTAGTGCAACAGGATTCTTGCAAGCCGGATGGAAGAAACCGAAGCGCCCGCCATTCGTCGTCGTCCTGGCGAAAGCCAGGACCCATTACCCCAGGGAGCAGTTTGGCGAAGTTTGCGCATTCGGGATTTGCACCGAACGCACGCGATAAACCTCGCGGTATGGGTCCTGGCTTTCGCCAGGACGACGCAGGGGAGGCATCGAGCCGGCCGGCAATGACGGAGCGAGAGGTGCCGAGTGGGGCTAGATCTTCAAATCCTGCCCCGTCACGCGGCGATATGCTTCCAGATACCGCTTGCTGGTCGCGTCCACCACGCTTGCGGGTAAAGGCGGCGGCGGGGCGTCGCCATTCCAGCGGCCGGCGCGGCGCTCGACGTCGAGATAGTCGCGCAAGGGCTGCTTGTCGAAGCTCGCCTGCGGCTGGCCCGGCTTGTAGGCGTCGACGGCCCAGAAACGCGAGGAGTCCGGCGTCATGACTTCGTCGATCAGGATGATGCGGCCGTTCTTGTCGCGGCCGAATTCGAACTTGGTGTCGGCGATGATGATGCCCTGCTCGCGGGCGAGCTCCTCGCCGAGCGTGTAGATCGCGCGCGTCATGCTCTCGAGCGTGTAAGCCGTCTCGTCGCCGACGACCTGGCGCATCTTCGCGATGGTGATGTTCTCATCATGGCCGGTCTCGGCCTTGGTCGCGGGGCTGAAGATCGAAGGCTCCAGCTTCTCGCTCTCGACCAGACCTGCTTTCAGCTTCTCGCCGGCCAGTGTGCCGCTGGCTGCATATTCCTTCCAGGCCGAGCCCGAGAGGTAGCCGCGGATGACGCATTCGATCGGAAACACCGTGGTGCGGCGGCAGAGCATGGCGCGGCCGAGAATTTCGGCGCGATGCGGCTTCAAGGCCGGCACGGCGGCGATGATCTCGTCGGTGTCGGCGCTGATCATGTGATGCGGCACCACGCCTTCAAGCTCGTTGAACCAGAACGCGCTGATTTGCGTCAGCACCGCGCCCTTCATCGGAATGGTCTCGCCCATCACAACGTCGAAGGCGCTGATGCGGTCGGTGGTGACGAGCAGCAGGCGGTCGTCGTCGACGGCGTAGATATCGCGCACCTTGCCGCGCCCGATCTTGGGCAGCGGCAGGTCGCTGGAGAGCATGGTGGTCATCGGCAGAACTTTCGGAGCAAGGCCTTGCGACAGGACATCCGGCCGCGCCTGATCGCGCGACCGGAAACCGGGATAGCCTATTCCGGCAGCGGAATGAACTCATGTTCCTGCGGAACCGCAGCGAAGCGGCCGGTTTTCCAGTCCTGCTTGGCCTGCTCGATCCGCTCCTTGCTGGAGGAGACGAAATTCCACCAGATGTGGCGCGGGCCCTCCAGCGCGTCGCCGCCCAGAAACATCATCCGCGTGGCTTTGAGCGCCTTCACCGTGATGCGGTCGCCCGGACGGAAGATCAGGAGCCGCGGCCCCTCGTAGCGCTCGTTCGCGATCTCGACCTCGCCGTCGACCACGTAGATGGCGCGCTCCTCGTGATCGGGGTCGAGCGGCACGGTCGCGCCCGCGGCCGCCGTGACCTCAGTGTAGAACCAGGGCGACACCATCGAAACAGGGGAAGTGACGCCGAAGGCCGAGCCCGCGATCACCTTTGCGGTGAAGTCGCGCTCGGCGACCATCGGCAGGTCACCCGCGCCATAGTGCTGGAACGAAGGCGCGATTTCTTCCGATCCTGCCGGCAGCGCGATCCAGCTTTGCAGGCCCAGCATCTTCTGCCCCGAGGCGCGTTGTACGTCCGGCGTGCGCTCGGAATGCGCGATGCCGCGGCCGGCCGTCATCAAATTCATCGCGCCGGGCTGGATCTCCTGGATGTTGCCCTCGCTGTCGCGATGCATGATCGCGCCGTCGAACAGATAGGTGACGGTAGCAAGCCCGATATGCGGGTGCGGCCGCACGTCCATGCCCTTGCCTGAGACGAATTGCACCGGCCCGAAATGGTCGAAGAAGATGAAGGGTCCGACCATCTGCCGCTTGCCGTGCGGCAACGCGCGGCGTACCGCGAAGCCGTCGCCGAGATCGCGCGTGCGCGGCACGATGACGAGATCGAGCGCATCGCAGGACATGGGATCGCCGAGCACGGGATCGTTCGAGGGTTGCCAGCTCATGGTGGACTCCTTTTGGTTTCTTCGAGCTAAATCGTAGCAGGATTTTGTGCGGCCGTCGCGGCTAAGCCTGGACCACATACTCCGCCGTCATCGCCCGCGAAAGCGGGCGATCCAGTACGCCGCGGCCTATCGATTCAATCATGACCGTCTCGGAGTACTGGATCGTCCGGTCGAGCCGGACGATGACAGTGTGCGCGGCGAGCGATGGTCCTTGAAAAAACAGGCGCAACGAAGGATGTTCGGCTGATGTCAACCGCGACCCATTGCATCACCCGATGACCCTTGCCGCAACCGAACTCGCCTTTCGCGCCGCTTCTGTGGCGCTGCTGCTGGTGTTGGCAGCGTCATTGCTCTCGGATTTCCCCAATGTGCTGGCAGCGCGGCTCGGTGCGGCCTTTGCGCTCGGCTCGGCCGCGCATGCTGTGAGCTATTCTGTCGGAACATCATCGCTGGTCCCGGCTTGGCATACGCCGCTGATCGCGGTGTCGACCGGCAATATCGTGGTGTTCTGGCTGTTCACGCGCGCGCTGTTCGACGACGAGTTTCGCCTGCGCCGGTGGCACGGATTGACCTGGGCGTTGGTGGCAGCCTTCAGCTTCGTCAGCTGTCTCTGGCTCGCACCTGGCGGACATGTCCGGGTCGCCGTCACCGCGGTGAACCTGATTGTGCTCGGCTTCATTGCGCTCGCGATCGTGCAGACAATCGGCTCATGGTCAGCCGATCTGGTCGAGCGCCGCCGCCGTGTTCGCGTCTTCATCGTCTGTGCCGCCGCGCTCTATGGCGGATTGAACGCGCTGCTCCAGATCCTTGTCGGCGGCAGTGACGTCGGCGATGTCGCCAACACCGTCAATACAGGCGTGCTCGCCGGCATCGTCGCGGCCATCGCCTATGCGATGATGCGGGTCGATGGCGCCGACCTGTTTCCAGCCGCCGCGGAGGCTGCGCCCGCGATCGCGGCGAGCCAGCCTGTCGGCGAGGATGCCGCCGACCAAAAGCTGATCGACGCCATGATGCGGCTGATGGCGGACGAACGGATCTATCGCCAGGAGAACATCAGCATCGGCGTGCTGGCGGGCCGGCTGAAGATTCCCGAATACCGGCTGCGCCGGCTGATTAACCAGCGACTCGGCTACCGCAATTTCAATGTGTTCCTGAACAACCACCGGATCGAGGAGGCCAAGGCCGCGCTGGCCGATCCCGCCCAGGCCGAGGTCCCCGTCATCACCATCGCGATGGATTCCGGCTTCCAGTCGCTCGGCCCGTTCAACCGCGCCTTCAAGGCCGTGACCGGCGTAACGCCGACGGAGTACCGGCGGCTCAAGGTCAATGCCGTCTAAGCTTTAGTGTACTGAAATATTTAGGTTATTTTGGAATCGGCGAGCGTCTCGCGGTTTCGGCTAGGCCGCTTTCCAACTCCGGCGAGCAGGCATCGCGTGAATGCCGCTTCGTCTCCGGCACACGCCTCAAGCCGGAGCAAGCCCGTGACCCGCTGCCGCAAGATCGTCCTTCTCACCACCACCATCGCCCTTGTCGGCTTCGCGCTCGGCGCGGTTCGCGCCCATGACGTGCCCAAGGTCGCCACCGGCTTCATCGCCGACGTGCTCTGCTCGGAGACGTTTGTCTCGGGCCTCGATGTCAGGCGTAATTTGACCGAGACCGCCGATGCGATGCCGGGTGCCGGTCTGCTCACCTGGGCGATGGACTATCAGGTAGATCGCATGCGCAAGGACGTCACGGTGACGCTGTTCGGCATCGGCCGCAGCCACGCCGTCTATCGCGAGGGACTCGGCTGCACGCTTGAGCACGGCGGAGGGATCACCGACGTCACGTTGCCGCCGGACGACAGGCAGCCGGCGTTGCTGCCCGAGATCGCCGGCCCCGCGGTCGTGTCGCCACAGAGCCCGGAGCTGTCAGCCGCGCTCGGCCGCGCCTTTGCCGAGCCGCCATCGCCGCCATTCCGCCGCACCCGCGCAATCGTCGTCATGAAGTCGGGCCGTATCATCGCGGAGCGCTATGCGGACGGCATCGGACCGGAGACGCCGCTGCTCGGCTTCTCCATGACGAAGTCCGTGATCTCGGCTCTCACCGGGATCCTCGTGCGTCAGGGCAGACTGAAACTCGACGGGACCGCACCGGTCGACGCCTGGGCAAATCCGGACGATCCGCGTCACGCCATCACCGTCGATCAATTGCTGCGCCACACCGCGGGCCTGGCGCTCGGCAGCTCGCTTCAGGCCTCGCTCGGCTCCGCGTTCGAGCCGGTCAATCGCATGAAATTCACCGAAGACGACATGGCCGCCTATGCCGCGAGCATGCCGCTTGCGACCGCGCCGGGCACCGTGTGGAATTATCACGATGGCAACACCATCATGCTCGCGCATCTGATCCGGAACGCTGCGGGCGGCAATCCGGCGGATGCGCTTGCCTTCGCGCGCCGCGAATTGTTCGCGCCGCTCGGCATGCGCCACGTCACGCTCCAGCTCGACGGTGCCGGCACGATCAAGGGGTCGAGCGAGATGCTCGCATCCGCGCGCGACTGGGCGCGCTTCGGCCAGCTCTATCTCAAAGACGGCGTCGCCGGCGGCAGGCGCATCCTGCCCGAGGGCTGGGTGAATTACTCGGCGTCGGCGACGCCCAATGCATGGGTCGGCATCGGCGCCGGCTTCTGGACCAACCAGGGCGACAGCTTTGGCGCGAAATTCCGCGTCGAGCACGGCTGGCCGCGCGACACCTTTTTCGCCAAGGGCACGATCGGGCAATACACGATTGTGATTCCGTCGGAGCGTCTGGTGATCGTGCGGATGGGCCGCTCGCCGAACTGGCCGCCGGAAGCGGATGGCGTGTTCGATCTGGTGCGGGATGTCGTGGCAGCAGCGCGCGACAAAGGGAAAGTCGCGGGGGTGGATTAGGAGCTTTACCTTCCCAGCTCGGTCGCCTTCGCCACGCGATCGAACCGCTCCAGCGTCATGATCGCGTCCGCGAATTTCTCCGCGCGCGCATTCAGCACCGGACGGGCCAGCGTCAAGAACTTCTGCTGCATCGCCTGCGCGTCGGGGAAGGAGGTCGGCTCTCCCGAGGGATCGGCATACAGCCGCTCATGCACGCCGTCGTCCGTTGTGATGCTCACGCGGGCGCCGAAGGGGTGGGTGCGGCCGACTTCGAGCCGATCGTCCTGCACCACGTCGAACTTATCGGCGAGCGCGTCGATGGCGGCGTCGCCGAGGCGGGTGTAGTCGTCCCAGCCAAATGAGCCCTGGTCGAGCGCGAGCGCGCCGGTGAAGAACATCGAGAACTGGCCGCCGACGATCGAGGTCGGGTGCCGCTTGGTCGCGGCGTCGCCGGTGAGCGTGATGCCGTTGCGATGCAGGCCGATCTCGACGCGCTTGACCTGGTCGGGCGTCAGATTGTGCTCGCGCCGCATCGCGATCAGTGCGTCGATCGCGGCATGGGTATAGCGGCAGCTCGGATACGGTTTGACGCCGATCTTCATGGTCTCGTAGGTCTTGCCGAGCTCGGCGACCGCTTTGTCGGGATGCGCATCGTCGGTGTAGCCGGCGAGCAGGCCGTGCTTGCCCTCGACCGATTCCGTCGCGCCGACGAAATCGTTGCGCGCCAGCGTCGCGGCGATCACGCCGTTCATCGCGGCGGCGCCGACCTGATAGCGCTTGTTCCAGGCGCCATTGACCAGGAATTGCAGCGAGCCCGCGGCCTGGCTGCCGGCGACGCCGAAGGCGGCGATGAGCTGTTGCTCGGAGAGGCCGAACAATTTGCCGGCGGCCGCGGCTGCGCCATAGGTGCCGGCGGTGGCGGTGGGGTGAAAGCCGCGGGCGTAATGCGAGGTCGGGTCGAGTGCGTTGCCAAGCCGGCAGCAGACCTCATAGCCCGCAACGATCGCGGTCAGCACGTCGCGCCCGGAGGCGCCGACCATCTCGCCGATGGCGAAGGCGGCCGGAACCACCGGCGCGCTCGGGTGCAGCGAGGAGTCCGCATGGGTGTCATCGAAGTCGAGGGAATGGCCGAGGGCGCCGTTGAGCAGCGCCGCGACCGCCGGCGTCCAGGTCTTGCTATCGCCGAACACGGTGGATTCGCCCTTGGTGTCGAGCGCGAGCGCCTCCAGCATCTTCAGGATCGAGGGGGTCGATTCCGCTTCGCTGCGGGCCCGGATCGCGCTGCCGAGGAAGTCCAGCGTCAGCACTTTCGCCCGATCCAGCACTTCCGCCGGAATATCCTGGAATTTCAGGTTGGCGACATAGGCGGCGAGCGTTGCGGTTTCGTGAGCCATCGTGTTTCCTCGTTTTGGCGCGCAAGTTAGGCGGGCTGATTTGGCCTTTCAAGCGGCCTGGGGGCCGCGGGCATCAGCTATGCTTTTGGCTGGCTTTACGAGAGTTGGACCGGGATACGCGACCATGGCATTCGCAGGAGAGCTGTTCGACCGGGTCTGGTCGCGAAAGACCCAATTGGGATTGGCGATCCGGGTCACGGTGGCGGCCACCGGCGCCTACGCGCTCGCCACCGCGCTGCATCTCTTGTTACCGCTCTGGGCCGTCCTCACCTCCATCATCGTCACCCAGATGAGCGTCGGGCGCTCGCTGAAGGCGACGCGCGACTACATGCTCGGCACCATCGGCGGCGCGATCTATGGCGGCGCCATCGCGATCCTGATCCCCTATTCCGGTGAACTGGGCCTGCTGGGTCTGCTGGTGCTGGCCGTGGCGCCGCTTGCCTTTGTCGCATCGATCTATCCGAATCTGAGCTCTGCAACGGTGACGGCCGTGATCGTGCTCGTGCTTCCCTCGATGCATCATGCCGATCCCATGGCCTCGGCGATCGATCGCGTCAGCGAAGTTACGGTCGGCGCGGTGACGGGGCTGCTCGTCTCGTTCCTGGTGCTGCCCTCGCGCGCGGTCCGGCAAATCCGCGCCAGCGCGGCAAAACTGCTCGAATTGATCGCAGAGGCCTTCACCGAATTGCTCGCGGGCCTGACGCGCGGCCGGGACAACGACGCGCTGCACCGGATTCAGGACGGTATCGGCACCGCAATGGTCGGCATGAATACCATTGGCGCCGAAGCCGAGCGCGAGCGCTCTGCGCGATTGTCGAGCGGGCCGGACACCGGCCCGTTGTTGCGCACGATCTTGCGGCTGCGCCATGACGTCGTGATGATCGGCCGCTCGACCGTGGTGCCGTTGCCGGCCGAGGTGCAGACACGGCTTGCCGCGCCGCTGACGGAAGTCTCGACGGTGATCGCACGCTTCCTGCGTTCGGCCGCCGCGGCGTTGCGCGAAGGCGCCGGCGCCCCGCCGATCCACCCCGTGCATGTCGCGCTCCAGCATTATGCCGAGGCGGTCGCCGCCGTGCGCCAGGACGGCCTAATCCGGGGCCAGCCCAGCGACACCGCGGAGCGCTTCTTCGCGCTCGGCTTCTCGCTGGAGCAGATGCACCAGAATCTCTGCGATCTCGATCGCGTCGTCGGCGAATGGTCCGAGGCCGCGACCGACAAGCCCGCGCGCGTGGCGGAGTGAGCTAGCGCCGCATCAGGCCCTTGCTCTCCATGCGCCAGACCAGCAAATCGATGCGGTCCTGACCGAAGAACGGCTCGTTGTCGAACGCGAAGGTCGGCACGCCCCAATGGCCGGAGGCGGCGTGGTCCTTCTCGTTCACAGTGATTACCTGCTCGTAGCGATCCGGGTCCGCGGTGATCGCGGCATCCATCGCGACGAGATCGAAGCCGGCCTTGGCGGCGGCGCGCACGAGATGATCGCCTTCGTTCCAGCCCGCCACCGAGCCGTCCCACAGCACGCGGGCGATCGCATCGGTGAATGCGAGCGAGCGTCCTTCGAGCTGCGCCATGGCACCAAGCCGGGTCAGACGGTGGATGTAGGGCTGCTCCGCCGCGACGTCGAACGTGACCTTGTCCTGCACGATCGGATCGGGCCTGGGAAAGCGGAACGGAATGCCCTCGTGCTGCGCGACGCGCGTGCTGTCGAGCACCACATAGCGAATGAAGTTCGGGCTGGCCTTCTTGAAAAACCCGGGCACACGGACTGCGAGCGGATAGACCGGCCGCACATTGACCGCCAGATCGTAGGTTTCGACGAGCTTGAGCGTCTTGGGCAGCGCCAGATAGCTGAACGGACTGCGAAAGGAGTAGAAGAGGTCGATGGAGAGCGTCATCGGGCCGGCTCCGCGAGCCGCCCCATCATGCTCCGGGCCACAAGCTTGTGGAAGGGCGTGATGAGCGCGAGGTAGGCGCGGCCCAGCCGATTGTTGGTCCGCACCAGCGTGGTCAAGGTGACGTGGCGCGGCACCGCTTCGCCGACCACATCGACCACGATGCGGAAATCGAGATGATAATCATTGAAGCCGGCGACCAGCTGCTCGGGCGTTTCACTCAGCACCGGAAACAGGCCGATCAAACCGCCCGGCGCCGGCGCACCCTCGCCCGATGTCTTCAGGCCGAACGGCGTCACCAACACGTTGCGCAGGCGTGTCAGTGCACCGACCCAGCGCGGCCCGTCCAACACCATCCTGGTGCAGGCCTCGCGGGCATTCACCGGTGCCGTGCCGATCTCCACGCGAAAGGCGTCGATGAATTGCGCACCGGCCAGCAGCGCGCCGGTGTCGACATCGGGGGTGACTTCGCGGACGGTCCCGTTCATTCCGTCAGTCTGCGCGTCAGCATCCGGAAGCGCAAGATCAGAAGTCCGGCATAGACGAACGATCCGATCGACAATCCGATCCAGACACCGACCGCGCCGAGATCGGCGTGAAAAGCGAGCCACCAGGCGATGGGAAAGCCCACGCACCAATAGCCGATCGCGGCGAATACCAACGTCATCCTGGTGTCATTGATGCCGCGCAGCGCGCCGCCCATGATGGTCTGGATGGCATCGGCGATGAAGAAGGTCGCGCCGACCAGCAGCAGCTTCGCGGTCAGCTCGACGGTGGCCATGCTCGCCACGTCGCTGCCGAAGAACAGTCGGCCGAGCTGATAGCGGCCGAAGATGATCGCGACGGTCAGGGCCGAGACGAACGCGATCCCGATCACGGCTGCGGCGAGACCTGCGCGCTTCACCGCAAGCGGCTCGCCCCGGCCGAAGGCGTGACCTACCCGCACGGTGGCCGCCATGCCGATGCCGAGCGGGACCATGAACAGCACGGCGGTGACCTGGAGCGCGATCTGATGCGCCGCGAGCGCCGTGGTCGAGATCAATCCCATCAGCAGCGCGGCCGAAGAGAACAGGCCATATTCCAGCAGCAGCGAGAACGAGATCGGCGCGCCGATCGCGATGAGCTTGCGCATCAGGGGCCAGTCGATCCGCCAGAGATGGGCAAGCGGACGATAGTCCGCGAACGGCTTGCGCAGCCCCGCAATGGCGAGCGTGGCGGCGAACGAGCCGAGATTGACCAGCGTGGTCGCAAGCCCCGCGCCGAACAGGCCGAGCTCCGGCAGGCCGAACAGGCCGTGGATCAGGACATAGACCAGCGCGGCATTGACGGGGATCGCCGCGAGCGTGATCCACAGCGGCGCCTGCGGCCGGTTCACCGCGCTCATCATGCTGCGCAGCGCGATGAAGCCGAGCGCCGGCGCGATGCCCCAGGCGAGGCCATTCAGATAGCGCTGGGCGAGCGCGGCCGAGTGCGGCGCCTGACCGAGTGCAACCAGGATGTGCTCGCCATAGAGCGGCGAGGCCATCATCGGCAGCGAGATCAGCAGCGCGACCCACAGGCCGACGCGTAAGGAGCGGCGGATGCGCCTGACATCGCCGGCGCCGAACGCCTGCGCGACCAGCGGTGATACCGCCGCCATCAATCCGAGCCCGAACGTGAAGCTGACGAAATAGACCGTATGCGCCAGTGCCGCTGCTGCCACCGCGCTCTCGCCGAGCCGGCCGATCAGCGCAAGATCGGTCGTGATCATCGCGATCTGCCCGAGTTGCGTCAGCGTCATCGGCACGGCCAGCCGCAGCGTCTCGACGAATTCGTCGGCGAGAGGATTTAGCGGCGCGCCGGCTTGCGGCTGCGAACGAGGCTGGACGGTGTCAAGCATGGCGGGTCAATAGCACGGCCGGGCGACGAAAACATGGCTTGGTCTTCTCCCTCTCCCTTGCGGGAGAGGGTGGCTCGCCGCGTAGCGGCGAGACGGGTGAGGGGTATCTCTCCGCGTACGGCCCTCAAGCAGCAGGACTCGCTGAAGCAACCCCTCATCCGGGGCCATAGCCGATGCGAAGCTTCGGCGTTCTTAAAAACGGCGGCGAAGGCCGCTTATGCCACCTTCTCCCACAAGGGGAGAAGGGAAGAAACTCTCAGCCCTTCCGTTCTGGCACGCGCCTGATCTTCGCGCCGAGCGCATTCAGCCGTTCGTCGATGCGCTCGTAGCCGCGCTCGATCTGGTCGGCGTTGTTGATCGTGGAGGTGCCCTCGGCGCAGACGGCCGCGAGCAGCATGGCCATTCCGGCGCGAATGTCGGGTGAGGTCATCGTCGCGCCGTGCAGCCGGCTTGGACCGGCGATGATGGCGCGATGCGGGTCGCACAACACGATGCGCGCGCCCATCGCGATCAGCTTGTCGACGAAGAACATCCGCGATTCGAACATCTTCTCGAACATCAGGATCACGCCCTCGCATTGCGTGGCGGTGACGATCGCGATCGACATCAGATCGGCCGGGAAGGCCGGCCAGGGCTGGTCTTCCAGCTTCGGCACGTGGCCGCCAAAATCGTCATGGATCTTCAGCGTCTGGTTCGAGGGCACGATGAGATCGTCGCCCTCGATGCGGCAGACGATGCCGAGCCGCTCGAATCCCATGCGGATCGAGCGCAGATGCTCGACGCCCGCGCGCACGATGCGAAGCGGCGAACGCGTCACGGCGGCAAGCCCGATCAGCGAGCCGACCTCGATATGGTCGGGCTGGATCCGGTAGGTCGCGCCACCCAGCGTCGCCGGACCGTGCACGATCATGGTGTTGGTGCCGATGCCCTCGATCCCAGCGCCGAGCGCGACCAGGAAGTTGGCGAGGTCCTGCACATGCGGCTCGGACGCGGCGTTGCGCAAATACGTGGTGCCTTCGGCGGCGACGGCTGCGACCAGCGCGTTCTCGGTCGCGGTCACGCTGGGCTCGTCCAGGAACACGTCGGCGCCGGTCAGTTTCGAAGCGCGGAATTCGAGCCGGTCGGTCGCGGTGACCTTGGCTCCCAATTGCTCGAGCGCGAGCACATGCGTGTCGAGCCTTCGGCGGCCGATGACGTCGCCGCCGGGCGGCGGCAGCATCACTTCGCCGCAGCGGGCGAGCAGGGGGCCCGCGAGCAGGATCGAGGCGCGGATGCGCACGCATAGCTCAGGATCGAGATCCGCGGCGCGGATGCTCTTGGCGTGAATATGAAGCGTGTTGCGGGCGGTCCATTCCGCCGCCGCGCCGACCGAGCGGATCAGCTCGACCAGCGTCTCGGTGTCGCGGATCCGCGGCACGTTTTCCAAGGTCACCGGATGCTCGGTGAGCAGGGCTGCCGCGATGATCGGCAGGGCCGCATTCTTGTTGCCGGAAGGCTCGATCGAGCCCGAGAGCCGGTGACCGCCCTCGACGATGTACTGGATGGGCGCCACGGGGTCTCTCGCTGTCGTGTTGAGTGGGGGGCGGGTTTTCGAGGCGGAAGCTACCGAGAATTGAGCGCGGGAGCAATTCTGCACTTGTTGCGAGGGCGGGGGGAGGTTCAGCCGAGGTGTCTCTACGTCATGGCCGGGCTGTCCCGGCCAATCCACGCCTTTGCCAGATGCACGGAGAACGTAGATGCCCGGGACAAGCCCGGGCATGACGACCGTCCAAAGCCATCCGATCTCAGATATCGATCGTCGCGCTCAGCGAATGTTCCTGGATGAAGTCGCGGCGCGGCTCGACCACGTCGCCCATCAGCTTGGTGAAGATGTCGTCGGCCTCGTCGACCTCCTTGACCTTCACCTGGAGCAGTGATCGCGCATTGACGTCCAGCGTCGTCTGCCAGAGCTGCTCCGGATTCATCTCGCCCAGCCCTTTGTAGCGCTGCAGCGAGACGCCCTTGCGGCCGGCGTCTGTGACGGCTTCGAACAGATCGACCGGGCCGTAGACCATGTGCTCGGTATCCTTGCGCCGCAGCTTGCCGGGGCGGGCATAAACGTCCTGGAGCTTGACCGTGTACTCGTCGAGCTTGCGGGCTTCGACCGAGCCCAGGAACGCGTCGTCGATGAGGGCGACGTCCTTGACGCCGCGCACCGTGCGCTCGAACTGGAAACCATGGCCTTCGACGTATTGACCGATCCAGCCGCGCTCGACCTCGTCGGCGAGCGTGTCGAGGCGGGCGGCGATGTATTGCGCGGCCGCGGCGGCTTTCTCCCGATCGCCGTAGATCGCCTTGTTGAGCACGCCGGTGATGGCAGCCTGCTCGATCACCTTGCGATTGTAGCGGGTGTGCAGGCTGCGCAGGACGCCGCGAACGGCACGGGCGTCGTCGACCAGCGAGCGCAGGTCGCGGCCGGTGCGATCGCCGCCGGTGCCGGGAATGTAGACGCAGTCGTCGAGTCCGGTATCGATCAGATAATCTTCCAGCGCCCGCTCGTCCTTCAGATATTGCTCGGACTTGCCGCGGTTGACCTTATAGAGCGGCGGCTGGGCGATGTAGAGATAGCCGCCGTCGATGATCTCGCGCATCTGCCGGTAGAAGAAAGTCAGCAGCAGCGTGCGGATGTGGGCGCCGTCGACGTCGGCGTCCGTCATCACGATGATCTTGTGATAGCGCAGCTTCTCGATCGAGAATTCGTCGCTGATGCCGGTGCCGAGCGCGGTGATCAGCGTGCCGATCTGCTCGCTGTGCAGCATCTTGTCGGGACGCACGCGTTCGACATTGAGGATCTTGCCGCGCAGCGGCAGCACGGCCTGGAATTCGCGGTTGCGGCCCTGCTTGGCGCTGCCGCCTGCCGAGTCACCCTCGACGATGAAGAGCTCGGATTTCGCCGGATCCTTTTCCTGGCAGTCGGCGAGCTTGCCGGGCAGCGAGGAGACCGAGAGCGGGCTCTTGCGCGTCAGCTCGCGCGCCTTTCGCGCGGCTTCGCGGGCAGCTGCCGCCTGGATCACCTTGCCGACGATCATCTTGGCTTCGGAAGGATGCTCCTCGAACCAGGCTTGCAGCGCCTCGTTGAGCACGTTCTCGACCACGGGGCGCACTTCCGAGGACACCAGCTTGTCCTTGGTCTGCGACGAGAATTTTGGGTCCGGCACCTTCACCGACAGCACGGCGGTGAGGCCCTCGCGGCAATCATCACCGGTGAGCGCGATCTTTTCCTTTTTCGCGTTGGCCTCGGCATAGCCGTTGACCTGGCGCGTCAGCGCGCCGCGGAAACCGGCGAGATGGGTGCCGCCGTCGCGCTGCGGGATGTTGTTGGTGAAGCACAGCACGTTCTCGTGGTAGCTGTCGTTCCACCACAGCGCGGCCTCGACGCCGATGCCGTTGGCTTCCGCGCGCACCATGATCGGCGCCGGCACGATCGCCTTCTTGTTGCGGTCGAGATATTTGACGAATTCCTCGACGCCGCCGGAATAGTGCATCTCCTCGCGCTTCTCGACGGCGTGACGCATGTCGGAGAGAGCGATGTTGACGCCGGAGTTGAGGAAGGCGAGCTCGCGCAGCCGGTGCTCCAGCGTGGCGAAATCATACTCGATGTTCTTGAAGGTTTCCGTCGAGGCCTGGAACGTCACCTCGGTGCCACGCCTGCCGGGCGCATCGCCGACCACCTTGAGCGGCGCGACCGCATCGCCATGGGCGAATTCGATGTAGTGTTCCTTGTTGTCGCGCCAGATGCGCAAGCCGAGCTTGCTCGACAGCGCGTTGACGACGGAGACGCCGACGCCGTGCAGGCCGCCGGAAACCTTGTAGGAATTCTGGTCGAACTTACCGCCGGCATGGAGCTGGGTCATGATGACCTCGGCCGCCGAAATACCTTCGCCCTTATGGATGTCGACGGGAATGCCGCGGCCGTCGTCGCGCACGGTGACGGAATTGTCGGAATTGAGGATCACGTCGACGCGCGTGGCATGGCCCGCGAGCGCTTCGTCGATCGCGTTGTCGACGACCTCGTAGACCATATGATGCAGGCCCGAGCCGTCATCGGTGTCGCCGATATACATGCCCGGGCGCTTGCGTACGGCGTCGAGACCCTTGAGCACGCGGATCGATTCCGCCCCGTAATCGCTCGGATTTGAGGGTTCGTTTTCGGCAGGCGTCTGCCGAGCAGGTTCTGTCATGAGAGGCCTTCGAGATGTCGCCCGAATCAGCGGCGCAAAAGGCGCTGATATGCGGGCTATTTGTGCCATGAAAGACGGATTGCGCCTAGCGCAAAGTATCTCCCGGCAAGTCTTTGATTAGATGGGATTTTTCGGCCGATTTTCAAGGCCTTCGAAGGCCGATTCGGCGGCTTGGAAAAAGCGCGATTCGAGACGCCGTTTCGGGCTCTGGAAGGCCGGGATTTTGCGGGGAGGAGGGGCGTTCCGAGGCGCGTGGAACGCCGCCGGAACGGTCTTGCAGCTCAATACATCTGAAGCGGCAGCACGTCTCCGCTTGGCCCCACCAGGAGGCCCCAGGCATCGCCGGCGGCCACGGTGAGGGTCTCGGTGCGAGCAGGGCGTCCCGGCAGACGCACTGCGTACTGGTACTTGCCGGGCGGTAGATCGAGCATCGGACCCTTCGGCGATTGCGGACCGCCGGCGCCGGCCGCGATCTTCACGGTTTGATTGTTGATCGTCAGCGATGCTTCCTTCGATCCCATATTGCCGAGCATCAGCCTCGCCTGTCCCGCCTTCGGCATGATGTCAGCCTTGGCCGCGGCCTGCGGATTCCGCTGCATCAGGCTGACAATCGTCTCGTCCCTGGCGCGGCCAAGCTTCAGCACGGCCGGTCCCTCCGGCGAGGTAAACGCGAGCTCCGCGCGCTCGGCCGTGACGATCGCGCCGTCGGCCTTCTCCTGCCAGCCCCGCTTGGTCAGCTCCGCGCGATAGAACGCGAGGACCTCGCCAAGCTCGGCGGGGATGCTGGCTTCGAGCTCGGTCCGGAACGACTGGTCGCTGCCGGGGAATTTCGTGGAGCTGATGCCGGTCGAGCTGTGCTGTGTCGGCACCGGCAGGGCGACATCGGGATCGAGCGTGAGCGGCTCCTTCGATTTGGCCTGGGCCGCTTTGGCTTGGTTCGATTTGGCCTCGACGGGCTTCGCCGCTGCGATAACAAGACCGGAGCCGTTGGCGCTAACGTTCACCTTCGGCCCCATCTGCATCACGGTCATCGAGATCGACTTGCCGCTCTTGGAGAATTCCATCACCGCCATGTTGGGCTGGTTGATGACGGAAGGTTGCTCCTTCCAGCCCGCTGGCTTGAGCGATGCGCGATAGAACGCGGTGAGCGCCTTCACGCTCGACGTCGAGGAGAATTCGAGCTGGCCGTCGTCGCCCTCGAACTTCACGCCTTCGGCGTTTTCGGGCAGCGGCACCGGCGTCTTGCTGTCGGCCAGCGCATTCAGCGGCGCGTCGGACAACGCGGCCGCCTGCACCTTGCGCCTTGCTTCGTCGGCAGTGATGAGCTGCTTGGCCGCACCTAACGCATCCCCAAGGAACTTCTCGTCCGCCTCTTTCTTCGCCTTGGCACGGGCGGCAAGCGCGGAGTCCTTCACCTGCGCGGTCAGGCTGACCATGGTGAAATCATATTTGCGGCCAAGTCGCAGCACGCCGGTTTCCTCCGCCGAAGAGATCTTGATCGCGACCTCGTCACCGGGTGCGAGCGGCGCGCTGCCGTCCTCCTGCCAGCCGCGCGCGGCGAGCTCGCGGTGATAGAAGGCGAGCACGGCCGGCAGCTCGGCCATCGCGGCGGCCGACATTTCGCGCTTGTTGTCGCTCGCGCCTCCGAGGCCCCTGGCCGTCTTGGTCGGGCTCGGCCGCGGCAGGCCGGCCAGATCGCTATCGGCCCTGAGCTCGCTGGGCAGCGCGAAGGGCGCGACCCGGATATCGATATTGGTGCGGCCGTCGTCGCGGCGCGTCAGCGTCAGCATCACGGGCTTCTGCTGATAGAAGCCGGTCTCCTTGCTATCGGCGTGCGCGTAGAACGCGCGCAGGCCGTTGGGAACGGTTTCATCCAGGCTGGTCGCCCAGCGCGCGGCGGTTTCCGGCGTGAGCTTCTGCCAGCCGATCGCAGCCATCTGGCTGGCATAGAAATCCGACGTCGCATCGAGCGTCGTCGGTGCGACGCAGCCGAGATAGGGCCTCGTCCCGTCGAACACGATGTCGCTTGCACCTTCCGGAAACGGCACGTTGCCGTAGATCCGGTCGGTCGTGTAGTAAACCACGGACTGGTCGGGCCGGCCGGGCGCCTGCGTGAAATGAACGGAAAGGCCCTGTCGCCCCTTCCTGAACTTCAGCAGGCTACTTTTTTCCTCAAGCGGCATCACATAGGGCACCCAGCCGTTGTCGCTCAGGAGCTTTTGGACGGCGGGCAGTGTCACGGCCTGCCGCGTCGGCACGCGATATTCGACGCGATAGGGATCGGGGCGCGAAATGTCTTCCACCGCACCTTCGAGCTGCGGCAGCGCGTGGACGTCGACGACACCCTCGTCTGCGCCGGCCGCGATCGAGCAGCTCGCCATCAGGAAGAGACCGCATGCAAGCAGCCGCCATCGTGCCGGGACTTGCATCCCGCGCGGGATCATCGCCATCGTTACGTCTCCAGGATGCCGCGCGGCGCTTTGGCGCGCGCGATTGCAACGGCTGCAACGCCGTCGGCGGACCTCAGACCAGAAGTCGCGGCAGGAACCGGGCAGGTTCAAAGATCCCGAACTGGTCAATACAGCTGGAGCGGCGACCATGCCTCGCCGTCGCGCCCGACGGTGAGCTCCCAGGCGTCACCGGCTGCGACAGTGAGGATGTGGGTGTAGGCTGGACGGCCGGGTACGCTCAGTTCGTAGGGATATTTGCCGGGCGCCAGATCCAGCGATACGGCGTTGGCGCCGCCGGCGCGCTTGATGATCCGCGCGTCGATCCCGAGCACGGCTTCCGTCTCGCCGATATTGCTGAACACCAGCTTCGCCTGGCCCGGTTCGGGCATGACGTTCGCCCGGGTTGCAGTATCCGAGTTCTTCTGCACGAGATGAACCAAGGTGCTGCTGTCCTTGCGGCCGAGCTCCAGCATGGCCGGCCCGAACGGAGAGACGAACGCGAGCTGGACGTGATCGGCGGAAACGACGGCGCCATCATGCTGCTCCTGCCAGCCGAGTTTTCCGAGCTCGCTGCGGTAGAAGGCGAGAACGTCGTTGAGCTCGGCGGGCACGGTGGCTTCGAGCTTGACGCGAAGCGGCGCTTCGACGCCCCGCATCAGTGTGGTGTGGATTCCCCTAAAGCTGTAGCGGGTCGGTGCGGGTAGCTTGGCATCGGGATCGGGTATGAGATCGGCCGAAAATAGCGGCTGCGGCATCCAAGCGCCGGCGCTTGCCGCGAGCATGCACGTCGCGAGCAAGACGAGGCCGCACGCAAACGCCTGCCATCGTGCCGGGACTCGCGCCCCGGACCTTGCCGCCCGCATCTCACTCTCCAGGGTTCGCGCGTGATGTCATTGCGCGATTGCAAATCGGCCGCGACGCCGTCGGCGCCGCCTCCGGCAACTAGTCGCGGCGGAAATGGGGCCGGTTCAACGGCTGCGACTACCGCCGAGCCGATACCTGTCCGCTTTCGACGTCAAAGATCTCGCCCCCGGCGCCGATCTCGGCGAAGGCGGCGGGGTCTGCGCCGGTCAGCCACACCTGCGCGCCGAGCTTGCGCAGCTCGTCGAACAGCGCGGCGCGCCTGCCAGGATCGAGGTGCGCGACGACCTCGTCGAGCAGTAGCAGCGGCACGATGCCCGTCATCTCGGCGACCAGGCTCGCATGCGCCAGCACCAGCCCGATCAGCAACGCCTTCTGCTCGCCGGTCGAGGCATCGCGCGCCGGCATGCTTTTCGGCGCGTAGATCACCTGCAGATCGGTGAGATGCGGACCATCCGTGGTGCGACCCGCGATGGCGTCACGCGGACGGTTGTCGCGCAGGATCTGGCGGTAGCGATCCTCGACCGACGTCGCGGTCTCCGTCAGCAGCGCGTTCTCCATCCAGCCGTCGAGCGCGATCTGCGCCGAGGGGAAGGCGGAGGCTTGCGCGCGCGCGTTGAGCATGCCGGTCAGCCGCGCCGCGGTCTGGCCGCGGGTTGCGGCGACCGCGACCGCAAGCTCTGCGGTCTCGCGCTCGATCGCGTCACACCAATGGTCGTCGTAATTGCGGGTCTCGAGCAGGCGGTTGCGCGAGCGCAGGGAACGTTCGAGCGCGGAGATGCGGCTGGAATGGTCGCTGTCGATGGCAAGCACCAGGCGGTCGAAGAAGCGCCGGCGCTCGGACGCCGCTCCCATGAACAGCCCGTCCATCGCCGGCGTCAGCCACACCATGCGGATGTGGTCGCCGAACGACGCCGCCGAATTAACCGGTTCGCGGTCGATGCGGCAGCGCCGGCTGACCGCGGCGTCTGCGCGCGGCGGATCGATGCCGGTGCCGAGCGTGGCAAGGCCCAGCGCGCCTTCGACCTGTGCCGACACCGCCCAGGAGCCGTCGCCCTGGTTGTCGGCGACGTCGTCCAGCGTCGCGCGCCGCAAGCCGCGTCCCGGCGACAGGAACGAGATTGCCTCGATGCAATTGGTCTTGCCCGCTCCGTTCGGCCCGACCAGCGCCACCATGTCAGCCTTCGCCTCGAGCCCCGCCGCCCGGTAATTACGAAAATGCGTCAGCGTCAGGCGATGAATGCGGGAGAGGGTCATGTTGTCTTTGTCATTGCCGGGCATCCACGTTTTGTCTCCAAAGACGTGGATGGCCGGGACAAGCCCGGCCATGACGGATGTAGTCGATGCGAAGGGGCGCCGGTAGCCCTCACACCCGCATCGGCATCAGCACGTAGAGCGCGCTCTTATCGTCGCGGTCTTGCACCAGGGTCGGTGAGCCCGGGTCGGCGAGCCGGAGCGTTGCGACGTCGCCTTCGATCTGGGCGGCGATGTCGAGGAGATAGCGGGAGTTGAAGCCGATATCGAGGGCGTCGGAGGCGTATTCGACTTCGAGCTCTTCGGTCGCGCTGCCGGAATCCGGATTGGTCACCGACAGCACCAGCTTGCCCGGCGATAGCGAGAGTTTCACGGCTCGGCCGCGCTCGCTGGAAATCGTCGAGACGCGGTCGACCGCGTTCTCGAAATCCTTCTTGTCGACGACGAGCTCCTTGTCGTTGCCCTGCGGGATCACGCGGCCGTAATCGGGGAAGGTGCCGTCGATCAGCTTCGAGGTCAGCACCACATTGCCGATGGTGAAGCGGATCTTGGCCTGCGACAGCTCGATCGTGACCTCGGCCTCGTTGTCCTCGATCAGGCGCTGCACCTCGCCGACGGTCTTGCGCGGCACGATCACGCCGGGCATGCCCTCGGCGCCCTTGGGCTGGACCAGGTCGAGCTGGGCGAGGCGGTGGCCGTCGGTGGCGACGCCGCGCAGGGTGGCGGCTTTGGCCGAGCCCGCGGCATGCAGATAGATGCCGTTGAGATAATAGCGGGTCTCCTCCGTGGAGATCGCGAACTGGGTGCGGTCGATCAGCCGCTTGACGTCCTTGGCGGCGAGGCTGAACGAATGCGACATGTCGCCGGCCGCGAGATCCGGAAAATCATTCTCCGGCAAGGTCTGCAGCGTGAAGCGGGAGCGGCCGGCGCGGATCGCCAGCACGGCGCGGTCGCCGTCGGCTTCGAGCACGATCTGCGAACCGTCCGGCAGCTTGCGCACGATGTCGTAGAACATGTGCGCCGGCACGGTGGTGGAGCCCGCGGTCGCGGTTTCCGCCGCGAGCGTTTCCGTGACCTCGAGGTCGAGGTCGGTCGCCTTCAGCGACAATTTCGCATTCTCGGCCCGGACCAGCACGTTGCCGAGGATCGGAATCGTGTTGCGGCGCTCGACCACGCGGTGGACGTGGCCCAGCGACTTCAGGAGTTGCGCGCGTTCGACCGTAACCTTCATTGCACTACTCGCCCGATCCCCAAGGAAACACAAATCTGGAAAAGCCGGGCGGCGGGACGCGCGCCACGGCACCGAAGACCCCGGAAAGCCGGATCATCCAGCCGATATGACCAAAGCCGTCAGGGTCGCGCAAGGTGGCGCGTAAAGTCATCCGTTTCAAGGGATTGCGAGACAGTTCCCCACGATTTACCCGCAAAGACGGGGGCCGCCGCCTAGGCAGAGGAAGGCCGCCGCCCAGGCAGGGCCGGGGCGGCGGGGAGAGAAGGGAAAGGCCTAGGCGTTTATTCCTGAAGCTGGCGCTTGAGCGATTCGACCTCGTCCGACAGCGCCGTGTCCTTGGAAACCAGGGCCTCGATCTTGCGAACGGCGTGCAGCACCGTGGTGTGATCGCGCCCGCCGAAGCGGCGGCCGATCTCCGGCAGCGATCGCAGGGTCAGCGTCTTGGCGAGATACATCGCCACCTGGCGCGGACGGACCACGTTGGCGGTCCGGCGCGAGGACAGGAGGTCGGAGCGGCTGACATTATACTGCCGCGCCACCACGCGCTGGATGTCCTCGATCTTGATCCGCTTCGGTTCCTGCGGCCGGATCAGGTCGCGCACCTCGTGCTCCGCCATCTCCAGCGTCACCGGCCGGTTGTTGAGTTTCGAATGCGCGAGCAGGCGGTTGATCGCGCCTTCGAGATCCCGGCCGTTATGGGTGATGGCGCGGGCCAGATAGGTCAGCACCTCCTCCGGCACCTCGAAGGTCGCATGATGGGCGCGGGCCGCGGCGACGCGCGACTTGAGAATGCCGTGTCGCAGCTCCTCGCCGAGCGAGGCCATCTCGACCACGAGGCCGCCGGCCAGCCGCGAACGCACGCGGTCGTCGAGGCTTTCGAGATCGGACGGCGGACGGTCGGCCGCGATCACGACCTGGCGGCCGGCATCGATCAGCGCGTTCAGCGTGTGACAGAACTCGGCTTGGGTCGACTTGCCCTGCAGGAACTGGAGATCGTCGATCACGAGCACGTCGATGCCGCGCAACGCTTCCTTGAAGGCGAGCGCCGTCTGCGTCTTCAGCGCGGCGACGAAGCCGTACATGAATTTCTCGGCGGTGAGATAAAGCACCTTGCGCTCGTTGCCGGAATTGCCGGCCCAGGTCACCGCCTGCAAGAGATGCGTCTTGCCGAGGCCGACGCCCGCATGGATGTAGAGCGGATTGAACATGACGGGATCGCCGCGACGACCCTCGGCGACCTGACGCGCAGCCGCATGCGCCAGCGTGTTGGAACGGCCGACGACGAAGCTTGCGAAGGTCAGGCGCGGATCGAGCGGCGAACCGCCGAGCGCATCGTGATTGGCCGAGACCGGCGCGGTCGCGGTCGAGCGCAACTCCGGCGCAGGCGAGCGGCGCGTTTCGACCGGCGCGGGCGCTTCCTTCTGCTGAACCACGGGGCGCACGGCCGAGCGCACGGTGAGATCGATGCGATGCACTTCCGGCATCTCGGCCTGCCAGCACGACAGCACGCGCTCGGCATAATGGGCCTGGATCCAGCTCTTCAGGAAGCGGGTCGGCACCGACAGACGCACGCTCTCGTCCTGGACGCCTTCCAGATCCATGCGCGCAAACCAGCTCGTATAGACGTCTTCGCCGACGTTCGAGCGCAGCCGACTCTTCACGCGTGACCAGCGATCCTGTTCCGGGGTTGTCATCATTTGAGAACTTTTCTTGAGAGATAAGGTTGCGTGGTGAGCGCCATGCAGAGTTCCTGCCAGCAATACCTGCCCAGGATTATTTGCAATGGCGGGACCTCAAGCGATTTCACCTGCAGGCATGGCTCGACCGCTCGGCGGAAACGCCGCGTCCGATCAGCAATGTCTAGAGATGGAGGGGTCGCGAGGTCAGCGCGTACTCGGCGCTCCGTGACACGCGGGAGGCTTGGTGTCCGACGAATCTAAAACGGCATCGCTGGAAGTCGAAATGCTGGAAGTCGAAATGTGTTTCAATACCGCGTTGAGTTCGTAAGACATGATACCTCCCCGTCCTGCCGTGATTGCTCGCGACAAGGTCCTGCGTGTCCAAACGACACCCGCGTCGTCATCGGATGCCTGCCCGTGTACTAGTCCGCTCGGCCTCGCCATCATGCCTGTCGGGGCAGCTTTCAAGATGTCTCTTAAGCGCGAGAGAAAGATCCCGCTTGGAGACATTCAGACAAAGAGCTACCGTTCCCACATTGCTGTGGGTTTTGATCCGACAATCGCTTGTTGAAGCGCCGCCTACGTGCACATCGCCGCCGATTTGCACGCTCGCCCCGTTTCCGATACCGCGCTGGTCTCAAGATCGTGGGCGCCGCTGACGTCTTAAGGAATACACTATGCGGAAAGACTCGCAACGGAATTGATTCACACTTGAGGCATCAAAAATCTTGATCTGCGTTAACGCCACGCGGACTTGTGCACAGGCTTCAGAGCAAGTTTTTGGATTCGTGCACAGAATCGAAGACGCCACGTTTCATGTGACAATTCTCCGCCACCGCCAAAAATTTTTTACAAAAGCGTCACGCGCGCGACGCGCGGACGAGTTTTCCAAATGCTTGGCCTCACTATGTCGATAAGTGGTTAGCTAGCCATCGTTTTTTGAGTCTCGTTTCACAGGGTAACTCCATCGCGTGACGCGATCCGGGGAAACTACGGTGTGCAGAACTCGCAGGCGCGCGAATTCAACTTGCGCCCGCCTCGCAAGGGTCTTTTGCACCGCGGTGGAAGTTTCCGCTGTTGCAAAATCATTCGCAGGTAGAACTACGGGACATCATGGTGCAAACGCCGCAATCCTCCGATCGAACGTCGCTCGGCGCGTGACTGCTTGCGTGGATATGGCAGGCAACAAAAAAGCCCGGCGTGATGCCGGGCTGTTTGACGTATGCGATGTGCGACCGGATCGTCCGATCGAACGAATGCTGCTAGATCACTCGCGAGCTTACTTGGCGAGCTTGGCGATCTGCGCGGTGAGCCGCGAGACTTTGCGGCTGGCATTGTTCTTATGAATGATGTTTCGCTGCGCGGCGCGCATCAAGGCGGGCTCGGCGTTCGCCAGCGCCGTCACGGCTGCGGCGCGGTCGCCGGTCTTGATCGCTTCTTCGACGTTACGCACGGCACCGCGCATCTGGGTGCGGCGCGACTTGTTGACGGCGGTGCGGCGGGCGATCTTGCGCGTCGCTTTCTTGGCGGAAGTGGTATTGGCCATGGTCTCAATGTCCTTTGCGGGTACCGGTCGCGTCTTGGTCGGGTAGCGCCGGCTTGCTTGACCGCGTAATCGACGCTCGGAATTAGGGTGTTCGGTTGCTAGGCTGTTCCTGGAACAAGAGCGACGGCCTTGCGGCTGTCTCTGAGGCCCAAAGAGCCTCTCAGCTCAAGGAGCCTCTAAGCCCCAAAGAGCCTCTAAGCCCAAAAGAGCCTGCAACTGCTCAAAGAACAGCGGCGGCAGGATTGCGCCCGCCGCCAGTTGGCGCCCTTATAGAGAGGGTCTTTGGCACCGTCAACGCTTTCCCGGGCTGGACAAGCAGCCTCTTGGGGTGGGGATGAATGCCGTAACGCCCTGAAGAGGTTGAATTTCTGCCGTCTCCCTTGTATTGGCTGGCGGCGTTCCGAGGGTCGTCCGATCGGACGACTATAGAGGGTGAGGCATGATCCGCGGCTTTTTCCGACTGATTGGGCTGCTGCTGCTCGCCGGCGGGTTCATCTTCATGGTCTACGACGGCGCCCGCTGGGTCGCCGACCAGACCCTTCGGTTCACCCGCTTCGGCCAGTTCTGGAACGACATCAATCAGGCCAGCCAGACGGCATTCCGGACCTGGGTCGAGGCCAAGGCGCCCTGGCTCTGGACCTCGGTGATCCGCCTGGTGCTGGATCAGCCGGTTTTCGCCGTCCTCGGCATTCTCGGCATCCTCCTGATGATCCTGTTCCGCCCGCGCAAGCCGCTGATCGGCTATTCCCGGGATTGAGCTTTCAATTCGCGCGCCTCGAACCGGCGCGCGGACGGCGTAACGGGGCTGCCCCTTTGCGCGTAAAGACCTATATTCCCAACTGATCGCGAGCACGCCGCCTGAGCGCTTGGCTCATCGCCTTGGCTCAGGCGAGGCACAGCTCGTTCCCGGAGATCCGTCCATGCTGTTCATGCGCAAGACCACCGCATTGCCGAGCGCCACGGAAGCGCTGCCCGGCCGTGCGCAAGCCATTCCGACCGCGACCACCCATTTCGTCAACGGCACGAAGTTGCAGCCGCCTTATCCCGCCGGCCTCGAGCAGGCGGTGTTCGGGCTCGGCTGCTTCTGGGGCGCCGAGCGCAAGTTCTGGGAGCTAGGCGAGGGCGTTTACACAACTGCCGTCGGCTATGCCGGCGGCCACACGCCGAACCCGACTTATGAAGAGACCTGCTCGGGCCGCACCGGTCACACCGAAGTGGTGCTGGTCGTGTTCGATCCGAACAAGGTGTCGTACGAGAAGCTGTTGAAGACGTTCTGGGAGAGCCACAACCCGACGCAGGGCATGCGTCAGGGCAACGACGTCGGCACGCAATATCGAAGCGCGATCTACACCTATTCAGACGCGCAGAAGAAAGCGGCCGATCAATCGAAGGCGCTCTATCAGAAGGCGCTTGCTGCAAAAGGTCTCGGCACCATCACCACCGAGATCGCATCCGCCGGCGAATTCTACTTTGCCGAGGACTATCATCAGCAATATCTGGCCAAGAATCCCGCCGGTTATTGCGGACTGGGCGGCACCGGCGTGTCCTGCCCGATCGGCGTCGGCGTGAGCGCGTAAGCCAGCCGCGAAGGTGGTGCACCTCTCCCGCTTGCGGGAGAGGTCGGCGCGTCCCCGGGCGATGCGAAGCATCGTCCCGCCCGCCGGGTGAGGGTTCTATCCTCTGGGGGACAGTCCCATCGTGGAGACACCCTCTCCCCAACCCTCTCCCGCAAGCGGGAGAGGGAGCGCACATGCCCCGTTGCTCACGCTGCTGTCGCGCCACGCGGCCCTCAACGCTTTATTAACCATAACCGGTGCATCACTGGATCTGTCTCGTTTCGAGGGATAAGTCCGGTGCCGGTTGCACGCGCGTTTCGATTGTCGATCTCGGCAGCGTCCCTGGCAGCGTCCGCCGCGCTGACCCTTGGCGGCTGCATGCAAACCGCTGGTCCCGTCGCCTATGTGCAGCCGCGCGCCGATCTCGATTCGATGGCCTATGGCCAGCCGTACAACGCGCCGCAGCCGGTCGTCGTCGGCAGTGGCGGCGGTGCCATCGCAGCACTCAGCAATTCCTTTGCCTCGCCTGCGCCCATGCCGGTTGGTTATGCCGCACCGATGGCGGCGCCGGTCCGGTACGATTCCTCCTACCATCTCGACGCTGGCGACAGGCTGCGCGTCGTGGTCTATGGCCAGGAAGGTCTCACCAACAGCTACGCGATCGACGCCGGCGGCTCCATCACGATGCCGCTGATCGGCGGCGTGCCGGCACGCGGCCGTACCCCGGCGGGCCTTGCCGGCGAGATCGCCGCGCGGCTGCGCAACGGCTACATCCGCGAACCCTCGGTCGCCGTCGAGATCGAGGCCTATCGCCCGTTCTTCATTCTCGGCGAAGTCTCCGCGCCCGGCCAGTATCCGTATGTGCCGAACATGACGGTCGAAAGCGCCGTCGCGATTGCCGGCGGCTTCTCGCCCCGCGCCAAACGCGACGTGGTCACCGTCACACACACTGAAGCCGGCGGCGCCATGCGCGCCGTGGTGCCGCTCGGCACGCCCTTGAGCCCCGGCGACACCGTGTTCGTCGGCGAGCGCTGGTTCTAGAGCGCTTTCGAGCGAAGCTCTAGCTCACCGCCTGAAATCCAGCCGCCCGTTCGGAAAACATCCGTCGATCCTGGTGGCGTCGACCACCAGCCCAACCCATGGCCGTGTAATCACCGGATTGGTTAGGTTGATATATTTCCCGACCAGGCGATCCCCGCCGTCGCGCGCCGCATCGATCAGCCCGTGCCGGCGGCCATGGTCCCAGTCGAAGCGCAGGAAGATGCGCTCGCCTGTGACCCGCACCTCAGCGCGTCCTTCTTTCCAGGCTTGCGGCGTATCGCCGGCAATGGTCGGATCTGCGCCGCCATTCCAGCGGCTGGCCCAGATGCCGTCGAGCGGGTCTGACTGTGCCGCGATTTTTGCCCACGCCGCCGCGTTGACGTCGGCGGCATCGCCGGCAAGCCCTGCGATTGCGGCATAATCCATGACGTCGCGATCATCAGGCGCGGGCACGTCCATGGTGCCGAACGGATTGCGGATGACGATGTTCGTATTGGCTTGCTGCATCACGATCTCCCGGCCGTGGGTTGGCTTGATCAGCCAGCTCTATCGCCGTGCGGCAGGATGCAGCCACCCGATTCCTGCTCTCTTCATCATTCCGGGCTTGCGCCCGTCGGCGCATCCCGGAATGACAGAGAGCCGCGCGCGCTACGATTTCAAATGCTTGGCGAAAAATTCCATGCTGCGCGGCCAGGCGATGTCGGCGCTGGCCTTGTCGTAACTCGCCCGCTCGTCGCAGTGAAAGCCGTGCTGCGCGCCCGGATAGACGAAGACCTCGACGTCCGGCCGCTTCGCCTTGATGGTCTCGACGTCGGTCAGGGGAATGCCGGCATCCTGCTCGCCAAAATGCAGCTGCGTCGGCACTTTGGGTGTCTCGTCGGCAAAGCGCACGACGGCGCCGCCGTAATAGCCGATCGCGGCCTTCAGGCCCGACAGCCGCGTCGCCGCGACGAAGGCGACGCTGCCGCCCAGGCAAAAGCCGATGATGCCGACCGGGCCGACGCTCTTCACCGCATCGATCGCCGCCTGGGTGTCGCGCAGCATCGCGTCCCAATCCGGACTGGCGACGAACTTGCGCGCCTCCGCGATCTCATCGGGCGTGTAGCCGGACTGGAAGCCCGGCGAGGTCCGGTCGAAGATCGACGGGGCGATCGCGACATAGCCTTCCCCGGCGAGGCGATCGCAGACCGAGCGGATGTGATGGTTGACCCCGAAAATTTCCTGGATCACCACCACCGCGCCCTTCGCCGTGCCCGCGGGATCAGCGCGATAGGCACTGAGCTGGAAATTGTCGGAGGCCGTCAGCTTGATGTCTTGTCCCACGCGGGTTGTCCTTGTTGGTTGTCACGAATTCACTCCTCCTCATCCTGAGGAGCGCGCTCTTGCGCGCGTCTCGAAGGATGAAAGGCCGAGCTGCGAGAGGCGGGCCTGCATGGATCGAGACGGCGCTTCGCGCCTCCTCACCATGAGGAGAACCACCTATTCCCACATCCAGTTCTCGCCGTAATCCTCCTTCCATCCTGCCAACCGGCCATGACGGAACTGCAGGAACAGGCGGTGACGGTAGGGGATCAGTCCGCTGCCGCCGATGTTGCGAAGCGCGAGATAGATCTCGTTGCCGGGACGCCCGCGCACATATTGCAGCGGTTGCCCCAGCGCCCGCGCGGTCTGCCCGGCATCCATGCCGAAGGCGAGCGGCGTGTTGTTCGACAAGGTCGCGACGAAGGGCAGGCGGGGTGGTGTCCCGCCGAACTGCTCGGCTTGCGCGGATACCGACAGCAACACCGCGCTCGCAGCCAACATCGCTCGCTTCATCGCCTGTGTTCCCGTCCGATCGTCTATTCCGGCAAGTTCTTCAGGAAAGGCAGCACCGCGTCAACAAAAGCCTGCGGCTGGTCGATGTTGACGGCGTGTCCGGCGGCGGGAATCACGACCTTTTGCGCGCCGGGAATTTTCGCGGCCATGTAGTCCGACGCGGCGAGGAACGGCGTGTCGTCGGCACCGACCACGATCAGGCTGGGCACCTTGATCTCCGGCAGCAGCTCGATCACCTTCGCATCGCGCTGGGTCAGCATGCCGCGTGCGGCGAGCGCCAATCCCGTGGCATTGCGATGGCGCGCGGTGGCGCGCTCGCGCGTCGCCGCCTTCAGCACGTCGAGCCCTTCGCGGTCGAACTTGTCGGCGGTGGCGAGCGCCCGCGCATTCCAGGCCTCGCGTGCATCGTCCTTCTTGAAGCCCGGGCCGGTGTCGATGATCAGCAGCGCGCGGACGCGCTTTGGATGCGCGCGAGCAAAGGCAAGCGACATGTAGCCGCCGAGCGACAGCCCGCCGATGATGGCGCGCTCAGTGCCGACCACATCGAGAATCGCCGCGATGTCGCCGACCGTGAGCGCTTCGCTGTAGGCGGCGGGATCGTCGGGATAATCCGACTGGCCGTGACCGCGCATGTCCCACAGGATCAGCTTGTGATCCCTGGCAAGCGCCTCGACCTGCCCATGCCACATCGCCGAGGTCGATGAGTAGCCGTGGGTCAGCAGCAGCGGCGGCCCGTCGCCATGGACCTCGTAGTAGATTTTGACGCCGTCCCGATCGATCCCAGCCATTGCATGCCTCTTGTTATCTCGTTTCTTCACCCATCCTAACGCGCCGGGTTACTCGGAGGAAACCGCCGTGCCGCGATGGCCTGCATGTTTGGCGTGCACTCTGTTGCGTTCAGTCGCTGCATCATCGCTGTTCTTGCAACGCACAAGATGCGCGCGCCGCGTTTGTTCGATCGATTCCAAATTGCATTTGCCTCCGCGCTCGAACGCGATCATTCTTGCGGCCAAAGCTGGCGCCGGCCCGGTGGGCGTCCGCCAATACAAGTTGCCGCCGTAAGCGGCTTCATGCACCGGCAGGGGAAGACGCCTATGCCAACTCTCACCATCAACGGGCGGAGTTTGTCCGTGGATGCGGCGAACGACACGCCGCTCCTCTGGGCGATCCGCGAGCAATTGCAGATGACCGGCACCAAGTTCGGCTGCGGTGCCGGCCTGTGCGGGGCCTGCACCGTGCACGTCAACGGCGAAGCCGTGCGGTCGTGCCAGACCATGGTCGGCGATGTCGCCGGCAAGAAGATCACCACTATCGAAGGCCTCGCCGCCAAGGGCGACCATCCCTTGCAGAAGGCATGGATCGCCGAGCAGGTGCCGCAATGCGGCTACTGCCAGTCCGGTCAGATCATGCAGGCGGCGTCGCTGCTGGCGAAAAATCCCAACCCGACCAAGGAAGAGGTCGTGGCACATATGGACGGCAATCTCTGCCGTTGCATGACCTATTCGCGGATCCAGAAGGCAATCATGCGCGCCGCAACCGAGATGCGCACCGCATCCGCCTCCGGCAACGAGCGGAGGCCCACATGAATAAGCACATCAAGAGCGTCACAGCCGAAACGACAGATCTCAGCCGTCGCTCCTTCCTGGTCGGCACCGCGGCCACCGGCCTCGTGCTCGGTTATGCCGGCGTGCCCGGCATCGGTGAGGCGCTTGCGGCGCCTTCGAACTTCGAGCCTAGTGTCTGGTACGCGATCGCGCCCGATGGTCTCGTCACCGTCACCTGCGGCAAGGCCGACATGGGCCAGCACATCGCCTCCACCATGGCGCAGATCGTGGCCGAAGAGCTGGGCGCCAAATGGAGCGACATGCGTGTTCAGCTCGCCTCCAATGATCCGAAGTTCAACGATCCCGTGCTCGGCGCGCAGATCACCGGCGGCAGCTGGTCGACCATGATGAACTTCGAGGCCATGAGCCGCGCCGGCGCCGCCGGACGGATGGCGTTGACGGAAGGCGCGGCCGCCGCGATGGGCGTGCCTGCATCGGAACTGGTGGTGCGCGATTCCATGATCTCGCATCCGAAGTCGAAGAAGGCGATGTCGTTCGCCGATGTCGTCAAGAGCGGCAAGGCGACCAAGTCCTTCACGCCGGACGAGCTCAAGGCAATCAAGCTGAAGACGCCGGATCAATACACCATGATCGGCGTGTCGGTGCCGCAGCTCGACATCCCCGCCAAGACCAATGGCACGGCCAAATACGGCATCGACGTGATGATTCCGGGCATGGCCTATGGCGCGGTGGTGACGCCGCCGGTGCGCTTCGGGGCCACGGTCAAGTCGGTCGACGACAGTGCCGCCAAGAAAGTGCCGGGCTTCATCAAGGCCGTCACCCTCGACGACAAGACCGGAACGACCTCGGGCTGGGTCGTCGCGGTCGCCAGCACCTATGCCAATGCCAAGAAGGCGGCGCAGGCGCTCAAGATCGCCTATGACGGCGGTCCGAACGCGAAAGTGTCGAGCCAGTCGCTGCTCGACGAGGCCATGCGGCTTCAGAAGCAGGAGGATTCCGGCCAGTTCTTCGTCAAGGACGGCGATCCCGCGGCGGCGTTCGGCACGGCGGCCAAGGTGCTGGAGGCGGAGTACACCACCAGTATCAATATCCATGCGCCGATGGAGCCAATGAACGCCACGGCGGAGTTCAAGGGTGAGATCCTGCACATCTATTCCGGCAACCAGTTCGCGACGCGCTCCGGTGCGATCGCGGCGGGTGCGGCCGGAATCGATCCAAAATTCGTCGTCATGCACCAGATGTGGCTCGGCGGCGGCTTTGGCCGCAGGCTCGATGCCGACATGATGATTCCGGCGGTGCAGGCAGCGAAGGCCATCCGCAAGCCGGTGAAGGTGATCTACACGCGCGAGAACGACATGACGATGGATTTCTCGCGTCCGCTCACCTATCAAAAAGTAAAGGCGGCCGTGGACGGCGACGGCAAGCTCGTCGCGCTCAGCCACGACGTGGTTTCGGCCTGGCCGACCGCGCGCTGGGGAATCCCTGATTTCCTGACGCCGTCGGTGGACAAGAAGGGTCCGCTCGACTCCTTCACGGTGAACGGGGCCGACTTCTTCTACACCGTGCCCAACCATCATGTGCGCGCGATCAAGAACGAGATGGCGCACAACGCGACGCCGTCCGGCCAGCTCCGCTCGGTCGCGCCGGGTTGGACCTTCTGGGCGGTCGAGAGCATGATCGACGAGATCGCGGCGGCGGCGGGCAAGGACCCCGCACAGTTCCGCATCTCGCTGCTCGACGGCGCCGGCAAGAACGACGGCGGCGCGCAGCGACTGCGCAACACGTTGCTCGCCGCGATGGGCCTTGCCGGCTACGGCAGCAGGAAGCTGCCGAAGGGTGAGGGCATGGGCGTGGCCTGCGTCTCGTCGCAGGAGCGCGCGACCGCGAGCTGGACGGCCTGCGTCGCCCATGTCGCCGTAGCGCCCTCGGGAGAGGTGACCGTGAAGAAGCTCACGGTCGCCACCGACGTCGGCACGCAGGTGCATCCCGACAACATCCGTGCCCAGGTCGAGGGCGCGGCGCTGTGGGGCCTGTCGCTGGCGATGTACGAGAAGGCGACGCTGAAGGACGGTGGCATCGAACAGACCAATTTCGACAGCTACACGCCCTTGCGCATGAGCCAGGTGCCCGAGGTCGCGATCGCCGTGATCGCCAATGGCGAAAAGGCCACCGGTGTCGGCGAACCCGCGGTGACGGTGATCGCACCCGCGATCGGCAATGCCATCTTCAACGCCTCGGGCGCCCGCGTCCGGGCCCTGCCGATCACCGCCGAAGCCGTGAAAAGCGCGATGAAGGCGTAAGGCTGGTTGCGATTGTGACCTGACATGATCCGCCGGGGGGCAGCCCCCGGCGGATTTGTCGTTAAAAAAGCTCTGCGTTTGCAAGCACATCCCTACTGTGCATGGGGTTGTTTTCGAGGTTTTGATTGGAACCGCTCGGAGAGGCGAACTCCGTAAAATTGTCCCTGATTTCGCAGGGTTCCATTGAGCACGCCTCTTAAGGGCCGGAGAACCTGATCCGGCTTAGGCTTTGGCCCGAAACACGCCCGTGCTCTTGGGGAAGTCATGAACGCCTCAGCCAAACCCGCCGCCAAACGCCGGCTTCTGCTCGCCTCCGATCGAAGCGACGAGAGCACCGAACTCGCCAGCATCCTCAAGGCGGTTGGCGACGTCGCGACAGTGACGACGCAGGAGATCCCCGAGCAGCCCTCGCGCGATCTCTCCGGCCTCGTAGTCGACATCAATCTGCGCTCGCCCGAGAGCGTGCAGCGGGTGCGCAACAAGCTGCGCGGCGATGCCTATCGCGCGATGCCTCGTCTGTTCGTGCTTGCCGACGCCCTGCATCACGGCACCATGCAGGCCTGGGCCTTGGGCGCCACCGACACCATCTCGCGGCCGCTTCAGCCCGAGGACATCCTGCAGCGCATCCGTGCGGCGTTCCCCGACACCGCCGTCTACGACGCGACCGATCGCGGCAAGACGCTCAATCGCGGCGTCGAGGCCGCGCATGCGGTGCTGAAGAAGATGTTCGAGAAGCTGCCGCTTGGCGTGCCCCTGACCTTCGACGACGTCATCGCCGCCGAGAGCAAGATCCTGAAGGCGATCAAGCACTCCTCGCTGCGCGAGTGGCTCACCACGGTGGGCTGCCACCATGTCGGCAGCTACCGCCACTGCCTGTTCGTGACCGGATTTGCGGTCTCCTTCGCCCAGCACCTCGGCATGCGCGAGGACGACCAGCGCCGGCTGACCCGTGCCGCGCTGCTGCACGACGTCGGCAAGGCGTTCGTTCCCTCCGCACTGCTCGACAAGCCCGGCAAGCTCACCGACGAGGAAATGGCCGAAGTCCGCCAGCATCCGCGCCGCGGCTATGACGCGCTCGCAGCCCAAGGCGGCTTCCCGCCGGAGATGCTCGACGTCGTGCTGCATCACCACGAATTCCTCGACGGCTCCGGCTATCCCAACAATCTCTCGTCGAACCAGATCAGCGATATCGTGCGGGTCACGACGATCGTCGACATCTACGCGGCACTCGTGGAGAAGCGCGCCTATCGCATGCCCTTCACCCACTCGCGCGCGTTTACGATGATGGAAGGCATGGGCGGCAAGCTGGACCAGCAGCTGTTGCAGGCGTTCCGCCCGGTGGCGCTGGGGTCGTTCTGAAGTCGGTGTCGCGAATCTTGCGGCGCTAGCACAACACGCTCGGTGTCGTCCCGGCGAAGGCCGGGACCCATAACCACAGGGAGTGGTTTGGCGACGACTCGTCGTTTGGTACAGGCACTGCCCGTCCTTGTTAGATCACGCGGTATGGGTCCCGGCCTTCGCCGGGACGACGATGTGCCCTCACCCCACCATCTTCCTCAGCTCCGCCTTCGCGACCTTCTCCAGCGTCGAGCGCGGCATGTCGTCGACGAAGCGGATCTCACGCGGCACCTTGAAGTCGGCGAGGCCGGCGCGGCAGGCGGCCATCACGGCCTCGTGCAGATCAGGCCGCGCACCGGCGACGCCACCCTGCGGGATGATGAAGACGACCGGCACCTCGTCCAGCATCGGATGCGTCTTCGCCACCACGGCGGCCTCGCGCACGCCGGGGACGAGCGCGACCACCTGCTCGATCTCGGACGCGGCGACGTTCTCGCCGCCGACCTTGAGCATGTCCTTGCTGCGGTCTGCGAAGCGAATGTAGCCGTTCTCCAGTCGCACCACGCGGTCACCGGTGAGAAAGAAGCCGTGCTCGTCGAAGCTCTCGCGCGTCGCCTTCTCGTTGTGCAGATATTCGGCGAACAGCGACAGGCCGACAATGCCCTTGATCGAGAGATTTCCGGTGCCGCCGATTTCGGTCGGCCGCCCGTCGTCGTCGGTGATGCGGATTTCATATTCCGGTGCGGCGCGGCCGATCGACATCGGGATGTTGGGCTGGTCGATCTCGCCGACGATGCCGTGGGTGATGGTCTCGGTCATGCCCCACCAGCCGATGATCTTGACGCCGAAGGCGGCGAAGGCCGGCGGCTCGTTGATCGCGGTGCCCCACAGACGGAATTTGTGATCGCGCGGGATGTCCTGCTCGAGCAGCGCCTTCATGCAGAACGGGATCGTCGAGGTCCAGGTCGAGCCGTGCTCGCGCGCGGCGCGCCAGAACCGGCTGGCGGAAAAGCGCGGCTGGATCACGCAGGTGGCACCGACCCATAGCGTCGCCAGCATCGAATAGGCCAGCGCGTTGGTGTGGAACAGCGGCAGATAGGCCTGATGCACGTCGCTTGCGTGCAGGTCTTCGTGCGCGGCGTTGATCTTGGCGCCCCACAGCGCGTTGGCGTGGGTCCACAGCACCGCCTTGGGGCGCGATGTCGTGCCCGAGGTGTATTGCACGCTGCACGGCGCGCGCGGATCGATCGCGCGCCTGGGACGGTCGGCGCTGTCGGCGAACAGCTCCTCAAAGCTGTCGCCGCGTGAGACCGGGTTCGCGGGCGCCGCGCCCGAATCGTGCGAGGTCACCGCCATCCGTCGAATGTTGCGGCAATTCTGCGCGACGATCTCGGCATAGGCCGGCTGCGTGATCGCGGCAACCGCGCCGCAATGATCGGCAAAATAGTCGAGCTCGGCCGGTGCCGAGCGCGTGTTGGTGGTCACCGCGATGGCGCCGAGTTCGACACAGGCAAACCAGGCCAGCAGCGCCTCGATGCAATTGTCGAGATGAATGAGCACATATTCGCCCGGCTTGACGCCGCGCTTGGCCAGTCCCGCCGCGAGCGCGCCGACCCGCTCGTGAAACTCGCCATAGCTCCAGCGCCGCGCAGGCGCGTCGAACGGCGCCCAGATCAGGAACGGATGTGAGCTGCGCACCTCAGCCCGCATCTTCAGCAGCCAGGGCACGTCGAGCCCGTCGAACGGGCCCACGATTCCGGCGGCGGCTTGCGAATTCGGCATATGTCCTCCCGTGCAGCCTGCATCTTGCTGGCGGCTGCGTTTTGATATTGCGTCTTCCTGCTCTCTCCGCCGTCATTGCGAGTGGAGCGAAGCAATCCAATCCCTCCCCGGAGGCAGTCTGGATTGCTTCGTCGCAAGGGCTCCTCGCAATGACGATGCGTGGGGCAGGCGGCTTGGCCTTACCGGCCTCCGTCCTCATACGACGAAATCTCGATCAGGCTGCCATCCGGATCCCTGCAATAGACCGAGCGCAGGGTGCCGCGGGCGCCCTGCTTGGGAACCGGGCCCTCTTCGATCGCGACGCCATGTGCCTTCAAATGCGCCACCACCTCGTCGGGACTCGCGGAGGTGAGGAAGCACAGATCCTCGCTGCCGGCGGTCTGGTGGTCCGCGGTGAACCACTCCACCTTGTTGGCATCGCGCGGCCGGACGTTGATCTTCTGGTTACCGAATTGCAACGAAGTCCGCGGCGCTTTGCCGCCGCCGGGGTCGAACACCTTGACTTCCATGCCGAGAATCTTGCCGTACCACGCGGCGGTCACTGCGACGTCCGCGACGTTGATCACGAGATGATCGAGGGATTCGACCTTGACCGCCATGCCTTATCCTTTCGTCGTGATGCGCCCCGTGCACTTTCCGCCTGCGGCAAGCTTTGTTACAACCGCGCCGACGCCATTTTCAAGCTATCTGGCTTCAAGAACAACACGTTGGGAGAACCCTTGAGATGATCACTCGCCGTACCGCGCTGAGCCTGCTCGCCGCCAGTCCGCTTGCAGCCAGCCCGCTGTCGAAGGCCCTTGCCGCCGATTACCCGACCCATCCGGTGAAATGGGTGGTCGGTTATCCGCCGGGCGGAGCCACCGACATCCTGGCGCGGCTGATCGGTCAGCGACTGTCGGAGAAGTTCGGCCAGCAATTCGTGATCGAGAACAAGCCGGGTGCCGGCAACAATATCGCCACCGAATCGGTCGTCAACGCCGAACCCGACGGCTACACGCTGCAACTGGTCAATCCGGCCAACTACATCAACGCCTCGCTCTACACCAACCTGAAGTTCAACTTCGTGCGCGACATCGCGCCGGTCGCCTCGTTCCAGCGCGTACCGAACGTGATGACCGTCAACAAGGACGTGCCGGCCAAGACCGTCGCCGAGTTCATCGAATACGTGAAGGCCAATCCCGGCAAGGTCAACATGGCCTCCTCCGGCAACGGCACCTCGGTGCATCTGTCCGGCGAGATGTTCATGGCGCTGACGGGCTGCAAGATGCAGCACGTGCCCTATCGCGGCGCCGCGCCCGCGATCACCGACATGCTCGGCGGCCAGGTGCAGGTGATCTTCGACAACATGCCCTCGATCATCCAGCACATCCGGTCCGGCTCGCTCCGCGCCATCGGCGTCACCACGGCGGAGCGCTCGCCGCAGCTGCCCGACGTGCCGGCGATCGGCGAGACGGTGAAGGGCTACGAGGCGAGCGCGCTGTTCGGCATGGGTGCGCCGAAGAACACGCCCAAGGAGATCATCGCCAAGCTCAACAGCGAGATCAACACGCTGATAAAGGAGCCGGACATGGCCAAGCGCCTGGTCGAGCTCGGCGGCGAGCCGCGGGCGCAGACGCCCGAGGCGTTCGGCGAGGAGATCAAGGCCGAGACCGAGAAATGGAAGAAGGTCGTCGAGTTCGCCGGCCTGAAGGTCGAGTAGCGATCTCGTGATGTCCGTGATGGAGCCCTGCCCGTTCGGCAGGGCTTTTTTCTTGCGCATCAAGGTTTCTTGCGTGTCAGCGCCCGTCGATCTGGAATAAAACGGCGTGGCGAAACCTGATGTTATATGGCGCGTATCTCGCGCTGTGAGGATAGGAGTTGGGATCATGCGCAAGACGCAATTGGCTCTGCTGGGCCTCGGCGCGACACTCCTTGCCGGCTTCTCCGCCGTCACTCCCGCCGCGGCGCACGACTATCCCTGGTGTGCCCAGGGCGGCGGCTACGAGTATCCCGGCGATTGTACCTACAGCACCTATGGACAATGTCAGGCCAGTGTGTCCGGCCGGCTCATGGCCTGCGGGCCCAATCCGCTCGTCGCCTACGGCCAATCGTCCGTGCCGCAACCGCGGCAGCCGCGGCGCACGCGTCCCGTCGCGCCGTATTGAGGAACTCGCGGTTTGACTGGCAGCCCGGATCGCGTTCGCGCCATCCGCGGCCGCGCAGACGCCGTGCGCGTTGCCGCTACCGCTTCGCCTCAGCCTGCTCCGTGCCATTGCACGAGATCAGCATCGTATACGGCCGCGCATTGCCGGCGATGTCGGTGGTCTTGATCTCGCCCTTCGGTTCGGCAGTCTGGTAGGGCACCACGGAGTTGTCGAGGAAGTCGCGCAGCGCGCCGGTCTTGATCGCGAAGTTGATGTTCTCGGGGATGTTGCCGGTCGCAGCGGCGACCCGTAATCCGTCCAGCTTTCCCGTAACGACGCCGACGATCTGCCCGGTGGTGTCGAACAGCGGGCCGCCGCTATTGCCGGGCTGCACCGGCGCACTGATTTGCAGGAAACGCGAATCGTTGCGCATGCCGCTGAGCGAGCTGACGATGCCAGTCGTCACGGTGAAATCCGAAGTCAGCAATCCATGGAAAGGAAAGCCGATCGCGACGACGGAATCGCCGGAGCGAATCGAGCGGTCGCGGATCCGGGCGAACTCCTTGAACGTGGTCGTCGACGGCGCCTGCAGCAACGCGAGATCGTTGTTGGCGTCGCTCGACACCACGCGCAAAACCATCCCGGCTTCACCCGTGAGATTGCCCCTGATGTCGCCGACGCAGCCATTGATCACATGATTATTGGTGACGACATGTCCGCTGGCACTCACGACAAAGCCCGTACCGCTTTTGGCTTTGGCGGACTTGCTGGCCGGCGGTGATGCCTGCTTGTCCGGCGCGGCCTGCGGCTTTGCCGCGACCTTCGTAAAGTCTCCGGCCTTGTTCAGGCCGTCGGCCTTCACCTTGGTGACGCAATTGGCCAATGCCGCAATCACGGGCCCAGCCGAGGTCAGGTCGAAATTCAGCACGGTGCGGCCGCTCGTCGCGACCATCAGGCTTGCCTTCTGAAACGCTCGTACCACGTTGGCAGGCATGACGGAGCTGAGCATGTTCGTCTGGTTGGCCGTGGCGAACAGTCTGGCCTGCTCCTGTCCGTCAAAGATGACGTCGATCGCGGCGTTCTCGCCCTGCTTGAAGTGGTAGCTGGGACTCGCAAAGCTCAATATCCACGAGCCCCCAGTATTCTGGCCGACGACGAGAACGACGCCGTTGGCATAAGGCGCCGTCGCGGCACAATGCGAGAAGGCTCCCGTTTCGTCATTGCTGAACGCGCCGCCAACCCAGTTGCCGATTTTGACGCTGCCGAATGGCCCGGCCGCTTGCGCAACGCTGCCAACGCTCAGCTGCAATAATGACGCAACGATGAATGACTTAAGCCACATACTTTCCCCCCGGAGCGCATTCGCGCGCATCTTATCTGTGGGAGCAGGTGTCGCGCAACCGACAGTTGTTCGGCGAGGTCCGGCGTCAAGAGGCGACGTTCGGGACTTGCCTTTACTTTGCAGTCCGATATACTTTGCGATACAAAGTAGCGGGATCGATAGTCCCGGCAAGCATGGGCGGAACGAGGTTTTGGCGTTGCCAATGCGCGATCTCGACAAGGCGCTGGCTGACATCGTGGCGATCCGCAGCCAGATTGCGGCCGGCACGGCGTTCCGCGGCTACGGCCCGGCGACGATGGCGGCGACCGGTGCGGTCGCGCTTCTCACCGCAATCCTGCAATTCTGGTTGCTCGATGATCCCACCGGCGAGCCGCTCGGTTTCTTCTTCGGCTGGTTCATTGCCGCCGCGCTCTCCGGCCTGACGATCGGTATCGAGATGCGCGCACGTTCGCGCCGCCATCATTCGGGCCTCGCCGATGCGATGATCCACCAGGCCGTCGAGCAGTTCCTGCCCGCAGGCGTTGCCGGTGTTCTCCTTGCGGTAGTGATGTGGAAGTTCGCGGGCGAAACGCTGTGGTTGCTGCCCGGTCTGTGGCAGATCCTGGTGTCGCTCGGCATTTTCGCCTCCGTCCGCTCGCTGCCGCGCACCGTGGCGCTCGCCGGCGCCTGGTATTTCATGTCCGGCTTTGCGGTGGTGGTGCTCGCGAGCCAAACCCACACGCTGTCGCCCTGGACCATGGGCCTGCCCTTCGTGATCGGGCAGTCGGTGATGGCGGGCATTCTGTATTTCGCATCCGGAGACCATGATGTCGAAGATTGACAGCGCACCCTTCTCTTATGAAGGACTGGACCGCGTGATCCACGAGAAGGCGAGGCTCGGACTTCTGACCTCGCTGATGGCGCATCCGAAGGGTCTGGCGTTCGCCGATCTCAAGCAACTCTGCGGCCTCACCGACGGCAATCTCAGCCGGCATCTCGCCGTGCTCCAGGAAGCCGGCCTCGTCGAGGTGACCAAGGGCTACGAGGGCAATCGCCCGCACACGACCTGCCGCCTGACCAAGGCCGGCCGCCGCCGCTTCCTCGACTATCTCGCCGTGCTCGAACGCCTGGTGCGCGACGCCGCCAAGGCCGCCGGCCGCGAGGCGGCGCCGCTCGGCCGCCTCGGTATCGTCTCGACCTGATCCTCCCCTTTTTTGACCGGAGACTTTGCAATGCAAAGTGAACTTGTGTCCTCGCGCAACGAAAAGCTTCACGTCGGCATCATCATGGACGGCAACGGCAGATGGGCAACGCGGCGCGGTCTGTCGCGCATGCGCGGCCATGAGGCCGGCGTCGAGACGATCCGCCGCATCGTCGAAGCCGCGCCCAAGCAGGGCATCGGCACGCTGACGCTCTACGCCTTCTCGACCGACAATTGGCGAAGGCCGAAGGCCGAGGTCGCGGCGCTGATGACGCTTCTGCGGTTTTACCTCGCCAACGAGGTGCAGAGCCTGGTCAAGAACGGCGTGCGCCTCACCGTGATCGGCCGCCGCGACCGTCTGCCCGACGGCATTGCCAATGCGATTGCGCGAGCGGAAGACGCCACCGCGCACGGCAGCACGCTTCATCTGCGCATTGCGGTCGACTATTCCGCGCGCGACGCCATCCTCAACGCGGCGGCAAAGGCAGCGGCGCTGACGAGTCTCACCCGCGAGGCGTTCTCGCAGCTCGTCACCGGGGAAGCTGGTTTGCGCGACGTCGACCTCATCATCCGCACCTCGGGTGAGAAGCGGCTGTCGGACTTCCTGCTCTGGGAAGGCGCCTACGCCGAGTTGCACTTCACCGAGCGGATGTGGCCCGAATTCGACGCGGGCGATCTCGCCGCGGCCCTGGTCTCCTTCCACGGCCGCGAGCGCCGCTTTGGCGGCCTCCAGGCGATCGTGCCCGAGGAGGTGCCTTCACTCTCGCGCGTGTGACGCACGGCACCGAGGAACGAAACTGTTCGTTTTCGGCCGCAAGATTGGCAGCACCGTCCAAGCGTTAAGCGCGCGGTCTCGGCTAGGTCTGCATTCGATGCAACCTGCCGAAAGCCTCGCGGATGTCACAGTCGTTGCTGGATGCCATTGTCGAGTCAGCCGAAGCCCACGCCACGGTCCGTATCAGGCCCGCCAGCGCGTCCGACGTCGAGAGCCTCTCGATCTATTTCACGAGCCTCTCCGCGACATCGCGCAACAAGCGCTTCATGGGCGCGCGGGCGGACATTGCCGTGGTCGCGGCCGAGTGCGTCGCCAGGACCAGCCATCCCGGTCATTTCACCCTGCTCGCCGAGATCAGGCAGGAGGGGCAAGGCACGATCATCGGCGAAACCAGATACGCCTACGATGCGGCTGCGCGGCATGGTGATTTCGCCATCTCTGTTGCCGATGGCTTTCAGCGCCAGGGCGTCGGCCTCCAGATGATGACGGCGATGGAGAGGCGCGCGAGCGATCTCGGTCACGAGATGATTGCAGCCGAGACCGCGCGCGTGAACGCCGAGATGCGCGGCCTTGCTAAGAAAGCGGGGTTGGAGGACACCGGTCTCGGAGACTGGCAGTCGGTCCATCTCGCCAAGCGTCTATCGCGGGTGCGCGGCTTGCCACAAATTTGAGCAAGCGCGCGACGCCGATCGTGCCCTAGTATCTCCCTGCGACGGAGCTTTGGTCGGATGCGCGCTGTTCTGGATTATTGCACCGGTGGGACGGAGCGGCAGGTTGCGGCCGGCACGCTGATCGTCGCCGAAGGCGGCACTACCGGTCATCTCTATGTGCTGATGCAGGGCAAGCTCGAAGTGCTCAAGGGCGAGATGGTGGTCGCCACGGTAACCGAGCCCGGTGCGGTGCTGGGTGAAATGTCTGTGCTGCTGGGGCAGCCGCACACTGCGACCGTACGGGCCTGCTCCGATTCCGTCGTCTACGAATTCGAGGACGCCGCCTCGTTCCTCAGGCAGGAGGCGGGCGTGGCACTTCTGATCGCCAAGATGCTGGCGCAGCGGCTCAATGTTGCCAACACCTATCTCGCCGATCTCAAGCAGCAATATGCCGGCCATGGCACGCATCTGGCCATGGTCGGCGAGGTGCTCCAGAGCATGATCAACCTGCCGCCGCTCGAGGTCTCGCCAGGCTCGGATCGGCAATCCGATCCAAGAATGTGAGCCAGTCGGGCGGCGCCTCGATCGGAGCGCCGGGCCGCTGCAGCGGCGCGCCAAGATCGATCCATTGCGCCTCGCCGGCCGCAAGCCAGAACGCCCTGTCGGCATCGAGGTCCAGCACGATGTATGTCGGCGGGCGGCCGGGTTGCAAACCGGTGTTGAAGACCCAGGTCTGGCCGAGCCGGTCGAACCACGAGCCATCGGTAATGAACGGCGATTGATGCACATGGCCCGAGATCACCATCGAGGGCTGGTACTGCATGATCCATTGCACCAGCTCGACGTCGCCGAAGAAACGCTTGCCGCCCCAGCTCGTCGGTGAATTCGCCGGCGGCGCGTGATGGATCCAGATCCAGCGCTGCGGCCGGCCGGCGGCGGCGGCGGCGAGCTGCGCGACGAGGCGTTGCTTGACCAGCGGCCCATCCCACCATGGGCACACCGTGAACAGCGTGTCGCCGACGGTGAGGCTGTCACCGTCGCAGGCAATCCCCAACTCGCGCACCTCCGAGATCCAGCGCGAGATCTTTTCGCCTTCCGCATTGCGCTCGTCGAGGTCGTGATTGCCGGAGCAGAGGATCACGCGGGTCTTCGCGGCGAGCAGGGCGAGGTACTTCTTCACCACCACGATCTGCGCGCGAAAATCCACCATCGAGCCGATGTCGAGCGCATCGCCGGCGAAGATCACGAGGTCGAATTGCGGAGCGGCGCTGACGAGCCAGTCGAGCTGAGGCAGCGAATAGTGCAGGTCGGCCACGACCAGGCAGCGCATCGGAAATCCAGGGGTGAGACGTCAAAATGCTCAGGGATTGCAAAATATCTGAACGCAAGAAGCAGACCAGCCGCATCTCTCGCCAATTCAATGCGGGCAGTATGCTGCGGCGCATTCGCGGGTGCAAGTATCGAAGCGTCGCCGGGCTGGACCGGATCATCGAATTCTGATGTCGTGGCGTATCCTCAACAACTCCTGTCCCCAACAGCTCGTCTTCCCATGACCTCCTTCAAGACCATTCGTGCGCGCGCCGAAAAACGCAAAGGCGGGCCCAAGGCGCTCGAAAAGCTGATGCCCGGAAAGCCCGACCTGAAGGGCCTCGCCAAACGCGGCGACGACCGTATCCTCGCGGAGATGACGAAGCGTGTGTTTTGTGCCGGCTTTGCCTGGAGCGTGATCGAGACGAAATGGGAGGGGTTCGAAGACGCCTTCCTGCGTTTCCAGCCGGCCAAGCTCACCTTCCAGCCCGAGGATTATTGGGAGGGCCTGATGCGCGACGCGCGCATCGTGCGCAACGGTGCCAAGATCATGTCGGTGCGCGACAACGCGGCCTTCGTCCAGGAGATCGCAAAAGAGCACGGCAGCTTCGGCAGGTTTCTGACGAAGTGGCCGCCGTCGGACCAGATCGGCCTGCTCGATCTCCTGAGCAAGCGCGGCAGCCGGTTGGGTGGCAATACCGGCCAGATGCTGCTGCGGTTCGTCGGCTGGGACGGCTTTGTGACGTCCAGGGACGTTGTGGCCTGTCTGCGCGATGCCGGTCTCGACATCGCCGAAGAGGTCAAGTCGAAGGGAGATCTGGCAAAAGTGCAGGCGCAGTTCAACGCCTGGGCCGAGGAGACCGGACTGTCCTACACATATCTGTCACGCATCTGCGCGCTGTCGGTTGGCGAGAACAGGAGCGAGTAGCGAATTCAGCTCTTGGAATTCAGCTTGGAATTCGGCTCTTGGGATGTCGAATCATGTGCATCCTGTGGCGATCTGGTGCCGCAAGCGCGGCAGACGCGACGCGCGATCACGAAATGCATTTCTCCGGAACATTTGTGCGCAGCACCTGTTCGGGAGATTGGGCCAGGCGAACATAGGCGCAGGGAACGTTCGCTTTGGCTTAGCTCAATGAAACCGACGTGACAAAAAACGGAGCAGCTCATGAAGCTCACATCCGAACAGGTGAAGCAGACCGTCAATCAGCTCGGCGCTCAGGTGCTGCCCGACGAGCATCCCGCCATGCCGCAGCTCAACAGCATGTTCGGCGAGCACACTTTCTTCGTCGATGAGACCGGGCTGAAGGTCGTCGAGCCTACGGCGCCCCCCGGCACCGAGCGCCAGAGCGGCGAAGTCGTCAGCCTCGCCGATTGGGGCGATTCCGAGCTGACACGCCTGATGGCGCACGAGCCCGAGCCGACCGGCGTGATCGTGGTGTTCGAACACGTGAGGCATTGATCGGGCCCAGCGGATCGACCTTCGGCGGCGAGTCTGAAAACCAGCCACCGTAGATTCGCGTGGCGAGCGCGCTCTACGTGGCTGTCTGCGTCCGCCGAAAGCCCGTCAGTTTGGTTCAGATGCCGAGAGTCAGCTGCGGCGGCTCCGCATCGTTCCCGGCCTGGAGGGACGACAGCGAGACCCCCAGCAGCCTGACGCTCTTGAGCAGCGGCATCTCGACTTCGAGCAGGCCGCAAGCCAGCCGCTCAACATCGTCCCGGCCTGCAATCGGCGAAAGAGCGGACCTGCTGCGCGTGATGATCTCGAAGTCGGCAAACTTGATCTTCAAGGTTACGGTGCGGCCACGGCTGCCCGTCGCCTCGCAATGGCGCCACACCTTGTCGACCAGCGGCTTGAGCTCGAGGACCAGCGCGTCGAATTCGGTGAGGTCGCTTGAGAACGTCGTCTCCGCGCCGATGGACTTGCGGACCCGGTTGGCCCGGACCGGCCGTTCGTCGACACCGCGCGAGATCCAGTAGTAATAGGCGCCCGACTTGCCGAAATTGGCATTCATGAACTCCAGCGTCTGACGACGAATATCGAGACCGGTGAATATGCCGAGCGCGTTCATCTTCGCGCCCGTGGCCGGGCCTATCCCATGGAATTTTCCGACGGGCAGCGTCTCGACGAAGGCCGGTCCCGTCTCCGGTGAGATCACGAACTGACCGTTGGGCTTGCGATGATCGGAGGCGAGCTTGGCCAGAAACTTGTTGTAGGAGATGCCGGCCGAAGCGTTGAGGCCCGTCTCGGCCTTGATCTTCTCGCGGATCTTGAGTGCAATGTCGCGCGCCAGCGGGATGCCTTGCAGGTTTTCGGTCACGTCGAGATAGGCCTCGTCGAGCGACAACGGCTCGATGGTGGGCGTATGCTCCGCGAAGATGTCGCGGATCTGCCTAGAGATTGCCTTGTAGACCTCGAAGCGCGGTTTGACGAAGACCAGATCGGGACATTGCCGCTTCGCCGTCACCGATGGCATGGCGGAGCGAACGCCGAACTCGCGGGCCTCATAGCTGGCGGCCGCGACGACGCCACGTTCCGCGGAGCCTCCGACCGCGACGGGCTTGCCGCGCAGGTCCGGATTGTCGCGCTGTTCCACGGACGCGTAGAAGGCATCCATGTCGATATGGATGATCTTGCGGACGGGCGAGGCCTCGCCGGCCACCGTGTCGGATTCGCTCATGGAAAGATGATACAATTGAGGGATTAGAAGCGCGAGGTGATGTGTGATTCACCGAGCAATCTCAGGCTTGTGAGTGGCAAGCATGGGCATGCGATCTAATATGAGGTCGCGGAGGACAGCCCATGCAATACAGCTCCGAACTCATTCGAACGATGCGTCAGGCGCTGGAGGCCGTGATGGCCAGCGTGCCGCCCGATCAGTCGGTCTTCGGCCTGAAGGCGGCTGTAGCCGAATGCATCCTGAAGGCGGCCGCACACGGCCAGACGTCGTACGATGGCCTGGTCACGTCGGCTTCCGACCAGGTCCAAGCGATCATCTCGATGCTGACATAAGCATGGGCTTGCGCTGAGCAGGCGATGATTCCGGCATCTTCGCGCCCGTGGCCGGGCCTATCCCATGGAATTGCCGACGGGCAGCCTCTCGACGAAGGCGGCTCCCATCTCCGGTGAGATCACGAACTGACCGTTCTTGCGATGATCGGAGGCGAGCTTGGCCAGAAACTTGTCGGGGATGCCGGCCGAAGCGTTGAGGCCGGTCTCGGTCTTGATCCTCTCGCGGATCCGGAGCGCAACGTCCCGCGCAAGCGGGATGCCTTGCAGGTTTTCCGTCACCTCGAGATAGGCCTCGTCGAGCGACAAGAGCATTCCGAGGCGGTTCACCGGTTTCTTCACTGCTGGCAGGGTAGCAACCTCACTCCGTTCCAGGAGGTTCCGGCGGGCGCGCTTGTCACCGAGGTGCTCGGGCAGCCCTCCTACGGGCCACCGCGACTACGATCCGCGTTTTCGCTCAATGACGAGTGGGACGATCTGTCGAGCAAGCCACGACGATCCCAGTTGCGTGAGATGTCCTTCGTCGAAATAGTACGGCGCTTCGTCCTCTCCTGCGAGGACGCAGACTCCCTTGGGACAGGATAGCTCCATCAAAGGCACGTACTTGACGTTGCCTGGAAGCCCCTGCGCAAACATCTCGCTCATCTTCCGCTCTGTCTCTGAACGATCCGACATCCGGATTGGCACCGACTTGTCTTCGCGGGCCAAGAATCGCGGCACCGGCTCGGCAAATATCGGAGTGTTCCCCAGCACCACAACTGTGCCGGCACTGGCACTTATCCTGATGAGGGTTTGCTTCAATAGATCCGGGTGAAAGACTTTCCAGAATGATGAGAGAATGACGATGCTAGGTTTGCGTGCCTCGATTAAGGCCACTATGCGGTCGTTGATGTCCCTGCAATATGGGCGTTCCTTAACGACATAACCGAGAATGGGCGGGCACGCCGAAGCGGTCAACTGCGACAACGAATATCCGGCAGCCTCGATCTCTCGGTTTAATCCGGCAAAGTGGTGTGCAGCGTGACTGTCGCCCCACAACAATGCCATGGGTCGATGGTAGCTCAGGCACTTCTGCATGGCGAAGTCTGCGTAACTCTGCTCGGGGTCCAGGAAGCATTCTTTGTGTCGGAATGACGCCAAAGGATCCTGTCCCTTTAGGTCGAGAATGTCGCGGGCCGCCTGTCGATAGCGGCCTTCAAAGCCGGCAGTCGCGAGAGCGGATATAGGGCCAAGGACAAAAAGGACAGCAGCGGCCGCAACGTAGGCCAGCCCGGATCGCCACCGTCCGAAGCGGATAGGTTTTTCAATCAGATGATAGGAAATAACCGCCAGCAGGATCGAGGTCGCGACGCTCGGCGCCATCAGCCAAGCGTCGCTCTTCGCAGGAAACGCCATTTTAGCAAAGACGATGACGGGCCAATGGGCCAGATACAGCGGATAAGAGAGCTTGCCGATGTAAACCATCACCGGTTGGCTCAATAGGCGCGAAAGCCGAGTGCCGGCATGGCCCGACCAGATGATCGCCGCGGCGGCGGCGCAGGGGAGCAAGGCCAAAAGCCCCGGGAATGGCGTTTGATCATTAAATAGAAAGAGGGTGGCGAAGAGCAGCGCGGCGCCAGACCAAGCCACGCGTTCCGCCGTTACCGGTGTCAGAATGAACGCGCGAAGCTGTGACAACAGGATGCCGATGATGAGTTCAAACATCCGGCTGTGGATCAGATAGAAGGCAGCTTCGGGCTTACTACTCAATTCAATTTGGGACCACGCGACGGAGCCGAGACCGAGCGCGGCAAGCGCGATCACCAGCCATCGCCAGGAGAGCCGGGCGAGGATCAGTGCCAGCACCGGGAAGCCAATATAGAACTGTTCTTCGACACCGAGCGACCACAGGTGCAGCAACGGTAGTTCGCTAGCCTGTTGCGCGAAATACTCGTTGGACTGATAGAAAAAGACGTTGGCAGCAAAGAGCAGCGACGCCATTGCCGATTTCGCAAACGCGACCATATCGCGTGGCGTCAGCAGGATGGACGCCACAGCAAAGGTCCAGAACAGGGTAAACAGCAGCGACGGCAGTATGCGCCGGGCCCGACGCTGATAGAACGCGGTAAAACTGAAGCTTCCGCTTGAAATTTCGTCCAGTACCATCCGTCCGATGAGAAAGCCGGAGATCACAAAGAAGACGTCAACGCCTATATAGCCACCAGGCAGAGCCGAGTTGAGATGGAATCCAATCACGGCCAAGACAGAGAAGGCTCTTAGGCCGTCGATGTCAGCCCTGTAGTTCGACACAGGCACCTCCAATGGCCAGGCTGGCGGATCAGTCGATTCTGCGCATGCATAGTGAGCTTCGTTTCAGATTGCTAGCCGTAAAGGATCTTTGGCAGATCAAAATCCCGGCCAACGTTCTGTCGATCGCGCCGTCGACTGTTCAATCGGCACGTAGAACTACAGATCGCCGTCCATAGAAGGCCGTAAATCGGCAGACGTCTGGCCGGTCCGTCAAATCAGCTACCATCAGCACAGACGGACGGGCGTGCCCCTCGGGCGACAGCACCATGCTTCCCGGGGGTGATCTTGGGGTAAACCGTCGGGACAAGTTCCTGCAGCTCGTCTCTCGGGCGAGCGAGCGGTATTGAATTTTTGAACGGCGGGTCTCGTCTCACGTCGTGTATCGCGCGCCTTATGAACAAGGCGCTCAAGTTTCTCGTCGTCTCTAAAGCGACCCTGGCGCGCCACAGTGCGGCGACCTGCAATGCAATCGAAAGCAGCTGCCTTCATCACTGTCGATGTGCGAGTCAAGGAGCGCGAGTAGATGCCTTGTCGACACGGCCGCCCCCTTTCCGCTGACGTTGCGCCGCTGCCCGTAAACGGGCAGAATCCTGCACTCCTGTTTACGTTGTAGCTGAGCGTCGCCGGCGGGCACCACCATTGGCACATGCTTCGCCTCGGAGATCCACCATCAGCCGCCGCACACGCGCTCGACCGCGGGAGGCTTCAAGCTGCAAAGTGTCGGTGCGCCTGTGGGGCTGACATGTAAGAGCAATCCTAAATCGACTAAGCCAATGATATTGTGGCGCACCCGACACGATTCGAACGTGTGACCTTTGCCTTCGGAGGGCAACGCTCTATCCAGCTGAGCTACGGGTGCTAGTCGAGGTTCATTTAGCCGATTGGCGAGGGGCGGGCAACCGCTTCCACCGTCTTCTGCGAGGCTGATTTGGGCTAGGCTGATTTACGGGCCGCGCGGCAAGGAACCGGTACGCCGTCTCGCCCGCGCTTGGCGAACTCGGCGAGCAGCCGTTCGGCACACATGATGCGGTTGCGGCCGAGCCGTTTGGCCGCATAGAGCGCCTCGTCCGCCGCGCCCAGCAGCCGGTCGGGGCTGTCGTCGGTTTCGTCCGGAATGTGGCTGGCGACGCCGACACTCAGGGTGACATGGTCGCCGGCCCCGATGGCGCCGTGGGTGACCCGCAAGGCCATCACGGCGCAGCGGATCTCGTCGGCGATGACGCAGGCGGCATCGCAATCCATGTCCGGCAGGATCAGCGCGAATTCCTCGCCGCCATAGCGGCTGGCGAGATCGAGCGGGCGCACGGCATGCCGGCTGACGACGGACGCGACCGCGCGCAGGCATTCGTCGCCGCTCTGATGGCCGTGGCGGTCGTTGAACAGCTTGAAATGATCGACGTCGACGAACAGCAGCGCCATCGGCTTCTGCGTCCGCTGGGCGCGGGCCCATTCGCTCATCAGCATCTGGTCGAACGCGCGACGGTTCGACAGGCCGGTCAGCCCGTCCTTGGTGGCAAGCTCCTTCAGGGCCATCTCGGCGCGCTTCTGGTCGGTGAGGTCGCGCAGCGTCTCCACCACCGCAATCAGATGGCCGGCTTCGTCGTGGATCGGGCCGGCGTCGATGGCGAGATAGAGCTGGCTGCCGAGCTTCGGCATCACGCACCAGTTCTCGGCACTGAAGCCGAGCCCGTTATGGCCGCGCGCGCCATACTCCGAATAGAACTCCGGAAGCTGTTCAGGGCGGTCGAGCGCGACAAGGTCGGCGAGGCAAGGGCGCCTGGTCTCGTAGAAAGCCTGCCAGTGCTTATTGGTGCCGATCACCTCGGAGGCGGCGACGCCGGTCAGCCGCTCGCAGGCTCTGTTCCAGATCACGACGCGGCGCCTGGGGTCGATCACGAAGGTCGGCACCACCAGATGCTGCATCAGCCGCACGGCATAGGAATCCGCAACGTCGACTGTCTTGGCTGACGTTTTCCCCGGCTTCGCCATGTCAGGCCACCGCCGCCACCGGCAAGGTATGGCTCGGGCCGAACAGCTTCCGCACTTCGCTGGCCGGCTTCGGTCTGCTGAAAAGATAACCCTGCATCTCCGTGCAGCCGAGCGCGCGCAGCATCTCGCGCTGCGCCTCGGTCTCGACGCCCTCCGCGACCGTGGTCATGTTGCTGGCGGCGGCGATGTTCACCACCGCCTGCACGATCACGGGCGCGCCGCTCGTCTCGGCGATATCGGCGACGAAGCAGCGGTCGATCTTGATCTTGTCGAACGGAAAGCGCTTCAGATAGCTGAGCGAGGAGTAGCCGGTGCCGAAATCGTCGAGCGCGATGCGCACGCCGATGGCGCGGAGCTGGTGCAAGATCGAGAGCGCCGCCTCGTCGTCGCGGATCAGCACGGCCTCGGTGATCTCGAGCTCGAGCCGGCACGGGGCAAGTCCGGAATCCGCGAGCGCGCCGGCGATCCGCAGTGCCAGCGTGTCGCATTTGAGCTGTACCGGCGAGACATTGACCGCGACGCGCACATGCGCCGGCCAGGTCGCGGCCTCGTTGCAGGCCGTGCGCAGCACCCAGTCGCCGAGCTCGTTGATCAGGCCGGTGTCCTCGGCAATCGGGATGAACTCCGCCGGCGACACCATGCCGCGCTCGGGATGCCGCCAGCGCAGCAGCGCCTCGCAACCCGTGACATCGTTAGTGCGCAGGTCGACCAGCGGCTGATAGTGGATATCGAAGCCGCCGTTCACCAGGGCCTGGCGCAGATCCTGCTCCAGGCTCAGGCGCGCCTTGGCGCTCGCATCCATCTCCGGCTCGAAGAAGCGGTGGGTGCGGCGTCCCTCGGCCTTGGCGCCGTACATCGCGAGGTCGGCATTCTTGATGAGCTGGTCGAGATCGGTGCCGTCCTGCGGCGCCATCGCGATGCCGATGCTGGCGTCGGTCGAGAGCTGATGACCGAAGCAATGATAGGGCCGGCGGATCGCCTCGAAGATTCGCGTCACGAATGACACCACGTTGGCGGACGACTCGATCCCGGTCTGGATCACCGCGAATTCGTCGCCGCCGAGCCGCGCGATCAGGTCGCCCTGTCCGAGGCAGCCGCGGATGCGGGCCGCGATTCCCTTCAACAGTTCGTCGCCGACGTGATGACCGAGCGAATCGTTGATGCCTTTGAATTCGTCGACGTCGATATAGAGTAGCGCGAACTGGCTGCCGCCGCCGACCTTCTCAAGTTCGCGCTCGATCTGCTCGCGGAATAGCGTCCGGTTCGGCAGGTCGGTGAGCGCATCGTAATGCGCCATATGCGCGATCTTCTCGTCGGCGCGCCGCCGTTCGGTGACATCCTCGACGACGTTGATGAGGTAACGCGGCTCGCCGGATTCGTCGCGGATTCGGATCCGGGTCGAGGTGATGTAGCGTAGCCCCTTGGCCTGGCTCTGCCAGGCATGTTCGTCCTTGAACAATCCCTCGGCCGCCTTCAGCGCCTTGCTGTCGTCGTCGGTGACGACCCTGGCGGTAGCTTCCGGGTACATGTCGAACGGAGTCTTGCCGACGATGTGATCACCTGATTGGCCGAATTGCTCTTCGGCGGTCCGGTTGACCAGCAGATATCGCCGCGTTTGAGCATCCTTCACCGTGATCTGCGACGGGATGTGATCGATGATCTCGCGCAGGAACATGTAGTTGCGGTCGCGTTCCTGCTCCAGCTTGCGGCGCTCGGTGATGTCTTCGATCGTGGCCACCCATCCGCCCTGCGCGAGCGGAGTGTTGATGACCTGAAAGGCGCGGCCACTCGGCAAGTGATGGCTTCTGGTGGAGACCGTGCCTTCCGCGACGATCCTCATGACGTCGGCGCAAAATGCCTCGACATCGCCGTCGAACGCGCCGCGCTCCTTGCGATGATGCATCGCCTCGCGGATGTGACAGCCGGGCTTGATGACATCGTGAGAGAGGCCGAACATGTCGGCGTAGCGGCGGTTGCAGGTGACGATGTAGCCGGCGGCGTCGTACAGGATCAGCCCCTGCGACATGTTGTTCAGGGCGGTGTCGAGCCGGCCCCGCTCCGCTTCCAGCCGCTGCTGCGCCTCGCGGTTCTGCCGGTTGATCTGGCGAACGATCAGGAACAGGATCAGCGCAATCACTGAGGCCGAAAGCGCGGCGGTGGTGACCATGAAACCGGTCTGCTGCCGCCAGTCGGCCAGCGCGGAGCTCGTGGTGTTGGTCGCGACGATGACCAGCGGGAAATGCGAAAGCGAGGCCCCGGAGCCGAGGCGATCCTCGCCGTCGATCGGGCCCTTGACGCGCAGGGTGTGCCGGCCGCCTTCGGCCAGCATCTTGCGCATCAGCGGCGCGTCCTTGAAGTCCCTGCCGATCAGCTCTTCGACATGCGGATAGCGCGACAGCATCTTGCCATTGCGGTCGAACAGCGAAATCGCCGTGCCCTCCGCAAGCGCAACGGATGCGAAATAGTTCTGATAGCTGTCCGGATCGATCCGGCGGACCATCGTGCCGAAGAAGCTGCCGTCCACGCCGTTCAGCCGGCGCGCGACGACCGTGGTCCATTTGCCGATGATGAAGCTGCGAACCGACTCCAGAATCACTGGTTCGGCCATCGGATTCGATTTGAAGGTCTGAAAATAGGCGCGCGAGGAGACGTTGATCTTGGGCAGCGGCTGGGCCCGCGACCAGTTGATCAGTTCGCCGTCGGCATCGTAGATCGCGATGTCGCCGAGGTAAGACACGGAGCTGATCTTGCTCCGCAGCATCTGGTTCGTCGCGGGTCCGGACATGCGCTCGCGGAACATCGCGGCCGAACTGATCTCCGGCAGGTTCATCTGCCCGATCACGTCGGCGGCGACGACGTCGGAATCTTCAAATTGCTGATCGAAGTGCCGCGCGATCAGCTGCACCGTATTTTCCAGCTCGCGCTCGCGGTTGGCCAGGGTACGTTCGCGAAATTCGCCGACGGCCATGGCGGTCACCGCGAAGATCCCCGCGACCAGCAACACGCCGCACAAAGTGAGCCACAGCACCGGTCCGCGCCGAATCGCTGCCTCCCAGCCGTGCTTCGCGGCTAGGAACATTCCGGCTGCAATCCTTGCAAAGACCTGGCGCATTCCCCCTCCCTGAAGGGACAGGGATACACCACACAAATGGCGTAAAGCTTAGGAAAGCCAGTTACCTGAGCGTTAATCTCGTTGCGTGATCGCAGTCGCGTCCAGCGAGTTGCCGCGCTGCATCATGAATCGTGCGTTAATGCGAGCTGCCCGCGCTCTTGTCGCCGCCGAGATTGCGCAGCCGTCCGACCACGCCGGTCGGAAAGAAGTAGACGCTGGCGATGAAGAGCAGCCCGAGCCACAGCAGCCAGCGGTCCGGATGCAACAGCCCCGGCAGCAGCGGCAGACCGGCTTCCGACGCCGCCTTGGAGGCGACGCCCATCAGCGCCTGCAGATAGTTCTGGGCGAGAATGAAGATGGTGGCGCCGATGATCGCGCCGTAGATCGTGCCCATGCCGCCGATCACGACCATCAGGAGAATGTCCAGCATGATCGAGAAGCTGAGCGAGGTATCGGGGCCGGCATAACGCAGCCACAATGCATTGAGAATGCCGGCGCCGGCGGCGACCAGTGCGGCGATGCAGTTGGCGTAGCTCAGGTGGAAGACGGTGCGGAAGCCGAGCGCCTCGGCGCGGAAGCGGTTCTCGCGGATAGCCTGCAGCACGCGCCCGAACGGCGAATTCACCACCCGCAGCAATGCGAGGATCATCAGGGCCGAGACGGCGAACACCAGATAGTAGGTCAGGATGCGGCCGTTGACTTCGAATCCCAGCACGTTCCTGGAGATCAGCACCGTGCCGGGCCTGAGCAGCTCGGGCAGCTGAAAGCTGCGGCCATCTTCGCCGCCGGTCAGCCAGGACAGCTGCGAGGCCAGCACCTGGAAGGCGGATGCAACCGCGAGCGTGATCATGGCGAAAAAGATCGCGGCGACCCGCAGCGAGAACAGTCCGATCGCAAGTGCAAGCAGTGCGGCAAGCGGCAGGCCGATCACGATGCCGGTTGCAACCGCACCCCAATTCGGGCCCATCCCGTACAGCGCGATCGCGATCGCGTAGCTGCCGATCCCGTAGAACATGGTGTGTGCGAACGACACCGAGCCGGTATAGCCGAGCAGCAAATCGTAGGAGGCGACCAGCGCGGCGAAGACGCAGATCTTGGCCGCGACGTTCAGCGCCTTCGCCCCGGGGAACAGGAACGGCGTCGCCACCAGCGCCAGGATGATGAGGACGAGAACGAGCGTGAGCACGCGGCTGCGCGGCGGATCGCCTGACAGGATCATCATCGGCTGGTCACCGCATAAAGGCCGCGCGGCCGCCACATCAGAATGGCGACCATCAGCAGGATGTTGGAGACGAGGGCGAGCTTCGGCACCAGGAAGCCACCGTAATTGGCAATCATCGCCACCAGGATCGCGCCGATGAAGCAGCCGCCGATCGAGCCGAGGCCGCCGATGATGACGACGATGAAGATCAGGACGGTGAGGTCGTCGCTCATGGAGGCGTGAACCTGCTCGCGATACAGCGCCCACATCACGCCGCCGAGGCCGGCCAGCGCCGACCCCGTCATGAACACGCCGAGGAACAGGCGGCGAATGCGATAGCCGAGCGCCTCGACCATCTCGCGGTTCTCGACGCCGGCGCGGATCAGAAGCCCGAGCTTGGTCCGGTTGAGCACGAGCTGGATCGCGATGAAGACGGCAAGGCCGATCAGCGTCGCCAGCACGCGGTATTTCGCGATCGCGACGTCGCCGAGGATGAAGGAGCCGCGCAACGACGTCGGCAGGGGCGTCGGGATGATCTGCGGCCCCCACACCGCATACAGCGTCTGCTCGGCGACGATCAGGCCGCCCGTCGTCATCAGGATCTGCTTTAGATGCTGGCCGTAGACGGGCAGGATCAGCACCCGCTCGACAATCAGGCCGAGCGCGCCGGAGACCGCCATCGACAGCAATGCCGCCGGCGCCAGCACCGCGAGGTTGATCCACAGCGAATCCGCCTGGAGGGAAGCGGCGAACGGCGCCAGCACCAGGGTCGCGACGTAGGCCCCGACCGCGATGAAGGCGCCATGGCCGAAATTGAGCACGTCCATCAAGCCGAACACGAGCGTGAGCCCGGAGGCCATGATGAAGATCATCATGCCCATCGCGAGGCTCGCGGCCGTCAGCGTCAGCCAGGTGCTGGGGGAGCCGATCAGCGGGATCATCACGAGGGCGACGGCGATCGGCAGCAGGATCGGCGCGATGTCGCGCTTCGGCTTCGGCAGCGGATCGGTTGCGGCGAGCTCGGTCATTGATGCGTCTCCAGGCTCAGGCCGAGCAGCCGCTCCTGCAGCGGCACGTCGGAGGCCAAGGCCGCCATCTCGCCGCGATGAACGATGGTGCCGTTGTCCATCACCAGCACGTTGTCGCCGAGCTCGCGGGCGGCAAAGAAATTCTGCTCGACCATCAGGATCGTGGCGCCCTTGCGCTTGATCTCCTTCAGGCACTCGATCAGCGCCATCACGATCGCTGGAGCCAGTCCCTTGGTCGGCTCGTCAATCAGCAGGAGCTTGCGCGGTTCGACGATGGCGCGGGCAATCGACAACATCTGCTTCTGTCCGCCCGAGAGACTTCCCGCGCGCGACAGCCAGAACCGGCGCAGCGCCGGGAAGAAGCCAAAAATCCAGTCGAGCTGGGCGTCATCGAGCGGCCCGGCGCGCGCCGCCAACACCAGGTTCTCCTTCACCGTGAGGTCGGAAAACACTGCCATGCTCTCCGGCACGTAGCCGACGCCGAGCCGCGCGATGTCGGGCGTCGCACGGCTCTCGATGCGCTCGCCGGCGAGGCTGATCTCGCCGGAGGAAGCCTGCCAGAGGCCCATGATGGTGCGCAACGTCGTGGTCTTGCCGGCGCCATTGCGGCCGAGCAGCATCGTGGTCTGCCCCTGCGCGACAGCGAGGTCGATGCCCTGGAGGATGTGATAGCGGCCGATATGGGTGTGCACGCCGGAGAGCCTCAACAGATCGGTCATGCTGCGCCCCCTGCAACTTTATTCCCTTCAGATGTCTTGGGCGCGACACCGAGATAGGCTTCCTGCACGATCGGTGACGCGATCACTTCGGCCGGCGGACCGTCGGCCACGAGCTGCCCGTTATGCAGCACGATGATGCGGTCGGCGAGCGATCGGACGACGTCCATCTTGTGCTCGACCAGGAGAATGATCCTGCTCTTGTCCTGCTTGAGCTGCGCGATCAGGTTCAGCACGACCGGGACCTCGTCGATGCTCATGCCTGCGGTCGGCTCGTCGAACATGAAAATCTTCGGTTCGAGCGCCATCATCAGCGCGACCTCGAGCTTGCGCTGATCGCCATGCGACAGTGCGGTCGCGGCGACGCCACGGCGGCCGCCGAGCGCGACCTGATCCAGGATAGCATCGGCGCGGGCGATCAGATCGCGGCGGACCGTCCAGGGCCGCAGCATGTCGTAGTGAGTGCCGTTGGCGGCCTGCACGGCAAGGCGCACGTTCTCCTCCACCGAGAGGTTCGGAAAGAGGCTTGTGAGCTGGAACGCGCGCCCGAGGCCCGCGCGCGTCCGCATCGGCGCGGAATGTTGGGTGATGTCGGTGCCATCGAACAGAATGCTGCCGCTCGATGCGCGGAGCTGGCCGGAGATCAGGTTGAAATAAGTCGTCTTGCCGGCGCCGTTCGGGCCGACGATCGCGGTGAGCTCGCCCGGGCGGAAGCTGCAGGTGACGCTGTTGACCGCGACATGGCCGCCGAAGCGGATGGTGAGGTCGCGGGTTTCGAGAGTCAGCGTCATGGGTCTGGCAATGATGAGAGGAGAACTTGTCCGCGATCACGCTGCGCTGCCTCCCCCGCTTGCGGGAGAGGCACAGGCGGCCTACGGCCGCCGTTCTTGAAAGAACGCCGATGCGGAGCATCGGCTACTGCGAGGGTGTCTCCGCAATCGAGAACCCCCAGAAGGACAGAGCCCTCTCCCGGCCTCTCCGGCAAGCGGGAGAGGTGGAGAAGCACCTAGCGCTTGTTCTTGATCGGAACGTTCATGTCCTCGATCTTCAGCTCGCGCACCGGCTCGAGCACGGCCCAGGCGACGTTCGGATCGACCTTGACCTTGAAGTGATACATGCTCTGGAGCGCCTGATGGTCTTCCTTGCGGAACATCATCTTGCCCTTCGGCGTGTCGAACTCCAGGCCTTCCATGGCCGTGATCAGCTTCTCGGTGTCGGTCGACTTCGCCTTGGTGACGGCGGCGACGACGGACATCGCGGCGGCGAACCCGCCCGCGGTGAAGAAGTCCGGCGGCGCGTTGAAGCGCTTCTGGTGCTCGGCGACGAACCAATCATTCACAGGGTTCTTCGGGATCGCGTAGAAATAATAGGTCGCGCCTTCCATGCCGGGCAGGCCCTTGTAGGCGGCGAGCGCCGGCAGGATGTTGCCGCCGGTGGACAGTTCGATGCCGTAGCGCTTCGGATCCATGTCCTGGAGTTTTGCCAACGGATTGCCGGCGCCGGCCCAGATCACCCAGATCACCTTGCGGCCCGGCTTGTCCTTCAGCGCGTCGAACAGGCGCTGGCCAACCGCGGTGAAGTCGGTGGTGGAGGTCGGGGCATATTCTTCGGCGGCGAGCGTCGCGCCGGTCTTGCCGAGCGCCTCCTTGAAGGCGGCGACGCCGTCGCGGCCGAAGGCGTAGTCCTGCGCCAGCGTCGCGACGGTGACGCCCTGCTTGCCGATCGCGACCGCGTTCGAAATCGCGTCCTGCGACGAGTTGCGCGCGGTGCGGAAGATGTAGCGATTCCACTTCTCGCCGGTAATCTGGTCCGCGACCGCGGGCTCGACGATCAGGATCTTCTTGTTCTCCTCGGCGACGGGCAGGATCGCGAGTGCCGCGGCCGACGAGGTCGTGCCGATCGCGATGTCGGCCTTGTCGTCCTGATAGGCTTCCGCGAGAGCGGCCTTGGAGAGATCCGGCTTGCCCTGGTCGTCCTTGGTGATGACGACGATCTTGCGCCCGTCGAGCGTCATGGTGCCCTTGGTGGCGTATTCAAAACCCATCTGCAGGCCGGTCTCGGTCTGCTTGGCATAGGCCTCGAGCGGGCCGGTCTTGCCGTAGATCAGCGCGACCTTGAGATCGTCTGCCTGTGCGGAGGTGCCCACGGCGAGGGCGAGGATGGTTGTTGCTAAGATGAGCGATCGACGCACGGTGGTCCCTCCTGATGAATTCTTTGGCCATAGCGATTTGCACAACCGTGCGGACATTGCAATTCCACCTTCCGGCAGACCACGCGACGGGCATGTGTGACATTGTCCCGGCCCGGCCGCGCCGGATCGCTTCTGCCGAGGAAATCGGCAGATGCAATTATGACCTCACCCGTGGAACGGGTTGCTCAGGCTTTGCAAAGTAACGATCAGGCCCGGGGTTACCGCCGATATCCGTTCGCGCGGGAATAGCCCTGCCGGTTCTGTTGCGTCGAGCGGTTTGTGACGCTGGCGCGTGCTTCGCTGGAGATGGGCGTTGCGAGCTTCAGCTCCTCCAGGAAGATCGGCCGGGAAAAATAATAGCCCTGCGCGTAACGGATCTTGGTCGCAGCCTGGAGGTAGGCGAGCTCCTCGTAGGATTCGATGCCTTCGGCAATCACGGTCATGCCGAGCGCTTCGCTCAGGGATTCGATCGCGCGCAGGATGCCCTGGTTGCGCGGGCGCTTATGGATATCGGTGATGAAGGAGCGGTCGATCTTGATCTCGTCCGCGGTGATGTCGGCCAGCGCCGAGAGAGAGGAATAGCCGGTGCCGAAATCGTCGATCGAGATGGCGACACCGAGCTTGCGGAACATCGGCAGGATCTCGGCCTGGAAATGATTCTTGGCGACGAAGGCGTCTTCCGTCACCTCGATCATGAAGCGCTGCGGAAAGCCCGTGTCGTCGAGCGCCTGGGCAAAGCTGCGCATGAATTCGGGGTTGCCGGCCTGCTTGGCCGCGACGTTGATGCTGATGGTCGCTTCCGCACCGAACGTCTCGTTTATCAGGTCGATCGACTTGACGATCTCGGCGAGCACGAGATGGGTCAGCTCGTCGATCAGCCCGAGTTCGGTGGCAAGATTGATGAACGAGCCCGGCGCCTGGATCACGCCCTCGTCGTCGCGCAGCCGCACCAGGGCCTCGATGCCCTTCACGTCCTGCGTGCGGATGTCGACCTTGGACTGGAAGGCGCAGCAGAAGCGTTTCTCGAGGATGGCCTGCCGCAGCGACTGCTCGATCTTCATGCGCGCCAGCGCCTCGCGCTCCATGCTGGAGTCGAAGAAGGCCGCCGATCCCTTGCCGTCATTCTTGATGCGGTACATCGCGATGTCGGCGTTCTGACGCAGTGTCTCGAAGCTGCTTCCGTGATCGGGGTAGAGGCTGATGCCGACGGAGGTTGAGGCGAACAGTTCCGAATTGTCGATGAAGAACGGCGCGGTCAGCCGCTCCAGCGTCGACTGCATGAACTCGGCGACTTCCTCCTGGCTCTGGATCGGTGACAGCAGCAGCAGGAATTCGTCGCCGGAGATGCGCGACAGCATGTCCGAGTCGCGCAAGCCGCGTCCAAGCCGCTTCGACAGCTCGACCAGCAGGGCATCGCCCACCGCGTGGCCGTAATAGTCGTTGATGTGCTTGAAATTGTCGACGTCGAGAAAGGCGAGCGCAAAGCGCTCGCCGGCGCGACCCTGCGCGAGCAGGCTGGTGGCGCGATGTTCGATCACGCGCCGCGAGGGCAGGCCGGTCAGCTCGTCGAAATAGGCCGAGCGGAACAGCTGGTCCTCGAAATTCTTCTGCTCGGTGATGTCGGAGGAGGCCGAGATCAGCAGCTCACGTCCGTCGAAGCGGACCGGACGGTGGGTGGTCAGCAGCACCTGGCGTGCGGCTCCGTCGTGGAGCGCTTCCTCGGCGACGACCGCACGGCCGGAGCTCAGAGCCTGCCGGCAGGCTTCCTGCCGGGGCGCGAGATCGCGCGAGGGGCGGCTGCCGTCCATGCCGAGCTGGGCGGCCGCGACATCGTTGACCAGGAGAAGTTCGCCTTGCGCGTCCTGCACGGTCAGGCCGGCAGGCAGCATTCTAACGATTTCCTTGAGGAATCCGAGTTCGGCTTCGCTCGCGCCGGAATATTTGTTGTCGTTCATAGAAGTCATGAATCTTGTTGTTTCAGCGCGCTTTTGCAATGGCCGCGATCTTGCGCGGTTCCCTCTTAAGTTTGGTTAAGGGGTCCGGAGAATTACGGTGGTGTTTTGCGGCGATGCGACGCGCGCAGCCCATCGTCATTAACAGGGCGTCAACGCGTCCGGCGAAACCGCGAACGACGCGCGCGAACGGCTTTCGGTTGCGCCGTGTCTAACCGTCCTTGGGGATGCGGCATTGCATGGTGCAATGAAGTCCGGTCCTGAGATAGGAGACCTCCGTCTTGCCGTCGAAGGCCGACAGCGCGGACTTCAACAGCTTGGTGCCGAAACCCGGCTCGGAGACCTTGTCGACGCTCGGGCCCTCGGTTTCATCCCAGGTCACGGTCAGACGGTCGTCGCTGACGGTCCATGACACCTGCAACAACCCGCGTGGCGCGGAGAACGCGCCATATTTGCCCGCGTTGGTGGCGAGTTCGTGAAACATCAGGGACAGCGTGACCGCAAGCTTCGGCGGCAGGAACAGCCGGTCGCCGTTCAGCGTGAAGCGGACATGGCCATAAGGGCCGAGCTCGGAGATCAGGAGGTCGCGAATGTCGCAGCCGGCCTTGTCGATCCGCGAGATCAAATCGTCGGTCGCGGCAAGCGACCGCAGTCGCGGATCGATCCGTGCCCAGATTTGCGGCTGATCGTGCAACACTTGATGCAGCACCGCATGCACCGTCGACAGCTTGTTCTTCAGCCGGTGCTGGAGCTCGTCGACCAGCAGCTTGCGATAGTCTTCCTCCTCGATCAGGCGTCTGGAAATCCGGCGCTGCTCGACAAGGAGCGAGCGATAATGCTCCACGCCCCAGATGGTGAGGGCGCTGACCGCCCAATAGAGCGCCAGCAGGGCGAATCGCGCGTTATCGGCAAGGGCATCGCCAAAATTCACGACGACGCCGAGCACGCCGCCGACCAGCGCCGTGATGATGCCGATGCGGAAGCCGCCGAACGCGGCCGCAAAGAATACGGCCGGGAAATACGGCGTGAAATAGACGTCGGGCCGCACATGGGCGAGAGCCCAGCGCGCCAGCGTCGCAACCAGCAGGCAGGCGACCGCAAACGCGAGGCTCAGGCCGAGCGATGGCGGTGCCACGCCCTGCCAGCCCTTGCGGAATTCGTCTATCAGCTTCCCCATGCGCGATCCGGTGGCGATACGCGTTCGACAATCGAGCGGTCGCCAGGAATGTTACGCATGTCGCCGGCCCCAAGCAAAGCTTGCCTTGTCGGAAGCCGGCAGGAATAGTGCCTGCTGCGGCGCCAACTGTCGCGGCGCCGTCGTAGATCGGTGTCCGCCATTTGGCGTCAAGGGGTTCGAAAACAGGGACATTCCATGGGCAGGTTGGATGGCAAGGTCGCGGTGATCACGGGCGCGACGAGCGGGATCGGGTTGCGCACTGCTGAAGTCTTCGTTGCCGAAGGTGCCAAAATTGTGATCGCGGGCCGGCGCATACCGGAAGGCGAGGCGCTGGCGAAGCAGCTCGGGCCGAATTGCGTCTTCCGCCAGACGGATGTGACGGTCGAAGCGCAGATGCAGGCGCTGATCGCGCTCGCCGTGGACAAATTCGGCCGCATCGACTGCCTGTTCAACAATGCCGGCGGCCCGGCGCAGACTGGCGGCATCGAAGGCCTCGAGGTCGAGCGCTTCGACGCGGCGATGGCGACCTTGGTGCGCAGCGTCATGCTCGGCATGAAGCACGCCGCGCCCCACATGAAGAAGCAGGGCTTTGGCAGCATCATCAACAATGGCAGCATCGCCGGCCGTCTCGCCGGCTTCTCGTCGTCGATGGTCTATGGTGCGGCCAAGGCGGCGGTGATCCACCTCACCAAATGTGTGGCGATGGAGCTCGGCGAATCCAACGTCCGCGTCAACTCGATCTCGCCCGGCGCGATCGCGACCGGCATTTTCGGCAAGGCGCTCGGGCTTTCGACCGACGCGGCGGAGAAGACGCCGGCGGTGATGCGCGAGGTCTACAAGACCGCGCAGCCGATCCCGCGCGCCGGCCTTCCCGATGACATCGCCCACGCAGCGGTGTTCCTGGCCAGCGACGAATCCAGCTTTATCAACGGCCATGACCTCGTCATCGACGGCGCGATGACCGGCGGCCGCAACTGGAGCCAGCAGCAGCAGGGCTACGTGGCCCTGCGCAAGGCGTTCGATCAGGGGGCCGGATAGTTTCGTCATTGCGAGGAGCGAAGCGACGAAGCAATCCAGGCCGCTTCCGCGGACGCAGTCTGGATTGCTTCGCTTCGCTCGCAATGACGACTGCGATGCTCACACCGCCTTCACCCGCACCCGCAATCCGTCGCGCGGTTTCGGGATCGGCCACATCTGCCAGTCCGGCTTGCAGCCGGGCTCCAGCGACACCTCGATGTTCTGCAAGAAGTGCCGCGCGAAGCATTTGGCCTGCATGTAGGCGAAGTGCAGGCCGAGGCACATATGCGCGCCGCCGCCGAACGGGACCCAGGCGAAGCGGTGGCGGTTGCGCTGGGCCTCCTCGGTGAAGCGCAGCGGATCGAAGCGATCCGGCTCCGGCCAGATGTCCTTCATGTGGTGGGTGTAGAGCGGATTGACGCCGATCGCGGTGCCGGCCGGAATCGAAAAGCCCTTGAAAGTGAAATCGCGCATGGCGCGGCGCGGCATCGAGGGCACCGGCGGCTTGATCCGCAGCGCTTCCTTGAACGCCATCTCCGACAGCGGCATCTTTTCGAGATCGTCGAAGCTGCTCGGCGCATCGGGGGCGAGCCCCAGCGCCATGACCTCCGCGCGAAGCTTGTCCTGCCAGTCGGGATTTGCCGCGAGCTCGCCGATGAACGAGGTCAGTGACGAGGTCAGCGTGTCGTGCGCCGCCATCATCAGAAAGCTCATGTGGTCGATGATGTCCTGTTCCGAGAGCAGCGCGCCGTCCTCGTGGGTTGCGCGGCAGAGCTGCGAGAACAGGTCATCACCGCCGTGATTGCCGCGTCGCAGCGGAATCTGCTCGCGGAAATAAGCGACGATGCGCTTGCGTCCCCTGACGCCGGCCGCCATCTGCGTGCCGGGCAGCGGTCGGCGGATCGGGGCGACGGCGGCGGCGACCATGTCGACGAAAGCGCGGTTGATCTCGTCGACCTCCGGCCCGATATCGGCGCCGAGAAAAGACGCGGCGGCGAGATCGAGCGTGAGCTGCTTCATCGCCGGATAAAGCTGCATCTCGCCGGGCTTTGCCTTCCACTGCGCGACGCGGGCGGCGATGCCGCGGTCGAGATCGCTCAGATACGATTTCATCGGTCCGGACTTGAATGCGACCGACAGCGCCTTGCGGTGCAGCCGGTGCTCCTCGAAATCCAGCAGCATCAATCCGCGCGGAAACAACAGGCCGAGCACCTTGTTCCAGCCATGGGTCGAGGAGAACAGCTTTTGCTGGTCGAACAGCACGAGTTCGTTGGCCTCGGGGCCAAGCAGCACGACATTGGTCTCGCCGAAGAAATGCGTGCGATAGACCAGGCCGTATTTGGCACCATTCGCCTCGATATGCCCCTTGGGGTCGGCGAGCACCTGGAAGGTCTTGCCGATGATCGGCCAGCCTTCGTCGCCGGGGATGTGGGTCAGCTCGTTGCGCTTGGGCGGAGTGAAGCCGAGCGCAGGCGCGGCCACATTCTGCATCGACATGACGATTGCTCCGGTTGGCGAGACCCGGCCAACATAGCACAATCCGTGACGAGGACTCTGCGCTACCGCTTCGCCGCTTCCTTCTGCAAATCCGGCGCATTGACGGCTGGAATCGCCACACGGCCGGCGCCGGTCACCTTCAACGCCTCGGCGGCCTTCTCGTTTTCCATGATCTTGGCCATCACGGCTTGGCCCGCGCGTTCGAAGATCGCGCGGTTCTCGATCACGAATTTTTGCGACTTGCGCAAGCCGTCGATGTAGCCGTTGATCTCGGGCACGACGTAGCGCGCGACAAGGTCCCAGCTCCGGCGCGTGTTCTCCGGGTTGGCCCAGTCGTGCACGAAGCCGATGACGGCGCCGACACCGCCGGAGACCTGCATCACGTTCTTGATCATCTTGACGAGGTCGTCGGGCGTGCCGATGACGGAGGCCGCGCCGTCGACGAAAGCGGTCTTGTCCACGGCCTCGTCGGGTGAGGCGAACGCGGTCAGGCCCGGCCGCTGTAGCGTGCCGACATTATATTCGTTGTGCCAGCGCATCAGCCCGGCGCCGGCCTCGCGGCGGGCCTGCTCGCGGGTCTCGGCGATGTGCCAGGTCAGCAGCACGCGCCAGTTCGCGCGATCGACTTTGGTGCCGTGCTTTTTCGCCGCGTCCTCGGCGAACTGCCATTGCTGCTGCAGCGACATCAGCCCCTGCGTCGTCATCGAACCCAGCGAGATGATACCGATGCCGTATTTGCCGGCGAGCGTCATGCCGGAGGGCGAGATCTGCGAGGCCACCACGAACGGCATTTCCTCCTGCAACGGCAGCAGCTGCAGCGCGGCGTCGTTCATGGTGAACCAGTCACTTTTCGCGGTGACGCGCTCGCCATTGAAGAGGCGGCGGATCACCCCGATCGCCTCGTCCTGGCGGTCGCGCTGCGTCATCGGATCGATGCCGAGCGTATGCGCGTCGGAGGCGAGCGCGCCGGGGCCGGAGCCGAAGATGGCGCGGCCGCCGGTCATGTGGTCGAGCTGCACCATGCGCTGCGCGACGTTGTAGGGATGGTGATAGGGCAGCGACACCACGCCGGTGCCGAGCTTGATCCGCTTGGTGCGCTCGCCGGCCGCCGCCAGGAACATCTCCGGCGAGGCGATCATTTCCCAGCCGGAGGAATGATGCTCGCCGCACCAGAACTCGTCATAGCCGAGGCTATCCAACTGCTCGACCAGGTCGAGATCGCGCCGGAACTGGAGCATCGGATGCTCCCCGATCGGATGATGCGGGGCGAGGAAGGCTCCGAACTTCAGGCGCGCCATGGCGTTCTCTCCGGCTTGATTTTTTGCTTGTTTGTGGCGCGAAGCTACGTGCTGGAGACAGCGAACGCAATCGCGCGATGTCCCGCGTGGCGGAATGCAGCCATGCGTGTGTCGTCTCCCTCTCCGTGGCACGCAGAGAGTGGCGGAACGCGCGGGCATCCTACCTTCGAGGTAATCGCGGCACCGCATTAGGCCTGCGATGATCGGCAACGACATCCGAAGGGTCGCGCGCCGATGCATCAAACCGTCACAAAGCAGATCGATACGTCGCGTCGCTGGTGGGTGCTGGCGATCGTCGTGGCCGCCCAGTTCATGTTCGGCGTCGATGCTTTCGTGGTCAACGTCGCCATTCCGACCATCGCGGTCGAGTTGAAGGCATCGCCTGCGCAGATCGAATCCGTCATCGCGATCTACCTGATCGCCTATGCCACGCTGGTGGTCACCGGCGGCCGGCTTGGCGACATTCACGGCACCAGGAACGTGTTCCTGGCTGGCCTGCTCGGCTTCACCCTGACGTCGCTGTGGTGCGGACTGGCGCAATCCGGTGCGGAATTGATCGTCGCGCGGTTGACGCAGGGTGCTGCCGCCGCGCTGATGGTGCCGCAGGTGCTGGCGACGCTGCATCTCCTGTTCACCGATGGACAGCGCAACCGCGCCTTCGCCATCTACGGCATCGTGCTGGGACTCGCGGGTGCCGCGGGCTTTGTGCTCGGCGGTCTTCTGGTCACGATCGATCTCGCCGGCACCGGCTGGCGCTCGGTATTCTTCGTCAATGTGCCGTGCGGTCTCGTCATCGCGGCTGCGGCCTGGCGCATCATGCCCTCGGTGCCGCGTCGCGCCGGCACGCGGCTCGATATCGCGGGCGGCATCGTCCTGTTCGCCGGATTGCTGTGCATGATCGGTCCACTGCTGCTCGGTCACGATGTCGGCTGGGCGCCGTGGCTGTGGCTGGTGATGGCGATCGGCGCCGTGATTCTCCTGGCATTCCCGAAACTGGAGCATGCGGTCGCACGCGCCGGCGGCATGCCGCTGATAGATCTCTCGCTGCTGGCGGACGCCGCTTTCCTGCGCGGCCTTGGCGCGGCGTTCTTTTTCTTCTGTGCCAATCTCTCGTTCTATTTGGTCATGACGTTGTTCATGCAGCGAGGGCTGAACATCCCGCCGCTCGCGGCCGGCATGGCCTTCATTCCGCTCGCGCTCGCTTTCGTCGTGGCCTCGCGCCATAGTGGCGCACGGGCGCGCCATCGCGGCACCAGGGTCTTGATCGAAGGCTGCGCGCTTCAGATCGCGGGCCTCGCGGCGCTTGCGCTTGTCGCGTTCTCTGTCGATGCGCCGTCCGCGCTCCTGCTCGCGCTCACCATGATCGTCTTCGGCTACGGTCAGGGGCTGGTGATGGCGCCGCTGTCCGGCGCGGTGCTCTCGACGGTGAAGCCTGTGGCCGCAGGTTCTGCCTCCGGCATTTACGGCACCACGGCGCAGATCGGAAATGCGGCCGGAGTGGCCGCAATCGGCGCCGTGTTTTTTGCCGCCGAAGCCGTGCAATCAGCGCGCGCAGGATTTCTCGTCTCGCTCGCGCTGTTCGTGACATTAATCATGATCTGCGCCGCATTCCTGGCGTGGATGCGCCGCGCATCTGCACGAAGTTGAGGCATTGCGGTTAATACGTGCGGATTTCTGCAGGTTTTGCTGCGATTTAGCGCGTCATCGACAGCACACGGTCTTTTTATTTTGCGCTGCAGCAACTATTTGGTTTGGGTGGACGTTGAACGTCGCCTGCCAGGAGTTGCCGTGTCGTTAACCAGAAATGTCGATCTCTTGAGACGTCTGCCAAAGCTGGACGGATTGCGCTTCGCCGAGTTTGGCAGGAGCGCCGATGCGTCCAGTCCGTTGCAAGAGGTTACGGGCTTCGGCGACAATCCCGGCAATCTGCGCCTGTTCGCGTTCGTGCCGCCGCAACTGCAGAAGCCGCGCGCGCTCGTCGTCGTGCTGCACGGCTGCGGCCAGACGGCGGCAAGCTACGACCTCGGTGCTGGATGGTCGACGCTCGCCGAGCACTACGGCTTCGCGCTGTTGATGCCCGAGCAGCAGCGCGTCAACAACAGCAACACCTGCTTCAACTGGTTCAATCCGGAAGACACGGCGCGGAACAGCGGCGAGGCGTGCTCGATTCGCGAGATGATCGCGCATATGACCGAGACGCATCGCATCGATCCCCGCCGCATCTTCATCACGGGCCTGTCGGCCGGCGGCGGCATGACGTCGGTGATGCTCGCGACCTATCCCGAAGTCTTCGCGGCCGGTGCGGTCATCGCGGGACTTCCCTACGGCATCGCGACCAATCTGCGCGAGGCGCTCGACGGCATGTTTCATTCCCCGGAGCGGCCGGCGCGCGAACTTGGCGATCTGGTGCGGCGGGCCTCGGATCATCGCGGGCCCTGGCCCAGGATCTCGGTGTGGCACGGCAGCGCCGATCGCACCGTCAACCCCGGCAATGCCAACGAGATCGTCAAGCAATGGCTCGACCTGCACGATCTGCCTAAGGCGCCGATGGCGGAAACTGACATCGACGGCTATCCGCGCCAGGCCTGGTGGAACAAGGACGGCGAGACTCTCGTCGAGTCCTACGCCATCACCGATATGGCCCACGGCACGCCGCTCGGCCTTGCCGACAACGACCAGCGCTATGGCGTGGAAGGCGCGTTCCTGATCGAGGCCGGCATCTCCTCGTCCTATCACATCGCCAAATTCTTCGGCCTCACCGGCTGGATCCCCGACGTAGCGAAGAAGGCCGAGCCGACGCCGGCCCGCTCGTCCGCGCCGCATCTGGCCCGCTCGATCCGCGCCGCTGTCGCCGAAGAGCCAGCCGAGCCGAAGCGCGAGGACGCCCGCGGCTTCGATCTCGGCCAGATCATCACGCGCGCGCTCACCGCCGCGGGATTGATGAAATAAGTCAGGCCGTCGCGCCGATCCATTCGATCGGAGTCGCCGTCACCTCGCCGCCGGCGACCTTGCGCGTCATCTCCTGATAGGCCTTGAAGAAGTCGCGCGATTGCAGCGCCTTTTGCGCGGCTTCGTCGCTGACGCTGGCGAGATGGAAATAGCTGCCATTGTCGCGGTTCTTCAGGACGCGATAGCCGATCCGTCCTTTCAGCTCCGGATCGCCGTCGATCGCCTTGATCAAGCGGCCGACCTCCTGGTGCCAGGCCTCCGTCGTGCCGTTCTTGAATTCGTATCGGATCATGAAGTGCTTCATGTGACGCTCCCTGTTGGCGTTGTGCGTCATCATCTGCGTGCTGGATGCGATCCTGCAAGTATGGACAAAATTGATAGTATGGACTTTTTCGGCGTCGCTCCTATGCTCGGCCAAAGCGTTTTCGAGCGAAGTGGATACCGGTTCGCGTGAAGAAAACGCGTCAAAACAAAAAAGCTCGCACATGGAGGAAACGACATGGCCAGGGAAAGGACAAAGACTGTCCCCGCGCGCAACTGTCCGGTCGCGGCCTTTCAGAAGATGATCAGCGGCAAGTACAAGCTGCGCATCGTCTGGGACCTCAAGGACGGCCCGCGCCGCTATGGTGAAATCCGCAGCGGCCTGCTGCGCGGCACGGAAGGCAGCGCGGAGATCACCCCGCGCGTGCTGAGCCGCGAATTGAAGGCACTGACGGCGAGCGGCCTGATCGATCGCAAGGATTTTGGTGAGGTGCCGCCGAAAGTCGAGTATCGCCTCACCCGCAAAGGCAAGAGCTTTGTGCCCGTCGTCGCCGCGATCCGTGACTGGGGCGACCGTAACCTGAGCCAGCCCGCAGCGTTCGCAAACGCCGCGGAATAGGCGCTCACATCTCGCCGGTGATGAACGGATTGGTCATCCGCTCCTGGCCGATGCTCGAGCCGGCGCCGTGGCCGCAGATGAAGCCGACATCGTCGCCGAGCGGAAGCAGCTTGGTTTTGATCGAGTCGATCAGGGTCGCATGACTGCCGCCGGGCAGATCAGTGCGCCCGACCGAGCCGGCGAACAGGACGTCGCCGACATGGGCGAAGCGCAAGTCCTTGTTGAAGAACACCACGCTGCCGGGCGAGTGGCCGGGGCAATGATAGATCTCGAACTGGAGATCGCCGATCGCCACGCTGTCGCCTTCGTCGAGCCAGCGGTCCGGCTCGAAATTGCGCACCCCGCTCATGCCGAAGCGGGCGCCGCTCTCGACCACGTTGTCGAGCAGGAATTTGTCCGCGACGTGCGGGCCCTCAATCGGCACCTTCAGCGCGTCGCGCAGTTCAGCCGCGCCGCCGACATGGTCGATATGGCCGTGAGTGAGCCAGATCTTCTCCACGGTGACGCCGGTCTGCTTGATGGCCTCCAGGATCTTCGGCACGTCGCCGCCGGGATCGATCACCACGGCCTTCTTGGAAGGCTCGTCCCAGATGATGGTGCAATTCTGCTCGAACAGCGTCACGGGGACGATGATCGCGCCCGCCTTCGCGCCTGCCTGGGCTTGTGTCTCGTTTTGCTCTGTCATGGCGCCACAATGCCGATTTTTGCCATGCCGCCAAGCGAAAGATTTGCCCCCGGGGTTCGGGAACAGCCGCGGACGTCGTCACACGGCCGTCCCAATCGCCTGCTGTTTTGAACCGGGGCGCTCCTTCCGCGTTCTCCCGCGCGAGAAGCAGCTTTTGGATGGATTTCGCATGGCTCAGGGCGGCAGCAATTGGTGGCGCGACGGCATCTTCTATCAGGTCTACCCGCGCTCCTTTCAGGATTCAAACGGCGACGGGGTCGGCGATCTCGCCGGCATTTTGCAGCGGCTGCCTTATGTGAAATCGCTCGGCGTCGACGCGATCTGGCTGTCGCCGATCTTCCCCTCGCCAATGGCCGACTTCGGCTACGACATCTCCGACTACACCGGCATCGAGCCGCTGTTCGGCACGATGGCGGATTTCGATGCGCTTCTTGCCGCCGCGCATGACAACGGCCTTAAGCTGATCCTCGACCTCGTGCCGAACCACACCTCTGACCAGCATCCCTGGTTCGTCGAGAGCCGCTCCTCGCGCGACAATCCCAAACGCGATTGGTACATCTGGCGCGATCCGGGCGAGGGTGGCGGCGTGCCGAACAATTGGCTGTCCGAGTTCGGCGGCAGCGCGTGGCAGTTCGACGAGACCACCGGCCAATACTACTATCACGCCTTCCTCGCCCAGCAGCCGGACCTCAACTGGCGCAATCCCGATGTCCGCGCGGCGATCTATGATGTGATGCGGTTCTGGCTGGAGAAGGGCGTCGATGGCTTTCGCGTCGACGTGATCTGGCACCTGATCAAGGACGCCGAGTTCCGCGACAACCCGCAAAATCCGCATTATGTCGAGGGCCGGCCGCCCAACGAAACGATCCTCACGCAATATTCCACCGACCAGCCGGAGGTGCACGACGTTATCGCCGAGATGCGCCGCGTCACGGATGCTTATGATGCCCGCGTCCTGATCGGCGAGATCTATCTGCCGCTGCATCGCCTGATGGCCTATTACGGCAACGATCTCACCGGCGCGCAGATGCCGTTCAATTTCGCGCTGCTCCAGACCTTCTGGAGCGCGCGCTCAATCGAGAAGATCGTCGAGGATTACGAGAAGGCGCTGCCGAAGGGCGCCTGGCCGAATTGGGTGCTCGGCAATCACGATCGCCCGCGCGTCGCAAGCCGCGTCGGGCCGGAGCAGGCCCGCGTCGCCGCCATGCTGCTGCTGACGCTGCGCGGCACGCCGACGCTCTATTACGGCGACGAGATCGGCATGCATCAGCTCGCGATCGCGCCTGAGGACGTGCGCGACCCCTTCGAGAAGAACGTGCCCGGCATCGGTGTCGGCCGCGACGGCTGTCGCACGCCGATGCAGTGGGATTCGTCCAACTTCGCCGGTTTCTCGGACGTCAGGCCATGGCTGCCGCTGCCGGAGGATCACATCCTCAACAACGTCGTCGATGTCGAAGCCGATTCACGTTCGATCCTGACGCTCTACAAGCGCCTGATCGCGTTGCGCAAGGGCTGTCCGCCGCTGGTCGCGGGCGACTATCATCCGATCGCGGCGCAAGGCGATCTCCTGGTCTATCGCCGCGAGGCCGAGGGCAGGGCGGTGATCGTGGTGCTCAATCTCGGCCCTGAGCCAATCGTGGTCACCACCAGCGCGATCAGATTTGGCAGCGAGATTCTGCTGTCGACATTTCTGGATCGCGAGGGGGAGCGGATCGAAGGCGTGCTGGATTTGCGTGGCAACGAGGGGGTGGTGGTTACTCCGCCATCTTAGCCTTCGCCGGGACGACGCGGTGGCACCTACCCCGGATGCTTGTTGCCCCGCACCGTCTTGTCGATGTCGCTCCGCTTCAACAGATAATCCAATCCGCCGACGCGGTACCAGCGATAGCCGTAGGGCTCCAGCACGACGCGATGCTGCCCGCGCTTGTCGGCGTGGCTGTGGTCCTCCGCGAGCAGATTGATCAGGTGCTCGCCGGCCTCGCCCGGCAGCCCCGCCGAGAACGCGATCTCGCGCGGCTTCTCGTCGAGATTGTGCACGAACAGCACGGAATTGTTGCGCCAGTCGTAGCGCATGATGAACACGGCGGGATCGCGCGTCGCGATGATCGAAAAATCGCCCCAGCCGATCTCCGGCACCTCCTTGCGCATGCGGACGATGCGCTCGGTCCAGTTCAGCATCGAGTTGGGATCGCGGCGCTGCTTGGCGACGTTGACGTGCGGATAGCCGTACGGTCCTTCGTCGATGACGGGCAAGGCCGGCTTGTCGCTGGTGGTGAAGCCGCCATGCGGCTCCGTCGACCATTGCATCGGCGTGCGCGCGCAATTGCGTTCCGGCAGCGAAAGATCATCGCCCATCGCGATCTCGTCGCCATAGCGGATGACCGGCGTTCCCGGCAGTGTGCACATCAGGCTGTAGGCGAGCTCGAGCCGCCGGCGGTCGCCGCCCAGCATCGGTGCCAGCCGACGGCGAATGCCGCGGTCGTAGAGCTGCATGTCCTTGTCAGGACCGAAGCTTTTGAACACGGTGTCGCGCTGCGCCTTGGTCAATCGCCCGAGATCGAGTTCGTCGTGATTGCGCAGAAACAGGCCCCATTGCGCCGAGGCCGGCCGCGGCTTGGTCGCCTTCAGCGCTTTCCCCAGCGGCCGGGAATCGGACGAGGCCAGCGCATAGAACAAATGCTGGTTGACCTGGAAATTGAACATCATATGCATGCGGTCGGCATCGCGGCCGAAATATTCCATGTCCGTCTTTGGCAGCACGTTGGCCTCGGCGAGGATGATGGCATCGCCCTGCCGCCATTGCAGGAATTCACGAAACGTCCGCAGCATGTCGTACTGCTCGGCCGGCTTTTTCACCTTGGCGCCTTTGGTGGAGATGACGAAAGGCACGGCATCCATGCGGAAGCCTGAGACGCCGAGTTGGATCCAGAAACCCATGATCTTCAAAATCTCGGCCTGCACGTGCGGGTTCGAGGTGTTGAGATCGGGCTGGAAATCGTAGAAGCGGTGGAAGTACCAGGCGCCGGCTTCCTTGTCGCGTGTCCAGGTCGATTTCTGAACGCCGGGAAACACCATGCCCTGATTGGCGTTGGCCGGCTTCTTGTCGGACCAGACATACCAGTCGCGGTAGGGCGAATTCCTGTCGCTCCGCGCCGCCTTGAACCAGGGATGCTGGTCGGAGGTGTGGTTCACGACGAGATCGATGATGACGCGAATGCCGCGCTGCTTGCAGCCATGGGTGAACTCGACGAAATCGCCGAGCGTGCCGTAGCGGGCATCGACACTGTAATAATCCGCGACATCGTAGCCGTCGTCGCGGCCGGGCGAGGTCTGGAACGGCATCAGCCAGATCGTGGTGATGCCGAGGCCGTGCAGATAATCGAGCCGGCGCAACAGGCCCTTGAAATCGCCGATGCCGTCGCCGTTGGCGTCCATATAGGTGCCGACGGACAGGCAATAGATGATGGCGTTCTTGTACCAGAGATCGTCGATCATGCGCGCGCAGCCTCGGTGGTTCCGCCGAGTGCGGCGGCTGCGTGATAAGTGCGTAGGGGAGGGGAGGTTCCGCGCTACAGGGTCGTCCCGGCCTAGTGCGCAATTGCGCACGGGGGGCGGGACCCATACCGCGTGATCTATCGATTGGGTTGGCAGAAGTACCGAACGACGAATCTTAGCCAAACGCCGCCCTGTGGCTATGGGTGCCGGCCTACGCCGGGACGACAGTGATGACGGAATCGGCTATCCTCCCGCCATGGACAACACCGCTCGCATTGCCATCGTGCCGCCACCGGACCGCCGTCAATCAGAGACGGCGCTGGCGATCGCGCGCGGCACGGCGCGGTTGTTGCGCTCGCTCGGCTTCACCTGCATCAGCGAATTGCCGCTGCCCTCGGGGCGGCGCGCCGATCTCGTCGCGCTGAACGAGCGTGGCGAGATCTGGATCGTCGAGATCAAATCCTCGGTGGAGGATTTGCGTGCCGATCAGAAATGGCACGAATATCGGGCGCATTGCGACCGGCTGTTCTTCGCCTTCACGCAGGACCTGCCTTGCGAGATCTTTCCGCAAGATACCGGCCTGATCATCGCGGACGCCTATGGCGCGCATCTGCAGTGCGAGGCGCCCGAGCACAAGCTCGCTGCGCCCACGCGCAAGCAGATGACGGTGCGGTTCGCGATGGCGGCGGCATTGCGGATCAACCGGCTGGTCGATCCGCAGGGGCATGCGGAGTTTTGGGAGTAGGCTCCGTCCGGATGTCTTTCCAGGCCACCATGCCTGGAAGAGGTACCCGGTAAAATTTGAGAAACTTCGGGACGATTTCGCTCAGACTGGAAACATTAGCGGTCGTTGGCGCCGAACTCTTGTTCGGCAACACTAAGATCAAGCAGCGACGTGGACGCTTCGTTCTTTCATGAGCGGCAGCGGACGTGACGGGCCGCACATACTTCAGGCCTACGGCACGGTACCGCTTGTTCCGCAACTAACCGGCCACAAGGAATGTGCCATGAAAACCTTCCGCACCGCTCTCTTAACCTTTGCCGCACTAGCTGGACTGACTTCGTTCGTGACGTCGACGCAGTCTTCCTATGCTGGCGGACTCGGCCTCGATTGGCTTTCCAACAAGCCCTACGTAGAGTGTCTTAAGAACGTCCGAATGCTCGCCGACGTTGGTAGCATTCTGAAAGGGCCCGCGGACCGAGAGGCGAGTTACGAGCGGGGCCGCCACCAATGCAACCAGCGCTACTATGGTCATGAATAGACCGCCCGCGCTTCCGCCGAACTGCGATGCTGCCAGATTCAGCTCGTAGTCTCGGTCCAGTCACAACGTGCAAAAGCGACGTTGCGGGCTGCTCCGGCAAATGGCTGTCCCGGGTCACCGTCTTAGCCTCGGGGCCGACATCTGCGCGCCATGAGTAAAACGCCAAGGATTACCGCGGCGCGCGCTTGGCCAGAATCCGCTGCAACGTACGCCGGTGCATGTTGAGCCTGCGCGCCGTCTCCGAGACGTTGCGGTTGCACATCTCGTAGATGCGCTGGATGTGTTCCCAGCGCACGCGGTCGGCCGACATCGGGTTCGCCGGCAATTCGGACTTGTCCGAGCCGGTCGACAGCAGCGCCGCGACGACGTCGTCGGCGTCCGCGGGCTTCGAGAGATAATCGACCGCACCCATCTTCACCGCGGTGACGGCGGTGGCGATGTTGCCATAGCCGGTCAGCACGATCGCGCGGGCGTCGGGGCGCTTCTTCTTTAGCGCCGAGACCACGTCGAGACCGTTGCCGTCACCGAGCCGGAGATCGACCACGGCGAATGCCGGCGCCGCCTTGCCGATCTGCGCCAGACCGTCCGAGACGGTGTCGCATGACGTTACCGCAAAGCCGCGCGTTTCCATGGCGCGCGACAGCCGCTCCAGAAACGGCTTGTCGTCCTCCACGATCAGGAGCGAGCGGTCGGTCTGTTCGTTCAGTTCGGCGATGGCGTTCAAGGTTTCGTCCTCTCTCCAGCGCTTCTACATATGGCGGCGCAATCGGGCGGTGCCAAGGGCGCCAATAGTCGATCGGCCCCGTTGTGCGACGCAAGGTCGCGGCCTATCCTATTGTTTCTTCGAAGGTCTCGATAGCCTCAAAACGCTCTCTCGGCCACGTGATCTGGACCACTGCGCCATGGTCCGGAAAGGTGCGGTTGGTGAACGAGACCTTGGCGCCGGTGCGCTCCAGCAAGGTGCGCGCGATGAACACGCCGAGCCCGAGGCCGCCGCCTTCGTCCTGGCTGCGCCGCCGCGACAAATAGGGCTCGCCGATCCGGTTCAGGATGTCAGGCGGAATACCGGGACCATCGTCGGAAATCACGAGCTCGATCGTGTCCTTGTTCCACCACGCATTCACCTCGACGGTGGTGCGGGCGAAATCGACTGCGTTCTCGACGATGTTGCCGACCCCGTAGAGGATCGCCGGATTGCGCGAGCCGACCGGCTCGGCCACGATGGCGACGGCGATGCGCACCTTGATATCTACGCCGAAATCGCGGTGCGGCGCCACCACCTCCTCGATCAGCTCCGAGAGCTTCATGCGGTCGAACGGCGCCCCGGTGGAGGAGAGCTGGGTGATCTTGCTCAATATGTCGCGGCAACGCTGCGTCTGCTCGCGCAGCGTCTTCAGGTCAGCGGCAAAGTTCGGCTCCTTCACCGTCTTCTCCAGCTCGCGCGAGATCAGGAAGATCGTCGCGAGCGGCGTGCCGAGTTCGTGCGCTGCGGCCGCGGCCAGGCCGTCGAGCTGGGTCAGATGCTGCTCGCGCGTCAGCACCAGCTCGGTCGCGGCCAGCGCGTCGGCGAGCTTGCGCGCCTCTTCGGTGACCTGGAACGAGTAGAGGCTGGTGACCCCGATCGCGAGCGCGATCGAGAGCCAGACGCCGACGAGATAGATCGGCGGCAGCACCAGCGGATCGTCGGAATCCCAGGGCAGCGGCAGATGGAAAAAGAACAGCACCGAGGCGCAGGCGACAGCCAGCACGCCGAGGCCGAAGGTGAAGCGGGCCGGCAGCGCGGTCGCCGAGATCAGCACGGGCGCGAGGAACAGGAACGAGAACGGGTTCTGGAGTCCACCGGTGAAGAACAGGAGACCCGCCAGCTCCACGATATTGAGCGCGAGCAGTCCGGCCGCCTGCATCGGCTCCAGCCGCTGCAGCGGATTGGACACGCTCTGGAGCCCCAGATTGAGCGCTGCCGACAGCGCGATGATGCTGACGCAGGGGACGATCTCGACGTTGAATTCCAGCCCCTGCGCCACGATGAAGATCGCGGCGAGTTGGCCCAGCACCGCGAGCCAGCGCAGGCGCAGGATGGTATCCAGGCGGATATGCCGCTGCGCGGGGCGAAAGTCGGAAGCGGCAAGTTCGGTCATTTCGGCCAATGGGGCGGTGCCTTCTCGATCACAAGCGCGCGGCTCACGGAACCACCGGATTACAAGCCTTGCGCTCTCCGCTGCAATAGCAGAAGAACGCCCACCATGACTGAGAATGACAAGGCTTCAAGCTGGCCGACTGTCGCGGATCGCAGCCTCTCCGCGGCAATCGCGGTCGATCACCTCGTCAAGGTGTACAAGCAGACCCGCGCTGTCGACGACATCTCCTTTTCGCTTCCGCGTGGCAGCATCACCGGGCTGCTTGGCGGCAACGGCGCCGGCAAGACCACGACAATCGCGACGATCATGGGCCTGGTGCTACCGACCTCCGGCCGCGTGCAGGTGCTCGGGCATCGAATGCCGGAGGACAGCGCCTCCGTGCTGGGGCGGATGAATTTCGAGAGCCCCTATGTCGACATGCCCATGCGGCTCACGGTGCGTCAGAACCTCACCGTGTTCGGCAAGCTCTATGCGGTGAAGAACCTCTCCGACCGCATCGCTGAGCTCGCCTGCGACCTCGATCTCACCGAGTTCATCGACCGCGCCAACGGCAAGCTCTCCGCAGGACAAAAGACGCGCGTTGCGCTTGCCAAGGCGCTGATCAACCAGCCCGAGCTTCTGTTGCTGGACGAACCGACCGCCTCGCTCGATCCCGACACCGCCGACTGGGTCCGGGGTCATCTGGAGCGCTATCGCAAGGCGAACAACGCCACCATCCTGCTGGCCTCGCACAACATGCTTGAGGTCGAGCGGCTCTGCGACCGCGTCATCATCATGAAGCGCGGCCGGATCGAGGACGACGATACGCCCGAAGCCATCATGGCGCGCTACAACCGCACCACGCTGGAAGAGGTGTTTCTGGACGTCGCGCGCGGCCGGGTGAACGGTGCGCAGGAGGCGGTGCGATGAGTGAGGCCTCCCTCCATCGCGGCATCTCGCTCCATCGCATCGGCGCGATGATCCTGCGCTATTGGTACCTCTTGCTGTCGTCCTGGCCGCGGCTGCTCGAGCTGCTCTACTGGCCGGCGCTGCAGGTCATCACCTGGGGCTTTCTTCAGCTCTATATCGCGCAGAATGCAAATTTCTTCGCGCGCGCCGGCGGCACCCTGATCGGCGCCGTCATCCTCTGGGACATCCTGTTTCGCGGGCAGCTCGGCTTTTCGATCTCGTTTCTGGAAGAGATGTGGGCGCGCAACCTCGGCAATCTCATGATGAGCCCGTTGAAGCCAATCGAATTCCTGCTGTCGCTGATGATCATGAGCCTGATCAGGCTCGCGATCGGCGTCATTCCGATGACGCTGCTCGCGCTGTTCCTGTTTCACTTCAACGTCTATGCGCTCGGCGTCCCGCTGATCGCGTTCTTCTGCAACCTGATCTTCACGAGCTGGTCGGTCGGCATCTTCGTCTCCGGCCTGGTGCTGCGAAATGGCCTCGGCGCCGAGAGCATCGTCTGGACCTTGATGTTCGGCATCATGCCGCTCGCCTGCGTCTACTATCCCGTCAGCGTGCTGCCAGTCTGGTTGCAATATATCGCCTGGACGCTGCCGCCGACCTATGTGTTCGAAGGGATGCGGGCGCTGTTGATCGAAAACACCTTCAGGACCGATCTGATGCTGAGCGCGTTGGCCATCAACGCGGTGCTGTTGGTTGCATCTTTTGGGGCATTCCTTGCCCTTTTGCGCAGCGCCCGGATGCAGGGCTCGCTGCTGTCAGGCGGCGAATAACGTCACTTTCTCGTGGATTCAGCCCGGTTTGGGCACCTGGGCCACGTAGATGTACGGAACCATGCATTGACGCAATATTACGCATTCGGCAGTATGCTGCGATGCGAAGAGGAATATAGCGATGCCGATTGGTGAGTTTGGTGGCGCGCCGCCCCTGGTGGCCGAAGGCAGTCCGGTCCTGACGACGCCGATGTACTGGATGTACGAGATGGGGCAAGCCTCTCTCAATCCGGCGCGCGCGATCACGGACGCAACCAAGCTGCTGTTTCAAAATCCCCTCAATCCATGGGCACGCACCGAGGTCGGCAAGTCGGTTGCCGCGGCCTGCGAGTTGTTCGAACGCACCACGCGGCGTTACGGCAAACCGGAATGGGGCCTCAACGACACCGAAGTCAACGGCATCCGCGTCCCCGTCGAGGTCCGCTCGGTCTGGGAAAAGCCGTTCTGCCGCCTGCTCTACTTCGATCGCAAATTCACCCGTCCGCTGCGCAGCCCGCAGCCACGCGTGCTGATCGTCGCGCCGATGTCCGGCCATTACGCGACGCTGCTGCGCGGTACGGTCGAGGCTTTCCTGCCTGCGCATGAGGTCTACATCACCGATTGGGCCGATGCCCGCATGGTGCCGCTCAGCGACGGCCGCTTCGATCTCGACGACTACATCGACTACGTCATCGAGATGCTGCATGTCCTCGGCGGCAACACCCATGTGCTGGCGGTGTGCCAGCCCTCGGTTCCCGTCGTCGCGGCCGTTTCGATCATGGAAGCGCTGCGTGATCCCTTCGTGCCGACCTCGATGACGCTGATGGGTGGCCCGATCGACACCCGGCGTAATCCGACCGCGGTGAACAATCTCGCCCAGGAGCGCGGCATCGACTGGTTCCGCAACCACGTCATCACCAAGGTGCCGTTCCCGCATCCGGGCATGATGCGCGACGTCTATCCGGGCTTCCTGCAGCTCAACGGCTTCATCAGCATGAATCTCGACCGGCATATGGATGCTCACAAGCAGCTGTTCGCCAATCTGGTGAAGGGCGACGGCGATCTGGTCGACAAGCATCGCGACTTCTACGACGAATATCTCGCGGTGATGGATCTCTCGGCCGAGTATTACCTGCAGACGGTCGACACCGTGTTCGTGAAGCATTCGCTGCCGAAGGGCGAGATGACCCATCGTGGAACACGCGTCGATCCCTCCAAGGTCACGCGCGTCGCGTTGATGACGGTCGAAGGCGAGAACGACGACATCTCCGGCATCGGTCAGACCGAAGCAACGCACACATTGTGCAGCTCGATTCCCGATCACCGCCGCGTTCATTACGTCCAGAAGGGCGTCGGACATTACGGCGTGTTCAATGGCTCGCGCTTCAAATCGGAAATCGTGCCACGCATCCACGACTTCATGGTCTCGGCGGCGAATCCGAGCTCATTGCAGGCGCTCGCAGCCGAATAATCGCGTTTTTCGGCTTTCCCGCTGAAAATCGACGCCCTGTCGGAGGCTCCGACAGGGGCAAGTTCCCGCCAGATTCGCGGTATTTAGGTAGCTTTGTAGGAGTGAGTCCAACCTCACCCCTTGGGGGTGCCGCATGCGCTTGGCGGGGGCGAAAAAAGCCGGTTCCAACCCCAGTCTGTAGGGTCTCCCGGACGCCAGACCCCTGTATATTGGGCAAATGATTTGTTTTTGCGCCGAGCGCTTTCCCTGGCGGCGGTTATGGCAGAATCCGGGCGCTCTCCTGCCCCCCGGACTGACAGACATGGCCACTCGCGCACTCCTCTATCGTCGGCCCCACGAGCCGAAGACCCTCCTGATCACCCATGGATCGCAATATTTTGCGATTCGGCTGCGCCGGCATCGCCGCGCGCGCCGTTACACGCTCAGAATTCATCCGAGCGATCGCGAAGCCATCCTCACCATGCCGCCGCGCGGCACTCTCGCCGAAGCAAAAGACTTCGCGCAGCGCCACGGCGCGTGGATCGCGGCACGTCTCGGCCGTTTGCCGAAGGCCGCACCGTTCCAGCCTGGCACAGTGATACCGCTTCGCGGTGTTTCTCATCGCATCGTTCATCGCGCCGGCACCCGCGGTACGGTGTGGACGGAAGTGCGCGATAGCGGGGAACGCATTCTCTGCGTCGCCGGCGGCGTCGAACATGCGGACCGTCGCGTCAGCGACTTCCTCAAGCGCGAGGCGCGCCGCGATCTTCAGCGTGCCGCGGAATCCTATGCCGCCGAGCTCGGCGTCAAGGTGAAGCGGCTCTCGATCCGCGATCAATCCAGCCGCTGGGGCTCCTGCACCTCGGCCGGCTCGTTGTCGTTCTCCTGGCGCCTGATCCTCGCGCCGCCCTATGTGCTCGACTATCTCGCCGCGCACGAGGTCGCCCATCTCGTCGAGATGAACCACTCGGCGCGATTCTGGCGCGTCTGCGGCAAGGTCTGCCCGTCGATGGAGCGCGCCAAGAAGTGGCTCGATACATACGGCAACGATTTGCACCGGTACGGGGTCGAGGATTAAGGCTCGTTGATGCCTCATGTGACGCTGTCATCGCCCGCGAAAGCGGGCGATCCAGTATTACAGAGGCGGCTATTGTTGAATCGAGGAGCCGCGCCGTATTGGCTTCCCCGCGCCCGCGGCGAATGACAGCCGCGCGCGCGATTCAAGCGTCTGTGCTGCCCGCGCAAGCCGTTGATTTCGTTATCCTCGGCTACTGTGCATGGGGTTGTTTTCGCGCTTTTTTGTTTTGAGGTCACCAAGACCTCAGGTCGGCGCTAGCGATTTCCGCCGAACAGCCGGTCCATCAACCAGCCATCGAGTCCTGCGGCTGCCTCCGGACGCGCATTGGCACGCGTCGGCGGCGGACGATAGCCGCCGTTGTTGGCAGGTGCCGGCGCGGGCGCTGCCGCTGTCGGCGGCGACACCTGCGATGTCGCCTGCGCGAGGTTCGACAGACCCCAGCCACCTGGAGAGCTCGGCAAGGCTGCCACCGGCACGCCTTCGTGCGCCGTCTTCATGAAGCGCGACCAGACTTCGACCGGCAAGCCGCCGCCGGTTGCTTTCTTGGTCGGCGAGTTGTCGTCATTGCCGAGCCACACGCCGGTGACGAGGTTGGCGGTGTAGCCGATGAACCAGGCGTCGCGGTAGTCCTGGCTGGTGCCGGTCTTGCCGGCCGCCGGCCAGCCCGGGATCTCCGCCTTCTTGGCGGTGCCGCTGATCAGCGTTTCCCGCATCATCGCGTTCATCATGCCGACATAGCGCGGGTCGACCACCTGGTTGTGCTCGTCCGCCTGGCGCATGTAGAGCAGCTTGCCACCGAGCGTCCTGATCCGCGTGACGACATGCGGCGTCGCCGTGAAGCCGCCATTGGCAAAGGGTGCATAGGCGCCGACCAGCTCGACCATCGAGACTTCGGAGGTGCCGAGCGCGATCGAGGCGTTGGGCTCGAGCTTCGATGAGATGCCGAGCCGGTGCGCGGTGCGCACCACGTTCTTCGGGCCGACCTCGAGGCCGAGGCGGATGGCGACCGTGTTGAGCGACATCGCGAGCGCCTGGGTCAGCGACACCGCGCCGAAATATTCGTGGGTGTAGTTCTCGGGTCTCCAGCCCTTGACCTCGATCGGCGCGTCCTGCCGGAGGGTGTCGGGCGTCAGCCCCTGCTCCAGCGCGGTCAAGTACACGAACGGCTTGAACGAGGAGCCCGGCTGGCGCCTGGCGGTGACCGCGCGGTTGTACTGGCTCTCGGAATAGTTCCGGCCGCCGACCATGGCGCGCACTGCGCCGTCAGGCGTCATCGCCACCAGCGCGCCCTGGCTGACGTTGAACTTCACGCTCTTGGCTGCCAGCTCGTCGATGATGGCGGCTTCCGCCACGCTCTGGAGCTTCGGATCGATCGTGGTCTCGACCTTGATGCTCTCGTCGATCTGGCCGACCAGATCGTCCAGCACCTCGCCGATCCAGTCGGCGACGTAGTTGATCGTGCCGGCGCCGACCGGCTTCACATTGTAGGAGGGTTGGCCGATCGAGGCCTGCGCCTGCGCCTCAGTGATGAATTTGGCATCGGCCATCGCCGTGAGCACGATTTTCGCGCGTGCTTCCGCGCCCTCGGGGTTGCGGTTCGGCGCCAGCCGCGAAGGCGACTTGACGAGGCCGGCCAGCATCGCTGCTTCCGCGACGGTGACGTTCTTGGCCGACTTGCCGAAATAGCGTTGCGCGGCGGCCTCGACGCCATAGGCGCCGGAGCCGAAATAGACGCGGTTGAGATAGAGCTCCAAGATCTCGTTCTTGGAATGTTTGCGCTCCAACCAGATCGCGAGCTCCGCTTCCTGCAGCTTGCGCGCCATGGTGCGCTCCTGGGTCAGGAACAGGTTTTTCGCCAGTTGCTGCGTCAGCGTCGAGCCGCCCTGCGACACGCCGCGATGGAGCACGTTGGTGACGAGCGCGCGCAGGATGCCGACGGGATCAATGCCGAAATGCGAATAGAAGCGGCGGTCTTCGATGGCGATGAACGCCTTGGGCAGATATTGCGGCAGATCCTTCAGCGAGACGTTGGCGCCGGCCATCTCGCCGCGCTGTGCCAGCATGCTGCCGTCGATGCCGACGATCTGGATCGTCGGTGGCCGCTTGGGGATTTCCAGCGACTGGATCGGCGGCAGATGAGCGCCGACATAGATCACGACGCCGATCACGGCGATCGCGCCCCACAGGCCCAGCACCGCGCCCCAATAGACCAGGCGGCCAAGGCTTGCGCCGATGCGTGACTTGGATCGGCGCTTGGCACTGCCGCGGCCGGCCGGCGCCTTCCGCTCGCGCGGCGGCTCGTCGCCGGCATCCTCGCTCTTGCGCTTGGCGGATGATTTCGTTGATTTCTTCGGCTTGTCATCGCCGCCAGGAATCCGGTCGGCGGCGGTCAGGCGCAGATCGGCGAGTGCTGCAGGCAAGCCGAACAGCGGCTCCTTGCGCCCACCCTTTTTCTTTCCCAACCCCATACGCAAACGCCCGGTCAGCCCGCCCCGCCGCACGCTAGCGGTCGCTGTTTAAGGCCCGGTTACCCAGAGCTTAACGCGTGATTAGGAGGTGCGGCATTCGATGGCCGCAGTTCCGCTGGGAGGTCGGCAGAGCTAGGATCGCCGGCATAAAACAAGAGGAAACTCAGATGGGCCACATCGATCCGACCAAGGAGATTTTCGCGCAGTTCCGGGACAACGACCGCCCCGGCCCGATCCACATGCTCAACCTGGTGCGCTTGCGCGAGGAGGGGGCCTATCCGGATGGCCGCAAGGCGAGCGGCGCGGAAGCCTATGCGGCTTATGGCCGCGAGAGCGGCCCGGTGTTCGAACGCCTCGGCGGCCGCATCGTCTGGCAGGGCAAATTCGAGTTGATGCTGATCGGCCCGGAGACCGAGCGCTGGGACCATTGCTTCATCGCCGAATACCCAAGCGTCGCCGCCTTCGTCGAGATGATCCGCGATCCCGTCTACCGCGAAGCGGTGAAGCACAGGCAGGCCGCGGTGGAGGATTCACGGCTCATTCGGCACGCGGTGCTGCCGGTCGGAAAGAACTTTGGCGAGGTGCCGGATTGATTTGCCGTCACGGCCGGGCTTGACTCGGCCATCCAGGCCTTCCTTTGCTTGCCGCAAGAACGTGGATGCCCGGGACAAGCCCGGGCATGACGACGTTGAGGCAGTTGCCTACGAGAACTAACCCGCCGGACTCGCATCCTCAATGATCGGGCCGAACAGCTCCCAGCGTTCGCCGTTGAACTTCATCATCTGAAGCTGCTTGTTGACCCGGTAGTCGGTCGGTGAGGTGTTGGCCTTGATGCCGGGCAACGCGGTGTCGCTGGTCACGTCCTTCAGCGACGCGGCCTGCTTCATCACGTTCTCGCGCGTCAGGTCGTCGCCGCACTGCTTCAGCACATGGACCAGCAGCTGCGCCGTGCTGTAGCCGTAGGTGTTGAAGTTCGAATCCTTGTCGCCATCCGGATAATACTTGGCCATGAAGTCGAAATACCTCTTGAGGCCGGCATCGTCCTTCCAGGTCGGATCGAGCGGTTCCTTGCCGTAATTGACGCTGATCAGGCCCTTGGCGGCGTCGAGGCCGGCCGGCTTCAGCACCGCGCCGACCGAGGTGGCGTTGATGTCGACGATCTGCACCGGATGCCAGCCCATCTCGGCGATCTTCTTGATCGCCTGCGCCGCCTGCTTCGGCGTGGTGGCGCTGAAGAACAAATCGGCGCCGGCATCCTTGATCTTGAGGATCTGCGAGTCGACGGTCGGATCGGAGACTTCGTAGGAAGCTTCAGTCACGATCATCTTGGCAGCCTTGTCGCCGAGGCCGGCCTTGATGCCGTTCAGATAGTCCTTGCCGAGGTCGTCGTTCTGATACAGCACGCCGATCTTGGCGTTCGGATGCTCCTTCAGGATGTACTGTCCGTAGATGCGGCCTTCGACGAAGTAGTTGGGGTTGAAGCCCATCGTCCACGGGAAGTTCTTCGGATCCGTGAACCTCGAGGCTCCGGTCGCCGCGAACAGTTGCGGCACCTTCTTCGAATTGAGATATTTCTGCACGGCTGCGTTCACCGGCGTGCCAATGATCTGGAAGGTCAGCAGAACCTCGTCGCTTTCGACCAGCTTGCGAATCTGCTCCACGGCTTTCGGCGGCGAGTAGGCGTCGTCATACTGGATCAGATTGATCTTGCGGCCGTTGACGCCGCCCTGGTCGTTGATCATCTTGAAATAGGCGGCCTGGGTCTTGCCGATCGACGAATAGGCCGACGCCGGTCCAGAAAACGGCATCGTCTGGCCGACCTTGATCTCGGTATCGCTGGCACCCGGATCATATTTCTTCTGGGCATTGGCCGCCGAGACCGACAGCGCCAGGGTCAGCGCCGTTGCCGTGGCCAGATGCAGAATTCCATTCCTCATTCGCATTTCCTCATTGTTTATTGCCGGTGATCAATCGGGAGCGCTCATGCGCACGGGGCGTCACCGCTGAGGTCGAGTGTGAATGAGGCATTGCTGCAACGCAAGGTGGGCGTGCACCCGCAGTTCGTAGGATACGCAACGTCTCAGCAAGTTCGTTAAGGTGGGCCCAGCCCCGGCGGATGCGCGAAGTGCAGTCCGCCGGGCGTAGCCCACCCTATGAAATCTCCGAGAGACTAACCCGCTGGACCCGCATCCTCCATGATCGGGCCGAACAGCTCCCAGCGTTCGCCGTTGAACTTCATCATCTGCATCTGCTTGTTGACGCGGTAGTCGTTCGGCCCGGTGTTGATCTTGATGCCGGGCAGCGCGAAGCTCGGGGTGAAGTCCTTGATATTGGCGACCTGCTTCATCACGTTCTCACGCGACAGGTCGTCGCCGCACTGTTTCAGAACTTGCGTCAGCAATTCGGCGACGGAATAAGCATAGGTGTTGACGGTGTTGAGCTTGTCGCCTTCGGGGAAATACTTGTCCATGAAGGCGAAGAACGCTTTCACGCCCGGATCGTCCTTCCACTGCGGATCGCCGGGCTCCTTGCCGTATTGGGTCGATATGATGCCCTTGGAGATATCGAGGCCGGCCGGCTTCAGCGTCGCCGAGATCGGGCTCGCGTTGATGTCGAGAATGTGCACCGGCGTCCAGCCGAGCTCGGCGACTTTCTTGATCGCCTGCGCCGCGAACTTGGGTGTCGAGGCATCATAGAAAAGATCGGCGCCCAACGACTTCAGCTTGACCACCTGAGAGTCCACCGTGGGATCGGTGACCTCGTAGGAGACTTCGCCGACAATCATGCCGGCGGCCTTGTCACCGAGACCGCTCTTGAGGCCGGCGAGATAGTCTCGGCCCATGTCGTCGTTCTGATAGAGCACGCCGATCTTGGCGTTCGGATGCTCTTTGAGGATGTACTTGGCGTAGATGCGCCCCTCGGACACGTAGTTGGGATTGTAGGCGATGGTCCATGGATAGTTCTGCGGATCGTTGAAGCGCGCGGCGCCGGTCGAGGCCAGCAGTTGCGGGATCTTCTTGCCATTGAGATACTTTTGCACGGCGGCGTTCGCGGCCGTGCCGATGATCTGGAAGGTGAAGAGCACCTCGTCGCCCTCGACGAGCTTGCGCACCTGCTCGACCGTCTTCGGCGGCGAATAGGCGTCGTCATACTGGATCAGATTGATCTTGCGGCCGTTGATGCCGCCCTGATCGTTGATCATCTTGAAGTAGGCGGCCTGGGTCTTGCCGATATTGGCGTAGACGGAATAGGGCCCGGAGAACGGCACGGTCTGGCCGATCTTGATCTCGGTGTCGCTCGCGCCGGTGTCGTATTTCTTCTGGGCGAGAGCTTGGTTGGCGGAGAACGCGAAGGCGAGCGCCGCCGTGGCAGTGATGAAGGCTCTGCGATTGCTCATGTGGGGTTGTTCCTCCTGACGGAATTTCCGACCGACGGTCTTGTCCCGTTGATTGCCAACGGTCGCCATCGCTGTCGGAGATTGTGGAGGAACGGCAGGCGACGCGCAAGGATCGCGGCGCCGCGCTATGGCGTCTCAGGTCAGGAACAAGACTAGCAGAGCGAGCGCCGCCGGCAGGGCCTGCACCATCAGGATGCGCGTGCTGACGGTCGCTGCACCATAACCGCCGGCCACGATCACGCAGAGCAGGAAGAATGCCTTGATCTGGAACGCGAAGGCCGGATTGCCGTGCACCAGCCCCCAGACCAGGCCGGCGGACAGGAAGCCGTTATAAAGCCCCTGGTTGGCGGCCAGCACCTTTGTGGTCGCTGCCTTCTCCGGCGTGTTGCGGAAAACCTTCAAGCCCTGCGGCTTGTCCCAGAGAAACATCTCCAGGATCAGAAAGTAAGCGTGCAGTGCGGCGACCAGCGCCACCAGGATATTCGCGATCCAGACCAAGTTGAGCTCCCCCAGCGTCAGCTTTCGGGTGGACGCTAGCACGGCCGGCGTGGCAATTGCGATGGCGTGTTTCGATGCCATGGTGCGCAATGCCCGCGCGACCGACCAAATCACCTGCAAGCTTCGGCCTCGATCGGCTGGCGACCCCGATCGGGATTGCGCTGCTGGTCACCGACGCTGCGGGCACCTTGCGCGCGCTCGACTGGGCGGATTACGAGCACCGCATGCGCGAGCTCTTGCGCCTGCATTACGGTGTGGTGGAGTTGCGTGACCAGCCCGCGCCCGCAGCCATGCGGACTGCGCTATCGGATTATTTCGATGGCGATCTCGGCCAGCTCTCAGGCATCGCCTGGCGCATCGCCGGCACGCCGTTCCAGCAGAAGGTCTGGAATGCGTTGGCGCAAATTCCTGCCGGCACCACGATGAGTTACGGCGCGCTCGCCGCCAGGATCGACATGCCCAAGGCCATTCGCGCCGTCGGCCATGCCAACGGCTCCAATCCGATCAGCGTGGTGCTGCCGTGCCACCGTCTGATCGGCGCCGATGGTTCTCTGGTGAAGTACGGCGGCGGCCTCGAGCGCAAGCGTTGGCTGCTGCGGCACGAAGGCGTGGCGGTCTAAGAGCCCGCCTAAGAATGTGTTGAGCAATCGGTGGCGCTGTGCCTCAAGCTTCGGATGTGGACCCGGGCGAGCCCTGGCTGACTTTCAACGTCATCACTTTCTGCACGATCTTCCAGGTCCCGTTCACCTTCAGGCAAGACAACAGGTCCGTGAAGCGACGCGGCGGAATGTGCAATTTCACCTTCAAAAGCGCGAGCTCTCCTTCAACATCCGTTGACAGGATCTGATCATCTCGCTCGAATCCCTGTTGCTTTGGAGCTTCCATGTTGCGGACCGCTGCCAGCCAGATCGCAATTGGCGTCACGCCCACGTTGCCGTCCTCGGCGACCTTCGTCACGGAACTCAAGGGATGAAATATGGATGCAAATTTCTCGGCATCCATTTCATAGGCAGCATCGAAATAGGTCTGCGCAAGGGAGCGCAAGGCGGAAATGTCCGTATCCATTGTCATCCTCAAAGCTGGTACACCGAAATCGTTCATGCGGCCGGGCGAGCTGTGCCGAGCGTCAACCTGCCACCACATGCAGGAAAGCACTGCACGGCGCTTTCTTGGTCGCGCAAGCCTACGGCGTCGTGGCTTATGAAACTAGACGCCTTGTGTGGCGCAGCCTTATGAGCGATATTCATCAATATGACAAACGACATGAACGAACTCGCGACGTTTGCAATCGTAGCCAGTGAACGAAGCTTTACGCGCGCTGCGATAAAGCTGGGTGTGTCTCAGTCTGCCTTGAGCCACACGATCCGGAGGCTCGAGCAACGGCTTGAGCTGCAGCTGCTCGCTCGAACAACCAAGAGCGTTGCGCCAACCGCCGCGGGGGCAGCTCTTTTGGAAGACTTGTCTCCGGCACTTGAGCAAATTCGTCACGCCCTCGACAGGGCCCGAAGCGTTCGGCGCCGGCCTGAAGGTCGCCTTCGAATTGTAATGTCACGATCAGCTGCCGTGATGGTATTGTTGCCGCGGTTGAGAGCTTTCGCCGAAGCCTACCCGGACATCGTTCTGGACGTTGTCACCGTCACTGGCCCCGTGGACCTTGTTGCAGGCGAGTTCGATGCCGGTATCCAGCTTGGCGAGTACATTCAAAAGGACATGATCGCGGTTCGCGTCACGCCGGAGCTGCGATTGGCGGTCGTGGGGTCGCCACGCTATTTCGCTTCACGAAGCATTCCCAAAAGGCCAAAGGATCTCAACGATCATCGGTGCATTACGCTGCGCCTTGCGGGCGGTCCATATCGGTGGGAGTTTGAGCAGGGACGAAGGTCGGTCACGATCAACGTGAACGGCCCGCTCATCATTGACGATACTCACCTAGTGATTCAGGCGGCGCTCGCCGGGGTTGGTATCGGATTAGCCTATGAAGAGCAGGTCGCCGAATATGTCGCGAAGCGCCGCCTTGTTCGGGTGCTGGAAGATTGGACTCCGCCCATTCCCGGCTTCTTCATGTATTACCCCAGTCGTCAGCATCAACCGGCCGCGCTGTCGGCACTGGTGAACGCGCTGCGATTCCCTGAACAAAAGTCGGCGCGCTGATTCAGCCCGAAATGACGAGAGAAAGTCACGCCGCCGGCTGAACCGCCTTGTCGCCGGCCATCACGTGCGTCAGCGCGCTCTTGATCGCGGCCTGGCGTGTCGGCGCGCTGATCTGTGCGCCCAGGAGATCGGTGACGTAGAACACGTCGCGGGCGCGCTCGCCGAAGGTCGCGACATGGGCTGAGGCGATGTTGAGGTTGAGCTTCGAGATCGCGGTGGTCAGCTCGTAAAGCAGGCCGGGCCGGTCGAGGCCGGACATTTCGATCACTGTGTAGCGGTCGGACCATTGGTTGTTGATGGTCACTTCCGGCTCGATCACGAACGGCCGCGCCTTGCCGCGCACGGTGCGCCGCGCCACCACCTCGGGCAGACGCAGCTTGCCTTCCAGCACGTCCTCGATCATCTCGCCGATGCGCGTCGCGCGTCGGCCCTCGTCCTCGTCCCGGTCGTATTCCCTGGAGATCGAGATCGTGTCGAGCGCGCGCCCGTCGGTCGTGGTGTAGATCTGGGCGTCGACGATGTTGGCGCCGGCCGAGGCGCAGGCGCCGGCGATGATCGACAGCAGCCAGGGATGGTCGGCGGCGAAGATCGTCAGCTCGGTGACGCCGCGCACCTCGTCGAAGCCGACATTGATCGCGAGCTTGTGGCCGGCCTGCTCGCTGGCACGGACGAAGCGCGCGTGCCGGATCTTGCGCGGCAGCTCGACCTTGAGCCAATAGGCCGGATAGTGCCGGCCGATATAGGCGTCGAGCTCCTCCGCCGGCCATTCCGCGAAGGCGTTACGGAATTCGGCGTATGCGGCCGTGAGGCGCTTGCCGCGGTCAACCTCCGAGAAGCCGCCCGTCAGAACCGGCTCCGTCTCGTAGTACAGCGAGCGCAAAAGCTGCGCCTTCCAGCCATTCCAGACGCCTGGACCGACGCCGCGGATGTCGGCGGTGGTCAGGATCGTCAAGAGCTTCATCTGCTCGACCGACTGCACCACGGCGGCGAAATTCTCGATGGTCTTGCGGTCGGAGAGATCGCGCGACTGCGCGACCGTGGACATCGTCAGATGCTCCTCGATCAGCCAGGCCACGAGTTCGGTGTCGGCCGGACTGAAGCCGAGCCGTGGGCAAAGCCGTCGCGCCACCTTGGCGCCGGCGATCGAGTGGTCCTCGGGCCGACCCTTGGCGACGTCGTGCAGCAGCGTCGCGATGTAGATCACGGAGCGATGCTCCGGCCGGATCTTGCGCATCAGGTCGCTTGCCACCGCGAATTCCTCGATGCCGCCGCGCTCGATGTCCTGGAGGAAGCCGACGCAGCGGATCAAATGCTCGTCGACGGTGTAGTGATGATACATGTTGAACTGCATCATCGAGACGATCTTGCCGAAGGCGCGGATGAAATGGCCGAGCACGCCGGTCTCGTTCATCCGCCGCAGCACGATTTCCGCGTTGTCGGATGTCAGGATCTCCATCAACAGCCGGTTGGCTTCGGGATTCTCGCGCATCTGCGCGTTGATCAAGCCGAGCGAGCGCGTCACGTCGCGCATCGCGTCCGGGTGGAAGGCGAGATTGTTCTTCTGCGCCAGGCGGAAGATGCGGATCAAATTGACCGGATCGTGCTTGAAGACGTCGGGCGCGGCGACGTTGATGCGGTTGTTGTCGACGATGAAGTCGTCGCTGTCGGGCACCCGCCGCTTCACCGCGGTGGGGCGAAGCCGCGCCATCATCCGGCTCAGCACCGGCGCGGGCTTGGCCTGCTGGTCCTCGAGCTTGGCGCAGAGGATGGCGGTGAGATTGCCGACTTCCTTGGCGACCAGGAAGTAGTGCTTCATGAAGCGTTCGACGTCCTGCATGCCGGGATGCGAGGTGTAGCCGAGCCGGACCGCGATCTCGCGCTGGAGGTCGAAGGAGAGGCGCTCTTCAGGGCGGCCGGAGTAAAAGTGAAGATTGCAGCGCACCGACCAGAGGAAGTCGGCGCAGCGGCGGAAGGTGCGGTATTCCTGCGCGTCGAACACGCCGCGGTCGACCAACTCGTCGGTGTCGCTCACGCGGTAGACGTATTTCGCGATCCAGAACAGCGTGTGCAGGTCGCGCAGGGCACCCTTGCCGTCCTTGACGTTGGGTTCGACCAGATATCGCGATTGACCGCCGCGGCGATGCCGCTCCTCACGCTCGGCGAGCTTTGCGGTGACGAATTCGGACGCGGTGCCTTGCACGACCTCCTTGTCGAAGCGGGCGACCAGCTCGTCATAAAGCGGCCGGTCGCCGGTAAGGAAGCGCGTCTCCAGGATCGCGGTGCGGATGGTCATGTCGCCGCGCGCCTGCCGGATCGACTCGTCGACCGAGCGCGTGGCGTGACCGACCTTCAGCCCCATGTCCCAGAGGCAATAGAGAATGGCCTCGGCGACCTGCTCACCCCAGGCGGTCTGCTTGTAGGGCAGGATGAAGAGCAGATCGATGTCGGACTCGGGAGCCATCAGGCCGCGGCCATACCCGCCGGTCGCCACCACTGCCATGCGCTCGGCACCGCTCGGAATCGGCGAGCGGTAGAGATGACGAGTTGCCGCCGAATACAGGATGCGGATGATCTCGTCCTGCACGTGGCACAGCCGCTCGGCGCAGCGCCGGCCGTGACGGTCCTTCAGCAGGATCGTCTGTGCCGCAGCGCGCGACGCAATCAGCTCGGCCTTGAGCAGTTGCGCCATGGCCGTGCGGAACGCGTCCTCGCGTCCCTGGTGCTTCTCGGCAAGCGCATCGACCGCGGCGGTGATCCGCGCGGTGTCGAAGCGATCGTCCACCTCGGCCTTCTGCTCAGTCGCAACGCTGTCCATGTCTCACCGGATATAAGAGGCGGCCGGCGCTGTCACCCGCCATTCTCTCGCAATAGTCGTTCCATGCTGGAAAGGTGCGGCTTTGGGCAAAGCTGTTCTCAGCCGGCGCGCTTTCGAGGGATGGATTTTCTCGTTGATTTCTAGATATAACTCATTGAAAAACAATGAAATTTTGAGGAGGCCGGGCATGACCAGGATTACACGACGCATACTGTTGGCGGGAGCGGTCGCTCTTGCCATGTCCCCCCCGGCGCGGGCGGCGGATCCGCTCAAGGAAATCCGGATCGACTGGGCGACCTATAATCCGGTGTCGATGGTCCTGAAGCAGAAGGGGCTCCTGGAAAAGGAGTTCGCCAAGGACGGCATCACCGTCACCTGGGTGCAGTCGGCCGGCTCCAACAAGGCGCTCGAATTCCTCAATGCGGGCTCGATCGACTTCGGCTCGACCGCGGGCTCGGCGGCGCTGGTCGCGCGCATCAACGGCAACCCGATCAAGTCGATCTACGTCTATTCGCGGCCCGAATGGACGGCGTTGGTGACATCAAAGGATTCCAAGATCGCTAATGTCGCCGATCTCAAGGGCAAGCGGGTCGCGGTGACGCGCGGCACCGATCCGCACATCTTCCTGGTGCGCGCATTGCTTGGCGCAGGTCTCACCGAAAAGGACATCACGCCGGTGCTGCTCCAGCACGCCGACGGCAAGACCGCGCTGATCCGCGGCGACGTCGATGCGTGGGCCGGGCTCGATCCGATGATGGCGCAGGCCGAGGTCGAGGAGGGCGCGAAACTGTTCTACCGCAAGGCCGACGCCAACACTTGGGGCATCCTCAATGTGCGCGAGCAGTTTTTGAAAGACTATCCGGACGCCGCCCGCCGCGTGCTCGCGGTGTACGAAGAGGCGCGCAAATACTCGCTGGCGAATTACGACGAGCTCAAGAAGACCTTCATCGCCGTGACCAAGCTGCCGGAACCTGTCGTCGACAAGCAGCTCAAGGAGCGCACCGAGCTGACCCACAGCCGCATCGGCGCGCCCCAGCGCGAGTCGATCCTCGCCGCAGGCCTCGCCCTGCAACAGGCCGGCGTGGTCGATGCCAAGGTCGATGTGAAGGCGACGCTCGATGCTCTGATCGATGACCAGGTCCCGCTGCCGACGAATTAAGGTGCTCTTTCCCTCCCCCCTTTTGGGGGAGGGTGCCTCGCGAAGCGAGGCGGGTGAGGGGTATCTTTCCTCACGATCGGTATTGCGAGCCGAGAGAATCCCTCATCCGGCGCCATAGCCGACGCGAAGCGTCGGCGTTCTTTTAAGGACGGCGGCTGAAGGTCGCCTATGCCCACGTTCTCCCACAAGGGGAGAAGGGAAAAGCAGCGGAGGGCGCGGCAAGAGTAGTGTTGCATTCCCTGACGAGACGCGCTTCCTACCGGCCATGATCTCTGAGGCGCCAGTCCTGCAACAGACCACGGAACCGGCCGAAAGCGCCGCCGCGCCTTCGTGGTTGTCGCGTTATGCGCGTCCATTGCTGGGTGTGTTGCTGCCGCTGACCCTCGCGCTCGGTTGGGAGTTCCTGGTCGGGCGCGGCTGGTCCAATGGCCGGCTGGTGCCGCCGCCCTCGCGCGTGTTCGCCACCATCGTTGATCTTGCCCGCTCCGGCGAGTTGGTCCGTCACATCGCCGCGACACTGTGGCGCGTTGGTCTTGGCTTTGCGTTCGGCGTGGTCGCGGGCACCTTGCTCGGCGCCATATCCGGCTATTGGTCGCTGGCGCGGCGGCTGCTCGATCCGACCGTGCAGGCGCTGCGCGCTATCCCCTCGCTGGCCTGGGTGCCGCTGTTCATTCTCTGGCTCGGCATCTTCGAGACCTCGAAGATCGCGCTGATCGCGGTCGGCGTGTTCTTCCCGGTCTATCTCGGCGTGATGGGCGCGATCCTCATCGTCGATCGCAAGATCGTCGAGGTCGGTCGCACCTTCCGTCTCTCTGGACCTGCCATGATCCGGCGGATCCTGCTGCCTGCGGTGCTGCCGGCCTATGTCGTGTCCTTGCGCGTCGGTCTTGGTCTGGGCTGGATGTTCGTGGTGGCGGCCGAGCTGATCGGCGCGTCCGAAGGCCTCGGCTATCTCCTGCTCGACGGCCAGCAGCTCGGCAAGCCCGCGCAGATCCTCGCCGCCATCGTGATCTTCGCGATCCTCGGCAAGCTCACGGACTGGTTAATCGAGATCGCGGCTGCGCCCTTCCTGCGCTGGCAGGACGCCTTCGGGCGTACGGTGGGAGCATAAGGCGATGCTGGCGCTCGACCGGGTCAGCAAGACCTATCCCAACGGCGTGCAGGCGCTGGCGCGCTTTTCCGCCGAGATCAGGCAAGGCGAGATCGTCGCCATCATCGGCGGCTCGGGCTGCGGCAAGTCCACGCTGCTGCGCGCCATCGCCGGCCTCGACCGCGCAAGCTCGGGCGCGGTGACGCTCGACAACGAGGCGATCGCCGCGCCGCATGCCAAGATCGGCATCATCTTCCAGGAGCCGCGGCTGCTGCCCTGGCTCAGCGTCGCCGATAATATCGGCTTCGGTCTTGCCGATGGGCCCGCGACCGAGCGGCGTGAAAAGGTGGCGCGTGCGCTCGAGCGTGTCGGGCTGGCCGAAAAGGCGCAGGCGTGGCCGCGCGAGCTCTCGGGCGGGCAGGCACAGCGCGTCGCGATCGCCCGCGCGCTGGTGCCGCAGCCCGAGGTGCTCTTGCTCGACGAGCCGTTCTCGGCGCTCGACGCTTTCACCCGCCGCGACCTCCAGGATCATCTGCTCGATCTCTGGGCCGACACGCGGCCGACGCTCATCCTCGTCACGCATGACGTCGACGAGGCCGTGGTGCTGGCCGACCGCGTGCTGGTGATGCGGCCGCGGCCGGGCCGGCTGTTCGACCAGATCGAGATCAATCTCGGCCGGCCGCGCGACCGCAATTCGCCGCTGTTCGAGAATTTCAAGCGGAGTGTGCTGACGTCACTCGACCGTTCGCTCGACCGCAGCGTGCCCGACCGTGACGCAACCCAGGGTCCCGGTCAGGCCATGTGGTGGTGACAATTTCGCTCCGAGCCGGTACATCGCAAGCCGGTACTTCGTAGAGAAGATTTTCCCGGGAGAGACAAAATGGACGCCGCAGCACTGCGCCAGATGCAGGCCCCGATCAAGGAGCGCTACAAGACCGACCCCAAGACCGCGATGATCACGTTGAAGGCCAAGGGCTCGACCGACAGCGAGGGCATCGCCTGCAAGGTCGAGACCGGCCGCGCCATCGCAATGGCCGGCCTGCATCCCGCGACCGGCGGCTCCGGCCTGGAGCTTTGCTCCGGCGACATGCTGCTGGAGGCGCTGGTCGCCTGCGCCGGCGTCACGCTGAAATCGGTCGCGACCGCCATCGAGGTGCCCTTGAAGACCGGCAACGTCTACGCCGAGGGCGATCTCGATTTCCGCGGCACGCTCGGCGTCGACAAGGAGACGCCGGTCGGCTTCGCCGAGATACGCCTGCGCTTCGACGTCGACACTGATGCGCCGCAAGACAAGCTCGACCTGCTGCTCAAGCTCACCGAGCGCTATTGCGTGGTCTATCAGACCATCAAGAACGGCCCGAAGGTCTCGGTGTCGATGCAGCGGATGTAGCGAGCGAAGGCCGCTCGCTCGCCCAACAATTCGTGTCGTCTCGGCGAAGCCCGGGACGACAAAAGAAAAAAATGTCCCCCGAGCTCCACTTCATCCTCATCCTCGTTCTGCGCATGATGGTCGCGGCGGCGTTCGTCGTGACGGCTTCGATCATCACCGAGCGCTCAGGGCCGGTGATCGGCGCGCTGGTCGCGACCCTGCCGGTTTCGGCCGGACCATCCTACGTCTTCCTCGCCCTCGACCACGATGCCGCCTTCATCGCGCAGGGCGCACTGTCGAGCTTGCCGGTCAATGCAGCGACGATCTTCATGTGCGTTATCTATGTGGTGCTGGCACAGCGGCGCAGCCTTCTGGTGAGTTGCGGAAGCGCGGTCGCGGTCTGGATCGTATTCGCATCGATCATCAAACAGTTCGAATGGTCGCTCACCGCCGGGCTCGCCGCCAATCTTATCGCGTTCGGCATCTGCATTCCGCTGCTCGCGGGCTATCGTCACGTGAAGATGCCGCTGGTGACGCGGCGCTGGTATGACGTGCCGATGCGGGCATTGCTGGTGGCGACGCTCGTCGCCATCGTCGTCTCGACATCGAGTTCGGTCGGCCCCCGCATCAGCGGCATCATCGCGCTCTACCCGGTCGTGTTCACCAGCATCATGGTGATCCTGCATCCGCGCATCGGCGGCCCTCCGACTGCTGCGGTGCTGGCCAACTCCGCCTGGGGTCTGCTCGGATTCGGCATGGCAATCGCGGTGTTGCACGTCGGCGCCGCCAATTTCGGCTCCGCGATCGGGCTCTGCATGGGGCTTGCGACCTGCGTCGTTTGGAATCTGACGCTGTGGTGGAACGGGCGAAGGAAGCGATTGGCGCACTAGGCTCATCATTGCGAGGAGCGAAGCGACGAAGCAATCCAGACTGCCGCCGCGAAGAGATTCTGGATTGCTCCGCTCCGCTCGCAATCACGATTGCGGAAGGACCGCTCACTGCTTCGGCAGCTTGGCCTTCAAAGCATACAGCGCATCGAGCGCTTCGCGTGGCGACATCTCGTCCGGATGTAGCGCCTTCAGCGCGTCCATCAGCAGTTCGGCCTCGCTCAGTGGGGCGGCTTCTGCGGCGGCGCGCGAGGGCACTGCGAACAGCGGCAGATCGTCGGCGAGCGCGCGTGCGGTCTGGCCGCGGTCCTGAGCTTCCAGCTTCGCCAGTACCGATTTGGCGCGCGTGATCACGGCCGGCGGCAGGCCTGCGAGCTTGGCGACCTGGATGCCGTAGGAGCGATCGGCCGAGCCCGGCAACACCTCGTGCAGGAACACGACATTGCCCTGCCATTCCTTCACCCGCACGGTCGCGTTGAACATCCGCGGCAGTTTTGCGGAGAGGGCGGTCAGTTCGTGGTAATGCGTCGCGAACAGCGTGCGGCAACGATTGCTCTCGTGCAGGTGCTCGATCGCGGCCCAGGCGATCGAGAGGCCGTCGAAAGTCGCGGTGCCGCGGCCGATTTCATCGAGGATCACGAGCGCACGCTCGCCGGCCTGGTTGAGGATCGCGGCGGTCTCGACCATCTCGACCATGAAGGTGGAACGGCCGCGGGCGAGATCGTCGGCGGCGCCGACACGCGAGAACAGGCGGTCGATGATGCCGATCCGCGCGCGTGTCGCCGGCACGAAGCTGCCGATCTGGGCAAGCAACGCAATCAGCGCGTTCTGGCGCAGGAAGGTCGACTTACCGGCCATGTTCGGACCGGTCAGCAGCCAGAGCTGGCCGGATTTTTGCGCAGGGCCCGGCGAGAGGTCGCAGGCATTGGCGATGAACGGCTCGCCATTGCGCTTCAAGGCCTGCTCGACCACCGGATGACGGCCGGCCTCGATGGCAAAGCCGAGAGACGAGTCCACCTCGGGCCGCACATAGGTCTCGTCGATCGCCAGCTTGGCAAGCGACGTCGCGACGTCGAGCAGCGCAAAGGCGTGGGCGGCGGCGCGCAGCTCCTCGCTAATTGCCAACGCCTTGGTGCAGAGCCGCTCGAAAATTTCGAGCTCGAGCCCGAGTGCGCGGTCGCCGGCATTGGCGATCTTGGCTTCGATCTGCCCCAGTTCCGAGGTGGTGAAGCGGACCTGGCCGGCCAGCGTCTGGCGGTGGATGAAAGTCGCGTTCAGCGGCGCCGACATCAGCTTGTCGCCGTGCTGCGCGGTAACTTCGACGAAATAGCCGAGCACGTTGTTGTGCCGGATCTTGAGACCCTTCACACCCGTGTTGTCGGCGTAGCGTGCCTGCATCGAGGCCACCACCAGGCGCGAGGCGTCGCGCAGGTTTCGCGTTTCGTCCAGCGCAGGCTCATAGCCCTGGCGAACGAACCCGCCGTCGCGCTTGATCAGCGGCAGTTGATCGTCGAGCGCCCGGGCGAATTCCGCCGCGAGCTCGCGCGACGGTCTTTGCAGCGCCGCCGTCACCGCGGCGATCTCCTGCGGCGGCTGGTCGAGTTCGTCAAGCCGCGTCAGCACCTGGTCGGCGGCGATGATGCCGTCGCGCAGGCCGGCGAGGTCGCGCGGCCCGCCGCGGCCGACGGATATACGGGCCAGCGCCCGCGACATGTCCGGAGCGCCGCGCAGGATGCTGCGGATGTCCTCGCGCGCGGCCGAGTCGGCAACGAAGCTGCCGACGGCATCGAGCCGCCGCGCAATCGCCGCCGCATCGGTCAGCGGCGCGGCAAGCCGCTGCGCCAGCAGGCGCGAACCGGCCGAGGTCACCGTGCAGTCGATCGCATCGAGCAGTGAGCCGCGGCGTTCTCCGGCCAGCGTCCGCGTCAGTTCGAGATTGGCGCGAGTGGCGGGATCGATCGCCATGGTCGCACCCGAGGCTTCACGCGCTGGCGGCGAAAGCGGCGGATGCTTGCCGACCTGGGTGCGGTCAACATAGGTGACGGCGGCGGCGGCAGCAGTGGCTTCCAGCCGCGTGAGCTGCGACAGTCCGTCCATGGTCGCGACGGCAAAATAGTCGCACAGCCGCTTCTCGGCGGTGGCGCCGTCGAAGACGTCGCGGGTCAGCGGCGTCACCGCCGGCAGCTCGCGCAGGGTCTGTCCGAGCTCGCTATCGTTATAGAGTGCGTCGGTGACGATCACCTCGTTCGGATTGATGCGCGCGAGCGTGGCGGCGAGTTCGCCGCCCGAACATTCCGTCACCATGAATTCGGCGGTCGAGATGTCGATCCAGGCGAGGCCAAAGCGGTCACCGCCCGCCGATGAGCGCGCGCGCGCGAGCGCCAGCAGGTAATTGTTGGCGCGCGCGTCGAGCAGCGTGTCCTCGGTCAGCGTGCCCGGCGTGACCAGGCGCACCACGCCGCGGCGCACGACGCTCTTGTTGCCGCGCGCCCTGGCGGCGGCGGGATCCTCGGTCTGCTCGCACACTGCGACCCGGTGGCCGCCGGCGATCAGCCGGTGCAGATAATCCTCGGAGCGCTCGACCGGCACGCCGCACATCGGGATATCGGCGCCTTGATGTTTGCCGCGCTTGGTCAGCACGATGCCGAGTGTCCTGGAGGCGATCTCTGCGTCCTCGAAGAACAGCTCGTAAAAGTCGCCCATCCGGTAAAACAGCAAGAGGCCCTGATGCGCCGCCTTGATTTCAAGGTACTGTTCCATCATCGGCGTGACGCGCGCGGCGGCTTCCGCCTGCGGGGCGGCCGCTTCGTCGGGGGGCGGCACTGGGATCGGCTGTTGCATCGTCATGGGCGGCGCAACCTACAAAATTTCACCCCGCGCTCCTATCGCTTTGGCCGGGGAGGGGAGGTTTTCCACGTTGTCCGCACCGCGGCATGCGCAACTCGCGTGCGCACCCCTCGGAACACGGGCGTATCGGTCAATTGACCTGCTGCGGGCGCCCTCCTAAAACTCCGTCGACATTGAAGAATTTAGGCCGGATCGCGGCATTCAGGGAGAACAACGATGCGTGACGTCTTTATCTGCGATGCCGTGCGGACCCCCATCGGTCGTTTTGGCGGCTCGCTCGCCAAGGTGCGTGCCGACGACTTGGCTGCGGCCCCGATCAAGGCTCTGATGGCCAAGCACCCCAATCTCGATTGGGCACAGGTTGACGAGGTCTTCTTCGGCTGTGCCAACCAGGCCGGCGAGGACAACCGCAACGTTGCACGCATGGCGCTGCTGCTTGCGGGTCTGCCGGATTCGGTTCCGGGCCAGACCCTGAACCGGCTCTGTGCCTCCGGCCTCGATGCGGTCGGTGCCGCCGGCCGCGCCATCCGTTCCGGCGAGATCGAGCTTGCGATTGCCGGCGGCGTCGAATCCATGACGCGCGCGCCCTTCGTGATGGGCAAGGCGCAGGAAGCGTTCTCGCGCTCGGCTGAGATCTTCGACACCACGATCGGCTGGCGCTTCATCAATCCGCTGCTGAAGGCGCAGTATGGCGTCGACGCGATGCCCGAGACCGGCGAGAACGTCGCCGAGGAATTCCAGGTCTCGCGCGCCGATCAGGACGCCTTCGCGATCCGCTCGCAGCAGCGCGCGGGTGCCGCGATCGCGGCCGGCTATTTTGCGGAGGAAATCACCCCGATCACCATTCCCGGCGGCAAGGCCGGCCCTGTGACCGTCGACAAGGACGAGCACCCCCGCCCCGAGACAACGCTCGAAGCCCTGACGAAGCTCAGGCCGATCGTGCGCAATCCCGGCACGGTGACCGCCGGCAACGCCTCCGGCGTCAATGACGGCGCTGCCGCGATGATCCTGGCGTCCGAGGCTGCCGTGAAGAAGCACGGCCTGACGCCGCGCGCGCGCATCCTCGGCCTCGCCTCGGCCGGCGTGCCGCCGCGCATCATGGGCATCGGCCCGGTGCCGGCCACCCGCAAGCTGATGGAGCGTCTCGGCAAGAAGATCAGCGATTTCGACCTGATCGAGCTCAACGAAGCCTTCGCCTCGCAGGGTATCGCCTGCATGCGCCAGCTCGGCGTTGCCGACGATGCCGACTTCGTCAATCCGCATGGCGGCGCGATCGCACTCGGTCATCCCCTCGGCATGAGCGGCGCGCGCCTTGCGCTCACCGCCGTGCACGGCATGGAGAAGCGCGGCGGCAAGCTGGCGCTCGCCACCATGTGCGTCGGCGTCGGCCAGGGCGTTGCCGTCGCGATCGAGAAGCTGAACTGACGGGACGGGTAGCGTTCCGTCATCCCGGAGCCGGGTGCCCCAGACTCGTCATGGCCGGGCTTGTCCCGGGCATCCACGTTCTTGGTGCCGCGAGAAGAAGGTCGTGGATGGGCGGGGCAAGCCCGGCCATGACGCAAGGTGAGGGGAGCATCCCATGATCATCGCGCGCGAGCAGGACGTCACGGCCGCGGCATTGGCGGTGATGGAGCAGACGTCCGATCCCCGGCTGCGCCAGATCATGGTCTCCCTGGTCAAGCATCTGCACGGTTTTGTTCGCGACGTTCGCCTGACCGAGAAGGAATTCCGCGACGCCACGGCTGTGATCGCCGAACTCGGCAAGCTCTCGACCGACACGCATAATGAGGTCGTGCTGATGGCAGGCTCGCTCGGCGTCTCGCCGCTGGTGTGCCTGCTGAACAATGGCGATGAAGGCAACACGGAAACCGACCAGTCGCTGCTCGGACCGTTCTGGCGGTTGAACTCGCCGCGGGTGGAAAATGGCGGTTCGATCGTCCGCTCCGAGACACCGGGCGCGCCGCTGTTCGTCAACGGCCGCGTCGTGGACAAGGACGGTCGCCCCGTCGCCGGCGCCGAGGTCGACGTCTGGCACGCGTCGCCGGTTGGTCTCTATGAAAATCAGGACCCCGAGCAGGCCGACATGAACCTGCGCGGCAAGTTTACGACCGACCAGGACGGAGCCTTCTCTTTCCGCTCCGTGATGATGGTCGGCTATCCCATTCCGACCGAGGGCGTGGTCGGCCGCCTCCTGGAGGCGCAGAGCAGGCATCCCTATCGTCCAGCGCACCTGCACGCGTTGGTCTTCAAGCCCGGATTCAAGGTGCTGATCTCGCAGGTCTACGACCCCGCCGATCCGCATATCGATAGCGACGTGCAGTTCGGCGTGACGAAGGCACTGGTCGGCAAGTTCCTGCGCCGTGACACGCCACATCCGACCGAGCGCGACGTCGCGACGCCCTGGTATTCGCTCGACCATGTCTACCGGCTCGAAGCCGGCGAGGCCGTCCTGCCGCGTCCGCCGATCAAATAGGGCGCAAAGCCGCTTCCCCCAATTAGTTATATCCTATAATGATTGGCGGAAGCGTAGACCGGTCGGAAAAGGGCCGGGGGAGGAGTTCGCCAATGACATTCATCTATCCCGTCGACAGCAACACGGCGCATCCGTTGCCGCTGTCGCCCCAGTACAAGAGCTCGATCAAGCGCGCGCCGAACAAGCCATTGATCCCGATGCGCCATACGCTGTCGGAGCTGACCGGCCCGGTCTACGGCCACGAGACCGTGCGCAAGGGCGACAACGACCTCACCACCCAACACACCGGCGAGCCGCTCGGCGAACGCATCATTGTGCACGGCCATGTGCGCGACGAGGACGGCCGGGGCGTGCCGAACTCGCTGGTCGAGATCTGGCAGGCGAATTCCTGCGGCCGTTACGTTCACGTCCGCGACCAGCATCCGGCGCCGCTCGATCCGAACTTTACGGGCGCCGGCCGCACCGTGAGCGACGCCGCCGGTTACTATCGCTTTGTCACGATCAAGCCTGGCGCCTATCCCTGGGGCAACCATCACAACGCCTGGCGTCCCGCACACATCCATCTCTCGGTGTTCGGCCATTCCTTCGTCACGCGTCTCGTGACGCAGATGTACTTCCCAGCCGATCCGCTGTTCCCGTTCGATCCGATCTTCAATTCGGTGCCGGACGAAAAGGCGCGGGCGCGGATGGTGTCGTCGTTCGATCTCGAGAACACCCAGCCCGAATGGGCGCTGTGCTACCGCTTTGACATTGTGCTGCGCGGCAAGAACGCCACCCCTATGGAGAACCATTAAGTGCAGGACAATGGGATCACGCCGTCGCAGACCGTCGGCCCGTTCTTCAAATACGGCCTGACGCCGACCGGCGAGTATGCCTGGAACGATGCGTTCACCAACTCGACCCTGACGCCCGACGTCACCGGCGATCGCGTCCGGATCGAGGGCCGCGTGTTCGACGGCGATGGCGTCGTTGTGCCTGATGTCATGCTGGAGATCTGGCAGGCCGACGCGCAGGGGCGCTTTGCCGATCCGCAGGACAAACGCGCGCTGCCGAATGCGAGCTTCCGCGGCTTTGCCCGCTGCGGCACCGACAAGGACGGCAATTATTCCTTTGAAACCATCAAGCCGGGTGCGGTGCCCGATCCCGACGGCAAGCCGCAGGCACCGCATATCCTGCTTGCGGTGTTTGGTCGCGGCATGCTGCGGCATCTCTACACCCGCATCTATTTCAGCGACGAGGCCGGCAATGCCGCCGATCCCGTGCTGGCGGTGGTGCCGGCCGACCGTCGCGCCACGCTGACCGCCGTGCGCGAGGCCGGCAAGCCGGTTTACCGGCTCGACCTGCGGCTTCAGGGCGACAACGAGACGGTGTTTTTCGACGTGTGATCCCAGCCTCGTCCCGGACAGGCGGAGCGCCGATCCGGGACGACAGCGGAGGACGGGCCTGATTTCGCTGCCCGAAACCGTTCACCTGACGCCGTTTCCCGTATTTTTCCGGAGTTCGTGCGATGCAATTTTCGCGCGATGCAATCCCGTGTTTACCGTAATCCTTTAGGGTCCGTGGGATTCAGCGCGGCCCATTGGATTGTTCCATGAAAATTCGCCTTTCGCTTTCTTCCGCAATCATTGCTTTCGGCATCGTTCTGGCGATCGGTTTCACCGCCGTGGTCTCCACCAGCCTTTACGCCTTGAAAGAGCTCAAGGTCGGCGGCCCGCTCTATTCCGACATCAAGCTCGGCAATGATCTCATCGCGGACATCCTGCCGCCGCCGGAATATGTGATCGAGGCCTATCTCGAGGCCACGCTCGCCATGCGCGAGCCCGACCAGCTGGCGGCCCATGGCGAACGCCTGGTCCAGCTCCGCAAGGACTACGACGAGCGCAAGGCATTCTGGGTCACCTCCAGCCTCTCGGCCGACCTGAAAACGGCCCTGGTGTCGAAATCCGACGCCGAGGTGCAGAAGTTCTGGAAGCTGTTGTCCGACCAGCTCCTTCCCGCACTCAAGGCCAAGGACACGGCCGCTTCCGAGCGCGCCTACGCGCAGCTCAAGGACGCCTACACCGCGCACCGCGCCGTCATCGACAGCATCGTCGAGAGCGCCAACAAGCAGAATGCCGACATGGAGAAGCTGGCCGCGGACCGCGACAGCTCCATGCTTTATATCCTCCTCGGCGTCTCCGCCGCCGTCCTCGCCTTCATTGCGGCGGGCCTGCTCGGCGTCGCCCTCGGCGTGATGCGCCCGATCGTGCGCATGACCAGCACGATGCAAAAGCTCGCAACCGGCGATCTCGCCGCCGACATCCCTTTCGCGCACCGGCAGGACGAAGTCGGTTCGATGGCGGGCGCGCTCCTGGTGTTCAAGCAGGCGGCGGTCGAGAATTCCCGGCTGCGCGAGGAGCAGTTGCAGAAGGCGCAGGAGGCGGCGCTCGCCAAGCGCGGCGCCCTGCACCAGATGGCCGAAACCGTCGAGCGCGAGACCGGCCGCTCGGTCGACACCGCGAGCGCCGCGACGCAAGGCGTGGAGCGTGCCGCCTCCAGTCTGTCCGAGATCGCAAGGTCGCTCTCGACACAATCGCAGGCGGTCGCAGCCGCCTCCAACCAGGCTCTCGGCAGCTCGCAGACCGTCTCGGCCGCGGCTGAAGAACTCAGTGCTTCGATCCGCGAGATCGCAACCCAGGTCGCGCGGACCAGCACGGTGACGAAATCGGCGGTCGCCGGTCGGGAACAGGCGCGCTCGACCATCCAGACGCTGGCCGGATCGGTGAAGAAGATCGCAGAGGTCTCCGACCTCATCGGCGGCATCGCCGGCCAGACCAATCTGTTGGCACTCAACGCCACCATCGAGGCGGCGCGCGCCGGGGAGGCCGGCCGTGGCTTCGCGGTGGTCGCCGCCGAAGTGAAATCCCTCTCCGACCAGACCGCCAAATCCACCGAGGAGATCGCGCGGCTGATTGCCGAGATCCAGGCCTCGACGCAGGCCGCAGTCGATGCCGTCGAAACCATGGGAGGCCACATCGTCGAGATCGACGGCGTTGCCACCTCGGTTGCCGCCGCGATGGAAGAGCAGGACGCGGCGACGCGAGAGATCACGCGGTCGATCTCCGAATCGGCTTCCGCGGCCAAGGAGGTCTCGGCCAAGATCGGTGATGTCAGCCGCGACGCCGCCTCCGTGAACGAGCGCGCCGCGGAGGTCAGACAGGCGATCGCCGGCATGGCGGCCAATCTCGAACAGCTCCGGTCGGTCGTGGTCCGGACGGTGCGCGACTCGACAGCGGCGGCTTGAGTCGGGGCGCGGGGTCGTTCGCTGGCGCCTGCGGCCGTGATCGTGCAGTGTGACGCGGGACAGGGGCATCGTGGTTATGACACCTCCACAATTGCCAGCGGTCGTTGAGCCCGCCCAGCTGACGGCAGCGCTGCGCAGGAGTGGCGTACTGGACGCTGGCGCAGTGCGCGAAGTGAAGGTGCTGCATCAGCACCCGGCCATGGTGTCGCAGGTCATCCGCCTTGGGCTGCGCTATGTCGGGGAATCCGCCGGGGCACCGCCCTCCGTCATCCTCAAGATGCCGCATCCGACCTACGCCAAGGCGTTGGCCAATTCCGGTCGGCAGGAAGTGACCTTCTACACTCATCTTGCGCCGAATTTGCCGTCGCACATCGTGCCGCGCTGCTACGATGGTCATTTCGACGAGGAGAGCCAGGACTGGCATCTTCTGCTCGAAGATCTCACCGACAGCCATGACGTTGCAGCTGACTGGCCATTGCCGCCCTCACGCGATCAGGCGATGGCGATCGTAACGGCGCTCGCCCGCTGGCATGCATCTTGGTGGGACCATCCGGGTCTCGGCGACACCATCGGCACCTGGATGAGCCTTGATGATACGGCGAGTCTGATAGAGACATTCGCCGGCCATTACGACCGCTTCGCCGATTTGCTTGGTGATCGCCTCAGTGAGGAGCGGCGGACCCTGTATCGGCGCTTCATCGACAAGGCTGAGCAACTGTTGCAACGCTACCATTCACATCGCCACGTGACCATCGCTCACGGCGATGCCCATGCCTGGAATTTCCTGCTGCCACGCGCGGGCATCGCTGACGCTGTGCGCATTTTCGATTTCGATCATTGGCGCATCAACGTTCCTACCCACGACCTTGCCTATATGATAGCGACGCAATGGTATCCAGAGCGCCGGCAGGCGCTCGAACGCCCGCTGCTCAATCGCTATCACGAGATGCTGATGGCGCACGGTGTCAGCGGCTACACGCGCGGCGCGCTCGACCAGGACTATCGGCGGTCGGTGTTGTGGCACATCACCAAGCCAGTCTGGCAGTGGAGCATCAACATCCCGCCGGTGATCTGGTGGAATAATCTTGAGCGGGTGATGATGGCGGTCGAGGATTTGGGCTGCGAGGAGTTTTTGTAACTGCTCGCGTCACAGCGTTACTCCATCACCGCATGTTCCGGCCCGGCCGCCTGCTTGCGCAGGGTGGCCTTGGTCGAGCCGATCAGCAGGGCGAGCGGGATGGTGCAGAGGATGAAGAACATCACCAGCTCGTAGTCGTGCGCGAAGGCGATGATCTGCGCCTGCACGCTGACCATGCGATCGGCCATGGCACGGCCGGCGTCGGTGGAGAGATTGATCATGCCGCTGACGCTGGGCATCTGGAGCGCGTGGTTGAACGGGTTGATGTGCTCGGACAGGATCGCATAGGTCCGCCGCGTGCCCTGCGTCAGCTGGGCGATGACGACGGAAATGCCCACCGAGCTCGCGACGTTGCGCATCAGGGTCAGCATCGCGGTGCCGTCGGTGCGCAGCTCGTTCGACAAGGTCAGGAACGCCACCGTCGATAGCGGCACGAAGACGAGGCCGAAGCCGAAGCCCTGGATGACGCTGACGGTCACGATCTCCGGCACCTGGGTCAAATCGGTCCAGCCGGTCATCTGGAACAGCGATCCCGCGGTGAGCGTCAGGCCGGTGATGATCAGCGTGCGGGCCTCGATGTAACGCATCATGCGCCCGACCAGCATCATGGCGAAGAAGGTGCCGAAGCCACGGCTCGCCAGCAGCAGGCCCGCGGTAATGATGGGATAGCCGATCACGTTCTGCATGTAGGGCGAGGCCAGCGCCATGGTCGAGAACAGCACGAGACCCATCACGACCATGAACATGCAGCCGGTGACGAAGTTGCGATCCCTGAAGAGCGCGAAGCGGATGAACGGCGTCGAGGTCGTGAAAGAGTGCGCGATGAAGAAGTAGAAGGCGACGGCCGAGACGATGAACTCCGCAAGGATCTCACCCGATTCGAGCCAGCCCAATTGCTCGCCGCGGTCGAGCGCGAGCTGAAGCGAGCCGATCGCGACCGCCAGCGCCGCGAAGCCGAACCAGTCGAACCTGAGACTGAGATCCTTCCGGGTCTCGTCCATGAAGATGATCAGCCCGATCACGGTGATGGCGCCGAACGGCAAATTGACGAAGAACACCCAGTGCCAGGAATAAGTCTCGGTCAGCCAGGCGCCGAGCGAGGGACCCATGATCGGCCCCATCATCACGCCCATGCCCCAGATCGACATCGCCTTGGCGCGTTCCTGGAGCGTGTAATAGTCGAGCATCACCGATTGCGACAACGGCACCAGGGCCGCGCCGAACACGCCTTGCAACAGGCGGAACAGCACCATCTGGTTGATGTCCTGCGCAAGCCCGCACAGCACCGATGCCATGGTGAAGCCGGCCGAGCAGATGATGAAGATGCGCTTGCGGCCGAAGCGGTTGGCGATCCAGCCCACCGGTGCCGTCATGATCGCGGCGGCGACGATGTAGGAGGTCAGCACCCAGTTGATCTGGTCCTGCGAAGCCGACAGCGTGCCCTGCATATAGGGCAGGGCGACGTTGGCGATGGTGGTATCCAGCGCCTGCATGATGGTTGCCGTCATGGCGCAGATCGTCACCATGTTCCGGCGCAGGCCGGGAACCATCAAATGGGCATTGGGGCCGGACATCGGATCAGTTCCTGTCTCAGTCTTTGTCCGAATCTTTGTCCTGGCTCGCGGTCGCCGACAGGCCGAGCAGGCCGGCGAGCGAGCGCCGGTGGCCGGTGTCGATGGTGGCGTAGACGCTCATGCCGGCCTTCAGCTTGCGCACGTATTTGTCGGTCTCGTCGAAATAGATGCGGATCGGCACGCGCTGCACCACCTTGACGAAATTGCCGCTGGCGTTCTGCGGCGGCAGAATCGCGAATTGCGCGCCGGTGCCGGGCGAGAGCGAGCCGATCTTGCCCTTGAAGAGATGGCTCGGAAAGGCATCGACCTCGAGCGTGACCGGCTGTCCTTCGGTGACGTAGGTGAGGTCGCTCTCCTTCGGATTGGCGTCGACCCAGGGATGGGCGACGTCGATGATGGAGAACACCGGCGTGCCGGCGGCGACGTAGCGGCCGAGCTGAATCTGCTCGACTTGTGTTGCCACGCCATCCATCGGCGCGCGCAGCACGGTGTGGTCGAGGTTGCGCTGGGCATCGTCCAGCTTGGCTTTCGCTTGCGCGTAGGCGGGGAATTGCTCGAGCGGCAACTCGCGATTGCCCAGCAACTGGGTCTTGGCATTGGAGAGTTGCTGCTTGATGTATTGCGCCTGCGCGCCGGCGGTCACCAATGCATTCGACGCGTTGTCCAAATCGAGCTGCGAGCCGTAATTGTTCTTCACCAGCGACTGCTTGCGTTCGACGTCGCGCTGCTTCAGGTCCATGCCCTGCTGGGCGAGATTGAGCATGTCGCCGTAGATCTTGATGTTGGCAACGAGATTGTCATAGGTGATGCGGGCTTGGGCGAGTTGCGCTTTGGCTTCTTCCAATGCGTGACGGAACGGAGCGGGGTCGATCTCGAACAGCTCGTCGCCGTGCTTGACGATCTGGCCCTCCTTGACGACGACCTTCTGGATTTTGCCGGAGATATCGGGGGTCACCAGCACTTTCTGCGCGCCGACATAGGCATCGTCGGTGCCGACATAGCGGCCGCCATTGAGATAGAAGGTGAAGCCGGCCACCGCGACGACGATCGGCAGCACGACCAGAAGCAGCACGCGGCGGTAGCGGCGCAGGCCCGCCAGCAGGCGGCGGCGCGGATTGGTGCCGGCTTTCTTGGTGGGCTTGCCGCCGTCGATTTTCTGCTCGGGCTGGAACTTGAGAACCTGATCAGCCATAGCGCTGCTCCTTACGCGCTTGTTCCGCTCCGCTGGTCTGGATCGCGGACCGCACGTTTTCCTTGATTGTTTCGAGTTGGGTGAGGAGGCGGTGGGCGTCCGCCGGAGTGATGCCGTCGAGCGCGTTGGCCGTGAGCTCGGATTTCAGCCCGCTCATCCGCCCGAGCAATTGCCGCCCGGCCTTCTTCAGGTACAGCCGCTTTACGCGGCGGTCCGACGGATCGTTGCGTCGCTCAATCCAGTCGCTGTCACAGAGCTTGTCGATCAGGCGTGTCAGCGTGATCGGCTGCACCTCGAGAAGCTCGGCGAGCTCCGACTGCTTCATGCCTTCGCTGCGCTCGACCTTGGCCAGCACCGCCCATTGCGCGCGGGTGATGCCGAAGCGCGAGGCTTCCTTGTCGGCATAGACCCGGAGCAGGCGATAGAGCTCGGCGAGCGTAAACAGGAAGTTCTGGTCCACGGGCCCTGGGCTCATGAGCTTGGTCTCCAATAAGCTTGGAATATAATAAGCAAGCTTATGATTATTTCATGGCGGGTTTGCGGGACACTGTCCCGCAGGCCGAGCATGGCTGATGGCCGCATCGCCGGTGCCGCTTTGGGTTCCCCTTTCGAAATGCTAGAACGCCGGTCGCATGACCCTCGCAAAACCGGCATTTCCCGCGCCCGACCACGATCACGGCCGCTGCACCGCGGATGCGCTGGCGCATGCCGAGGCCGTCTGCGGAGAGCGCGCGCAGAAATTCACGCCGATACGCCGCCATGTGCTGGGGGCGCTGCTCTCGAGCCACCGGCCGCTCGGCGCCTATGAGGTGATCGACGAGCTGGCAAAGTCGATGCCGCGGCCGGCGCCGATCACGGTCTATCGTGCTCTCGATTTCTTGATGGCCAACGGCCTCGTGCACCGCATCGAAAGCCGCAACGCCTATCTCGCCTGCGCCGCTCACGACCACGACGCGACCTCGGCGGTGACGTTCCTGATCTGCGAGCGCTGTGGCCTGGTCGGTGAGATTCCGTCGGCTTCCTTCGCCAGGGACCTCAACGCCGCCGCGCGCAACTCAGGCTTCGCTCCCAAATTGTCCGTGGTGGAAATCACGGGCGTCTGTGCGCATTGTCAGAAAGCTGCATAGAGCAACAACGGCGCAAAGCCGGTTTTTCAGGAAGAAATGTCCTCACCTCAAATCATACCGTCCGCCGGTCGTCCCCTCAGTGCCGGCGCCATCGCCCTGATGCTCATGCTGTGCCTGACCTGGGGATTCAACCAGATCGCGGTGAAACTGGTGCTGCCGGACATCCCGCCGATGCTTCAGGCCACGTTCCGCTCGATGGGCGCGCTGCCGGTGCTGTTCATCATCGGCACCTTGCGCGGCGTTAAATTCTTCGAACGCGACGGCACCTGGAAGCCGGGCGTCATCGCCGGACTGATGTTCGGCATCGAGTTCGTGCTGATCTTTCAGGGCCTGCGTTTCACACCGGCATCGCGGGCGGTCGTGTTCCTCTACACCGCGCCGTTCTTCGTCGCGCTCGGCTCCTACCAGGTGCTCGGCGAGCGACTGGGCGGTACGCAATGGCTGGGGCTGGCCATCAGCTTTGCCGGTGTCGCACTCGCGATCGGTGTGCCGCAGCCCAACGTCGATTCGCATGTTCTGCTCGGCGACCTCATGATCGTCGGCGGCGCCGCGCTGTGGGCGGCGACCACGCTGGTTGCCAAGGGCACCCGGCTGCGCTTCGCGGCGCCCGAGAAGGCGCTGGGCTATCAGGTCGCGACCTCGATCCCGATCCTGGGGCTGGCGGCCTGGCTGTTCGGGGAGACCATCCCCCACACTCCGTCGCCGCTGTCGCTGGGCCTGATGGCCTTCCAGGCGATCTGGGTCGTGGGAACCACGTTCACGCTTTGGTTCGCGCTGGTGAAGACCTATTCGGCCAGCAAATTGTCGGCTTTTACCTTCATCACCCCTTTGTTTGGCGTGGTGGGTAGCTATTTCATCATGCACGACACGCTGAACCTGACATTCGGGGCTGCCGCCGTCCTTGTCATTGCTGGGCTTTTTCTGGTTAACCGTCCCAGTCAATCCGCTGCGGCGCCGCGCGATGCATTGCTGAACGTCACCAAAACCTGATATTTGGACGCCATGAACAAGCTCGAAAACACCATCGATTCCGACATCGCGGGGCCTGCGCCGCGTCATCACACCACCAAGGTCAAGGTCGGCGACGTTACCGTCGGCGGCGGTGCGCCGATCGTCGTGCAGTCGATGACCAACACCGACACAGCCGATATCGACGGCACCATTGCCCAGGTCGCAGCGCTCGCCCGCGCCGGTTCCGAGCTGGTCCGCATCACCGTCGACCGCGAGGAGGCGGCAGCTGCCGTTCCGCATATCCGCGACGGCCTGCTCAAGCTCGGTCTCACCACGCCCCTGATCGGCGACTTCCACTATATCGGCCACAAGCTGCTCGCGGCCTATCCGGCCTGCGCCGAGGCGCTCGCCAAATATCGCATCAATCCCGGCAATGTCGGCTTCAAGGACAAGCGCGACACCCAGTTCGCCGACATCATCGAGATCGCCAACAAGAACAGCAAGCCGGTCCGCATCGGCGCCAATTGGGGCTCGCTCGACCAGGAGCTGCTGACCAGGCTGATGGATGAGAACACCGCCTCGGCCAATCCGCGCGATGCGCGCGCGGTGATGCGCGAAGCCATGGTGCAGTCGGCGCTGCTCTCGGCGGCACGCGCCGAAGAGCTCGGCATGCCCAAGGACCGCATCATCCTGTCGGCCAAGGTCTCGGCGGTGCAGGATCTGATCGCGGTCTACGAGGTTCTCGCCAGCCGTTCCGATTACGCCATCCATCTCGGCCTGACCGAGGCCGGCATGGGCACCAAGGGCATCGTGGCGTCCTCGGCCGCGCTCGGCATCCTGTTGCAGCAGGGCATCGGCGACACCATCCGCATCTCGCTGACGCCGGAGCCCGGCGGCGACCGCACCCGTGAGGTGCAGGTCGGCCAGGAGCTCTTGCAGACCATGGGCTTCCGCACCTTCGTGCCGCTGGTTGCGGCGTGCCCCGGCTGCGGCCGCACCACCTCGACCACGTTCCAGGAGCTGGCCCAATCGATCCAGGGTTTCATCCGCGACGAGATGCCGACCTGGAAAACGAAATATCCCGGCGTGGAAGAGCTCAACGTCGCGGTGATGGGCTGCATCGTCAACGGCCCCGGCGAATCCAAGCACGCCAATATCGGCATCTCGCTGCCGGGCACGGGCGAGGCGCCGGCTGCCCCGGTGTTCGTCGACGGCAAGAAGTTCCGCACCCTGCGCGGGCCGACCATCTCCGCCGACTTCAAGGCGCTCGTGATCGACTACATCGAGCAGCGCTACGGCCAGGGCGCCAAGGTGCCGGTAACCGCGGCGGAGTGATTTAGCTCCGCTCGCCGCGCTTTGCGCTGCAATGTAGCCCGGATGGAGCGAAGCGAAATCCGGGGCCCGTCAGATCCTGACAAGCCGTTCCCGGATTGCGCTTCGCTCCATCCGGGCTACCATGCCTCCAATCAATAATGATTGGGAGCAGCGCCCATGAGCTCACTCGCCGGCAAGCAGGGTCCGCGCTATCGCCACGCGGCCGAGGATGGTGCGCCGTATGAAACCATCGCGGTCGAAAAGCTGACCCCCATCATCGGCGCGGAAATCTCCGGCGCCGACATCGGCAAGCTGGTCTCGGACGATGCGCGCTCCAACCGCCAGATGGACGAGGTCCATCGCGCGCTCGCCGAAAACCTCGTCATCTTCTTCCGCAACCAGCACATCACGCCACAGCAGCATCTCGCCTTCGGCCGCAAGTTCGGCGAGCTGCATTTCCATCCTGCCGCGCCGCATGAGGATGAAGACCCGGCGCTGATGAAGATCTATGCGGATGCGAATTCGCCGCGCGCCAACGGCGAGGGCTGGCATTCCGATGTCTCCTGCGATCTCGAGCCGCCGATGGGCTCGATCCTCTACATCAAGCAGTGCCCGCCGCGCGGCGGCGACACGCTGTTTGCCAACATGTATGCCGCCTACGAGGCACTATCGGATCGGATGAAGGCCTATCTCGACGGGTTGACCGCGCTGCATGACGGCGAGCCGATCTATCGCGGGCTCTACGCCAATTACGGGGTCGCCGACCGCCCGTCCTATCCGAGCGCCGAGCATCCCGTGGTGCGCACGCATCCCGTCACCGGCAAGAAGGCGCTCTACGTCAACCGCGGCTTCACCCGCCACATCAACGGCATCCCGCGCGACGAGAGCGACGCGATGCTCGCCTATCTCTATCAACATGCGGAAAACCCGCTGTTCCAGTGCCGCTTCCGATGGACCGAGAACGCCATCGCGTTCTGGGACAACCGCTGCGCCCAGCACCGCGCGATGTGGGATTACTGGCCGCACACACGCTCGGGGACGCGCGTGACGGTGAAGGGAGAGAGGCCGGTGTGAGAGGCATTTTTGTGGTCGCACTCGTCGTTGTCACGAGCTGCGCGATTGCCGGGGACAAGGTGGCGACCGGCGCTGAAGGCACGGTGACGACTGCTGATGCGGCCGTCGAGATCGCACGTGCGGCGGCCGTTAACCGCTACGGTGAGGTCGTTATTCGAAGCGAGGAGCCTCTAACCGCTGAGCTCAACCAACGTAACAATTGGATTGTGACAGGCATGTTGCCGCACGGCGCAGTTGGCGGAGTAGTTGAAGTTGAAGTCGCCCGCCGTGACGGCAAAGTTCTTCGGATGGTTCACGGTCAATAACTCAACGTTGACGTCCTCCCGCGCCCGCGCCAATCTCTGCGAAAATAGTCGGGAGAGCCTGCCATGCTCCGCGCCGAGGACAACAAATTCCTGACCGAGGCTGATGCAGGCACCGGCATGGGCGAGCTGCTGCGCCGGTTCTGGATCCCCGTGCTGCTGTCGGAAGAACTCCCCGAGCCCGACGGCGAGCCGAAGAAGATCATCGTTCTCGGCGAGGAGCTGCTCGCCTTCCGCGATACCCGCGGCGTTGTCGGATTAATCGACCAATACTGCCCGCATCGCGGCGCCAATCTCTGGCTTGGGCGCGTTGAGGAATGCGGTATCCGCTGTGTCTATCACGGTTGGAAGTTCAATACCGACGGCCGGTGCGTCGACATGCCGACGTCCTATCCCGACCTCAACGCCAAAGACCTCATCCGCATCAAATCCTATCCGGTGCGCGAATGGGGCGAGATGATCTGGGCTTATATGGGCCCGGCTGACGCGATGCCCGAGCTGCCGGACCTCGAAATGGCGCTGCTGCCGCCCTCGCACCGCTATGTCAGCAAGAAATGGCAGGACTGCAACTGGGTGCAGGCGCTGGAAGGCTCGATCGACACCGCGCATTTCACCTTCGCCCATCTCTCCTTCGACAAGGAGGAGAACGAGATCCTGGACATCAAGAAGCATTTTGTGAATCCGATCGCGCGGATGTCGAGCGATCACATGCGCTGGATCGCGGAGGATCCGCGCCCGGTGATCAAGATCGCCCCGCACGAAGCAGGCCTCACCATCGCCGGCGGGCGGCTCACCGGGGGCGACAACATCTACTGGCGCATCGCGCAGTTCCTGATGCCGTTCCACGCCTATGCCCCGAGCGCGATGCCCGGCGAGAACATCTTTGGCCAGACCTTCGTGCCCGTCACCGACACCAATTGCTGGATCTACACCTATGCCTGGAATCCGGAGCGGCCGCTGACGCAAGCCGAGCGTGACGCCTTTGACCGCGGCAATGGCGTGATCGCGGAGGTCGACGACAATTACGTGCCGCTGCGCCACAAGGGCAACGACTATCTGATCGACCGCAAGCTGCAGAAAACCAGGAGCTACACCGGTATCAAGGGTGTCTCCGAACAGGATGCGGCCGTGCAGGACAGCCAGGGCCCGATCGCCGACCGCACCCGCGAGCATCTCGGTCCGACCGATCTCGGCATCATGCATTTCCGGAAAGTCGTGTTGGAGCTGGCGCGGGCACTTCAGCAGGGCGAGCCGCCGCCGCACGCCGCGCATCAGGATCGCTACGCCGTGCGCTCGGGCGCCTGCGTCACCGGCAAGGCCAAGGACCTTTCCGCGGTGATGCTGGAGCGTTTCGGTGACGTCACAGGCTTTGTCGGCCGACCGCGAATCGCGGCAGCGGAGTAGCGCTTGGGGCAGCCGCGCAGCATCATCGCAAGTCTCGTCCGGACGCTCGTCGCGTCGATTTTGCTATGGTCGCTGGCGCTTGCAGGCACCGGTCATGCTGCTCTCGCGCGCAAAATCGCGAGACCCAAGCCGCCGCACGCGCCGGTCAAATGCGAGATGTCGAAATTCCGGATCATCGTGGATGTCGGGCACACCCCTGACTCCTACGGCGCATTGAGTGCACGCAACGACACGGAGTTCGGCTTCAACTTCCGGCTTGCAAGTCTGATCACGGCGAAGCTCAAGGCCGAAGGCTTTGCCGCGGCCCGCCTGCTCGTCACGGACGGCAAGGCGCGGCCGAGCCTGCTCAAACGCGTCGGTACCGCGAATGACGCCCGGGCCGATCTCTTCCTGTCGATCCATCACGATTCGGTGCCGGACAAGCTGATCGAGACCTGGGAGTTCGACGGTGCGAACAGCTATTTCAGCGACCGCTTTTCGGGCCACTCTCTGTTTGTGTCGCAGCGGAATCCGCACTACGCTGCGAGCCTGATGCTGGCTCGGATGATCGGCCGGCAGCTGAAGGATCAGGACCTGCATTATGCCGGCCAATATGCCCTGCCGGTGATGGGCCGCTACCGGCGCCAATTGCTCGACAAGGATGTCGGCGTGTACCGCTATGACGGGCTCGTTGTGCTCTCGCAAACCCGCAGCGCCGCAGTGCTGCTCGAAGCCGGCTCCATCATCAACCGCGACGAGGAGATGACGATGAACTCGCCGGAGCGGCAGGAGATCATTGCGGACGCCGTGGCGGTGGCGATGAGGGAGTTTTGCGAGAGGCGGTAGATCGCTACGCTCGCAATGACGAGAATCTATAGCGGCCCGCCCCGATACTCCCGGTTCGCCAAACTCGCCTCCTCCAGGTCCAGATCCCGCTCGATCCTCCGGCGCGTCTCGTCGGTGATCTGGCCGTCGCGCAGCAGGTCGTGGATGAATTTGCGCTCGGCGGCGATCAGGTCCCGAGTCAGGGCGGTGCCGGCGGCGGAGACGTCGTGGTGGGTGGGATCGAGCGAATCGGGCAGCTGGTTGACCCGGATCTCGTGTCGCGCGCGCAGGAGCCGCATTACCTCGTCCGACACGTCCTTCTCCTCGGTCAGCGCGTCGAGTGACTTCAGGGCGGCATCGAGGGCCTGGCGCCGTGCTGCGATCTCGGACTCGTGCTCGGCGGCATGCTCGTTGCGACCGGCTTCGGCGACACCGAGCCAACGCACCACCGGAGGCAGGGTGAGGCCGACGCCGATCAACGTGATGAAGATGACACCGAAGGCAACGAACAGGACCAGGTCGCGAAACGGAAAGGCCTCGCCGCCCGGCAGCGTGAACGGCAGCGCCAGCGCCGCCGCCAGCGACACCGCGCCGCGCACGCCGGTGAACGCAAGCACGAACGGCCATTGCCATGGTGGTGACGGATCGCGCGCGCGCAGCGACTTGCTGAGCATCCGCGGCAGATAGGTCGCGGGATAGAGCCAGGCGAAGCGCGCGATCACGACGACCGCCAGCACCACGGCAGTCGCAATCATGATGTCGTCGAGCGGAAACGCCTTCGACTTCTCGTACAGCGCGCGCATTTGGAAGCCGGTGAGCAGGAACAGCAGGCCCTCGATGAGATAGATCACGAGGTCCCAGAAGAAGATTCCTTGCAGGCGCGTCGATGCCGAGATCAGCAGCGGCCCGTTCCAGCTCACATAGAGACCACAGGCGACGGTGGCGATCACGCCGGAGCCGCCGAGATGCTCGGGCAGCCAGTAGGACACGTAGGGCGTGATCAGCGACAGTGTCAGCTCGACCTGCGGATCCCCCGACCATTTGCGGAACCGCAGGGAGAGCCAGCCGACACCGATGCCGAAGGCGATCTCGCCAGCGACGATGAGCAAGAACTCGCCGCCTGCCAGGGGCAGCGAGAAATGCCCGACCATGATCGCGGCGAGCGCGAAGCGGTAGAGGATCAGCGCGGTGGCGTCATTCGCGAGCCCTTCGCCTTCGAGGATGACCATGAGCCTGCGCGGCAAGTGCAGCCGGCGCGCGATCGCGAGCGGCGCCACCACGTCGGGCGGCGCCACGATGGCGCCGAGCAGGAAGCCGATCGTCCAGGGCAGGCCGATGAAATAATGCGTGGCAGTTGCGACCAGCGCTGTGGTGAAGATCACCGCGCCGACCGCGAGCAGCACGATGGGGCGAAGATTCTTTTTGAATTCGCGCCAGCTCATCGCGACGCTCGCCGAGTAGATCAGCGGCGGCAGCACCATCAGCAGCACCAGTTCCGGCGGCAGCTCGACCGGCGGCATGCCCGGCACGAAGGCGAGGCCGACGCCGGAGAGCATCAGCAGAATGGCAGGCGCGATGTTGAAGCGGCGGGCGACAAGCGCTGTGCCCGCCAGCACGGCGAGCAGGATGAGAAAGGTCTGAAATTTCGCTTCCATGATGATCTGTCTTCACCCGGAAGCGGTCGCAACGTCAATGCGTGCGGCTTACACCAGCCGCTCGGCCACGATGCGGCCGATGCGTGCGAACACGGTTTCGATCTGCGCCGCGGTCGGCGTGCCGCCCTGAGTATAGGCCGCGATCAGGATCGGTGCATCGGGCTTCGTGTCGATTTTGGGCCAGGCCACTGCGACGTCGCCGGAGGCGTCCTTGCCGTTGTTGCCGGTCTTGTCGCCGATCTTCCAGCTTGCGGGGAGCCCGCCACGCAGCCGGTTCGCGCCGGTCTTGCAACCCACCAGCCACTCCGTGAGCTGCGCGCGCGAGGTGGCCGACAGCGCCTCGCCCGTGAGCAGCCGGCGCAGATTGCCTGCCATCGCCGCCGGCGTCGTGGTGTCGTGGGGATCACCGGGCGGTGAGCGGTTGAGCTCGGGCTCGTTGTGGTCGAGCCGCGAGGTGGTGTCGCCGAGTGAGCGCCAGAATGCCGTGAGCGCGGCGGGGCCGCCGATCCGTGCCAACAGCAAATTGGCGCAGGTGTTGTCGCTGAGCTCGACGATCGCCTTGCACATCTCGGTGACCGACATTGCGCCGGCGGCAATGTTCTGCCTGGCGACCGGTGCGTACTCCAGCAGGTCGGCCTTGCCGTACGGGATCATGGCCGCAAGCTGATCCTCGCCACGATCGACCCGCGCCAGGACGCAAGCCGCCAGCGAAGCCTTGAATGTCGAGCACATGACGAACCGTTCGTCAGCGCGCCAGGCGAGCTTTGCGCCGGTCGCGAGGTTTTCGGCATAGACCCCGATCCGGCCGCCACTCTCGCGCTCATAGGTTTCGAGCTCAGGCTGCGCGTCCGCGGCGAGCGCAGGGGAGGCGGCCATCCAGCACAGCGAGGCGAGCAGCGAACGGCGGTCGAGAAGCATGGGGAACTCTTGGCGAGACGGGGCGGGGTGGAGATGCGGCATGCACTCCATCCGCATCGTCATTGCTTCGCTGCGCTCGTAATGACGGAGGATGTGGGACGAGTGCGCCCGATTTCGGGCAGCGGATGGTCGCGCCCCTCACTCCCGCAGGTCATACCGATAGGATTTCGACACGATCTGCCAGCCGTCGGCGAGCTTCATCGCCACCAGATAGTCGGTGAAAAAACGCGGCGGCAATTGGCACCGGACCTTGATGAAGGCGGTCTTGTCGTCCGAACGGTCGATGGTGACGATGAAATCCTCGCGCGCCTTGCCTTCGGCCTTGCCGGAGGGACGCTCGCGCACGCGGTCGAGCCAGTCCGGCACGGTCAGCACCTGCAGTTCGCCCTTCTCGACCCAGCGCAAATCGGCGGAGGGGTGGAAGATGGCGCCGAGTTTTTCGGCATCGCCCTCGTAAAGTCCGTCGAAGTAAGATTGCACGACGGCTTCGACGCTCGAACGGTTCTGGCTCATGGTCATCCCTTTGAATGATGGCTCAGGGCGAACTTAGTCGTACACATCAAAATGCGCTATGGTGTCCGTACCATTGGCGCAAGGACGCTGTGATGACCGGATCAGAGAATTCGAACGCTTCCTTCCTGATCGGCGAATGCTACTGCCGCACCGTGCGCTACGAGGTGGCGGACGCGTTCTCCTATGCGATGAACTGCCACTGCTCGGATTGCCGCCGCACCACGGGCGCCGCCTTCAAGCCGTTCGCCGGCATTGAGCAGAGCAAGCTCCGCATCGTCAGGGGCGAGAACCAGCGCACCATCTACGGTGACGACACCACCCACGACGCCCACTGCGCCCGTTGCGGCTCGCTGCTTTATTCCCGGGTGCGCGAGGGAAAATGGGTCCATGTCGCCATGGGAACCCTGGTCGATGTCCCCTCCATCCGACCGAGCGCCCACATTTTCGTGGGCTCGAAGGCGCCCTGGCACGAGATTACGGACAATCTGCCTCAATATCGGGGCCACATCGGGGATGCCTGAGGGAACCTGCTGCGCACCTGTTTCGCGGCGAACCGCGGCCGGACTGGCGCGACAAACAAAAGGGGTCTTTCGGCCCGCCGCCGGCGCCACCTTCGTGACCTCCGTCACAAGCGTCCGCGACGGACCCTGCTAAAGCCGTCCCAAAGGGGCTCGAACTGCCCTGAACTCGGAAGTCGTGTCATGCGCCAATTGCTCAGACTTTGCCCACTTCTCCTCGTCGTCGCGCTGCTATTCGGCACCGGGCCCGCTTTCGCCGGGAAGCGCGTCGCGCTGGTGATCGCCAACTCCGCCTATCAGCATGCGCCGTCGCTTACGAACCCCGTCAATGACGGTTCGGTGATGGCCAGGACGCTGAAGGAGGCCGGGTTCGACATCGTCGATTCCCGGCGCGATCTGACGGCGCAGGAAACCCGGCGTGTGCTGCGCGAATTCGCCGACGGGACCCGCGATGCCGATATCGCCGTAGTCTATTATGCCGGCCACGGCATCGAGGTCGAAGGCTCGAATTATCTGATCCCTGTCGACGCCAGGCTGGAGCGTGACACCGACGTCTTTGACGAGGCGCTCTCCCTCGACCGCGTCCTGGTCGCGGTCGAACCGGCCAAGCAGCTTCGCCTGGTGATCCTGGATGCCTGCCGTGACAATCCGTTCGGCAAGACCATGAAGCGCACGGTCGCCTCGCGCGGCATCGGCCGCGGCCTCGCCCAGGTTGAGCCGACCAGCTCCAACACGCTGATCGCCTATTCGGCCAAGGCCGGCTTCACGGCGCAGGACGGCGACGGTGCGAACAGCCCCTTCACCGTGGCGCTGTCGAAGCATCTGACGACGCCCGGCCTCGACGTCCGCCGCGCCTTCGGCTTCGTGCGCGACGACGTGCTCAAGTCGACAGGTAACAAGCAGGAGCCGTTCGTCTATGGCTCGCTCGGCGGCGAAGACGTTCCGCTGGTGCCGGTCAAGGTGACCGCTGCGGCTGCCGCTGCGCCCGCGCCGAATCCTCAGGCTGACATCCGCCGCGATTACGAACTCGCGCTCCAGGTTGGCAACAGGCCGGCGTGGGATGCCTTCCTTGCCCAGCATCCCGACGGCTTCTATGCGAGCCTCGCCAAGCTTCAGGTCGAAAAAATCGGCGCCGAACAGGCTCATGCGGCGGCCACCGAGAAGGCCAAGCAGGCCGAGGCCGAGCGCGATCGTCTTGCCGCACTTGGCGCGCAGAAGGATACGCAGGCCAAGGCAGCCGCCGATGCGAAGGCCGCAGAGCAGGTACAGCTTGCCGCGCAAAAGGCCAAGGAGCAGGCGCAGCAGCAGGCGGCCGCCGCCGAGCAGCAGCGCGTCAATCTCGCCGCCGCGGCGCCAAGTGCAGCGCCCGCCAGCACGGCGAGCCCAGCCGGCACCAACGTCGCGTCGCTGACGCCGGCCATCGCGCCGGCCGATCTCAGCCGCTCGGTGCAGACCGAGCTCGGCCGCGTCGGCTGCTTCTCCGGCGCCGCCGACGGCAACTGGACCCCGTCCGCACAGCGCTCGTTGTCGCAGTTCAACCGTTATGCCGGCACCAAGCTCGACGTGAAGGTGGCGAGCACCGATGCACTCGACACGGTCAAGTCGAAACAGTCGCGCGTCTGTCCGCTGGTTTGCGAGCACGGCTTCAAGGCCGACGGCGACAAGTGCACCAGGATCGTTTGCCGTGATGGCTATGCGCTCAACGACGACAACGAGTGCGAGAAGCAGCGTGCCGCCAGGCCCGCCAAGCCTGCGACTGCAAAGCGTGACGACGGCGACGAGCGTCCCGCACGGCAGCGTCGTCAAGCCGGCGGTGAAGCTGCCGGAGCAGCTGGCGGCTTTGGCGGCGCTGCCGGCATTGCTGCTGCTGCTGGCGCCAGCCGCCCCTCGAGTGGCGGACAGCTATTCTGCAATAGCGGCGGCTGCCGTCCGGTCAACCGCGGCTGCCATCTCGAATATCGCGGCGGCGGCGGCCCCGGCAATGATGCCAATGCCGAGGTCTGTAATTAGGATTGCGGAAGTGAGTTCAAGTTGAGATCGCGCTGGCCGCGATGTTGACGGTCAGCGCCAGCAAGGCCGTATTGTAGATGAATGAGACGATGCCGTGTGCGGTGGCGGTGCGGCGGATGGTCTTGTCGGAGATGCCGACATCGGAGACCTGCGCGGTCATGCCGATCACGAACGAGAAGTAGACGAAGTCCCAATAATCCGCGTGGTCTTCCTTGTCGCCGCTGGGAAACTGAAGGCCGCCCGGCGTGGCGTGCCGGTAATAATCATGCGCGTAATGCAGGGCGAAGATCGTGTGCACGGCGGCCCATGACAATACGATGGTGGTGATTGCGATGCTCAGCTCCAGGACGCCGCGATGCGGCGTTCCAAGCTCCGAGACGATCGCGGCGATGCTGGCGAAGGCGCCGATCGCCGTCACCAGCAGGATAACGAAGCGACCGTCGTCCTGCATCGCTGCGGCGCGGCGGATGTGCTGGTGGTCGTTGCACAGCATCATCGCGTAGACCAGCACCAGATAAACGGCGATCAACGCATCCCAGCCGAACAGAAGCCGCGTGACCAGCCGGTGCGAACCCGGGATGAGCAGGCAGACGAGAATACCAACGGCAAGCGACATGAACGTCCGCGGACGCGCATAAATCAGCCGCATCGGCCGCGACATCTTGCGAAAGCGGGCGAGGGCGGGGTCTTCCTTGTTGCCGCCCGCCATCGCGCTATCAGCTCTTCCGTTCGGCCACGAACCGCGCAGCCGCTTGCAGCACGGCGGCGCGATCGCCGAAAATCGAGACCGCGCTGTCGGCGCGCGCGAGCAGGTCGCGCACGCGCTGCTTGGCGCCTTCGATGCCGAGCTGGGTGACAAAGGTGGTCTTGCCGAGAGCTGCATCGGCGCCGGCAGGCTTGCCGAGCGCGGCGGCATCGCCTTCGACGTCGAGCAGGTCGTCGGCGATCTGGAAGGCTTCACCGAGCGCGCGGCCGTAATCGTCGAGCGCCTGATATTCTTTTTGCGAGGCCTGACCGAGGATCGCGCCGGCGATGCAGCCGTAGCGCAGCAGCGCGCCGGTCTTCATCTGCTGAATGCGGGCGACGTCGATCGGCTCGTTGCCGCCAAAGCGGCCTTCGCCGGCAAGGTCGAGAATCTGGCCGCCGACCATGCCGCCGATGCCGGCGCAGCGCGCCAGTGCGCGGGTCAGCAAAAGCCTGACATTGGCGTCGCGATGGATCTCGTCGCGGGTGATGATGTCGAAGGCGAGCGTCAGGAGGCCGTCACCGGCGAGGATCGCGGTCGCGTCGTCGGTCTTCTTGTGCAAGGTCGGACGGCCGCGGCGCAGGTCCGAATTGTCCATCGCCGGCAGATCGTCGTGGATCAGCGAGTAGCAGTGGATGCATTCGAGCGCCGCACCGACGAGCAGCGCGGCTTCGCGCGGCACGCCGAACACGGCCGCGCTCTCGACCACCAGGAAGGGCCGCAGGCGCTTGCCGCCGTTGAGGCTCGAATAGCGCATTGCGTCCATCAGTCGCTTGGGCCGGGCGATCTCATCGGGCAGGATGTCGTCCGACAGCAGGCGCCCGAGCAGCGCCTCGGTGTCATCAGCGGTCTTGTCCAGACGTTTGGCGAAATCGGACGGGGACGTGCCGGTCATCAAGAAGGGCTCCAGAACTAAAATTCGGCGGGACAATCCTTTATGCGCCCGCCTCAGTCAATCGTTTGGAAGGCCTAAAAAGTGCTGGAAAAGGCCCGAATTATCACAGACTTAATGCCGGGCCCGTGGCCGCGTTTCGTTCTGCGCCGGAAAGGTTGATTTGCGCGTCGTCAAAATCCTTCTCCTGGTGCTCGCGGTCGCGGTTCTCGCGCCCTATGTCGTCGCGCCGTTCTACCGCGCCGGCCATCCCGTTTCGACGCTGATGATCTGGCGCTCGCTTCGGGGTGCGCCGATGCAGCGGGAATGGATCGATCTGGCGGCGATGTCGCCCTCGCTGCCACGCTCGGTGGTGGCGGCCGAGGACGCCCATTTCTGCAAGCATCACGGTATCGACTGGGGGGCGCTGCGTGAGGCGGTCGACGATGCCCGGGAGGACGGCACCCCGTTCCGGGGCGCTTCCACCATCACCCAGCAGGTGGCGAAAAACCTGTTCCTCTGGCAGGGGCGGGACTTCGTCCGCAAGGCGCTGGAATTCCCGCTGGCGCTGTGGATCGATCTCGTGCTGCCCAAGGCACGGATCCTGGAGATTTACCTCAACATCGCTGAGCTGGGACCACAGGGCCAGTTTGGGGCCGAGGCGGGCAGCGCCTATGCCTTCGGCAAATCGGCGGCGAACCTCTCCCCCCGGGAGGCGGCGCTTCTGGCCTCGATCCTGCCGAATCCGGTCAAACGCAGCGCCAGGACGCCGGGACCGGGTGTCCGGCGGCTGGCCGGGACCTATGTGGCGAGGGCGCAGGCGAGCTCGCTTTCGACCTGCTGGCGGGAGAATCGCTGATTTCCGGTCCTTTTCGGGCGCATTTTCCGGCCCAGAGCCCTAGATTTAAGGCAGGCCTTCCTCTATAAGCCCGGCCTTGACCGGCATTCAGCTCGCCTCGGTTTGCGGGTGCTGAGCCGTCCCCTCGCGGACGATGCCCTGATGACACCAATCCCTAGAGGATACTGAAATGGCCGTTCCGAGAAGAAAAACCTCGCCGTCGCGCCGCGGCATGCGCCGCTCGGCCGACGCCATCAAGAAGCCGACCTATGTGGAAGACAAGGACTCCGGCGAGCTCCGTCGTCCGCATCATCTCGACCTCAAGACCGGCATGTACAAGGGCCGTCAGGTCCTGAAGAAGAAAGAGTCCTGAATTCAGGACCTTTCCCAGGCAGGATGATTTCGCCTGCCTGATTTCGGCCAATCCATGAGATATGACAGTGACGGCGGCGGAGCGAATGCTTCGCCGCCGCATTGTCCTGTCTGGATTTCTTGATCGAGAAGGCATTTCGCCGATGGTCGGTTTCCCGCTGCTCCTGATCCCGCTTGCGGTCTACAACATCATCGCCTTCCTGATGCCCAGCGTGTCCTTTACGGACGTGCTGTTCAGGGTGCCGATGATCACGGGCGAGGCCTGGCCGGTCACGCTTGCCGACGTGATGCTCGCGCTAGGTGTCGTGCTGCTGCTGCTCGAGGTGGTCAAGGGCGCGCGGCCCGGGTCGAAATTCCTGATGGATCATTTGCTGTCGCTGATTGTGTTCGGCGCGGCTGCGGCCGAATTCGTGATGTGGCCCAAATTCGGCAACTCCACCTATTTCCTTCTGGTGCTGCTGGCGATGGCCGATTTCCTCGGCGGCATCGCCCAGCGCACCCGCCGCCGCGTCGCTTATGTCGCCGAAACGACAGTGCCGGCGCCTCGCAAGGCCAAGCGCCAAGCCGAGACGCCGGCGGATGAAGGGACGTTCGAGCCCAAGTTCGAGCCGGTCGTTGCGCCGCCCGCATCCGCGCAATCCGCGCAATCGGTCGCCGAATCCGTACTGATGGATCATCCCGCGCCGAAGCCTGTGAGTACGCCCTCGCCGGAAATTCCCTCGCCGCATTTGCAGCCGGGCAACGGCACCCAGCCGTCTCCCGACGCGCCGCGCTGATTCAAGCCACCTGGCGCGTGCGCGCGGTCACGCTCGGAAGCGGGCGCTTGCTGCCATAGGCGACCTGCGCATCCTCAGAAGACACGCGGCGAAGTCGGCTCGCTTGGGGCAGGTGCTCGGCATTGGCGATGAGCTGGGCGACGAAGCTCGGATCGGGGCGCGGCAGCGGTGCCTTGTGGACCCACTGCAAAACCGGCATCAGCGGCACCACAGCCGAGCCTGTGCCGTTGTCCGCCATGTCCACTTGATCAGTACTCAACATCGCGATCACCGTTGACCCGGCCTGGATTGTCGCGTTTCGAGACGCTGGCGCCGGTGCGTGTGATGTACTCGCAAGGCCTATGCCGGACGGGCCGGTTTGGTTCCTGCACGAGAACAAACGTGGTTTCCAAATTGTTTATCAACTTTGCCTAGGGTCAATGGCGAATCTGGCTTTATCCTGTGCCGACTCAGGACTCCCCGCTGTCCCGAAACGAGGCGATTTTGACCCCCGCATTGCCGCAAGCCTCCGACATCCTGGCTGCCCTTGGCCAGGCTGTGTTCGCCTGGGACATCGCCAGCGATGCCATCGTCTGGGGTGAGCAGGTCGGCGCCATCTTCCCCGGGATTCCCACCGAACGGCTGGCCACCGGCGCCGAATTCGCAAAGCTGATCGAGCCCGCGCAATCGCTGCGGACCGCCGCGCTGGCGCAGACCTCAGCCGTGCATGGCGCCGACGGCACGCCCTACCGGGTCGAGTACGGCGTGCGCATGAGCGCCGCCGATCCCGTGGTCTGGATCGAGGAGACCGGCCGGTGGTTCGCCGGCCCCGACGGCCGCCCGGTGCGTGCGATCGGCTCCGTCCGCATCAACAATGAACGCCATGCCCGCGACGAGGAATTGACGAAGCTCGCCCGGCTCGATCCGCTGACCGGCGAGCTCAATCGCTCGCATCTGATCGCCGCGCTGGCCGAGGCCATCGAGGAGACGACCCGTTTCCGCTCGACCGCGGCCTTCATGCTGGTCGGCATCGATCATCTCGCGCGTGTCAACGAGGCCTTCGGCTTCGACGTTGCCGACGCCGTGATCCTCGACGTCGCCACGCGCATTCGCGCGCGCTTGCGCGGCGGCGACGTGCTCGGCCGCTTCTCCGGCAACAAGTTCGGCCTGATCCTGAAGAACTGCACCGTCGACGACATGAACGTCGCCGCCGAGCGCTTCCTCGCCGGCATCCGCGACGAGGTGGTGCCGACCAAATCCGGCCCGGTGTCGGTCACCGCCTCGATCGGTGCGGTCAGCGTGCCGCGCTATGCCCGCAACACCGATGAAGCCGTCAATCGCGCCCACGAGACCCTGGACACCGCGAAACAACGCCGAGTCGGCTCGTTCGCAGCCTGGCGCCCGGATGCCGCGCGCGACGCCCAGCGCCGCGTCAACATCCGCGTCACCGACGAGATCGTCACGGCGCTGAACGAGCGCCGCATCAAGCTCGCCTATGAGCCGGTGGTTGCCGCCCTCTCGCGCGAGTGCTCTTTTCACGAATGCCTGGTGCGGATGGACCAGGGCGACGGCCAGGTGCTGCTCGCGCCCGATATCGTGCCGGTCGCGGAACGGCTCGGCCTGATCCGCCTGGTCGATCACCGCGTGCTCGAGCTCGTGGTCGCCGAGCTCGCCGCCGCGCCCGACATCTGCCTCAGCCTCAACATCTCCCCGGACACCACCATGGACCCGGATTGGTGGGCCGGAATCGAATCGCTGATGCGTGCCCATCCCGGCGTCGCCGAGCGGCTGATCGTCGAGATCACCGAAACCGTCGCGATCCAGGACATCGACGATGTGCGCGGCTTCGTCACCCGGCTGAAGAATTTCGGCAGTCGCATCGCCATCGACGATTTCGGTGCCGGCTACACTTCGTTCCGTAATCTGCGCAAGCTCGGCGTGGACATCGTGAAGATCGACGGCGCGTTCGTGCAGAACATCACTCGCTCCGCCGACGACCGCGCCTTCGTGCAGACCTTGATCGACCTCGCTCGCCGCCTCGACATCAAGACGGTGGCCGAATGGGTGCAGGACGAAGAAGCTGCGAACATGCTGCGCGACTGGGGCTGCGACTACATCCAGGGCCGCCTGATCGGGCTCGCCTCAGCCGACCGCCCCTGGGGCGCGCCGCCGGACAGCGCGCTGCCCGCGGCAAGCTGAGACCCTGCCAAACCCTCATGCCCCCTCATCCAGCGCCACGAGCTCGCGCTTCTTACGCAAGGCGGGCAATAACGGGGCTATCAGCAGCACCAGCGCGAGCGCCAGACACGCTGCCGAGATCGGGCGCTGCACGAAGGTCCAGAGGTCGCCCTGCGACAGGATCAGCGACTTGCGCAGATTGTTCTCCATCATCGGTCCCAGCACGAACGCCAGCACCAGCGGCGCGGGCTCGAAGCCGAGCTTGCGCATGAAATAACCGATGATGCCGAACGCGATCATCACATAGACGTCGAACACGTTGTTGCTCGAGCAATAGACGCCCAGGATCGTGAACAGGATGATCAGCGGGAAGAGGATGTTGTAGGGCAGCTTGAGCAGCTGCACCCACATGCCGATCAGCGGCAAATTGAGGATCAGCAGCATGACGTTGCCGATATACATGCTGGCGACGATGCCCCAGAACAGGCCGGGGTTCTGCGTGATCAGCAGCGGCCCCGGTTGCAGGCCATGGATGACGAAGGCGCCGAGCAGTAGCGCCATTACCACGTTCGGGGGGATGCCCAAGGTCATCAGCGGAATGAAAGCGCCTCCGGCCGCCGCGTTGTTGGCGGATTCGGGACCCGCTACGCCCTCGATCGCGCCATGGCCGAAACGCTCCGGCGTTTTCGACAGCCGCTTCTCCAGGGCATAGGACGCGAACGAGGCGACCACGGCGCCGCCGCCCGGGAGAATGCCGAGCAGGAAGCCGAGGAACGTGCCGCGAGCCACCGGGCCGGCGCTCGCCTGCCAATCGGCCTTGCTGGGCAGCAACTGCGTGATCCTGGCGTTGATGATATCGCGCTTGATCGCCTGCTCGGTATTGAGCAGCACCTCGGCGACGCCGAACAGGCCCATCACGACGGGCACGAGTCCGATGCCGTCGATCAGCTCCATGCGGCCGAACGTCAGCCGCGGCTGCGCCGTGATGCTGTCGAGGCCGATCAGTCCGAGCACGACGCCGATACATGCCATCAGGAGCGCCTTCGGCATTGATCCCTGAGTGAGGAACGTGAGCACGATGAGGCCGAGCACCATCAGGCTAAAATATTCGGCAGGGCCAAACGCGATGGCGATGTTGGCGAGCCGAGGTGCCACCAGCATCAGCGCAACGAGCGAAAATGTGCCGGCGATGAAGGAGCCGAAGGCGGAGATGCCCAGCGCAGGGCCGGCACGGCCCTGCTTCGCCATCTGGTGGCCGTCAATACAGGTCACGACTGAAGCCGCCTCGCCCGGGATATTGACCAGGATCGAAGTGGTCGAGCCACCATACATCGAGCCGTAATAGATCCCCGCCATCATGATGATGCCGGATTCCGGCGTTCCTGACAGTGTCACCGGAAGCAACAGAGACATCGCCGAGATCGGCCCGATGCCTGGCAGTACACCGACCAGCGTACCGATGAAGACGCCGATGAAACAGTAGAGCAGGTTGATCGGCAGGAGCGCGACGCCAAACCCGTGCGCGACGTTGACGAGCGTATCCATGCGATCAACCGATCCCGAACAGGCCCGAGGGTAGCTGGATCAGCAGCAGCCGCTTGAGTACCCACCACATTCCGAGCGGCACCAGCGCGGCGATCGGGATCGCCAGCGTCCAACGCACGGGATCGATCAAGCGCAGCAAAAGCAACATGAGCGGAATCGATGACAGCAGGAATCCCAGCGGCTCGAGGGCAAAGGAGAACGCAGTGAGGCAGGCGATGACGAGAAGCGGCTTGCTCCAGCTCACATTGTCCCAGCGCGAAGCCAGCGTTGGCCCGCCCTCGGTGATGGCCGAGATGATAATGCTGGCCGCGAACACGCACATCAGGATGCCCGTGTAGAACAGTACGTAGCCGGAACCGGGATCGTTGATGGTGCCGAGCTTGAGCCTAACGCCCTGCCAGATCACGAAGCCGCCCAGCGCGAGCCCGATCAAGCCGCCCCAGAGTTCGGAGTTGTTGAAACGGAGTTTGACGGTGGTTTGGTCGTTCATCGATACCCTCTCGGTCGTGCCCCGGACGCTACGCAGCGCGACGCGGTGTGCTGCAGATCCGGGACACGAAAGTGGCTCAATCCTACTTCTTCGCAAGCCCGAGCGTGTCGATCACCTTGCGCTCTGACTCCGTGACCTCGACGACGAACTTTTTGTAGTCCTCGGTATTCTTGTAGCTCGGCACCATGTCGTATTTGGCGAGCGTGGCGATCACCGCGGGGTCCTCGACCGCCTTCTTGAAGGCGTCGTGCAGCTTGGCGACGATCTTGGGATCCATGCCCTTGGGGCCGGCGATGCCGAACGGGGAATCATAGACCATGGGATAGCCGAGTTCCTTCAGCGTTGGCACGTCAGGATAATTCGGCGATCGCGCGCCGGTCCACACCATGAGAAGCTTCAGCTTACCGGCGTCAACCAAGGGCCGCCAACCGGTGGAGTCGGCCTGCAGCATGGTGTGTTGGCCGAGTACCGCGGCGTTGGTCTCCGCCCCGCCCTTGAACGGCACCTGCGTGAGCTTGATGCCGGACATCGCGGCGATTTGCTCCATGCCAATATGAAGCGAGGTGCCTGTGCCCGGCGTCGCGTAGGTCACCTTGCCCGGATTTGCCTTCGCGAACTCGACCACGTCTTTCCAGGACTTGAATTGCGACTCGGCGCTGGTGGTTACGCCGAAGGTGTAGCCGGTGAGGTGAACGATATAGGTGAAGTCCTTCGCCGGATCCCAGGACACCTCCTGCATCAGGGGCAGGCGGAAGACGGTGATCGGAAGCTGTGAGATGGTGTAGCCGTCCGGCTTCGCAGCTGCGGCCATGGTGGCAGGTCCAACAGTGCCGCCGCCGCCGGCCTTGTTGTCGATCACGATCGGCTGCCCCAGGACCTTAGACGCACTGTCGGCGATCGCGCGCATCGAGATGTCGGTCGATCCGCCGGCGGGCCATGGCACGATCAGCGTCACCGGTTTGGTGGGATAATCCTGCGCACCGGCGGCGGTTGCGAGCAGCGCGCTCACAGCGGCATGCATGGCGGCAAAGGCGATTGTCTTCAGCCCGTATCGCGACATCGAAACTCCTCCCTCGCGGTGGCCTGGTTCGGGCCGCCGTTTCTCATTGTTATGACGGGATTGTCCCCGAATTCATGGGAGAAGAAAAGCGCATTGCGCGGGCGCGATACGGTGATCCCGCCGAAAAGCGCACGTGCGACAATTGGTCGTTTGAAGGCGTGCCGAGATACGGAATTTGCCTTCGGTGGGGCCCTTACGCCACGCGGCGTACTGCGCTCAGCGTCTCGATCACGCGTCCGACCTCCGCGGCCGGGGAGGGCTTGCCGAAATAATATCCCTGCACGGCGGTGCAGCCGCATTCGCGGACGAAGTCGAGTTGTTCAATCGTCTCCACACCCTCCGCCGTGGTCTCGACGCCGAGCACCGAGCCGAGGCTGGCGATGGTGCGGACGATCGCCACACTCTCCGGGCTTTCACTGATCGTGCCGACGAAGGAGCGGTCGATCTTGATGCGGTCGAACGGAAATCTGCGCAAATAGCTCAGCGAAGAATAGCCGACGCCGAAATCGTCGAGGCTGACGCGCACCCCCAACGCGCGGAGTTGGTGCAGGATCTCGATCGTCGATTCACTGTCGTCGAGCAGCGCCGTCTCGGTGAGCTCGAGCTCGAGCCGATGCGGTGGCAGGCCGGCCTCCGCAAGCGCGCTCGTCACCATCGTCACCAGACCGCGCGAGCGGAATTGCACCGGCGACAGGTTCACGGCGACGGTGAGATCGGGCCATGTCGCGGCGGTCGCGCAGGCCGTGCGCAGCACCCACTCGCCGATCGGAACGATCAGGCCGTTCTCTTCCGCAATCGGAATGAATTCCGCCGGTGAGACGAGGCCGCGCGAGGGATGTTTCCAGCGCAGCAGCGCCTCGAAGCCGGTAAGTTCGGTGGTGTCGAGCCGCACCTGCGGCTGGAATGCCAGGTGGAATTCACGGGCCTCCAGCGCGCCGCGCAGGTCGTGCTCGAGCGCGTGCCGGCTGCGAGCCTCTTTCTCCATTTCGGGCTCGAACAGCTGATAGGCGCCGCGCCCCTTGGCCTTGGCCTGGTACAGCGCGAGGTCGGCGCATTTCATCAGCTCGTCGGCGTCGAGCCCATGATCGGGCGCGATTGCGATGCCGACGGAGACGCCAACATGCATCGACTGGTGCTCCAGCGGCGGCGGGTGACCGATGATCTCGACCAGGCGGCGCGCGAGCCTTTCCGCCGATTGCGGCTGCGGCCCGCGCTGGAGAACCGCGAACTCGTCGCCACCGAGCCGCGCGACGGTGTCGTGCTCGCCGACATTCTCCTTCAGCTGCGCCGCGACCCAGCGCAACAGCCGGTCGCCGGCCGCGTGGCCGAGGCGATCGTTGACGGTCTTGAAATTGTCGAGGTCGAAGCACAGCACGGCCATCGCGCCGCCGGCGATCGCGACCTGGTTCAGTCCCTCGCCCATCTTCTCGCGGAACAGAGTGCGATTGGGCAGGTCGGTGAGTGAATCGTGCCGCGCCATGTGCGCCACGCGGGCCTGGGCCTTGTGGCGTTCGGTGACATCCTCATAGGTGACGACCCAGCCGCCATGCTCCATTCGCTTGTGATTGAGCTTGATGATGCGGCCGTCGCCCAAATAGCGGTGCAGCGTGTGCTCGCCCTCGCGCAGCCTCTCGACATAGTCGGCATAGAGCCGCGCGGCGGTGGTGTTTGGATGGATGCCGAGCTCGCAGCTGTGCTCCATGATCTCGCGCATCGACACACCCGGCCTCACCAATTCGGGTGACAGTCCGTACATCTCGATGTAGCGCCGATTGCAGACGATGACGCGCAAGCTCGAATCGAGCATACACAGGCCCTGGCTCATGTTGTTCAGGGCCGCGTCGAAGCGCCGATACTGCTCGCTCAGCTCCTCGACTGCGTGCTCGCGTTCGGTGATGTCCTCGTAGGTGGCCACAAAACCACCCTCGGCCAGAGCGCAATAGCGCACCGAGATCGTGGTGTCGTTCGACATCCGCCGGCGTATCGGCGAGGAGTTGCGGTCGGCAATCCTTGCGCTGGCGGCTTCCAGGAGTTGTTGCGGACTATACTCGGAGGAGAACGCGCCGTTTGCCATCGAGCGTTCGATCAGTTCGCCGAGATGCGTGCCCGGCTTGGCTTCCTCCGGCGAGAGCCGATAGATCTTCCGGTAGGTGGTGTTGCAGACGCGCAGGCGCATCTCGCTGTCGTAGAAGGCGAGTCCGTGCGCCATGTTCTCCAGCGCCGCGTCGAGCATGAAGTTCTGCTGCCTCAGCATCTCCTCGTATTGCAGCCGCTCGGTGACGTCTTCGTGCACGGTCACCCAGCCGCCGTCGGGCAGAAAACGGGAAGCCACCTGCACCATCCGTCCGTCATAACGCATCACCAGCAGGTTTTTCGCCTTCCTGGTGCGCACGTCCTCCAGCCTGGTGTCGTGGAATTCGTCGGCCGACATCCCCGGCAGGTTGCCGCGCGACATCCAATGCTCGATGACCGTACAATGCGAGACGCCCGGCTTCACGATTTCCGGGTCGAGATTGTAGAGCTTCAGGAAACGTTCGTTGCAGACGACGACGCGGCTGTCGGCATCGTACATGATCAATCCGTGCGCCATGTTGGCGAGCGCGTGCTGGCTGCGCTCGGTCTGCACGCGCAGCTCCGCCTCTACCCGGGCGAGGCGGCTGACGTCGTCGCAGATCGTCATCCAGCCGCCGCCGGGGAGCGGTTTTAGCTCGAGCGCCATGACCAGGCCGCTCGCGAGCGTCTGCTGAGTCCGGAACGGCTGGCCGGCTGCGATCCGCGCCATGCGCGCGGCATAGAGTGCGTCGACTTCCCCCGCAGGGATGTTGCCGAGGGCCACGCTGTGGGCGAGCACGTCACGGTAGCTCGTGCCGACCCGCACGATTTCGGCCGACATGTTGAACAGGCTGAGGTAGCGCTGATTGACCAGCACGATCCGGTTGCCGGCATCGTAGACGCAGACGCCTTGCTCCATGTGGTCGAGCGCAAGCTGGCTCAGCCCGACCAGGGCCTTCGGGCCCTGCTCGCGGCGTGCATCAAGCTCGTTGTCGCGGATCGACGTCATGGGGCGGCGGGGTCTCGGCGGGCAATAGACTTAACGCGATGTAATTCAGCCGCCGAGGCTAGCGAAGAGGCGGGAAAATTCCCTTAAGCGCCGTAGTTTACGGAGGGTGACCGACGATGCAGGATGCTGCCAATGTGAAGGGGGCAAGGTACCGTCGCGCCGGTCGACCTGCGCAATTGCGCGTTAGGCCCGGATGACATCGAATGCCCGGCCCAAACGGGGCCTACGGCCCGTACAGCACGAGTTCCGTATCCGTGAGATCGGCGAGCTGCGGCCGGTGTGGGCCCTTGAAATATTTGCGGCCGCGACGCTCGGTGTAGATGCCGACGAGGCCGGAAACCGGGCCGTTGGAATCGACGGCGACCGCGATCTTGCCGAGCCGCAGCAGCAGCCGGCCGATGCGGCCTGCGCATTCGGTGTATTCGGCCGCGTTGCGGCAGTAGATCAGCTTCATCGCGGGCGGCGCAATGATGCCACGGCGGATGCGCACCGGTTGCAGGATGAAGGGGAACGTTCCCTTCGGCGTGCGGCAGACGAGGCTGAGGCAATTGTAGCGCGCATGCCGCGTCAAGAGATCGGTCTCGGCATCGGAAAGCCCGTCGATCGTCTTGGCGTGCTGCGAGATGACCTCGATCTTGCTCCAGCGTGGGACGCGCGCCAGCGCTGGCACCGAGAAGAAGATGCCACGGCAATAGGCGCGAAAGCCCTGCGTCTCGATGATCGGCCAGGTCCACGGCGCCGGGCTGATGTTGAGATAGGTGACGTCCTTGTGGCGCTGCGCGATCTTGGTCAGGAGCGGGGCGTAGTTGCGGTAGGCCGGGTCGACGTACCAGCTCGACAAATTGCACTGGATGGCGGTCTCATCGCCGTCCCTCCGCGCCGTGTAGATCAGCAGCAGCACGCCGACCGGCGTGCCGTCATTGTCGAGCATATAGCCGAAGCGCGGGTAGCCTTCCGGTACGGGCCTGAAGGCCTGCCGGCGCAGGCCCTGGATCCAGTAGCCGCGCGAGCGGCCGACGAAGCCGCGCGTCAGCAAGTCCGCGACCGCATCGACGTCGGACTCGGTGATCTCGCGGCATCGGACCTTGGTATGGATCACGCTCGTCTTTCCCGTGGAAATGGCCGGCCTCGTTCCGTTAGCGCCAGCCTTCGCCGTGGGCATCGGCCGCGATCTGCGGCTGCAGGCCCATGATCTCCCGCACCTTGGCGGGCCAAGCGGAAGGATCGGTGCCGTGGGTGTGGAACATGGCGACAGCCAGGCGGTCCATGCCGAAGGCGACGCAGCCGGTGTGGGCCGGCTCGCCATTGGCGTCCTTGATATCCCAGGTCGTGCCGAAATGCTCGCGGTGATAATTGAAGCTCATGCAGGCCGTCGGCTGCTCTTCCGAGCGCAGCGGGATCAGCAGTTCGAACTTGAGCTGCTGCTGCTTTTGGCTCACCGCCTTCATCTGACCGACGCGGCCGAAGAACGGATCGCTGGCATAATCGACGCGGAAGGTGAGACCGAGATCGGTCGCAATCGCCTGCGCGCGCACCATCCAGCGCTCGCGGAAATCGGCGACGTCGTCGGGGCTGCCGATGCAGACATATTCCCGCATCCGGAACGATTGCAGCCGGTCGAGATGTTTTGACGGTTCACGCCGGAAGCAGTCGGCGGCGACGTCGAAGCGCAGGCCGCCTTTCGGCAACTGGCCGCGGCTCGCCGCGATCGGATAGACGGGATAGCAGGCCGCCGGCGACAGCACGAGGTCTGCCGGCGAGAGCGAGCTGGTCCAGTCACCGCCGGCATCGAAGCGGCTGACCGCGGCGTTGATCTCGCGCTCGGTGCCGTGCAGGCCGCAGACGCAACCGAGCAGGTTCGGAAAGCTCTTGAGATACCCGGACTTCTCGAGCTGTGAACGGCTCATCACCGGCGGGAAGCGCATCACCTCGGTGCCGGCCTCACGATGGCTCGTGATCAGCGCGGCGAGCTTTTCGACGATGCCTTCATAAAGCGCGGTGCGGGCGTAGACGCCGTCCGAGCCCATGGGATGGAACAGCTTGTCGGCGAGATGATCGAGCGGATCCGCGATTTGCGGGGCGGTCTCGGGCGAATTGGGAAGGACGGCAATGTTCATGGTTCGATGTCCTGCTATCTCAAAATTGTTCTTGTTGGTTTGGTCGCCAAGGCGCGTCAGTTAGGAAAAGGACGTCAGTCGTGAAGGCTCAATGGCACGCCGCTCATCAGGGTCGATGTTGCGGCATTGGCCAGAATGCGGTCGTTGTTGATCATGATCGGCGACGACAGCACGTCGCGCAGGTGGCGGCCCATGGTGAACTCACCGTCGTTGCGGTAGCCGGAAAGGCCTGCGGTGCGCATCGCATGCATCACGGTCTCGACCGCGAGCTCCGAGGCCTGCACCTTCAGAAGCGTGATCGAAGACTGGAAGTCGAGCGAGCCGAGCGCGCGTTCGTCGTGTTCGGCGCGAGCAAAGGCGTCGATATTGGCTGATATCAGTGCCCGCAGCTTGGCCAGCGACATCTTGGCGGCGGTGAAATGCGCGGCCGCCGGCGGCATCTGGCCGCCTGAGGTGCGGGCCGCCTTGCGAACGAAGGCCTGCGCACGGGTGACGGCGGCTGCAGCGATACCAGCCCAGGCCGAGGACCAGCACAGATGCGCGAACGGCGTCATGGTCTGGGCGTGGATCTTGTCGTAGGATTCCGGGAAGACGCGGTCGGTCGGGCAGTCGACCTTCAACTCGAAACCGGTCGAGCAGGTGCCGCGCATGCCGAGCGTTTCCCAGCCCAGCGTCCGCTTCAGCGAATAATCGTCCCTGGCGAGCGCCAGAAGAACCTGGTCGGACGCAGAAGCGTCGGTGGCGCGGCGGGCGATGGTCACGAGGCCGTCGGCCTCGGCGCCGTAGGAGATCACGGTGGCATCGCGCAGCAGCGAGACGGTGTCGCCGGCGACGTCGACGGCGGCGGCGCTAGCGCGGATGTTTCCGCCGTTCTGGCCTTCGGTGGTGGAGGAGGCGAGCAGCCACTGGTCGCGCGCGACCCGGCGCATCATGGTTTCCATCCAGGGGATGCCGTGGCCGTGCCTGACGACGCAGGCGACCTTTGTCGTGTGCATGGCGTAGATCATCGCCGTGGAGGCGCAGGCGCGTCCGAGCGTGTAGCAGACGTCGGTGACGTCGTGGATCGAGGCACCGAAGCCGCCGAACTCGGCCGGGATCATGACGCCGAGCAGCTTCTGCTCACGCGCAACCTCGAAAGCCTTGTGAGGGAAGCGGGCATCGCGATCGACCCCGTCGGCGTCGGCTGCCGCCACGGTGGCGGTCCGGGCGGCGCGTTCGACGAGGGAGGGACCATGCTCAAGAAAGCTCGTCTGCGTCTCGTCGACAGTGAGGACTGCTTCACGCACGTTCATACTCGTCCGCCTCCGGTTTGCCGTTCAGGATCGCCGGCATCATTCGCGATGCCGCTTGAGCGATCCTTCGACCATCTTTGCTTATGAGATGAGGCTACGGATTTAATTCAAATTCGTCGATGAAATAGAGGGTAAACAAAGCCCAATTCCGAACGAACAGTTAAGTTCGGGTTGTTTGCATCGTCCGGATTCCCGCGATCGCGTTAGGGATCTGTAAGAAGCCGGAAATCCAGACAATCTGAGTCGTCGTTTACTAAGAAACGCGAAGTAATGGTGGTGTCCATTGCGGGATCGGCCCGCCGTGCCCATCGTAGCCGGCAACCAGTCCGACCTTTGTCGACAGATGGGAATTTACCGATGCAGGCTTTCGATACCGAGTTGCGCAATCGCATCATCAAGCTGGTGAAGGGCATCCTCGCCCAGAACTCGCTCTCCGCCGAGGTCACGCCGCAGGCCAAGCTCGTCGACGTCGGCCTGACCTCGATGGACATGGTCAATCTGATGCTCGGCGTCGAAGCCGAGTTCGACTTCACGATTCCCCAGTCCGAGATCACACCGGAGAACTTCCAGTCGGTCGAGACGCTGGAGCGTATGGTCGCGACCCAGCTGCAGTCGGCGGCCGCGGCATAATCAGGCGCGCTGGCGCGCATCCTCCTGACGGCACTTCTTGACCCCATCACCCGTTCCAAAACCGACGTAAAACTGGCATAGCTTCCCCACGGGATTGCGAAGGCGCGAACGGGGTGGAGCAGGTATGACGCAGGCGGTATTGGGCATCATCGGCGGCTCCGGCATCTACGATCTGCCGGGGCTGGAGGACGCTCGCGAAGAGGTGATCAAAAGCCCCTGGGGTGAGCCGTCGGCGCCCCTGCGGCGCGGCTCAATTGCCGGCTTGCCGATCGTGTTCCTGCCGCGCCACGACAAGGGCCACCGGCTGTCGCCCTCCGACATCAATTATCGCGCCAATATCGACGTCCTCAAGCGCGCCGGGGTCACCGACCTGATCTCGCTGTCGGCCTGTGGCTCGTTCAGGGAGGAACTGCCGCCGGGAACCTTCGTTCTCGTCGATCAGTTCGTCGATCGTACCCACAAACGCGAGAGCTCGTTCTTCGGGAGGGGATGCGTCGCGCATGTGTCGATGGCGCACCCGGTCTCGCCGCGGCTGCGCATCCATCTTGCCATGGCGGCCGAAGCCGAGGGCATCGCGTTTGCGCGCGGCGGCACCTATGTCTGCATGGAGGGACCGCAATTCTCGACCTATGCGGAAAGCACGACCTACAAGACGCTTGGTTATTCCGTGATCGGCATGACCAACATGCCCGAGGCGAAACTCGCGCGTGAGGCCGAGCTTTGCTACGCCACCGTCGCGATGGTGACGGATTTCGATTGCTGGCATCCCGATCACGACGCCGTCACCGTGCAGGACATCATCCGCGTTCTGAACTCGAACGCCGACAAGGCAAAAGCGCTGGTGGCCCGGCTGGCGAAAGACTTCCCGCGCGAGCATGAGCCGTGCCCGATCGGCTCGGACCGCGCGCTCGATACCGCACTGATCACCGCGCCCGAGGCGCGCGATCCCGAGCTCTTGAAGAAGCTCGATGCGGTGGCCGGGCGCATCCTGCAAACTTGATACGAAAGGCAGAATGCCATGAAGGTCGACGGCAAGCATTTCCGTAGCATCTGGCGCGAGCGCGACGGCTGGTCGGTCGGAGCGATCGACCAGCGCCGGCTGCCGCACGAGTTCATCGTTGCGAAGCTGATCTCATGCGAGGACGCGGCCCTCGCCATCCGCGACATGCTGGTGCGCGGTGCGCCGCTGATCGGCGCAACCGCAGCCTACGGCATGGCGCTGGCGATGCGCGAGGACGCCTCCGACGCCGGCCTGAAGCGTGCCTACGACACGCTCGTGGTGGCGCGGCCGACCGCGATCAATCTGAAATGGGCCCTGGACGAGATGCGCGCGAGCCTCGCGCCGATCGATCCGCTAGAGCGGGCCGAAGCTGCCTATGCGCGCGCCGACGAGATCGTCGAGCAGGACGTCGAGATCAACCGCGGCATCGCCGGCAACGGCCTGAAACTCATCGAGGCGATCGTCGCAAGGAAGAAGCCGGGCGAGACGGTCAATTTGCTGACCCATTGCAATGCCGGCTGGCTTGCGACCGTCGATTGGGGCACGGCGACGGCGCCGATCTATCTCGCGCACGAGCGCGGCATCAAGGTCCATGTGTGGGTCGACGAGACGCGTCCGCGCAACCAGGGCGCCTCGCTCACGGCCTGGGAGCTCGGCCATCACGGCGTGGCGCATACGGTCATACCGGACAACACCGGCGGGCATCTGATGCAGCACGGCATGGTCGATCTCGCCATCGTCGGCACCGATCGCGTTGCCGCCAATGGCGACGTCTGCAACAAGATCGGCACATATTTGAAGGCGCTCGCCGCTCACGACAATAACGTGCCGTTCTATGTCGCGCTGCCGTCGCCGACGATCGATTTTGCCGTTGATGACGGCGTCCGCGACATCCCGATCGAGCAGCGCAGCGGCAAGGAGGTCACCGACATGACCGGCCGCACCGCAGACGGAAGGCTTGAGACGATACGCATCGTGCCGGAGGGCTCGCCGGTCGCGAATTATGCCTTCGACGTGACCCCAGCGCGGCTCGTCACCGGCCTCATCACCGAGCGAGGCGTGTTGAAAGCCGATCGCGCGTCACTTGCCGCGGCGTTTCCGGAGCGGATCGCAGCCGCGGCGGAGTAGGTCTGGTTCGGCGATAGCTCGCAATTACGGAGAATGACGCTCTAGCTCAGCTTCAATCCCGTCGCGGCCTCGAGCTCGGCGATCGCCTGGGCGCCGCTGGTCACCTTGACCTTCGTCATGCCCATCTCGCGCGCGGGCTTCAGATTGACGCCGAGATCGTCGAGATAGACGCAATTCTTCGGATCAACCTTCAGTGTCTCGACCATCAGCTGATAAATGCGCGGGTCCGGCTTGCGCAGGCCGATCTTGGCGGACTCGATCACATGGTCGAACAGCACCATCACCTCGGCGACATAGAGTGAGCGGCCGGTCATGCTGCCGATCGCATTGGCCGGCAGATTGTTGGTAATGCAGCCGGTCTTGAATTGGGCCTTGATACGCTTCAGCGCTTCCGCCATCTCGGGGCGCAGATCGCCCTGAAGCAGCGGGAGCACATCGCGGCCGCGCACCTCCGCGCCGAGCGCCAGCGACTCCGTTGCGAACAAATGATCGAACGTGTCGATATCGACCTCGGCGCGCTCGAACTTGGCCCAGGCATTTTCCAGATGATTGGCGGCGTTGGTGCGCCGGATGATGTCGATGGGCAGGCCACGCTCTGTCTCGAACCGCGTGAACGCCTCAAACGGCGAACTCGTCAGCACGCCGCCAAAATCAAAGATCACAGCCTCGATCGTCAAGATCCCGCCCTCGTCAATTCCTTTCCAAGAGCGCTAGCATGCGCTATCGGCAAGAGCCAGTCCGAAGCCATCCCGCCGCCGTCACCGATGCCGAAGCGTGTTCCCATGAAAAAGCTTGCAACGATCATTACAGCGGCGCTGCTGCTGGCCACGCCCGCTTATGCCATCGTTGGCGGCGGCACGCCGCAGGCCGATGGCGTCGCGCGCGCCGTCGTCACCATCGTCGGCTCGCGCGGCAATTTCTGTACCGGCACCCTGGTTGCGCCAAAGCTGGTGCTCACCGTTGCCCACTGCGTGCAGCCCGGCGCGGACTACAAGATCGTCGACCGCGGCACCGACGGGCAGCCGCAACTGCTGAATGTCCGCACCGTCGCGATCCATCCGAGTTTCAACATGCAGGCGATGCAAGGGCATCGCGCTACCGCCGACCTGGCACTGCTGCAGCTGGAAATTCCATTGAAGGGAAAATCGACGGTACCGGTCGGTGCGCCGAATATTCCGATCCAGGTCGGCAGCCGCTTCGTCATCGCCGGTATCGGCGTCACCGTGCGTGGCGACGGCAAGAGTGGCGGCGCGACGCGTGTTGCCGGCCTCGTTGCGACGGGGCAGCCCGGCACGCTCCAGATCCGGTTGGTCGACCCCGTAACCAACGGTGTTCGCGACGGAATTGGCGCCTGCACCGGTGATTCCGGCGGTCCCGTGTTCGAGGACAAGCCGGCCGGAGCCGTGCTCGTCGGCGTGATCAGCTGGTCCACGGGGCCGAACGGAGCCGCCGGCTGCGGCGGGCTGACAGGCGTCACGCCGCTCACGCTCTATCGCGACTGGATCTTGCAGACCGCGCGGAGCTGGGGTGCGACGCTGTGATTTGACCGCGTCCTGATCTATGTCATCTTGAAGCGGAAGCGCGCCGGGCAAGCATGTCCGTCGCGGAGGAAACGCGCCGCCCAGTCAAGGGCGACCACAAAAACAAGCAAGGCATAGAAGCAACAATGAATGTCGCTGTTCGCAGTCACGCCACGGCCAAACAGGCTTCTGAACATTTCGACGTGCTGATCGTCGGCGCCGGTATCTCGGGCATCGGCAGCGCCTATCACATGACCAAGCAGCTTCCGGATGCGAGCTTCGTCATCCTGGAAACGCAGGCGACGTTCGGTGGCACATGGACCACTCATCGCTATCCCGGAATTCGTTCGGACAGCGACCTCCACACCTTCGGGTATAGCTTCAAGCCCTGGGTCGGGCCGCCGATCGCGACCGCCGACGAAATCCTCGCCTACATGAACGAGGTGATCGACGAAAACGATATCGCGCGGCATATCCGCTACAAGCACAGGATCAATTCGGCGAGCTGGTCGAGCGAGCAGAACCTCTGGACCATCGAGGCGGTGACGACCGACACCGGCGAGCCAAAAACTTTCACGGCGAACTTCCTCTGGATGTGCCAGGGCTATTACCGCCATTCGGAAGGCTATACGCCGGAATGGAAAGGTACCGATCGCTTCAAGGGCCGCATCGTTCATCCGCAGACCTGGCCTGATGATATCGACCTCGCGAACAAGAAAGTCGTCGTGATCGGCTCCGGCGCGACGGCGGCGACGCTGGTGCCGAACATTGCCGACAAATGCGCGCATGTCACGATGCTGCAGCGTTCACCGACCTATTTCCGTCTCGGCCGCAACGCCATCGAGATCGCGGAGGAGCTGCGCCGGCTGCAGGTCGACGAGGCCTGGATCCACGAGATTGTCCGGCGAAAGATCCTGTTCGAGCAGGATGCCTTCACGAAACTCTGCATCTCCAAGCCCGAGCAGGTGAAGAATGAGCTGATCGGCCAGATCAGCGCGGTGCTCGGTCCGGAGTACGATGTCGACACCCATTTCACGCCGAGCTACCGGCCATGGCGGCAGCGCATCGCCTTCGTGCCCGATGCCGATCTGTTCAAGGGCATCGCCAGCGGCAAGGCGTCCGTCGTCACCGACGAGATCGAATGTTTCGTCGAGAACGGTATCCAGCTCAAATCCGGCAAGCTGCTCGAAGCCGACATCATCGTCACCGCAACCGGCTTCAATCTCGCGGCGCTCGGCGACATCGCCTTCGAGGTCGACGGCAAGCCGCTCGCCTTCGGCGACACCGTCACCTATCGCGGCATGATGTTCACGGGCGTGCCGAACATGGTCTGGGTGTTCGGCTATTTCCGCGCCAGCTGGACGCTGCGCGTCGACCTCGTTGCCGACTTCGTCTGCCGTCTGCTCGGTCACATGAAGGCCAAAGGCAAGAAGAAGGTCGAGGTGAGCTTGCGCGCCGAAGACCACAACATGCCGATCCTGCCCTGGATCGATCCGGAGAACTTCAACCCCGGCTACATGATGCGCAACATGGACCTGCTGCCCAAGCGCGGCGACAAGCCGGAATGGCAGCACAGCCAGGACTACTGGACCGAAAAGGACGAGATCCCGAAGACGGATCTGGATGGCGGGGAGTTTGTGTACGGGTGAGGGCCGCTAGGCGCTAACCAAGCATTGCAATGTAGTCCCGGCCTAGTGCGCAATTGCGCACTAGGCCGGGACGACATCTTTTGTTGGGCAGGAGTGTTTCAACTCACTCGCAGCAAGACTACGAATTCCTTCTTGTCGCATTCGTCGCAATCGCCGCAGCCGCTGTCCGGTTCTCGACGCCGAGCTTGGAGTAGATCTGCTCGAGATGCTTGTCGACCGTGCGCGGGCTCAAGCCCAGAATCTGCGCGATGTCGCGGTTGGTCTTGCCCTTGCTGAGCCAGGCCAGCACCTCGCCTTCGCGGGTGGTGAGGCCAAGCTCGCTGGTGAATTCGGGTGGCGGCGCGGTGCCGGACTCCCGGGAGAGTCGCAGCAGGAACTCGTTCGGCGCGGTCTCGCCCATGTAGTACAGGCGGAGCTGAGGACTGTCGGGCAAGGAAGCCGCCTGAGACTTCGAGCTGCCCTTGCCCTTCGCCTGCTCCAGCCATTGCAGCAATGGTACTGGCAGGATGAAGTCGTCCTCGGCCTGCGCGCCGTGGTGGTCCGCCAGCAGCTTTTGCGCCTGCGGGGTCGCCCACAACAATTTGCCCTGGCGGTTGACCGCGAACAAGAATCGGCCGGAGACGTCGAGCGCGGCGCGCGCACTCTGCGTCAGCCGCGCATTGCCGAGATGAACGCGGATCCGCGCCAGCATCTCCTCGATCACGATCGGCTTGGTCACGTAGTCGACGCCGCCGGCCTCCAGCCCGCGCACGATGTGCTCGGTCTCGGCGAGCCCTGTCATGAAGATCACCGGGACATTGGCAAGGCCCGCATCACGCTTGAGGCGGCGGCAGGTCTCGAACCCGTCCATGCCCGGCATCACCGCGTCGAGCAGCACGATGTCAGGCGTGATCTGGTCGACGATACGCATCGCGGCCGCGCCGTCGAGCGCCACCATCACCGTCATTCCGGCGCTGTCGAGCGCGTCGGTAAGCAGCCGCAGCGTCTCCGGGGAGTCGTCGACAACGAGCGCGACGTCGCGCTTTTTCGACTCAGTGCTCATACGCATGCAACGTCTTCAATGTGGCCATGTACTGGTCGAGATCGAAGCGGTCGATCAGCGAGCGCATTTCCGCGACGAAGTCGGCATGTTCAGGGTGCTCGCTGCCGATCTCGTCCAGCTTCAACTGGATAGCCTTGACGTAGCCGATCTGACCAAGCCCGATCAGCGCCTCGATGTGTCGTGCAGGCGGCCGCGAGCCGCTCTCCGCCCGCCAGAGCGGCACGGCGATCTCCTCCGAGCCGTATTGCCATTCGACCTTGAGAAGCTGGCGGATGCCTTCCAAAAGCCTGGGAATGTCGATCGGCTTCATCAGATAGCCGTCGTGGAAGGGCTGCGCCAGCGGTGTGCCGTGGGCCTCGAGCGCGCTGGCCGACACCATCAGGATGCGCGCCTGATGGTGGCCGTTGGCGCGTAGCGTCTCCGCGACCGTCCAGCCATCCATGCCCGGCATGGAAATGTCGAGCAGGAACAGATCGGGCCGGCAGTGCTGAGCCAGCGCCAGGCAGCCGGGTCCGTCGGGCGCGCTGAGCAGGATGAAGCCGAGGGGTGTCAACACCTCGCGCAGGAGGTCACGATGCACGGGATCGTCGTCGGTGATGAGGATGGTCTTGCGCGCGCCGTGATAGCCGGAGATCGGGGCCTCTACCGGCGCAATGCGCTGCGGATTAGTGACTTCCGAGAGCAGCATCTTGACCTTGAACGTGCTGCCGCTGCCGACCGTGCTCGAGACCTTGATGTCGCCGCCCATGACACCGGCGAGCAGTCGGCTGATGGTCAGGCCCAGCCCGGTGCCGGTCTGCGGCTGCGAGACACCGAGCGCACCGCGTTCAAAGGGTGCGAAGATGCGTTCGAGATCATCGCCCTGGATGCCGGGGCCGGTGTCGATCACCTCGAACTCCGCGACCGGGCTGCGATAGTGCACCACGAAATGGACGCTGCCGGTCTGGGTGAATTTGATCGCGTTGGACAGCAGATTGATCAGAACCTGGCGCAGCCGCTTCTCGTCGGCATAGACTACGACCGGCAAATGTGCCGGCCGCCTGAACACGAAGTCGATGCTCTTGGCAGCGGCTTGAAGGCGGAACATGCCGACGAGCTGGTCGAGGAACTCGGTCAGGCGCACCTCGTCGCGCGACAGGTACAGCCGCCCCGCCTCGATCTTGGAGATGTCCAGAATGCCGTCGATCAGGCCGGAGAGGTGATCGGCGCTGCGGCGGACGACGCGGACCTGGTCGCGCGGCTTGGTGTTGAGCGTGGTGTCCTGCTCCAGGAGTTGGGCATAGCCGCTGATAGCATTCAGCGGCGAGCGCAGCTCGTGGCTCAGGCCCACCACGTAGCGGCTCTTGGCGAGGTTGGCGGATTCGGCGATTTCCTTGGCGCGCTGGAGCTCGGCGTCGGTGCGCTTGTGCGCGTCGATCTCCTGGATCAGCAGCGTGGTCTGGCGCCGGGTCTCGGCCTCGGCGGCCCGTCGGCTCTGCTGCGCCAGCACGAACAGCCAGGCGACCACGCCGATGATGATGCTGAGCGAGAAGAACACCTTCCAGAGCACGTTGGAGACGAGCATGTTCTCGCCGGGCACGCTGACCGAGGTCTGGAGGTAGATCAGCCCTAGTACCAGCGCGACGAGGCCCGCGGAGACCACGAACACACCGATGTAATGGCCGAACTGCGAGTTGATCCGCTGATAGATCGCCTGCGGCAAGATCCTGGCGAGCGCGTCGGCGAACTGCACCTGCGCGCGCGCATGCGGTTTGCACAAATCGTGGCAGCGCGCGTCGAGCGAGCAGCATAGCGAGCAGATCGGGCCGGCATAGGCAGGACAGGAGGTCATGTCCTCCGGCTCGAAATGGTGCTCGCAGATACAGCACTGGATCGATTCGATATTGGCCCAGCTCCTCTTCGGCTTGCGCGCGATGTAGTATTTTCCGTCGGTGAGCCAGGCAATGACGGGCGCGGTGACGAAGGCGACCGTCAGTGCGACGAAGGCCGCGAGCGCTTTCATGGTCGAGCCGAACAGGCCGTAGAATGCCGCGATCGAGACGATGGTCGCGATCGTCATCGCGCCGACGCCGACCGGGTTGATATCGTAGAGGTGGGCGCGCTTGAACTCCATCTGCGGTGGGCGCAGGCCGAGCGGCTTGTTGACCACGAGATCGGACACCAGCGCGCCGACCCAGGCGATCGCGACATTGGAGTAGAGCGCGAGCGTCTGCTCCAAGGCCTTGTAGACGCCGATCTCCATCAGCAGCAGCGCCACCATCACGTTGAACACCAGCCAGACGACCCGGCCGGGATGGCTATGCGTCAGACGCGAGAAGAAGTTCGACCAGGCGATCGAGCCTGCATAGGCATTGGTGACGTTGATCTTGAGCTGCGACAGGATCACGAACGCGCCGGTGAGTGCCAAGGCCATGTCAGGCTGCGACAGCACGTAGCGAAACGCTTCGAGATACATGTGCGCAGGCTCGGCCGCCAGCTCGCTGGAGAGACCGTGGCTCAGCGCAAAGAAGGCGAGAAACGAGCCCAGCAGCAGTTTCAGCGCGCCGAAGATGATCCAGCCGGGGCCGGCGATCAGCAGGGCGGCCCACCACGACGTTCGCGACGTGCGGCGGTCGCGCGGCAGGAACCTGAGGAAGTCGACCTGCTCGCCGATCTGGGCCACCAGCGAAAACACCACGGAGGATGCGACACCGAACAGCAGAAGATCGAAATGTCCGCTGGCGTCGCCGTGCTCGCCGGCGAATTTGCGCCACTCCGTGAATGAGTAAGGGTTGGCCCAGGCGATCGCCGCGAAGGGCAGGATGTGCAGGATGATCCAGATCGGCTGCGTCCAGAGCTGGAAGCGGCTGATCAGCGTGATGCCGTAGGTGACAAGCGGGATGATCGCGACCGCGCTGATGAGGTACCCGATCGGGCGCGGAATGCCGAAGCACATCTCGAGCGCGGTCGCCAGGATTACCGCTTCGATGGCGAAGAAGATGAAGGTGAAGGAGGCGTAGATCAGCGAGGTGACGGTCGAGCCGATATAGCCAAAGCCGGCGCCGCGGGTAAGCAGGTCAATGTCGATGCCGCATTTGGCGGCATAATAGGCAATCGGGACGCCGCAGCAGAAGATGATGGTGGAGACGACGAGGATCGCGGCGGTGGCGTTGGTAACGCCGTAGTTCAGGGTGATGGTGCCGCCGATCGCCTCCAGCGCGAGAAAGGAGATGGCGCCCAGTGCAGTGTTGGCGACGCGGGCGGCGGACCACCGGCGCGCGCTCTTGGCGGTGAAGCGCAGCGCGTAGTCTTCCAGCGTCTGGTTGGCGACCCATTGGTTGTACTGGCGCCTGACGCGATCTATTCGCTGCCGCCCTGCCACTTCAGCCCCACTCCTACTCCCGAACGCGCCGGACCCCTCGCAAAACCTGTACCAAAAGCCTACGTCGTCATTTTGCGGTGCAGTATACGCGATCTTGCGTATGCTTGCAGTGCACAAATTCGAGCCATCCTCACGGCACCAATCGCGTGTCCTCGAACAACAGTGGGGTGCTCATGTCAGACGAAGCGAACAAGGGCCTGTTATCGCCGCTCCGGCGCAAATTATTGATGGGAATGGCGGCCGTGCCGGCCATCACCATGCTGCCGCGAGCATCTTTTGCGCAGGCCCCGGCGACCTCGGCGGTCAATACCACGGGCCTCGCGGTTACCGACACCGAGGTGACGGTCGGCATCCTGCATTCGGCGACCGGCACCATGGCGATCTCCGAGACCGGCTCGATCGAGGCCGAAAAGCTCGCCATCGAGCAGATCAATGCCATGGGCGGCGTGCTGGGGCGCAAGATCAAGTTCATCCAGGAAGACGGCGCAAGCGACTGGCCGACCTTTGCCGAAAAGGCCAAGAAATTGCTGGTCAACGACAAGGTCGCGGCGATCATGGGCTGCTGGACCTCGGCGTCCCGCAAGGCCGTGCTGCCCGTCATGGAGCAGTACAACGGCATGCTCTACTATCCGACCTTCTACGAAGGTCTTGAGCAGTCCAAGAACGTGATCTATACCGGCCAGGAAGCCACTCAGCAGATCCTCGCCGGCCTGAACTGGATCGCCAAGGAGAAGGGTGCGAAGTCGTTCTTCTTCATCGGCTCCGACTACATCTGGCCGCGCACCTCGAACAAGATCGCGCGCAAGCACGTCGAGAACGTGCTGAAGGGCAAGGTCGTCGGCGAAGAGTATTATCCGCTCGGCAACACCCAGTTCAATTCGGTCATCAACAAGATCAAGCTGACCAAGCCAGACGTGATCTTCACCGACGTGGTTGGCGGTTCGAACGTCGCGTTCTACAAGCAGCTCAAGGCGGCCGGTATTGATCTCTCCAAGCAGGCGCTGCTGACGATCTCGGTGACGGAAGACGAGATCGACGGCATCGGCGGCGAGAACATCGCGGGTGCCTATGCCTGCATGAAGTACTTCCAGTCGCTCGACAATCCGAACAACAAGACCTTCGTCCCGGCGTTCAAGAAAATGTGGGGCGAGAAGACCGTGATCGGAGACGTCACCCAGGCTGCCTATCTCGGCCCGTGGCTGTGGAAGTTGACGGTGGAGAAGGCGGGCTCCTTCGACATCGACAAGATCGCGGCGGCATCGCCAGGCATCGAGTTCAAGGGCGCTCCGGAAGGCTATGTGCGCATCCACGAAAATCATCACCTCTGGTCGAAGACCCGGGTGGGACGCGCCAAGCTCGATGGCCAGTTCGAACTGATCTACGAGACCGCTGATCTGGTCGAGCCGGATCCGTTCCCCAAGGGCTACCAGTAAGACGAGAGCCTATCAGTCAGTCACGGCGTTCGTCGCCGTTTCCCTTTCAGACAAAACCTCTCCCTGGCGTGGACCGCAAATCCACGCCCAAGACCCCCGCGTCGCGAACCTGCTCGCGACGCGCGACGGAGGACATCGATGTTCGGCGACTACTCGCTTGGTGACCTTGGCTCCATCTTCGTCATGCAGGGCTTTGCAGGACTGATCCTGTTCTCCGTCTACGTCTTGATGGCGCTGGGACTTGCGATCATCTTCGGCCAGATGGGCGTCATCAACATGGCCCATGGCGAGTTCATGATCCTTGGGGCCTACGTCACCTGGATGACCTCGAGCTTCTTCCAGTCCTATTTGCCGAGCCTGTTCAGCGGCTACTTCTTCCTCGCGATGATCCTGGCCTTTGTCGCATCCGGTGCGTTGGGGATGCTGGTGGAATGGGTGCTGATACGGCACCTCTACAAGCGCCCGCTCGACACGCTGCTTGCGACTTGGGGCCTCAGCCTGATCCTGCAACAGGCCTATCGCTCCGTGTTCGGCGCGCGCGAGGTCGGCGTCGAGCTGCCGCAATGGATGCTTGGCTCGCTGCACGTGACCGACAGCATCGAAGTGCCGATCAACGGCGTCTTCGTGATGTGCCTCACCGTCCTGATCACCGTGGGCGTCGCCTACGTAATGTACAAATCGCGCTGGGGCCGGCAGGTGCGCGCCGTCGTGCAGAACCGCATCATGGCCGGAGCCGTCGGCATCAACACCGAAAAGGTGGATCGCTACACTTTCGGCCTCGGCTGCGGCATTGCCGGTGTCGCCGGGAGCGCCTTCACGATGATCGGCTCGACCGGGCCGACCTCCGGACAGCTCTACATCGTCGATACGTTCCTCGTGGTCGTGTTCGGCGGCGCGGCAAGCCTGCTCGGCACCATCGCATCGGCCTTCTCGATCTCGCAGACCCAATCCACCCTCGAGTTCTTCCTGTCGGGCTCGATGGCCAAGGTGCTGACGCTGCTTGCCGTTGTCGGAATCCTGATGCTGCGGCCGCAGGGTCTCTTCGCCCTCAAGGTCCGCAAATAACAAGAAGCAGGCAAGTCATGGTCATCAACTCACGCTTCTTCAATCGATCCGAGCTCATGGGCTTCCTCGTGCTCGCCGCTGTGCTGTTCGTGATCCTGCCGCTCTCGCTGGATGTGTTCCGTCTCAACCTCGTCGCGAAATATCTGACCTACGCCTTCGTCGCGCTCGGTCTGGTGCTGTGCTGGGGTTACGGCGGCATTCTCAGTCTGGGGCAAGGCGTGTTCTTCGGCCTCGGCGGCTATTGCATGGCGATGTTCCTCAAGCTGGAGGCCTCCAGCGTCGAGAATACCAAGATCCAATCGACGCCAGGCATCCCGGACTTCATGGACTGGAATCAGATCACGTCACTGCCACTGTTCTGGCAGCCGTTTCACAGTCTCGCCTTCACCATCCTCGCCATCATCCTGGTCCCTGGCATCTTCGCGCTGATCATCGGCACTGCGATGTTCAAGCGCCGTGTGGGCGGCACCTACTTTGCCATCATCACCCAGGCGGTGGCGGCCATCCTCACCATCCTGATCGTGGGCCAGCAGGGCTACACCGGCGGGATCAACGGCATGACCGACCTGCGCACCCTGAAGGGTTGGGACATCCGTCCCGACCACGCCAAGGTCATCCTGTACTTCGTCGAAGTGGTGCTGCTGTTTGCCTGCATCGGCATCGCGCAGTTCATCCGCCTGACCAAGCTCGGCCGCATCCTGGTGGCTATGCGCGAACAGGAAGACCGCGTCCGCTTCTCCGGCTACAGCGTCGCCAACTTCAAGATCTTTGCGTTCTGTATGGCCGCGGTTTTCGCCGCGATCGGCGGGGCCATGTTCGCGCTCAATGTCGGTTTTATGTCGCCGTCCTTTGTCGGCATCGTGCCGTCGATCGAGATGGTGATCTACACCGCGGTCGGCGGACGGATGTCGATCTTCGGCGCGATATGGGGGGCCATTCTGGTGAACTTCGCCAAGACCAGCCTGTCGGAATCCTTTCCGCAACTCTGGCTGTTTGGTCTCGGCGCGCTGTTCATCGCGGTCGTGCTCGCTTTCCCGAACGGTCTGTCGGGGCTCTGGGCCGACTATGTGCAGCCGCGCATCGACCGCCTGTTCGCCTCGCGCAAGAAGCCGGGCTGGACCGACAATTCGGTTGCCGACGGCGCACCCGCAGAGTGAGGAGACCATCATGCTCGTCGGTCATCACGATGCCGATGCCACGCTGGCAGTGAGGAGATAGATCATGCTCGTCGGTCATCGCGATGCCGATGCCATGCTGGCAGTGAGGAGATAGATCATGCTCGTCGGTCATCGCGATGCCGATGCCATGCTGGCAGTGAGGAGATAGATCATGCTCGTCGGTCATCACGATGCCGATGCCATGCTGGCAGTGAGGAGATAGATCATGCTCGTCGGTCATCAGCCCAAGGAATTCCTGCTCGCGGTCTCCGGACTGACGGTTTCCTTCGACGGCTTCAAGGCGGTCAACGATCTCTCGTTTTATATCGAGGAGAACGAGATCCGCGTCATCATCGGCCCCAATGGGGCCGGCAAGACCACGGTGCTCGACCTGATCTGCGGCAAGACCAAGGCGACCGAAGGCTCGATCCAGTTTCGCGGTACCGAGCTGACCAAGCTGAAGGAGAACGAGATCGTCAAGGCCGGCGTCGGCCGCAAGTTCCAGACGCCGTCGGTGTTCGAAGACCTCACCGTGTTCGAAAATCTCGAGATCTCGTTTCCGCGCGGCCGCACCGTATTCGGCTCACTCACTTTCCAGCGTGACCAGCCGGTGAGGTCACGCGTCGGAGAGGTCGCCGAGATGATTTTCCTCAAGGACAAGCTCAACACCTATGCCTCCGAGCTCAGTCACGGCCAGAAGCAATGGCTCGAAATCGGCATGCTGTTGATCCAGGATCCGGACCTGCTGATGCTCGACGAGCCCGTCGCCGGGATGAGCGTGTCCGAACGCGCCAAGACCGCCGAGCTGCTCAACCGCATCATCAAAAACCGCTCGGTGCTCGTCATCGAGCACGACATGAAGTTCGTCGAGGACATCGCGCACAAGGTCACCGTGCTTCACCAGGGCCAGATCCTCTCGGAAGGGACCATGGAGAAGGTGAAGAACGACCCCAAGGTCGTCGAAGTTTATCTCGGTCACTAAGGAGCGCGACGATGCTGGCTATCTCTGATCTTCACGTCGCCTACGGCCAGAGCGAGGTGCTGCACGGTCTCAACGTCAAGGTCGCGCCCAACGAGATCGTGGCGATCATGGGCCGCAACGGCATGGGCAAGACCACGCTGATGAAATCGCTGATGGGCATTTTGCCTACGAAGAGCGGCTCGGTGACCATGGAGGGCGCCGAGCTCGGTGCCTTGCCGAGCTACGCGCGCGTCGCCAAGGGCCTCGCCTACGTGCCGCAGGGCCGCATGATCTTCTCCACCATGACGGTGAAGGAGAACATCGAGACCGGCCTCGTGGTCTCCGGCGGAACCGAGGTGCCCGGCGACATCTACGAACTGTTTCCGGTGCTGCTGGAGATGAAGGACCGCCGTGGCGGCAATCTCTCCGGCGGACAGCAGCAACAGCTCGCGATCGCTCGCGCGCTGGCGACCAAGCCAAAAGTGCTGCTGCTGGACGAGCCGACCGAAGGCATCCAGCCGTCGATCATCAAGGAGATGGCGCGCACGCTCAAGCGCATCCGCGACGAGAAGGGGCTTTCGATCGTCGTGTCCGAGCAGGTCCTGAGCTTCGCGCTCGATATCGCGGACCGCGTGCTGGTGATCGAGAACGGCGAGATCGTCCGCGATGATCCGCGCGACGCCGTCGATGCCGCGCAGGTTTCGAAATATCTGTCCGTCTAACCAACCGTGTAAAAGGGGAGCATCTCGATGCCAGAGACACTGATCAAGGTCGATCTCACCAAGTCGGCCTATGAAAATGACATGGTGCATAACCGCTGGCACCCCGACATTCCGATCGTAGCCTGGGTCAATCCCGGCGACGATTTCATCATCGAGACTTACGACTGGACCGGCGGCTTCATCAAGAACAACGATTCCGCCGACGATGTGCGCGACATCGATCTGTCGATCGTGCACTTCCTGTCCGGACCGATCGGCGTCAAGGGCGCGGAGCCCGGCGACCTGCTCGTCGTCGACCTGCTCGACGTCGGCCCGATGAAGGAGAGCATGTGGGGTTTCAACGGCTTCTTCTCCAAGCAGAACGGCGGCGGCTTCCTCACCGACCATTTCCCGCTGGCGCAGAAGTCGATCTGGGACATCAAGGGCCTCTACACCTCGTCGCGGCATATTCCGGGCGTCAACTTCGCCGGCCTGATCCATCCCGGCCTGATCGGCTGTCTGCCCGATCCGAAGATGCTGGACACCTGGAACAAGCGCGAGGCCGAGCTGATCGCGACCAACCCGACCCGTGTGCCGGGCCTTGCCAATCCGCCGTTCGCGCCGACGGCCCATGGCGGCCGCGCCAAGGGCGAGGTCAAGGACAAGATCGGCGCGGAAGGCGCGCGCACCGTGCCGCCGCGTGAGCATGGCGGCAATTGTGACATCAAGGACCTCTCGCGCGGCTCGAAGATCTACTTCCCGGTCTACGTGCCGGGTGCCGGTCTCTCAATGGGCGATCTGCACTTCAGCCAGGGCGACGGCGAGATCACGTTCTGCGGCGCGATCGAGATGGCCGGCTGGCTGCATCTGAAGGTCGAGGTGATCAAGGACGGCATGGCGAAGTACGGCGTCAAGAATCCGATCTTCAAGCCGTCGCCGATCACACCGAACTACAAGGACTATCTGATCTTCGAAGGCATCTCGGTCGACGAGGCCGGCAAGCAGCACTATCTCGACGTCACCATCGCCTATCGCCAGGCCTGCCTGAATGCGATCGAATATCTGAAGAAGTTCGGCTACTCCGGTGCCCAGGCCTATTCGATCCTTGGCACCGCACCGGTTCAGGGCCACATCTCCGGCGTGGTCGACGTGCCGAATGCCTGCGCCACACTATGGCTGCCGACGGAAATCTTCGACTTCGACGTGATGCCGTCCTCGGCGGGTCCGATCAAGCACATCAAGGGCGATATCCAGATGCCGATATCGCCGGACAAGTAATCCCTGCGCGACGGCATGCGGGACGGCGTAGCTGCTGCCCCGCATCCGCCGCGGCAGTTCTCTCACAGACAACAGCGTAGGGATGATGCGATGCCGGTCTATGAATATCTCTGTGACGATTGCGGTCCGTTCAAGGATATGCGCCCGATGGCCGAATGCGACGATCCGCAGGTCTGTCCGCAATGTGAAATCATGGCGCCGCGCGTCATTCTGACCGCCCCGAACTTCTTCTGCATGCCGTCGGAAAAACGAAAAGCTCACGCCGTCAACGAGCGCAGCACCCACGCGCCGCAGACGCTGGCGCAATACAAGGCCTCGCACGGTCCCGGTTGCGGCTGCTGCTCCACGGGAAAGAACTCGTCGGGCAGGAGCTCATCGGACAAGAAAAAGCCGGCGCGGCTGGTAAGCAAGACCAGAAGCGGCGCCAAGGGTTTTCCGACCGCGCGGCCCTGGATGATCAGTCACTGATTCACGCGGCAATCTCAAACAGGGTAGAGGAGCAATTCAAATGCTTCACGGCGACATCTCCAGCAGCAACGACACCGTCGGCGTCGCGGTGGTCAACTACAAGATGCCCCGCCTGCACACCAAGGCCGAGGTGCTCGACAACGCCCGCAAGATCGCCGACATGGTGGTGGGCATGAAGGTCGGCCTTCCCGGCATGGATCTGGTAATCTTCCCGGAATACTCCACCCAGGGCATCATGTACGACTCCAAGGAGATGTACGAGACCGCTTGCGCGGTGCCCGGTGAAGAGACCGCGATTTTTGCGGAGGCCTGCCGCAAGGCCAAGGTGTGGGGCGTATTCTCGCTCACCGGAGAGCGCCACGAGGAGCATCCGCACAAGGCGCCCTACAACACCCTGATCCTGATGAACGACAAGGGTGAGATCGTGCAGAAGTACCGCAAGATCATGCCGTGGGTGCCGATCGAGGGCTGGTATCCCGGCAATTGCACCTATGTCTCCGACGGCCCGAAGGGGATGAAGGTCAGCCTGATCATCTGCGACGACGGCAACTTCCCGGAGATCTGGCGCGACTGCGCCATGAAGGGGGCCGAGCTGATCGTACGCTGCCAAGGCTACATGTATCCGGCCAAGGAGCAGCAGATCCTGATTTCAAAGGCGATGGCGTGGGCCAACAACGTCTATGTCGCGGTCGCCAACGCTGCCGGCTTCGACGGGGTCTATTCTTATTTCGGTCACTCCGCGATCATCGGCTTCGACGGCCGCACCCTCGGCGAGTGCGGCGAGGAGGACTACGGCATTCAATATGCCCAGCTGTCGAAACATCTGATCCGCGATGCGCGCCGCAACGGCCAGTCGCAGAACCATCTCTACAAGCTGGTCCATCGCGGTTACACCGGCATGATCAATTCCGGCGAAAGCCCGCGGGGCGTCGCGGCCTGCCCCTATGATTTCTACAAGAACTGGATTGCCGATCCCGAGGGCACAAGGGACATGGTCGAGGCGATGACGCGCGCGACGCCCGGGACCGCCGAATGCCCGATCGACGGCATCCCGAATGAAGCGGCGCCGTCGAATTACTGAGCCACGATGGCTCTGACATCGGCGTCGATGTGAACCACCATACACGTGCGTGGACACTCTGACGCAGGCCCATGTGCGTAGAATGCGAATTGTGTCTCGCAAAAGCGTGGCGCGGTTGCAACATCACCCGCTGAATCAACCCCGGTTGTGTCCCCGACGGCCGATTCCATGGATTCCGTAGTTTCACGGAGGGAACTGGTCGCCTAATTTGGCGGCGGCGCGGCTGGGAGCGCCGGTGACAAGGGGCGTTGGGGTGGAATTTCGATCGCCATCGAGCGGGCAGAGCCGGCTGCGCGTGGGTGCGGCCGCGTCGTCCGTCGTTGCGATGCTGTTCGGCCTCTGCCTGTCGACGGACGCCGTCCAGGCGCAGCAGGTATTCAACGGATCGCAGACCACGCCGAACGGCGTCGTCAACGGCGGCGGCGGTGTATGGGACAACACCACGACCAACTGGACGGATCGGTTCGGTCAGTACGGCCTATGATCCCTTGTCAGCCGGCACGCTGTTCGGCAGTAGCGTTCCCTCGACGCCCGCAACGGGCGGCACGGTGACGGTTACGCCGAGCGGAGTGCAACTCACGAGCCTCGTGGGCTTTGACCTCACCGGCGACGGTTCGGTCTACACCATCCAGGGCGGCGACCTCCGGCTGGCCTCGGGCGGCACTACATTTGATACCAACGATGTCACCGGCACGGCGGACCCATCGGCCGTGATCAGCTCACGCATCGTCGGCAGCGGCGGGATCAACGTTCAGGGACCCGGTATTCTAGCGTTGCTCGGCGCCAACACCTATACCGGCGGCACCTTCATCTGTTCGTGTGCGGCGTTGCAGCTTGGCGACGCGACGCATACCGCGAGCATCGTCGGCGCGGTCGTCAATGACGGGCTCTTCAGCGTCGTCAATGCCGATACGTCGGGCATCACGTCGCTCTCGAACAGTTTCTCCGGCACGACGCAGTTCCTCAACGCGACCTCCGCCAGCTCGATGGTGATCACAAACAACGGCCTGATCTATTTCGGAGATCCATTGGGGGGTGGGACCGACACCGCCACGGCCGGCCGCGCGACCATCGTCAATGATGGCGGCTTGATCGGCTTCTTTGGCCGGACCAATGCGGGCACGGCCACCATCACCAACCAGAATAACGGAGGCACCGCGTTTGCTGAGCAATCCTCGGCCGCGTCAGCTACGATCCTGAACAAGGATTTCGGTGCCACCGTATTTGGTACGCCGTTCGGAACCGACACGGCGACCGCGGGCAGCTCAACGATCATCAACGAGGCTGATGGCCTCGCCAATTTCGCGGCGTTCACGACGGCCGGCAATGCCACGATCATTACCAAGGACGGTGGCGAGACCGATTTCTATGACAATTCCACCGGTGGTAACGCACGCTTCATCACCACAGGCACGGGCATCGTGGACTTCGGCAACAGCATCGGACCGAACAGCGACGGCCGCATCACCGCCGGATCGATCGAGGGCAGCGGCTTCTATTACATCGGCGGCGGCAACACCCTGGTCGTCGGCGGCAACAATCTTTCGACGGAGGTCAGCGGCGTCATCGGCGATTTCAATCCCTGCGGTTGCGGTCCCGCAGGCCCCGGCTCACTTGAAAAGGTCGGCAGCGGCACCCTGACCCTTTCGGGTACAAACACCTACACCGGTACCACGACGGTGAATGGCGGCATCCTGCGGGTCGATGGTGATATCTCCCAATCGATCCTGACCACGGTGAACGCGGGCGGCGCGCTGTTCGGCGCCGGAATCGTCGGCAACACCACAATCGCTGCTGGAGGCATCTTCGCGCCCGGCGACGGCAGGCCGGGTTCGAGCATGCTGGTTCTGGGAGACCTCGCCTTTCAGTCCGGTGCGGCCTACGTCGTGCAGGTCGGCAGCGGAACTACCGCGAGCTTTGCCAATGTTTTCGGCAACGTCACCCTGAGCGGCACCGTCGGCGTCTCGCTATATGCTGGCAGCACCGTGTTACCGCAATACAAGATCATGCAGTTTTCCGGCTCGGCCACCGATAACTTTGCCGGTGTCGCCGCTCCCGGGGGCCTTATCGGCACGACGACCGTCGATCCCGCCGGCGCTGTCTATCTCAATTTCACACTGGACTATGGTGCGAAATACGCTCTCAACGTCAATCAGAAGAATGTCGCCACGACTCTTCAGAACTTCTTCAATGCCAATGGCGGCCTGAGATCCGAGTTTGCGGGCCTCGGTCCTAACGGCCTGACGCAGGCCTCCGGCGAGTCGGCGACGGGCACGCAGCAGACGACCTTCAACGCGATGAACCTGTTTCTCAGCCTGCTCACCGACGTGTTTGGCGCGGGGCGCAACGGGACGCCGGTTGCGACGCCCTTCGCCGACGAGACGAGCGCGAATGCGTATGCGGCGACCGGCAAGGGCACACGCGACAGGAACGCACGCGACGCTCTTGCCTCGATCCATAGCAAGACGCCGCCGACGAGTTTCGAACAACGCTGGGACGTGTGGGCGGCCGGCTATGGTGGCTCGCAGACCACCGACGGCAATGCCGGCCTCGGCTCAAACAACACCAGCAGCAGCGTCTACGGCACGGCCGTCGGCCTCGACTACCGCTTCTCGCCGTCCACGATCGCCGGCTTCGCGCTTGCGGGCGGGGCGACCGGCTTCAACGTCAACGGACTCGGCTGGGGTCGCTCCGACCTGTTCCAGGCCGGCGCCTTCGTGCGTCACAACGCAGGACCGGCCTACATAACGGCCGCGCTGGCCTATGGCTGGCAGGACGTCACGACCAACCGCATCGTCACCGCCGCCGGCGTCGACCAGTTGCGTGCGCAGTTCAGCGCCAACGCGCTCTCGGGCCGTATCGAGGGCGGCTATCGCTATGCCTCGCAGTGGATCGGCCTCACGCCCTATGCGGCGCTCCAGGCCACCGTGTTCAGTCTTCCGAGCTATTCGGAGTTCGCTGTGGTCGGCAGCAACGTCTTCGCGCTGAATTATGCCGCCAAGGACGCGACCAGCACCCGCACTGAGCTCGGCCTGCGCGCGGACAGGTCATTCGCCGCTGCCGGCGGCCTGATGACCCTGCGCGGCCGCGTCGCCTGGGCACATGACTACAATCCGGATCGCACCGTCGGTGCGGTCTTCCAGACGTTGCCGGGATCCGCGTTCGTGGTGAACGGCGCCGCCCAGGCGCACGATTCCGCGCTGACCACAGCGGCAGTGCAGATGAGCTGGATGAACGGCTGGTCTGCGTCGGCGACTTTCGAGGGGGAGTTCTCGAATGTCACCCGCTCTTACGCCGGCAAGGGCGTCGTCCGCTACGCCTGGTAGGCGCTACCGTTTCTGCTGCGCCGGCTTGCGCGGCGGGCGCGGAGCGGCGGCCGGTGTGGGTGTCCCGCTCATCTTGTTGGCGGCCTCGCTGACGTCGAGCAGCGAGCGACGGATGTCTTCGAGGAAGTTCGCCGATTTCTTCCTCATGGTATCGGCGAGCTCGTGCAATCCCTGGATCTTTTCGAACAGTTCATCCGCCTTGCCGTCGGCAAAGCCGGGCACTACGCCTTCGATCTTTGTGACCGCCTTGTCGAAGCCCGCGAAGGCGCTGTCGACCTTGGCCATGACGGAGTCGATTTCGCCGCCCTTGCTCCGGAGATCAGCGGTGTAGTTCTCGAACGTGCGCAGGCCCTCCTTGATCGCCGGGGCGTTGCTGACGATGGTGCGGTCGACACTATGTAGGGTGTCGACGATCGATTCGGCGTCGCTGAGATCGGCGGTCAGCACGGGGACGCCGTCCGAGTCCAGCGGCACTGGCGGCGCCGAGGGCGCGCCGCCGATCAGCGAGACCGCGGCGACGCCGGTGAGACCCTGAAACTCGATGCCCGCGACCGTGTCCTTGCGGATCGGCGCGGTATTGTCGAGCATCACCAGCGCCACGACCTTGCGCGGATTGTCCAGCTTGATCGACAGGATCTGGCCTGCGGGGACGCCGTCGAAATTGACCGGTCCGCCGCGACGCAATCCGCTGGCGGAGCCGCCCTCGAATACCACGCGCAACTGGCTGCGGCTCTGGAGGGTGCGCCATTTCTGCACGCCGAGCACGCCGCCGAACGCCACGGCGATCACCGCCAGCGTCGCCGTTCCGATCACCAGATTGCTCGCGCGTGCCATGCCGGGTGATTTTACGGCCAAAACGGGGAAGTTGGAAGCAGCCCGGAAGAGGCTGTCGGCGGCAATGTTAGGCTTGGCGGGTTAACGACTTATCCGGTGTTGCTCGAAGAGCGAAGGCGGAAGCGCAACGACGAACCGCCCTACGCGACATCAATGCCCAGCGGCGCGCTTGGCCGCAGCATTGTTCAGCACGATCAGGGCATCGACGGCGACGCCTGTTTTGGCATTGATCAGGAACGGATTGACGTCGATCGAGGCGATCCGGTCGCCGGCATCCGCGATCAGGTTGGAGAGGCCTACCAGCGCCTTCACCGCGGAGGCCTCGTGCAAGGCCGGCTTGCCGCGATAGCCGCGCATCTTGATGCCGGCCTTGGTGCGGCCGATCAGAAGCCGCGCCTCGTCCTCGTCCAGCGGCGCACCGGCGAGCGCGACATCCTTCATCAGCTCGATGTCGATGCCGCCGGTGCCGAACAGCACGACCGGGCCCATCTCGGCATCGAGGGAGGCGCCGACCACGAGTTCCAGATCGGCCTTGACCTGTTGCGCGATCAGGATGCCGTCGAGCTTCGGCTTGCCCTTCAGCTTGTTCACCCGCGCGGTGATGTCGGCGAACGCCTTTTTCACTTCGGCCGCGCTGGTGAGATTCAGCACCACGCCGCCGATATCTGATTTGTGCAGGATCTCGGCGCTGACGACCTTGGCCACGACAGGGAAGCCGATCTGCTTGGCGATCTTCACGGCCTCGGCTGCCGTCTCTGCGATCGCCTCCTTCGAGATCGGGATGCCATAGGCCTTCAGCAGCTTCTTGGAGGCGACCTCGTCGAGCGCGGCGCCGGTTGCCGATTTCAGCGCCTTCTCCAGCACGGCACGCGCGGCGGGCTTCGAGCTGGAGACGATGTCGGGCACTTCCTTGCGCAGCTTGGCGTAGTCGAGCAGCGACTTGATCGCAGTCACCGCGCGATCCATGCCCTGCATGACCGCAAGATGCGGCAGCGATTTGCGCAAGCTCTTGGTGAACTCGGTAAAGCCGATCGACATCGCGCTGATATAGATCACCGGCTTGCCGGCCCGGCTCGCCATCTCGTCGACGATGCGCAGATTGCGCTCGCGCAGCTCGTGCGGCGCTTTCGGCAGCTCGGCATCGATGATGACGATGTCGATATCGGGGTCGTCGATCATGAGTCCGATCGTTTTCATGTAGACGGAGGGATCGACCACCGCGGCAAAACCAGCGTCGAGCGGGTTGCCGACGATCGAGCCCGGCCCGAGCATCTTTGCCAGCTCCGAACCGACATGCGAGCTGAGTGGTGCAAAATTCAGGCCTTCTGCATCGAAGGCGTCGATCAGCATGCCGCGCTTGCCGCCGGATAGCGTCACTGCGGCGAGCCGGTCGCCCCTGGGCACAGCGGCGTGGACGAAGCATTCGGTGGTCTCGATCAGTTCGTCGAGCCCGCCGACCCTGATGACCCCTTCGCGCGTTGCAATGGCGTCGAATGTCTCGATCGAGCCCGCGAGCGCGCCGGTGTGTGCCATCGCCGCCGCGCGCCCCCCCTCGGACGCCCCGAGTTTGAGCGCGATCACCGGTTTGCTCGCGGCGCGCGCCGCCTTGCAGGCGTCCCGGAACGCCTTGGTGTTGCGCACGCCTTCGAGGTAGACCACGATCACCTTGATGCTCGGATCCTCGGCGAAATAGCGCATCAGGTCCGGGGTCTCGAGCCCGGCCTCGTTGCCGGTCGTCACCATGTAGCCAACCCCGACGCCGCGATCTTCCAAAGCCTGGCGGATCGCCATGACGATGGCGCCGGATTGCCCTGCAATCGCCACCGCGCCCTGTTCCATGGTGACGATACGGTCGTCGATATTGGTGAAGAGCTTTTCGCCGGCGCTCAAATTGCCGAGGCAGTTCGGGCCGGTGACCGCCAATCCCGTCTCGCGCACGGCCGCTTGCAGTTCGGCGGCGAGCTTCTGGCTTTCCTCGTCCTGCAACTCGCTGAAGCCCGAGGTGACGATGGTGGCCGAGCGCGCGCCGGCCGCGGCGGCATCGCGGATCACCTGCACGGCAAAGCGCGCCGGGACCAGCACCAGCACGTGGTCGGGCTTTTCCGGGAGGCTTGCAAAGTCCTTGTAGCAGGGGACACCCCAGACGGTGTCGCGTTTGGCGTTGACCGGATAGAGCCCGCCTTCGTAGCCGTATTTGACCAGATTGTTCCAAATGCGCTCGGCATAGTTGCCGGGCTTGTCGGTCGCGCCCACCAGCACGATGTTGCGCGGATGCAGCATGGCGTGGATGCCCTTGACGATGTCGCTGGCATCGGGCGGCGGAGACCATGGGCGCGATGAAGCGGAGGCGGCAGATACGCGAGCTTCCATGGTGTGACCTCACCTGTTGTTCTTGTTGGCGGTGCGTCGCTCTGTTCTATGGCGAGTTCTTCGGACTGGCAACCGCGTGGGCGGGTATGCCGTGCGGTGGAATGAGCGCGCGTCAAGCCCTGGAGATCGACATCCTCGGATCACTGCTTGCGCGGTCGTTCAATATCTCAGCATGCCGAGCTTGTAGGCGTAGTGATAGGCCAACTGCTTCGCCAGATAAGGAGCGATGGCGCGCCGGATCTGCATCTGTGTCGGTTCGAAGCCGAGAATGCGTCGCCGCAGGATGCCCATCTCCCTGACGCCGACCGCATAGGTGGATGCCGTCTTTTGTGCGTCATGGATTCGGAAGCAGGCGAGAAATCGCGGCAAGCGTGCGAATTTGAATCCTGCGGCCTGCGCTCGCAGGATGAAGTCCCAGTCCATCGCGTAGTGCAAGCTCTCGTCGATCGGCCCGATCCTGTCCCACACGCGCTTGCGCCAGAACATTGTCTCTTGCGGAATGTAGTCGGCATATCGCAACGCCTTGCCGTCATGGGGCGGCAACACGGCGCGGCCGACCTCGAGTCCCTCGCGATCGATGAAGACGCGATGGCCGTAGACGACGTCGACATGCGGATGTGCGATGAAGTAATTTGCGACATAGGCAAGTGTCCCGGGCAGCAGCACGTCATCGCTGTTGAGATAGGCCATGATCTCGCTCTCGACGCCGGCGAAGCCGAGATTGATCGCGCTGGATTGCCCCTTGTCCGGTTCGCTGCTCCAGCTCAGGCTATCGCCTCGGCTCTTCAGGAGATCGAGCGTGCCGTCGATCGAGGCGCCGTCCTGCACGTGATAATACAGGTCCGGATAGTTCTGGCTGACGATGCTGTCGATCGTGGCGCCGAGATATTGCACATGGTTGTAGCTCGGCGTGACCATCGCGATTCGTGGCGCGCCCGAATGGATCGCAGGTGCTGGCAGGAAAGCCGTCAGGTTGAGCAGGCGCGGCGGATATTGCTCGAAGGTCCACATCGGCGGGCGGCGCCAGAGGCTCCGAAGCGAGGAACGTCTTTGCCCGGCGGCAATGAGATCCTGATTCCTCTCCAGGAGCGCGACGCGATTTTCGAGCTGTTCGAGACGATGCCTGAACTCCTCGTCCATCCCCGGTCTTCTCGCAATGCAGCGCAAAATATTCAATCCGCTATTCTTATAGGTCTCTGGCCAACGACGCCAGTTCAGCGGTTCCATCAAGCGTGTGCTCTTGGACAGAACCGATTGCGAACCGCTATTCATCGGCTCTGATCAAGGTGGCATGCAGGATGTAGCGCTCGGGGCCGGACGTGATGGCGTCGAACGGCCAGCAGGTCGCGAGCACGAGTTCGACATCCCGTACCGCAGCATCGATGCCCGACGCATCGAAGCGAACCACAGCGGAGGAATCCGCGCGATAGCGAAAGTGTTTACCGTCACTGCGTGTGACATCGATCACATCACCAATGGCAACATTCCGTAGGAAACGGAAATGAGTGTCGCGATGCGCTGCATATACGGCAACACCCCGTTCGCCCGCGTCAGCCGTTTGGCGGATATGGCCGGGCCCGAAAGCGAGCGCCTGGCCGCTCGCGCCTTCCAGCACGATCGCGCTGGCGCCGATCCGCTTCACCTCGATTCGCGCGACCGGCAAGGTATCGGCCCATGACCATGGCCTGACCACTTCGCCGGTTGCAACGCTCCGGTCGAACGCGCGCTCCAGCAGCACCTGCGCGAGCCACGCTTTGGCATGGATGTAGGCGCCGTCGCCGAAAAGGATGATGCCGATCAGGGCGAGAGCCAGGGGAGAGATGAAGCGGGGCATGGCACATCTTCCCGTCATTGCGAGGAGCGAAGCGACGAAGCAATCCAGACTGCCTCCCTGGAGGGATTTCTGGATTGCTTCGCTTCGCTCGCAATGACGAATTCGGTTGAGGCGGCGTGTTCAAAAAAGGCGCGCGCGGCCGTTGGTGTGGGACGGGCAGCCGCGCGCGCTAACAGAGGAGTTAGGGGGACTCCTCTCTCAAGCGGCGTCAGTGAGCAAGGTCTGACGCCGGTTGAACACGAACAGGAACAGGGCGAGCACGATCAGGATCAGGCCTGCGGTCATTTTCAGCTCTGCTGAGGTCGCGGTCTTGGGCAGGCGGATCGTATCCGGTGCAGCGGGCGTCGGCCGCCTCGTGGCCGGCTGGTTGCGAGCATCGGCGTGACGCTCGCGGAGCTGCGCCGGGACCTGCTGTCGTTCGCCAAAGACCTTCGCGAAATCCCAACCGGCCGGCAGGTTGATCGGCAACTCGCTGGGCTTGAGCGGCTCGCCTTCGGGACGGCTCGGCGTCTTGTCGACCGCGACGAGGCTGGTGAGCCGGGTGACGATCTGATGGTCGAGTGCCAGTGCCAGGATCGCCTTGTCGGAGTCTTCGGGCGTCATCTCGCGCAGGGTGCGCGCCACTTCGGCATCATTGATCTTGCGCTTGGCCCAAAGCTTCGACAGGCCTTTGCCTTCGGCCGCATTTTGCAGCGGCAGCGTCACCGACCATGGGCGGTCGCCGACGCGGCCCTTGATCTCGACCGAGCCCGCCAGCGTGTCGAGCTTTGCCGCCAGCACCAGCGGCTCGTCGCGATAGACGTCGGGAATGATCGTCGGTGTGACGTCGGCCTTGGCTTCGGAGAACTTGGCGCTCAGCCCGGTCACGGCCGGGTTCTCGAGCTTGGCAAACAGGCCCCGCATGCGCTCCTCGACCTGCTCGACGGAGCCGATATGGGTGAAGGCACCGCGGCCGAGCTCAGCGGCGCGCGTCATCAGATAGGTGTTGGGCGCCGACCCGATGCCGACCATGAACACGCGCGAGCGGCCGCGCATCGCCGTGATCGTTTCGAACAATTGCTGCTCGTTGCCGATCGCACCATCGGTCAGGAATACGACCTGGCGAACCATGCTGGCGTCGCCGAGCTTGTCGGTCAGAGCGGCCCGCATCGCCGGCACCATCTCGGTGCCGCCACGCGCCTGCAGCGCGCTGACGAACGAGGTGGCTTCACCGACACGCTCGGCATCCGCCGCCACGGAAGCCGGAAACAGCACGTCCATGGTGTCGTCGAAACGGATGACGTTGAAACGGTCGGTCGGCTGGAGACGGGAGAGCGCGTAGGTGAGGCTCGCCTTGGCCTGAACGATCGACGTGCCGCCCATCGAGCCGGAATTGTCGATCACGAACACCACCTCGCGCGGCCGTGGCTTCTGCATCGCCTGCTCGGCGGCGGGCGGGGTGACGAAGGCGAGCAGATAATCGGCGTCGCCGACGTGCTCGCGGAACAAGCCGACCGACGGCGCCTTCACGGCAGCCGGCTTCCAGGTCAGTTCAAAATCGCGGTCGGCAGGCACGGCACCGTCGGCAAGCGTGACAATTCGCGTCGTATTGTCCGGGCTCTCGACCTTGAAATTATGGTGGAGGCTCTTGACCTCGCCGAGCGCAAAGCCGGCGTTCAGGCGCACCGTGATGCTGGTCGGATTGACCGGCGCATTCCGGGCGGGATCCAGCACGGGCGACGAGATGCGGTCGCGGTCCGGCACCGGGTCCGAATTCGTCGCGCCCCAGCCGGAACCGTCGTTGCGGAAATCGACGCTCTGGACGATCGGCGCCGGATTGTAGCGCGGCCCCACTACCAACGGCAGGCGCAGCGAATATTCGTTGCCGGATTGGTGCACCGGTTCCTGATATTCGATCTGCACCAGCACGGTTTCTCCGGGACCGATATTGGCGACCGAGTTGGTGAAGATGTTCGGCCGTTCCTGTTCGGTGAGCGCGGCCTTCTGGCCGGCCCGGCGCGCCTCTTCGTAGATCACGCGCGCCTGCTGCCGCTCCTTGATGTCGCCCACGATGACGCGGTTGCCGACCACCATCTTCAGCGAATCGACGGCACCGCCGGCGGGGAGCGGATAGACATAGGTCGCCTCGACCCAATCCTTGGTCGGATTGCGGAAGATCTGGGTGACGCGGGCGCGCAGCGTCGGGCCTGATACCGTGATGTCGACGTCGATGCCGAGGCGGATCGCTTCCGTGTAGGCGCCGTCCTCCTTGAGGAGAAGAGACCCGGATTTGGCATCGCCGGGCTGGAGCAGGCTGGCCTGCTCCGTCGTCGCCGACCAGCCCGGCTCCAAGCTCACCAGCAGCGCCACGAAGGCGACCAGCATCACCGCGATGCCCTGCGCCAGAAGGAACAGTCCGACCACGATCAGTCTGCCCAGCCAAGGGTGTTCGTTGCTGTCCATCGTGTCGTAGGTATCCATTTTGCCTGCTCCCGAGGATGTTTGCTGGCTATGAGCATCCGCCGGGACGGCCCGATTGCGCGAGCAGAATGATCGGCAATGATCCGTCGCGGCCGGCCCGCGCGGGCCGCCGCCGGGGGGGCGAAGTGCGGTTTTGTGCTGGTTTGTCCGCCCTGCTAGGATGTCGTCCTGGAGCAGGGCCACGATGCAGACGCAGGACAAATTCACCGACAAGCAGCTTTCGGACGAGCAAAGTCGCGAGATCGCAGAGACCATTCGCGAGGAGCTCGCCAGGCGCCGGATCTCCCGGCAGGCGCTGGCCGAGCAGGCCAAGCTCAGCCTGTCGACTCTCGAGAAGGTGCTCGGCGGCCGACGGCCGTTCACCCTGGCGACCACGGTGCGGCTGGAGCAGGCGCTGGGCGTTTCCCTGCGCAGAAGCGCCGCCGTGGTGACGCCTCCGGCCGCAAACGATGTCGCGCCCGACAGCCTCGGCTCCTATGCCCATCGCGCGGTGACCTGGCTCGAGGACGTCTACATCACGTTGCGGCCGTCGTTCGGCGACAAGGACGCGATCTTCGCCTACCGCACCGAGATCGTCTGGGAGCCGAAAGTCTCTGCACTGGTGTTCCGCGAGGGGGAACGGACCGATGCCGCCTATGAACACACCGGCGAGGTCGCCGTGCCGCATCAGTCCGGCTTCATCTATCTCGTCATCATCAAGCACGGCCAGCATCGCGTGATCACGGTGTCGCGGCCGACGGTCGCCGGCGAAATGTACGGGATCATCTCGACACTCCGCGCCGGCCCCGGCTCGCAGCTGACGCCGATCGCAGCGCCGATCGCCTATGTGCCGCTCCGAAACTTCGCGAAGCCCTCGCTGGGTCGGGTCGCGCCCGGCGATGCCAACCACGAACTGTACCAACAGCATCTGCGCCGAACGGTGGAAGAATCGTTCGCGCTGTTTCTGTCGGTATAGTCCGCAAGAAATTAGCCGGAATGACGCAGCATGCGTCTATAAGGGGACATGCAGGACGCGCCCGCACTCGACGACGGCGAATCTCCGCTGTTCTCAATCATTATCCCGCTCGAATCTCACCGCGGGCAGTGGGAGCTGTCCTGGCTCGGCTGGACGTCGCAGACTGCCGACAAATCGCTCTACGAGATCATCTTGGTCGTGCCGCCGGATTTCACGGCACGCGAACAGTTGAAGGCGTTGGCCGGCAACAGGGCTCGCCTCGAATTCGCCGATTCCGAACACGACATCGGGCTCTGCGCATTCGGCGCGACGAAGGCGCGCGGCAGCTATCTGTTCTTCACGGAATCGCACTGCCGGCCCGAACCCGACGTGATCGAACTCTGCATTCGCGCGATCGATGCTCATCCCGACTGGGCCGGCTTTTCCTGCCGTTCGATCCCGATCTGCCATAACCGGCTATCCGTGGCAGAGGCAGCCATGTACCAGGCCGACATCGAGTTCGGTATGAAGCAGCATCCCTGGCGCAAGATCCTGGATCAGTGTTTCGTGACGCGGCGCGACGTCTACCGGGAATGCGGCGGCCTGCGCGAGGAGTTCGGTCATTTCGCCGAATGGGTGCTTGCCGCCGCCTATCACGCGAGAGGCTATTCCCTCGGCTATCTCGAGGAGGCGCGCTTCCATCACTACTATGTCGGCGAGCTCGACGAGCTGAAGCAATTCACGCTCGACTTCGTGCAAGGCGAGATTCGCTATCTGAGCGAGGCCCGCAACGATCCCGGCAGCGAGCTGCTCGACATTCCGATCGAGTGGAGCTCGCGGAGCGAGGCCGGCACGTCGCTCGCCCGCAATGCATTGAACGCGCTCCTGCGCTACAGCCTCGCTGGCGGCGGCTGGAGACGGCCTGGCGAGAAATTGCTGGCGTTGTGGCGTTGGTCCGTGCCGGCGCTGCTCGGCGATCTCGGCGCGCGCGGCTTCGCGCGGCTGGGGGCATGGCACGCGCGGGCCGTGCTGGTCGTTCTGACGGTCGCCGGATCGAGCGAGGCGATCGCGCGATGGATGCGGCGATACATCGCCGCGCTGATCCGGCATCAGAGACTCGATTGCATTCATCGTCTCGGGCGAGATGCGCGGTCTGCTGGCGGGCTTCTTGGGGAGCAGATTATCGCGCAGACCGGATTCCATGCCGAGGAGTTCTCCGCCGGTCACACGTTCCGCTGGAGCGAACCGGAGGCTGCCGTGCGGATCAAGGGGATGCCCGGCCGCACCATCGTCCGCGTTCGAAGCCCGGCGCTTCGCGCGCCGCTGCATACGATCGACGCGCGATTCTATCTCGACGGCAAGCCCGTCGCGCCCGAGGCGGTCGTGACCAGTTATGATGGCTACACGCTGAGCCTCGATCTGCCGCCGTCAGGCATCGTCACCCTCGCCTGGGCATGCCCCGGGTTCAGAGGCGTCGGCGATTCGCGTCGTCTCGGCCTGTCCGTCGCAGGCATCGACGTCGGCCACGACATGATCGAGGTCGAAAGCGCGGGAATAGCGTCGTCGCTCGCTTGAAAAGAATAGCGGCCCTTCGGCCGCTATTCGGTAGTTTTCAGTCGACTAGCCGCCGGTTTCGGCGCTGATGATGTCGCCGAACAGCTCCCACTGGCCCTTCTTGAATCGCCACATCTTGAGCTGCTCGATCGGCGCGAAGTCCGTGGCCGAGGTGTTGACCTTGATCCCCGGGATCAGGGTGTCGGGGACGAAGTCTTTGAGGCTCGCTGCCTGCTTCATCACATTCTCGCGGGTCAGATTGTCGCCCGCCTGCTTCAGCACCTGCACCATGGTCTGGGCTGCGGCATAGGCGTAAACCAGATTGGCGTCCGAAATATTTGCGCCGGGTATGTATTTGTCGACGAAGACCATGAACTTCTTCATGCCCTCATCATCCTTCCACTGCGGGTCCGACGCGTCCTTCAGATAACCGGCCGACAGCACGCCTTCGGATGCCTCGAGGCCGGCCGGCTTCATCACCGCGCCGATCGAGACCGAGACATCGGTCATGAGATGCATCGGCTTCCACTCCAGCTCGGCAATCTTCTTGATCGCCTGCGCCGCAAATTTCGGGGTCGCGATGTTGACGAAGACGTCGGCGCCGGTCCCCTTGAGCTTGACGATATGGGCGTCGATCGAAGGCTCCGACGTCTCGTAGCTCTCTTCCGCCACGATCATTTTCGATGCCCTGTCGCCGAACACGTCCTTGATGCCGGCGAGGTAGTCCTTGCCGAAATCATCGTTGGCATAGAAGATCGCAACCTTCCCGTCCGGCTTCTCCTTCAAAATATACTTGGCGAAGATCTGTGCCTCGACGCGGTAGCTGGGCTGGAAGCCCATGGTCCAGGGAAAATTCTTCGGGTCGTTCCACTTGCTGGCGCCTGTGGCGAGGAACAGCTGCGGCACCTTCTTGGAATTGTGATACTTCTGCACGGCGGTCTGGGTCGGCGTGCCCAGCGCGTTGAACACCAGGAAGACCTCGTCGCTCTCGATCAGCTTGCGGATCTGCTCAACCGTCTTCGGCGGCGAGTAGCCGTCATCGTAGGAGATCCAGTTGATCTTGCGGCCGTTGATGCCGCCCTGGTCGTTGATCATCTTGAAATAGGCTTCCTCGGTCTTGCCGATGACGCCGTAGGCGGAAGCCGGCCCGGAATAGGCCTCGACATTGCCGATCTTGATCTCGGTGTCGGTGACGCCGGTGTCGTACGCTTTTTGGGCATACGCGGAGTGGGTCGCAAACAGCGTCATCGCCGTTGCCGCGGCAAACAGGGAGAGTTTCTTGTTCATGTAAATTCCTTGGGGCTTCTTTGGGGTTTCTTCTGACTTTGGCACTTCAAAAAAGAAAAGCGCCCGCGAGGGGCGCTTTGATCAGGCGTTGGCGGCTTTCTTGTCGACTTCGGAAGTGATCGAGAATTCCTTGCGCAAGGTCGGCTTGTGGATCTTGCCGGTGGCGTTGCGTGGTAACGCATCGACGAAGCGGACCTGGCGCGGACATTTGAAGCGCGCGAGATTCGCCGCGCAGTGCGAGAAGACATCGGCCTCGGTCAACCGCTGGCCCGGCTTCGCCGCGACGATGGCGAGGCCAACCTCGCCCCATTGCGGATCGGGAATGCCGATCACGGCGGCTTCCGCGATGGCGTCGAGTTGGTGCAGGACGTTCTCGACCTCAGCCGGATAGACGTTCTCGCCGCCGGAGATGTACATGTCCTTCCAGCGGTCGACGATGTAGTAAAAGCCTTCCTCGTCGACGCGTGTCGCGTCGCCAGTGTGCAGCCATCCGTCGGTGAACGACGTCTTGTTCGCCTCCGGCCTGTTCCAGTAGCCGGGCGTGATGTTCGGTCCCTTGACCCAGAGCTCACCAAGCTCGCCGATATCGGCGTCGCTGCCATCGGGACGCACGATGCGCACTTCGGTGTGCAACACCGGCTTGCCGGCGGAGCCGGCTTTCCGTGCAGCATCCTCGCGGTCGAGCACCAGCACGGCCGGCGAGGTCTCGGTCATGCCGTAGCCCTGCTGAAGCGCGACGCCACGCGCCTCCCACACCTTGAGCAGCGGCACCGGCATTGGTGCACCGCCGACACCGCCGACGATCAGCCGGCCGAGGTCGGTGGTCGCGAAGGCCGGATGCTGGGCCATGAACTGGTAGATCGCGGGCACGCCGAAGAACACGTTGATGCCCTGCGCGGGATCGTTGATCAGGCCGAGCGCCGTGCCGGGATCGAAGGCGCGCATGATCATCACGGTGCCACCGGCATGCAGCACCGGATTGGTGTAGCAGTTCAGTCCGCCGGTGTGGAACAGCGGCAGCACGGTGAGCAGCACCGAGGATGGCCCGATGCAGGCGGGGCCGCCGAGATTGACGCAATTCCAGAAGGTCATGCCATGGGTGATGGTGGCGCCCTTGGGATGACCCGTCGTGCCGGAGGTGTACATGATGGTCGAGGCATCATCGAGGGTGACCTCCTCGATTTTCCCCAGTGGCTTTGCGGCGGCGATGCCGGCCTCGTAAGTCCCGCCGGGACCAAGCAGCAGGCTCGTCTCAATGCCGCAGAGCTTCGCCACGGCAAGTGCCGTTTCGGCGAGATCGGTGTCGTGGATCATCACCTTCGGGGCGCAATCGCCGGTGATGAACTGGAGTTCGGGAACGGTGAGCCGGGTGTTCAGCGGCACGAAGATCGCACCTAATCGCCCGCAGGCGAATTGCACCTCCAGCGTATCGGTCGTGTTCAGCGCCAGCACCGCGACCCGCTCGCCGCGCGAGACCTCCAGCGTATGACGCAGAAATGAGGCGAGACGAGAGATGCGCGCATCGAGCTGCGCATAGCTGAAGCGGCGCTCGCTCGCGAGGTCGATCACCGCGACCTTGCTCGGCGTGCGGCGGCCATGGTGGGCGATCCAGTCGTAGTAACGAACGGCCAAAAATTCCTCCCTCGGCGGTCTGGTGCCGCCCGCGTCCCTATTGCCATGCACCATGCCCGGCATGGCCCTGGGGCCAGCCGGAGTTTGTGCACCACGCCTTTTTTTGATCCGGAGTTGGCGCGCGAGCGATGAAAATCGTCTTGCGTTGAGTTGCTAGAGCGAGCCTGCTCGGAGGGGAGCCTTGGCCAGCCACTCCGCGCAAGTGAGCCGTCAAAGTTCCGGCCATGTTGCACGAGACGAATCCGCCAGCAGGGCGAGAGTGCGATGATGAGCCCGTTCTATACCGCCGAACATGACGCCTTTCGTGACGTCATGCGCCGCTTTGTCGACAAGGAGATTGCGCCCTTCGCCCACGAGTGGGACGAGGCCGGCGAATTCCCCCGCGCGCTCTATCGCAAGGCGGCCGAGATCGGGCTCTTGGGGCTCGGTTTCCCCGAGGAATATGGCGGGATCGCCGCCGACCAGTTCATGAAGATCGTCGCCAGCCAGGAGCTGGCGCGTGCTGGCGCCGGTGGCGTCAGCGCCAGCTTGATGAGCCATACGATCGGTTCGCCGCCGGTCGCGCGGGCCGCGCGCCCGGAGGTTAAGGCGCGCGTGCTGCCTCAGGTGCTCGCGGGAGAGAAAATCTCGGCGCTCGCGATCACCGAGCCGGGCGGCGGGTCTGATGTTGCGAGCCTCCGGACCAAGGCGCGGCGCGACGGAGATCACTACGTCGTGAGCGGCGAGAAGACCTTCATCACCTCGGGTATGCGCGCCGACTATCTGACCGTTGCGGTGCGTACCGGGGGTGAGGGCGCCGGCGGCGTCAGCCTGCTCCTGATCGAGGGGGATACGCCGGGCCTGTCCCGGACAAAGCTGAAGAAGATGGGCTGGTGGGCCTCTGACACCGCGACCCTGCATTTCGACGAGTGCCGCGTACCGGCGGAAAACCTGATCGGCGAGGAAGGCCAGGGCTTCAAGATCATCATGCGGAATTTTAACAGCGAGCGCATGGGCATGGCGGCGGGCTGCACCGCGTTCGCGCGCGTCTGCCTCGACGAAGCCATTGCCTACGCCAAGGAGCGCAAGACATTCGGCAAGCCGCTCGCGCAGCACCAGGTGATCCGCCACAAGATCGTCGACATGGCGCAGAAGGTCGCCGCGTCGCAAGCGATGCTGGAGATGCTGGCCTGGCGGCTGGAGCAGGGTGAAAGCCCGGTCGCCGAAATCTGCATGATGAAGAACCAGGCGACCCAGACCATGGCATTCTGCGCCTCTGAAGCCGTGCAGATTTTTGGCGGCGCCGGCTTCATGCGCGGCATCAAGGCCGAGCGCATCTATCGCGAGGTCAAGGTCAACGCCATCGGCGGCGGCACCGAGGAGATCATGAAGGATCTGGCGTCGCGGCAGATGGGGTTGTGACGACGAGAGGAAGCAATGCTGTTTACCGCCGACCACGACGAGATCCGTCGTTCCTTACAGAAATTCATTGCCAACGAGATCAATCCGCACGTCGATGAATGGGAGCAGGCCGACATCTTCCCGGCGCACGAGCTGTTCAGGAAGATGGGCAGCCTCGGCTTTCTCGGACTGAACAAGCCGGTCGAATTCGGCGGATCCGGCCTCGACTATTCCTACGCGCTGATGATGGCGGAGGAACTCGGCGCCATCAATTGCGGCGGGGTGCCGATGGCGATCGGGGTGCAGACCGACATGGCGACGCCGGCGCTGGCGCGGTTCGGCTCCGACGAGGTGCGGCGCGAATTCCTGGCGCCCTCGATCTCTGGCGACTATGTGGCCTGCATCGGCGTCTCCGAGCCCGGCGCGGGCTCCGACGTCGCCTCGATCAAGACCAATGCGCGCTCCGACGGCGACGATTACGTCATCGATGGCGGCAAGATGTGGATCACCAACGGCACTCAGGCCGACTGGATCTGCCTGCTCGCCAACACCGGCGACGGACCCGTTCACCGCAACAAGTCGCTGATCTGCGTGCCCATGAAGATCAAGGGCGTCACTGTCGCGCGCAAGCTCGACAAGATGGGCATGCGCTCGTCGGATACCGCACAAATCTTCTTCGACAATGTCCGCGTGCCCAAGCGCAACCGGATCGGCGAGGAGGGCAAGGGCTTTACCTATCAGATGATCCAGTTCCAGGAGGAGCGCCTCTGGGGCGCGGCCGCCTGCCTGAAGGCGCATGAATACATCATCAACGAGACCATCGAATACACCCGCAACCGTAAGGCTTTCGGGAAGTCGATCCTCGACAACCAGGTCGTCCATTTCAAGCTTGCCGAAATGCAGACCGAGGTCGAGCTGTTGCGCGCGCTGATCTACCGTGCCGGCGAGGCGCTGGTGGCGGGCGAGGATGTCACAAAACTGGCGACCATGGCCAAGCTGAAGGCCGGCCGGCTCGGCCGCGAGCTTACCGACGCCTGCTTGCAATATTGGGGCGGAATGGGCTTTACCAACGAGACGCCGGTCAGTCGAGCCTATCGCGACAGCCGCCTGACATCGATTGGCGGCGGCGCCGACGAGGTCATGCTGATGGTCCTGTGCAAGATGATGGGCACGCTGCCCGGCAGCAAAGGAAGTTCCTGATGGTCACGCTCTATCACTGCGACGGCGCGCGCTCGTTCCGTCCGCTCTGGATGCTGGAGGAAATGGGGCTTTCCTACGAGCTCAAGATGCTGCCGTTCCCGCCCCGGGTCTTCGCCAAGGAATACCTCGCGCTCAATCCGTTGGGCACGATTCCCTTCATGGTTGATGGCGAGACCAGAATGACGGAATCGTCCGGCATCTGCCACTATCTCGGCGTCAGACATGGACCGACGCCACTGATGGTCGGGCCGGAGGATCCCGCCTATGGCGCGTTCTTGAACTGGATGTATTTCAGCGACGCCACGTTAACCTTCCCGCAGACGCTGGTGCTCCGATACACCCAGCTCGAGCCGGAAGAGCGCCGCAATCCGCAGGTCGCCGGCGACTATGCCAAATGGTTCTTGGGCCGGCTGCGCGCCGTCGAGGCAGCCACCGCAAATACCGAGGCCTTGTGTGCTGGCCGCTTCACCGCCGCCGACATCGTGATCGGATACGCGCTCCGCCTCGCCGATACTATCGGGCTTGCCAAGGATTTTGGGCCAAATGTCGCAGCTTATTGGACGCGCTTGCAGCAGCGCGATGGTTTCAAGCGCGCGGTTGCTGCGGAGCAACAGGCCGGCGTCGAGCAGAACGTGGCGCCAAGAGTAAGGGCTTAACTGTCGTCCTGGCGAAAGCCGGGACGACGATATTGCCAGGAGTTCCGTCTCGTCCACCACCCTCGCGGGCTGCCGACCTCTTGCGCTTCATGATAGCGCTATCCCGCCGTGACAGCGCCCAGATTTCCGCTAAGGTGACCTCCGTCCGCAGCGGCCAAAGAGCCGCGCGAGGAGGATCCCAATGGAAGATAACGGTCGCGAATCCGACCATTTGATGCTGATCACGCCGGAGCGGGTATTCTATGCCGGCCTGCTCGGCCGCCCCCGCAAGCGGACCCCCGGCTGCTGTCACGTCTATGTCGCGGTCAAGGGCAGCCTGCATCTGACGATCGATGATGCCCTCGCCACTGGCGAGCTGTTCGTCACCCTGCCGAACCAGCGGCATTCCATTGCCAGCGACTACCGCACCGCGATCAGCGTCACGCTGGAGCCGGAGAGCATGCCTGATGGCGTGATCGAGGTCCTGGCCGAGCGGCTCACCGGACCCGACAAGGCCGTCTATGCCCGCAAGATCCTCGCCGCCTACACGCTGATGCGCCAGCGCCGCTACGGCGACATCACCACCGCCGAATTCGACGAGATGTGTTTTGGCGAAGCGCTGCCGCGCCGGGTGCTCGACCCCCGCGTGACGCGTGCGGTCGCCCGTATCGGCCGCTTCACAGGTGAGCCCGTGACGGCGGACACGTGCGCGGCGGACGCCGGACTTTCCGCTTCGCGTTTCCTGCATCTGTTCAAGGAAGAGACCGGCATCTCGTTCCGCTCCTTCCGCGCCTGGAAGCGCGCGCGGCATCTGCTGCACTTCGCCAACCAGGACCTCAACCTCGCCCATCTCGCGCAGGACATCGGCTATCCCGATTCCACCCATTTCAGCCATTCGATCCGCCGCTTCTACGGCCTGAAGCCGCGCGCGATCTTCGTCGGCTCGCGTGATCTTGCGATTTATCGCAGCACCGAGACGGTGAGGCTCGCGGAGGCATCGTAGGATGCTCTCGTAGGGTAGGCAAAGCGCAGCGTGCCCACCATCTTCGATCCACGCTGAGACATGGTGGGCACGGCGCAAGAGCGCCTTTGCCCACCCTACGACATCTGGCCCATTCCAGCTTCTCCGCGCAAGAAGCCGCATGCCGCCCATCACATGATCGCAAGCGTTGAATTATCAACGTGCGAGACATTCAAGGCATGAGCGACAAGGCCGTCATCACCTGCGCGCTGAACGGCGTGCTCACCGACCCGAAGCAGCACAACGTGCCTGTGACGCCCGAGCAGATGGCGCGCGAGGCCAAGGCTGCGTTCGATGCCGGCGCGTCCATCATGCACATCCATCTGCGTCAGCAGGCGCCGGACAAGGGGCATCTGCCGTCCTGGGAGGTCAGCGTCAGCAAGGAGATCCAGCAGGCGATCCGCGAAGCCTGCCCCGGCGTGATCATCAACCACACCTCCGGCGTCTCCGGGCCGAACTACAGCGGTGCGCTGGATTGCATCCGTGAGACCAGGCCGGAGATCGCCGCCTGCAATGCAGGCTCGCTGAACTATCTCAAGGTGAAGGCCGACAACAGCTGGGCCTGGCCGCCGATGATGTTCGACAATGCGGTCGAGAAGGTGAAGGACTATCTCGACGTCATGAACGCGGTCGGTACCATCCCCGAATTCGAATGTTTTGACGTCGGCATCGTCCGCTGCGTCGGCATGTACCGCCAGGTCGGCATGTACAAGGGCCCGCTCGAGTATAACTTTGTGATGGGCGTCGCCTCCGGCATGCCGTCGGATCCCGATCTGCTGCCGATCCTGATCAAGCTGAAGCGTCCCGAGGCGCAATTTCAGGTCACCGCGATCGGCCGCGAAGAGATCTGGCCGCTGCACCAGCGCTGTGCGGAGCTCGGCGGTCATCTGCGCACCGGTCTCGAAGATGCCTTCTATCTCGCCGACGGCAAGAAGGTGACGTCGAACGGCCAGCTGATCGAGGCCATCGCCGCCTGCGCCCGCCGTGCGGGCCGCGAGATCGCGAGCCCGGCGGAAGCGCGAAAGATTTTTGGGACGAATAGGTAAATTATCGCCTCAACCGTCATCGCGAGCAAGCGAAGCAATCCAGAATCTCTCGGTGGATGCAGCCTGGATTGCTTCGTCGCTTCGCTCCTCGCAATGACGAGCAGGATTGAGTTATGTCCATTCTCGAAAACGCCATCTCCCCCGGCAGCGCCGCCTACCGCGCCAATCGCGACGGCATGCTTGGCCTGATTGACCGCATGCGCGCGCTGGAAGAGCGCACGCGTGCGGCATCAGCCGCGGCGAAAGACCGCTTCCACAAGCGCGGCCAGCTGTTGCCGCGTGAACGCGTCGCGCTGGTGCTCGATCCCGGCGCGCCCTTCATCGAGCTGTCCACGCTCGCCGGCTTCATGTTCGACGTATCGGATCCGGACAAAAGCGTGCCCGGCGGCGGCGTCATCGCCGGCATCGGCTTCGTCTCGGGCATCCGTTGCATGGTCAGCGCCAACGATTCCGGCATCGATGCCGGCGCGCTCCAGCCCTACGGCCTCGACAAGACGCTGCGGGTGCAGGAGCTCGCGCTGGAGAACAAGCTGCCCTATGTCCAGCTGGTCGAAAGCGCCGGTGCCAATCTGTTGCGCTATCGCGTCGAGGATTTTGTTCGCGGCGGCAACATCTTCCGCAACCTCGCGCGGCTCTCGGCGGCGGGGCTGCCCGTCGTCACCGTGACGCATGGCTCCTCGACCGCCGGCGGCGCCTATCAGACCGGCCTGTCCGACTACATCGTCATGGTCCGTGGTCGCACCCGCGCCTTCCTCGCCGGCCCGCCGCTGCTGAAGGCCGCCACCGGCGAGATCGCAACCGAGGAGGAGCTTGGCGGGGCCGAGATGCACACGCAGGTGTCGGGACTTGGCGACTACCTCGCCGAGGATGACCGCGACGCCCTGCGCATCGCGCGCGAGATCATGGCGGCGTTGGAATGGGAGCGGCCGGGCAGGGCGAGCGCGGAATATAAGCCGCCGCGCTACGACCAGGACGAGCTGCTCGGCATCATGCCGATGGACCACAAGCGCGCCGTCGACATGAAGCAGGTGATCGCACGTATCGTCGATGATTCCGACTTCACCGAGATGGCGCCGAACTACGGCCCGGCCACCGTCTGCGGCCATGCCCGCATCGAGGGCCAAGCCATTGGCATCATCACCAACAACGGTCCGCTCGATCCCGCGGGCGCCAACAAGGCGACGCATTTCATCCAGGCTTGCTGTCAAACCCGTACGCCGCTGCTCTATCTGAACAACACCACAGGCTACATGGTCGGAAAAGCTTACGAAGAAGCCGGCATGATCAAGCATGGCTCCAAGATGATCCAGGCAGTGACGTCGGCGACGGTGCCGCAGATCACCATCTATTGCGGCGCCTCGTTCGGCGCCGGCAATTACGGCATGTGCGGGCGCGGCTTCCATCCGCGCTTCTGCTTCTCCTGGCCCAACGCCAAGACTGCCGTGATGGGCGGTGAGCAGGCCGCCGAGACCATGGCAATCGTCACCGAAGCCGCCGCCGCGCGCCGCGGCAAGCCGGTCGAAAAGGAAAAGCTCGATGCCATGAAGGCGCAGATCGTCGGCGTGTTCGACGGCCAGATGGACGTGTTCTCGACCAGCGCGCGCGTGCTCGACGACGGCGTGATCGATCCGCGCGACACCCGCGCGGTGCTGTCGGAAGTGCTCGCGATTTGCCGCGAGGGCGATGCGCGCACGCCCCAGCGCATGCAGTTTTCGGTGGCTCGGCCATGAGGAACGGATCAACGCAGCACCGACCGTTCTTCAGGGTCTTGATTGCCAATCGCGGCGAGATCGCGTTACGGGTGATGCGCAGCGCGCGGAAGCTCGGGCTCGGTGTCGTCGCGGTCTATTCGGATGCGGATCGCGACGCGCTCCATGTGCAACAGGCCGACCAGGCCGTGCGCATCGGCGAGCCGCTGCCGACGCAATCCTACCTCAACATTCCCGCGATCGTTGCGGCCGCAAAGGCCAGCGGCGCGGATGCCGTTCATCCCGGCTATGGCTTCCTCGCCGAAAACGAGGAGTTTGCGCAGGCCTGCAAGGATGCCGGCCTCGTCTTCATCGGCCCGTCGCCGCAGGCGATCGAAACAATGGGCAACAAGGCCGGTGCCAAGGAGATCATGAAAAAGGCCGGCGTTCCCGTCGTGCCCGGCTATCAGGGCGCCGATCAGGGCGATGAGGTCATGCTCGCGGAGGCGAGAGAGATCGGCTTTCCCGTGATGATCAAGGCGGTCGCCGGCGGCGGTGGACGCGGCATGCGGCTCGTGACGGACGCGTCGTCGTTTCCTGATGCGCTGCGTAGCGCGCGGTCCGAGGCCAAGGCGGCGTTTGGCGATCCGACCGTGATCCTCGAACGCGCCATCCAGAATCCCCGTCACATCGAAATTCAGGTGTTCGGCGACAGCCATGGCAACGCCATCCATCTCGGCGAACGCGATTGCTCGGTGCAGCGGCGCCACCAAAAGCTGATCGAGGAGGCACCGTCGCCCGCTGTGACGCCGGAACTGCGCGCGAAGATGGGCGACGTCGCGGTCGCCGCGGTGAAGGCGCTGCGCTACGAGGGCGCCGGCACGCTCGAATTTCTGCTCGATGCGAGCGGCGAATTCTACTTCATGGAGATGAATACGCGGCTCCAGGTCGAGCATCCCGTCACCGAGGCGATCACCGGGCTCGATCTCGTCGAATTGCAGCTGCGCGTCGCGCGCGGCGAGCCGTTGCCTGTGAAGCAGCAGGACATTCGCTTCACCGGCCACGCCATCGAGGTGCGGCTGTGCTCGGAGGACGCCGCGCATGATTTCATGCCGCAGTCCGGGCGCATGGCGTGCTGGCAGGTGCCGGATGGCATCCGCGTCGAGCATGCGCTGCAATCCGGCTCGGAGATTCCGCCGTTCTACGATTCCATGATCGCCAAGGTGATCGGCCATGGCGCGAACCGTGAGGAGGCGAGGGGGAGGCTGATCGTCGGCCTCGAACAATTGGCCGGATTCGGCGTGACCACCAATCAGGCCTTCCTGCTGTCGTGCCTGCGTCATCCCGGCTTCGCCAAAGGCGAGGCGACCACGGCCTTCATTGGCGCGCATCGCGACGAGTTGCTGGCGCCGGGCACGGACGCCGCATTCGATGTCGCTTTGGCCGGCCTGCTGCTCTACGTCACAAACCCGCAGGCACCGTCGTGGCGCCGCGGACGGAGCCTCGCGGCAACGTTCCCGCTACCGGCGAAGATCGAGATCGCAGGCCAGGCGTATGAGCTAGAAGTCTGGCGCGAACGCGATGGCAGCTACATTGTCGCCAGCGACGACCGGCAAGGCAAGTTCGAGATCGACCGGCTCGATCTCGACGTGATCCGCTTCCGTCATGACGGCGTGATGGACAGGGCCAAATTCCTGCGCGATGGCGACCGGCTCCACCTCCAGCGCCGCGGCATCCCGCTCGCGGCGTCCGATCTCACGCTCGCCGCGCCGAAGGCCGCCGCAAGCAGCGGCGGCGACGGCAAGGTTCGTGCTGCCATGAACGGCCGCGTCGTTGCCGTCCTGGTCCAGCCGGGCGACCGCGTCAGTGCCGGTCAGCCGGTGATGACGCTGGAAGCGATGAAGATGGAGCACGTCCACAAGGCCGGCATCGACGGCGTGGTCGCCGCGATCGACGTCGCCGAGGGCGAGCAGGTGACGACGGGCCGGATCGTGGCCGAGATCGGGCCGAAGTAGAGCGGCAATCGTAGCTATCGTAGGATGGGCAAAGGCGCGCAGCGCCGTGCCCACCATCGTGCGGTAATTGCGATTGAATGGTGGGCACGCTTCGCTTTGCCCACCCTACGGCATCTCATTTGGTCGCCCCGTCCCGTCATTGAGCAAACACGCCACCTGGTGCCCGTCGCCCGCATCCACCAGCGCCGGCCGCTCCGTCCTGCATCGCTCCATCGCAAACCGGCAGCGGGTGTGAAACGCGCATCCCGGCGGCGGATTGACCGGGCTTGGCACGTCGCCGTCGACCAGCGGAACGAGCTTCTTCGCAAGCGGATTGGCGACCGGCACCGAGGCGAGCAGCGCCTGCGTGTAGGGATGGCGCGGATTGCGAAACAGCTCGTCCTTGCCGGCGATCTCGACGATGCGGCCGAGATACATCACGGCGACGCGGTGACTGATATGGGCGACCACCGCGAGGTCATGCGCGATGAAGAGATAGGAGAAGCCGTGCTCGCGTTGCAGATCGATCAGGAGATTGATCACCTGCGCCTGGATCGAGACGTCCAGCGCGGAGACCGGCTCGTCGCAGACGATCAGCCGCGGCCCCAGCGCGAGCGCGCGGGCGATGCAGATGCGTTGGCGCTGGCCGCCGGAGAATTGGTGTGGGAAGCTGCGCATTTGGTCGGGCCGCAGGCCGACCTGCTCGAACAGGTTTGCGGTACGCGCCTCCAGCGCCTTGCCGGTCGCGAGCCCGTGCACGAACAGCGGCTCGCCCACGATGTCTCCGGCAGTCATCCGCGGATTGAGAGAGGCGAACGGATCCTGGAACACGATCTGCATCGAACGACGATGTGGCCGCAACGCGAACTTGGACAGATGCGTGATGTCTTCGCCTTCGAGGCGGATCTGGCCCGAGGTCGGCTCGACCAGCCGCAGCACGCTGCGCGCCACCGTGGACTTGCCGCAGCCGGATTCGCCGACGAGGCCCAGCGTCTCGCCCACCCCAACCGAAAATGAGACGCCGTCGACTGCATGCACTGTGCCGATTTGTCGGCGCAACACACCGGCGCGCACCGGATAGTGCTTCTTGAGATCGGTGACTTCAAGCAGCGCCTCGGTCATGCCACCTCCGCCACTTCGGCCGCCCGCCAGCATGCCGCGAGATGGCCACCGCCCCAATCGGTGAGCGGCGGATATTCGGCCTCACAGCGCTTGATCGCGAGCTTGCAGCGAGGCGCAAACGCGCAACCCTTGGGCAGCCGCACCAGCGACGGCACCGTGCCGGGAATTTCGTTCAGCCGTGCTGGCGCGGCGACGCCCGGCGCCGGCACCGCCGGGATCGAGGCCATCAATCCGCGCGTGTAGGGATGCTTTGGAGCGGCGAACAGTGCCTCGACGCTCGCTTCCTCGACCTTCCGTCCCGCATACATGACGATGACGCGCTGCGCGGTCTGCGCGACGACGCCGAGATCATGGGTGATCAGCACGAGGCCGGTACCGAGTTCCTTCTGAAGGTCCAGGATCAGCGCCAGGATCTGCGCCTGGATGGTGACGTCGAGCGCGGTCGTGGGCTCGTCCGCGATCAGCAGCACCGGCCGGCACGCCAGCGCCATCGCGATCATGGCCCGCTGGCGCATGCCGCCGGACAGCTGATGCGGATATTCCCGCGCGCGCCGAGCCGGTTCAGGGATGCGCACCAGGCGCAGCATCTCGATCGCGATGTCCCGGGCCTCCTTGCTCGACATGTTCCGGTGCAGCCGCACGGCCTCGACGATCTGGTCGCCGATCCGCATCACCGGATTGAGCGAGGTCATCGGCTCCTGGAAGATCATCGAGATGCGGTTGCCCCTGACGGCGCGCATCTCTGCTTCGTCCAGCGTCAGAAGATCGGTGCCTTCAAGCGTGACGGAGCCGCCGACGATGCGGCCGGGCGGATCCGGCACCAGCCGCATCAGGGATAGTGCAGTGACGCTCTTGCCACAGCCGGATTCGCCGACGATCGCCAGCGTCTCGCCGCGCTTCACCGTGAAGGACACATCATCGACGGCCTTGAACAGACCGGAGTTGGTGAAGAACACCGTCTTCAGGTTCTTCACCTCGAGCACGAGATCGGATTTGTCAGCCATCAGCCGCGCTGCCGTGGATCGAGGATGTCGCGCAAGGCGTCGCCGAACAGATTGGCGCCGAACACCGCGAGGCAGATGGCGATGCCCGGGAAGATCACCAGCCAAGGCGCGGTGCGGACATATTCGGCGGCGGATTCAGAGAGCATGCGGCCCCACGACGGGTACGGCTCGGGTATCCCGAGGCCGAGGAAGGAGAGCGAGGCTTCGGTGAGGATGGTCGAGCCGAGCTGGGCGGTCGCAAGCACGATCAGCGGCGCCAGCGTGTTCGGCAGCACGTGACGGAGCGCGATGCGTACCTCGCTCATGCCGATCGACTTGGCGGCCTCGATAAATGGCAGCTCGCGCAGCGCCAGCGTGTTGGCGCGGATGACGCGCGAGACGGTCGGGATCAGCGGAATGGCGATCGCAATAATGACGTTCGGCAAGGACGGCCCAAGCGCCGCGGTCATGATCAGGGCCAGCACCAGCAGCGGCAGCGCCTGCAGGACATCGGAGACACGCTGAAACACGAGATCGACCCAGCCGGAGAGATAGCCGGAGGTGAGGCCGACGATGACGCCGATCGAGCCACCGAGTGCGGTCGAGCCGATGCCGACCGCGAGCGAGATCCGCGCGCCATGAATGATGCGGCTGAAGACATCGCGGCCGAAGGAATCCGTCCCCATCCAGTGTGCCAGGCTTGGACGCGCCAGTGCCCGGGCGGCATCGATCGTCAGCGGATCGTAACGCGCGATGAAGTCGGCGAAGATCGCGGTGAACACGAACAGGGTCATGATGACGAGCCCGGCCGCGCCCAGCACATGCCGCTGCGCCAAAAACAGCACGCGCCGCCAGCCGACGGTCGCGTGCGCCCCGGCGCGCCTCAGTTCAACGTCATAGTCGATTGCGGCCAACAGGTTCTCCTAATCCGTGTACCTGATGCGCGGGTCGAACACGGCGTACAGCATGTCGACGATGAAGTTCGCGCTTACCACGACGATGGCAATCAGCATCACCAGGTTCTGCACGATCGGATAATCGCGCCAGCGAATCGCCTCGACCAGGAAGCGCGCGACGCCGGGGATGTTGAACACCGTCTCTGTCACGATGAGGCCGCCGATCAGGAACGCCGCCTCGATGCCGATCACGGTGATGACGGGCAGAATCGCATTCTTCAGCGCATGCTGATAGTTCACGGCGGCATCCGATGCGCCCTTGGCACGCGCGGTGCGGATATAGTCCTGCCGCAGGACCTCCAGCATCGAGGACCGCGTGATGCGCATGGTCAGCGCCGCGCTGCGGAAGCCGACGGCGGCGGCGGGCACGGCATAGGTCGCGAAGGCTTCCAGCCAGGTCGCCGGATTCGGGTTGAAGATCGGCATCTGGTTGAACATCGCGACCGAGGCGGTGAGGATAAGCAGGCCCAGCCAGAACGATGGCAGCGACAATCCGCTGAGGCTCACCACACGTAACGCGTAGTCGAGCCTCGTTCCCTGCTTCACTGCGCTGATCACGCCCAGAGGAATGCCGATGGACGCCGAGAACAACAGCGCCAGCCCGGCGAGCCGTGCGGTGATCGGAATCCGTGGCAGGATCTCCTGGAGCGCCGGCTTCTCCGAGACGTAGGAGTAGCCGAAATCGCCGCGCAGGAAGCCGCTGATCCAGTGCCAATATTGCACCACCAGCGGCTGGTCGATGCCGAGCTCTTTTTCCAGATTGGCCTTGTCGGCGGGATCGACATAGCCGGCCGCGGCAAACAGGATGTCGACGATGTTGCCGGGGACGATGCGCAGCAGGAAGAAGATGACGATCGAGATCCCGAACAGGGTCACGAGCATCAGCAACAGGCGCCGCACCAGATAGGCAAACATGCATCGCCTCCCGTCGAACCCGTCAGTCGCCCGCGCTACTTGTCCATCCAGACATCCTCGTAACGATAGCCATTGTAGGAGCTGTTGGACATCACCGTCACGCCCTTGACGTAAGGTTGCCAGCAACTGCCGGTCCGTGCGTGGAAGATGATCGGGCGGGCGACGTCCTCCTGCAACTTCTTGTCGATGTCCCACACCAGCTTCTTGCGCTTGTTGATGTCGGTCTCCTGGGACTGCACATCGAACAGCTTTTCGATCTCCTTGTTGCAGTAATTAGTGTAGTTGCGCTCGGAGCCGCAGGAATAATTCTCGTAGAAGGACTGGTCGGGATCGTCGACGGCATTGCCGGTCAAATTGAGCCCGAGCATGTAGTCCTTGCGCGCGATCTTCGGGAACCAATTTGCGGTCTCGACCACGTCGAGCTCCCCGTCGATATAGATGCTCTTGAGCTGGTCGATCAGGATCACGGCGGGATCGCGATAGACCGGGATGTTGCGGGTCGAGACCTTGACCGCGAGATGCTTGTCCGGTCCGTAACCGGCCTTCTGCATCAGCTTCTTGGCCTCTTCGCGGTTGGCGTTGATGTCGGGGCCGTAGCCCGGAATGGTCTCGAGCATCTCCTTCGGCATGCCCCACAGCCCATTCGGCGGCGGCAGCATGGTCCCGCCGACGTCGCCCTGGCCCTCGAACATGATCGAGATGAAGGCCTTGCGGTCGAGCGACAGCGCCATGGCGCGGCGGATGTCGATATTGTCGAACGGCGGCGCAGACGAATTGACGATGATGTTGGTCGCGACATTGTTGGGTTCGACCACGCAGACCGCGTTCGGCGCCTGCGATTTGACGTCCTTGAGAAGCGGGATGCTCACTTCGGTCGGGAAGGCCATGTCGAACTTGCCGGCGACGAAGGCGAGAATGGCGGTCGAGCGGTTCGGGATGATGGTGAACTCGATGCCGTCGAGATAGGGCCGCCCCTTGCGCCAATAATCGGGATTGCGAGTCAGCTTGATCGATTCATTGGCCTTGAACTCGACGAACTTGAACGGGCCAGTGCCGATCGGGTGCGTGCGCATGTCGCCGGGTGAGACGTGGCAGGGATAGACCGGCGTGTAGCCCGAGGCGAGCAGTGCAATTAGCGAAGGCTGCGGCCGCTTCAGGTTGAAGGAGACCTCGAGATCGCCGTTGGTGGAGACATCGTTGACCTGTTCGTACCAGCTCTTGCGCGGGTTCTGCCGGAACTTCTGCTGCGACTTGCCCATCAGCATGTCGAAGGTGCATTTGACGTCCGCCGAGGTGAACGGCTTGCCGTCGTGCCACTTCACGCCCTGGCGCAATTTGAAGGTCAGTGTCTTGTTGTCGTTGACCCAGGCCCAGCTCTCGGCGAGTTCGGGCACGATCGTGTCCATGCTGTTCTGCGCCACGTCCTGCTTGTAGATGACGAGGTTGTTGAACACCGGCATGAAGGGAACGTTGAGCGAGTAGGTCGCGCCTTCGTGGATCGAGGCGTTGCCGGGACTGTCGCGGTGGTACATCCGCAAAATGCCGCCCTGCTTGGGCTCGCCGGCGAGTGCAATGGTCGAAAACGCAAGCAAAGATAGCGCCGCCGTCGCGGCGAGCGCTCGTACGCTCCGCATCCTCGTCCTCCCTGGACATCTTGTCTTCTAGGCCTTTTGCGGCCTGTTTGGGGGGACGATAGCGACGCGCGCGCGGTGAGGCAACCGGCAAGGTCTGCTACTCTCTCGGCAATTCGGATGACGGAAGGCCGCAGGGGTTTTCTCTCACAAAGTGAGGGAGCCCAATCTCTGGCCACTAACTCCACCGTCGTCCCGGCCTAGTGCGCAATTGCGCACTAGGCCGGGACGACACCAAGTGTGTGGCGCGCGTCGGCCAAGCCCCTCACACGATCCTGGACGCCTTGTTCCCCCAATAGCGGTCCCGCAGCAGCCGCTTGTACAGCTTCCCCGTCGGAAGCCGCGGCAACTCCTTCTCGAAATCGACCGAGCGCGGCACCTTCTGCCGCGACAGCGACGCCCCGCAGAACGCGATCAGCTCTGCGGCGAGCGCCTCGCCCGGCACGATGCCGGGTATCGGCTGCACCACCGCCTTCACCTCTTCGCCGAGGTCGGGATTGGGCACGCCGAACACCGCGGCGTCCGCAACCTTTGGATGGGTGATCAATAAATTCTCGCACTCCTGCGGATAGATGTTCACTCCGCCGGAGATGATCATGAAGGTCGCGCGGTCTGTTAGATGAAGGAAGCGGTCCTCGTCGACATAGCCGACGTCGCCGACCGTGCTCATGCTGCCGTCGGTCGATCGCGCTTCCTTGGTCTTCTCCGGGTCGTTGAAATATTCAAAGGGCGAGGCCGTCTTGAACCAGACCTGTCCTGGCGTGCCGGTGGGGCATGGTTTCATGGTCTCGTCGAGAATATGGAGCTCGCCGAGCAGCACCTTGCCGACGGTGCCGCGATGGGCGAGCCATTCCGCGCTGTCGCAGGCGGTGAAGCCAAGGCCTTCGGTCGCGCCGTAATATTCGTGGATGATCGGTCCCCACCATTTGATCATGTCGTCCTTCACCAGGGCCGGGCAGGGGGCGGCGGCATGGATCGCGATCTCGAGCGAGGAGAGGTCATAGTGCTTTCGCGCCTCCTCCGGCAGCTTGAGCATGCGCGAGAACATCGTCGGCACCAACTGGGTATGAGTGATACCCCACCGCTCGACCAGCTGGAGGTACCGCTCGGGATCGAAATTCTCCATGATGATGACGGTGCCGCCCATCCGGATCGTGAGGTTCACGGCGGCCTGCGGCGCCGAATGATAGAGCGGCGCCGGCGAGAGGTAGATCATCCCCTCGCGGTATTGCCAAAGCTTGGTCAGGAAATCGAACAACGGCAGATTGTGCTTTGGCGGCTCCTCCGGAAGGGGTCGCAGAATCCCTTTTGGCCGTCCCGTCGTGCCCGATGAATACAGCATGGCGGTGCCGAGCCATTCGTCCGGGATCGGCGTCTTCGGCAGATTGGCGGTCACCTCGGTGAGGCCGACGATGCGCTCGCTCTCGCCCGGGCCGTCGGCGACGATGCACAGTTTGATGTCGGGGCAGACCTTGATCGCCTCACGCGCGATCTCAAGCTTCGCAACCGACGTGATCAGGATTTTCGACTGGCTGTTGACCAGGAGATAAGCGAGCTCGCCCGGCGTCAGGAACGAGTTGATGCAGGTGTAGTAGAGGCCGCAGCGCTCGCCCGCGCCGCAGGCTTCGAGGTAGCGCGAATTGTTCTCCATGAAGATCGAATAATGGTCGAGCCGCTTCAAGCCGTGCTTGCGGAACAAATGCGCCAGCCGATTGCTGCGCGCATCGAGCTCGCGATAGGTGACGGCCTCGCCAGTCGCCGCCATGATGAAGGCGGGCTGGAGCGGGCGCAGGCGGGCATGCTGACCTGGGTACATCGGTCCTCCGGCTTTAGATTATGCGGCAAGAAGCAGGATTTCGCGCACCTGCGCGGGGCCGTCGATCTTGCGCGGGTTGCGCGGAATCCAGTTCGTGCGCATCGCAGCGTCCGCGATGGCGTCGAAATGCTCCGGCGAGACGCGTACATCGGCGAGGCTGCGCGGCATGCCGAGCGAGCGGATGAAGGCATCCAGCACATCGGCCGCCTTGTGACCCGGAAAGCCCATTGCAGCCGCGACGATCATCTGGCGCTCGGCATTGTCGGGCGCATTCCAGCGCATTACGGCCGGCAGCATGATGCAGGAGGTGTAGCCATGCGGCACGTCGAAGGCTGCACCCAGCACGTAGCCGATGCCGTGGCTCGCCCCCATCGGCACGCCGGCGGCGAGCGCGCCCATCGACAGCCAGGTGCCGATCTGCGCATCCATGCGCGCGTCGAGATCGCCAGGGTCGGCCTTCACTCGCGGCAGCGCGTCGGCGAGCATGGCGAGGCCCTTCACCGACTGCGCGTCGGCATAGGGATGCGTTTCGCGCGAGCAGATCGCCTCGACGCAATGATCGATGGCGCGGATGCCGGTCGAGAGGAACAGCCATTCCGGCGTGTGCACGGTGATGGCAGGATCGAGGATGGTCGCGCGCGGAACGCTGAGCGGATGCCGCAGCATCTGTTTCACATGGGCGGTGCGGTCGGTGACGCCTGCGATCGAGCTGAACTCACCGCCGGCGATCGTGGTCGGGATGCTGATCTGACGCACGGTCGGCGCATTCATCTCGGGCGCGACGCCCTTGTGCACGCGGATACGCTCGATGCCGTCGACATCGTCGATGCCGTTGGCGAGGCAGAGCTGCACCGCCTTGGCCCCGTCGGTGATCGAGCCGCCGCCCACGGTGACGATCAGGTCGGCGCCCGCGTCGCGCGCCGCATTGGTGGCGGCGATCACCGCCTCCCGCGGGGTGTGCGCCGGCATGGCATCGAAGACGCCCGCGCAATTTGTGCCCAGGGCCTGTTTGATCTTCGTGATTTCGTCGGTCTGGCGGTTGAGCGTCCCCGAGACCATCAGGAAGGCGCGGCGCGTCCCCAGCCGGTCCATCTGCGCGACCACGGCTTCGGCCGCGGGAGGGCCGAACACGACTTCCTCGATCGCGCCGTAAACGACACGTCCCTGATGCACGCCTGTCCCTCCCCGGACAATTCGTCTTGTTCTTGTGGGGGGTAGTCTAACCGCGCTGGCGGCATTCGTCATGCGCGAAGACGCTGGCCGAGAGGTCGTCATGCCCGGGCTTGTCCCGCCTGCACGGCCGAAGCCGCTTCGGCGAGGCGAAGGCCCGGGCATCCACGTTCTTTGCGCCACGGGGCAAGACGTGGATGGCCGGGACATGCCCGGCCATGACGCTGTGGAAGCGCTAATGCCCCAAGCTTTTTGTCAGATGCAATAGCTCTCGCCGCAGGCGGGGAGAGGCGAAGAAGGATCTGTCAACCCATCATCCGGCTAGGGCATCTCGCCGAGCCTTGCGCGCGCTTTGGTCTTGAAGAGTTCACCATTGCGACCCATCTTGTGGCGCCCGCGGGTACAGGCGTACCCTGCTATTTCCGCGGTTTTTATGCGAGGACCTGGGATGACTGGACCGGACGGAAGCGAGCAGTTTGTCAAAAGGCACGATTTCGTTTCGCCTCGACCTCGCGTGATCGCGGGGCTTCTCGCCGCGGCATTCGGTCTTGCGGGCTGTGGACAGCCGACCCCGCAAGCGGCCGCCCCGCCGCCCGCGCCGGTGACCGTCGCCCAGCCGGTCAAGCGCACCGTCACCGATTGGGACGAGTTCACCGGCCGCTTCGAGGCGATGGAGGAGGTGCAGGTCCGCCCGCGCGTCGGTGGGTTTGTCAACTCTGTCGAATTCCAGGATGGCGCCATCGTTCGTCAGGGCGATCTGCTCTATGTCATCGACCCACGTCCGTTCGAGGCGGTGGCCACGCAGGCGGAGGGGCAGCTTTCCGATGCGCGTGCCAAGGTGGAGCTTGCAAAGCGGGAGCTCGATCGCGGTTTGAGCCTGGTGCAGACCAGCGCCGTCTCCGAGCAGGTTGTCGATCAGCGCCGGCAGGCCTTGCAGGCCGCGCATGCTGCCGAAACACAGGCCGAGGGTGCGCTCAAAGTCGCCAAGCTCAATATCGAATTCACGCATGTGACGGCGCCGCTGACCGGCCGCGTCAGCCGCCATCTCGTCAGCCCTGGCAATCTCGTGCAGGGCAGCGATACCGGAACGTCGACGCTGCTCACCTCGATCGTGACGCTCGACCCGATCTATATCTATTTCGACATGGATGAGGCGACCTTCATCAAATACAGCAAGCTGTGGTTCGAAGGCCGCCGCCCGAGCTCGCGCGATACGGCGAACCCGGTGCAGGTGACGCTCGCCGGCGAGACGAAACCATCCCGTGAAGGCAGCATCAATTTCCTCGACAACCGCCTCGATGTCTCCACCGGCACGCTGCGCAGCCGCGCCGTGATCAAGAACACCGATCTGTCGATCCTGCCGGGTCAGTTCGGTCGCGTCCGCCTGATCGGCAGCGCGCCATATGAGGCGCTGCTGATTCCCGACGTCGCGGTTGCGACCGACCAGTCGCGCAAGATCGTGTTCGTGGTGAAGCCGGACGACACTGTCGAGGCGCGTCCCGTGACGCTAGGGCCGCTCGATGACGGCTTGCGCGTGATCCGCGAAGGGCTGAAGGCTGATGACCGCGTCATCGTCAACGGCATCCAGCGCGCCCGTGTCGGCGCGAAGGTCGCCCCGCAGACTGCGCCAGCACCAGCCGGTGGCAAGCCCGGTGACAAGTCATGAATCTTGGCCGCCTCTCCATCAATCAGCCCATTCTCGCGATGGTGCTGTCGATCGTGCTGCTGATCGTCGGCGCGCTCGCGTACACCACGCTGCCTGTCTCCGAATATCCGCAAGTGGTGCCGCCGACCGTCGTCGTCACCACGCAATATCCTGGCGCCTCCGCGCAGACCGTGTCCGACACGGTTGCAGCTCCCATCGAGCAGGAGATCAACGGCGTCGAGGACATGCTGTATCTCTACAGCCAGGCGACCTCGAACGGCCAGCTCACCATCACCGTCACCTTCAAGCTTGGCACCGATCTCGACAAGGCCCAGGTGCTGGTGCAGAACCGCGTCGCGATCGCGCAGCCGCGTTTGCCTGAAGAGGTTCAGCGCAACGGCGTCACCACACGCAAGAACTCGCCCGACATTCTGATGGTCGTGTTCATGCTGTCGCCCGACGACACTTTCGACCAGCTCTACATCTCCAACTACGCGCTGCTCCAGGTCCGCGACCAGCTGCTGCGGATCGACGGCGTCGGCGACATCCAGATCTTCGGCGCACGCGATTATTCGATGCGGCTATGGCTCGATCCTGACCGGATCGCCAATCTCGGCCTGACGTCGGCCGAAGTGCTCGCCGCGATCCGTGCGCAGAACGTGCAGATCGCGGGCGGCCAGATCGCCGAGCCGCCGATCGCGGATCGCGCTTTCCAGCCGAACCTCACCTTTACCGGGCGATTGAAAGACCAGAAGCAGTTCGAGGACATCCTGATCAAGGCCGGCTCCGACGGCCGCACGGTGCGCCTGCGCGACGTCGCCCGTATCGAGCTCGGTGCTCTCGCCTACTCCACCAACAGCTTCCTGCTGCGCAAGTCGGCGGTCGCCATGCTGGTGACGCAGCGGCCGGGATCGAACGCGCTCGCGACCGCGAAGAACATTTCGGACACGATGACGAAGCTGAAGGAGACCTTTCCGAAGGGCCTCGACTTCAATATCGGCTACAACCCGACCGAGTTCATCGCGCAGTCCGTCCATGAGCTGATCAAGACCATCTACGAGGCCATGTTGCTCGTGGTCATCGTGGTTCTAGTGTTCCTGCAAGGGTGGCGACCCGCGATCATTCCGATTATCGCGATCCCGGTTTCGCTGGTCGGCACCTTCGCGGTGATGGCGGCGCTCGGCTTCTCCATCAACAACCTCACGCTGTTCGGCCTCGTTCTCGCCGTCGGCATCGTGGTCGACGACGCCATCGTGGTGGTCGAGAATGTCGAGCGGCATCTCGAGCATGGCATGAGCCGGCGCGATGCCGCGCTGAAGACCATGGAGGAGGTCGGCGGCGCACTGGTGTCGATCGCGCTGGTGCTCTGCGCGGTGTTCGTTCCGACTGCGTTTCTGGGCGGCATATCCGGGCAATTCTTCCAGCAATTCGCCGTCACCATTGCGGTCGCGACCGCAATCTCCTGCTTCTGCTCGTTGACGCTATCGCCGGCGCTGGCCTCGCTTCTCCTCGTCCCGCACGAGGAGAAGCAGCCGCCGGCGCGCTGGAATATCCTTGCACGCGGCTGGAACGCTTTTACGGGCGTCTTTAACCGCGTGTTCGACCGTCTGGCGCATGGCTATGCGGGCCTCGCCAATTTCGTGATTCGGCATTCGGCGGTGATGATCCTGATCTACGTCGTGCTGATCGGCAGCGCCGGCTGGCTGATCGCCACCACGTCGCAAGGCTTCATTCCGGCGCAGGACCGCGGCTACGTCATCATCTCCGTGCAATTGCCGGGCGCCGCTTCGCTGGCACGCACCACCGAGGTCGTGCGCGAGATCGAGCGGATCGCGCTGGATACGCCGGGTATCATCCGCGTCGCCGCTTTCGCCGGCTTCTCCGGCGCGACGCGGACGCAGGCCGGCAACGCGGCGGCGCTCTTCCCGGTGTTCGACGAGCCCGAGGCGCGGATCAAGAAGGGATTGTCTGCGAACGCCATCACGGTCGAGCTGCGCAAACGCCTGGCCGCGATTCAGGGTGCCTTCATCATCGTGATTCCGCCGCCGGCCGTGCCCGGCATCGGCACCGGTGGCGGCTTCACCATCCGCATCCAGGACCGCCAGGGCCGTGGGCCGGAGATGCTCGCCGCAGCTACTGACGAGCTTGTCGCCGCGGCGCGCAAATCGCCCTCGCTGCTCGCTCCCTCCGTGTTCTCTCCGTTCTCGGCCAATACGCCGCAGCTCTTCGTCGACATCGACCGCACCAAGGCGCAGAAGCTCGGCGTTCCCATCGCCGGCATCAACGACACGATCCAGACCTATTTCGGATCGACCTATGTCAACGACTTCAACCTGTTCGGTCGCACCTATCACGTCACCGCACAGGCGGACTTCCCGTTCCGGAAAGAGCCGAGCGACCTGTCGCGCCTGCGCACGCGGAACGCCTCCGGCGACATGGTGATGCTCGGCAGCGTGGTCGAGTTCAAGGACGTCTCGGGCCCCGACCGCGTTGCGCGCTACAATCTCTATGCGGCGTCCGAATTGCAGGGCGAGCCGGCGCCGGGCACCAGCTCGACCACCGCGCTCAACACCATCAAGAAGCTCGCCGACGATACCCTGCCGAGCGGCTTCACCTTCGAATGGACCGACCTGTCGTACCAGCAGATCACGGGCGGCAATGCGGGTCTCTACGTGTTCCCGATCTGCGTGCTGTTCGTCTATCTCGTGCTCGCTGCGCAATATGGCAGCTGGACCTTGCCGTTCGCGGTGATCCTGATCGTGCCGATGTGCCTGTTGGCCGCCACCATCGGAGTGCGCATCATGGGGCAGGACGTCAACATCCTCACCCAGATCGGTTTCGTCGTGCTGGTGGGGCTGGCGGCAAAGAACGCGATCCTGATCGTCGAGTTCGCCCGCGACATCGAGAAGGAAGGCAAGCCGCGGCTGGAGGCCGTGATCGACGCCTGCCGCCTGCGCCTGCGGCCGATCCTGATGACGTCCTTCGCCTTCATTCTCGGCGTGCTGCCGCTGGTGATCTCGTCCGGCTCCGGTTCGGAGATGCGGCAAGCCGTCGGTGTCGCCGTGTTCTTCGGCATGATCGGCGTCACCCTGTTCGGGCTGTTGTTCACGCCGATCTTCTACGTGGTGGTGAGGAACCTGGCCGAGGGGAAGAACGAGGGGAAGCCGAAGGCGGTGGCTCCATAAGTATCAGTGGCAGCAACCGACGCTCCAATATTCACGCTGTCGTCCCGGCGAAGGCCGAGACCCATAACCACCGAACGTGGTTTGGCGAAGACTCGTCGTTCGGTGCTCCTGCCGGATGCAACCGATGGATTCCGCGGTATGGGTCCCGGCGTTCGCCGGGACGACAGCATTGGGTTGGACGCCGATCTTTCCTACTAACGGCCTAGGCCGAAATGGATGGGCACCGCCGGGGTTCTTCACTAGTATCCGCGCGATTTCAAAACAGAAAACTGCTGGGAGCAACCTATGAAATCAGCACTTTTGGCCGCTGTCGCAATTTCGGCCTTGCTGCTGGCCGCGCCGGCCTCTGCGCAAGGCGTCAAGATCGGTATCCTCAACGACCAGTCCGGCGTCTACGCCGATTACGGCGGCAAATGGTCGGTCGAGGCAGCCAGGATGGCGATCGAGGATTTCGGCGGCGAGGTGCTGGGCCAGAAGGTGGAACTCGTCACCGCCGACCACCAGAACAAGCCGGATCTCGCGACCTCCATCGCGCGGCGCTGGTACGATGTCGAGAACGTCGACATGATCACGGAGCTGACGACCTCATCGGTCGCGCTCGCGATCCACGAGCTCTCCAAGGAAAAGAAGAAGATCGACATCGTGGTTGGCGCTGCGACCTCGCGCCTCACCGGCGATGCCTGCCAGCCCTATGGTTTCCACTGGGCCTATGACACCCGCGCGCTCGGCGTCGGCACCGGCGGCTCGCTGACCAAGGCCGGCGGCGACAGCTGGTTCTTCCTCACTGCGGACTATGCCTTCGGCTACGCGCTGGAGAAGGACACCAGCGAGATCGTCACCGCCAATGGCGGCAAGGTGCTCGGTTCGGTGCGCGTGCCGCTCAACTCCTCGGACTTCTCCTCCTTCCTGCTCCAGGCGCAGAGCTCGAAGGCGAAGATCGTCGGCCTTGCCAATGCCGGCCTCGACACCACCAACTCGATCAAGCAGGCGTCCGAGTTCGGCATCGTCTCCGGTGGCCAGAAGCTCGCGGGCCTCTTGATGACGCTCGCCGAAGTGAACGGTCTCGGCTTGCAGGCCGCGCAAGGCCTGGTGCTGACCGAGGGCTATTACTGGGACATCAACGACCGCACCCGCAATCTCGGCGAACGCTTTCTCAAGCGCACCGGCCGGATGCCGAACATGATCCAGGCCGGCACCTATTCGGCGACGCTGAGCTATCTCAAGGCGGTCAAGGCCGCTGGCACCAAGGATCCGGATGCGGTCGCCAAGAAGCTGAAGGAGTTGCCGGTCGACGACGACTTCGCGCAAGGCGGCAAGGTGCTCGAGAACGGCCGCATGGTCCACGACATGTATCTGTTCGAGGTCAAGAAGCCCTCCGAATCGAAGAAGCCCTGGGACTATTACAAGCAGCTCGCGGTCGTTCCCGGCGAGAAGGCGTTCTTCACGGCCAAGGAGAGCGGCTGTCCGCTGACGAAGTAGGGCCAGGACCGCGCCAATAACTCCGATGTCGTCCCGGCGAAAGCCGGGACCCATAACCCCAGGGAGAAGTTGTGGGCGCGAACTGGTAACTCCGAGTCATCGTCAAACCACATCCCGTGGTTATTGGTCCCGGCCTTCGCCGGGACGACTCTGAGTGTGTGGCGGTTGCCCGCCCCTCACACCAGCCGCAGCACCACCGCGCCCAACGCCCCCGCCCACAGCGCAATCGCCGCGACCCCCTGGATCATGAAGCCCGGGCCGCGTTTTGCGGCGGCCTTCGAATAGCCGATGAAATAGACAATGCGGCCGATGATCCAGACCGCGCCGATGCCGGCCGCGATGGCGTCGCCGATATAGATCGCGAACAGCCACAGCGCCGGCAGGACGATCGGCATCCATTCCAGCGTGTTCATCTGAATGCGAAACGCGCGCTCGAAATCCGGATGGCCTGACGTGGCCGGCACCTTGACACCGGTCCTGGTCCGCGCCCGCGAGACATTGATGCAGGTGAAGAAATAAAATGCGATCGCCAGCAGCGTGACGAGGGCGGTGAGACGATACATCGTTGGTTTCCCCAAAGCGTTTTCGAGCGAAGACGACACCCGGTCCGCGTAGAGAAAAACGCGTCAAAACGAGGATCTAGACAGGTCGCGCTTCTTCAATACCCGGTCAGCTCGAGATAGCCAACGCCGTCATGCGTGCCGGCAAAGCTGATCGGCCCTTCCCAATAGGAAAAACCGGTCCCCATCCAGGCCTTCGGATTGAGCGGCTTGCAGGAAATCGAGAACGACCGCGAGGGAATCGCGATCTGCCATTCCACCGGCAGCTTGTGTCCCGCGACCTCGGCGGTTGCCTTCGGACTCATCTGGATGTCGTCGCCCGCAATCATGTGCGTGTCGCCGGCGGCGGAGATCCAGTTCCCGAACGGATGATTCTGGCCGTCCTTCTGGCGCAGCCGGTACAGCATCAGCTTGTCGCCGGATGACAGGTGCAGCGAGAGCCAGTCCCATCCGGTCTGGTCGGTGTCGAGCGGCTGGCTGCTCCATTCGCGGTCCATCCAGGCCTGGCCGGAAACATCGACCGGCCGGTCGTCGATGGTGAGCGTGCCGCGGGCGCGATAGAACGGCTGGCTGTAATAGTAGGAGGCCTGCCCGCGCTCCGACTTGCGGCTGTAGCCGCCATCGCCCTGCAACACCACGGGACGATCGGCCTCCAACGTCAGCGCATAACTGAAGTCGGCACCTGAGGCCTTCAGCGTCAGCGGCGCCAGGGTGCGATCCTCGGTGCGCTCAGCCCCCGTCATCTCCCAATCGTCGATCCAGACCGCAAACGGTTTCGCCGTGACGCCGGCCTGCCCCACGCCGCCGCGGGAAAACAACTCGTTGAAGCGGTGGGTGTCGGCGCCCGTCACCGCGGCGTGGGCCATCCACACCTGTCGATTGGCCCAGCCCTCGCCTTGCGGTCCCGGCTGCGTCGCCTGGCGGAACAGCGTCCATTGCAGGCCGCAAGCCGCGCCGGTGCTATCGATGAGATTCGCCGTGAGATACCACCATTCGATGCGAAACTCCGGATGCGGCCCGTGATCGGCCGGAAAGGCGAACGTCTTCCCGGGCGTGACCTTCGCAAAGCCATCGGCGGTCTCGCCGAGTCCGGCATAGCCTTGCGCGCCCGCACGGCGTGCAAGCGCGATCGCAGCGATACCGCCAAATAGAGCGCGCCGTGAGATCCTGTCAGCGCTCATTGGCAAACACCTTGACGAGGTTCGCCGGCTGCATCCGCGCCAGCCGTATCATCGGCAGCAGCGCGGCAAGCAACGAGGCGACCAGCGCGACTGCGACCAGCTCGACCAGTTGCAGCGGAAACACGTGGAATGGCAGTCGCCAGCCGAACGCCTTTACGTTGACGATCGCGATCAGGCACCACGCCACCAGCAGCCCGAGCGGCACGGCCAGGAGCGAGGTGAACAGCGCGACCGACAGCGTCTTGGTCAATTCGATCGCGGCGAGGCGCGGCCGCGTGATGCCGATCGCCCAGAGCGGCGCGAGCTGCGGCAGGCGCGAGTTCGCCAGCGTGAGAAGGCTGGTCAGCAGCGCGATCCCGGCGACGCCGAGCGTAAACGCGTTCAGCGCCGACGTCACCGCAAAGGTGCGATTGAAGATCCGGATCGACTCCGCCTTCACCGTCGCCTGGTCGGCAACGCTGCGGTCGTCGAGCGCAAACTGCTTCTGCAGCGCAGCGATCAGGCCGGGGATATTCTCCTTCGCGACAATGAGGCCGATGCGCGTTTGCGGCGTCTGCGGAAATTGCCGGATCAGCGCTGCGACATTCACTGCAAGCTGGCCCTTGGGATTGCCGTAGTCGGCATAGATGCCGACGATGTCGAGCTCCCAGGTCCCGCCCGGCGCCGGGACGTCAACGACGTCGCCGACGCGGACGTTGAGGCGGCGGCTCAGCTGCTCGCTGATGAACGCGGCATTGCCGGGTATGAGCTGGGTCCAGGCACGGGGCGCGGCTTCGAGCAGTGGCCAGCGCTCGCGATAGAGTGCGTGATCGGGCAGGCCGAGCAGCTCGACCGGCTGGCCCTGCACCTGTGCCTCGGCGCGTCCGCCCGACAGGATCGCCTGGACATCACCGCGCTCCTTCAGCCAGTTGCGGATTGCGACACCTTTCGCATTGTCGGAGGCGCTGATGTAGACGTCGGCCGCGAGCCGCCCGTCGAGCCAGCCGATGAAGGTGCGGCTGAACGTTTCCACCATGGTGGACACTCCGACATTGACGGCGAGCGCGAGCAGCAGCGCCATCAGCGCCAGCGACAAACCCGAGAGCTGCTGCCGGCTGTCCGCCCAGAACCACAGCGCGAGCGGTTTTCGCGCGAAACGCTGCCCGGTCCGCAGGATGATGTCGAGGAAGGCCGGCAGGATCAACGCGGCGCCGAGCATCAGCGCCGCCAGCACGCCAAAGCCCGCGATCAACGATTGCCCGTACTGGAGCAGCAACAGCGCGACCGCGAACACGGCGCAGGCAGCTCCGCTTTGCAGGATCAGCCAGCGGCGCTGCCGCTGTTGCCAGGCGCGCGGCTGCGCGGTCGCCAGCACCGGCATCCTGACGGCCTTGATCAGGCTGGTCACCGCGGCAACAAGCGCGCCCACAATGCTGATGCCGATCCCGGCGAGCCACCATTCGGGACGCAAGCTGAGCTGCCCCGGAATCTGCGCGCCATAGAGTCCACGCAAGGACGCCGCGACGTCGGGCAAGAGCGCGGCCGCGATGAAATAGCCGCAGGCAAGCCCGATCAGGCCTGCGACCAGCGACAGCGCCACGAGCTCGACCACCAGCACGGTGTTGACCAGCCGCGCCGAGGCACCGCAAGCCCGCAAGGTGCGGAGCATCGGCAGCCGCTGCTCGAAGGCGAGGCCGACGGCGGAATTGACGATGAAAAGACCGACGAAGAACGACAGCAGGCCGAACGCGGTGAGGTTGAGATGAAAGCTGTCGGTGAGGCGCTCCAGCTCGGTCTCGGCATTCGGTTCGACCCGCTGCAAGCGGTCGCCGACGACGCTCGCCAATGGCGCGGGCTTGCCCTTCGGTTTGCCGATCAGAAGTCGCGAGATCTGGTCCGGCTTGTTGAGGAGCCGCTGCGCCACGCCGATGTCGACGACGAGCACGTCGGGCACCAGCTGCGGCTGCACGCGCAGTGGTGGCAGTTTTGCGCCGCTGCTGATCGCTGGTGCCGCGCCTTCCTGCTCCTGCAAATCGTTCAGCGTCTCCCGTGCCACCAGCGTCTGGCCCGGCGGCGCGACGAAGTTGCTCAGATCGGCGGCGCCGAGGCGCGGTGCGTTGCCGACATCGACCGGCAGCGTCACGGGCTCGATGCCGAGCAGCCGGACCGAGCGCCCGTTGACCTGGACCCGGCCCTCCAGCATCGGCGAGACCGGCCAGCCGGCGCGACGGAGCTTGACGAACAATTCCTGCGGAAAGGTCGCGGCATCGGGCGCGACCAGCATCGGCGTGCGCGCGCCGCCGAAGGTTGCCGCGGCGCGGTCATAGGCGTTGCGGGCCTGCTGGTTGATCGCCTGCACGCCGCTCCACAACGCGGTCGCCGCGATCAGCCCGATCAGGAGCGTCGCGAACTGCATCTTGTGGCGCCGCCAATGGCTGAGCAGCACGGCGAGGACCCAGAGCGCGCGCCTCATGCGATCCGCCCGGCATGCAGGTTGACGTGGCGATCGAGTGCCGCGGCCAGATGCAGGCTGTGCGTCACCATCAGAAAGCCGCAGCCGGTGCGCGTGACGAGGTCGCGCGTCAGCGCCAGCACGTCCTCGGCAGTGGCTTCGTCGAGATTGCCGGTCGGCTCGTCCGCCAGCAGCAACGACGGCTTTATCGCCAGGGCCCGGCCGATCGCGACCCGTTGCTGCTGGCCGCCTGACAATTGTTCTGGATAACGCTTGAGCAGGCCGCCAAGCCCGAGACGCTCGATCAGCTCCTTGTACCAAGCTGCGTCGTAGCGGTCGGCGATCCGTGCCTGAAAGACCAGATTATCCCCGACCGACAGACTCGGGATCAAATTGTACTGTTGAAACACCAGGCCGATCCGGTCGCGCCGCAGGCCCGCGCGTCCCGCATCGGACAATTTGGTGACCTCGGTGTCTTCCAGTCGGATCGTGCCGCCATCGGCGGCATCGAGCCCTGCGATCAGGTGCAACAGCGTGCTCTTGCCGCTGCCGGACTCGCCGGTCAGCGCGACGCGTTCGCCGGCCTTGAGGTCGAGATCGACGCCACGCAGCACATGGACCGGCTCACCGGCCGAAGAGAACGTCTTGGAGAGGTTTCGGATGCTCAGCACGATGAATGGCGCCGGACGGAATTAGCGGAATTGCTGCGTAGCACACTTGCTGCGGAAATGCCGGGTTGCGTTGGTCTTGAAGCCGTTGTTAGCTCCTAAGAGGACCAAATCAAAAAAGTGCCAAAAAGGGACGACGGGGAGAACGATGAGCGCTCAGGCAACGCAGCCCGCGGCGGGCAAGATGACGGGGATGTCCAAGGAAACGTCCAAGAAAACGTCCGAGGAAACGCCAAAGGGTGCCTGGACCGTTACATTTCTCCTGTTTCTTTTCATGCTGGTGAACTTCGCAGACAAGATCGTCGTCGGTCTCGCGGGCGTTCCGATCATGACCGAGCTGAAGCTCGAGCCCGAGCAGTTCGGTCTGCTCGGCTCGTCGTTCTTCTTCCTGTTCTCGATCTCGGCGATCGTGGTCGGCTTCATCGTCAACAAGGTACCGACCCGCTGGGTGCTGTTGACGCTCGCGGTGATCTGGGCGCTGACGCAGTTTCCGATGGTCGGCACCGTCTCTTTCACCACGCTCCTGATCTGCCGCATCGTGCTCGGCGCGGGCGAAGGCCCGGCGGCCTCGGTGGCGATGCACGCAGTCTACAAATGGTTCCCTGACGAGAAGCGCACGATGCCGACCGCAATCCTGTCGCAAGGTTCGGCCTTTGGCGTGATCCTGGCGGTCCCGGCGCTGAACTGGATCATCGTCAATCATTCCTGGCACTATGCGTTCGGCGCGCTTGGAATCGTCGGCCTGATCTGGGTCGCCGCCTGGCTCGCACTCGGCAAGGAAGGCCCGCTGGACACCCACGCATCGGCCGTGATCGAGCCGAAAATACCCTATCTCCAGCTCCTGACATCGCGCACCTTCATCGGCTGCGTGACCGCGACCTTCGGCGCCTATTGGGCGCTGTCGCTCGGGCTCACCTGGTTCACGCCCTTCATCGTCAAGGGCCTCGGCTTCTCGCAGTCTCAGGCCGGCTTCGTCTCGATTCTTCCCTGGGTGTTCGGGGCGACCATCGTCATTCTCACGGGCTGGATCTCGCAGGTGATGCTGGCACGCGGCTACACGTCGCGGATCTCCCGCGGCGTGCTCGGCTCGGTGCCGCTGATCGTCGGCGGCCTGATCCTCGCGATGATGCCGCACGTCCAAGGCGCCGGCCTTCAGATCGCCCTGCTCGTGGTCGGCTCGGGCCTGTGCGGCGCGATCTACGTCGTTTGCCCGCCCATGCTTGGCGAGTTCACGCCGACGTCGCAGCGCGGCGCGGTTCTCGCGATCTACGGTGCGCTCTATACGCTTTCGGGCATCATCGCGCCGCTGGTGATGGGCAGCGTGATCCAGCGTGCCGGCAGCATGCTCGACGGCTACATGACCGGCTTCACCATCAACGCCGCGATCATGATCGGCTCCGGCCTCCTCGGGCTGCTCCTGCTCTGGCCCAACACGGAAAAGGCCAGGCTGACCGGTGGAGCTACGCCGCAGGCCGCGCCGCTGAAGAGCGCGGTGTCGCCGACGTAAGGGGCGGGCTCCGCCAAACCCAATTACAATCGTCGTTCTGGCCTGGCGCGCAATTGCGCTCCAGGCCGGGACACGATTAGGTTTGCGGCCGCCGCTTCCGCTCCGTGAACGGCGACAGCACCACCGTCGCGAGCATGAAGATCACGGACGCCCCGAACACCCAATGCGGCGCGCTCTGGTCCATGATCCAGCCGAACAGCAGCGGGCTGACGATGCCGCCGAGATTGAAGCCGGTGGAGACGATGCCGAAGGCGCGGCCGGCCGCGCCGGGAGGTGCTGCATTGCGCACCAGCATGTCGCGCGAGGGCGCGATCACGCCGGAGAGGAATCCCGCGGTCGCCATCGTGGCGATCAGCGCCCAGCCCGGCAGCGTGACCAGCGCGATCAGCAGCACGATCGCCGCGTTCGCGGCAAAGCAGGCGGCGGCGACATAGCCGTGGCGCTCGGTGTGGTCGGCAAGGAAGCCGCCCGCGAGCACGCCGGCGGCGCTTGCACCGAGGAAGGCGGTGAGCGCGACGTTGGCCGCGGAATAGGTGACGCCATAGCCACTCATCAGCGCTACCACGCCGAAATTGTTGATGCCGGCGACCGACAGGCTGAGCAGCATGAACAGCGCCGTCAGCGTGATCAGCGCCGGCGTGATCACGGCTTGTTTAGGTGCGTTCTCGGTGCCCGGCTTGGTCTTGTGCGCGCCGGCATCGGGAATGTTCATCGTCACCAGCAACAGCGCGACCAGAACGCCGATCGCGCCCGATGCGATCAGCGCACCGGCGCCGCCGGACACGATGACCATCGCGGCGACGATCGCGGGCGCCACCGCGCCGCCGAAATAGCCGGCAAAAGTATGGATCGAGAAGGCGCGGCCCATCCGCGCTTCGTCCATGTGCGCGGCAAGGATGGCGTAATCGGCGGGATGGTAGACGCTGTTGGCGAGCCCAAGCAGCACGGCGCAGGCGATCAGCGAGGCGTAGCTGAGATGCAGGCCGAGCAGGATCAGCGCGAAGCCGCCGAGGGTGAGACCGCCCAGCAGGATCCGTCGCGCGCCAAAATGGTCGACGAGATAGCCGGTCGGCGCCTGCGTCAGCCCCGACACCACGGCCGACACGGTGAGCGCAAAGCCGAGCTCGACATAGCCGACGCCGAGTTGATTCTTGAGGAACGGAAACAGCATCGGCAGGACCAGCAGATGGAAATGGCTGACCCAATGCGCGATCGAGATTCCCGTCAGCGTGCGTAGCGCGCTGTCCGCCTTGCCTTGCTGCGGTGCGGCGAGAACGTCGACCATTGCAGTTCCGTTTTATGTCCTTTGGAGACGCGCAAACTATCGGGCAGAGCGGTTATTTGTCCATGAACGCAGGCCCATGGCTGGTAGTGGGGGCGGGGCGAGAGGGGGTCATGAGAATGGCGAGGACGGTGGCTCCACATTGTCGTCCTGGCTTTCGCCAGGACGACAGTTGAGAGCGTGGCAAGAGCCGAGCCCCTCAAAACGGCTCGTCATCCGGCCCGTAGCGGTCGCGCTTCGGGGTCGCCATGTCGCCGTCCTCGTAATCATCGTCGTCGGTGTCGAGCGGAGGCGGAGGCTTCTTCGCCTTGTCTTTTGCTGGCGTGTCGTCCGCAATTTTCGGCGGCGCGCTCGGCTTGCCGATCTTGGCCATGGCTGGTCCCGGATGGTGATGCTGCATCCGTCTAGCCTGAATATATGGGCAGCTGCTGATTTATCTCAAGAACGGCGGCAAGACGGTCAGTGCACCACCGGCCCGCCGGCCTTCTTCCAGGCATCGATGCCGCCGGCGATGTGGGCGGTGTTAGTGAGCCCGGCCTCCTTGGCGGCGGCGACCGCCATCGCAGAGCGTTCGCCGAAGGCGCAGAAGAACACGACGCGGCGGCCGGTGGCGGCCGCGACCTCGCGCAGCATGCCGCCGGGCTTGAGGCTGTCCTCAACGGACGGATAGGGCGTATGCAGCGCGCCTTCAAGCATGCCGTGCTTCATCCGCTCGTTGGTCTCGCGCAAATCGACCAGCAGGATATCGGGACGGCCGAGGCTGCGGATCGCCTCGACGGCGCGGAGCGCGCGGCCCTCTTTCTCCAGCTCCTCCTGGTGCAGGCCGACATGCATGTTGGCGGGCACCGCGACGTCCATCATCTTCGGATTGGGCAGCTTCAGATTGGCCATCAGCTCGATATAGTCGTCGACCGAGCGCACCTGGAGCCGCGGATTGTAGCGCTTCTCCTCGCCGATGGTGGAGACGGTGTCGCCCTTGTAGTCATGCGCCGGGAACACCATGGTCTCGTCCGGCAGCTTGAGCAGGCGGTTGAAGATCGAGTCGTATTGCGCGCGCGACGAGCCGTTCTGGAAATCGGTGCGGCCGGTGCCGCGGATCAGCAGCGTGTCGCCGGTGAAGACGCGGTCGCCCATCAAATAGGAATAGGAATCGTCGGTGTGGCCGGGCGTGTACATCACGTCGAGCGCCAGGCCCTCGATCGTCACCTTGTCGCCGTCGGCGACCCGCATCGCCACCACGTCGGCCTTGGTCTGGTCGCCCATCACGGTCATGCAATGGGTGCGGTCGCGCAGCTCGCCGAGGCCGGTGACGTGGTCGGCGTGCAGATGGGTGTCGACGGCCTTAACCAGCTTGAGGTCGAGCTCGCGCAGCAGCTGGCAGTAGCGGTCGACCTTCTCCAGTACGGGATCGAGGATCAGCGCCTCGCCGCCGGGGCGGCTCGCCAGGAGATAGCTGTAGGTGCCCGAAACACTGTCGAAGAGCTGGCGGAAGATCATGGCAAGGCCCGGCGTGAATTACCCGGAGATTCTACTACATTTCGGGCTCACAAGAGAAGCAATTCACTGTGTAAGCAAGAAAATTTGGAAGATTTTTATTCCTGTGAGGGGCGAGTGGGTGTCACCTGGCCACCGCTGTCATTCCCCGCGAAGGCGGGGAATCCAGTACGCCGCGCCCCTTCCGTACCCCTCGCCGTCTCGGAGTACTGGATCGCCCGCCTTCGCGGGCGATGACACCGGCTGTGCCGCGACGCCTTGCCCCGACAAAAGGCTCAGGGCCTCACCAATGTGTACCCGTTCTCGCTGAGAAACAGGATCTGCCCGACCCCGACCTGCACCGGCGTGGCGGCGGGGATGAACTCCGGCCGCTTGCCGGTCTCCCGCTCGATCGTGTCGACGGTGTTGAGGCAGATGTCGAAGCGTACGCCTTGCGCGATCAGGCTTTCGACCTGCTTGCGGCGCTCGCTGCCTGACAACAGGAGATCGATGCCGGGACCGAACGCCACCACCTCGATCGCGACTTTGTCGGGGTCGTAGGCCTTCAGCAAATTGTTGGCGACGCTGAGCACCAGAGCCTGCTTCCTGGCATCGCCATCGGAGAGCTGCAGCACGATCTTGTGCTCGGCGAAGGGCTTGTCCTGGAGCGGCACCTGCTGCGCAAAAGCGTGCGGCATCGCCGCCCAGGCGAACAGCGCCAGCAGCATCGCGGATAGGGTTTGCGACCGCATCATCCCTGTCCTGCAATGCCCGGATTACCCTCGACGCCCTTTAGCGTGACGCCGGAGCCGAGCCGCTCCTGAAACATCCGGCCCGAGCGCAGATATTTTGCCACCACATCCCACACCGGCGCGCCTTGCTGGCTGTTGACCGAGGCCCAGCCCGCGACCTTGTAACGGTGGCTGGCACTGAGCGCCTTGCCGCCATTGAGCTTCAGCTCCGAGATGCGGCCGCCGATCGGCGCTGTCGGCATGCAGGTGTAGCTGAGCCCGCCGGCGCGCACCATGTCGCCGCCCTGCTGGTAATAGGGATCGGTGTTGAAGAGATTGTCGCAGACGTCTTCCAGCACGTCCTTGATCTGGGCTCCGGTCATCTCCTGCACATAGGTCTCGGGATAGCTGATCGCGGTTTCCGCGAGCAAATCCTCCATCGTCAGCGCCTGGCCGGAGAGCCCGGTGACGCCCCAGCGGAAGCCCGGCGACAGCGCGATCTCGGCGTTGAGCTCGGTGCGCAGCGCGCTGCAGATCAGCTCGTCGACTGGGCCGGCGAAATTGTCGCGGCGATACAGCAGGCGATCGGGCGTCGCGATCTTCTCCAACCAGTCGGTGACGAAGGGCGCCCGCAACCGGCCGATCAGTTCCGCCATTGCGGGATCGGGCTTCAACAGCTCGGAATAGACCGGCAGCAGATGATATTTGACGTCGCCGACCTTGCCCTTGTCGAGCGCGAGATCGAGCACGGCAAGGAATTTTCCGTTGGAGCCGGCATTGGTGACCAGCGTCGTCCCGCTCGCATTTTTCACTGCGATGGGCTGCGGGATCGCATCATGGGTATGGCCGCCGAGGATGACGTCGATGCCGGTGACGCGGCTTGCGAGCTTGAGGTCGACGTCCATGCCGTTGTGCGACAGCAGGATGACCGCATCGACCTTGTCGGCGCCGCGCAAGCCGTCGACATGCTTCTGGAGTTCCTCCTCGCGGATGCCGAAGGTCCAGTCCGGCGTGAACCGTTTGGGATGCGCGATCGGCACGTAAGGGAAGGCCTGGCCGACGATCGCGACGCGATGGCCGCCGAGCTCCTTGATCACGGAGGGCTTGAACACGCGCCCCGTCGCCTTGTCGAAGGCGGCGGCGTCGTTGAATGCCGCTTCCTCGGTCAGGAAAACGTTCTGCGCCAGAAACTCGCCCTTGAAGCGCGCGAGATTGTCGCGCAGCGCCTGCTCGCCGTAGGTGAATTCCCAATGCCCGGTCATCGCCTCGATACCGAGCAGGTTTGCGGCCTCGACCATGTCGCGGCCCTGCATGATGTTGGCGAGTCCCGAGCCCTGCCAGAGGTCGCCGCCGTCAACGAGCACGGAGTGTTTTTCGCCGACATCGCCGCGCAAGCGGTCGATCAGCGTCTTCAGATGGGCGAAGCCGCCGAGCTTGCCGAAGCGGCCTGCGGACTTCTCGAACTCGAAGCAGCTGAAGGCATAGGCGTCCGCGCTGTCGGGCCTGATGGCGAAACGGTCGAGGAAGGCGCGCCCGACCAGATGCGGCGGCCGTCCGGCCATCTCGCCGATCCCGATATTGACGCTGGGCTCGCGAAAATAGACCGGATTGAGTTGCGCATGCGTGTCGGTGAGGTGAAGGATGCGCGCATTGCCGAACCGTTCGAGGTCGTAAATGCTCGCGGCCTCAGCACCGCGCGCAAGCCGTGGCAGGCTGAGCGATGCGGCAGCAAGGCCTGCATTCTTCAGGAAATCGCGGCGGCGGATCGCCATCCAGAAATTCTCCGCGCCCTCTCATGGCCGCAAGGCTGTTGCACAAGCGAACAGTCTAGCGGATTTCCATCGCCTTCCAGGCTTCTTTTTCGGAAATCGCCTGGAAGATCGACGCCTTCGCCAGCGCCTCGGCCTCCCTGGCTGCAGCCACGGCGCGGTCGAAATCGCCGCCATCGGCCGCCTTCTTCGCGGCGGCCAGCGCCGAGACGGTCACGGTCCATTGGTGGCGCAAGCCGGCAGCCTCCTTCGCGGCAGCTTCGGCGGCGGAATAGGCGGTCTTGTAGTCTGCCTCATTTGCCGCGTGGGCCGCCGGCGCGAGGCTCAGGGCAAGCAGCATGGCGAGAGCAAGTGACCGCTTCATGGCCGCGCTCCCGGTCCCGATATCGGCAGGCCATTGGCGACGTAGGACAGGAAATATTCGACGTCGCGATATTCATCCGCCTGCGGCTCCAGCGGAACCGCGCGGGTCTGGCTGTTGCAGGTGACGAAGCGGCGGCTGGTCGTTCCCATGCCGCTCCATTCGGAGCGGTAGATCGGCATCGCGTTCAGAATGCCGAGCGCCGGCGCCAGGATCTCGGCGCGGATGCGCTCGCCCGGGCTCTGCACATGGCAGCTCGCGCAGGAGAAGTTCAACTGGCCGCGGCGGGTGTAGAAATAGCGCTTGCCGTTCTCCAAGGCCGCGAGCGCGCGCGGATCGTCGGGGATCTTGATGTCCATCGGCTTGCCGCGCGAGGTGAAGGCCATGTAGGCGGTGAGCGAGGCCATCTCGTCCTTGACGTAGGAATAGGGCGCCTCGCCATTGGCCTCGCGGCAGCGGTTGAGCGCCAGCTCCAGCGTGACGACCTTGCCGTCCTTCTCGTCGAAATAAGGATAGTTCTGGCGGATGCCGATGCCGCCGTTCGGGAAACAGTCGGCATAGGTCTTGCCGTTCTTGAACGGGGTGGCGAACATCTCCTTGCCGGCGTCGAGCGCGAACTCGTAGGGCGGGAATTCCTCCTTCTCCTGCCACTGCCGCTTCATGTCCTCGTTCATGGAATAAGGACCGTTGACGAAGTCCTCGTGCTTCACGGTCGGGAACTTCTGAAAGAAGAAGTTCTGGAACGCCTTGGCATCGGCGACGGGATCGACCTTGTCGGCCGCCACCACGCGCGGAGAGGTGAGGGCCAACGCGACGAGCGCGGCGCTCAACGAACCAAGCAGGATGGAGGTGCGGGCCTTCATCACGAGATCTTCGCGGTGGTGGTGTCCGACGTACCCTTGTTATCGGTCCAGGAGACCTTGAGATCGTCGCCCTTCTTGGCGCCCTTGAAGCTGAACTTGACGTAGGGGTCCTTCGAGACCGCGGTGCCCCAATCGGCAACGAAGACGTCCTTGCCGTTACATTCGAATTTCAGCTGCTGGATGTAATGCGCCGGGATCAGCTCGCCCTTGGCGTCCTTGACGAAGCCGGTATCCATCGGGTGCTGGATCAGCGCCTGCACCTCGGTGATATCGCCGTTGGCGGTGGCGCGAACGCGAATGCTGGATGCCATATCGGTCTTCCTCGCTTAGCCGCCGCAACCGCCGACGGTGACCTTGACCTCTTTGGTCGCGCTGTAGAGCTTGCCGTCGGCCTCCACGATCGCGACCACGTTGGTGGTCTTGGCCATCTTCAGCCGGTTGGCGACAGCAGGGATCGTGCCTTCGGGAATCCTGTAGGACGCGGCCAGCGCGCTGGGATTTTCGGCCACGAAGAACGAGATCGAGCTGACCTTGTCGAGCGTCGTCGTCACCGAGATCGGCACCACGCCGCCGTTCTCGGCGATCTCAGGGGCGTCCAGCTTGACCTTGTCGGACGGCTCGGCGGTTTTGCCGTAGAGCGCCTTGATGGCGTCCGCCTCGCTCTTCTGCCTGAAGGCCTCTTCCGGATATTTGTCGTTGGCCGCGGCGCGCGCGGGCGCGGCGCCGAACGGCAGATTGCCGAGGCCGAGCAACGCGACCGAAGCTGCGCCCTGAAGGATCAGGCGCCGCGTCGCGCTTGGGCCGGTGAGTATGGTCATCTCGGGTCTCCCAACCAAATCTCGTGGCGTGCCTGAAGTCACAGGGTCTGCAGGAAATCAACGATCGCGCTGATCTCCTGTTCGGTTAAAATCCGGTTCCGGCCGAACGGCGGCATCATCGTCTGCGGATTGCGCTTGGTCTCGTCGAAGATGATCGCGGCCAGCTCGTTGCGATCAGGGTACTTGGCCTTGAGGTCCTTCAGTTCCGGCCCGATCGTTCCCGGCAGGTCGCCACCCTTGATCACGTGGCAGGTCAGGCAATTGCCCTTGCCGCGGTCGAAAGCGAGTTTCTGGCCGTCGGCCACAGCGGACTGCGCCCACGCCGGGCTGGCGAGGCCGGCGGCAATGACCAGCAAGATGAACAGAACGGGCGTCCGGGAAAGGGCGGTCAAGGCGTCATTCCGAGGCGTTGTATCGATGGTCTCGATCGCGAAATAGAAGCGTTCCAAAGCACAAAGGGCACCGCCTGACAATCAAGACTATGCACGCGACAAAATGAAGTTAATATCTTCCCCATTGCAACTAATGAGATTATTTGTTCAGCCGATTTGGCTCGAGAGTTAAGAGCCGTGGCGCGGGCGGGCTGTTTCCTGAGCGTTTGGGCGCTCATCCTGTTTTCAATGCGTTCTCGTTTTTCAAGGGGACCTCACTTGGCTGAATATGTCGTCGAATTCGGCAGGGATGGCGGTCGGGTCGAGTCCGACGGGCGGCTCGACGCACCGGCATTTCATCGCAATCACGAGCCGCTCTGGGCGGCACTCGAAAAGCATCTCGCCGGCTGCACCGGCAACGTGGTCGAGCTCGGCAGCGGAACCGGCCAGCACGTGGTCTACTTCGCCCGGCACACGCCCGGCCTGATCTGGTGGCCCAGCGATCTCAACCAGCGCCACCTCAAGAGCATCGAGGCCTGGCGCGTTCATTCAGGCCTGAAAAACATCCGCTCGCCGCTGCGGATCGATCTCACCGATCCCGATTGGTGCCCGGAGATGAAAAGCGGGCAGGCGCCGTCAAGTCTTGCCGCGTTGTTCTGCGCCAATGTCATCCACATCGCGCCATGGAGCGTCGCCGAGGGCCTGTTCGCCGGCGCCGGCCGCTATTTGCGAGCCGACGGCAAGCTGTTCCTCTACGGCCCGTTCAAGCGCGGCGGCAAGCACATCGCGCTCAGCAATGCCGTGTTCGACACGTCGTTGCGTGAAGGCAATCCCGACTGGGGCGTGCGTGATATCGCCGACGTCGAGGCGCTCGCGCGCGGCGCAGGTCTTCGCCTCGTCGATACGATCGACATGCCCGCGAATAATCTGACCTTGGTATTCGCGCGTTAAGCCGCAACGGCGATGCGCTCCCTCTCCCGCAAGCGGGCGAGGTGCACCCGCCTGCTGCGCTCCACTGATTCATCAAGAGGCCGTCAGCCCTCGCCGTCCTTCCACCCGATCTTCTCTTTCAAAAACCGAAAGCCAATCACCTCGAAGCCGGCGCGTTCCTTGTTGTCCTTGCCGTAGCCGTGGCCACCCGCTTCAGGCTCGTAGAACCAGGCCTCGTAGCCCATGGCCTGGAGCTTTGCGGCCATCTTGCGCGCATGCCCGGGATGGACACGGTCGTCACGCCGCGTGGTGGCAATCAGGATCGGCGGATAGGGTTGGCCGGCTTTGACGTTGTGATAGGCGGAGTAGGTCTTCAGCCAGTCCCACTCCTCCGGCTTGTCGGGATCGCCGTATTCCGCGATCCAGCTCGCGCCGGCGAGCAGCTTCGTGTAGCGGCGCATGTCGATCAGCGGGATGGTGCAGAACAGCGCGCCGAAACGTTCGGGGTAGCGCACCAGCATGTTGGTGATGAGGATGCCGCCGTTCGATCCACCCTGCGCGGCGATGCGCTTTGCTTTGGTCACGCCGCGGCGGACGAGATCGGCGGCAACGGCTGCGAAATCGTCGTGCGACAGTTTCTTGCCGGCGAGCCGGCCGGCATCGTGCCAGCGCGTGCCGAATTCGCCGCCGCCACGCAAATTCGCCTGCACTGTCGTGCCGCCGCGCTCCAGCCACAGCTTGCCGAGCGATGCGTTGTAATACGGCTTCACCGAATGGGCGAAGCCGCCATAGGCGCTCATATAGACCGGTGCATCGCCGGTCTCGCCGCTGGGGCCGGTCTGCACATAAGGGATGCGCTCGCCGTCGATCGAGATCGCCTCGTGCTGGGTCACCACGAGGCCGTCGGCGTTGAATGTTTTCGGCGCCTGCTTCAGCACGGTCGGGCTCGCGACGCCGCGCTCCATCAGCAGCAGCGACGGCGGCGTCAGCGGATCCTGCACATTGGCAAGCAGGTCGCCATTGCTCTCGGAGGGATGGCGATCCAGCGGCCAGATGTCGACCACGCCGATCTGCGGCAGGCCGCCGAGTGACGCGCGGCTCCAGCTCGTGGCGGACGGCGTGCAGATCTCGAATTGCGGCTGGAGCTCGTCGAGGATCGACAGCACCAGCCTGCCTCCGGTCCAGAACAGACCTTGCAGGGCGCGGCGAGATTCCGGCTCGAACAGGACTGCGAAATCGCGGCTGCCGGCGAGGAAGGCCGAGAGCGACATGCCGAGCACGGTGTCGGCGGCATAGGTTTTCCCCTCGATCGACCAGGCTTCGCGCAGCTTCATCGCGAACCAGTCGCCATGCGCCTGCAACCAGATGCCGGTCGGCAGATCGAGCTTTGTCGTCGTGCCGTCCGCGCCGCGCAGCCAGAGCGCATGATTGAAGAAGTCGATCTGGTCGACGATCCAGCTGCGCGGCGCCGCCGCGGTGTCGTCGACGATGCCGGAGATCGCCATATGATCGGCCGTGGTCTCGATGATTACCTGCGCCTGATCGATAGGCTGGCCGCGTCGCCACAGCCGAACCGTCCGGGAATATCCCGAGCTCGTCGCCATGCCTTCGCCATAGGCGCTCGACAGCAGCAGCGTGTCGGCATCGAGCCAATCGGCGCCGCCCTTGGCTTCCGACAGCGCAAATCCGTCCGCGACGAAACTCTTGGTGTCGAGGTCGAATTCCCGCAAGGTCACGGCGTCGCTGCCACCGCGCGACAGGCCCAAAATGGCGCGCGCGCTTCCCTTCTGTGTGGTGATTCCGCTCAGCAGCCAGTCCTCGCCTTCGCTTGCGGCGAGCTGGTCGACATCCAGCATGATCTCCCACGTGGGATGCGGTTTGCGAAACTCCGCGAGCGAAGTCTTCCGCCACAGGCCGCGCGGGTTGGTGGCGTCCTTCCAGAGGTTGTGCAGTTCGTCGCCGCGCCGGCTGACATAGGGAATGTTGTCGGGACGATCGTAGATCGCCGCGAGGATGTCACGGTCGCGCGCGAAGGCCGCTCCGCCGAACGCCTCGAGCGTCAGGCTGTTCTGCCGCGTGACGAAATCGAGCGCCTGCTTGCCTTCGATCTCCTCCAGCCAGAGCCAGGGATCGTCGTCGGGAGTGCTGAGCGTAGGCCTGTCGTCGACGGACATGAACGAAACTCCGGAAGGTCGCGGCGGATAGGATTTGATCGAGCGCAAACCGTCAAGTGCGCGGCCCATTATCATCGGCCCGATTGCGTCAGAGACATGGCCTGCGCCCGTTTGCGCCGGTTGCCCGGCCTCCCGCGCCCCGCCATAGTGCCGGGAATCAAGCGAGCCCTTGAAAGCCTTTAAAAGCCCCTCGAAAGCCCGTTGGGGCGGAAATGCCGATGCTGGATGTGACTGCAGCCAATGAGATCGCCGCCGACACCCGCGTGCGCGCCAATGTGGTGCGCCTGGCCGCCGCGCAGGCGCTGACCGGCGCCAACTCGGCGGTGATCTTCGCCACCGGCGCGATCGTCGGCGCGACGCTCGCGCCCGACGTCTCGTTCGCGACCGTGCCGATCTCGATGTACGTGCTCGGCCTCGCCGCCGGCACGCTGCCGACCGGCGCGATCTCGCGCCGCTTCGGCCGCCGAATGGCTTTCATCGTCGGCACAGGTCTGGGCGCGCTGACCGGTCTGCTCGGCTCGTTCGCGATCCTGCACGCTTCGTTTCCGTTGTTCTGTCTGGCGACTTTTCTCGGCGGCCTCTACGGCGCGGTGGCGCAGTCCTATCGCTTCGCTGCGGCCGACGGCGCCAGTGTTGCCTATCGACCCAAGGCGGTATCCTGGGTGATGGCGGGCGGCGTGTTCGCCGGCGTGCTCGGTCCGCAGCTCGTGCAATGGACCATGGATGTCTGGCAGCCTTATCTGTTCGCTTTCAGCTTCCTGGTCCAGGCTGCCGTCGCGCTCATCGCGATGGGCATCGTCGCCGGGGTCGACATGCCGAAGCCAGCACCGGCCGATCTTCACGGCGGGCGGCCGCTGCTCGAGATCGTGGCCCAGCCGCGTTTCATTGCGGCGGCGCTGTGCGGCGTCATCTCCTACCCCATGATGAATCTGGTGATGACCTCGGCGCCGCTCGCCATGAAGCTGTGCGGCTTGAGCGTTTCCGATTCAAATTTCGGCATTCAATGGCACATCGTCGCCATGTACGGGCCGAGCTTCTTCACGGGCGCGCTGATTGCCCGCTTCGGCGCGCGCAAGGTCGTTGCCGCCGGCCTGCTGCTGGAGGCTGGCGCAGCCTGCATCGGCCTGTCCGGCATCACCGCGATGCATTTCTGGGCCACGCTGGTCGTGCTCGGTGTGGGGTGGAATTTTTCCTTCATCGGCGCCTCCGCGCTGGTCTTGGAGACGCACCGGCCGCAGGAGCGCAACAAGGTGCAGGCCTTCAACGATTTCCTGGTGTTCGGGATGATGGCGATCGGCTCGTTCTCGTCCGGCCAATTGCTCGCCAGTTACGGCTGGTCCGCGGTGAACATGGTGGTGTTCCCGCCGGTGCTGCTCGGCCTCGCCGTGCTCTCGCTGGCGTCCTTTGCCCGCCGTCGCAAAGCGCGACTGGACGCGGCGATGGGCGAGTTCCCGGATGCGATCTGAATTGGCGGGAGGCTGTCAGCAGCGTTGATAGTTCGATCCAGGTCGAAGTGATTTCCGGGGCTTGGGTTGTTACATGATGCTCGTCATGAACAGGCGAGCGTGAAGCACGGCGCTCGCGGGGGAAACGAAGGACAAGCGCAAATGCTCGACAATCCCCGGCACGACGCATCCATCGACGAATCCTCCCTCCGCTACGAAGGTTGGCGCATCGTTGCGGTCTGCTTCCTGCTCGCGACCTTCGGCTGGGGGCTCGGCTTCTACGGCCAGAGCGTCTATGTCGCCGAGCTCCAGCGCGCGCACGGCTGGTCGGCCTCGCTGATCTCGTCCGGCACGACGTTCTTCTATCTGTTCGGCGCGCTGCTCGTCGTCTTCGTCGGCGAAGCCGTCAACAAATACGGCCCGCGCCTTGGCCTGATCGCGGGGACGCTGGCGATGTCGGCCGCGGCAGTCGCGATCGGCGCGGTGCGCGAGCCGTGGCAACTTTATCTCGCGAACGCCGTGCTCGCCTTCGGCTGGGCCGGCACCAGCCTCGCCATGATCACCAACACGATCAGCCTGTGGTTCGACCACAAGCGCGGCATGGCGATCAGCCTCGCGCTGAATGGCGCAAGCTTCGGCGGCATCGTCGGCGTGCCGCTGCTGGTGACCTTGATCGGCCACATCGGCTTCGCCAGCGCGATGTTTACCGTCGCCGGCGCCATGCTGGTGCTGCTCGTGCCGGTGATCCTGATTGTCGTCGGCCACCCGCCCGATCTCCATGGCCGGCGCGCCGCGACGAAGGCGAAGCCGCAATCATCCGCGCAAATTCGCAGCCAGGCCTTGCGCGACGTCGGCTTCCTCACTGTGACCATTGCCTTTGCCTTGGTGCTGTTCGCGCAGGTCGGCTTCATCGTCCACCTGATCTCGTTCCTCGATCCCGTGATCGGGCGCGAGCGCGCGGCCGTCGCGGTTGCGGCGCTGACCGCGATGGCGGTGATCGGGCGGGTGCTGTTCTCTCTGGTGATCGACCGCCTCAACCAGCGGCTCGCCTCGGCGCTGTCGTTCCTGAGCCAGGCCGTGGCGCTTCTCGTCGTCATCAATTTGCACAATGATTACGTGCTGATCGCGGCCTGCGCATTGTTCGGCTTCTCGGTCGGCAATCTCATCACGCTGCCGTCGCTGATCGTGCAGCAGGAATTCGATTCCGCCTCGTTCGGCGTGCTGATCAGCCTCAACACCGCGATCAACCAGGTGACGTATGCGTTCGGCCCCGGCGTGGTCGGCCTTCTGCGCGATTTTTCCGGTGGCTATGAGCTGCCGTTCTATCTGTGTATTGCGCTGGAGCTGGCGGCGGCGGCGTTGATCATGGTGCGGGGGAAGCCGCATGTGAAGACTGCGTAGAGGCGCGGCGTCGGTTCAACATCCTCCGTCATTGCGAGCGCAGCGAAGCAATCCAGACTGCTACTGCGGAAAGATTCTGGATTGCTTTGTCGCTTCGCTCCTCGCAATGACGAGGAGAGAGTTGAGTTTAAGCCTCGCGCTGCTTCAGCAGCTCCTCCACATCCAGCCGCTTCGTAAACATCGCGAGCTTGCCGTCCGGCCCGAACGGCCATTGCTCCCGCGGCTTGTCCCAGTACAGCTCCACGCCGTTCTGGTCCGGGTCGCGCAAATACAGCGCCTCGCTGACGCCATGGTCGCTGGCGCCGTCGAGCGCAATGCCGGCCGAGAGCACGCGGTGCAGCGCATCCGCCAGCGCCGGCCGCGTCGGATAGAGGATCGCGGTGTGATAGAGCCCGGTCGTGCCCGCCGGCGGCGGCGAGCCGCCCTTGCTCTCCCAGGTGTTGAGCCCGATGTGGTGATGATAGCCGCCGGCCGAGATGAAGGCCGCGCCGGAGCCCATGCGCTGCATCAGCTCGAAACCGAGCACGCCGCAATAGAAGCCCAGCGCGCGATCGAGATCGGCGACCTTGAGGTGAACGTGGCCGATCCTGGTGCCGGCGGCGACGGCTTGGTTCTGCGACATGCGGCTGCTCCGTTGATGAACTCCACATAAGTGCGTGCTTGGGACAGTGCTACCGGCCTATCCAGAAACCCAGCGTTTCCGGATAGGCAACTTACGACAGCTCCCGCACCTCGCCCTCCGGCAGCTCGAACTCAAACGTGTTCAGCGTCATCGACACCAGCGTGTAATAGCCGCAGAGACCAATCACCTCGACCACGCCGCGCTCGCCGAGCAGCTTCACCGCCTCGTCATAGAGGCCCTTCTCGACGCCGTGGCCCTCATGCAGCGACTTTGCGACGTCGTAGATCATCTTGCCCTTGGGATCGTCGAAGACGGGCGTGCGGCGGTCGCGGATGGCATCGATGATGTCAGGGGCCATGCCGCCGGCAAGCGCGAGGCGCTTGTGCGCGTACCATTCGTAATGCGCGGTCCAGTGCCGCGCCGTCACCAGGATCGCGATCTCCGAGAGCTTCGCGGGGAAGATCGTATCGTAGCGCAGGACCTCGCCGAGCCGCGTGGCGTGGCGGGCCATGTCGGGGCTGTTGAGCCAGGCCATCATCGGCGCCGGCGGCTTGCCGCGCTTGCCGGCAATCGACTCGTCATAGGTCTGCCGCTGGCTCTCGTTCATTTCGCCAGGCGAAAGAAGTTTCAGGCGCATTGTTGTTTCCTCTTTGTTTTCTAGCTTCGCCGTCGCGGCGACTATAGCGGATGCGTGACACGGAAGTGGTTGAATTCCGCGGGAGCTTGGCCCAGAGTCGCGGCCAACAAGCCGATTTAGATTGATGGAAACGACCAATGACTGACGCCAGGGCCAGCGAGACTGAGACCGCCGATCTCGAAACATTCCGCAGCGAAACGCGCGCCTGGCTCGAGGCCAATTGTCCGCCGGAGATGCGCAAGCCTGCAACGTCCGATGCCGACGTGTTCTGGGGCGGACGCAATGCAAAATTCTCGTCCGAGCCGCAACGCATCTGGTTCGAGCGCATGCGCGACAAGGGCTGGACCGTACCCGATTGGCCGAAGGAGTACGGCGGCGGTGGCCTGAGCGCCGCCGAGCACAAGGTGCTGCGCGCGGAGATGGCACGAATCGGCGCGCGGCCCCCGCTGTCGAGCTTCGGCATCTGGATGCTCGGGCCGGCGCTGCTGAAATACGGCAACGATGCCCAGAAGAAGGAGCATCTGCCGAAGATCGCCGCGGGCCTGATCCGCTGGTGCCAGGGCTATTCCGAGCCGAACGCCGGCTCCGATCTCGCCTCGCTGCAGACCCGTGCCGAGAGCGACGGCGATGATTTCGTCATCACCGGGTCGAAGATCTGGACGTCCTACGCCAACTACGCCGACTGGATCTTCTGCCTCGTCCGCACCGATCCCGCCGCGAAGAAGCATGACGGCATCAGCTTCATCCTGTTCGACATGACATCGAAGGGCGTGACGACCAAGCCGATCCTGCTGATCTCCGGCTACTCGCCGTTCTGCGAAACCTTCTTCGACAATGTCCGCGTGCCGAAATCGCACGTGGTCGGCACCGTCAATCGCGGCTGGGACGTCGCAAAATATCTGCTCCAGCATGAGCGCGCGATGATATCAGGCATGGGCGAGCGCGGCGTCGGCCGTCCGCTCGGCCAGATCGCGGCCGATTCCGTCGGCACCGATTCGCTGGGACGGCTCGACGATTCCATGCTGCGCGGCCGGATCGCCAGCTTCGACGTCGATGAAGCCGCCCTTGCAGCCTGCGCCGAGCGCGCGGTCGATCTCGCCAAGGCGGGGCAGGCGCATCCCGCGTTCTCCTCGGCGATGAAATATTACGGCACCGAGCTCAACAAGCGCCGTTACGAGATCCTGATGTCGGCCGGCGGCGTCGATGCACTGGAATGGGAGAGCGAGCGTTCGAAGCAAGGCGCCCGTCCACGCGCCTGGCTGCGGACCAAGGCCAACTCGATCGAGGGCGGCACGACCGAGGTCATGCTCGGCATCGTCGCCAAGCGCATCCTCGATCTGCCGGGGGCGTAGACTTCCCGTCATTCCGGGGCGCGCGAAGCGCGAGCCCGGAATCCATTTCACCGCGTATATGCCCCCTGATGGATTCCGGGCCTGGCCCTTCGGGCCATCCCGGAATGACCAAGACAAAACAGATTTCGAATCGGAACGCACCCATGGCCCTCGTCCTCACCGAAGAACAATCGATGCTCCGCGACAGCGCGCGCGGGTTGATCAGCGACAAGGCGCCGGTGTCGCATTTGCGGCTTCTGCGCGACAGCAAAGACCCCACCGGCTTTTCCAAGGAGTTTTGGCATTCCTTCGCCGAGATGGGCTTTGCCGGCTTGCTAGTGCCGGAAGAGTTCGGCGGCAGCGGCCTCGGCTATGTCGAGGCCGGTGTGGTGATGGAGGAGATCGGCCGCACGCTGATGCCGTCGCCCTTCCTCGCCACCAGCGTGGTCGCGGCCTCGGCGCTGAACCGTGGCGGCAATGCCGCGCAGAAGTCGGAATATCTGCCGAAGATCTCCAACGGCTCCCTGCTCGCGACGCTTGCGGTCGACGAGGGCGCAAAACATCGCCCGCTTCAGACCAACCTTCAGGCCGTACGCGCCGGCAACGGTTTCAGGCTCTCCGGCGCCAAGGCGCTGGTGGTCGACGGTCACGTCGCCGATCTCCTCATCGTCGCTGCGCGCACCGCCGGCTCGGCCGGCGAGCACGAGGGGCTGACGCTGTTCCTGGTCAATCCCAAGGCCAAGGGCGTTGCGATCGAGCGCACCATCATGGTCGACGCGCACAATGCGGCGCGGATCGAGCTTGCCAATGTCGAGGTCGATGCCGACAGCGTGCTCGGCGAGATCGACCAGGGCGCCACGCTGCTCGACGGCGTGCTCAATATCGGGCGCGGCGCTGTGGCCTCCGAAATGGTGGGCCTGAGCGAAGAGGTGTTCAACCGCACCGTCGAGTACCTGAAGAGCCGCAAGCAGTTCGGCAAGCTGATCGGCGAATTCCAGGCGCTGCAGCACCGCGCCGCCGAGCTCTATGTCGACATCGAGATCACCCGCGCCGCCGTGATGAAGGCGCTGCAAGCGCTCGATGCGGACGTCGCCAAGGCCGCATCAAGCGTCGCAGTGGCAAAAGCCCGCGCCGGCACCACCGCCACGCGCGCGGTGCAGGAAGGCGTGCAGATGCATGGCGGCATGGGCATGACCGACCAGTTCGACATCGGCTTCTTCATGAAGCGCGCGCGCGTGTGCGAGGAGTTGTTCGGCGACGCCAACTACCACACCGAGCAGTTGGCGCGTGCGCGGGGGTATTGAGGCGCACCGTCGCGTCGCATTCGGTGTCATCGCCCGCGAAGGCGGGCGATCCAGTATTCCAGAGACGGCAGAGATCTACCGAGAGGCTGCGGCGTACTGGATCGCCCGGTCAAGCCGGGCGATGACAGTTGAGAGTGTGGACAGCGCTTGCCCCAAGCTCGTCATTGCGAGGAGCACTTGCGACGAAGCAATCCAGACTGCCTCTGCGGAAGATCCTGGATTGCTTCGCTTCGCTCGCAATGACGGCGGAAAGACCCCTTACCGCACCGGCGGTGCATACTGCACGCCGCCTGCATTCCACAGCTGGTTCATGCCGCGCGGGATCTTCAGCTTCGACTTCTCGCCGATGTTGCGCTCGTACATCTCGCCGTAATTGCCGACGTGGCGGATGATGCGGACCACCCAATCCTTGGTGAGGCCGAGTTGCTCGCCGTAATTGCCCTCGGTGCCGACCAGCCGCATCACTTCCGGCTTCTTCGACTTCAGGGCCTCGTCGATGTTCTCCGAGGAGACGCCGAGCTCCTCGGCGTTGATCATCGCGTACAGCGTCCACTTCACGATCATCATCCAGTCGTCGTCGCGCTGACGCACAACGGGGGCGAGCGGCTCCTTGGAGATCATGTCCGGCAGGATCATGTGGTCGCCGGGCTTCGACAGGTTGATCCGCAGTGCGTAGAGTTGGGAGACGTCGGCGGAGAGCGTATCGCATTTGCCGGTGTCGTAGGCTTTCACGACGTCGTCCAGCTTGTCGAACTTCACCTCTTCATACTTCATGTTGTTGGCACGGAAGTAATCCGCGACGTTGAGCGCCGTGGTGGTCCCGGTCTGGACGCAGACCTTGCTGCCGGTCAGGTCCAGCGCAGTTTCCTTGTTGCGCGCGCGTGGCAGCATGAAGCCTGCGCCGTCGTAATAGGCGACCGCGGGGAAATAGAGGTCGTAGTCGAGCTCGCGCGCCATGCTCCAGGTCGAGTTGCGCGAGAGGATGTCCACCTTTCGGCTCTGCAATTCCTTGAAGCGCTCGTTGGCATCCAGCGCGACGAACTTCGCCTTGCTCGGGTCGTTGAAGATCGCGGAGGCCACCGCACGGCAGAAATCGACGTCGAAGCCGGTCCAGTTGCCCTTGTCGTCGGGGATCGAGAAGCCCGGCAGGCCCTTGTTGACGCCGCACAGCACTTCGCCGCGGCGGACGGTGCGCTTCAGCGTGCGGGTGTCGTAGAATTCATAGATGATGGCCAGGACGGCGACCAGCACGGCGACTGCGAGCCCGATCAGCAGGCCGCCACGAAAAGTGCGCATCATGTTGCTCTCTCGAAATAATCGGGAAAAGGAATATTCGCTAAGGCGAGGAGATCAGAGCTCGGGCTTCTGCCGGATGACAACCTTGGTGCCGACCGGGACGCGATCGTAGAGATCGGCGACGTCGCGGTTGACCAGCCGGAAGCAGCCCGAGGAGACCTTGGTGCCGATCGTGTCGGGCCGATTGGTGCCGTGGATGCGGTAGACCGTGGTGCCCAAATACATGGCGCGCGCGCCGAGCGGATTGCCGGGCCCGCCGGCCATGAAGCGCGGCAGATAGGGCTGGCGCTGGATCATCTCCGCCGGCGGCGTCCAGTCCGGCCACTCCTTCTTGTTGGTGATGTTCACCAGCCCCTGCCACTGAAAACCGTCGCGGCCGACGCCGATGCCGTAGCGGATCGCGCGACCGCCAGGCTGCACCAGATAGAGATGCCGTTCGGCGGTCGAGATGATGAGGGTGCCGGGCGCTTCGGTGGTACGGAAGTAGACGACCTGCTTCTGCCACTCCGGATCGAGTTCGAAGGCATCGTCGGCGACCAGGCCCGGCTCGTCGCCGCGGTCGGGCTGCTGGGCGTAGGCATGGGGCGCGGACAGGATCAGGCCGATCGCAGCCACAAACATCCCGGTCAGACGACGAAAATCCGTCATTTCAAGCTCTCCCCCACGGCCAAGGCCAAAACCATCTGGAACCATCAAATCTGAGGGCCCTCTTCATGGCAAGTTCAAGGCACACTTAGCCGATATGTCACGAGAATGCTTTGGTTTTTTGACGAGGCCGGGCAATGCCACAAACAGGGGATGGCGCGAAAAGCAGTAGCCACGGCCTCGCTTGGGGCGGGGCGACCAAATTTGCATTCACAAACGCCGTCATGCCCGGGCTTGTCCCGGGCCTGCACGTTCTTGGCGCTATGGGTAAAGACGTGGATGGCCGGGACAAGCCCGGCCGTGACGATGTGGAAGCGACGCGATATCAGATCTGGTTATTCTCAGCCGCGATCCCGAGCCGCCGGACGATTTCGGCACCTACGGCCCGGGCCTCAGGCCTCGACCCGATGCGAGGGCTGCGAAACCGCCGTCCCGACTGCAATCGGATCACCACGATACAGTGCTCGTCCTCGGACCGGCCGCGGCGCTCGACCGTGATCGTCTTGACGTCGCGCCCTTCGATGTGGTCGGCGCGCAACGTGCCGTCGCCCCACAGGCGTTCGACGCGGATATCACCTTGCCGGATGATCCAGAAGGCGCCGGTCACAAGATTGGCATAACGGGACACCCCGAAAGCGGCGATCGCGCCGACCGGCAGCAGCATGATGTCGACCGGCCCGGGCGACAGGCCACGCCAGAGCCTGTAGGCGTAGGGAACGGCGCACAATGCGACGACGATCAGTGCGACGATCCTGATGTCTCTCTTCGAGAACGGCTCGAGCGGGTCGCCGAGACGCATCTCGGGATTGCTGGCATCGAGCGGATTGACGGGAGATTCGACGTCGGGAACGTCGAATTGCGCGGCGATCCGCGCCACCGTGTCGTGCACGTGGGTGACATCGGCGATCGGCGGCGATGTCAGGCGCTCACCGGAGGCCAAGGTGAAGGCGAGCTGGAAGCGGGCTTTCGCCCTCTTGCTGCCGGGAACCTGCAATCCCCTGATGTCGTCCTTGGCAACGACCCGCGTCCGAAGTTTTCCGAACGGACGCTGCTCCCCGATCAGGATCTCATCCGGCGTGATGATCCACACCACCGCCGGCGCCAGCATGATGATAGCGACGAACGCCGCTCCCACCAGCAGCGCGACCACGGAGATGATGACCTCCAGAGTGTCGTGCGTGAACAGGCCCGGCGTGAAGCATAGCGCAACGGCGGCCGCAAAGCCGGACATGACCAGCCGCTGCGCGATCGAGGCGCCTTCACGAAGGCGAATGTCGGTGCTGCTGGTGACGTCGTCCATCGCGGGCGGCTGATTACGTGGCCCGCGAAACTCCACGGACCGGTCCGTGGAGTCAAGCAACAAGGGCGTGGCGCGCCAATCCGGCGTCAGCTATTGGCGTTCAGCAGCTTTGCCACGGTGCGGTCGATCTCGTCATAGCGGCCTTCGCCCTCGTGCTGGAACACGATCTTGCCGTTCTGGTCGATGATGTATTGCGCCGGCCAATATCGGTTGCGGTACGCGTTCCAGGTCCTGGAATCATTGTCCTGTGCCACCGGATAGGTGATGCCGTGGCGCTTCAGCGCCGCCTGGACGTTGGAGGCCGAGCGCTCGAACGGGAATTCCGGTGTGTGCACGCCGACCACGACGAGGCCCTTGTCCTTGTACTTGGCATAGAGGTCGGTGACGTGCGGCAGCGTGTTGACGCAGTTGACGCAGCCATAGGTCCAGAAATCAACCAGCACGACCTTGCCGCGGAGATCGGCAATGTTCAGCGGTTTCGAGTTGAACCAGTTGTTGATGCCGACGAAGTCAGGCGCGGTGTCCTGGCTGGCGGCCGCTGTCACGACAGGGACGGCGCGCGCGGCCTCGTCGCAGATGCCGGGGATGACGGCGCCGGTTACGGCGATGCCGACCAGTGCGGCGGAGACGGCGAGCAGTTTGAAAGTCATGGACAAGTCCTCCGGTGAAGATGAGGGATGATCACAGGCCGATCTGGCCGGTGGGATAGAAGCCGGTGAGCCACGCCACGATCAGCGTGTCGTATTGGAAATAAGCGGCGAGCGCGAAACCGATCACGACAACGCCAAAGCCCTGCTGCAGCCGCGGCGAGATCCGCGCGAGACTGCGCACCCGCGTGGTGGCGGCCTGCCCGCCATAGGCGATCGCCAGCATGGGAATGGCCGCACCGATGGCGTAGGCGATCAGCAGCGTACCGGCCCAGGTCGCGTTCTCAGTGGTCGCGACCAGAGTCAGGATCGAGCCGAGCACCGGGCCGGCGCAGGGCGTCCAGACCAGGCCAAGCGTGGTGCCGAGCACGAGCCCGCCGAGCGCGCCCTCGCGCTGCGTGGCGCCGGAGTTGCCGAGATCGAGCCAGCCGTTGAGCCGGATCGACAGCCATTCGAACGGCGCCGGCCACAGCATCAAGAGGCCGAAGCCGAGCAGCAGGATCGATGCCACTTCGCGCAGCACGTTCGGATCGAAATTAAACAGCCGCGTGATGGCGCCGAGCAACAGCGCGGTCGCAGAGAACGAGATGACGAAGCCGAGCGCGATCATCGCGGGGCGCAGATGCGAGCTGCGGCCGATCGAGGCCCCGAGCAGGATCGGCAGCATCGGCAGCGTGCACGGCGCGGCGATGGTGAGGATGCCGGCGAGGACGGCGAAGGTGAGTTCGAGCATCGGGGCACTCGTGAATGGGGTCACGAGGGCTGTTCGGGATGAGAGAGGCAGTCGTTACCCCGCGTCACGCCTTCGTGACGGGAGTGCTGCAGCGGGCGTCTCGAACCATAAGTCCGGCACCTGAACCAAGCCCAAATACAAAACGACCCGGAGGGGGGGCATCCCGTCCGGGTCGTTGGAGGTCTTGGGAGGTTTAACGAAACCGTATGTGAGTTTTATAGGAGGGAAGTTTTTCCGCCTGATGTTGTGCTTTGTTTCAATTGTTTCGTCGGCGGTAACACTTCCGTGTCCGGAGTTAGGCCAAAACCAACGGCCTATCCCCTTGAAATATCTGAACTTCAGGCGGCGAAGCGCTCGACGCCGCAGCCCTTAAGCAATTCGGCGAGTTGCTTGCGGGCGTAGAACATCCGGGTCTTCACCGTGCTCTGCGGGATGCCGATGATCTGTCCGACCTCCTCCACCGACTTCTCATGGTAGTAGACGAGGGTGATGATTTCGCGATGCGCGGGTGACAGCTTCTGAACGCAGGCACGCAGGATGGCGCTGGTGTCGCTGCGGTCGAGCGAGGTCTCCGGCGTGTCGCAACCGTCGGCGATCTGGCGCACGTCTTCCTGGTCGATGTCCTCGAAGCGACGCTGGCGCATCGCGGTCAGCGCCTTGAAGCGGGCGATCGAGAGCAGCCAGGTCGAAACCTGCGAGCGGCCCTGGAATTGGCCGGCGGTCCGCCACACGTCCAGAAACACCTGGCTGACGAGGTCTTCCGCCGTGGTGGCGTCGCGCACGATCCGCAGGATAAAGCGGTAGACGCGCACATTGTGACGGCAATAAAGGATGTGCATGGACGTCCGGTTGCCGTCGGCAATGCTTTCGAGAAGCATGTCGTCCGAGGTCGCCTGAGCGGCAATGATGCTCTGGCTGGCTTGGGCGTTGATGGCGATGACGTTCGGCATTGACTTGGCTCCCCGTAGCGCCGCAACCGAGCGGCGTTTCCTTGGACCAAAGTGTTAATGAGCCAACGTTTCGGGACGTCTGCACGAAAAGGGGAAAATGGTTTCGTGCGCCATCAAATTGTTTCGTCGGATTAGCCGCGACGAAACATTCGGGGCAAAAAAGCGTGGAATTTCAATGTACGGAAAATACGGGGGTGGTGAATGGAGGCGGACGGAGGCGCCGGGAACGTATTTCGGGCCTTTGCGTTCGATGTCGCCTCAATCCCAGCTGTCGTCCCGGCGAAGGCCGGGACCCATAACCCGAGGGAGAAGTTTGACGAAGGCTGGCAGTGGAGAGGTCTTCCCACCGTACTAGAACCTGCGCCCACGATGCATCACGCGGTATGGGTCCCGGCCTTCGCCGGGACGACACCGTGGGTGGTGCGTGATCTACGCCTTCTCGCCCGCCGGCGAGAACAGATAGCCGCCGCCGCGGATGGTGCGGATCACGGCGGGTTTTGCCGGATCGGGCTCGATCTTGCGGCGGATGCGCATGATGCGCAGGTCGACGGCGCGATCGAAGGCTTCGGCGTCGCGCGCGTTGGCCAATTCCAGCAGGCGCTCGCGCGACAGCACGCGCTTTGGATTGGCCGCGAACACCTTCAAGAGCCCGAACTCGGATGCGGTCAGCGGGTGCTCGTTGCCCTCGTCGTCGCGCAAGGCCTGAGCTTCGAGATCGAGCCACTTCGTCCCGAACCGTACCAATTGCTCCTTGTCCGATTTCGCAGCCGCCGTTTCCGCCACGGCTTTCGCCGGCGCGCTCCGGCGCAGCACCGAGCGGATGCGCGCCATCAGCTCACGCAGCTCGCACGGCTTGGCCACGTAATCGTCGGCGCCGAGCTCGAGGCCGACGACGCGGTCGATCGGGCTCGCCGTCGCCGTCAGCATGATCACCGGCACGTTGATGCGGCTCTTGAGGTCGCGGATGATCGAGAGCCCGTCTTCCTCCGGCATGTTGAGGTCGAGCACGACGAGGTCGGGCATGCTGCCGTCGATCGCCGTGCGCAACGACTTGCCGCCGTCGCACAGCGTCACGGTGAAGCCGTGCATCTTGAGGTAATCGCCGACCATCTCCCGGGCCGGGGCCTCGTCGTCGACGATCATGATGTGCTGGCTTTGGGTCATGGTGCTGAGATCACGGGATTTCGGTCGCGGGGAGGGTGATGGTGAAGGTCGAGCCCTTGCCGGGGCCCTCGCTCTCGGCGGTCACCTCGCCGCCGTGCATGTCGATAATACGCTTGACGATGGACAACCCAAGCCCGGTCGAGCTCTCGCCGGCGGTCGGTTTCGCCGACAGCCGCTGGAACCGGCCGAACAGGCGGCCGAGATCCTCCGGCGACAGGCCCGCGCCCTCGTCGCTGACGCGGATGATTGTGTCGCCGCCTTCATGGCTCACGATGACGCCGATCTTGCCGCCGATCGGCGAGTATTTGATGGCGTTGCTGATGAGGTTGTCGATCGCCTCGCGGATCCGGTCGGTGTCGCACATGGTGACGATGTTGACGGGTGCGGTGACGCTGATCGCCTGCTGCTTGTTGATGGCGAGCGGCTGGTTGGCCTCGGCGACTTCCTTGACCAGGGCCGCGACGTCAACCGGCTCGCGGCGGATGGTGATGTCGAAGGCATCGGCCATCGCGTCCGAGATCAGATGATCGACCATCGAGGTCAGGCGCTTGGTCGCATCGCGGATGTGATCGACCTGGGCGACCACGCCGCCTGACGACGCGCCGGTCGAGATCAGCTCCTTCAGCATCTCGGTGCGGCCGAGGATGACGCCGAGCGGGTTCTTGAGATCGTGGGCAACGGTGCCGAGGATCTCGTTCTTGAAGCCGTTGGCGCGCTGCAGCCGCAGCCATTGCGCTGAGAGGCGGCGGTTGGCCTGCATCAGCGCGCGGGTGCGCTGGGCGACGCGGTCTTCCAGCTGGGTGTTGGCAGCCTGCAGCTGCTGGTAGAGGATGACGTTGTCGAAGGCGATCGAGAGCCGGCTGGAGAAGATCTCGACCAGCGAGCGGTCGGTCTCGGACAGCTCGCGCTCGGCCTGCAGCAGCACCACGACCTCGCGCCCGCTTCCGGTGCGCAAATAGATGACGCTGCGGTGGTCCGCGAATTCGTTCTTGCGGCCCTGGAACGCGGCTTCCACCATCGCGCGCAGATCGGGGTCGAGCGCCTTCGACGAGGTCGTGCCGATGAAGCGGCTGTAGCAGCCGCTGCCGGCGAGCACCGAGAGCTCGGGGTCGAGGCCGCCATTGTCGCGCAAGACCAGTATGCCGGCGCAATCGACGTTGAGCAGCGAGGCGAGCTGGGTCAGCACGCCCTCGGCGAGCCGCTGCATCGACTTGAAGTCGTACAGCGTCGAGGCGGCGTCGATGATGATCTCGAGCCCGCGCCTTGTCTGCAGCATGCGCTCGAGCTGCTGGTAAGAGCGCAGCGCCGCGGTCAGCGAGGTGAACAGCTTGTCGGCGGTGAGCTCGGTCTTGGCCTTGTAGTCGTTGATATCGTACTGGACGATTACGCGCCGCTCGGGCGCCTGGCCGGGCTGTCCGGTGCGCAGGATGATGCGCACGGTCTCGTTCTTGAGCTCGTTGCGGATGTACTCGACCAGCTCAAGGCCGGCGACGTCCGTCTCCATGATGACGTCGAGCAACACGGCGGCGATGTCGTTGTGCGCCGCCATCAGCTTGCGACCTTCGGCCGCGGAATGGGCGGAGAGGATCTCCAGGCCCTGGCCGTTGAGGGAATAGTCCGAGAGCGCAAAACGCGTGCCGTCATGCACGGCCGGATCGTCGTCGATGACGGCGATCTTCCATTTCCGGGCGTCAACATCCTCCGATGCGGTACCGGTGTCGTCGATCAGGTGGAGGACATCGTCCTGTTCGGCCATTGAGAAGTCCCGTCAGTCTCTGTGCTTTGCCCGCCGCCCCTGGCGACCCGGGGCATGATAATGCGAAATGTAGTGCCTTGTCCCAGCTTGGATTCCAGCATCATGCGACCGCCGAGCTGCTGGGTGACGAGGTTATAGACGATATGGAGGCCGAGTCCCGTGCCACCTTCATTGCGCCTGGTGGTAAAGAATGGGTCAAAGGCCTGGCGCTGCACGTCGGAGGTCATGCCGGCCCCGTCATCGGTGAAGATGATCTCGACGTCGTCGGCCCCGCGGGGCCGCGCCGAGATCGTGATCGTGCCGGCGCGGCCGTCGGCAAAGGCGTGGTTGGCGGCGTTGAGGAACAAATTGGTCAGGATCTGGCCGTAGGAGCCGGGATAGCCGTCGAGCAGCAGCCCCTCGGGCATGTCGACATGGAGCGTGATCGGCGACCGCTTCAGCACCGGGCGCAGGCTCGCGATGATCTGGTCGGTGGCTTCGCTCAGTGAGAACTGCCGCCGCTCGGCATGGGAGCGGTCGACCGCGACCTGCTTGAAAGACTGGATCAGTTCGCCGGCGCGCTGGAGATTGGCGACGAGCTGCTGCGAGGCGTCGCGCGAGGACTGCACGAATTCTTCCAGCTGCGAGCGGCGTAGGCCGCCGTCGCCCTTGAGCTGGGCCTCGAAGATCTCGGTGCGCCGGGCAAAGCTCGACGCAACGGTGAGGCTGATCCCGATCGGATTGTTGACCTCGTGCGCGACACCGGCGACGAGGCCGCCGAGGGCTGCGAGCCTCTCGGCATCGATCAGATTCTGCTGCGCGGCGTTGAGCTCGAGCAGCGCGCTCTCGGCCTTCTCCTTGGACGCGCGCAGCTCGTCCTCGGTCTGGCGCTTTGCGATGGCGTTTTCGCGGAACACTTCCACCGCGCGCGCCATGGCGCCGACCTCGTCACGTGCACGCGTGCCCTGCACCTCGCGGCCGAGGTCGCCGAGCGTGATCGCGCGCATCGCCGCCATGATCTGCTGCAGCGGCAGCCGGATCGACAGCGCGATCAGCACGCCGGCGGTGAGGATGATGCCGAGGAAGATCACGGCGATGGAAAGAACGCGGCGGGAAATGTCCGCCAGCGTGCGGTCGAACGTCTCCTGCGCCTTCTGCTCGCGCTGGCGCATCTTGGTGGAGAGATCGTCGATGGCGCCGATGGCCTCGGCCTGGTTGGCGTCGATGGTGTTGCGCAGCAGTTCGGTACGGTTCGTGAGCTGCTCGGAGAGCTTTGCGAAGCCCTCGCGCAGCGCGGCGGTCCGGGCCGCCAGCCGCCGCAGCGCCATGCGCTGGAGGTCGTTGTCGGCGAGATCGATCATCACGGGGATGGTCTTCTCGATGGTTTCGGTATTGCGGCGGGCGTCGTCGGCCGCACCCGATGACAGCGAGAGATAGTAGGAATTGGCCGCGACCAGCATCGCGGTGAAGGCTTCGCGCGACTTGCCCAGCGAAGGCCAGATCAGCGCGTCGCGGTGGCCGGTGGCGCCTTCGATGATGGAGTAAAGCCCGGCCATGTCCCTGGCCGGTCCCTGCACCTGATCCTCATAGGTCTTCGCGATGGTGGCCTGCACGCCGCGCAGCTCGCCGAAGCCGTTGAGGAAGCGGTCGGTGGTGCGCTCCAGCTCCTCGACCGAGCCCGACAGCATCGGGTCCTTGGCTGCGCGGTTGGTCAGCGTCCCCAGCACCGCCTCGCGCAGCAGCAGGATCTCGGCGAACAGGTCGGGGCTCGGCTGGTTGATGTAGCGGTGGATCAGATTGTGCAGCCGCCCGGTCTCGCTTTCGAGCAGCGCCAGAATCCGGTCGGATTCGCGCACCTGGCGCACGTCCTCCCAGGCCGAGCCGAGCACCTGCGAGCCGTTCCAGATCAGCCCGACCAGCACGATGACCACGGCAGAGTTCAGCGCCGCGATCGACAGGATGCGCCAGCGGATCGGCACCGCCCGGAGCACGCCGACCAGCCGCGCGCGCAGCCGCCCCATCGGGCCGGGCGACCTGTCTGCATGCTCGCTGTGTCCAAGCCCGGGCAAGAGGCCTCACTCCACCTTGCGAATGCGTTCGATCAGCACGGCCGCGGCCGGATCTTGCCCGGCCTTGGTGTAGATCGCGACCATCGCGTCCTCGAACGGCTTGCGGTCGATATCCCTGACGATGGTGACGCCCGCTTCTTCCGCCTTGCGCTGCGACTGCTCCTCGAGGTCGCGCCATTTCTCGCGCATGAATCGGCTGGAGCGCTGCGCGGCTTCCCGGAAGATGGTCTGGTCGTCGGCCGACAGGCTTTTCCACGCCTTCAGCGAGATCACCAGCACTTCGGGGCTCATCGTGTGCTCGGTGAGCGCGAGATAGCCGGCATGCTTGTAATGGTCCGTCGTCACGTAGGAGGGCCAGTTGTTCTCGGCGCCGTCGATCAGATGGTTGGCAAGCCCGGCAAGCACCTGTCCATAGGGCATCTCGACCGGCTCCGCGCCGAGCGCGCGGATCATCTGGCTCATCAACTCCGACTGCTGCACCCGGATCCGCAATCCCTTGAGGTCCGCGACGTTTCTGACCGGGCGGGCGCCGTTGTAGATCGACCGCGCGCCGGAATCGTAGAAGGCGAGGCCAACGAAGCCATAGGGCTCGAAGCTGCCGAGGATCTCGCCGCCGATCGGCCCGTCCAGCACCTTCTGCATGTGCTCGATGGACCGGAACAGGAACGGCATCGCCAGCACGTTCATCGCCGGGACGAAGTTGCCGATCAGCGCCACATTGGTCCGGTTGAGATCGATCGCGCCGACCCGGGTCTGCTCGATGGTCTCCTTCTCCTCGCCGAGCTGGCGGGAGTGGAACACCTTGACCTCGTGCCGGCCGCCGCTGCGCTCGGCGATCAGGGCGCCCATGTAGCGCAGCGCCTGCACGGTCGGATAATCCTCGGTCTGGGTGTCGGCGGCGCGGAATTCCCGCGCAGCGGCCCCCGTCGCGCAGATGGCGATCAGAAGCGCGACGAAAATCACCCCGGTCCGCGAGCGTTCGGCACGGTTCAACACTGGCACACTCAACCCCTCAGTGGTGGAGTCTATGGCGGGAGCAAAAGGTTCAATGCAATCTAGCAGATGGTCGGGGGAAGGCCATCCCGCCCGGGGCTTCGGCGGGATTGTGCGGCGCGGCCGGCGCTCATTCCCGGTTGAAACCGCAAATGCCGCGCCTTAAGCAGGGACGGTCGCCGTCGTCGCGCGATACGGAAAGAGCCATCGTGATTTCAGCATTGCGCTTCTTGCAGGTCATCGCCGCCCTTGCGGCCCTTTCCTTGGCCGCGCCGGTGCGGGCCGCGACCGACATCGCGTGGTGGCACGCCATGTCCGGCGAACTCGGCCGCCAGCTCGAGAAGCTCGCCTCCGACTTCAACGCCTCGCAGCCGGACTATCGCGTCGTGCCGACTTACAAGGGCAGTTACACCGAGACGGTGACGGCCGCGATCTTCGCCTTCCGCTCGCGCAGCCAGCCCGCGATCGTCCAGGTCAACGAGGTCGCCACCGCCACCATGACCGCGGCCAAGGGCGCGATCTATCCCGTGTTCAGCCTGATGCGGGACATGAACGAGCCGTTCTCGCTCAATGACTATCTTCCCGCGGTCTCCGGCTACTACACCGATGCGGCCGGCAATCTCTTGTCCTTCCCGTTCAATTCGTCGACGCCGATTCTCTATTACAACAAGACCATGTTCCGCGACGCAGGGCTCGATCCGGAGGCGCCGCCGAAGACCTGGCCGGAGCTCGGTGCTGCCGCTAAACGCCTGCGCGATCGCGGCGCGGCGTGCGGCTTCACCACGTCCTGGCCGTCCTGGATCCATGTCGAGAATTTTTCAGCGTTTCACAATCTGCCGCTGGCGACGCGGACCAACGGCTTTGCCGCGCTCGATGCCGAGTTGACCATCAACAATCCGTCTCTCGTGCGTCACGTCGCCGAGCTCAGCGAGTGGCAGAAGACGAAGGTGTTCGACTATAGCGGCCGCGGCCAGTCGGCCGAGCCGCGCTTCCAGAACGGCGAATGCGGCATCTTCATCGGCTCCTCGGCGACGCGCGCCGACATCAAGGCGAACTCGAAGTTCGAGATCGGCTACGGCATGATGCCGTATTGGCCCGACGTGAAGGGCGCGCCGCAGAATTCGATCATCGGCGGCGCCACGCTGTGGGTGCTGCGCGACCGCCCGCGCGAGGAATACAAGGGCGTGGCGCGATTCTTCGCCTATCTGTCGCAGCCCGGCGTGCAGGCCGCCTGGCACCAGAACACCGGCTATCTGCCTGTCACCCGCGCCGCCTTCGAGCTGACGCGCGCGCAAGGGTTTTACGAGCGCAATCCGGGCTCGGCGATGTCGTTCGAGGAGATCACGCTGCATCCGCCGACGGAGAATTCGAAGGGCATCCGGCTCGGCTCCTTCGTGCTGATCCGCGGCGCGATCGAGGACGAGCTGGAGCAGGCCTTTGCCGGCCGCAAGAGCGCGCAAGCCGCGCTCGATGCCGCCGTCGAGCGCGGCAACAAGATCCTGCGCCAGTTCGAGCGCGCCAGCCCGGATCGGTAGAGTTCTCAGATTGGACCTCTCTTTAACCGCGAAGGAAGTGCGCTCCCTCTCCCGCTTGCGGGAGAGGGTTGGAAAGAGGGTCTTTCCGCAAAGGGACAATCCCCTAGAGGAGAGAACCCCCACCCGGCGCTTCGCGCCGACCTCCCCCGCAAGCGGGAAAGGTGCACCGTCTGCTTGGCGCGCATCAAATCAACCAAACCTGCTTGCCTGATCGGGCGCGCATGACCAGCGTTCCATCGCAAATCTTGCCGACTTTCACCGACGCTGCTGCCTTTCGCGCCTTTCGCGCCGACCCTCCGCGATGGCTGCCGATCGCCATCGACATCGCCCGCAGCCACGGTCTCGATGTCAGCGCGCCGCACGTGTTTGCCACCGGCACCAATCTCGTCGTCGGCTTCGGCGATCACCTGATCCTGAAAATCTTCCCGCCGCTGCTCCGCGCGCAATTCGTCTCCGAGCACGGCTCGCTGACCCAGCTTGCCGGCCGCCTCCATTTGCCGATCCCCGAGATCGTCGCGGAAGGCGAGCGCGACGGCTGGCCTTATCTCGCAATCACACGCCTTGCCGGCACGCTCGGTTCGGAGGTCTGGCCGTCGTTGGCGGAAGCGCAGAGGGAGCGCGTGCTGCGCCAGATCGGCGAGACCATCGCCACCGTGCAGCGCGCGCCGCTCGGTCCGCTCGCGCAGATCGAGCCGCGCTGGGCCGACTTCATGCGGGCCCAGATGCAGGGCTGCAAGGCGCGGCACACGCGTCTCGGCCTGGCGCCAAAATTCCTCGCCGGCCTCGACGATCTCCTGCGTGACGCGGCCGCGCTCATTCCCATCGATGCGCCGCCGGTGATCTTGATCGGCGAATACATTCCGGAGAACTTCCTGCTCGCCTGCCATAATGATCAATGGTCGCTCGCCGGCCTGTTCGACTTCGGCGACGTGCTGGCGGGATGGCGCGACTACGATCTGCTCGGCCCCAGCGCCTTCATGGCAGCGGGCCGGCCGGGGAGGGTACGCAGCCTGCTCGAAGGTTTCGGCTATGCGAAGCTCGATTATTCACTCAAGCGCCGCCTGATGGTCCTGATGCTGCTGCATCGCGCCAGCGACCTCAATAACCACATCTGCATCGAGGGTTGGCAGGACCAGGCCGACGATCTGGTCGAGCTCCAGGAGCTGATCTGGCCGGGGTAATTGCCGCGGATCAGTAGCCGAGTGACTTGGGACGAGATGCGCCCACGCAATGAGCGAGCGTTCCAGAAAGCCCATTTTATATGCAAATCTGCTTCTTTGTATGCAACGCGCTGGAGATCGGCTTCTGATCGACAATCGAAGCAATGGCCATTTTTCGCGGTTATATCAGTGGCTTATGTTGTTTTAAACTCTCATTAAGCCTTGGCACGAACCTTGCGAATCCAGTTCCAACCAGAAAACTTTGTGTTGGAGCCATTTCATGAAGCGCCGCGATTTCCTCAAGTCCGTTTCCGGATTGGCCGCAGGCGCGGCGCTTCCGGCCATGCCCTCCGTGATCTCGTCGGCGATGGCCGATGCGCGCTCGGAGACGCTGCTGATCGTCTCGGAAGGCGGCCCCAACAATCTCGACATCCACGGCGTCGGCACCAACGTGCCCGGCTATGAGGTGTCCTGGAATTGCTACGACCGCCTGCTCAGCCACGAGATGAAGACCGGCCCCGGCGGGGTGCCCTATTACGACCGCGACAAATACAAGGGCGAACTCGCCGAGGAGTTCAAGATCGACGATATGTCGGTCACCTTCAAGCTGAAGAAGAACGCCAAATTCCACGACGGCGCGCCCGTCACCGCCAAGGACGTGAAGTGGTCGCTCGACCGCGCCGTCAGCGTCGGCGGCTTCCCCACCTTCCAGATGAGCGCGGGCTCGCTGACGAAGCCCGAGCAGTTCGTCGTGATCGACGACTACACGGTGCGTGTCGACTTCCTGAAGAAGGACAAGCTGACGATCCCCGATCTCGCGGTGATCGTGCCCTGCATCATCAACTCCGAGCTTGTGAAGAAGAATGCCAGCGAGAAGGATCCCTGGGGTCTCGAATTCACCAAGCAGCAGACCGCGGGCTCCGGCGCCTACAAGGTGACGAAGTGGACCGCCGGCACCGAAGTGGTGATGGAGCGCAACGACGATTGGGTCGGCGGCCCGCTGCCGAAGATCAAGCGCGTGATCTGGCGCATGGTGCCGCAGGCCGGCAATCGCCGCGCGCTGCTGGAGCGTGGCGACGCCGACATCTCCTACGAGCTGCCGTTCAAGGATTTCCAGGAGATGAAGGCGAGCGGCAAGCTCAACGTGGTGTCGCTGCCGTTCTCCAACGGCATCCAGTATATCGGCATGAACGTGACCAAGCCGCCGTTCGACAATCCCAAAGTGCGTCAGGCGGTCGCCTACGCGATTCCCTATCAGAAGATCATGGACGCGGTGATGTTCGGGCTGGCCAATCCCATGTTCGGGGCCGCCAAGGACAAGCCGATCGAAGTCGCCTGGCCGCAGCCGCACAAATTCAACACCGACATGGACAAGGCGAAGGCGCTGCTGGCTGAAGCCGGTTATCCCAACGGCTTCGAGACCACGATCTCGTTCGACCTCAACTTCGCCGGCGTCAACGAGCCGCTCTGCGTGCTGGTGCAGGAGAGCCTGGCCCAGATCGGCATCAAGACCACCATCAACAAGGTGCCCGGCGCCAACTGGCGCACCGAGTTGAACAAGAAGGAGATGCCGCTCTTCACCAACGTGTTCTCGGGCTGGCTCGATTACCCCGAATACTTCTTCTACTGGTGCTATCACGGCAATAATTCCGTCTTCAACACCATGAGCTACAAGTCGGCGGAGATGGACAAGCTGATCGACGGGGCGCGGAATGCTGCCGCGACCGGTGACACCGCGACCTACGACGCCGACGTGAAGGGCTTCGTCGACCTCGCCTACAGCGACATCCCGCGCATCCCGCTGTATCAGCCCTTCGTCAACGTCGCGATGCAGAAGAACATCAGCGGCTACCAATACTGGTTCCACCGCCGCCTGGATTATCGCGCGATGGCGAAGGGGTGAGGGGATGGCGGGCGAGATGGTCGCGTCGTCGACTCTCTTTCTGAGTGAGGCGGCCACCGCTCTCTCATTCCCTCTCCCCTTGTGGGAGAGGGGCAGGGTGAGGGGTAGCCACGAACTCCGACCTCGCTTGGGACTAACCATCACCCCAACCCTCTCCCATCGCAAGTCGGGCCTGCCCGGCTTGCGCCAATCACCAATGCGCAACGGGGGTAGACCCCGGTTGCGTGGGAGAGGGGGCGCAGCGGAGCAGGTGGCGCGAACCCGCCCACAAACGCAGAGCAGCAGGAGCGCAACCCCATGCTGACCATGATCGGCAAGCGCCTGATGTTCGCGATTCCCTCGCTGATCGGGGTCGTCATCGTCACCTTCCTGCTGACCCGCGCACTACCGGGCGATCCCGCCGCCTATTTCGCAGGGCCCGCCGCAACGAAGGAAGCCGTCGAGCAGATCCGGAAAAAACTCGGCCTCGACAAGCCGCTGATCGAGCAGTTCTTCCGCTACACCAACGATCTCGCCCATGGCGATTTCGGCAATTCGCTCACGACGGGCCAGCCGGTCGCAGCCGAGATCCGCAACCGCCTGCCGGCCTCCGCCGAGTTGACGCTGCTCGGCCTCATCGTCTCGGTCGTCATCGCCATCCCTCTCGGCGTGCTGGCGGCGACGCGGCCGGGATCGTGGGTCGACCATCTCTGTCGCGTGACGACGACGGCCGGCGTCTCGCTGCCAGTGTTCTTCACAGGTCTGGTGCTGGTCTATGTCTTCTATTTCCGGCTCGGCTGGTCGCCTGCGCCGCTCGGTCGACTAGATGTGTTCTACAGCGCGCCGCCGACGGTGACCGGCTTCTATCTGATCGACACCCTGATCGCGCGTGACTTCGAGGCGTTCCGTTCGGCATGCAGCCAGCTGATCCTGCCGGCGACGACGCTTGCGATCTTCTCGCTGGCGCCAATCGCGCGCATGACGCGCGCCTCGATGCTGGCGGTGCTGTCGTCCGAGTTCGTGCGCACCGCGCGCGCCAGCGGCCTGTCCCCGGCAACCGTCATCGTCACCTATGCCTTCCGCAACGCGATGCTTCCGGTCATCACCACGCTGAGCATGGTGTTCTCGTTCCTGCTCGGCGCCAACGTGCTGGTGGAGAAAGTGTTCGCCTGGCCAGGCATCGGCTCCTATGCGGTCGAGGCGCTGATCTCGTCGGACTTCGCGCCGGTGCAGGGTTTCGTGCTGACCATGGCGGTGATGTACGTGCTGCTCAATCTCGTGATCGACATTCTCTATGGCGTGATCGATCCGCGCGTGCGCTTGGAGGGCTAATCATGAGCACCGTTGCGCCTGCTGTTGAACCTGTCGGTCCCGCGCGGACCTCAGGGTTCGTCGCGCTGCTCGACCAGACCCGCTACGTGCTTGGCGAGAACAAGGTTACGGGCTTTGCCTTCGCGCTGCTGATCGTGATCCTCCTTGCCGCGATCTTCGGCCCCTATGTGGTGCCGTATGATCCGCTGGCGTCCGACACCGCGGCGTCGCTGAAGCCGCCCTCGGCCGCGCACTGGTTCGGCACCGACCAATTAGGCCGCGACATCTTCAGCCGGGTCGTGGTGGCGACGCGGCTCGATACGTTCATCGCGGTCGCCTCCGTCGCGCTGGTGTTCCTGATGGGTGGGCTCGCCGGCATCGCGGCCGGCTATTTCGGCGGCTGGACCGATCGCATCGTCGGCCGCATCGCCGACACCATCATGGCGTTCCCGTTGTTCGTGCTCGCGATGGGCATCGTCGCAGCGCTCGGCAATACCGTGCAGAACATCATCCTCGCAACGGCCATCGTGAACTTCCCGCTCTATGCCCGCGTCGCGCGCGCCGAAGCCAATGTCCGCCGCAATGCCGGCTTCGTGCAGGCCGCGCGTCTGTCCGGCAACGGCGAGTTCCGCATTCTTCTCGTGCATATCCTGCCGAACATCATGCCGATCATGATCGTGCAGATGTCGCTGACCATGGGCTACGCCATCCTCAATGCCGCCGGCCTCTCGTTCATCGGCCTCGGCGTCCGTCCGCCGACGGCGGAATGGGGCATCATGGTCGCCGAAGGCGCCGGCTTCATGGTGTCAGGCGAATGGTGGATCGCGCTATTCCCGGGCCTCGCTCTGATGATCGCCGTGTTCTGCTTCAACCTCCTCGGCGACGGCCTGCGCGACATCGTCGACCCCCAGCGGAGGACGTGATGGCGGGATTAGGCGTGAATTTTCGCTCAAAATTCTCCAATGATTTCAATCCCGTTCTACTGTGCATGGGGTTGTTTTCGATGTTTTTGTTTGGGAGGTGCCCATGACCGCCCAGCCGCTGCTCGATGTCCAGGACCTCACCGTCGAATTCACCACCCGCCGCGGCATCGTCAAGGCGGTGCAGCACGTCAACATCTCCGTTGCCAAGGGCGAGACGCTCGCGATCGTCGGCGAGTCCGGCTCCGGCAAGTCGGTGACGTCGTATGCGGTGATGCGCATCCTCGACCGTGCGGGGCGGATCGCCGAAGGCTCGGTGATGTTCTCGGGTATCGACGTCAAGGCCGCGACCGAAGACCAGATGCGCGATTTGCGCGGTCGCGAAGTCTCGATGATCTTCCAGAACCCGCGCGCCGCGCTCAACCCGATCCGGAAGGTCGGCGACCAGATCGAGGACGTGCTGCGCACCCATGTGCAGCAGGCCATGGTTTCGGACCGCGGCGAAAAGGCGATCGAGGCGCTGGAGCAGGTCAAGATCGCCCGCCCGCGCGAGCGCTATCATGCCTATCCGTTCGAATTGTCCGGCGGCATGTGCCAGCGCGTCGTCATCGCGCTCGCGCTCGCCTGCAATCCGCAACTGCTGATCGCGGACGAGCCGACGACCGGATTGGACGTCACCACGCAGAAGGCGGTGATGGATCTGATCGTCGAGCTGACCAAGCGCAAGGCAATGTCCACCATCCTGATCACGCATGACCTCGGCCTCGCCGCCGCCTATTGCGACCGCGTGGTGGTGATGGAGAAGGGCCGGGTGGTCGAGACCGCAAAGGCGGCCGACATCTTCGCCAACCCGCAGCACCCCTACACGAAGAAGCTGATGCGCGCGACGCCGCGCCTCGGCGTGAGCCTGCGGGATCTGTTGCCGGAGGAGGAAGGCTCAGCACTCGCCGCCACGAGCGCAGCATCCGCGGAATTGGCTCCGATCGTCCCGTCCGGCAAGACGCCCCTTCTCCTCATCGACAAGCTCGTCAAGGAATATCCCCGTCAGGGCGCCACTGCCACGCTCGGCAAACTGTTCGGCCGCAAGCCGCCGGTGGAGCCGGATGTGTTCCGCGCCGTCGACGGCATCAGCTTCTCGGTCGGTCACGGCGAGAGCGTCGGCCTGGTCGGCGAGTCCGGCTGCGGCAAATCGACCACGTCGATGATGGTGATGCGGCTCCTCGACCAGACCTCGGGCCTGATCCAGTTCGACGGCGAGGACATCGGCGCCATCGCGCCCGCCGGCTTCGCGCGTCTGCCGCAGCGCAGCCGCATCCAGATGGTGTTCCAGGATCCGACCGACAGCCTCAACCCGCGCTTCACCGCCGTGCGCGCCATCGCCGATCCCATCATGCAGCTCGGTGACATCAGGGGGCGCGACGCGCTCCGCGCTCGCTGCGAGGAGCTCGCCACCATGGTGGGCCTGCCGCACAATCTGCTGGATCGCTTTCCGCACCAATTGTCGGGCGGCCAGAAGGCCCGCGTCGGCATCGCCCGCGCCATCGCCCTGCACCCGAAACTCGTCATCCTGGACGAGCCGACCGCCGCGCTCGACGTTTCGGTCCAGGCCGTGGTCCTCAATCTGCTCCAGGACCTCAAGGCGCGGCTAGGTATGAGTTATCTGTTCGTCTCGCATGATTTGAACGTAGTGCGCTTGTTGTGCGATCGTGTCATTGTCATGCGGTCGGGTCGAATCGTCGAGGAAGGCTCTTCCGAGAGGGTCTTGAGCGATCCGCAGGACGATTACACCAAGGAGCTGCTGACGGCGATCCCGCATCCGCCGCTGCAGACACAGGGCGCACACTGAGAGCTTGTTTGGGAGCGTGATGGCCGAACCGCTGGACGATTATATCGACGCTGTCACCAAAGCGTTGGCGTTGCCCGTCGAGGAAGCATGGAGGTCGTCCATACGCGCCAATCTTGAGGTCTCGCTGCGGCTCGGCCGCCTCGTCGACGAATTCGCGCTGCCGGACGAGACCGAGCCGGCGCCCGTGTTCACGGTCTGACGCCGCCATGACGACCAAGCCAGAGATGACGGCCTCCGAGATCGCGAGCGCGGTTGCCGGCCGCAGGATGTCCGCGCTCGATGCCACCGAAGCCGCGCTTGCGCGCATCAAGCAGCACGACACCATCCTCAATGCGTTCACCGACGTCACCGCCGATCGCGCCCGCGCCAAAGCGCGCGCGATCGATGCCGATATCGCCGCCGCGAAGACCGTCGGCCCATTGGCCGGCGTGCCCTTCGCGGTCAAGAATTTGTTCGACGTCGCGGGCCTCGCCACCCGCGCAGGCTCGAAGATCAACCGCGATCGCGCGCCCGCCAGCCGCGACGCCACGCTGATCGAGCGCATGGAAGCGGCCGGCGCCGTGCTGGTCGGCGCGCTCAACATGGGCGAATACGCCTATGACTTCACCGGGGAGAACGTCCATGACGGTCCCTCGCGCAATCCGCATGACACCACGCGGATGAGCGGCGGCTCCTCCGGCGGCTCGGGCAGCGCCGTGGGCGGCGCGCTGGTGCCGATCGCGCTCGGCTCCGACACTAATGGTTCGATCCGCGTGCCGTCCTCGTTCTGCGGCATCTTCGGCCTGAAGCCGACTTATGGCCGGCTCTCGCGTGCGCGTTCGTTCCCGTTCGTCGCGAGCCTTGATCATCTCGGCCCGTTCGCGCGCTCCGTCACCGATCTCGCGCTGGCCTATGACGCCATGCAGGGGCCGGATGCCGACGACGCCGCCTGCACCACCACACGTGGTCTGGAGCCGACGCTGCCGTTGCTTGCCAATCCGGTTTCGGACCTGCGCATCGCGATCGCCGGCGGCTACTTCCAGACCAATTTGTTTCCGGAAGCAGTCGAAGCCGTCAGCCGTGTCGCCAAGGCGCTGGGCGCAACGCGCGTGGTGGACGTGCCCGAAGCCGCGCGCGCCCGCGCGGCGGCCTACGTCATCACCACCACCGAGGGCGCCTCGCTGCATCTCGATCGGCTGCGCAAACGCCCGAACGATTTCGATCCCGCCGTGCGCGACCGGCTGATCGCGGGCGCCATGGTGCCGGCGCCGCTGGTCGACCGCGCGCAAAAATTCCGCCGCTGGTATCGCGCGCAATTCGCGGAGATTTTCAAATCCGTCGACGTGCTGATTGCACCGGCGACGCCATGCACCGCGCCGAAGCTTGGCCAGGTCAATTTCAATCTTGGCGGCGTCGAGCTGCCGGTGCGCGCCAATATCGGCATCCACACCCAGCCGATCTCCTTCATCGGCCTCCCGGTAGTCGCCGTGCCAGTGCCGCTCGAGCCGCTGCCGATCGGCGTGCAGATCATCGCCGCGCCCTGGCGCGAGGACATCGCGCTGCGCGTCGCGTACGCGTTGGAGAAGATGGGCGTCGCCGCCGCGCCCAGCCCAAAAGGATTTTGAGATGGAGATCGATCTTCCCGACGTGATCGCGGACGTCAAAGCCGCGTTCGAGCGTTATGAGCAGGCCCTGATCACCAACGACGTCGCGGTGCTCGGCGAGCTCTTCCGCAACGATCCCCGCACGCTGCGCTATGGCATCGGCGAGAACCTCTACGGCTATGAAGCGATCTCCGGCTTTCGTGCCGGGCGCTCGCCGGTCGGCCTCAATCGCCGCACCGCGAAAACCGTGATCACCAGCTATGGCCGCGACACCGCGGTCGCCTCCACCCTGTTCTATCGCGACACGATGCCGGGCAAGGTCGGCCGGCAGATGCAGACCTGGGTAAAGTTCCCGGAGGGCTGGCGCGTCGTCGCCGCCCATGTCAGCATCATCGACGAGTCGAAAGAGACCTGACCGTATGACGCTTGACGATCTTCCGCCCGGAGCGCTGCCGGCCGAACCGGCGGTGCCGCGTGTCGACCGGGCGTCGCCATCAGCGCACAAGGTCACGCGCGCCGAGGAGCTGCGCCTGCAACTCGCCGACGAGATCGTGCGCGGAGCTTTGCCGCCTGGCGCGCCGCTTGACGAGACCGACATCGCGCGCCGCTTCAGCGTTTCGCGCACGCCGGTGCGGGAAGCACTGCGCCAGCTCGTGGCAAGCGGCCTGGTCGAAGCGCGCGCCCATCGCGGCGCGGTGGTGGCGCAGCCCTCGTTCGAGCGGCTGACGGGCATGTTCGAGGCGATGGCGGAGCTGGAAGCGCTGTGCGCGGGGCTTGCCGCCGAACGCATGTCAGCCGCCGAGCGTCACGGCCTGGAAGCCATCCACGAAGAGCTGCGGGTGTTGAGCTACGCCGGCAACCCCGATCGCTTCCACGAAGTCAACGAGCGCTTCCACAATGCGATCTATGCGGGATCGCAGAACGGCTACATCGCCGAGATCACGCTGGCGACGCGCGTGCGCGTGCAGCCGTTCCGCCGCGCCCAGTTCCGCAATCTCGGACGTCTCGCCAAGTCGCAAGCGGAACACGATCGCGTCGTCGTCGCCATCATGCGCGGCGACAAGCAGGGCGCCGCCGCTGCGATGCGTGCGCATATCGAGCTGGTGCGCGGGGAGTACGAGATCTACGCGGTGTCGGTTTAGGGCCGCGCGCACGGTGCCGTAGGGTGGGCAAAGGCGCAAAGCGCCGTGCCCACCATCTACCCAAGCTGACGGTGATGGTGGGCACGCTTCGCTTTGCCCGCCCTACGAGACCTACGCTGTCGCAGCTTCCGCCATATACTTCCGCCAGCCGCCATACGCGGTGATGTCGCGAGCCTCGCCCAGCACCTCGGGCTCGACGAGAAATCCCTTCACGCTGCGGCCATCCGCCAGCCGCACGGTGCCGATCGCCATCGGCGCGGGAATCGCGTTGACGAACTTGCCGAAGGCGGACGACGACAGCGACCAGATCTCCAGCTCGATCGACGCGCCCTTGCCGGCCTCGACGCGCAGCATGCCCGGCTTCGGCGGCGTGGTCTTCAATGCGTAGAGCTTGTAGTCCGCCGCGGTCCTGGTCGCCTCGATCAGCTGGCCGTTCAGCGCTTTCAACTCGCTGTTCAGCACCATGCCGGACAGATGCGCGCCGACTACGGCGATGGGAATCTCGTCGCTGCTATCAGCGGCAAGCGGCGCCAGCGCGGGTTGCGCCACGCCCTTTGCGCCAAGCGTCAGTTTGGTATCGGCATGGAACACGCGCCCGATGCTGGCGAGCAGCGCATCGTGTCCGGTGGGAGCAAGGAGCGTGATGCCGAACGGGATGCCGTCGGCACGCATCGCCGCCGGCAGCGCGAGACCGCAGAGATCGAGCAGATTGACAAAATTAGTATAGGTGCCGAGCCGGCTGTTGAGCTCGACCGGATTGGCCAGCACTTGCGCGGTCGTATAGGCCGTCGGCGCCGTCGGCAGCACCAGCGCGTCGATATTGGTGAAGGTGCGTTCGGCGATCTTGCGCAGGCCCTGCAGACGATAGAGCGCGGAGAAGGTGTCCGCCGCCGTCAACCGCGCACCGGCCGCGGTGATCTCACGCGTCACAGGATGGATGGCATCCGGCGCGGATGCCAGCAGGTCGCGGATCACGAGATAGCGCTCCGTGACCCACGGTCCCTCGTAGAGCAGTCGGGCCGTCTCATAGAACGGCTCGAGGTCGAACTCGACGAGCGTTGCGCCAAGCGCGGTCCAGCGCTTCAGCGCCTCGGCGTAAGCCGCTTCCGCCTTCTTGTCGCCGAAGAAGATCAGCTGTCCGCTGCGCGGCACGCCCAGGCGCAGGTTTGCCGGGAGCGGGGTGATCGCGCCGAGCGGCCGGTCGCGCGAGAACGGATCGGCCTGATCGGGACCTGCCATCACGGAGAGCGCCAGCGCGGCGTCGTCGACCGTCAAAGCGAACACCGAGATACAGTCCAGCGTCCGGCAGGCCGGCACCAGGCCAGCGGTCGAAATCATGCCGAGGCTCGGCTTGAGACCGACGATGTTGTTGAGCATCGCCGGCACGCGGCCGCTGCCGGCGGTGTCGGTACCTAACGACAGTGGCACCAGCCCAGCGCCGACGGCGGCGGCCGATCCCGAGCTTGATCCGCCGGGAATGAGGTCATCGCGGATCGCGTTCCTGGGGATGCCGTAGGGCGAGCGCACGCCGACAAGGCCGGTCGCGAACTGGTCGAGATTGGTCTTGCCGATGATGATCGCGCCGGCGGCGCGCAGCCGCGCAACGGCGGTCGAATCGTGTGTCGGGATGTACGAGAAGGCCGGGCACGCCGCGGTGGTCGGAAACCCCAGCGCGTCGATATTGTCCTTCACCACCACCGGCACGCCATAGAGCCGCAGGCTGGCGGTCTCCTTGGTGGCGAGCTTCTCGGCCTCGGCGATCGCGTCCTTTTCGTCGCGCAGGCTGATGAAGACGGCGGGATCATTGTGGTCGCGGATGCGCTGATAGGTGCGTGCGACCGTCTGCGCCGGCGTGAGCGTGCCCGCGCGATGCGCGGCCACGATCGCGGCGATCGTTTCAGGCTGCTCAGCCCCCATTTCAGCCTTCATGGCGACAAATCTCCGGCAACGTCTCTTCACCCCGATCGAAGCAAGCGATGTGCCATTGTGTACAGAATCCGGGCAGGACAAGTGCTGCGGATATTACCGAGAGATCAGTGGCTTGTGGGATATTTCGAGCGCTGGCGGAGCTTCGTGTCAGCGCCCTGTTACGAGCATTTGCGCAAATAATGGGCAGCTCAACGGGCCTGAGCTTGCGCCCCAACAATTGTCATGGCCAACATGCAGGCCAACGTGGTCCGCGACGAGGCTGCGGCCGATCCCGGCTTCCGGGCGAGGAGGAAACCATGACAACCGCCCCTCGCGGTGATGCTGCGAGCCTGTTCGCGACACCCAGAACCGTTGCCGAGCATCGCGCCGACGGTAGCATCGTGCTGCGCTCGCCCGAGCCGCTGCGCGATGGCGCGCGCTGCATCGGCGACTGGCTGGAGCAATGGGCGCGGCAGAGGCCCGATGCGACTTTCCTCGCCGAGCGCAGCAGTGCCGAATTGCCATGGACCACCGTTACCTACGCGCAGGCGCTGCGCCAGGTGCGCGCGGCAGCGTCGTGGATTCTGGCGCAAGGTCTCAGTCCGGAGCGCCCGCTCGCGATCCTCTCCGACAACAGCATCGATCATGCGCTGCTGGCACTGGCGGTCCAGCATGTCGGCGTGCCCTCGGCGGCGATCTCGCCGGCCTATTCCCTGATGTCGAAGGATTTCGACAAGCTCAAGAGCATGATCACGCTGCTTGAGCCCGCCGCAATCTATGTCTCTGCGACCAAGCCGTTTGCGGCGGCGCTGGCCGCGATCAAGCCTCTGCATAGCGCGCAGATCATCAGCGGCAATGCAGACGATGCCGATGCGCTGGCTTTCCGCACCATCGCGGCAACGCCCGAGAGCGCCGACGTCGCAAAGGCCTTCGCCGCGGTGACGCCCGCGACGATCGCAAAGCTCCTGTTCACTTCGGGCTCGACCGGCACGCCGAAGGCGGTCATCAACACCCAGCGCATGCTGACGTCCAGCCAGCAGGCCAAGGCCCAGACGTGGACCTTTCTCGAACAGGCGCGCGAGGATCTCGTCATTCTCGACTGGCTGCCCTGGAGCCACACGTTCGGCGCCAACCACAATTTCAATCTCGTGCTGCGCAATGGCGGCTCGCTCTATATCGACGGCGGCAAGCCGGCGCCCGGCCTGTTTGCGACGTCCCTTGCCAATCTCAAAAGCGTGATGCCGACGGTCTATTTCAACGTGCCGCGCGGCTTCGACATGTTGATCACGGCGCTGCGTGCAGACGAGGAGCTATGTCGCCGCTTCTTCAGCGAGGTGAAATTCGCGTTCTACGCAGGGGCTGCGCTGCCGCAGAATCTCTGGGACGCGCTGGAAGAACTTTCCGTCAAGACCGTTGGCCGCGCGATGCCGATGGTCTCGGCGTGGGGCTCGACCGAGACGTCGCCGCTGGCGACCGACTGCCATTTCCTCGCGGAGCGCTCGGGCAATATCGGCGTGCCCATCCCCGGCACCGAATTGAAGCTCGTCACCTCCGGCGACAAGCTGGAGGTGCGCGTGCGCGGCCCCAACGTCACGCCGGGCTATTGGAAGGCGCCGGAGCTGACCAGGCAGGCGTTTGACGACGAGGGCTTTTATCTCATTGGTGATGCCGTGAAGTTCGCCGATGCGAACCGGCCTGAGCGCGGCCTGTTCTTCGATGGCCGTGTCGCGGAGGACTTCAAGCTCAATTCCGGCACTTGGGTCAGCGTCGGCACGCTGCGCCTCGCCGGCATCGCCGCGCTGGCGCCGCTCGTGCAGGACATCGTCGTCACCGGCCATGGCGGCGACGAGGTGCGTTTCCTGGTGTTCCCGAACATCGCCGCGTGCCGCGCGCATGCCGGCTTGCCCGAGACCGCAGCCGTGAACGAATTGCTCGCGCATGACAAGATCAGAGCCGCGATCGCGCAGGGTCTGGCGAAACTCAAGCAACACGGCGCCAACTCCTCCGGCCACGCCACGCGCGCCCTGCTGCTCGTCGAGCCGCCATCGGTGGACGGCGGTGAGATCACCGACAAGGGCTACATCAATCAGCGCGCCGTGCTGACGCGGCGCGCCGATGCGCTGGCGCGGTTGGATGACGATGTCTCGGGTGAGTGGATCGGTCTGTAGCAATTGAAACGGCAGCTCTTCGCGTTAGGTGGGCGGCCGTAGGCCTCCTCTCGCAACGACGGCGCTGAAACAGCTCGCCGTTAGGCCAGCTGCCCTGCCGCATTATCCTGCATGATTCTTTTGTTGCCTAAGCAACTAATTTATGCGAACCGTTCCAGACAAGGATGACGGCGGGAGGAACCGCCGCGTGGGATCGGAGGAAGCTATGCTCGGCAGAGAGAGTGCCGCCGGCGAATGCTGGCGCATGCCTGGACATGAGAGAGGTCCGCGTACCGCGCGTGCTCCGTCAGGTCTCGGTGCTGCCGGTCACCGCGCCGAGATTTTCGTGCAGGCGGCGCAACAGGTCGATCAGCACCTCGCGCTCGTCCTTGTCCAGGCAGGACAACAGGCGCCGTTCGCGCTCGAATGCAGCGACGATCACCTTGTCATGGATGGCGCGGCCCTTCGCCGTCAGCGCGATCGAATGGGTGCGCCCGTCGTTGGGATCGGTGCGGATCGAGATCAGCCCCCGCTTTTCCAAACCGGCGAGCGTCCGGCTCACCGGGCCCTTGTCGAAACCGATGACGTGGCAGATGCGCGAGGCGGGAATGCCGGGCTCGATCGCCAGCAGCGACATAATCCGCCATTCCGTGACGTTGACGCCGAACTCCCGCTGATAGAACGCGGTGGCGCTGTTCGAGAGCTTGTTGGCGATGAAGGTGATGAACGCGGGGACGTAGCGGTCGAGATCGAGCGTCGGTCCCGTCTCGGTGGACGCAGGTTTTTGGCGGGCTCTGGTCGAAGACGGCGGCATGTCGGGATTCTGTCTCGCGGCGTGTCTGGAGACCTAAAGGTAAGCGCGGCCCTTTCACAAGATCAAAATGAGGGAGGACTTCCATGAGCACTTCCAGCTCCCCGGAAATCAACGGTTCGTCGGCCGTCCCGCATCTCGACGTCGATCCCTTCGCGATGGATTTTTTTGCCGACCCCTATCCCACGCATGAGCTGCTGCGAGAGGCGGGACCGGTCGTCTATCTCGACAAGTGGAACGTCTATGGCGTGGCGCGCTATGCCGAAGTTCATGCCGTGCTGAACGATCCCGCGACCTTCTGCTCGAGCCGCGGCGTCGGCCTGTCCGATTTCAAGAAGGAGACGCCGTGGCGGCCGCCAAGCCTGATCCTCGAAGCCGATCCACCCGCGCACGCCCGCACCCGCGCCGTGCTCTCGAAGGTGCTGTCGCCGACGGTGATGAAGGGGCTCCGCGACCGCTTTACCGCGGCAGCGGAAGAGCGTGTGGACGCTTTGCTGGAGAAGCGCAGCTTCGATGCCATCACGGACCTCGCCGAAGCCTATCCGCTGTCGATCTTCCCGGATGCGCTCGGGCTGAAGCCTGAGGGACGCGAGAATCTCATTCCCTATGCGAGCGTGGTGTTCAACGCCTTCGGCCCGCCGAACCAGTTGCGCAACGAGGCGATCGCGCGCTCGGCGCCGCACCAGGCCTATGTTACCGAGCAGTGCCAGCGGGACAACCTCACGCCCGGCGGCATCGGCGCCTGCATCCACGCTCATGTCGACGAGGGTGCCATCACCGCGACCGAAGCGCCGCTGCTGGTGCGTTCGCTGCTGTCGGCGGGCCTCGACACCACCGTCAACGGCATCGGTGCAGCGGTCTACTGTCTCGCGCGCTTCCCGGAGCAGTGGCAGCGCTTGCGCGGCGATTTCACGCTGGCGCGCAACGCTTTCGAGGAGGCCGTCCGTTTTGAAAGTCCGGTGCAGACCTTCTTCCGCACGACAACGCGCGAGGTCGATCTGTCAGGCGCGACCATCGGTGAGGGCGAGAAGGTGTTGATGTTCCTGGCGGCTGCCAATCGCGATCCGCGGCGCTGGGACAAGCCGGACAGCTACGACGTCACCCGCCGCACGTCGGGCCATGTCGGCTATGGCTCAGGTATTCACATGTGCGTCGGTCAGCTGGTCGCGCGGCTCGAAGGCGAGACAATGCTCGCGGCTCTGGCCCGCCGGATCGCGAAGATCGAGATCACGGGCGAGCCACAGCGCCGTTTCAACAACACGCTGCGCGGGCTCGACAGCCTGCCTGTAACCATCACGCCGGGCTGACGCTGCCGGCATCGGAAATAATCAATACGACAGGGGAGGGACCAATGAAGAACTTGAAGTGGACGCTTGCGCTGGCCGCGAGCCTGATTGGCGGCGCGGCAAATGCCGAGATCTCCGACAATGTCGTGCGCGTCGGCGTGCTCAACGACATCTCCGGCATCTTCCAGGATACCAACGGCATGGGCTCGGTCGAGGCCGCGCGGATGGCCGCTGAGGACTTCAACGGCGGCGGCAAAGGCATCAAGGTCGACATCGTCTACGCCGATCACCAGAACAAGGCCGATGTCGGCAACGCCATCGCGCGCAAATGGCTCGATGTCGAGGGCGTCGACGCCATTGTCGACGTGCCGAATTCGGCGGTCGGCCTCTCCATCAACACGCTGCTGCGCGGCAGCCGCATGACGTTTCTCGCATCATCTACCGCGAGCTCCGATCTCACCGGCAAGGCCTGCTCGCCCAACACCATCCAGTGGGTCAACGACGCCTGGGCGACCGGCAACACCACGGCGGCCGCGATGATGTCGCGCGGCGGCAAGGACTGGTATTTCCTCACGGTCGATTACGCGCTCGGCAAGGGCATCGAGGCGGAAGCCCAGAAATACATCGAGGCGCATGGCGGCAAGGTGTTGGGCTCCAGCAAGCATCCGCTCGGCACGTCCGACTTCGCGTCGTTCCTGTTGCAGGCGCAGGGCTCCAAGGCCCAGGTGATCGGGCTCGCCAATGCCGGCGGCGACACCATCAACGCGGTGAAGCAGGCGGCCGAGTTCGGGATCCAGCAGGGCGGACAAAAGCTCGTCGCCTTCCTGCTCTTCATCAACGACGTCCACGGCATGGGCATCAAGGTCGCGCAAGGGCTCCAACTCATGGAGGCCTTCTACTGGGACATGAACGACGATACCCGCGCCTTCGCCAAGCGGTTCGCGGCGCGGCCCGGCATGAACGGCAAGATGCCGAGCGGCAACCAGGCCGGGGTCTATGCCTCCACGCTCGCCTATCTCAACGCGGTCGCCGCCACCGGCAGCGACAATGCCAAGGATGCCGTGCCCGAGATGAAGAAGTTCAAGGGCAAGGACAAACTGTTCGGCGACACCACGATCCGCCAGGACGGCCGCGTCGTGCATCCGATGTATCTGTTCGAGGTGAAGAAGCCGGAGGAGTCGAAATATCCGTACGATTATTACAAGCTGGTTTCGACGATCTCTGCGGAGCAGGCGTTCCGCCCGCTGGCGGAAGGCGGCTGTGAGCTGGTGAAATAGGGGCGGCGAGCGCGCCTCACTTAACCTCTCCCCGTAAGAACGGGGAGAGGGAGAAGAAGCCCTACACCACCTTACTACTTCCCTGCGTGATCAGCCGGGCGGCGCGCTGGTCGCGGGCGTAGATCCAGAGCCAGCTCAGCGCGACGCTGAGGCGGTGGCGCAAGCCGATCAGGAAGTAGATGTGGGCAATGCCCCAGATCCACCACGCGATGGTGCCGCGCAGTTTTACCTTGCCGAAGTCGATCACCGCGAGCCGCTTGCCGATCTGCGCGAGGCTGCCGGAGTGCTTGTAGCGGAACGGGCCGGTCGGCTCTTTGCGCAGCCGGGCCTTGATGGTCTCGGCCACGTGACGGCCCTGCTGCTTGGCGGCGGGCGCGATGCCGGGCACGGGCTTGCCGTCCCAGGCGTTGATCAAAACGGTATCGCCGATCGCAAAGATTTCGGGATGACCGGGGATCGTAAGATCGTCTTCGACCTGCACGCGCCCGGCACGATCGGCCGGTGCGCCCAGCCACTCGGCCGCGGGCGAGGCGCGCACGCCGGCGGCCCAGATTCGTGTCTTGGCTTCGAGCAGCTTGCCGCCGAACACCACGCCCTCGCGATTGATCTCGGTGACGGCCTGTCCGAGCACGACCTCGACACCGATTTTCTCCAGCGAGGCCTGCGCGTAGGCCGAAAGGTCATCGGGGAAGCCTGCGAGCACGCGCGGACCCGCCTCGATCAGCACCACGCGCGCCTTGTTGGTGTCGATGTTGCGGAAGTCGGCGGGCAGTGTGTGATGCGCCATCTCCGCGATGGTACCGGCGAGCTCGACGCCGGTGGGGCCGGCGCCGACGATGACGAAAGTCAGCCGCGCCGCGCGCTTTTCCGGATCGGTCTCGCGCTCGGCGCGCTCGAACGCCACCAGGATGTGACGGCGCAGCGTCGTCGCGTCCTCCAGCGTCTTCAGGCCCGGCGCGAACTGCTCCCATTCGTCGTGGCCGAAATAGGCGTGCCGCGCACCGGTGGCGAGCACCAGCGTGTCGTAAGGCACCTCGCTGCCGTCGTCGATCAGCACGCAGCGCCTGTCGGCATCGACGCCGCTGACGGTCGCAAACAGCGTCGTCACATCGCGCCGGTCGCGCATCAGGTGCCGGACCGGCCATGCGATCTCGCTGGTGGCGAGCGAGGCGGTCGCGACCTGGTAGAGCAGCGGTTGGAACAAATGATGGTTGCGGCGGTCGATCAGCGTGATCTCGACCGGGCTGCCGGCGAGTCGGTAGGTCGTCTCCAGCCCGCCGAAGCCGGCTCCGACGATGACGACGCGATGCGGTGTCGTGGTCATGATGCGCCCCTCCGAATCTCGCGGCTCTATCCTCATCTAAACGCTGATCGGGCGCCGCGGTCCAATAGCCGTCATCAATCGCTGGATAGGCCTGACGTATCGATATCCCGCGAAAAAGCGCCGCAGCCCTCGCCGAAGTGAGTAGAACTATATTTCTTGCCATTAACGATCGGGGCGAAATATGGTGCAGGGCGGGCGCTGAGCCATTGGCGGCGCGACAGATTTTGCGTTCAATAGAGATGACCCGGGGCGGCAATCACCCCGTTTCCGGGCATAATAATATGGAGGGGAGTGGTTATGAGGACGGCATTCTGGCTGGCGGGCGCAGCGGCGCTGGTGCTGGCAGGCCCGGCATCCGCCGGCGACACTATCAAGATCGGATTCGTTTCGACCTTCAGCGGCCCGACCGCCGTGATCGGCAACGACATGCGCAACTCGTTCGAACTCGCGCTGGATCACATCGGCCGCAAGATGGACGGCAAGCCGGTCGAGGTGATTTACGAGGACGACGGACAGAAGCCCGACGTCGGCAAGCAGAAGACCGAGAAGCTGGTGCAGTCCGACAAGGTCGACTTCATCGTCGGCTACATCTGGTCGAACGTGCTGCTGGCCTCGCTCAAGACCGCCGTGGATTCGCAGACCATCCTGATCTCGGCCAATGCCGGTCCGTCGCAGCTCGCCGGCGAGCTCTGCTCGCCTTATGTGTTCTCGACCTCCTGGCAGAACGACCAAACGCCGGCCGCCATGGGCCTCTACATGAACCAGAAGGGCGTCAAGAGCGTGTTCCTGATCGGCCCGAACTACGCCGCCGGCAAGGACATGCTCGCGGGCGTGAAGAGCACGTTCAAGGGCGAGGTCAAGGGCGAGGAATACACGGTCTGGCCGAGCCAGCTCGACTTCTCCGCCGAGCTCTCCAAGGCGCGCGCCTCGGGTGCCGAGTCGATCTTCGTGTTCTATCCCGGTGCAGCCGGCGTGCAGTTCCTCAACCAATATGCGCAAGCCGGGCTGAAGAGCACGATGCCGCTCTACACGGCGTTCACCGTCGACGAGCTGTCGCTGCCGCTGCAAAAGGAGAACGCGCTCGGCGTTCCCGGCGCGCAGGAATGGGTGAATGATCTGCCCAACGAGCAGAACAAGCGCTTCGTCGCCGACTACCGCAAGAAGTACCCCGGCCTGCGCCCGACCTATTACGGCGCGCAAGCCTATGACGCGGCCCAGCTCATCAACAGCGCGGTGGTCGCGGTGAAGGGCGACACCAGCAAGAAGGACGCGATGAAGGCCGAGATGGAGAAGGCCAACTTCAAGTCGCTACGCGGCCCCTTCAAGTACGGCAGGAACCACATCCCGGTGCAGAACTTCTATCTCCAAGACGTCGTCAAGGACGGCGAAGGCCAGCTCTCGCTGAAGACGGTCGCGACCATCGTTGAAAACGACCAGGATCGCTTCCACGACAAATGCACGATGAAGTGAGCTGATTGCTTCTCCCTCTCTCCGTTCTTGCGGGGAGAGGGAACGGGTCAGGGGCGGCCTTTACGAGTTGTCCTGTCGCCGCACACTCACAGTCCCTCCACGTCATTGCGAGCGCAGCGAAGCAATCCAGAATCCTTCCGTGGAAAGACTCTGGATTGCTTCGTCGCTTCGCTCCTCGCAATGACGGCTCTCGGTAGAGACTACACCCGCGGCATGCTCACAGGCCGCACCTCGCGCGCTTGCGCCGCGAGCCTGATCCCGGCATTGGCCGCGCCGAAGCCCTGATAATCCCGTCGCTCCACGATCTCGAAGAAGAAACGCTCGTCGAAGATGTGGGTGTAGACCTGAAAGAACTCCCCGTCGCCTTCGCGGTCGTAGAGAATGTGGTTGGCGCGCAGCTGCGCCATCAGCTCGGGCGCGAGGTCGTATTTGGCTTCGATGTCGTCGTAGTAATTATCCGGGATATCCAGGAAATCCGCGCCGCGCTTGCGCATCTCCGCGACCGCCGCAAAAATGTCCCGGCACGTGAACGCGACGTGCTGCACGCCCGAGCCGAAAAACTCCGAGATGAAACGGGCCGGCAGCGTGCGGTTGGCGGATGAGCCGTTGAGAACGAAGCGCAGGCTCTGGTCGCCGTTGACGACGGCCTGGCTTTGCACGAGCCCTCTGGGATCGGCGATCTCCATCTGCGGCAGCCGCTCGAGGTCGAGGATGCCGGTGTAGAACAGCAGCCAGGACAGCATCTCGTCATAGGGCATCGACTGCGCGATGTGATCGACGGCCAGCAGGGCGTCCGCGCGAGCGTCGCTCGGGACTTGTTCGAAATCCGTGTCCCAGTTCTTGCCGGCTTGGTCGAGGAAATACAGCAGGCTGCCGCCGACGCCGTGGATTGCGGGAATCTCGAGCTCGCCCGGTCCGACCGGCTGGTAGAAGGTGCGCGCTTTCAGTGTTTCGGCGCGCTGCATGACGAGGCCGGCATTGTCGACGTCGAGCGCAATGGCGCAGACGCCGGGGCCGTGCGTCACGTAGTGCGAATGCGCAAAGCCGTCGGTCTCGGAGTTGACGACGAGCTCGACCTTGCCTTGCGACCAGCGCTCCACCGCCTTGCTGCGATGCTTGCCGGTCTTGCGGAAACCGAGTTGCGCGAGCAGGCGGGCGAGTTCGCCGGCCTTGGTTTCGTTGACGGCAAACTCGATGAAGCCCGTGCCGCGACTTCTGGGCTTCGGCGCCAAGGGCTCGCTGATGAGCTTTGGCCAATCCGGTGCAAGCTGGTCTTCCAGCAGGATCAGCGAACGCAGGCCGTCGACCGCGGTCTGCACGGCCGAGCCGGCGCGGAATTGGTCGTTGAAGATCTCCAGCGACAGCGGTCCGGCATAGCCGGTTGCCGCGATCGCCGCCATGAACTCGCCGACCGGCAGGTCGCCCTGGCCGGGAAAGGAGCGGAAGTGCCGGCTCCACGACAAGATGTCGAGCTCGAGCTTCGGCGCGTCCGCAAGCTGGACCAGGAAGATCTTGTCGCCGGGGATCGAGGCCATCGCGCGGACCGGAAAGCCGGGGGCCAGTGCGTGAAAGCTGTCGAGGATGACACCGATCGCGGGGTGATCGGCGCGCCGCACGATTTCCCATGCATCGCGGTAATCGTTGACGTGGCGTCCCCAAGCCAATGCCTCGTAGCCGACCCGCAAAGACCGTTTGGCCGCGCGCTCGCCAAGCTCGCGAAAATCATCCGCGGCGCGGTCGATGCCCCCGAGCGAGGCCGGTGACACGTTGGAGCAGATCAGCAGCAGGTCAGTGCCGAGCTCCTGCATCAGGTCGAACTTCCGCTCGGCGCGGGCAAAGTTGCGCGAACGCTGCGGCTCCGGCATGCCCTCGAAATCGCGGAACGGCTGAAACGCGCAGATCTCGAGATTGAGGTCCTTGCAGAGTTTTGCGATGTCGCGCGGGCCGGCGCCGAACGACAGCAGATCGTTCTCGAAAATCTCGACCGCGTCGAAGCCTGCAGACGCGATGGCGCGGAGCTTCTCGTCAAGGGCGCCGGAGAGAGAGACCGTTGCGATCGAGCGTTTACTCATGCTGCGTTGTCCTCCATCGCGCCGCCCAGGAACAATTGTCCGATGCGGGGATCATTCAATATGCGCTTCGCGCCGTCGATCATCCGGGTCTGGCCGAGCTCGAGCACGATGCCGATGTCGGAAATCTCCAGTGCCGAGCGTGCGTTCTGCTCGATCATCAGAATGGTGACACCGCAGTCGCGCAGGGATTTCAGGATGTCGAAAGTCTGCTGCACCATCAGCGGCGACAGGCCGATCGAGGGCTCGTCGATCAGCACGAGCTTCGGTTCGAGCAGCAGCGAGCGGGCGATTTCGAGCTGTTTCTGCTCGCCGCCGGACAGCGTGGAGGCCTGCTGCGTCGATTTCCGCCGCAGCGCCGGGAACAGGTCGAGCGCGGCCTCGATCCTGCTCCGCAGGTCGATGCCCTTGCCGGCGGAAACGCCGCCGAGCTCGATATTGTGGCGCACCGACAGTTCGGGAAAGATATTGCGGCCCTGCGGCACGTAGCAGATGCCGGCGTTGAGCAGCGCGCGCTGGCCCAAATGGGTGACGTCGCGGCCGGCGAAGTTGATCTTGCCCTCGCGCAGCTTGAGCAGGCCGAAGATCGCCTTGAACACGGTGGACTTGCCGGCGCCGTTCGGGCCGATGATGGTGGTGATGGTGGCCTGCGGCACGGCGAAGGTGGTGCCGTTCAGGATCGTCATCTTGCCGTAGCCGCCGACGAGATTGTGAACCGAGAGGATCGGATCGCTCATGGCTGGTTCCTCAATGTCCTAGATAGGCTTCGATCACGGCGGGGTTCTTTCGGACCTCGTCGGGCCGTCCCATTGCCAGCACCTTGCCTTCCGCCATCACCATCACGCGCGAGCACAGCGACATCACGAATTCCATGTTGTGCTCGATCACGACGAAGGTGGCGTTCTTCTCGCGGTTGATCGCGACCAGGCGGTCCTTCAGGTCAGCGAGCATCGACGGGTTGACGCCGCCGGCTGGCTCGTCGAGCAGCACCAGCCGCGGTCCGCCCATGAAGGCCATGGCGGCGTCGAGCAGTTTTTGCTGGCCATAGGAGAGCCCGCCGGCCGGCTCGTCGGCGAGATGATCGAGCTTGAAAAATCCGATCATCTGGTTGGCGGCCTCCGTCAGTCCGGCATCGGAGCGGCCGACCAGGCGCGAGGCCATACTGCCCTGGTGCTCCTGTCCCGCGAGGATCAGGTTCTCGCGCACCGAGAGTTTTGGGAACACCTGCAGGAGCTGGAAGGTGCGGCTGACCCCGAGCTTGTTGAGCTCGGCGGGGCGCAAGCCCGTGACGACCTTGCCGTCGAGCTTGACCTCGCCGCCGCTCGGCGTGAGCTGGCCGAGGATGCAGTTGAACAGGGTCGACTTGCCGCAGCCGTTCGGTCCGATCAGCCCGAGGATCTCGCCCTCGCGGACGTCGAAAGAGACGCCGCCGACGGCGCTGATGCCGCCAAAGTTCTTCTTGATGTCGGTGACTTCGAGGACCGCGCTCATTGCACCGTCTCTAGCCGGGACTTTGCGACGGCGCGCTGGGCGGAGGCCACCTTGGTACGGCGTTCGGCGAGATAGCGGTCGAGGATTCCCAAGATTCCGGTCGGCGACCAGATCAGCAGCCCCATCACCGCGATCGCGTAAAGCATCAGATAATAGCCCTCGGTGAAACGCAGCCATTCCGGCAACAACACGGCGATCATCGCGCCGAGGAACGGACCGAGGAAGAAGCCGGCACCGCCGACGATCACCATCATCAGGAGGTCGAGCGAGAGCGACAGGTTGAACGGCACGGGATCGATATATTGCGTCAGCGGCGCATAGAGCGCGCCGGCGACCCCGCCGAGCGCCGAGCCGATCGCGAACGCCATCAGCGTATAGCGGCGCGTGTCGACGCCCAGCGACTGCGCCCGCAGCGGGTTTTCGCGCAGCGCCATGAAGGCGCGGCCCCAGGGCGAGCGGATCAGCCACCACACCGCCAGCGATACGATCGCGAGCGAGCCGAGGCAGACATAGTAGAACGGCAGCGGCTTGTTGGTTGCGATGCCGAAGATGTGCGGCCGCGGAATGTTGGAGATCCCGTAGATGCCGCCGGTGAGCCAGCTCTCGTTGCGAAACACCAGGAAGGCCAGCGTGGAGAAGGCGAGCGTGACGAAGGCCAGGTAATGGTGCTGCACCCGCAGCGCGGGATAGCCGAGCATCCAGCCGACCGCGAAGCTCAAGGCGATCGCAACGACGATCGCCGCCGGCAGCGGCCAGCCATGGGTGGTCATGATTGCCGCGGCGTAGGCGCCGATGCCGACGAAGGCGCCCTGTGCCAGCGAGACCTGGCCGGCATAACCGAGCGTGAGGTTGAGGCCCATTGCGGCGATGGCCATCACCGCCCATTGGCTCAGGATGAACAGGCCATAGCGGTTGAAGTTCATGGGGACGACGATCAGCGCAGCGATGACGATGAGGCCGAACGCGATCTTGAGAGGTTTGGCGAAGCCACTCATACGGTGCGCTCCTCGGCGCGACCGAGCAGGCCCTGCGGCCGGAACAGGATGACGGCGATCAGGAAGATCATCGGCACGGCGGCGCGGTACTGCGTCGAGACATAGGCGGCCGCGAGATTGTCGAGCACGCCGATCAGGAGACCGCCTGCGATCGCGCCGCGCACCTGATTGAACCCGCCGACGATCGCGGCGATGAAGGCAGCCTGGCCCAGCACCTCGCCGGACGTGAATTTCGCGAGATAGATCGGCGTGATCAACAGCGAGGCGAGAGCGACCAGGAACGCGTTGATCAGGAAGGTCAGGAGAATCATCCGCTCGACCGGAACGCCGATGATGCGCGCCACGGTCGGATTCTGCGCCGCCGCCTGCATCTGGTGGCCGAGCGAGGTGCGGTTGAGAAGCGCGGTCAAGCCGAAGACGGCAACGATAGCCAGGACGAGGACGCCGATGCTTTGCAGCGAGACGGCATGGCCGAGGATGGAGACGTCCCCGGTCGGCACGATTGAGGGGAAGGGTGAGGCTTCGGCGCTGAAGAACTGTTTTACGGCCTCCTTGAGGCCGATCGCGAGCGCCATGGTCGCGATCGCGAGCGGCAGCACACCATGGCGCATCATCGGATCCACCAGCAGCATCTTGAAGGCGAGGCCGAGCAGGAGCATCGAAAGCAGGATACCGAGGATGATCGCGAGCCAGAACGGCGCGCCGGCATGCATCGCCGCCAGCATCAGGAACGCCGGCAGCATCACGAATTCGCCTTGCGCGAAATTGATGGTCTGCGAGGTCTGCCACAGCAGCGTGAAGCCGACCGCGACCAGCGCATAGATCGCGCCGGTGGCAAGTCCGGCGACCAGAAGATCGAACAGATTGGACATTTTCCCCTCTCGGCGCGCTGTCTTCTCCCTCTCCCCACTCTCTTTCTTCTCCCTCCCCCCATTCTTACGGGAGAGGGAGACGAAAGATCTCGCTCCGCAAGAAGCGGGCGAAGGGCAAAGACCTCACTTCACCTTCGGCAGCACCTGTTTCACGACCTGCTTGCCTTCGACCACTTCGACCAGAAAGCTCTGGCGATCGATGTCACCGGTGTCGCTGAAGGAGACGTCCATCAAGATGCCCGGCTCGTCCGCGGCCTTGATGGTCAGGCCATGCAGATTGTCGGCGAACGCCTTGGAATCGACCTTGCCCATCTTGTCGGTCGTGGCCTTCACCATGTAGACCGCGAGATAGCCTTTCAGGCCGTTATGGTCGGGCACGTAATTGTACTTCTTCGCGAACTTGTCGCGAAAGGCCTTGATCAGGTCGACCGGCGCATCGGTGGTGAGGCCGACATGGCCGCGCGCGCCGTTGGCGGCATCGCCCGCAAGCTCGATCACCTTCTGGCCGATCAGCGTGGTCTCGCCCATCAGCGGCGCGGTGACGCCCTGGCGCTTCAGCTCCTTGAGGATGCGCGCGCTCTCTTCCTCGTTCAAATAGACAAACACGGCGTCGGGATTGGCAGCCTTGATCTTGCCGACGTCGGCGGCGAAATCGGCCTGGCCCGCCTCGGTGGAGAGATCGGCGACGACCTTGGAGCCGAGCCGGTCGAGCTCCTTGACGACGACATCGCGACCGCCGCGGCCAAAGTCATTGTTGACCCAGACGACGGCGACCGACTTCGCCTTCATGTCGTCGTGAATGTATTTGGCGACCTTCGGCATCGACGATTGCTGGCCGAACGAGGTGCGGAACAGGAATTTGTTTCCGCCTTGCGTCAGCTCGGCGGCTTCGCCGCCCATGATCTGCGCGATGCCGGCCTCGGCCGCCAGCGGCGCCGTCACCTTCACGGACCCGGAATAGCCGGGTCCGAGCAGCACATAGGGCTCGGCGTCGAGTGCCTTTTGAACCTGCGCGCGCGCGACGCCCGGGTTGGATTGCGAGTCCGCATGAGTGACTTCGAGCTTGCGGCCGAGCACGCCGCCCTTGGCGTTGATCTCCTCGATCGCGAGGTCGATGCCGTTCTTCCAGTTGGTGCCGACGGTGGCGCCGCCGCCGGACAACTCGGCGACGTCGGCGAGCTTGATCGCCTGGGCGTGGACACCGGTTGCGGTCGCGAATGCAAGCAGGGCGCCTGCCAGAATGGTCGATTTCATGGTCTATCCTCCGATTTCTTTTGATCTTACGCGCGGCCTTGTGTCCGGCCGCTTCGGTTACGCTGCGTGATAGGCCGGGCTTCGTGCCGCCATCACCTCGTCGAATGCCTCTCCCATGATCTCGGTGGATGGGGCAAGGCCAGTGAACAGTTCGAAAGCGTCGGCGGCCTGGTAGATCGCAAGCTCCCGGCCGGTCATGATCCGTGCGCCCTTGGCTTGGGCAGCCGCCAGCAGCGGCGTGATCAGCGGCGAATAGACTGCGTCGGCGACCCACAGGTTTTGACGCAACAGCGTCGGCGCGACCGGCGTTTCCCGGTTCGGCAGCATGCCGACCGGCGTGCCGTTGACGAGGCCCGTTGCGCCGTCGAGCGCGTCCTCGACGCTCGCGGCGACCCTGGCGCCACCCTGCTTGACGAGCAGTGCGGCGAGTTTTTCGGCGCGTGCCGGCTCGCTGTCGAAGATGCGGATGTCGGCCACGTCAAGGCTCGCCAGCGCAAAGGCGATCGCCTTGCCGACGCCGCCGGTGCCGATCACGGCGACCGCGTTTCCAGAGGCCGTCAGCAGCGGCGCGACGGCGCGCGCAAAGCCCGTCGTGTCGGTGTTGTGGCCGATCAGCCGGCCGTTGCTGGCGACGACGGTGTTGACCGCCCCCATCGCGGCCGCACCCGGTGCCAGTTCATCGAGCAGCGGGACCACTGCCTCCTTGTAGGGAAAGGTGACGTTGACGCCGGCAAAGCCGAGCCGCCGCACGCCTTCCAGCATCAGCCGGAGCCCGGCCGCATCGGCGCCGGCCACTTCGATGAGCTGGTAATGTCCCCGCAGGCCAAGCCCCTCCGCGGCGCGCTCATGCATGGCAGGGGAGGCGGAATGCGCGATGGGTGCGCCGATCAGGCCGGTCAGGAGTTTTTTGGATGCGGCAGGTCCGCGCTTTGACATGGTTCGCTATCGTCTCGTTGGGAGCGTTTGGTCCCGGCCATTAGCGGGGAAATCCGCCCAATTCCAAGGGGCTTCCACCACGGACGATAGCCTTTCCTCGGCCTAACACAATTACCCTCTTGTCCTGCAAACCTAACGTAATGTTATCTCTTCCGCCGTGGCGGCGCGGCCCTGCTTTTGCCCCGCGACGGCTCGACCGCGCGCATCTCCGCGCGCAGGGCCTCGATGAAATACTCGACATGAAGCGACAGCGGCGCGCCGCGCTTCACCGCGATATAGGTGTCGAATCGCGTCGGCTCGGTGATCTTGATCAGCTCGATGCCGGGATAGCCGCCATGGGCCACCGTGAACTGGTCGATGATGGCGATGCCGAGACCCGCCTTCACCAGCGCGCAGACCGTGGTGCCGAAGCGGGCGCGGATGGTGATGTTGTACTCGAGGCGGTGGCGCGCGAAGATCTCGGCCATGATCCGCCCGTAGGGATCGTTGGGATCGATGCCAATCAGCGGATAGCGGGTGATCTCGGCGGCGGAGACCTGCTTGCGGCCGGCGAGCTCGTGGCCCGGCGGCACGATGCAATAGAGCTCGCCGGAGGCGAGCGGCATGAAGTCGAGTCCGGAATGCTCCAGGCGGTAGCTCATCGCCACGCACTCGCCGCGGCCGAGCATGAGATAGTCGATGGCTTCCTCGAGCTTGAGGATGTTGATGTCAATGCCCAAATCCGGATAGCGCCGCCGGACCCGCTCGATTGCGCGCGGCACCATGACTTGCGAAATGCTCGGCACCGAGCCGATGCGCAATTCCGACAATCCGCCGCGTCCGATCTTGGAGATGATCTCGGAGAGGTCGTCGACCTTCTTGTAGACGCCGTTGATCTGCTCGAAGATGTTCTCGGCTTCCGGCGTCGGGAAATAGCGGCCGTTCTGGCGCTGAAAGAAGCGGATGCCGAGCGAGCGCTCGGTGTATTTGACGAGGCGGCTGATGCCCGGCGCCGAAACGTTCAGCAGCTTCGCCGCGCCGCCGATCGTGCCCGTCACCATCACGGCACGGATCACTTCAACCTGGCGCAGCGTCATCATGTCTTGGGCATCCAAAAGATAATCGTCGTCGGCGCTGCCTTTCCCTCTCCCCTTGTGGAGGCGGGTGGACCGCCGCGATAGGGCGAGACGGGTGAAGGGTTCTCTCCCCGCGCGAGCCTCGCGCGTTTGAACGCGTGGAAACAACCCCTCATCCGGCGCCATAGCCGATCCGAAGCATCGGCGTTTTGTTTTAAGAACGGCGGCCGAAGGCCGCCTACGCCACTTCTCCCACAAGGGGAGAAGGAAGGAAACATTCGCGTTCGGTTGTTCGGTTCAGATCAGAGCAAGCCATGGCACCGAACGGACCGTTCGTGCGCTCACAGCAATTGCGTGCTAGCTCGCCGGTCCGTCCGGCGAGGCGCTCTCGGCCGGCTTGCTGCGTTCGCTTTGTAGCACCCCGCGCGCGAACTCGATGATCTTCTGCTTGTTTGCCGTTTCGCGGACGGCGAAAAATACGCGGTTGAGTTCCAGGCCGAGCACGCTGTTGAGGGCGATGTCCTCGTCTTCCATCGTGGTTTCCCCGCTTCAGACATTGTAGGTGTAACTTGACGTCACTTCTTCCACAAGTAGATTAAGCCTTCGGGGTCAATGGGATACCGGGAAACTACGGAAGCGCTGAATTGAGGCAGTCGCCAGGACGTGCTATAGCGATAACGAGGGTCAGGAAACGCACCGATGTCCGCCGTGGATTATGGCCGGGAAGCGCTCGACTTCATTGAGGGGCTTGGAGCCTATACCAAGGTTCCGGACGCCATGGATGCGCTTGCGGCCGCGTTCGGGCGCTACGGCTTCGAGCACATCATCGTAACCGGCTTGCCGAATCCCGATCAGCGTTTTTCCCAGATGGTGCTCGCCAAGAAGTGGCCGGCGGAGTGGTTCAGCCTCTATACCCAAAAAGGCTACGACCGCGTCGATCCCGTGATCCGCAAATGCCGGCAGACGGTGAACCCTTTCGAGTGGTCCGAGGCGCCGTACGATCCGGAGCTGGAGCCGGGCGCGGTGGAGGTGATGCGGCGCGCTGCCGATTTCCGTATGTCGCGCGGCTTCGTCGTGCCGATCCACGGATTGACCGGCTACGAGGCCGGCGTCTCGCTCGGTGGCGTTCACCTCGATCTCAATGCGCGCAGCAAGCCGGCGCTGCACCTGATCGGCATGTACGGCTTCGATCACATTCGCCGCTTGCTCGATCCGGCGCCGCATCGATCGATGCGCCTTACCCCGCGCGAGCGCGAGGTGCTCGCCTGGGCCTCGCAGGGCAAGTCGGCTTGGGAAATCGGCGAGATCCTGCACATCACTCAGCGCACCGCCGAAGAGCATCTCGCAACTGCCGCGCGCAAACTTGGTGCCGTCAACCGGACGCATGCGGTTGCGATCGCAATCCGCCACAGAATCATCACCCCCTAAAATCCGCGCCTACTGGGAAATTTCCCAATAGTCGCTTTGGCCGTTTTCCGTGAGTGTTCCCCTTATTTCGAACAATGGGGGAATAAATGATTCATGTAATTTCTGCCGCCAACCGGCACCTCTACGAGGACGTTCTCGAGCAACATTTCAGGGTGCGTCACGAGATTTTTGTCGAGGAGCGGAAATGGGAGGCGCTGCGCAAGCCCGATGGCCGCGAGGTCGATACCTACGACAATGAGGACGCGGTCTACCTGCTGGCGCTCGAAAATCGCCGGGTGCTCGGCGGCTCCCGCCTCTATCCTACCACCAAGCCGACGATGATGAGCGAGGTCTTCCCGCATCTCGCCGCGGTGCGCGGTTGCCCCTCCAACCCGCTGGTATGGGAGTGGTCACGTTTCTTCGTTTCGCGCGAGCGCCGCGACGGCGCGTTCAATTGGCAATTGATGGCAGCGGCGCAGGAGTTCTGTCTCGATCAGGGCATCGAGCGTCTCTCTCTTGTGATGGAGACCTGGTGGCTGCCGCGCTTCCACGAGATCGGATTCATCGTCGCGCCGCTGGGATTGCCGGCGCTGGTCGAAGATTCCTGGACGATGGCGGCCACGATCGAGATCCGTCAGGAGTCGCTGGATGCCGTGTGTGACCGTATCGGGACGACAAACGTCGTCCAACAGGACGGTCCGCGTATCGATTGCATCGCCCTTGCCAACCTCTGCGGCCTCGCTGCCGCGCAACGAAAGAGCGCCTGAGATGTCGAACATGATGCGGGACAGCCAGATCATGGCGCAGATCAAGGACGAAAATCTCGGCTACATGTCCGACATGGCGCTCGAGCTCGCGCAGATGGCGGAAGACACCGGATTGGCGACGCTCGCCTATCTGTTCCGGATGGCGGCGCTGGAGGCCTCGACAGCCAATAGCGTGCTTGCCGAGCCGGATGACCTTCCCCGGCAGATGACGTCGCACTAGGCGTCTCCATCCATACGTTGCGACGAATTTCACACCCTCTCTCCGGGAACGGAGGGAGGGTGATCCGTTTGGGTGCGGCAGGTTGACCCATCCTGCGCGGCAGTCTTCTTGCAGGGCAAATTACAGGGCCAGGATCGATCGGATGCATCGGCATGCAACAAAGTGCATGTTGGGTGTCGAATCGCTCTTGCCTCGGAACGATACTGCCATTACCCATTTTCCCGCCTTGTACAGGCAGGGGGAGCTCTTTCACTGATGGCGACCGTGTTCGAACATCGGCGCGAACCTGCGTGCGCCTGAAAGAGTTTTGATGCTGCTCGTCGTCGAACAGTTCTTGAACGGTTTGCAGTTCGGCCTGCTGCTGTTCCTGCTCGCCGCCGGCCTGACGCTGGTGTTCGGGATCATGGATCTCGTCAACCTCGCGCACGGCTCGCTCTACATGATGGGCGCCTATTTCGCCGCGACCTTCGCAGCCTGGACCGGCAGCTTCCTGCTCGGTGCGCTTTTGGCGCTCGGCGCGACGCTCGTGCTCGGTATCGTGCTCGAGATGACCGCGCTGCGGCACCTCTACGGACGCGACCATCTCGACCACGTGCTCGCGACCTTCGGCCTGATCCTGTTCTTCAATGAAGCCGTGCGGCTGATCTGGGGCCCGGCCGGGCTTGCATTGCCGCTGCCGGCTTGGCTCACCGTGCCGGTGCCGATCCTGCCCGGCATTCACTATCCCGCCTATCGCCTCGCCATCATCGTCGTGGCGCTGCTGGTTGCTCTGCTGCTCTATCTCGGCGTGATGCGTACCCGCATCGGCATGCTGATCCGCGCCGGCGCCTCCAATCGCGAGATGATCGGCGCGCTCGGCATCAACATCAAGCTGCTCTACACCCTGGTGTTTGGCCTCGGTGCCGCGCTCGCTGGTCTTGCCGGGTTGATGCAGGCGCCGATCCTCACCGTGCAGATCGGCATGGGCGAGAACATCCTGATCCTTGCCTTCGTCATCATCGTGATCGGCGGTATCGGTTCGATCCGGGGCGCGTTCCTGGCCGCGATCTTCGTCGGCATGATCGACACGCTCGGCCGCGCCTTCTTGCCGAATTTGTTGCGGCAGGTGCTGAGCGGCGCTGCTGCTTCCACTGCCGCGCCCGCGCTGTCGTCCATGCTGATCTATCTGCTGATGGCGATCGTGCTGGTGGTGCGGCCGGAGGGGCTGTTTCCGGCCAACCGCCGATGAAGTCATTCACTGTGAGCAAGGCCGTCACGGCCCTGATGCTGGCGGGCCTCGTGCTGCTGCCGCTCTATTCGCAACTCTCCGGCAACATCTTCATCCTGACGCTGTTCACGCGCATCGTCATCCTGGCGCTGGCGGCCGCGAGCCTCAACCTCATCATGGGTTTTGGCGGCATGATGAGTTTTGGCCATGCCGCCTATCTCGGCATCGGCGGTTACGCGGTCGGCATGCTGGCGCAGGAAGGCGTGGGAAGCGGTTTCATCCAGTTTCCGGTCGCGCTCGCGGCCTCCGCGACTTACGCCGTCGTGATCGGCGCGCTCTCGCTTCGCACGCGTGGCGTTTACTTCATCATGATCACGCTCGCTTTCGCGCAGATGGCCTATTACGTCGCCTCGGGGCTGGCGCGTTACGGCGGCGATGACGGCCTCACCGTCTACAAGCGCAGCGACTTCTCCGGGCTGATCAACCTGTCGAACCGCACGCAGTTCTACTATCTCTGCCTCGCCTGCCTGTTCGGCGTGGTCTTCCTGATCTGGCGCATTGTCAATTCGCGCTTTGGCCTCGTCCTGCAGGGCCTGCGCTCCAACGAGCAACGCATGCAGGCGATCGGCTTTCCCTCAAAACGCTACCAGTTGGTCTGCTTCGTCATCTCCGGCATGATGTGCGGCCTTGCCGGCGCGCTGCTCGCCAACAACACCGATTTCGTCAGCCCGGCCGCGATGTACTGGACCCGTTCCGGCGACCTTATGGTGATGGTGATCCTCGGGGGCATGGGCACGCTGTTCGGTCCGGTCATCGGCGCGGTGGTATATTTGCTGCTGGAAGAGTTCTTGTCGCAGCTCACCGAATACTGGGCGCTGATCATGGGCCCGCTGCTGCTGCTGATCGTGCTGTTCGGCCGCGGCGGCATCATGGGCCTGCTCGGGAGGCTCAACCGTGGCTGAGCCGCTGCTCCGTGTCGACAAGCTGGTGCGCCGCTTCGGCGGCATCGTTGCGACGGACAACGTCTCGCTCGACGTTGCGGCAGGCGAGCTGCATGCCATCATCGGCCCGAACGGCGCTGGCAAGACCACGCTGATCAGCCAGCTCACCGGGCATCTGGAGCCGCATTCCGGCAGCGTCTCGCTGGCGGGGCGCGACATCACCTACCTGCCGGCCTATCGGCGCTGCGCGCTGGGCCTGGCACGTTCGTTCCAGATCACCTCGCTGCTGCTCGATTTCACCGCCGCCGACAATGTCGCGCTCGCGGCGCAGGCGCATGCCGGCACCTCATTCCGATTCTTCGCCGATGCACGCAAGGAGAAGGGCCTGCGCGATGCCGCGCATGCCGCGCTCGACCGCGTCGGTCTCGCCCATCGTGCCGACGTCCTGGTGTCCAGGCTCAGCCATGGCGAGCGTCGCCAGATCGAACTGGCGGTTGCGCTGGCAAGCAAGCCGAAACTTTTGCTGCTCGACGAGCCGATGGCGGGCCTCGGCGTCACCGAGTCCCAGCGCATGGTGCAACTGCTGCAGGAGCTGCGCAAAGAGGTGTCGATCGTGCTGGTCGAGCACGACATGCCGGCGGTGTTTGCGCTCGCCGACCGTATCTCGGTGCTGGTCTATGGCCGCGTCATCGCCTCCGGCGATCCGGCCGCGATCCGGGCGAACGAGGACGTCAAGCGCGCCTATCTCGGCGAGGCGCATGTGGTGACGCACCATGTCTGAAAAAGGGATGGGTGACACGCTGCTCGAGGTCGACGGCATCGAGACCTGCTACGGCCTGTCCCAGGTGCTGTTCGGCTTGTCGCTGTCTGTCAAATCAGGCGAGATGGTCTCGCTGATGGGCCGCAACGGCATGGGCAAGACCACGACCATCCGCTCCATCATGGGCCTGACGCCGGCGCGCGCAGGCAGCATCCGCTTCGCAGGCTCGGAGGTGCGGACGCAACCGTCCTACAGGATCGCGCAACTCGGTGTCGGCCTCGTCCCCGAGGGGCGGCAGATCTTCCCGAATCTTACCGTGCGCGAAAACCTGGTCGCGGCCGCCGCCGATCGTTTCGACAGCAGCAATCCCTGGACGCTGGCGGCGATCTACGTGATGTTTCCGCGCCTGGCCGAGCGCGCCTCCAACATGGGCAACCAGCTCTCCGGCGGCGAGCAGCAGATGCTCGCCATCGGCCGCGCGTTGATGACCAACCCGAAGCTCCTCATCCTGGATGAAGCGACCGAAGGTTTGGCGCCCCTGATCCGCGAAGAGATCTGGAGCTGCCTGTCGCTGCTCAAGAGCCGGGGACAATCGATCCTGGTCGTCGACAAGAACGTCGACCACCTTGCCCGCATCTGCGACCGCCACACCATCATCGAGCGCGGCAAGACGGTGTGGAGCGGCACCTCGGACGAGCTATTGGCTGAGCCGGATCTGCAGCACAAATATCTGGGGATTTGAGGCTGGGCGGTGAGGTGGGATACGCCTTGGCCGCTTCCCTTGCTGTCGTCCTGGCGAAAGCCGGGACCCATGCCGCGAGATCTATCTATTGTGGGCAGTATAAGTACCGAACGGCACTCTTCGCCACGCCTTCTTGGGGTAATGGGTCCTGGCTTTCGCCAGGACGACATTGGCAATCACCAGTAAATCCCATGACGATGCAGTTCGCGGATCACGCGCGCCTCCGTGGACGGCTGGCGATGTTTCGGCTTCGTCGTTTCTCTTGTGCTGGCAACCGGCGCGGCACTGGACTGAGTTGCGGCCGGAGTGATCGCGGATGTTGTGGCGGTCGCTGCTGGAGGCGTTGAAGTTGCGGCGGTGGTCGCCGTCTGGACATTCGTGGGCGCTGCCGCCGGAGCTTGTGGCGACGTGGCTGCTGTCGTTGCCGGCTCGGCGGTCTGCTGGCTCGCATTTGTCGCCGCAAGGCTAAGGCTCCGTGGTCCACCGGCATAGGCCTGGCTTGCCAGCAGCGACATTGCCGCGATCAGGATCAGCTTTCGCATGACACCCTCCGTTACTTGGTCAATCCGTCTTACCTAATTCGCTGGGTCTCTATCGCGACGAGCGGCCCATCCCGATTTCGATCAAGGTGGCACGGCAGGACAGGCGATAGATCAGGCTGAACAATTGACCCCACATGACCGAACTCCATCGTTGATCACGGCGCCAATCTACATCGCCGGTCTTTCCGGCGGTTTTCGCGGGCCTTGGAATATGGCTTCGTCGGGAGCGGTGAAATGTCGTCGGAACAGAGCGGACGAAGTCGCCTCACGGGGAGGTGAGGGCGCATCTGGCTCAAAACACCTCGAAGTATTCCTTGTGCTCCCAGTCGGTCACCTCGGACAGGAAGCGGTCGATCTCGGCATTCTTGATGTGGGTGTAGTAGTCGACGAACTCAGCCCCGAGCTTTTCCCGGAAGAACGGATCGTCCTTCAGTGCGCTGACCGCATCGCGCAGCGACTTCGGCAAGAGCGGCGCCTTGGTTTCGTAGGGCGTGTCGGCCGACGGGCCGGGATCAAGCTTGCGGTCGACGCCGTCGAGGCCGGAGAGAATCTGCGAGGCCATGTAGAGATAGGGATTGGCGGCGGGCTCGCCGATGCGGTTTTCCAGGCGCGTGGCGGCGTCGCCGGCAGCGCCGAGCACGCGGATCATCACGCCGCGATTGTCGCGGCCCCAGATCGCGCGGTCCGGCGCCAACGAATAGGAGCGGTAGCGCTTGTAGCCATTGATGGTCGGGGTGGTGAACACGGTCGACGCGCGGGCGTGGTCGAGCAGGCCGGCAAGCCAGGCGCGGCCGAACGCGCTGAGCGGCTCGCCGCCGTCTTTGGCCATGAACTGGTTCTCGCCGCTCGCGCGTGAGACCACCGATTGGTGCAGATGCCAGCCGCTCGCGAACAGGTTCGGCAGCTTCGGCCGGCACATGAAGGTGGCGTGATAACCGTGGCGGTGCGCGATCTGCTTCACGGCGCTCCGAAACAGCACCATGTTGTCCGCGGGCTCCAGACCCTTCTTCGGGGCGAAGGTGAATTCGCACTGGCTCGGCCCAAACTCGACCTCGACCGAGCGCAAAGGCAATCCGAGCGCAACGATGTCACGCCGCAGGATTTCCAGCACCGGCTCCATCTGGTCGAAGCGCTGCTCGGTGAGATATTGATAGCCGTGGCTGAGCAGGCTCACCGAAGGCGGCGTGCCGGGCTGGCCGGCATCTTCCGGGCGCATATGCGGATCGTCGAGCTTGAAGATGTGGAATTCGACCTCGAGCCCCGCGACGAAATCGTGGCCGCGCGTGCCGAGCTCGTCGAGCACCTTGCGATAGAGCCCGCGTGTCGCGAACGGCACGGGACGGCCGTCGTTGAAATAGAGGTCGCAGAGAACCCAGCCGGTGGTCGGCGCCCAGGGCAAAACGCGAAACGTCGTGGGATCGGCGACCATCAGCACGTCGGCCGCGCCCTCCATTTCCTTCATGCCGAAGCCGCCGCCCGACGTGAACACCGGAAACACCGTGCGGTGCGAGGTGTCCTTGGCGAGCATCGTGGTGGTGATGGAGCAGCCGCTTTCGAGCGAGGCGATCGCCTCGGCCGCGATGATGGTCTTGCCGCGCAAGATGCCGTGCTGGTCGGGGAAGGCGAGGCGGATGACCTCGAGGTTCTTCTCCTCGACGATGCGGCGCATGCGCGTCGCCGCGTCCCTCTGCTCATCCGACCACAGCGCATGACGCGCGACGAAAGTCACTTTTTCACTCCTCTATCCGTGAGAGGCGAAGCATGCGCTACATTCTCCGTCATTGCGAGCGAAGCGAAGCAATCCAGGATCCCTCCGCAGAGACAGTCTGGATTGCTTCGCTTCGCTCGCAATGACGAAGGAGGGACCTGCATTCTGCGCTACTCCGCCGCCGTCAGCCGATGCACGTTGTCCGCGATCTCCTTCGGCACCGGCGCCGTCCACGGCGCGTTGCGGCGGCGCTTGACGTCGACTTCCATCCAGTAGATCTCCCAGCCTCGTGTCGGCCCGATGCCGTCCATGGTCGCCGGGCCCTGGATCGAACGTGCGGTGGCCTCGTCGAGATGCAGCATCGGCTTCTCGCCGCCTGCGACCTTCTCGATCTCCTGCCGCAGCAGGCGGCGGTATTGCACGATGGCCTTGTCGCTCGTGCCGAGGTGCTCCCTGGTGCGGTCCTGGATCGCGCCCATCGATTCCACCGCCCACTGGTCGTGGACGTTGATGTCGGTGCCCATGCCGGTATAGGTCGCCGTCTGCTGCTCGTGCGGGTCGAAGCCGTAATCGTTGGTCCTGTTCTTGCGCGATTTGTAGTCCGGCAGCTCATAGAGCTCGAGCCGCTGGTCGCGCATCTTCTTCTTGTCCACGGCATTCGTGTAGCTGGTGAAGATCGCGTACCAGTAGCAGTTCTCGTCGTCGACCGGCACGTGCCACTGCGTGATCGTCATCTCCGTGCTCATGGGGATGACGAATCCGTGCGGGAAGAGCTGGTTGGTGACGCGCACATGGGTGCGCTCCTCGTCGATCTCGCGCAGCGCGATCAACCGGAGGCCGTATTCGGTGTGCTCGACATTGATGATCGGGCGGTCGTATTCGCGCAGGATCTTCGTCATCGGCAGGTCGGAGCCTGCCGATGCGCCGCGGAACTGCTTGCCGTAGGCGGTGGAGGTGTCCTCGTCCTCGAAGAAGCGATGCAGGTAGGAGGCGTGCGCGGGATCGATGCCGACTTCGAGCGCCTGGAGCCAGTTGCAGGCCATGTGGCCTTTGAACGCGAAGGTGTGCGTGCCGGGCGCGACGAAACAGTCGAGCTCCGGAAAGGCCGGCGGCTCACCCTCGCCGAGATAAGCCCAGAGGATGCCGCTCTTCTCCACCACGGGATAAGAGCGCTGGCGGATGTTCTGGCAGAGCTTTGAGTCCTTCGGCTCCGCCGGCGTCTCGATGCATTGCCCAGTGGCGTCGAACAGCCAGCCGTGGAAGGCGCAGCGCAGGCCGCCATGCTCGAGCCGTCCGAAGGCGAGATCGGCGCCGCGATGCGCGCAGTGCCGATCGATCAGGCCGTAACGCCCGGTCTCGTCGCGGAACAGCACCAGGCTTTCGCCGAGCAATCTGACGGGGCGGATCGGTCGCTCACCTTCCAGCTCATCCACCAGCGCCGCCGGCTGCCAGTAGCTCCGCATCAGCGTCCCGCAGGGGTCCTTTGGACCAGTGCGGGTGATCAGGTCGTTCTGCTCCTGGCTCATCATGGCGAGTGCATCCTTTGTGGAGTGGCGTTTGTTCGCCTATTGAACGAATGGGCGAATTATGACATGCCTTGATCTGGCAGCAAGCATTATTTCGCAGGAATGACCCGACACTATGCCCAAGCTGAAGCGAAGCGAGAGCGACGATCGCGCGACGGATTTCGTCGAGAGCCTCGATCGCGGGCTGCGCCTGCTGCAATGCTTCGGCACCACAGCAGGGCCGATGACGCTGAGCGATCTCGGCCGTGCCGCAGAGCTTCCACGCGCCACCGCGCGGCGCATGCTGTTCACGCTCCAGCGCGGCGGCTTCGTCAGCGGCGATGGCAAGCTGTTCTCGCTGACGCCACATGTGCTGACACTGGCCGCGTCCTATCTGCGGTCCAGCCAGCTCGTCACCGTCCTGCAACCGGTGCTCGACCGCGTCGCGACAGCGGCCAACGAAATCGCCTCGCTCGCGGTGCTCGACGGCGATGAGGTCGTATTCATAGCGCGCAGCAGTCCGGCGCGGATGTTTTCAGGTGGGCTGGACATCGGTTACCGCCTGCCGGCCTTCTGCACCTCGGTGGGCCGCGTCATGCTCGGTCAGCTCGACGATGCCGAGCTTGCAGCGCGCCTGACGGCGACGAAGCGCGAATCGCTGACGCCGCAGACGGTAACCGATCCCAAGGTGCTGCTCGCGCGCATCGTTGCCGACCGCGCGCAAGGTTACGCGCTGGTCGATCGCGAGGCCGAGCCGCATTTCCGCTCGATCTCGGTCCCCGTCCGCCGCTACGACGACGTGATCGTCGCTGCGATCAACATGGGCGCCCATGTCGACCGCGTGCCGGCGCAGGAATTGATCGGTCGCTTCCTGCCATTGTTGCGTGAGGGCGCGGAGGCGGTGCGGTCGCAACTGTTGTAGCCTGGCTACCGGTTGCGCATCCAGTCGGCGAGGCCGGACAACGCCTTGTCGAGGTCCTGCCGCGCCGCGGCGTCCACAACGGTCTCCTCGAGCGCGCCGCGCATGCAGAGCATCCACGCGTCGCGCTCGGCATCGCCGATGGCAAAGCCGATGTGGCGCTGGCGCAGCCGTGGATGGCCCTTCTCGACCGAGTAGAGTTTCGGGCCGCCGGTCCACTCAGTGAGATAGCGCTTCAGCACATCCCTGATGAGGCCGAGGTCGTCCGCATGCATTGCGCGGATGATCTTCGCCTCCGGCAGCGTATCCATCCGCTCATAGAAGCGATCGACCAGTCGGTTGATCGTGGCGCTGCCGCCGATCCGCTCGAACATCGAGATTACGACGTCGCTGTCGGTCATGGGAGTTCGGACCTACAGCGCCACGCTGCGCAGGCCGAAGCTGCGCGCTTCGTTCTGCAGCACCGGCCGCACCGCATCAACCAGGCGCGCCGCGGCGGCATCGACGGAGAGTCCCGCCGTGTCTACCACCGCCGTCGCGCGCGCATACAGCGGCTCGCGGCTCAAGAGGATGTTGCGCAGCTCTGCCATCGCGGAGCGGTCGTCGGCCATCGGGCGCAAATCGCCTTGGCGGCGGACGCGGGCCATGTGCTCCTCGGGCTCGGCCTTCAGCCAGATCGTGTAGAACGACGACAGGATCTGGTCGAAGGTCAAGGGCTCCGAGACGATGCCGCCGCCGGTCGCCAGCACCATCAGCTCGTTGCGCGCGAGCAGCTGTTGCAGCGCCGCCTGCTCCATGCGGCGAAAACCTTCCTGGCCGTAGAGCGCGATGATTTCGGCGACCGAGAGGCCGTTCTGCTGCTCGACCTCCTTGTTGAGCTCGACAAAGCTCCAGCCGACCTTCTTTGCCAGCATCCGCCCAAGCGTCGATTTGCCGGCGCCGCGCAGGCCGATCAGCGCGATGCCGCAGAACGGCGCGCGCCGCGGCGCCGAGGCGCTGCCGCCCGCGAGCAGGTCCTTGGCTTGCGCGATCTGCGCCGGTGTCGCCTTGCGCAAGAGATCGCGAAACACCTGCCAGTCCGGGGTCGGATCGGCCGAGGGAAGCAGGTCTTCCAGATGCGCGCCCATCGCGTCAGAGACGCGGCGCAGCAGCACGATGGACACATTGCCCTTGCCGCTTTCGAGCTGCGCGATGTAGCGCTCCGATATTCCTGATACCTTGGCGAGCACCTTGCGCGACATGCCGCGTAGCGCGCGCATGTTGCGCACGCGCTGGCCGAGCTGTTCGAGAAATCGGGATTCGGCGTCGGGACTGTCAGTCATGGACTACGGATCATGGGCCTGCTTGAGCGGATGTCTTCTTTTAAAGAGGTCCTGCGGCGCGTATTAATGAAACATAGTGCCTGCTGGCATTGACAGCAAGCCGATGCGGTGTCTTTCTATGAATTATAATTCTAAATTCAGGGGAGAAGTCCGTGAGCGAGGGATCCTATAACGCGGTGACCTGGCTGCTCGACCGGAACGTCGATGAGGGACGCGGCAACAAGCTCGCCTTCGACGACATCGTCTCACGGCTCACTTATGGCGAGCTCCAGCGCGAAACGCGGCGCGCCGCCAACATGCTGCGCCGGCTCGGCGTCCGCCGCGAGGAGCGCGTGGCGATGATCATGCTGGATACGGTCGACTTCCCGATCGTGTTCTTGGGCGCGATCCGCGCCGGCATCGTGCCGGTGCCGCTCAACACGCTGCTGACACCGGATCAATACGCCTACATCCTCGCAGACTGCCGCGCGCGCGTGCTGTTCGTCTCGGAAGCGCTCTATCCCGTGATCAAGGACGTCGTCGGCCGCATGCCGGATCTCGAGCATGTCGTGGTCTCCGGCGCCAAGCAGAATGGCCACAAGCAGCTTGCCGAGGAGATTGCGGACGAGAGCGACCGGTTCACCACGGCTGCGACGCATCCGGATGAACCGGCGTTCTGGCTCTACTCGTCAGGCTCGACCGGCATGCCCAAGGGCGTGCGGCACATCCATTCGAACATGCAGGCGACCGCGGACACTTATGCGAAGCAGGTGCTCGGCATCCGCGAGAACGACGTTTGTCTTTCCGCGGCAAAGCTGTTCTTCGCCTATGGTCTCGGCAATGCGTTGACCTTTCCGATGTCGGTCGGCGCCACCGTGGTACTCAACGGCGAACGGCCGACGCCGGCGCGCATGTTCGATCTGATGAACCGCTACAATCCCTCGATCTTCTACGGCGTGCCGACCCTGTTCGCGGCGATGCTCAATGACGAGGCGATGAAGAGCGAGCGCGGCGGCCGCGCCTTGCGCATCTGCACCTCGGCCGGCGAGGCGCTGCCGGAATCCGTCGGCAACAGCTGGAAAGCGCGCTTCAACGTCGACATCCTCGATGGCGTCGGCTCGACCGAGCTGTTGCACATCTTCCTGTCGAACGCGCCCGGCGACATCAAGTACGGCTCCTCCGGCAAGCCAGTGCCGGGCTACGCGGTGCGGCTCGTCAACGAGGCGGGACAGGATGTCGCCGACGGCGAGGTCGGCGAGCTCCTGGTCGATGCGCCCTCCGCCGGCGAGGGCTACTGGAACCAGCGCCACAAGAGCCGCCGCACGTTCGAGGGACCATGGACCCGCACCGGCGACAAATATGTCAGGGATGCCGAGGGCCGCTACACCTTCTGCGGCCGCGCCGACGACATGTTCAAGGTCTCCGGCATCTGGGTCTCGCCCTTCGAGGTCGAGAGCGCGCTGATTACGCATCCAGCCGTGCTGGAAGCCGCGGTCGTGCCCGAAGCCGATCCGGAAGGTCTGCTGAAGCCGAAGGCCTTTGTCGTGCTGCGCCCCGGCGCGACGACGACGGGCCTGCAGGAGATGCTCAAGGACCACGTCAAGCAGAAGATCGGCCCATGGAAATATCCGCGCTGGATCGACGTGGTGGACTCGCTGCCGAAGACGGCGACGGGCAAGATCCAGCGGTTCAAGCTGCGGGACGGGACGAATTGACAACAGGTCGTCATGGCCGGGCAAAAGTGCGAAGCGCGTCTTGAGCAAAGCGTCCCGGCCATCCACGCGCGACCGCGATTGAGGAGTGACGTGGATGCCCGGGTCAAGCCCGGGCATGACGACCGAGAAGGACGGACGAAGAAATGACTCTCACTCCCACCGGCTTCCTCAGCATCGGCAACGCCAGCCTCGAATACAAATGGCTGGCGCCGCAATCCGCCGATGCACCCACCATCGTCATGCTGCACGAAGGCCTCGGCTCCGTCGGCCTCTGGGGCGACTTCCCCGAGAAGCTGCAGCAAGCCACCTCCGCCGGCATCTTCGCCTATTCTCGCGCGGGCTATGGCCAGTCGAGCAAGGTCGCGTTGCCGCGCCCGCTCGACTACATGCAGCGCGAGGCGCTGGACGTGCTGCCGAAGATCCTCGATTCCATCGGCTTCAGGCGCGGCCTGCTGCTCGGCCATTCCGACGGAGCCTCGATCGCGACGATCTATGCAGGCGCGCATCAGGATCATCGCCTGAACGGCCTCATGCTGATCGCGCCGCATTTCATCGTCGAGGACATCTCGGTGAAGTCGATTGCGGACATCAAGACCACCTTCGAGACCACCGACCTGAAGGCAAAGCTCGCGCGCTGGCACAAGGACGTCGACAACGCCTTCTACGGCTGGAACGCCGCCTGGCTCGATCCGAAATTCCGCGACTGGGATATCTCGGAATGTCTCGCCTATATCCGCGTTCCTGTCCTGATCTTTCAAGGCGTGGACGACCAATACGGCACGCTGCGTCAGGCCGAGATCGCGCAGCAAGAATGCTATTGCCCGGTCGATTTGAAAGTCATTTCAGGCGCGGCGCATTCTCCGCATCGCGAAGCTCCGGCAGCGACGCTTGATGCGATTGAGCAATTTGCAGCAGCGGCCTTACGAGATGACATGCAACAAAATGCATGTATGGGCCGTTAAGGACTAGACGTGCGCAATAATATGCACTATTGTGCATCTAACGGTAAAACCAAGACGAACTCAAGGGTGGCCCATGGCCGGGGAAGATCGGCGCCTCGCAGGCGGCGCGACATTCATCGATTTCCAGACCGAGCCGTCCCGCTACCGGCACTGGAAGCTCGCGGTCGACGGTGACGTCGCCACCCTGACCATGGACGTCGATGAGAACGGCGGCCTGTTCGAGGGCTATCTGCTCAAGCTCAATTCCTACGATCTCGGCGTCGACATCGAACTTGCCGACGCGGTCCAGCGCCTGCGCTTCGAGCACCCCGAGGTGAAGGCCGTGGTGATGCGCTCGGCCAAGAACCGCGTGTTCTGCGCCGGCGCCAACATCCGCATGCTCGCGGGCTCGACGCATGCCCACAAGGTCAATTTCTGCAAGTTCACCAACGAGACCCGCAACGGCATGGAAGACTCGTCGGAGAATTCCGGCCAGCGCTTCATCACCGTCGTGAACGGCTCGGCCGCCGGCGGCGGCTATGAGCTCGCGCTCGCCACCGACTACATCATGCTCGCCGATGACGGCGCGTCCGCCGTCGCCTTGCCCGAAGTGCCGCTGCTCGCCGTGCTGCCGGGCACCGGCGGCCTCACGCGTGTGGTCGACAAGCGCAAGGTGCGCCGCGATCACGCCGATTTCTTCTGCACCATCGAAGAAGGCGTGAAGGGCAAGCGCGCCGTGCAATGGCGCCTGGTCGACGAGATCGCGCCGAACAGCAAGCTCGAAGGCAAGGTTGCCGAGCGCGCGAGGGAATTCGCCGACAGCTCGAAGCGCAAGGGCAGCGGCAAGGGCATCGCGCTGACGCCGCTCAAGCGCATCATCGATGAGACCAGCATCCGCTATGGCTTTGTCAGCGTCGATATCGACCGCGCGGCACGCATCGCCACGATCTCGATCAAGGCGCCTGAAGCCGCGCCGCCCGCTGACATCGACGGCATGATGGCGCAGGGTGTCGCGTTCTGGCCGCTCCAGGTCGCGCGCGAACTCGATGACGCCATCCTGCATCTGCGCATCAACGAGCTCGAGATCGCCATGCTGGTGTTCAAGAGCCATGGCGACCGCGCCCATGTGCTCGCCTGCGACGCCTTCCTCGAAGCCAACAAGGCGCACTGGCTGGTCAACGAAATCAGGCATTACTGGAAGCGCGTCTTGAAGCGCATCGACGTCACCTCGCGCACGCTGGTGACGCTGGTCGAGCCCGGCTCCTGCTTCGCCGGCACGCTCGCCGAACTCGTCTTCGCCGCCGACCGCTCCTACATGCTGATCGGCACGCGCCAGGGCGACAACCGCCCGCCGCCGTCGATCGAACTGTCAGCGCTGAATTTTGGCCCTTATCCGATGAGCCATGGCCTGACGCGGCTTCAGTCGCGCTTCCAGGCCGATCCAGCCGATGTGGAACGCGCGGAAGCCACGATGGGCACCGCGTTGGACGCCGAGCAGGCCGAAGAGCTCGGTCTCGTCACCTTCGCGCTCGACGACATCGACTGGGACGACGAGGTTCGTGTGTTTCTGGAGGAACGCGCCAGCTTCTCGCCCGACAGCCTCACCGGCATGGAAGCCAACCTGCGCTTCGTCGGCCCCGAGACGATGGAATCGAAAATCTTCTCGCGCCTCACCGCGTGGCAGAATTGGATCTTCCAGCGCCCCAACGCGGTCGGCGAGGAAGGCGCGCTGCGCCGCTACGGCAGCGGGCAGAAGCCGAAATTCGATATGACGCGGGTGTGACGACATTTGCTGCGTCGTGGCCGGGCAAAAGCGCGAAGCGCGTCTTCGTACAGATGTTCCGGCCATCCACGTCCTTGGCTGAGCAAGCAAGAACGTGGATGCCCGGCAAAGGCCGGGCATGACGAAAGAAATCCAAGGAGCACGGCCATGAACGCGAACATCATGAACGTCGACTACTCGACCAAGATTCCGAACAACGTCAATCTGGCCGAAGACCGTCAGGTGCTCAAGGCGCTGGAAGGCTGGCATCCCGGCTACATGGACTGGTGGAAAGACATGGGGCCAGAAGGCTTCCAGGAATCGCTGGTGTACTTGCGCACCGCTTATTCGGTCGATCCGCGCGGCTGGGCCAAGTTCGACTATGTGCGGATGCCCGAGTATCGCTGGGGCATTCTCCTTGCTCCCCAGGAAGAGAACCGCGTCGTGCCGTTCGGCGAGCATTTTGGCGAGCCGGCCTGGCAGGAAGTCCCGGGTGAATATCGCGCCATGCTGCGCCGTCTGATCGTGATCCAAGGCGACACCGAGCCTGCCTCCGTGGAGCAGCAGCGCCACCTCGGCAAGACCGCGCCCTCGCTATACGACATGCGCAACCTGTTTCAGGTCAATGTCGAGGAAGGCCGTCACCTCTGGGCGATGGTGTACTTGCTGCAAAAGTACTTTGGCCGCGACGGACGTGAAGAGGCTGACGATTTGTTGCGCCGCCGCTCGGGTGACGCTGATTCGCCACGCATGCTGGGCGCCTTCAACGAGGCGACGCCGGACTGGCTGTCCTTCTTCATGTTCACCTATTTCACCGACCGCGACGGCAAGATGCAGCTGCACTCGCTGGCGCAGTCCGGCTTCGATCCGTTGTCGCGCACCTGCCGCTTCATGCTGACGGAAGAAGCGCACCACATGTTCGTCGGCGAGACCGGCATCACGCGTGTCGTGCAGCGCACCTGCGATGCGATGCGGGAAGCCGGCATCACCGATCCCACCGATATCGCGAAAGTCCGCGCGCTTAGTGTGATCGACCTGCCGACCATCCAGAAGAAGCTGAACCTGCACTATACGCTGTCGCTCGATCTGTTTGGCTCGGAAGTCTCGACCAACGCGGCGAACGCCTTCAACACCGGCATCAAGGGCCGCTATCACGAGACCCAGATCGACGACGATCATCAGCTCAAGAACGCGACCTATCCGGTGCTGAAGTTCATCGACGGCGAGATCAAGCTGGTGGACGAGCCGGCGCTCACCGCGCTCAACATGCGCCTGCGCGACGATTACAGCCAGGATTGCGTCAAGGGCATGCTGCGCTGGAACAAGGTGATCTCGACCGCGGGCTACCAATTCCAGCTCAAGCTGCCCAACGTCGCCTTCCATCGCCATATCGGCGAGTTCAAGAGCATCCACGCGACGCCGGATGGTCTCCTGATCGACGACGCCACCTGGACGAAGCGCAAGGATGAATGGCTGCCCTCGACCGCCGACGGCGACTTCATCACCTCGCTGATGCAGCCCGTCACCGAGACCGGCCAGTTCGCCTCCTGGATCTCGCCGCCGAAAGTCGGCATCGACAACAAGCCCGGCGATTTCGAGTATGTGAGGATCGAGTCGTAGGCCGGGACGACCCCTGGACCGTGAGTGAGGGCGTCGTGCTGACGCGCCCCCGCCTACCCCGCGATCTCCAGGCCCGCGTTCGCGTACACCACGCCGCCATCCACCGCGATGGTGTTGCCGACCACGTAGTCACCCGCGCGCGAGGCGAGATAGATCGCCACGCCGGCCATGTCCTCGTCGGTTCCGATCCGCCGCGCCGGAATGCGCTTGGCGACCTCGTCCGAATGGTCGCGCGCAGCCCGGTTCATGTCGGACTTGAACGCGCCGGGCGCGATCGCGGTGACGTTGATGTTGTCCTTGATCAGTCTCGTCGCCATGCGCCGCGTCAAATGGATCACCGCGGCCTTGCTCGCGGCATAGGAGTAGGTCTCGCCGGGATTGACGAAGATGCCGTCGACCGAGGCGATGTTGATGACCTTGGCGGGCCGCTCATGCGAAGCCGCCGCGCGCAGCGGCTTGGCCAGCGCCTTGGTCAGGAAGAACAGCGACTTGACGTTGAGGTCCATCACCTTGTCCCAGCCGCTTTCGGGGAATTCATCGAACTCCGCGCCCCAGGCAGCCCCGGCATTGTTGACGAGGATCTCGAGCTTCGGCTCCAGCTTGATGATTTCGCCAGCGAGCCTGTCGCAGCCGTCGACGGTCGAGATGTCGATCGGCAGTGCGATGCATTCTCCGTCATACTGTGCGGAGAGCTCGTTCGCGGTCGCCTCGCAAGGCCCGGCCTTGCGCGCGGTGATGTAGACCTTCGCGGCCCCTGCGCTGAGAAATCCCGCCGCGATCATCTTGCCGATGCCGCGCGAACCGCCGGTCACCAGCGCGACGCGGCCTTTAAGCGAGAACAGATCGTTGAACATGGTGCCTCCCTTGGTTTGCGCCGGTTGTGAGCGGGGTGGGGAGGGGAGTCAAGGAAGGCGAGCGTGTGATTGGTGCAGCCATTCGACCGACTCAGTGTCGTCCCGGCGAAGGCCGGGACCCATAACCACAGAGAGACGTTTGGCGGAAGCCGGTCGGTCGGGATTGATACCGATCGCAATCGAAAAATCACGGGGTATGGGTCCCGGCCTTCGCCGGGACGACAGGGGAGAGCGCGGCTACGCCGCCGCGATCCTGCGGAAGCCGTTCCACATCGCGGTCGCGGCGCCCGAGGTCAGCACCGGCAGAATCCGCGTGTCCTGGTAATTGCCGTTGAGCGAGACCCGCGGCAGCGCGGTCATGTGGCCGGCGTTTTCGGCGAACAGCATGCCGGGTCGCGTCGTCACCGCGGTCTTGAAACCGGCGGATGCAGCGAGCACGAATTCACGCTCGCCTGCCGCCTCGCGATCGCCATAGGGATAGGCAAGATGCTGGACATTGCGGCCGAGCGCCTGCTCGATCCGGGCGCGGCTCACGGCCATCTCCTGCGTGGCGATCGCTTCGCTTTGCTTGGCGAGATTGCAATGGCTGACAGAATGCGCGCCGATCGTGACCAGGGGATCGGCGGCAAATGTCTTCACCTCGTCCCAGGACAGGCAGAGGCTGCGGCACAGCGCGGCCATGTCGACACCGTACTTCGTGCAGAGCGCCTCGATCTCGCGCTTGAGATCGTGCTCGCCGGGCAATGCGCGCAACCAGTCGTGCAGGCGGTCGAACGCCGCCTGCTTGGCGGCTGGCGTCGTCGCATCGAGCCGCAGCGCGGCATTGCCGATTGTCACCTCGATCTGCTCGGCCTTGGCGATCACAGCCTCCAGCGCCTCCCACCACAGCCGACCCGTGCCCTCCGCGAAGTCGCTGGCGACATAGACCGCCAGAGGCGCGTCAAATTCGCGCAGAACCGGCAGCGCAAAATCGAGATTGTCGCGATAGCCATCGTCGAGCGTGAAGGCGGCGAAGCGGCGGTCGAACCGGCGCCGCACCAGCCGCTCATGCAGCTCGTCCATGCTGACGATGTCGATCTCACGCGAGCGCAGATGGCACAGGGTCGCGCGCAGGAATTCGGGGGTGACTTCGAGATGCCGGTTCGGCTGAAACGCCGCGGCGCGGGCCGGCCGCACGTGATGCAGCATGAAAATGGCGCCGACGCCCGACAAAAGCGGGCGCAACAGGTGGTGGGCGCCGCTGAAATAGAGTGCTTCCAGCCCGGCGCGGATGACGTTGTTACGAAGTTGTTTCATGACCCGCTGGCGGACTTTGGCATTCCGCCTTCAACTTACGGAAGAACCCTTGAAGAAAAAGTTATTCCAATTGTCCACGCCCGGCCTTCGGAAGGGCGTCATTTCCGGTTTGACAGCCCGCCAAGGGTTTGTTTTGTCTCCGGTTCCAGAGTTCGGGTCGTCGAATGCAGAAGCTTTTCAGGTGGGCCAGCAAATGGTGGCCGGGGCTCATCCCCCTGGCCGTCATGTGGGGATTTGCGGCCTGGAATAACACTTTGCCGGTCGAGGCGGACCTTTCCGCCCGCAGCTCGGCGGCGCTAAAGGATACCGTTCTGGACAAGACCCGGATCGCGGTGGACGGCCGCGACGTCAGCCTGGCTGCGGAGGCCTTTTCCGAGGAGGGGCGCCGCGACGCTGTTGTGGCGGTCGAGACCGTGCCCGGCGTGCGCCTGGTCGACGACCGGACCCGCCTCGTGCCCGAGGCAAAGCCCTTCGTCTGGAACGCCGAACGGGACGTGGTGCGGGTGACGCTGTCAGGCTCCGCGCCCCTGCCGTCGATGAAGGGCCGCCTGACCGAGGCGGCCCGCAAGGAGGTGGCCGGTACCGAGGTGGCCGATCAGATGGGTTTGGCCCGCGGCGCACCGCCGCGGTTCGAGGCGGCTGCGATGCTGCTGCTCGACCAGATCGGCAAGCTCAAGGACGGCAAGATCACGATCACAGACACCAAAGTCACTCTGTCGGGCATGGCGCGCGATCTCGGCGGCCGCGAAGCCGTCGCAGCGGCGCTGAAAAACCTGCCCGAGGGCTTTTCGATCGCCGCCAACGACGTCAAGGCGCCGCCTTACGTCTTCCAGGCCTACAAGGATCCGGTGGCCGCGACGGTGACGCTGACCGGCTATGTTCCCGACAACGATGTCCACGCCGCCATCGCCACCAGCGCGTCGCGGAAATTCTTCAACGAAAAGGTCGTCGACAATCTCAAGGCCAGCGTCGGCGCGCCCGGCTCGTTCAGCCCCGCCGTGGTCGCAGCGTTCGGCGCGCTGTCGCGACTGTCGACCGGCACGCTCGTCGTGTCCGACCGCGAGGTGAAGCTGTCGGGCGATGCGCTCTATGAAGGTGCCGCCAACGACATCCGCGCAGGCCTTGGCAAGGACTTTCCGAAAAACTGGCAATACAAGCCGGAAATCACGGTGAAACCCGCAGCCGGTCCGGTCGACGGCACCGTGTGCCAGCAATTGTTCTCGGAGCTTTTGGCCAAGGCCAAGATTCGCTTCGGGGCGAAGCGCGCCGACATCGATCCGGATTCCGCCGGCATTCTCGATCATCTGATCGAGACGGCATTGCGATGCCCCACCACCAATATCGAGGTCGCCGGGCATACCGATGCCGACGGCGAGGATTCCTTCAACCAGGCACTCTCGGAGAAGCGCGCGCAGGCGGTGATCGACTATCTGGTCAAGGCCGGCCTGCCTGCCAGCCGCTTCACCGCGGTCGGCTACGGCAGCACGCAGCCGGTCGCCGGCAATGACAGCGAAGACGCCAAGGCGCAGAACCGCCGCATCGAATTTCTGGTGAGGTGACGATGCCCTATCTCGTCTCGTTCCATCTGGGCTGGCTGATCGGCTCGCTGCTGCTCGGCTTCTGCATGGGCTGGATCTCGGTGGTCCAACGCGGCAACGGCACCTCGAAGGTGACCGCGCGCTGGCTCGCCGTGCTTGTTGCCGGCTTGGTCGCGGCCTCGCTCGCGCATGTGGTCCCCGGCCGCTTCGGCTACTGGCTCGACCTCGGCCTGACCATGTTCGCCTGCTATCTCGTCGGCGGCGCCATCGGCGCCTGGCTGCGCGACCGGGTGGTCGCGCGCAGCATGCCGCCGGCCTGAGTTCGAATCCGCTGGGCCTCAAACTCCGATAATTCATCGCTCGGCAGGTGAAACGCGAAGAGGCGTCGTGGGCGCTTGACATGCCGATCGCAGGCGAGCCCGCTGACGTTTATCAGGCGCTCCAGTCCGCGCATGCAGTGCTGGCCGCGTCGTCCTATCCAAAGCTCCTGTTCACCGGCGAGCCCGGAGCTCTGGTCGCACCGGAATTTGCCGAACGGTTCGCAGCCTCCCTGAAGCACTGCGCGCTGGTTCGTCTCGGCGCCGGCCTGCATTTCCTCCAGGAGGATCACCCCGAGGCGATCGGGCGCTCCGTCGCCGGCTGGATCGCGGGCATCGAGGCGGTGCGCCCGCAGCTTGCGGCCTGAGCAGAACGCTACCTCCGAACGACGTGCTCATCGCGGCCGCTGGCGGGCGGCCGCAATGACGTCTGTGATGTCGCAGTGCAACCGGATGATCGAGTGCGAGCCGTCGGCCACGTAATCGTGCGCGCCGCAGCGGCCCCGCGCGGCGTGACCCTCTTTCAACAGCGGAATCCCGCCCATAGATTGATTTCGACTTAAGCCGTGACGGAACATTGTACGGCCGAAATCATCAAAACTTCATGGCGTCTGCGCAGGATTGCCATGGAGATTCGCGTCAGGCTTGCCGCCGAAAGCGCCAAACCGTGCATCAGGAGCCCGCAACCTGCCTAAAACCTTGAAGCCACGACTTTTTGTTCGAATTGTCGAATTCCACTCCGCCCCAAAACGCGCTAGTGGAGGGGCAGGGGGCATGCGCGATGCCGGAGCCGCCGGCGAGGATTCGTCGGGTGCCTGCGTGTCGTCCGCCTGTTCGCCGGCCACCCTGGCCGCTGAAGCGTTGTTCGAGGTTTAGATGCTGGAAGCCATACGCAGGGCGATGTCGTTTCTGCGCCAGAAGCAAATCCTGCATAAGCTTGGAGTTGTGATCAGCGTCGCGGTCATCGGCATCGCTTGCTATGTGCTCTACCACATGCTGCGCGGCATCGATGTCAACGAAGTCCTCGAAGCGATCAAGAGCACCGAGCCGAGCCAGATTGCGATGGCGGCGCTGTTCGTCGCCGCGGGCTATTTCACGCTGACCTTCTACGACCTGTTCGCCGTGCGCGCGATCGGCCACCCCCACGTGCCCTATCGGATCAACGCGCTCGCCGCCTTCACCAGCTATTCGATCGGCCACAATGTCGGCGCCAGCGTCTTCACCGGCGGCGCGGTGCGCTACCGCATCTATTCCGCCTACGGCCTGAACGCGATCGACGTCGCAAAAATCTGTTTCCTCGCCGGCCTGACCTTCTGGCTCGGTAATGCCGCGGTGCTGGGCCTCGGCATCTCCTATCATCCGGAGGCCGCGGCCTCGATCGACATGCTTCCGCCCTGGCTCAACCGGATGCTGGCGATGATGATCATCGTCGGACTGGTCGCTTACGTGGTCTGGGTCTGGACCCAGCCGCGGATGGTCGGCCGCGGGCCCTGGACCGTGATGCTGCCGGGCGGCCCGCTGACCCTGCTCCAGATCGCGATCGGCATCATCGATCTCGGCTTCTGCGCGCTCGCGATGTACGTGCTGGTCCCGGACGAGCCCAATCTCGGCTTCGTGGTGGTCGCGGTGATCTTCGTCTCGGCCACGCTGCTCGGCTTTGCCAGCCATTCGCCCGGAGGCCTTGGTGTGTTCGACGCGGCGATGCTGGTCGGGCTCTGGCAGATGGACCGGGAGGAGCTGCTGGGTGGGATGCTGCTGTTCCGCGTCCTCTATTATCTGTCCCCTTTCGTCATTTCTGTAATCTTGCTGACGTTTCGCGAAGTTATCATCGGCGCGCGATCGAAACGCCTGCAGCAGGCGGCGCTCAAGCTCGACCCCGGCCCCGCACCTGAAGCCGCTTACGTGAGAAAGCGCAGCGACAGCGGCGCCTGACCGGCGCAAAGTCCTTTGGAGAAGCCCGCCCCGATGGCGATCGACGCCCCATCTTCTCCCTCCTCCCAGCCCTGGTCCGACCGGCTGCGGCACTCGACCGTCATCCTGATCGCCGCGGCGCTGGCACTGTCGGTGGTGGTCTCGCTGGGCGAATTGTCGGCACTGCATGCGATTGCGGTGTTCGTCTGCATCGCGGCCGCAGCGCTGATCCCGTGGCGCCTGCACGATACCGCCGCCTCGCGCGAAGAGACCCGCCGCGTCAACCCGGTCGAGAGCGCGGCAGTCGCCGCGGTGGTCGCCGGCATGCCAGATCCCGCGGTGCTGCTCGATCGCGCCGGCCGCGTCATCCATCTCAACGCTGCGGCTGCCCAGCTCGCGCCGGCGCTGCGCCGGAATGAGCTCGCCCAGTTCGCGCTGCGCTCGCCCGAGATCATCACGGCCCTGCGCGAGTCGATCGCGACCACCGAGCCGCGGCGCGCGACCTATCTCGACCATGTCCCGGTCGATCGCTGGATGGAGCTGACCATCACGCCGGTGCCGGTGCCGACCACCTTCGGCGGCGCCGACAAATGCATGCTGATGACCTTCCACGACCAGACGCCGCTGCGCCGGGTCGAGGAGATGCGGGCCGATTTCGTCGCCAATGCCAGTCACGAGCTGCGCACCCCGCTGGCCGCGCTGTCCGGCTTCATCGACACGCTCCAGGGCCAGGCCAAGGACGATCCCAAGGCGCGCGAGCGCTTCCTCGGCATCATGCACAACCAGGCCACCCGGATGGCCCGCCTGATCGACGATCTCTTGTCGCTGTCGCGGGTGGAGCTGTCGGCCCATGTGCGGCCCGACACCCTGGTCGACCTGCTGCCGATCATCTTGCAGGTCGCCGACGGGCTCGAGCCGCTGGCCCGGGAACGCCAGGTCGAGGTCGAGACCCAGCTGCCTGCGACCCCGGTGCTGATCGCGGGCGACCGTGAGGAGCTGCTCCGCCTGTTCGAGAATTTGATCGAGAACGCGCTCAAATACGGCGCCTCGGGCGGTCGTGTCATCGTGTCGCTGACGTCCAGTTCCGCCCCTGATGGAGCTCAGGAAACCCGGGTCCTGGTCCGGGATTTCGGCCCCGGCATTGCGCCGGAACATTTGCCGCGGCTGACGGAGCGGTTCTACCGGGTCGATGTCGGCGACAGCCGCTCGCAGGGCGGCACCGGCCTCGGATTATCGCTGGTGAAACATATTCTTAACCGCCATCGCGGCCGGCTTTTGATCGAAAGCGTGCCCAAGCAGGGCGCCACTTTCGCTGCCTGTTTCCCCCAGGGCAAGCCTGCGGCTCTGAGCTAAATTCCAGCGATTTCAGCTGCTTAACACTGTCATCCGACTGTCACCAAACCTTCGTAAAAGCTCAGCTGTCCGCTCCTAAAGGGGCGGCACGGGGAGCGCGATCGGGCGCGGATGGCGCTTCGCTCCCCTGTATGGAGACCAGCATGAATTTCCTCAAAACACTCGTCGCTGTTGGCATGGTCGCCGCATCGACGACGGCGGCCTTTGCTGCCGACATCACCGGTGCCGGTGCGACGTTCCCGTTCCCGATCTATTCCAAATGGGCCGATGCCTACAAGAAGGAGACCGGCAACGGTCTGAACTACCAGTCGATCGGCTCCGGCGGCGGCATCAAGCAGATCCAGGCCAAGACGGTGACCTTCGGCGCCAGCGACGCGCCGCTCAAGGCCGAGCAGCTCGAGAAGGACGGCCTCGTCCAGTGGCCGATGGTGATGGGTGCCATCGTTCCCGTGGTCAACATCGAGGGCGTGAAGCCCGGTGAGATGGTGTTCGACGGCGAGACGCTGGCCAGCATCTATCTCGGCAAGATCACCAAATGGGACGACGCCGCGATCAAGAAGCTCAACCCGAACGTGAAGCTGCCCTCGGAAGCCATCACCGTGGTCCGCCGTTCGGATGGTTCGGGCACCACCTTCAACTTCACCAACTACCTCGCCAAGGCCAGCGCGGACTGGAAGAGCAAGGTCGGTGAAGGTACCGCCGTCGAGTGGCCGGTCGGCGTCGGCGCCAAGGGCAACGAAGGCGTGTCGGGCAACATCAGCCAGACCAAGAACTCGATCGGTTACGTCGAGTACGCCTATGCCAAGCAGAACAAGCTGACCTACACCGGTCTCGTCAACAAGGCCGGCAAGCCGGTGCAGCCCACCGTCGAAGCGTTCCAGGCAGCCGCCGCCAACGCCGACTGGGCCAAGGCTCCCGGCTACTACGTCATCCTGACCGACCAGCCCGGCGAGAAGTCCTGGCCGATCACGGCGGCGACCTTCATCCTCATGCACAAGGACGCCACCGACAAGGCGGCCTCGCAGGAAGCCATCAAGTTCTTCCGCTGGGCCTTCAAGAGCGGCGGCAAGGCGGCTGAAGAGCTCGACTACATCCCGATGCCGGACCCGGTCGTTCAGCTGATCGAGAAGACCTGGGCTGCCGACATCAAGAGCTAGGCTCGCGACGCTCGTGCCCCGGATGCGCTGCGCCGCATCCGGGGCACGGACCAACAAAAAACGTATACTATTTGGTACAGGGGACCGGCGTGGCAGAGATGGCCGTTCAGAGCGATGTAATCGACGACGCCGGACCGTATGATCGCGCCAAGGCCTTGAGCGCGTTCAAGCTCGGCGACGTCACCTTCTACTGGATCACGCGGCTCTCCGCGATCTCGGTGCTTCTGATCCTTGGCGGCATCATCATTTCGCTGATCGTCGGCGCCTTCCCGGCGATGAAGGAATTCGGGATCTCCTTCCTGTGGACGCAGCGCTGGGCGCCGTCCGCCGATCCGCCCGTGCTCGGCGCGCTCGGGCCGATGTACGGCACGCTCGTCACCTCCTTCATCGCGATGCTGATCGCCATTCCCGTGGGTCTCGGCATTGCGATCTTCCTTACCGAGCTCTGCCCGCAATGGCTGCGCCGCCCGATCGGCATGGCGATCGAGCTGCTCGCCGGCATCCCCTCGATCATCTACGGCATGTGGGGCTTCTTCGTGTTGGGTCCGTTCCTCGCCAACACGTTCCAGCCCTTCATGATCAAGATTTTCGACGGCGTGCCCGTGCTGGGCGCGATCTTCGCGGGTCCCCCGTCCTATCTCAGCCTGTTCAATGCCGCGTTGATCCTCGCCATCATGGTGCTGCCCTTCATCACCTCGATTTCGGTCGACGTGTTCAAGACGGTGCCGCCGGTGCTGAAGGAAGCCGCCTACGGCGTCGGCTGCACCACCTGGGAGGTCGTCCGCAGCGTGGTGATCCCCTACACCCGCGTCGGCGTCATCGGCGGCGTCATGCTGGCGCTGGGCCGCGCGCTCGGCGAGACCATGGCGGTGACCTTCATCATCGGCAACTCGTTCCGGATCTCGTCGTCGATCTTCGCCCCCGGCACCACGATCTCGGCGGCGATCGCATCCGAGTTCGCCGAGAGCGACGGCCTGCACCAGTCCGGCCTGATCCTGCTCGGCCTCCTGCTGTTCGTGCTGACCTTCTTCGTGCTCGCGGCGGCGCGGCTGATGCTGATGCGGCTGGAAAAGAAGGCGGGGAACTGACGTCATGAATCCGATCTATTCACGCCGCCGCCGCAAGGATATCGTCGTCCGCGGGCTCTGCATCGCCGCAACCGCCTTCGGTGTGACCTGGCTCGCGCTGATCCTGATCACGCTGCTCTACAACGGACTGGCGGGACTCAATGTCCAGCTGTTCACCGAGAACACGCCGCCACCGGGATCGAACGAGGGCGGCCTGCTCAACGCCATCGTCGGCTCGCTGATCATGACCGTGATCGGCGTCGGCATCGGCGCGCCGCTCGGCATGTTCGCCGGCACCTATCTCGCCGAATACGGCCGTAACGACCGGCTGACCTCGGTGATCCGCTTCATCAACGACATCCTGCTCTCGGCACCCTCGATCATCATCGGCCTGTTCATCTACGGCGCGGTGGTGGTGCCGATGCGCGGCTTCTCCGCGATCGCAGGCTCGCTCGCGCTCGCGGTCATCGTGATCCCGGTGGTGCTGCGCACGACCGAGGACATGCTGCTGCTGGTGCCGAACGCGTTGCGCGAGGCGGCCTCGGCGCTCGGCCTGCCGCGTTCGCTGGTGATCAAGCGGATCGCTTATCGCGCTGCCCGTTCGGGCCTCATCACCGGCGTGCTGCTCGCGACCGCCCGCGTCGCCGGTGAAACCGCGCCGCTGCTGTTCACCGCGCTGTCGAACCAGTTCTTCAGCCTCGGCCTGAACAAGACGATGGCGAACCTGCCGGTGACCATCAACAACTTCGTGCAGAGCCCCTATGCCTATTGGAAGCAGCTGGCCTGGAGCGGCGCGCTGCTCATCACCCTGACCGTTCTTGCCCTTAATATTTTCGCGCGCATCCTTGGCGCCGAGAGGACCGCAAAATGAGTGATCTTTCCGTATCGATGAGCGCGTCAGGTGGACTGCCGCACGCGGCAGTGCTGCCGGAGGCGCCCCCCAAGGTGACCGTGCGCAACCTGAACTTCTATTACGGCGAGCACCACGCGCTGAAAAACATCAACCTGACGCTCGGCGCCAACCGCGTCACGGCGTTCATCGGTCCGTCGGGCTGCGGCAAGTCGACCCTGCTGCGCATCTTCAACCGGATGTACGACCTCTATCCCGGTCAGCGCGCCACCGGTCAGCTCATGCTCGACCAGACCAACATCCTCGACGGCAAGCTGGACCTCAATCTGCTGCGCGCCCGCGTCGGCATGGTATTCCAGAAGCCCACGCCGTTCCCGATGACGATCTACGAGAACATCGCGTTCGGCATCCGTCTCTATGAGAAGATCTCGAAGTCCGAGATGGACGGCCGCGTCGAGAAGGCGCTGCGCGGCGGCGCGCTGTGGAACGAGGTCAAGGACAAGCTCAACGCCTCCGGCCTGTCGCTCTCCGGCGGCCAGCAGCAGCGCCTCTGCATCGCCCGTACCGTCGCGGTGCGGCCCGAGGTGATCCTGTTCGACGAACCCTGTTCGGCGCTCGACCCGATCTCGACCGCCAAGGTCGAGGAGCTGATCCAGGAGCTGTCCGAGGATTACACGATCGCGATCGTCACCCACAACATGCAGCAGGCGGCGCGCGTCTCCGACAAGACCGCCTTCATGTATCTCGGCGAGTTGATCGAGTTCGACGACACCAGCAAGATCTTCACGTCGCCGTCCGACCGGCGCACGCAGGATTACATCACCGGCCGGTTCGGCTAGGAGACGCGACATGGGTTCTGAACATACCGCAAAGGCCTTCGACACCGACCTCCAGGAACTCACGCGCCTGGTCGCCGAGATGGGTGGCATCGCCGAACGCATGATCGTCGAGTCCGTCGACGCATTGATCCGCCGCGACGTCCCGCTCGGCCAGCGCGTCGTCGCCATCGACACCGAGCTCGACGCGCTGCAGAAGCGCATCGAGGAGCGTGCGGTGCTCACCATCGCCCGGCGCCAGCCGATGGCAGTCGATCTGCGCGAGATCGTCGGCGCCATGCGCGTCGCGACCGATCTCGAGCGCATCGGCGACCTCGCCAAGAACATGGGCAAGCGCGTTGCGGCGCTGGAGACGGACTTCCATCCGCTCAAGCTGTTCCGCGGCCTCGAGCACATGACCGACCTCGTGCAGCAGCAGGTCAAGTCGGTGCTGGACGCTTATGCCGCGCATGATTTGCCGGCGGCGATGGCGGTGTGGAAGGGTGACGAGGAAGTCGACGCCATCTGCACCTCGCTGTTCCGCGAGCTCCTCACCTACATGATGGAGGATCCGCGCAACATCTCGTTCTGTATTCACCTGATGTTCTGCGCCAAGAACATCGAGCGGATCGGCGACCACGCCACCAACATCGCCGAGACCGTGTTCTACATGATCGAGGGCCAGGCGATCACCGACAAGCGGCCGAAGGGCGACATGACGACCTTCGCCAACACGGTACCGAACACCTGAAGACTTAAGGGAGCGACGACCCGATGGGCGCACGCATTATGGTGGTTGAGGACGAGGAAGCCCTGACCGAGCTTCTCCGCTACAACCTCGAAGGCGACGGTTATGACGTCGAGACGGTGATGCGCGGCGACGACGCCGACACCCGCCTCAAGGAGCACATCCCCGATCTGATCGTGCTCGACTGGATGCTGCCGGGCCTGTCAGGCATCGAATTGTGCCGGCGGCTTCGCACCCGTCCCGAGACCAAGCAGCTGCCGATCATCATGCTCACCGCGCGCGGCGAGGAGAGCGAGCGGGTGCGGGGTCTTGCGACCGGCGCCGACGATTACATCGTCAAGCCGTTCTCGGTGCCGGAGCTACTGGCGCGCGTGAAGGGCCTGCTGCGGCGCGCAAGCCCGGAGCGGCTCGCCACCGTCCTCGCTTTTGGCGACATCGAGCTCGACCGCGACAAGCGCCGCGTGGCGCGCTCCGGCCGGCCGATCGATCTCGGTCCGACCGAATATCGCCTGCTGGAGTTCTTCCTGGAGCACCCGGGACGGGTGTTCTCGCGCGAGCAACTGCTCGACAGCGTCTGGGGCCGCGACATCTATATCGACGAGCGCACTGTCGACGTGCATATCGGCCGCCTGCGCAAGCTGCTCAATCTCGGCCGCGAGCAGGACCCGATCCGCACCGTCCGCGGGGCCGGTTACGCGCTGGATGATCGGTTTGCGAAGGCGGAGCAGGTGTAGGGTTGCAGCTTTGTTTCTTGGCAAGCTGTCCCCGAATTCTTCGACGTCGTCCCGGACAAGCGAGCGCTGATCCGGGACCCATAATCACCGAACGTGGTTTGGCGAAGACTCGGAGTGACCTCTTTCGCGCAACAACTGCGCGCTCCGAGTATGGGTCCCGGCCCCCATGCGCAATTGCGCACTAGGCCGGGACGAGACTGAAATCGTTGAGCCGTCTTCGCGCGACGACTTGCCGTAATTACCGCGGCCCCGGCTTCACCGGTGCACGCCGCCGATCCGACGCCGGCTGGTACGCGACGCGCGAGTGCTGGGCGCAATAGGGCAGGCCGGACAGCGCCCGTCCACCGCAGAAGAAGAAGTCCGGGCTCGAGGGATCGCCGACCGGCCAGTGGCAGGTCGCCTCGTTCAATTCCAGCAGTGACAGCCGCTGGCTCATCGGCACCACGTTGTCATAGGTGACCGGATCCGGCTCAGCCTCGACCTCGAAGGCCTGCGCCAGCGCGGTGTTGCCGCGCGAGATCGGGCGGCTCACCCGCATCATGTGCTGCGCGGGGCGCGCCTTGCGCGGCCGCGGCGCTGCCGACGAAGGGCTCTTGGCGCGGCCCGAGAGGCCGAGCCTGTGCACTTTGCCGATCACGGCATTGCGGGTCACATTGCCGAGCTCCGCCGCGATCTGGCTGGCCGAAAGTCCGGCCTCCCAGAGCTTTTTCAGCTGCTCGACGCGATCATCGGACCAGGTCAAAACCGTCATTGCACCCTTTCCCTCGCTGCGCGCCAGCCATCCTGGGGCCTCGCAGCGAATGCCTAAGCCTTCAAAAACCCGTGCCGCCAGAATCCCTTAAGGCTCGCCGGGCGCGTCTTGAACGCCCGAACGTTTACGCCGGTACATAAGGACTTAAAGATCAGAACCACTGCACGAGATGTCGTATCTGACAATCCAAACGCTACAATATGGCGTGACTCCCGCGCAAGAGTCCGCCGACTCGCTTCCACATGTTCCGTGACTAAATCCCGCAAAATCGGCACCGCAAGACTACGGATTCAGCGTTTCGCGAGGCTTTCCGGGCGGCATTGACACCCGTTTCACCAAGCCTAAGATAGTCGCACGTGCCGCCCGCAAGAGGCGGCACGTTTCGTTTTCCGGGCCGGTCGATGGTGCGTTGCGCAATGCACGCTCACACCGTCCGCAACATTCAAGTGACCGTCATGACTAACAGCGCAGCGCCGCATTTGCTCCCCGTTTTCGCCAGGTCCGACCTCGGTTTCGAGCGTGGCGAAGGCTGCTGGCTGATCGCGACCAATGGCGAGCGCTATCTCGATTTCACCTCCGGGGTGGCGGTGAATGCGCTCGGCCATGCCCATCCGGCGCTGGTCGCGGCGTTGCAGGAGCAGGCCACGAAGCTCTGGCACATGTCGAACCTGTTCCAGAGCCCGGACGGCGAAAAGCTCGCCGCGCGCCTGTGCAATGAAAGTTTTGCGGATTTCGTGTTCTTCTGCAATTCCGGCGCCGAAGCGCTGGAATGCGTGATCAAGGTGGTGCGCCGTTATCACGCCGCGAAGGGCCATCCCGACCGCTATCGCATGATCACCTTCGAAGGCGCGTTCCATGGCCGCACGCTGGCGACGCTGGCCGCGACGGGTTCGGCAAAATATCTCGAAGGTTTCGGCCCCCCGATGGAGGGCTTCGACCAGGTTGCGCATGGCGATCTCGAGGCGGTGAAAAAGGCGATCGGTCCGCAGACCGCCGGAATCCTGATCGAGCCGATCCAGGGCGAGGGCGGTGTCCGTTCGGCAACGCCTGCCTTCCTGAGGGCGTTGCGCCAGCTCTGCGACGAGAAGGGTCTGTTGCTCGCCTTCGACGAGGTGCAAACCGGCATGGGTCGCACCGGCGATCTGTTCGCGTACCGCCGCCTTGGCGTCGAGCCCGACGTGATGTCGCTGGCCAAGGCGCTCGGCGGCGGCTTCCCGATCGGCGCGTGCCTTGCGACCGCGGAAGCGGCATCCGGCATGACACCGGGCTCGCACGGCTCGACCTTCGGCGGCAATCCGCTCGCGATCGCGGCTGCGAACGCCGTGCTCGACGTCATGCTCAAGCCCGGCTTCTTCGACCACGTGCAGAGGATGTCGCTGTTGCTGAAGCAGAAGCTCGCTTCCGTGATCGACCGCCACTCTGATGTCGTCAGCGAAGTGCGCGGCGAGGGCCTCCTGATCGGCATCAAGGCCGTGGTGCCTTCGGGCGATCTCGTTGCCGCCTTGCGCGCCGAAAAGCTGCTCACCGTCGGTGCCGGCGACAATGTCGTGCGTTTCCTGCCTCCTTTGATCGTCACCGAAGCCGAGATCGAGGACAGCGTCGGGCGGCTCGAGCGCGCCTGCACCGCGTTATCCGGCAACAAGCGGGCGGCAAGCTGATGAGCAAGTCGCCCGATAATACACCCAAGAAAACACCGAAGCACTTCCTCGATATCAACGAGCTGCCGCTGTCGGAGCTCAAGCGCATGCTCGCCGCGTCCACCGCGATGAAGGCGAAGCAGAAGGCGCATCAGCCGGTCAGGCCGCTCGAAGGCAAGACGCTGGCGATGATCTTCGAGCGCCCCTCGACGCGGACGCGGGTGTCTTTCGATGTTGCCATGCGCCAGCTCGGCGGCGAGCCCATCATGCTCACCGGTGCCGAGATGCAGCTCGGCCGCGGCGAGACCATCGCCGACACCGCGCGGGTGCTGTCGCGCTATGTCGACGCCATCATGATCCGCATCCTCAATCACGATGCCCTGCTGGAGCTTGCGGCGAACGCCACCGTACCCGTCATCAACGGCCTGACGCGGCGCTCGCATCCCTGCCAGGTGATGGCCGACCTCATGACCTACGAGGAACATCGCGGCCCGATCGAGGGCAAGACGGTGGCCTGGACCGGAGACGACAACAACGTGCTGGCGTCCTGGGCGCACGCCGCCGAGCGTTTCAAGTTCCAGCTCAATGTCGCGACGCCTCCGGAGCTCGCCCCGAAAAAAGCCATGCGCGACTTCATCAAGGCGACCGGCGCGCCGATCATGCTCGGCACCGATGCCGAAGCCGCCGTGCGTGGGGCCGATTGTGTCGTGACCGACACCTGGGTGTCGATGGGGGACAAGGAAGGCGAGCACCGCCACAACGTGCTCAAGCCCTATCAGGTCAATGCCCAGCTGATGTCGCTGGCCCAGCCCGATGCATTGTTCATGCACTGCCTGCCCGCCCATCGCGGCGAGGAGGTCACCGACGAGGTGATCGACGGTCCGCAATCCGTCGTGTTCGACGAGGCCGAAAACCGCCTGCACGCGCAGAAGGGCATTCTGGCCTGGTGCTTCGACGCGGTGAAGTAGATCGACGCGGGCGAGCTAACTTTCCGTCGTCCCGGCGAAGGCCGGGACCCAGACCGCGGAATCTCTCTTGTGGCAGATCGGCGGAGGCAACGAGTTTTCGCCAAACCAATATTCGTGGTTATGGGTCCCGGCCTTCGCCGGGACGACACCGAATTTGCCGTATCATGATCAAACCAGTGTCCAGATGAGCTGCTCCGAACCCCTTCCAATTCCGCCTTCCGACCCCAGATAAAGCGCCATGGTTTCCCAATCCCCTGACATGAAAACCGGGCCCGAAGGTCCGGTTCGCGCGCCATCCGCGGTTCCGATCGATGACGCCGTGCTGCCTTACGAGGTCGACGCGCTCGATGTGCGCGGTCGGCTGGTGCGGCTTGGTCCGGCGCTCGACGAGATCCTGACCAAGCACGATTACCCGGCGCCGGTCGGCAAGCTGCTCGGCGAGGCCATCGTGCTGACCACGCTGCTCGGCTCGGCGCTGAAGTTCGAGGGCCGCTTCATCCTCCAGGCCCAGACCGACGGTCCGGTGTCGTTCCTGGTCGTGGACTATCAGGCGCCGGATCGTCTGCGCGCCTATGCGCGCTACGACGCCGCGCGCCTCGGCGATGCAAAGGATTCCGGCGCGCTGCTGGGGCACGGTCATCTCGCCATGACCATCGACCAGGGCCCCGACATGAGCCGCTACCAGGGCCTGGTCGCGCTCGACGGCGGCAGCCTGGAAGACGCCGCTCACGAATATTTCCTGCGCTCCGAGCAGATCCCGACCCGCGTGCGTCTCGCCGTCGGCGAGGAATGGCGCTCGAACGACGGCGGTAAGCATCGCTGGCGTGCCGGCGGCATGCTGATGCAGTTCCTGCCGAAGGCGCCCGAGCGCGCGCGGCAGGCCGATCTGCATCCCGGCGATGCGCCCGAAGGCGTCGAGGTGCATGCCGTCGCTGAAGACGATGCTTGGGTCGAGGCGCGCTCGCTGATCGAGACCGTCGAAGATGTCGAGCTGATCGATCCGGAGCTGTCCGGCGAGCGGCTGCTCTACCGTCTGTTCCACGAACGCGGCGTGCGCGTGTTCAATCCGCTGCCCTTGAAGGCGCAATGCTCCTGCTCGCGCGACGCGGTGGCATCGATGCTGAAGAGCTTTTCGTCCGACGATCGTGCCGCGATGGTCAAGGACGACAAGGTCGTCGTGACCTGCGAGTTCTGCAGCTCGGTGTACGAGTTCACACCGGACGAGGCGGGCGTCGAGGACGCGTAGCGCGGTGCTGTAGTGCCGGAGGGCGGGTAAAGCGAAGCGTGCCCACCATCTCAGACCCTAATTCAACACCCGCTTGTTGTCCGGGCTGTCCAGCGAGAACGTCGGCACGTCGATCTCGAAGCGCTCGCCGGTTGCGCTGACCATCTGGTAGCGGCCGGTCATGAAGCCCGAGGCGGTCGTGAGCGGCACGCCGGAGGTGTATTCGAAGCGTTCGCCGGGGGCGAGCGTCGGCTGCTCGCCGACGACGCCCTCGCCCTTCACCTCCTGCTGCCGGCCGGTGGCGTCGGTGATGATCCAGTGCCGCGTCTTGAGCTGCACGGTCTCGTCGCCGGAATTGGTGATGACGATGGTGTAGGACCAGAAATAGCGGGAGCGGTCGGCCGACGACTGCTCCGGAACAAAGTTCGGCTCGACGGTCACTTCGATCTGGCGGGTCACGGCGCGGTACATGATTGCCATCATACCGAAATCTGCTCGGGAACCAAACGCCGGAGGCGGTTCTGGCGACATCGTCCCGCCAGAATTCGCAGGGAAGTACACGTCCAAGTGTCTTTGCATGTGATCCGGGCGCTTTGCGAGATGACGGCCGGACCGGTACACTCCTTGCCACGTCGCGATTTGCGGAAGGGTTTTTAGCCCCCGATGACCATTGCCGACCAAGTGACGGGATCGACGATCGCGGGAACCGCCAAACCTGTGGAGGTCAAATCCGCGGGTGCGAAGCCGCGCGCGGCATCGCCGGCCATTTCGCTGCCCGCCATCGGCGAGCGCGAGCTCCGGCTCGACCTGTTCCGCGGCCTGGCGCTGTGGCTGATCTTCATCGACCATTTGCCGCCGAGCCTTCTGACCTGGTTCACGATCCGCAATTACGGCTTCAGCGACGCCACCGAGATATTCATCTTCATCTCCGGCTATACCGCCGCCTTCGTCTACGGTCGGGCGATGCTGGAGTCCGGCATCGTCGTCGCCACCGCGCGCATCCTGCGGCGCGTCTGGCAGATCTATGTCGCCCACGTCTTCCTGTTCACGATCTTCCTTGCCGAAATCTCCTACGTCGCGACCAGGTTCGAGAACCCGCTCTACACCGAAGAGATGGGCATCATGGATTTCCTCAAGCAGCCCGACGTCACGATCGTGCAGGCGCTGCTGCTGCGCTTCCGTCCCGTCAACATGGACGTGCTGCCGCTCTACATCGTGCTGATGCTGGCGCTGCCCTTGATCCTGTGGCTGATGAAATGGCGCCCCGACGTGACGCTCGGCCTCTCCGTCGCGCTCTACGCGGTGACCTGGGAATACGATCTCTACCTGTCGGCCTATCCAAACGGCTTCTGGGCCTTCAATCCCTTCGCCTGGCAATTGCTGTTCGTGTTCGGGGCATGGTGCGCGCTCGGGGGTGCGCGACGGATGTCGCACATTCTCGCTTCGCGGGTGACGATGTGGATCGCGATCGCCTATCTGGTCGCGGCATTCTACGTGACGCTGACCTGGTATGTGCCGCAGCTCTCCCACTTCATGCCGAAGCGGCTCGAGCAGTGGATGTATCCGATCGACAAGGCCGACCTCGACGTGCTGCGCTTCACGCATTTCCTGGCGCTGGCCGCGCTCACCGTGCGCATCCTGCCCCGGGACTGGCCGGGCCTGAAATCGCCCTGGCTGCGGCCGCTGATCCTGTGCGGCTCGCATTCCCTGGAGATATTCTGTCTTGGCGTCTTCCTAGCCTTTGCCGGCCATTTCATCCTGGCCGAAGTCTCGGGCGGCCCGGTGATGCATGCGCTAATTAGTCTCTCCGGAATCCTGATCATGTGGGCCATGGCCTGGCTGATTTCGTGGTACAAGCGGGTGGCTGACAAGAGCGGTTCGAAAACCAAAAGCGCCGTCGGCAGCGCCGATATGGCGGGAGGGGGCTGATGAAGGCGAAGGTTTTCCTGAGCCTGATCCTGCTGTGCGGTGGTCTCGCCGCGCCTCCGGCGCGCGCGGACGATGCTGCGCCTGCTGCTTCGGCGGCACCTGCTGCTTCAGCCGCGCCCGCAGCCTGCGAATTGCCGTCCTATCTGCTCACCAGCGAAAGCCAGCTTCCCAAGGTCGCCGATGCCATCAAGGCCGGCAAGCCGCTCGAAATCCTGGTCATCGGCAGCCGCTCTACCACGATTCCGGCCTCCGAGGACGCTTCTTATCCGGCGCGGATGCAGGACATCCTGAAGGAGAAGCTGCCGCCGACCGAGACTGTGCACGTCTCCGTAGAAATACAGAGCAAGAAAACGGCTGAGGAGGCGGCCGCCAGCTTCGTTAAGCTGATGGAAGCAAAAGCGCCTACTTTGGTCATCTGGCAGACCGGGACCGTGGATGCTATCCGAGCCATTGATCCCGACGATTTTCGTGGCGCGGTGACCGAAGGGGTTGTTGCGTTGCAAAAGGCAGGGGCTGACGTCGTCTTGATGAATCTGCAGTACAGTCCGCGTACCGAAACCATGATCTCGGTGCCGCCATACCTCGACAATATGCGGGTGGTGGCGCAGGAGCACGATATTCCGCTGTTCGATCGTTTCGCGATCATGCGGCAGTGGAATGACCAGGGGCAGTTCGACCTGTTCAGCCCGTCGCGCGGGCCTGAGCTGGCGAAACAGGTCCATGATTGCCTTGGCCGGGCGTTGGCACAGTTCGTGATCGACGCTGCCCATCTGGAGCCGGCCCAGCAGCAAAATTGAGGTCTAGCGTTAATGAGTTCTCTCCGCCCTTTTTGCCTGACGGCATGGCTGGCTGTGCCCGCAGCAGCGGTGCTTCTGTTGCTGAGTCCGGCCTCGCAGTCGCGCGCGCAGACGCAGGCCGCGCAGGCAACACCGGCCCCGCAGCAATCGGCTGATCCGGCTCCCGCTTCACCGTCCCAGACCACCGTCGCAGCGACGTCCCCCGACCAGCGCGGCATCACGGCGCGCGCCATCGACAAGGTGAAGCAGGTCGCGAAATCCGCCGGCGACATCTTTAGCCGCGTCCCCTGCCTGTCGCCGAAGGGCGGCGCGAAGGCAATGGGCTCGCTGCCGCATGTCGCGGGCAAGCTCGTCGCCGGCCAGCCCGTCGTCATCGTCGCATTCGGCTCGTCGTCGACCGCGGGATTCGGCGCGAGCTCGCCGGAGTTCAACTATCCCAATCGCCTTGCCGCGCAGCTGCACCGGCACTATCCGACTGCCGACATCACCGTCGTCAATGCCGGCGTCGGCGGCGAGGACGCACCCGAGATGATGAAGCGCCTCCAGAAAGAGGTGATCGACGTGCATCCGGATCTGGTGATCTGGCAGGTCGGCACCAATGCCGTGCTGCGCAATCTCGATCCCGGCGATACCGCCAAACTGGTCGAGGACGGCATCAGCCGCATCCAGGCTGCCGGCGGCACTGACGTCGTGCTGGTCGATCCGCAATATTCGCCCGCCGTCAACCAGCGCGCGGACAGCGCCGGCAAGATGGTGAAGTTGCTCGGCAAGGTCGCCGAGCTTCGTCATGTCGGCATCTTCCCGCGCTTCGAGGTGATGCGCGACTGGCACGAGAAGCAGTCGATTCCGGTCGAGAGCTTCGTGATCGCCGACGGCCTGCACATGAACGATTGGGGCTACGCCTGCTTCGCCCAGCTCCTCGGCGACGACATCATCCGCTCTGTCGGCCAGATCAAGCTCGGCGTCAACGTGCCCGCGGACGTGCGGACCTATCGGCCGATGTAAGCATCGGTGCGTAGGGTGGGCGAAGGCGCGCTCTTCGCGCGCCGTGCCCACCATCCATCGGCGCTGCCATCGTGAATGGTGGGCACGCTTCGCTTTGACCACCCCACGATGTCGAATGCGTGGCTACGCCTTCTCCAGCGCCGCGGTCAGATCCTCGATCAGATCGTCCGCGTGCTCAAGCCCCGCCGAGAAGCGGATGAAGCCCCCGCTGATGCCGAGCGCGGCGCGGTCCTCCGGCTTGAGGCGCTGATGCGTCGTCGTTGCCGGATGCGTGACGAGGCTCTTGGCGTCGCCGAGATTGTTCGAGATCTTGGCGAGCTTGAGCTCGTTGAGCACGCGGAACGCCGCCTGCTTGCCGCCCTTGACCTCGAGGCCGACCAGCGTCGAGCCGCCGCGCATCTGCTTCTTCACCAATGCGGCCTGCGGATGATCGGCGCGGCCGGGGAACACCAGCCGTGAAATCTTCGGATGGCTCGCCAGCACGTCCGCGATGCGCGCCGCCGTCTCGGTCTGCGCGCGCACGCGCACGGCGAGCGTCTCCAGGCCCTTGAGCAGGACCCACGCGTTGAACGGCGAGATCGACGGGCCGGTCTGGCGCATGAAATTGTGGATGTGCTCGGCGATGAACGCTTCCGAGGACAGGATGATGCCGCCGAGACAGCGGCCCTGGCCATCGATGTGCTTGGTCGCGGAATAGACCACGACGTCGGCGCCGAGCGCGAGCGGGCTCTGCCAGATCGGAGTGGCGAACACGTTGTCGACGACGAGCCGCGCGCCGCCGCTGTGCGCGATCTCTGCGATGCCGGGAATGTCGAGTACATCCAGCGTCGGGTTGGTCGGGCTCTCCAGGAAAAACGTCTTGGTGTTCGGCTTCATGGCGCGCTGCCACTGGTCGAGATCGAGGCCGTCGACCAGCGTGGTCTCGATGCCGTAGCGCGGCAGCAAATCCTGCACGACGTAGAGACACGAGCCGAACAGCGCGCGCGAGGCCACGACGTGATCGCCGGCCTTGAGCGGCGCCAGGATCGCGGTCGTCACCGCGGCCATGCCGGTCGCGGCGGAACGTGCCGCTTCGGCGCCTTCGAGCTCGATCATGCGCCGCTCGAACATCGAGATGGTCGGATTGGAGTAGCGTGAATAGATGAAGCCGGGGTCCTCGCCCTTGAACCGCGCCTCGCACTCCTCGGCGCTGTTGTAGACGTAGCCCTGGGTCAGGAACAGCGACTCCGACGTCTCGCCATATTGCGAGCGCAGGGTGCCGGAATGGACCAGGCGGGTTTCGGGACGGTAGGACGCGGTGGACGCCGGGGACTTCGACATAGGACCTCCTGAAGTGACCATCGAAAATGGTCACAAAAAAACCGGCCTGGAATATCTCCACGGGCCGGGATCACAGAGGTCCCCGGCCTGTTTAGCGACTTATTTAACGTGGCTGCAAGCCGGCCGGCTCAAATCACCACGGGATAAGTCATGCTCATATTCCGCAATGCCCTTTCCGTCAAGACGTCCATCGGATAGCCGTAAAACGCTCATATTTCCCGCATGTCGGGATGTGTTTGATCCCTGATGAGGACCCCGGGTTGACGTTCACGGTCGCCGCCGACGCCAATGGTATCCTGCCCGACCGCATGATCGCGGCGATGGCGGAGGGTGGTCTCATCCTGCCCGCTTACGACTTCGTCGAAAGCCAGATCCAGCCGGCGAGCCTCGATTTGCGCCTCGGCGACATTGCCTATCGCGTTCGCGCCAGCTTCCTGCCCGGTCCCGGCGCCACCGTCGCCGAGCGCATCGACGAGTTGAAGCTGCACGAGTTCAGCCTCGCCGACGGCGCCGTGCTGGAGACCAACTGCGTCTACATCGTGCCGCTGCTCGAAAGCCTTGCGCTGCCGCCGGAGATCGTCGCGGCCGCCAACCCGAAAAGCTCGACCGGCCGGCTCGACGTCTTCACCCGCGTGATCGCCGACGGCACCCGCCGCTTCGACATGATCGGTGCCGGCTATCACGGTCCGCTCTATGCCGAGATCAGTCCGAAGACGTTCCCGGTGCTGGTCAGCGAGGGCTCGCGCCTGAGCCAGGTGCGCTTCCGCACCGGCGATGCCATCCTCAACATCGACGACCTCGAGGCGCTGCATGCGACCGAGCGTCTCGTCGATATCGATGACGCCGATCTCACCGGCGGCGTCGCCGTCTCGGTTGATCTTTCCGGCGAAAAGAGCGGCGGCTTCGTCGGCTACCGCGCCAAGCGCCACACCGGCGTCATCGACGTCGATCGCCGCGCCGGCTATTCCGTCGAGGAGTTCTGGGAGCCGATCTCGGCCCGCCCCGACGGCAGCCTGATCCTCGATCCCGGCGAGTTCTATATCCTCGCGTCGAAAGAGGCCGTGCAGGTGCCGCCCGATTACGCCGCGGAGATGGTGCCGTTCGATCCGCTGGTCGGCGAGTTCCGCGTGCACTACGCCGGATTCTTCGATCCCGGCTTCGGTTATGCCGGCGCTGGCGGGCTGGGGTCGCGCGCCGTGCTCGAAGTGCGCTCGCGCGAGGTGCCGTTCATCCTCGAGCACGGCCAGATCGTCGGCCGCCTCGTCTACGAGAAGATGCTGGCCCGTCCCGACGCGATGTACGGCCAGCGCATCGGCTCCAACTACCAGGCGCAGGGCCTGAAGCTGAGCAAGCATTTCCGGGTGTAGCGATCACCCGTCGCCCGGATGGAGCGCAAGCGTCATCCGGGAAAGTCTCACTTGTGGCACGATCCCGGCTTACGCTGTGCTCCATCGGGGCCACCAGGTGCTGACATGACCAATCCATCCCAACTCGACGCAAACATCCTCGACGGCGTCGCCGATGCGCTGATCTATTCGGATCGCTCCGGCACCATCATGCGCTGGAATCGCGCATCGTCCGCACTGTTCGGCTTCTCCGCGGACGAAGCGCTGGGCCAGAATCTCGACCTGATCATTCCCGAACATCTGCGCGCCGCGCACTGGAAGGGTTTCGAGGCCGCACTAGCCAGCGGCGCGATGAAGCTTGCGGGCAAGCCGACACTGACCCGCGCGCTGCACAAGGACGGGCGCAAGCTCTACATCGAGATGACCTTCGCGCTGGTGCGGGACGCCGCTGGAGTGGTGCAGGGATCGGTGGCGATGGCACGCGACGTCACCGACCGCGTCGAGCGCGAGCGTGCCGCCAGAGTTGCGCAAAATTCGTGATGCGGAATTGGCGAGCCGGCGTGCAGGGCGCCCTGCATGCGGCTCAGCTTGTCCGTCGCCGGCTGCAGTGACACACTCCAATCAAAACAACGATCGGGAGCAAACATGACCGCCGCATCTGACCCCGCGCAGGAAGCTCAATGGAAACGCTGGCGCGCGGTTGCCGATCTCTATCACGCCTACTTCACCGGCCTGATCCTCACCGTGGTCACGCGTCGCGGCACGGCAGATGCCGCGGAGTTCGTCTTTCGCGTGTTCCGCCGCCAGCAGCAGGAGCGCTTCCTGCTGGGGCTGGAGAAGCTCGGGCTGAGCCATCTGCCGCCAGCAGTCGCCGCCGCGCAATATCACTACCTCTCGAACTGGATCGGCGGCGTGCACGTCGAATACATGTATGAGAGCGACCGCAAAGCCTGGATCCGCTATCCGCCACCGCGCTGGATCTGGAAAGGCACTGCCATCTGCGGCGTGCCGGGCGAAGTCTCGCGCGCGATGCTGCGCGGCTGGCACGCCAACAACGGCGTGGCGCTCGGCGATACCAGATTGGGGTTCGTCTGCACCAAGCAGAGCGTCGACGGCCAGGACGGGCTCGAAGGCTACTATTATCAATATGACCATCCCCTCGAGCTCGACCAGCGCCTCGTGTTCGCGCGGCATCTCGAAGCGCCGCTGTTCGATGCTGCCGCGGCTCCGGCATTGCCGGTCGCAAGCTGGCCAAGACCGCGACTGGAAAAAGCCTATCGCAACTACGCGATGGAATATGTGCGCACCGCCGCGCCCGTGATGGTGCAGCTGTTCGGCCCGGAGGATGCCGGCTATATCCTGCACCTCACGGGCAAGCTGATCGGGATGCAATATTTTGACGAGATCGCTGCGGCGCTGTCGGTGGGCCGCGGCGGTGCGAGCGAATTCGCGACGTTCCTCAACGCGCTGTTTGTCGCGCAGGACGATGTGGCTGAGACGACGCAATCCGAAGGCACGTTCGAAATCCGTCAGCAGAGCTGGAAGTTGATGGACGGCATCGCCGATCACCACCCCGCTTGCGCCAAGGTACTGGCGGGGTTGTTCGAAGGGCTCGCGGCCGGATGCGGGCGGCACATCGGCGTGCACCTGTCCCCGACAAGGCGCGGCCGTCCGCCATTGCTCTGGACGATTGGGTAATGCCGCGCGTGCGTTGGCCTCGTGGTCTCGAAGGATGGCCACACGGAGACTGAGAGCCGCAATTCCACGGGTTGAAATGCGCTGCCGCAGGGCACGCCTGCACCTGGCGCAGGAGGAATCGCTGCGTGTCGTGCTAACAAGCCTCTCGTTGCGCCCTGCGCGCGAACCAATTCATTGGCACACCTAAGCATTGCTGCGCCGCAAATGGCGCTTTCGCCCGGAGAGGACATGTCAGACATCGCCGAAATTCCGGTCGATGAACAGGAGCGTCCGCTGCCGCCGCCTCCGCGCCCCGTCAGGAGCGCGCTGATGGACGGGCCGATCCTGCGCACGCTGCTCGGACTGGCCTGGCCCAACGTCGTCGCGCTCTCCGCCGGCACTTGCACGGTGATTGCGGAGACCTCCTATATCGGACGTCTTGGTGTGGAAGCGCTGGCCGCGATGGCGCTGGTGTTTCCGACAGTGATCCTGACCATGACCATGTCGGGCGGTGCGATGGGCGGCGCGGTGGCCTCCGCCATCGCGCGCGCGCTCGGCGCCGGCGATCGCGAGCGTGCCGGGACGCTCGCCGCGCACGCGCTCTTGATCGGCATCAGCTTCGGCCTCGTCTTCATGCTGGGCATGCTGATCTTCGGGCCGCGCGTTCTGGAAATGCTCGGCGGCCGCGGCGAGGTGCTGACGCATGCGATCGCCTACACCCAGGTGTTTTTTAGCGGCGCCGTGCTGCCCTGGCTGCTCAACACCATGGCCGGCGTCTTGCGCGGCACCGGCAACATGAAGCTGCCGTCGCTGTTGATCCTCAATTCCGCGGCCTGGCAGATCGTGCTCGGCGGCACACTTGGCCTCGGCCTCGGTCCGGTGCCGCAATTCGGCATGCGCGGCGTCGCCGCCGGCGCGCTGATTGCCTATTGCATGAACATCGGTGTGATGGGCTGGTACCTGTTCTCCGGCCGCGCCCGCGTGACGCCGAAGCTGCGCGGGCTGCGCATCCAATGGGCGATGTTTTTCGACATCCTCAAAGTCGGCGCCATCGCCTGCTTCTCGCCGCTGCAATCCGTGCTGACGATCTCGATCTTCACCCACATGCTTGCGAAATTCGGCACCGCGATCCTCGCAGGGTACGGCATCGGTGCGCGGCTGGAATTCCTGCTGACCTCGATCGCGTTCTCGTTCGGCATCGCCTCGGTGCCGATGATCGGCATGGCGGTTGGCGCCGGCCGCATCGCCCGCGCCCGGCGCATCGCCTGGATCGCGGCCGCGAGCGCCTTCGTCGCCGTCGGTGCACCGGCGTGCCTGGTTGCGATCTTCCCCGATCTCTGGGTCAACATCTTCACCGACAGCGCGATCGTGCGCGCCACCAGCCATCAATATTTGTCGACGGTGGCGCCGTTCTACGCCTTCATCGGCCTCGCCTCGACGATGTATTTCTCGTCGCAGGGCGCAGCCAAGGTGATCGGACCGGTGCTGGCGCAGACTGCGCGGCTGATCTACATCTCGGCGGTCGGCTGGTGGCTGTCGACGCATGATGCCACCGCGCAAAGCTTCTTCTGGCTGGCGGCGAGCTCGATGGTCGTGCTCGGCCTGCTCTCGTGCTCCAGCGTGGTGCTGACGCGCTGGGGACCACGCCAAACCAAACCTGCGATCAGGCCGGCTCTGTCGGCCGCTGCGGACTAGCGATGCCTGTGGCGGCGATGGCCGCCACTGCCGCCGACATTGGCGAGCCGCATCAGTTGCGGAATCATCGCCATCATGTCGCCGCCGCCGGCGCCGCCGAGCATGCCCATGATATCGCCGACGCCCATGCCGCCCATGCCCGTCGGCATGGTGCCGCCTCCGGCCATCGGCGCGTAGCCGCCGTAATTGGGCGCACCGACACCGCCGCCGAGATTGCCGCCGCCGAGGCCGCCAATTCCGCCGCCGCCCATCATGCCACCAAGACCACCACCGCCATTCTCCATCATGCGGCTCATCATCGGGCCCATGGTCTGCATCATCATGCCGAAGCGGCGCTTGCCCATCTTGGCCTTCATCATCTCCAGCATCGGCGCCATCTGGGTCATCATGTCCTCGCCGCCGGCACCTCCGCCGCCGAGGAACTGGGCCTTTGCCGGTCCGCTCGAAATCGAAAACATCAGCAGCACGGCGGCCGCCTGGCAGATCACCTTGTCCGCACCTCTCATGGCCTGCTCCTCGCGTGCGGGGCGCCGCCGGGAGAGCGGAGCCAACCGGACGCACGCCGCCATGGTTATTGCGGACGAGGGCTGGGCTCTGTGAGAAAGATCACGCAGCTGCGGCTGGAAACGCTCGGTGTATGGCGGCGACGGCATCCTTGGTCTGTCCCTGCACATAGGGCGCGAGCTCGTTCGGCAGCATGTCGATGATCCAGACCAGGCGGCATCTTCCCTCGCCCTCGGCGATCACCTGCACCGAGGCGCTGTAATGCTTCAGACGCTCGTTGTTGATCGCGTAGACCAGCCGCCGCCCGGCATCGTCGCAATCGACCAGCACCTCGCGCGCCACCGATCCGTTGGCGAAGGTGACGATGCGCGCGTCGCCGTCGAGCGTGCAGGCCGTGACGAAGCCCGGCGCCAGCCGCCGATGCAGCGCGCCGAAATCGCGAACCGCATCCCAGACGTCGTGAGCCGGGGCGGGGAGGGGAATGTCGTTGTGGATGGAGGCCATGAAGGTGTCCTTGGTTGCGTTAGATTTTGGTCGAGGACTCCGTCATTGCGAGCGCAGCGAAGCAATCCAGCGATGTTTCCGCGGTTGGAGTCTGGATTGCTTCGTCGCAAGTGCTCCTCGCAATGACGGAGCGAGCTCACGTGCAGACCGCCTCGACATTGTTACCATCGGGATCGATCAAGAACGCCGCGTAGTAAGTCGGGCTGTAATCCTTGCGCGGGCCGGCACCGCCATTGTCGCGACCGCCGCTCTTCAGGCCTTCGCTATGGAATGCCTTGACCGAATCATGATCCCCAGCGCGAAACGCGATATGCGCGCCATCCGCCTTGCGCCCCTTGTTCAGGTGCAGCCACAGCGCCGGCTCGCCCTTCGGCCCGAAGCCGGCATAACCATCGCCGCTCGAGCACAGGACATAGCCGAGCGGCGCCAGCACCGCGGTGTAGAAGCGCGTGGCGGCGTCGAGGTCGGCAACGCGCAATCCGATATGATCGTACATGGTCGTCTCCATTTCCAAAGCGCGCCGCAATCGGCGCGCGCCGGAGACGAACCTAGTCAGTTGAGCGCAAGCTGCTCTTGGAGAATCTTGCGCTCCCCCTTCGAGGCCTGACGGAACTTGGTTGGCGAGACGCCGGCCGCCCGGTGGAAGGTGCGGACGAAGTTGGAGAGATCGCCGAAGCCGACGTCATAGGCGATGTCGGTGACTGCGATGTCGTCGTCGGTCAGCAGCCGCGCCGCATGCCGCAGCCGCGAGCGCACCAGATATTGATGCGGGGTGACGCCGAGCACGGCGGAGAACAGCCGCAGGAAGTGGAAGGGGCTGAGGCCTGCCTGCCGCGCCGCCTGTTCGAGGTCGACCTCGGCATGCGAATTGGCGTCGATCCACAGCGCGGCTTCCACGGCGCGGCGGCGATCACGCGCCGTCGGTGTCGTCGGCTTGCGCGTCTTGCCCGACACGACATCGACGAAACGACCGGCGAGGATCTGCCCGAGTTCGTCGAGACCGAGGTCGCTGTTGCCATCTGCCGCCGTCTGGGCGAGTTCGCCCAGCACCATCAGCTCGGGCAGCGGCGGCGTCGCGCCGACCTGCCAGACGTCGCGCCGGCCGCCGAGCGCGTCGACCAGATCGTCGCTGAGGAAAAAGGACAGGCAGACGTCGCCGGCGACATGCTCATGCGTGCAGGTGTATTCCTCGCCCGGCGCGCCGACCAGCATCGAGCCCGCGACCAGATCGAAGAAGCCGGCGCGGCAATGACAGCCAAAGCTGCCCGCGCGGACATAGGCGATGGAATGGCCGGTGCGGCACTCCGCAAACGGGCTGTCGTCCGGTCCCGCGTCGCAGCGAAACTCGGAGACCGTCATCGAAGGGGTGGTCAGCAGCGTGGTTGCGTCCATCCCGCCTATCTAGGTGGGCGCTCGGGGAGGGGCAACGGGCAGCAGGACGTCGAACAGCGTCTTGCTGGCGATCGGATGGGCGCCCTCCAGCGACAGCAGCCGCCGCTTGGAGATCACCCCGCCATAGGGCGAGAGGCGGTCGGTGTAATTGCCGGCCTCCAGCACCCGGTGGCAGGGCACGATCAGCATGTAGGGATTTCTCGCGATCGCCTGTGCCACCGAATGCGCGGCGCCGGAGGCGCCCAGCGTCTTGGCGATCTCGTGATAAGTGCGCGTCTCCCCGCGCGGGATGGCGCAGGCGGCTTCGTAGACCCGCCGGTTGAAGCCGGGCACCCCGCTCGCGTCCAGGCTAACCTCGGAAAAATCGGCATCGCTGCCTTGCAGCAAGCCCACGATGCCCTCGATCGCGAACTCGGCGTTCGCGGAAGGCCGCTGCTCGCGCGCCTCGGGATGGACCTGGAAAATCCGGCGGCGGGTGTCGATCTCCCGCGCCTCCGGCAATTGCACGGCAACGATACCGGTGCTGCGCCAGATGATGCCGCAGCGCCCTATGGTCGTGTCGAATATCGCGTAGCCACGCCCCACCATGCACACGCCCCACTCAGTGCACGTCTCCCCAGACAGTCGATCATAACACCGCCACAATCCGCCGCACCCAAAATCTTACCGGAAACTTAAGAAGGGTCAGGCGGGCTGCGCCAAAGCGCTTGGCGAGATGCGCCGTCTCGGCTAATCAGAGCGGGCGCAGGCTGCGCATCCGCGGGCGTAGTTCAATGGTAGAACGGCAGCTTCCCAAGCTGCATACGAGGGTTCGATTCCCTTCGCCCGCTCCATCCTGCTTCGCGTCAAGGCGCTTCGCAGGACTTTGATATCTCGGCAACGCGAAGCAGGATGCCTTTCGAAGCCTTGGCGAAGAAGGGCCGATGTTCTCTCGCGTGCGCCAGACCAAGTTTCCAATATATTAGCTCGTCGTGACCGGCACCCGGCGCGCTCTCGGTTAAGCTCTCTCGCCTGGTGGCTTGCGGTCACCGCGCCGGGCCATGTTCGGATGAAAGTCAGGACCTACAAGCAATGGACCAGCAAAAGCTCGATCGCGCGATCGGTCGTCGCTTGAAGACGCTTCGGACGCAGGCCGGCATGACGCTGAATGAGCTCGCAGGCCGCTCCGGCGTCAGCCGTGCGATGATCGGACGGGTAGAGCGGGCGCAGAGCAGTGCGACGGCTGCGCTGCTGGGTAAACTTTGCGCCGCGCTCGACGTGTCGCTCAGCGACGTCGTCGCGTTGGCCGAAAAGCCGCCGGAGCGGTTGGTGCGGCTCGCCGACCAGCCGCACTGGCGCGATCCCGACAGCGGCTATCGCCGCCGCCACGCTTCGCCGACGGACGCGGCGAGCGGCATCGAGATCATCGTCGTCGATTTGCCGGCCGGTGCGCGGGTGCCGTACAGCCCCTGGGGGCGCAATGCCTTCACCCAGCAACTGCTGATGCTGGAGGGTGCGATCGCGGTGCACATCGACGCCAAGGCGGTTCGCCTGCGCGAAGGCGACTGTCTCGATTTCGACGTGATGCGCGCGGTTATCTTCGAGAACGAGACCAGACAGGATGCGCGCTACGTCATCATCACGCGCCGCGGCGCGTCCTACGGCAAGATGTGAGCCCTGACGATGCAGATCCGCACCGGCGACACCTTTGATCCACGCGTCATCGCGCTGCTCGACCATCACGTTGCGGCGGCGCGAGCACAGACCGCGCCGGGCAGTGCGCATGCGCTTGATCTCGCCGGGCTTCGTGCCCCGGAAGTCGCGTTCTGGACCGGCTGGGACGGCGACACGCTGGTCGCCACCGGTGCGCTGAAGTCGCTGTCAGCCGAGCATGGCGAGGTGAAGTCGATGCACACGCTCCAGACCACGCGCCGGCGCGGCTTTGGCGGTGAGATGCTCCGCCACATCATCACGGAAGCCCGCGCGCGCGGCATGGCGCGGCTCAGCCTCGAGACCGGCTCGTGGGACTATTTCAAGCCGGCGCACGCGCTCTACCGGGCGCATGGCTTTGTCCTCTGCGGCCCGTTCCAAGGCTATGTCGACGATCCCAACAGCCTGTTCCTGACCTTGGATCTGTCGGCGAGCCGATAGCTCAGGAACGCGTCTGCTCGATCCTATCGAGCACGCGCTCGGGGGCGATGTCGCGGCTTGCCTCCTCCAGATCCCGCTTCGAGTCGGGCTGGACGTCCAGCCGCTCGGCGATCTGCGTGAGGAGGCGGGCAACCTTGGTCAATTCGTGCTCGGCGAGCAGGCTGATCTGGAGATCGAGATCGGCGCGCTTGTCCGCTGCTGCGCTCATGCGGTTCTGCGAGATCAGCACGAATGTCGACAGGAAGATCGCCTCGACCGAAGCAATCATCGCCAGCACCACGAAGCTCTCGTCCCAGGCCGGAATTCCCGGCAGCCAGTGCAGATTGGCGATGATCCAGAAGCCGAACACCGCGACATGGAGGTAGACGAACGCCATGCTGCCGGTGAACGCCGTGATCGCATCGGCGACCTTTTCCTGACCCTTGGCCGCGCGCTGCTCGCGGCGGCGGCGCTCGACCAACGCCTGGATGTTCCGCTCGAGAGTCGGACTCAATCCCTCGCCGGGATCATGGGTGATATCGTTACGCACGGGGCAGCAACGGCGGACGGGAAAGGCTGTTCCTAGGCCCAGCCGCGGGAAAATGCCTACTGCCCCTCAAAATGAGTTGCGCACCTCAAAACACCTCTGCTAGCCTTCAGCCATGGCCGAGACGCTCACCACGACCGCGCTGACGCTGAAGGACATCGCCCGCCAGGCCGGGGTCAGCCTCGCGACGGTGGACCGCGTCCTGCACAATCGCCCGGGCGTGCGGCCGGATACGGTCCGGCGCGTCAAAGAGGCGATCGAGCGCAATTCGTTCCAGCCTCACGTGGCCGCCGCCGAGCTCGCCCGCGGCCGCGCCCGCCGTTTCGCCTTCGTGATGCCGTCGGGACCGAACCCGTTCATGCAGCAGATCCAGGATTATCTCGGCGAGATGTCGGGCTGGTTGTCGTCCCGCCGCCTCGGCGTCGAGACCGTCGCAACCGACGTGTTCGATCCGTCCGTGCTCGCGGCTTCCCTGGAAGGGCTCTCCGACGATTACGACGGCATCGCCGTGGTGGCGCTGGACCATCCCGGCGTCCGCGCCGCCATCGACGATCTCGTCGATGCCGGCACCAGTGTCGTGACGCTGGTCTCCGACGTGCCGTCGTCGCGCCGGCACCATTATGTCGGCATCGACAACATTGCCGCGGGGCGCACCGCCGGCGCGTTGGTCGGACGGCTGGTCGGCCAAAAGTCCGGCAAGGTCGCGATCGTCGCGGGCTCGCAGGGCCTGCGCGATCATGCCGAGCGCATTTTTGGCTTCAACCAGGTGATGGCCTCTGAATTCCCCGGCCTCAACGTGCTGCCGGTGCTCGAAGGACGCGACGAGGACGCGCGTTCGGAACAATTGTTGGCGCGGCTGTTGAGCAGGCATGCCGACATCGTGGGTCTTTATAATGTCGGCGCCGGTACGCAAGGCGTCGCCAACGCGTTGAATGAAAAGGCCTTGGGCGATGCCAGCCGCGACAAGCAGGTGGTGTTTGTCGGACACGACGTCACTGCGCTGACGCGCCGGCTGCTGCTGCAGGGCGTGATGCATGCCGCGATCTCGCAGAACCCCGGACATGAAGCGCGCGCCGCCGTGCGTGTGCTGCTCGCGCTCGCCCGTGGCGAGCCGATCTTGCGCGAACAGGAGAAGATCAGGATCGACATCGTGATGCGGGACAATCTGCCTTAGCGGCAGGTGGAATTCAAAATGACCCGTTGCGGATAAGGCGACTTTGAGTTCGCGCACCGCAACAGGCGAAAGGGAGGACGGCGTGTATCTCGGAATCGACATCGGCACATCAGGTGTGAAAGCGGTGCTCGTCAGCGAAGCCGGCGCGGTTGTCGCGACGGCGGCGCGCGAGCTTGCGCTATCGCATCCCGCGCCGCTGTGGTCCGAGCAGGATCCCGATGGCTGGGTCGATGCGGCGGTCGGCGCGGTCGACGATCTTGCCGCCCGCCATCCGCGCGAGGTCGCGCGGGTGCGCGGCATCGGGCTGTCGGGCCAGATGCACGGCGCGACGCTGCTGGACGAGGACGGACGGCCGCTGCGTCCCGCGATCCTATGGAACGACGGCCGCTCGCACGCCGAATGCGTCGCGCTGGAGCGGCGCTGCCCGTCGCTGCACACGATCGCCGGCAATCTGGCCATGCCCGGCTTCACCGCGCCGAAGCTGCTCTGGGTCGCCAGGCACGAGCCAAAAATCTTCGCGCGTGTCGCAAAGGTGCTGCTGCCGAAGGCCTACGTCCGCTATCGCCTGACCGGCGAGATGGTCGAGGATATGTCGGACGCGGCCGGCACCCTGTGGCTCGACGTCGGTCTGCGCCGCTGGTCGCCCCTGCTGCTGCATGCCACCGGGCTCGATCTCCATCACATGCCACGCCTCGTCGAGGGCAGTGAGGTCAGCGCGACGCTCGCGCCGGACTACGCGCAACGCTGGGGCATGGCTAGGAATGTCGTGGTCGCCGGCGGCGCCGGCGATAATGCCGCGAGCGCGATCGGGCTCGGCGCCATCGCGCCGGGCGATGCTTTCCTGTCGCTTGGCACATCCGGTGTAGTGTTCCGCGTCACTGATCGGTTTGCACCGGCGCCGGCCTCGGCCGTCCATGCGTTCTGTCACGCACTGCCCGGCCGCTGGCATCAGATGGGCGTGATGCTGTCGGCGGCGGCGTCGCTGGCCTGGCTCGCGAGCGTGATGGAGGTTCCGGCCGCAGCGCTGCTGGCGCCGCTCGGCGAGCGCGTCGATGGACCGAGCCCGGTCAAATTCCTGCCCTATCTCGACGGCGAGCGCACGCCGCACAACGATGCCGCGGCCAGCGGCGCCTTCGTCGGCCTGCGCGGTGCGACCGGCCGCTCCCAGATCGTTCAGGCCGTGCTCGAAGGCGTCGCCTTCGCCGCGCGCGACAATCTGGCGGTGCTGAGCGCGGCCGGCGGACCGCTTCCCGAGGTCGATCTCGTCGGCGGCGGCTCGCGCTCGCCGCTGTGGGCGCAGATCTGCGCCGATGTGCTCGGCATTCCCGTCCACCGCGTCGAGGAGGGCGAGGTCGGGGCGGCGCTCGGCGCCTCCAAGCTCGGACGGCTCGCCGCCACCGGCGAAGACGCGGCTGCGGTTTGCACTCGTCCGCGCCGGCTCGCGAGTTTTACGCCCCGCGCATCCGTGGCTGCGGCCTATGACGAGGCCTATCGCCGCTGGCGCGAGCTTTATCCTGCGTTGAAGGAGTGTGCCTGAGTGAACGCGTCTGTGAAATTCTTTGATATAACCGCACCTGTCGCCTTCGCCGGCAAGGATGCGGGAAACTCGCCCGCCTTCCGCTGGTACGACAAGGACCGCCTCGTCCATGGCCGCAGGATGGAGGACCATCTGCGTTTTGCGGTCTGCTATTGGCACTCGTTGTGCTGGCCCGGCGGCGATCCTTTTGGCGGCGAGACGTTCCTGCGGCCCTGGCACCACGGCGCCGATGCGATGGCGCAGGCGCGCGCCAAGGCCGACGTTGCCTTCGAGCTGTTTCGCCTGCTCGACGTGCCCTTCTTCACCTTCCACGACGTCGATGCGGCGCCGGAAGGGAACTCACTCGCGGAATCCGTCGCCAACCTCAATGCCATCGCCGATCTGTTCGAAGCGAAGATGGCCTCGAGCAAGGTACGCCTGCTCTGGGGCACCGCCAATCTGTTCACGCATCGGCGCTACATGGCGGGCGCGGCCACCAATCCAGATCCCGAGATATTCACCTATGCCGCCGGCCAGGTCCGCGCCGCGCTGGAAGTGACGCACCGTCTCGGCGGCCAGAACTATGTGCTGTGGGGCGGGCGCGAGGGCTATGAGACGCTGCTCAACACCGATCTCAAGCGCGAGCTCGACCAGCTCGGCCGCTTCGTCTCGCTCGTCGTCGAGCACAAGCACAAGATCGGCTTCAAGGGGCCGATCCTGATCGAGCCGAAGCCGAAGGAGCCGACCAAGCACCAATATGATTTCGACGTCGCTACCTGCTACGGCTTCCTCGCGCGTTACGACCTGCTGAAGGACGTCAAGCTCAACATCGAGCAGAACCACGCCATCCTCGCCGGCCACTCCTTCCATCACGAGGTCGCGCTCGCGGAGGCGCTGGGTGTGTTCGGCTCGCTCGACATCAACCGCGGCGACGATCTGCTCGGCTGGGACACCGACCAATTCGCGATGAACGTGCCCGAGCTTGCCCTGGTGTTCCACGAGCTCCTGAGCCGCGGCGGCTTCAGCTCCGGCGGGCTCAATTTCGACGCCAAGATCCGCCGCCAGTCGATTGATCCCGACGATCTGATCCATGCCCATGTCGGCTCGATGGATGCCTGCGCGCGGGCGTTGCTCGCCGCCGCGGACATGCTCGACGCCGGCGTGCTCACTGCGCCGCTTGCGAAACGTTACGAGGGATGGGCCGGGCCCGAGGGCCGCGCCATTCTCGGCGGGCAGCGCTCGCTTACCGAACTTGCCGACCGCGCGCACGGCCCGGGCTTTGACCCGCAGCCGCGCTCGGGCCGGCAGGAATATCTGGAATCGCTCGTCAACCGCTACGTCTGAGGAAGGCCGCTGATGACAAATGCACAAGCGACACCGGTCCTCGAGTTGACCGGCATCGGCAAGGAGTTCGGCGCGATCCGCGCGCTGCATGACGTCGACATGCAGGTCCTCCCCGGCGAGGTCGTCGGCCTGATGGGCGACAACGGCGCGGGCAAGTCGACGCTGGTCAAGATCATCGCCGGCAATTTCCGCCCCAGCCACGGCGAAATCCGCTTCGCCGGCAGCGCGGTTCATTTCAACCGGCCCGTCGATGCCCGCGGCGTCGGCATCGAGGTGGTCTATCAGGACCTTGCGCTCGCCGACAATCTCACCGCAGCGGCCAACGTCTTTCTCGGCCGCGAGCTGAAGCGCAGGATCGGGCCGTTCGCGTTGCTCGACCACAAGGCGATGGCGGCGCGTGCGCTGGAGCTGTTCGGCGAGCTGCGCTCGGAGACGCGCCCCGACGATCTCGTCAAGCAGATGTCGGGCGGGCAGCGCCAGGCGGTTGCGATCGCGCGGACGCGGCTCTCCAACGCGAAGCTGGTCATGATGGACGAGCCCACGGCCGCGATCTCGGTCCGCCAAGTCGAGCAGGTACTCGGCCTGATCCACCGGCTGAAGGAGCAGGGCGTTGCCGTGATGCTGATCTCGCACCGCATGCCTGACGTGTTCGCGGTGTGCGATCGCGTCATCGTCATGCGCCGCGGCGAAAAGCGGGCCGACAAGCCCATCCACCAGACCTCCCCCGAGGAAGTCACCGCCCTGATCACCGGCGCGAAGGAGGCGGCGTGATGGCCATGCCCATGGAATCCCCGATCACCTTCTCGAATGTCGGCAAAATCAGATGGTGGCAGCGCGGCATCTTCGCGTCCCAGACCGGCTATGTCCTGCTCGCGCTGGCAGTGCTGCTGGTGGTCATGCATTTCGCCAGCCCGTACTTCTTCACCGAAGGCAACATGCAGAACGTGGCGAAGAATTTCTCCTTCATCGCCATTGCGACGCTCGGCGTCACCTTCGTGATCATCACCGGCGGCATCGATCTGTCGGTCGGCTCGATGATGTGCTTCTCCGCCATGGTCACCTCGATGGTGATGACCGAGCTGTCGGCGCCCGGCTCGCCGGCGGGCTCCCTGTTCGTGCACATGGCGGCCGACGGCAAGACCGTGCTTGCCAATGTCCCCGGCCTGATCCTGGTGGTCTCGCTTCTCGCCGGCCTCGGCGTCGCGCTGCTCGCCGGCCTCGTCAACGGGTTCTGTATCGCGGTGCTCGGCCTGTCGCCGTTCGTCACCACGCTCGGCATGCTCTCGATCGTACGCGGGCTCGGCTATGTCGTCTCGAACGGACGCGGCAGCTTTCCAGGTGGGCCGGATGCCGATTATTTCTACGCGCTCACCTCGGGCGACGTGCTCGGCGTGCCCGTGCCGTTCATTTATCTGATCGTCCTCGCGCTGGCGATGGCCGTGGTGCTGCACCACAGCTCGTTCGGCCGTCACGTGTTCGCGCTCGGCGGCAACGAGAAGGCGGCCGAACTCACCGGCATCCCGGTCGTGCGGGTGAAGATCGAGGTCTATGTGATCTGCGCGCTCGCCGCAGGCCTCCAGGGCATCATCATCTCGGGCTGGCTTGGGTCGGCGCCGGCCAACATGGCGACATCCTACGAGCTCAACGTGATCGCTGCGGCCGTCATCGGCGGTGCCAATCTCGCCGGCGGCATCGGTGGACCGCTTGGCGCCATCGTCGGCTGCGTGCTGCTCGAGGTGATCCGCAACGGCCTCGTGCTCGCCCAGGTCAGCTCCTACTGGCAGCAGACGCTGGTGGGCGTGATCATCATCCTGGCCGTATTGGTCGACCGCATCCGCTCGCGGATGATCTGAAACGACGTCGTTCCGGGACGGCAACGAAAATGCCGCCTGTCCACTTCCCGGACGATCTTGAGAGGACAGGCGCCAAAGAAGGGTGGAGGAGACGATGAGGAAATATCTACTTGCCGGCATCGCGGTCGCGATGATGGCTACGCCGGCGTTTGCCGCAAACTACCGGTTCGTGATCGTGCCCAAGGCGATGAACAATCCGTTCTTCGACTTCGCGCGCGACGGCTGCCTGAAGCGTGCGAAGGAGCTCGGCAACATCGAGTGCATCTACAAGGGGCCGGTCGAGCACGAGCCGGCGACGCAGGCCCAGATTATCCAGGACTTCGTCACTCAGAAGGTCGACGGCCTCGCCATTTCGGTTGCCGACGTCGCGGCAATGACCAAGTCGATCGACGCGGCGACCGCGGCCGGCATCCCCGTCATCACCTTCGACGCCGATGCGCCCGGCGCCAAGCGCATCGCTTATATCGGCACCAACAACAAGGAGTTCGGCGTCGCCCTCGGCAAGCAGCTCCTGAAGCTGCGGCCCGACGGCGGCAAATATGCCATGGTCTCGGGTGGTCCCGGCGCCAAGAACCTCGCCGAGCGCGTCGACGGCGTCCGCGAGGCGCTGAAGGGCTCGAAATGGACCGAGGTCGCGGGCTCGCCGACGTTCTGCAACGACGATCCCGCGCTGGCGGTTCAGCAGATGACTGACATGCGTACCGCGACGCCCGACCTCGCTGCGATCGTTCCCATCGGCGGCTGGCCGATGTTCGCCCCCGAAGGCTTCAAGGCCTTCGCGTCCAGGTACAAGAAGGATATCGATGCCGGCAAGTTCACGCTTGTCGTGGCCGATACGCTGAAGATGCAGCTCGAGCTGTTGCGCGATGGCTATGCCAATGCGCTGGTCGGCCAGCGTCCGTTCGAGATGGGCGAGAAGGCGATGGACACGCTGCTCGCCATCAAGAAGGGCGAGAAGGTGCCGGAGATCGTTTATACCGGCCTCGATCTCGTGACCAAGGACAACGTTGCGCAGATGTTGAAGTAGGAGCGTCGCCAGCCCCGCGCTCCTGCGTGCCTCTCCCGCTTGCGCTTTTCGCAAGCGGGAGAGATGATTTGGCTGTTGGGGAAGACTGTTGAGGCAATGGGAATGAAAAGGTCGCGGCTCGGCTCTCTCGATGTCACCTCACTCGGCCTCGGTTCCGCCCCGCTCGGCGGATTGTTCACCCCCGTCAGCGACGCCGATGCGGAGGCGACGATCGCCCGCGCCTGGTCGCTCGGAATCCGCTTCTTCGATACCGCGCCGCTCTACGGCTTTGGCCTTGCGGAGCGACGCCTTGGCGCATTCCTGCGGCAACAGCCCCGTGACTCCTACGCCATCTCGACCAAGGTTGGCCGCCTGCTGCGCGTGCCCGATGGCGCTGCCGCCGAGGACGAGCATTACAAGGGCACGTCGCGCGAGCGGCCGGTGTTCGATTTCAGCTATGACGGCGTGATGCGTTCGGTGGAGGAAAGCCTGGCGCGGCTTGGGCTCGATCGCGTCGATGTCCTGCTCGTGCATGATCCCGACGATCACTACGACGACGCCGTCGCCGGCGCCTTCCGCGCGCTGCAGGGCCTGCGCGCGGACGGCACCGTCAAGGCGATCGGTGCCGGCATGAACCAGTCGGACATGCTGGTCCGGTTTGCAGAGGCCGTTCCGGTCGACTGCTTCCTGCTCGCCGGCCGCTACACGTTGCTCGACCAGGGCGCGCTGGATGCGCTGTTCCCGGTCTGCGCCGCGAAGAATATCGGCATCCTGCTCGGCGGCATCTACAACAGCGGCATCCTGGCCAGTCCGCACACCGGCGCGAAGTTCAACTATCAGGACGCCGATGCGGCACTCGTCGCCCGCGCGCTCGCGCTGGACGAGCTCTGCCGCAAGCACGGCACCGAGCTGAAAGCCGCCGCGCTGCAGTTCTGCATGGCCCATCCGGCAGTCACGGTCGCCGTGATGGGCGCGCGCAACGCCGCGGAAGTTGCTGACAACATCGCGATGTCGGAGACGCCGGTGCCGGCGGCGTTCTGGCAGGAGCTGCGTGGGCGAGAACTCGTCGACGCCCGCGCGCCATTGCCGGACGGAGCGTAAGGCATGATCATCGACGCTCACCAGCATTTCTGGGATCCCGTGCGCGCCGATTATCCCTGGATGGACGCGCCCGAGCTCACGCCGATCCGGCGTGCCTTCGGTTCGGCCGATCTCGCGCCGCTCTTGAAAGCCAACGGCATCGACGCGAGCATCCTGGTACAGTGCCGCTCCGCGCTGGCGGAGACCGAGGAATTCCTGCGGATCGCGCATGCGACGCCCTCGGTGATCGGCGTCGTCGGCTGGGCCGATCTGACCGACGCTGCACTTGGCGAGACGCTGGACCGGCTACGCGCTTCGCCCGGCGGCGACAAGCTGGTCGGCATCCGCCATCAGGTCCATGACGAGGCCGATCCGGATTGGTTGTTGCGCGAGGACGTCCAGCGCGGCCTCACGGCCGTGTTCGCGCACGATCTCGCCTACGATTTCCTGGTCCGCACCCGCGAGCTGCCGGCCGCCATCGCAACCGCACAGGCGTTCCCGCATGCGCGCTTCGTGCTCGACCACGCAGCCAAGCCGCCGATCGCCGACGGTGGAAGCGACGAATGGTCCAATGGCATCGCGGCACTCGCGGCCTGCGGCAATGTCTGGTGCAAGGTCTCGGGGCTGGCGACGGAAGCGGTTTGGAGCGACTGGAATGCGGAGCGGCTGTTTCCGTTCGTCGCGCACGCCGCGACATGCTTTGGCGAATATCGCTTGATCTTCGGCTCGGACTGGCCGGTATGTTTGCTCGCGGGGAGCTATGGTGAGATCAAGGGCGCGCTGGAGGCCTGCCTGATGAAGCTCGGTCCGCAGGCGCGTGAGAAGGCGTTTGGCGTGAACGCGAAGGCTGCGTATCGGTTGGCGGTCGGTTGAAGCCGACAGCGCGCGTGTTGCTCAGCGTTCCCCAAACACCCGATCCAGCGCTGCATCGTACGTCGTCTGCACCAGCGCCGGATGCAGCTTCGCCAGCGTCTCCATCATCACGCCGGAATTGATCTCGAGCACGCGCCAGACGCCGGTGACGTGCACGAGGTCGATCGAGGCGAAGGCGATGCCGAGGGCATTGGCGGCGTCGATGGCGAGCTTTGCGCAGGCTGCGCGAAGATCGCAATCCTGCATCAGCACGGGCTTTGCACCCGCATCGAGATTGTGCCGCCAATCCGAGCCGCGCTGCTTGCTGTAGACGACGAGTGGCACATCATCGAGCAGGACCACGCGAACTTCATCCTCGATCACGAGATAGGGCGAGATCACGAGTCCGGCGCTCATAGAAAAGGCTTCGCCAACCGCATGATCGAGTTCTGTTTCCGTCGTGACCCTGAAGACGGATCGTCCCGACGTCCCCTCGTTCGGCTTCACCACCACGCCTTGCGGATTGTCGTGAAGCAGCGCCAGCATTGCCTCTCGCCAGGCGACGCCGGCAACCTTCTCGCCCAACTTCGGATTGAGGAACAGGCGATGGGGAATGCAGGGCACGCCCTCGAGCGCCAGCACCTCGGCGGTGGCCGATTTGTCGTTGGCCAGGCGGTGCGCGATGGCGCTGTTGAGGCCGATGTCGTAGCCGAACGCGAAGCGGCGCTGCTCGCCCCGGCGCATCGCGAGCAGCCAGCCATCGGCGCGGACATCGAGCGCGATGCCACGGGTCGCGCAATAGCGCCTGATCGCTTGGACGAAGATCCGCTCGCCGTTCACCATGTGTCTTGTCGCCACTCGCAGCCGTCAGTTCCAGTCGAGCTTGGCGCCAAAAGCCGCAAAAATGCGGGAAACGGCGCCAAACGAGAGTGAAATCAGAGCTATTCTTAATGAAATTCTCGCGAGCGCCACGGAAATTAAGTGCTGTATTCGGGCCCCGGAGGGAAAAGAAATTGCCCTCCGCGCGCGCCGGACAGCAGATCCATTAATGATGCGACCATTTCCGCCGCAAATGCCGGTTTGACCGGCATCAATTGCATCCGGAACGAGGTTGATTATTGGTCTCAATGGCGTAGATCACACACGCGAAATCCTCCGCCATGGCAATGGTGTCCGCTCCGCTTTCAGGGGCCGGGCAACGCTTTTGCCCTAAAACCGCAATTATTCGGAATATCGAAAATCATGAGCGCGTTTTACCGAGAGAAGGTTCTTTCCGTCCAGCACTGGACCGACACCCTGTTCAGCTTTCGCGCAACCCGCGATTCCGGCTTCCGCTTCCAGAACGGCCAGTTCGCGATGATCGGCCTCGAGGTTGAGGGCCGCCCGCTGCTCCGCGCCTACAGCATGGCCAGCGCCAACCACGAGGAAGAGCTCGAGTTCTTCTCGATCAAGGTTCAGGACGGCCCGCTGACGTCGCGTCTCCAGAAGATCAAGGAAGGCGACACCATCCTGGTCGGCCGCAAGGCGACCGGCACGTTGATCACCGACAATCTCATTCCCGGCAAGCGGCTGATGCTGCTCTCGACCGGCACGGGCCTGGCGCCCTTCGCCAGCCTGATCAAGGACCCCGAGGTCTACGACCAATTCGACAGCATCGTGCTGGTGCATGGCTGCCGTCAGGTCTCCGAGCTCGCCTATGGCGAGAAGCTCGTCGCCGGTCTTCGCGAGGACGAACTGTTCGGCGAGTTGCTCGCGGACAAGCTCATCTACTATCCGACCGTGACCCGCGAGCCGTTCAAGAACCGCGGCCGCATCACCGATCTCATCAGCTCCGAGCAGATCTTCAACGACATCGGCCAGGGCCCGCTCGACATCGCGACCGACCGCATCATGATGTGCGGCAGCCCGGCGATGCTCGAAGAGCTGAAACTGATGTTCGAGGGCCGCGACTTCGTCGAGGGCTCCGGCAACAAGCCCGGCCACTTCGTGATCGAAAAGGCGTTCGTCGAGCGGTAGGCCCTCTCGTGTCGTCCTGGCAAAAGCCAGGACGCTTGCATTGGTAAAGCGCCTTGACCGGTTAATTCCGTCCCTCCCGGGCCCTGCTGCACCGCAGCAGCCCGCCCATCGGGCTGATTGATTTGTCCCCGTCGAATTCGCTAGCGTGAAACAACCGCCGCGTCATATCCGTATGACAGGCGCGGGCGTATCGTACCGCCTCATGCTGGCGAGAGGATGGGAATCGTGGCCGACGAGAACAAAACGCAGGAATCGCCCAGCTTATCGCCCAACCCATCGGCCAAACGGCTGCCGCTGGCGGAAGAGGGGATCATGGAAACCCTGCTGCTGCCATTCTCTCCGCGCTTCATCGTCCTGACGATCTGCGCGGTGGTCACGGCGCTGCTGACCGGCATCGGCTTCGCCGATGGCAAGATCTTCGACATCCTGCTGATCCCGATCCTGATCTTCGGCGCGCTGACGGCGCTTGGCGTCCGCGACCTCATGCAGAAGGGCCACGCCGTTCTGCGCAACTACCCGATCTCGGCCCATATCCGTTTTTTGCTCGAAGAGATACGCCCGGAGATGCGGCAGTACTTCTTCGAGAGCGAGAAGGACGGCATGCCGTTCTCGCGCGACATCCGTGCGGTGGTCTATCAGCGCGCCAAGATGCAGCTCGACAAGCGTCCGTTCGGCACCCAGGAGGACGTCTACCGCCAGGGTTATGAGTGGATGCATCACTCGGTCTCGCCGAAGACGCATGCCGAGGAGAAATTCCGCGTCATCATCGGCGGGCCGGATTGCGCCAAGCCGTATTCGGCTTCGGTGTTCAACATTTCCGCGATGAGTTTTGGCGCGCTCAGCCCGAACGCCGTGCGCGCGCTGAATGCCGGTGCCAGGAAGGGCGGCTTCGCGCACGACACCGGCGAGGGCGGCTTCAGCCCCTATCACGCGGAGATGGGCGGCGACATCATCTGGGAGATCGGTTCGGGCTATTTCGGCTGCCGCCATCTCGACGGCACCTTCGATCCCGAAGCCTTCGCGCGCGTCGCGCGCCAGGACCAGATCAAGATGGTCGAGCTCAAGATCAGCCAGGGTGCCAAGCCCGGTCATGGCGGCGTGCTGCCGGCAGCGAAAGTCTCGGAGGAGATTTCCAAGATCCGCGGAGTCGCCATGGGCGAGGATTGCATCTCGCCGGCCTCGCATCGCGCCTTCTCGACGCCTGTTGGCATGATGCAGTTCATCGGCGAGATGCGAAAGCTCTCCGGCGGCAAGCCGACCGGCTTCAAGCTGTGCATCGGCCACCCCTGGGAATTTTTGGCGATCTGCAAGGCGATGATCGAGACCGGCATCTATCCCGACTTCATCGTCGTCGACGGCAACGAGGGCGGCACCGGCGCCGCGCCGCTGGAGTTCATGGATCATCTGGGCATGCCGATGCGGGAGGGCGTCAGTTTCGTCCACAACGCCCTGATCGGCATCAGCGCGCGCGACCGCATCAAGATCGGCGCCTCCGGCAAGATCGCCACCGCCTTCGACATGGCGCGCGCCATGTCGATCGGCGCGGACTACTGTAATTCGGCGCGCGGCTTCATGTTCTCGCTCGGCTGCATCCAGTCGCTGAGCTGCCACACCGACCGCTGCCCGACCGGCGTCGCGACCCAGGATCCGACGCGGGCGCGCGCACTCTACGTGCCGCTCAAGATTGACCGCGTGCACAATTATCACCTTGCGACGCTGCACTCGCTGACCGAGCTGATCGCCGCGGCCGGTCTCGAACATCCGCAGCAGCTGCGCCCGATCCACTTCTCCCAGCGTACCTCGACGACGGACGTGAAATCCTTCGCGCAGCTCTATCCCTCGCTGCGTCCGGGCGAGCTGCTCGAAGGCACCGAAGACCCGCGCTTCCGAGACGCCTGGCGGATGGCGCGGACCGAGACGTTCCAGCCGGCGCTGTAGGGCGTCGGCCGCAGGCCCCCCGTGCGTAAAGGCATCGCGACGAGGGTCGCGTTTAACGCTTGGTTCAACTTTGGGTGTAGATTGTCCCTATGGACGAGCGGCGCGACAAGGCAAGGCATCGCGTGCTGAAGGCCGGAACGATCGAGTTCGGCGGCGGCGGCGCGATCGACTGCACTATCCGCAACCTGTCCGATACCGGCGCCGCGCTCGACGTCAGCAGTCCCGTCGGCATCCCCGACCATTTCAGCCTGTTCGTCCAGGCCGACGGAAAACATCTCGCCTGCACCGTGATCTGGCGCAAGGAAAAGCGGATCGGGGTGAGGTTCGGGTGAGGGCCGGGACGACACGTGGTGAGTTCAGCACCACCTCACGTCGCCGCTCGCTCACCCCGTCTCTACTTCGCTCCGCCGGCTCGCGAGAATCTTGTCGATCCTCCGTCCGTCGAGATCGACCACCTCGATGTGCCAGTCGCCGAAGTCGAAGGCATCGCCGACATCAGGCAGCACGTTGAACTGTTGCAGCACGAGGCCGGCGACCGTGTTGTAGCGGTGCGGCGGCAGTTCGACGCCGATCAGCTCGCCGAATTCGTCGACTGGCATCCAGCCTGAGACCAGCAGCGAATCATCCGCGCGCTTGACGTAGGCCGGTTCCGGCGGGCCTTCCTCGGAATGGAAGGCGCCGACGATCGATTCCAGAATGTCAGCCGTCGTCACGATGCCTTCGAAGGCGCCGTATTCGTCGTAGACGAGGCCGACATGCACCGGCGCAGCCTTGAGGATCGCCAGCACGTCGCGGGCATCAGCTGAGGCGGGAATGCCGGGCGCCTCGCGGACCAGCACGCGCAAATCCGGCGTACGCTCGTTCATGAAGGCGACCAGCAGGTCCTTGGCCTGGAGCACGCCGATCGGCTTGTCGCGGTCGCCGTCGGACACGGGAAAGCGTGAATGCGGACTCTTGGCGATGGTCGCTTGAATGCTCTCCGGCGTATCGTTGAGGTCGATCTCGTTGACCTCCGTGCGCGGCGTCATGATCGCGCCGACCGGCCGATCGCCGAGCCGCATCACGCCCGCGATCATCTCCTTTTCACCTGACTCGAGCACGCCCGCGCTTTCGGCCTCGCTGACGAGATGATGGATCTCGTCTTCCGAGACCTTCTCTTCGGACTTGCCGCCGTGGCCGAGCAGCGTGAGGATCAGCTTGCCGGAGAGATCGAGCAGGAAGACCAGCGGCAGCGAGACCTTCGCAAGCACGTGCATCGCGGGTGCAACCCTGACCGCGATGCTCTCGGGGTCGCGCAGCGCCACCTGCTTCGGCACCAGCTCGCCGACGATCAGGGTGGCGTAGGTGATGAGCGTGACGACCAGGCCCACTCCGACGATGTCGGCAATTCCTGCGGACAGGCCGAGCTCGAGCAGCCATTGCGTCAGCCGCTGTCCGAGCGTCGCGCCCGAGAACGCGCCGGAGAGCACGCCGACCAGCGTGATCCCGATCTGCACCGTCGAGAGGAATTTGCCGGGGTCGGCCGCGAGCGTCAGCGCCCGCTCGGCGCCGCGGACGCCCTTGGCGGCGAGCATCGACAGCCGGGCCGGGCGTGACGAGACCACGGCGAGCTCGGACATGGACAGCAAGCCGTTGATGACGATCAGGACGACAACGATGGCGAGTTCGGCGGAGAGCATTGACGTTCCGAGGTAAGGGAGTGTGGCCGGATGGCGGCCCAGACATTGATATAGGTATTCGGGGAAGAAATGCCGATGATTCTGTCGCATCCGGCATCGCGAAGGAACTTCGGCGACACCGTCGCGGAAGGCACTCGAAGCCCAATACCCCGCGGAACTACGGGCATGCCGTTGCTTAACGGGCTCTTAGCGGCCACCCGGCTAGGTTCTCGACATTTGCAGGAATGTATTCGGGGGACCAGGATGCGGATCGGGAAGCTCTTTGCGCTGTCGATGCTGACGGTGACGGTTTTTGCAGTCATCCTCGGCGCCGAGGTTCTGATACCCCAGGCGCGCATCTTCACGAACCGCTCCGACGCGATCAAGACGGTCGACGCCTTTGGTGCGACCTTGATGGTCAGTCAGCACGTTGCCGGCCTTCGTGCCCCCTACATTTCGCCGATTTTCCAGGAGAACCCTGCCACGCAGGCCCAGATCGAAGGCGCCGCGAAGGCCGCGAAAGCAGCCGATGCCGCATTTGAGGGGGCAAGGCGCGCCATCCTTGTGCTGGATGATTCCGGACCGATGATCGAAAATCTGGACCGTACCGCCCGGCGGCTCAAGGATATCTACACCGCTGCAGACCGCGCGATGAGCGTTCCCTTAGCGGCGCGCGACAGCGCTGTGGTCAAGGGCTTCCTACCTGGCGTTGCAGAGGTCATCGGCAATATCGAGCCGATCATGAACCGGCTCGAAGCCAAGGTCATCAATGCCGATTCTTCGCTTGCGGCGCTGTTGAGCTTGGCGCGAACGGCGCAGGACCTGCGCGTCTCGGCCGGCAGCCGCGCCGCCACGCTGTCGCCGGCGCTGAGCGCGCGCCGCCCGCTCACGGCTCCCGAATTCTCGCTGATGGATCGTATGCAGGGGCGTGTCGAGGCCGACCGCGAGCGCATCGAGGCCGGCATCGACCAGCTCGGAAGCCCGCCCCGCATCGCCACCGCGCTGAAGGCGGCGACGGATTCCTATTTCGGAAAAGCAGCCGCTGCCGTGGACAAGGAGATGCCCGCGGCTCGTGGCGACGGCAAATACGGCATCAACGCCGAAGAGCTGGCCACCGTCATTGTCCCCGCCATCCAGATGTTCTACGGCGTGCGCGATGCCGCGCTGACGGAAGCTGCCGAGCGCGCCTCGGCCGCGCGCGATGGCGCGCTGGTGATGCTCGCGCTCGCGGGCGTGGCGGTGCTGGCGCTGCTGGGGACACTCGGTGGTGTGACCATGATGCTGCGCCGGCGCGTGGTGACGCCGCTGAGCCGGCTCGCGGACGTGATCGCAACGCTTGCCGCCGGACAGCACGAGGTCGAGATTCCCGTGACGGGCCGCAACGACGAGATCAGCCAGGTGGCGGGCTCGCTCCAGCACTTCAAGGATTCGCTCTCCGCCAAGAAGGCTGCCGACGAGGCCGCCGCGGTGGAAGCCGAGGCGCAACTCCGGCGCAGCCAGCGCATGGACCAGATCGCGCGCGATTTCGAAGCGTTGATCGGCGACGTCATCAACACCGTGTCGTCGGCATCGTCGGAGCTGGAAGTGTCGGCGGGAACGCTGACGAGCACCGCCGATCAATCGGAAAAGGTCACCGCGACGGTGGCGGCCGCCTCCGAGCAGGCCTCCAGCAACGTGCAGACCGTTGCCGCGGCCGCGGAGGAAATGGCGTCTTCGGTCGACGAGATCGGTCGACAGGTCCAGGACTCCGCGCGGGTCGCCAGCGAAGCGGTGCAGCAGGCGGCGCGGACCAACGACTATGTCGGCGAGCTCGCCAAGGCTGCCGGCCGGATCGGCGACGTGGTCGAGCTCATCAGCCAGATCGCGGGCCAGACCAATCTTCTGGCGCTCAATGCAACGATCGAGGCGGCGCGCGCCGGCGAGGCCGGGCGCGGCTTCGCCGTGGTCGCCTCCGAAGTCAAGGCGCTCGCCGAGCAGACCGCCAAGGCCACCGGCGAGATCAGCCAGCAGATCACGGGAATCCAGAGCGCGACGGAGGATTCGGTCGGCGCCATCAAGTCGATCGGCGACACCATCACCCGCATGTCCGAGATCGCATCGGCGATCGCCTCCGCGGTCGAGGAGCAGGGCGCTGCGACGCGGGAGATTTCCCGCAACGTGCAGCAGGCGGCGCGCGGCACCCAACAGGTCTCCGCCAGCATCGTCGACGTGCAGCGCGGCGCGAGCCAGACCGGATCGGCCTCCTCCACCGTGCTTGCGTCAGCGAAGTCGCTGTCCGGCGAGAGCAGCCGCCTCAAGGTCGAGGTCGGGAAGTTTCTGGACGCGATCCGGGCCGCGTAACATCGTCATTGTGGAAGGAAGCGGCTTCACCTAGGCTTGCAGCCTTGGGGGTGTCGCAGCCTCCCCGTGAAGTGGGTGATCCCACGCAAGCGCTGCTCGCTGATGTTTGGAGCGAGCAATGGACGGGATCACAATCGAGCTTACCCTTTTCCTGACGGCCACCTTCGCCGGCGCGTTCGTCGCCGGCCTCTCCGGCTTTGCCTTCGGCTTGGTGGCGGCATCGCTGTGGCTTTACGTGCTGACGCCGCTTCAGAGCGCCAGCCTGATCGTCGGCTTCGGCCTCCTGGTGCAGGGCTACTCGGTCTGGAAGCTGCGCAGCGCGCTCGACTGGTGCCGGCTATGGCCCTTCATGATCGGTGCCGTCGTGGGCGTGCCGGTCGGCGTGTCACTCCTGACCTCGGCCGATCCCAAGAGCGTCCGCATCGCGGTTGGGGCGATCCTGATCGTCTATAGCCTCTACGCGTTCTTCAGGCCGCAGCTCAAGGTCGCGACAATCGTGCCCCCGGCCGCAGACATGACAATTGGTTTCGTCAACGGTCTGCTTGGTGGGCTGACCGGCCTCGCCGGCATCATCGTCACCATCTGGTGCAATCTGCGCGGCCTGCCGAAGGATGTTCAGCGCGCCACGTTCCAGCCCGTCGCGGTTGTGGTGTTTGCCATTGCGGCACTGCTGCTGGGCGCCAAGGGGGCGCTCACGTTCGACACCGCAAAGCTGTTCGCGCTCGGCCTGCCGTTTCTCTTTGCGGGAACGTGGCTCGGGCTAAAACTGTTCGGCCGGATCGATGAGGCGATGTTCCGTAAGATCGTGCTCGCGTTGCTGTTCGTCTCCGGCGTCGCGCTGCTGTTCTGAGCCGCGGTCAGAACTCCCCGTGCAGCCGACCTGAGAATACCGACACCGGGCCGCGATCAGCGTTGTAGGCGGGGTTGACGATGAGCTGGTAGTCCGCGGTGAAGGTCAGCGCCTTGTTGAGCGCGTAGGCGTAATAGGTCTCCAGCACGCGTTCCCTGCGGTAGTTGAGCTGGCCGTCACCGATCAGCGGACCGAGACCGCCGGCGGCGATGAAGTCGCGATGGTCCTGCGACAGGCCGTTGATCGCGCCGGCAATGGCGACGACGTCGTCGGGTCGGCCCCATTTCGCTCCCTTGACCGAGACACCGCCGGACAGACTACGGTCGATGTCGGTGAAGGCCATGATCTCGTTGCGGCCATCGTTCCAACTCCAGCGGCCGAACACGCCGATATCGTCGGTGATCGCCTGTTCGACATTCAAAGCGTAGCCGTATTTGAGCCGGCCGCGGCGGGTCTGGCTGATGTCGAGGTTGAGCAGCGGATTATCCAGCGTCTCGCGATAGCTGCCGGAATAGGCGCTGTTGACGAAGCCGAGAGTACGCAGCTTGCCGGGCTGGCCGAACAGCGAGTAGCGCATCTCGAGCTCCGCGACATATTCGCCGCGGCGGCCGATATTCATGTCGAAATTGTTCGAGTTGGACTGGGCGTCCATCAGGAAGTAGCCGGCGCGCAGCGCCCATTGCTTCTGATTCAATTCGGCCGTTGCACCATAGCCGAGGCCGAGCTTGTCGGCGGCGTAGTCGAAGGCGCCGGATGCCCAGATCGACCAGTTCATGAAATCCTTGCGCGGATCGTGCGCGTAGGAATTGCCGTCGAAGACGTCGACCACGGAGAGCTTTCCGACCTGCAAAGTCAAACGCGACACGTCGGCCTTGCCGGCAAGCTGAAACTGGCCGCTGGCAAGCTCCTCCTGCTCGCCGCCGAAGCCGAAGGTGTGGCGCACGAACAGCCGCGAGGCGTTGAAGTGCGGATAGGGAAAGCCGGACTTCTGCGCTTCGCCGTTGGGGAAGCCCCCCGCGCCGGTCGTGTTGTTGAAGCCAAAGCCCTGCAGCAGCTCGGGATTGAAATAGACCTCGCCGCCGTCCCACAGCCGCGCATTCAGATAGAGCGAATTGCTCCAGGTCTGCTGCAGATCCGGCGAGGGGGTGAAGCTGTTCGGCCCGGTATAGGGCGCTCTGAACGAGGGATGTCCCTGGGCCAGCGCTGTCGACTGGCCGTGGATCTCCCAGCGGCTGGACTCGGTATCGGTGATGTCAGACTTCGGATTGTAGGTCGGCAGGCCCGGCCAGTCGATCTTGCGATTGAGGCCGATCCGCAGGCTCTGGAAATCCATCGAGGACGAATATTGCGCGCCCGAGGGGAAGGTGACGCGGGCGTTCTCGAACTTGCTGTAGAGATATTCGAGCCGCGCGCTCCAGTGCGGCGCGAAGGCATATTCGACGCCGCCGCCGGCGGTCCAGCCGAACCGCGTGTTCAACACCTTCTCCTCATTGCCGCCTGCCGGTGTCGAGAGAAAGCGCTCGCCGGCAAAAGCGGCGCCACCAGTCGCGTAGAACAGGAATGCGCCGGTGGTGTAGCCGAGCCGCGCGCGCAGGCTCGCGACGTAATCCCAGCGCTCCTCCGCGCTCGACAGCGCCGTGGTCGTCGACGACACCACGTGGTTGGAGGGCAGATAGTTCGGAAAGGAGATGTCGCCTTCGACGCCGAGCAGAAGCCCTGAGTTGAGGCGCCAATTGTAGCCGGCCTGCACGCCGCCGGTCGCGCCGGTGAAGACATGATTATCGGTCGCGACCGCGGGATCGGTCAGCATGGCCGAGGACGTGCCGCGGGTGAAACCGGCGTGTGCACCGATATAGAGGCCCGTCCAGTCGTAGACGGCCCTGAGCGCAGGTGCCTTCAGCGGCAGATCAGCCGCGCGGCTGCTGGCGGGCAAAGCCAAGACGCCCGAGGCAATCGCCGCGGCCGTCCGCAAATACCTGTAACGGTGACCCCTCAACGTCAAAATGCACGCCCCCAAAAGCGAGTGTGTCCACTCGCCGCACTATCCCTGCCGATTCGCGGCGACCCTGTCATCAGGCTTAGGTGCTCCGCGATCGGACCTGATGATCTCAGTCCGGCGCGACTTCTTCCCAAGCCCCTGAGCCTGTTGCAAACCGTATTGCGATTAATTCGCAATAGCAACTAGTGCAGATTGCCGCAGGGGATGGTTCGCACCGCTGTGTGACGGGGCTGCAACAAAATCCCGAGGCCCCAAAACAGTTGACCCCGCCCGGGGGGACATCCGGGCGGGGTCGGGGGCACGACACGGGGTGGATGAGGCGCCCGTGTCGGACGCAGGATCCACGTGAGATCGGCCTCAGGGACTCAAATCAGAAGCAGGTACGAACGCGGCCAACGTACTGGCCAAAGGCGTTGTACTGGGCGGCCCAGCCGCAGCGGTGATAGCCGTTGTAATAGGGGTCGTTGCTGGCGGCGATCGCGGAGCCGACGACGGCGGCGGTGGCGATGCCCAGGCCGACGCCGACGCCCCAGCCGAGCGGCTTGGCTTGCGCCTGCGAGGTGGTGGCGACGACGCTGCCGGTCAGGGTGAGCGCGGTGAGAGCAACTGCGAAAATCTTGGTCTTGATCGACATGTGAAACTCCATCCGGGTTGAGGCGGTCCGTTGTGGCCGCGTACCGAGTTGGACGGAGGCTCCGCGCGTCCGGTTCGAAACCGGCAAAAGCGGAGGTCGAGTCTGGCTCTTTTCAGAATGATTCCAGGAGGATAAGCGCTAACCGAGCGGGCCTTTGGCGAGCCTGTTCACGTCGAAGTTATCAACCTCGGCAAGCAGCTCGCAAAAAGCGCGGGCGCCCTGGTCGATCAGCCGCTCGCCTTTCGCGGCGACGGCTAGCGTCGCATTGCCGACGGCGCCGCTGGGGTTGAGATCCTGCGCCTGCCAGGCGAACGGTGCGGGTCGCTGCGTCGACAGCCAGCGATATTGCTGCTCCATCGCGATGCTGCTCGCGGGAAAATCCGCGATCGCATCACCGCGCACCCGATCGGGATAGCGCGCCAGCATGATTGAGGTCTCGACTGCACCCCCGTGGATGCCGTGGCGTACTTCGTCGGCCGGGAACAGCTGGTCCGCGCCCGACAGCCGCGACCACGACGTGGTCACCACGAACAGCTTCTGATGCGCGCGAAGATCTTGCGCGATCAGCATCATGGCCGCGCTGTTGCCGCCATGGCTGGTGATGATGACGAGCTTCTTCAATCCGCGCCGCGCGATGTCTTCGCCGATCGCGGTCCATTTTTTCAACGCGACTTCAGTCGCTAGCGTCTGCGTGCCCGGATAGTCGATATGCTCGGTGGAAATCCCGATCGGTTCAACGGGCAGGAAAGTGGCCGGAACGCTTTCGGGCAGGAGCTCGCGCACCCGCGCGAGATAGGCGTCGGCGATCAGCACGTCGGTCTCGAGCGGCAGATGCGGGCCGTGCTGCTCGGTCGCCGCCAGCGGCAGCACTGCGATCCAGCGCGAAACCTCGGCTGGGCTGGCATCGGTCCAGCGGATCTCGGTCCAGTCGCGGGAAGGCGTCATCAAGGTTTCTTTGCCCGAATTTGTCGCGTAATTTGGGTTATCAGGGGACGCGGGCCAGGCCGGCTCGCGTCCCTGAATGTCTTGCGGTTTTATCGCGTTGCTTGGACATCGGCTAGAAGCGATCGACGGAGTCCCATCATGAGCCCCTCTCATCTGCGGCGAGCCTTAACGGCGGGCCTGATGGCCGCTTTGGTCTCGGTCGTTCCGGCGCGCGCCGAAACCCTGGACAAGGTCATGTTCGGCACCAATTGGGTCGCCGAGGCCGAGCATGGTGGCTTCTTCCAGGCGGTCGCCGACGGCACCTACAAGAAATATGGGCTGGACGTCACCATCGTCCCCGGCGGGCCCAACGAGAACAACCGGATGCTGCTGATCGCCGGCAAGATCGATTTCTTCATGGCCGCAAATACGCTGATGTCGTTCGACGCGGTCGCCAACAACGTCCCGGTCGTCACGATCGCCGCGGTGTTCCAGAAGGATCCGCAGGTGATGCTGACGCAGCCCGATGCCAAGGTCGCCAAGATCGAGGACCTCAAGCCGCTGACGCTGTTCGTCTCCAAGGAGGGCATGACCAGCTATTTCCAGTGGCTGAAATCCGAATACGGTTTCAGCGAGAAGAACGTTCGCCCCTATAATTTCAATCCGCAGCCCTTCATCGCCAATCCCAAGAGCGCGATGCAGGGTTACGTCACCTCCGAGCCCTTCGCGGTCGAGAAGGCCGCCGGCTTCAAGCCCAACGTGTTGCTGCTCGCCGATTACGGCTTCAACACCTATTCGACCCTGATCGAGAGCCGCCGCGACGTGGTCGAGAAGAAGCCCGACCTGGTGCAGCGCTTCGTCGATGCCTCCATGGTCGGCTGGTACAATTACATCTACCGCGACAATTCCGCGGGCAACGCCATGATCAAGAAGCTCAATCCGGAGATGACCGACGAGCTGCTCGCCTATTCCGTCGCCAAGATGAAGGAATACGGCATCGTCGATTCCGGCGATTCGCTGAAGAACGGCATCGGCGCGATGAGCGACGAGCGCTACACCTCCTTCTTCAACAAGATGGTGAAGGCAGGCGTCGTGAAGGCAGACCTCGATTTTCGCAAATCCTATACGCTGCGTTTCGTCAACAAGGGCGTCGGCGCCGAGCTGCGCCCGAGCAAGCCGTAGCGCAAGGCCGATGTCATCAGTCCAAACGTTGGCGGGGGTCGAGACCAGCCTGACGGCCCTGGCTGTCAGCCTGCGCGGCGTGACGAAGACCTATGACAACGGCGTGCTGGCGCTCGGCCCGCTCGACCTTGCGGTGCGCAAGGGCGAGTTCATTTCGTTGCTAGGACCGTCAGGTTGCGGCAAATCCACCGCGCTGCGGCTGATTGCCGAGCTCAGCGCGCCGTCGTCCGGCATCGTGAGGCTGGCGCGTCGCGAGGGTGGTGCGCAGTCAGGTCATGCTCCGCCAGGTCATATTCAACCAGGTCATGGCATCGGCTTCGTGTTTCAGGAGCCGACCCTGATGCCCTGGACCAGCGCGCGCGAGAACGTGCGGTTGCCGCTGAAGCTCGCAGGCGTTCCGAAGGCGGAAGCGCGCGCGCGTGCCGATCAGGCGTTGGCAAGCGTGGGGCTTGGCGATTTCGCCGACGCCTTTCCCCGCGAGCTCTCCGGCGGCATGAAGATGCGGGTGTCGCTGGCGCGCGCGCTCGTCACCGATCCTGATGTCCTCCTGATGGATGAGCCGTTCGCGGCGCTCGACGAAATCACGCGCTTCCGCCTCAACGACGATTTGCTCGCGCTGTGGCGCAGGCTCGGCAAGACCGTCATCTTCGTCACGCATTCGGTGTTCGAATCCGTCTATCTGTCGCAGCGCGTGGTGGTGATGACGGCGCGGCCGGGCCGCATCCAGGCCGACTTCCGCATCGAGACGGTCGAGCCGCGTGGCGAGGAGTTTCGCACTTCAGTCGCCTATTCCGATTATTGCCGGAAAGTGTCGGCGGCGCTGGCGCCGTCCTATGCAGGGCAGTCGACGCTATGAACGCGCAAGCTTCCGTCACTGCGAAGCCGTCCGGCGCGCAAACCGCGGTGCGCTTCGCGCTGCCCGTCATCGTGTTCGCGGCGGGACTGCTCGCCTGGGAGCTCGTGGTTCGGATCAAGGACATCCCGCCTTACGTGCTGCCGGCGCCCTCCGTCATATTCGTGACACTGATCAAGGATTGGTCGGTGCTGTCACAGTCGCTCGCCGCGACGCTGCTGACCACGCTCGAAGGTTTTGTCGCGGCCAGCATCGGCGGCATCGCGCTGGCGCTGCTGTTCAACCAGTCCAGATGGGTGGAAGCATCGCTATTTCCCTATGCCGTGGTGCTTCAGGTTACGCCTGTCATCGCGATCGCGCCGCTGCTGCTGATCTATCTGGAGCAGCAGACCGCGGTCGTGGTCTGCGCCTTCATCGTCGCCTTCTTCCCGGTGCTGTCGAACACCACGCTTGGGCTCAATTCAGTCGATCGCAACCTCGCCGGCCTGTTCCAGCTCTATGGCGCCTCGCCGCAGCAAACCCTGCGCTTTCTCAAGCTGCCGGCGGCGCTGCCTTACATTCTCGGCGGCCTGCGCATTGCCGGCGGCCTGTCGCTGATCGGCGCGGTCGTGGCCGAGATCGCGGCGGGAACGGCCGGGGCCGGCTCCGGGCTCGCCTACAGGATCGCAGAATCCGGCTACCGCTTGAACATACCCCGCATGTTCGCAGCGCTGCTGCTGTTGTCGCTGGCCGGGATTGTCATCTATGGGGTGCTGGCGCTAGTTTCCCACCTCGTTTTACGGCGCTGGCACGAAAGCGCGCTTGGAAAGGACAACTGATGACCACCGGTTCGATTTCGTCCGAAAAGATCGACCTCCTGATTTATGGGCCGGTCCGGCCGATCCTCGAGAACGGGTTTTCCGATCATTTCGTCGTGCACAAGGCGGAGACGCGGGGCGATCTCGAGCGGCTGACGCCGGCAATCCGCGAAAAGATACGCGGCGTGGCGGTGACCTATCACACCGTGCGCGCTGACCGGGATTCGCTGTCGCAATTGCCCAAGATCGAGATGGTGGCGAGCTTCGGCGTCGGCTACGACCACGTCGACGCCAAATACGCCGCCGAGCACAACATCATCGTCACCAACACGCCCGACGTGCTGACCGAGGAGGTCGCCGACGTCGCGATGGGCCTTCTGATCTCCACGGTGCGTGAATTCATCAAGGCCGATCGCTATGTGCGCTCCGGTCTCTGGCAGACCCAGAACTATCCGCTCAGCGTCGGCTCGCTGCGCGATCGCAAGGTCGGCATCGTCGGCATGGGCCGGATCGGACAGGCGATCGCGCGCCGGCTCGATGCCTCGCTGGTGCCGGTGGTCTATCACACCCGCAATCCGTCCAAGGACGTCTCCTACAAGCACTACCCCGACCTGATCGAGATGGCGAAGGCGGTGGACACGCTGATGGTGATCGTGCCCGGTGGCGCCAGCACGAACAAGATGATCAACGCTGAAGTGCTGAAGGCGCTCGGCCCGCGCGGTGTGCTGGTTAACGTCGCGCGCGGCTCGGTGATCGACGAACCGGCGCTGGTCCAGGCGCTCAAGTCCGGCACCATCCTTGCGGCCGGTCTAGACGTGTTCGCGGCCGAGCCGAGCGTGCCGGACGAACTCAAGACCATGCAGAACGTGGTGCTGCTGCCGCATATCGGCTCGGCCTCGGTGGTGACGCGCAACGCGATGGATCAGCTCGTGGTCGACAATCTCAAGTCCTGGTTCTCAGGCAAGGCGCCGTTGACGCCGGTCGCGGAAACGCCTTTTAAGGGGCGCTGATGAGAGTTCTTGGGGTCGTTGCATTCACCGTCGCGGCCTACTTGGCCGCGATCGGCCTTGCGTTGGCGCAGGATACGACGACCCTGAAGAAGGAAATGCCCGGGCAGTGGGAGCTCTCCACCACCGAGCGCAGCAAGACCTGCGTCGTCACGCTCAAGGCCGACGCTGCGGCTCAAGGCTTCAAGCTCGAGCTGGAGCCGGCCTGCAAGGCCGCGCTGCCCTTCACCAAGGATATCGTCGCCTGGAGCGTCAGGGGTCTCGACATCGTCCGCCTGCAGGATTCGAGCGGTGAAGCCGTGATCGACTTCACCGAGGTTGAGGCCGGGATCTTCGAGGGCCTGCGGCAGGGCGAGGGCGTCTACATCCTGCAAGATCTCGCCGCCGCCCGCTCGATGGCGAAGTCGATGGACCAGATGATCGGCGACTGGTCGATCGTGCGCGGCAACGGCCAGCCTGTCTGCGGGCTGACGTTGACCAACACCGAAGCCGGGCCGGACAATTTCCAGGTCTTCCTCAAGCCGAAATGCGATGCGGCCATTGCGCAGTTCAACCCGACGCAATGGCGGCTCGAGCGCGGCCAGATCATCCTGCTGTCGAAGGCCGGTGAGGCCTGGCAGTTCGAGGCCGACGACAACGCGCAATGGCGGCGCGTCCCCGATACCGCCGATCCCCTGATCATGCTGCGCCAGTAGGCGCCGCGAAACGCGAGCTTATCCTGAGCGCCCGCCATAGGCGGGCGTCTCGAAGGGACGGCCGCAGGCTACGTCGTCGGCTTGGGCGGCGGCGCGGTGCCCTGGGCCCACTTCTCCATCTTGCCGAGCACGCCCCAGGCCGTGAGCGCCAGCGAGATCGGCATCGCGAATTGGCCGAGGCCCGGCACCGCCGACACCAGCGTCCCGAGCAACCCGGCAAGACCGCCAGCGTTGGGGCTCGCCGTCACCGAAGAGAGCAGCGCTGTGATCAGCGAGCCGCCGATGCCGAGCGCAGTCTTCTTGCCGTCGAGCATCTTGCCGATGGTATCGCCGAGCGCGCCATTGACCTGGCCGAGGACAGGCTTGCCATCCCGGTTGAGCAAGGTGCCGAGCAGGTCGACGACCTGCTTCAACTGATCGACGGGGGCGGGGCTGGTCGGGGTGAGGGGTCCTGGCATGGGGGCCGTCTTGTTGACGAGGGAAAATAGCCGTTCGAACAGGCTGATCGGATCATTGGTGGCGGGCAGCGTGTTGCCCGATGCCGTCGTTGCCGGGATCACGGCGCCGACCGGCGGCCGCAGCAATTGCGCGAGGTCCTCCAGCCGCTTCATGATCCTGGACACATCGCCGCTCGATCCGGTGGGGCCCGACTGCACAGCGCGCGTGAGGGCGGCGACCGTGGCGCCGTCGAGAAGTCCGGTATCCCTCAGGCCGTTCTGCTGCTGAAACTGCGACACCGCGGCCCTGGTCTTCGGTCCGCTGACGCCGTCCTCGGCGAGCGGCGGATTGGCGCCGAGCTTGTTGAGCGCCTGCTGCATGAGAACGATCGTCGACGCGGCGTCGTCCTCCGGTTCGGCGCGGCTCGCGAATTGCGGGCTGCCGTCGAGGGTGATCGAGGAATCCAGCGACATCATTGCATGCAGGATCACCGCGGTGCCGAGCTGGGAATCGACGTGACCCGAATCGAACACATGATCGCGGACGAATTTGCCGGCTCTTGCCTCGGGCGGGCCATACAGCGTCGAACCGCCATAGAGATAGGGCGAATTGCAGCCCTTAGCGTGATAGCCGAAGCCGTTGAACCCTTCGAGCCGGAACAGAATCCGCGCGATCCCCCAATCGTGAGCGCCGACGAAATTCTCGATTCTGAAGGCGTCCACGGCGCCGTCCACGAACGTGGCAAACGGACCGCGCCCCTTCGGAACGAGCGTCGTCACGCGATGAAGCGTTTCGCCGTTGCCGAGATAGGTGTCGAAATCGAAATTGGACTCGCGGTAGTGGCAGAGGGCAGCGAAATACCAGGGGACGCCGGTCAACCGCTCGATCTGCTGATAGGTCGCCTTGCCGTTGACGGCCTTGCGTGCGACCGCGTTCGCGTCGGAGAGGCGTGCAGGCCGGATCTCGAGATTGGCCCAATTCTGCTCGTATTCGCTTTTCAAACTCTCGAATGAAATCATTTTCCGCTCCCGCAATGAATGGATTTTGCAACCGCGCGTCAGTCGAAATGAACCAGGTGCCGTGATCAGGGCGTGAGACCAGCGTGATCTCCCGCAAGTCTGGCAGGCCGCCGGGGCGCCGCGTGTGAAGTGGATTACAACCTCGCCGAGAAAATGAGCGGCAGGACGGGGATCAGGGCGGCAGCCCGCGAGGGAACCGAAAGGGCCGCTGCTCGGTTAGCGACGCGAGACAGTCCGGCAACGGAGCCCTGCATGACCACGCGCGTCCTCGCGATCGGCATCGAACCCGGCAACGCGGACTACAGTGCATTCCCGCAGCTCACGCCGGCGCTCGTGCGCGACTATATCGATGCGCAACTGCTGCGCTTGCGCGATCTCGGTTACGAAGTCACGAGCTGCCTGATCGATCTCGATGCCGCGGCGGAAGCCGCCGTCACGGCAGCGCTGCGCGAGGAGAATTTCGACTGCATCGTGATCGGCGCGGGCCTGCGCGAGCCCAGGGAGCGCCTGCTGCTGTTCGAGAAGGTGCTCAACCTCGTCCACCGCCTGGCGCCCGACGCCGCGATCTGCTTCAACACCACGCCGGCCGACACCGCCGAGGCGGTGCAGCGCTGGGTCGATGCTTGAGATGAATGGGGACGGCCCGCGCTGCACACGGGGCGTGGCCTGAGCCGCCTTCGAGCCGAGCCTCCGACGCCATCGCGAGAAAGTGCCGGGTCCCGGCATGGTGATTTGTCTGGTCCGAATCCGGCTGCGGCGCTATGACTCGTCTGACCACAGGGGAGGGCGAGCATGCTTCGAGGTCTTCGCATTGGAAGTTTCGCTATCGTGTCCTGTCTGGCGGTCGTGATCGCGATGCCGGCTCATGAGGCGGCGGCGCAGGACGCCATTGGCGGTGCCATCCTCGGCGGCGTCGGTGGAGCGATCGTGGGGGGCGCCATCGGCGGAGGCCGTGGCGCGGCCATCGGCGCTGTCGTCGGTGCCGGCACGGGCGCTGCGATCGCCTCCGAGGGCGAACGCCGCCGCTCCGGCTATTACGCCTATCAGCGCGGCTGCTACATGCAGCGCCGGGACGGCTCCTACGTCCCGGTCGATCCGCGCTATTGCTACTAGATCAGCCGCATCCCGCGCAAACTCGCATGCCCGCTCTTGCCGACGATGATGTGGTCGTGCACCGCAATCCCGAGCGGCTTTGCGATGTCGATGATCGCCTTGGTCATCTGGATGTCGGCCTGTGAAGGGGAGGGATCGCCTGAGGGGTGGTTGTGCACCAGGATCAGCGCCGTCGCGGACAATTCCAGCGCGCGCTTGATCACCTCGCGCGGATAGACCGGGGTGTGATCGACGGTGCCGGTCTGCTGCACCTCGTCGGCGATGAGTTGGTTGCGCTTGTCGAGGAACAGCAGGCGAAACTGCTCCTTCTCGGCGAACGCCATGCTGGTGCGGCAATAGTCGATCACCTCGTTCCAGGACGACAGCGCGTTGCGGCTGTTGACCCCGCCCTTGGCGACGCGATGCGCCGCCGCCGCGAGCAGCTTGAGCTGGTGGATCGCGGATTCGCCGATGCCGTCCACCTCGCGCAGGCGCGCCACCGGCGCATGCACGACCTCGGCAAACGAGCCAAAAATCTTGATCAGCGACTTCGCCAGCGGCTTGGTGTCACGCCGCGGCAGCGCCGGAAACAGCGCCATCTCCAGCAGCTCGTAGTCGCTGAGCGCGTCCGCTCCGGCGCTGTAGAAGCGCTCGCGCAGCCGTTCGCGATGGCCGAGATAGTGCGGCGCTTCTTCGGGCTTGCTCTTGTCGTGGTCGGGCTTGGCGGGCATCGGCCGCCAGCATTGCCGCGGATAACCGTTTTTGCAACCGTCAATTGCGCCGGCAAATCCGGTTCACGTCAGCCGGCGATCCCGAAGGTCAGCCGCCAGCCGCCCTCACCCGATCTGCTTCTCGCCGTGCCGCTCCGACAGCGTGAAGATCTCGACGCCTGTCGCGGTGACGCCGACGGAATGCTCGAACTGCGCCGATAGCGAGCGGTCGCGGGTCACGGCGGTCCAGCCATCGGAGAGGATCTTCACATGCGGCTTGCCGAGATTGATCATCGGCTCGATTGTGAAGAACATGCCGGGCTTGAGCTGCACGCCCTCGCCGGGCCGGCCGATATGGATGATGTTCGGCTCGTCGTGGAACATGCGCCCGAGGCCATGGCCGCAGAAATCGCGCACCACGCTCATGGCCTGCGGCTCGACGAAACTCTGGATGGCATGGCCGATGTCGCCGGTGGTGGCGCCGGGCTTCACCGCGGCGATGCCGCGTATCATCGCCTCATAGGTCACCTCGATCAGCCGCTCGGCCTTGCGGGCGATCGGGCCGACTGCATACATCCGGCTGGAATCGCCGTACCAGCCGTCGACGATGAAGGTGACGTCGATGTTGACGATGTCGCCCTCTTTCAGCGGACGGTCGCCGGGCATGCCGTGGCAGACCACGTGGTTGAGCGAGGTGCAGGTCGAATAGCGGTAGCCGCGATACATCAGCGTCGCCGGATAGGCATTGTTGCTGAAGGCGAAGTCGCGGACGAACTGGTCGATGCGGTCGGTCGGAACGCCGGGCCCGACGATGTCGGTGAGCTCGTCGAGGCACTTCGCCACCAGCGCTCCCGCCTTGCGCATGCCGGCAAAGGCGCTTGGTCCATGCAGCTTGATCTGCCCGGTCTTGCGGAGCGAGGTATCGGTAGCTTCGACGTAGCTCATGCGGATGCGGTCTTCTCGGCACGGGGCCGGTATCGAGGTGGGCGCAAGGGTCTGATTTAAGGCCCTAATTTAATGATCGCGAGCCTGCATGCAAGCCAAGCTTGGCGGGCATGCGCCCGAAAACCGGTTCAATTCGGGACTTCTACGGTGGTTTCCACCGGCAGCGCACCGCCGCGGATGCGGATTTCGCGGACGGGGTAGGGAACCCGGATGCCCTCGCGCTTGAAGGCGTCCCACAGCGCCAGCATCACGTCGCTCTTGACGTTGTCCATGCCGTCGGGGTCGGCGATCCAGAAGGTCAGCGAGAACTTCATCCCGGCTTCGGCGAACTCGGTCAGGATGGAATTCGGCGGCTTGCCCTTCTGCGCGCGCGGATGCGCGGCCGCGGTCTCGGCGGCGAGCTTGCAGACCAGCCGCGGGTCCGCGTCGTAATTGGTGCCGAAGGCGATTTTCACCAGCGTGTTCTTGTCGGTGTAGGTCCAGTTGACGACTTTTTGCGTCACCAGATCCTCGTTCGGCACCAGGAATTCGCGGCCATCGCCTGCGGCGACGGAAATATAGCGCGTCTTCATCGCGCTGATTCGCCCGGTGTTGTCGCCGATGGTGACGAGATCGCCCGGCTTCACCGATTTGTCGGCGAGCAGGATGATCCCCGAGATGAAATTGGCGACGATCTTCTGCAGGCCGATACCGATGCCGACACCGACCGCGCCTGAGAACACCGCGAGCGCCGAGAGATCGATGCCGACCGTGCCGAGCGCGATCACGATCGCGACCGCAAGCAGGCCGATGCGGATGATCTTGACCAGCAGCACCTGCACCGATGGCGTCAGATCGGTGGTCGAGTTGATCCGGCTCTCGGCGAAATTGCTGGCGATGTTGGTGAGCCAGAGCGCGATGAGCAGCAGCGCACCGGCCTTGATCACCAGCAGCGGCGTCAGCCGCAGGCCGCCGAACACGATGGCGAAGGAGTCGAGCAGGTCGACCGTCGCATCGAGTTGGCCGAGGATCGAGAGCGCCGCGACGAACCAGGCCGTGATCGACACCAGCTTGACGATGAAGGCGTTGCGCAGCACCGAGGTCAAGAGCCGGATCGCGAGCCAGGCCAGGCCCAGCTTGGCGGCGACCATCAGGAGATAGCTGCGGCTCGGCCAGGTCGCGTGGTACATCACCACGCGGGAGACGATCACGAGCAGGGTGAACGCGGCCGTCGAGGCGCTGGAGACCATCACCCGGACGAAGTGCCGGAGCGGCAGCGGCCAGCGCATCGCCAGCGAGGTCATGTCGACCCGGCTGCGAACGGCGGCTTCCGCGGCATAGGCGATGCCGGCCGCGGCCAGAATGAGCCCGAATTGCAGGTAGAACCAGGGCGAGGAGATTTCCGCCCCGACGCTGCGCGCGGTGGTCCGCACGAACTCCATGAAGTCTTTGAGGTCCATGTCTATCGGTCTCGTCGGGGAGCGGGCGGGAGGCATTGATTCGAGCGCGCCGGAGAATCCCACAAAGGGCGCGGCCGGACCACCGATACACCGCCAGGTGAAGTGCGTTAAGGCCGCAAAATGCGGGCAGATTGCCGCGAGCGGGAGAAAATGGGTTGGCGTGGGAGTCTGCCGACGATAAGGATGCAATTCCAGCGATTTCGTACCCGGAAGGTGGATGGCTTCCCTCGACAGTGTCAGCCTCGCCATATTGCTCGGCGCCGTCCTGGTGTTGGCCGGGATCCTGTCAAGCCTGCTTGCGCTGCGCTTCGGCGCGCCCCTTCTGCTCGTCTTCCTCGCGATCGGCATGCTCGCGGGCGATTCCGGTCCCGGACAGCTGCAGTTCGACGACGTCCGAACCACCTATCTGGTCGGCTCGGTCGCGCTCGCCCTGATCCTGTTCGACGGCGGCTTGCGGACCCGCTTTGCCAGCATCCGCACCGTGCTCGCGCCTTCCATGGTGCTCGCGACCGTCGGCGTGCTGCTGACCGCGCTGATCACGGCGCCGTTCGCGAAATATGCGCTCGACCTCAACTGGACGGAGTCGCTGCTGGTCGGCGCCGTGGTGGCCTCGACTGACGCGGCCGCAGTGTTCCTGCTGGTGCATACACAGGGCCTGCGCCTGCGCCCGCGCGTCGGCGCGACGCTGGAGGTGGAATCCGGCACCAACGATCCCTTCGCGATCTTCCTGACCCTGATGCTGGTCGAGTACATCTCGCTGGGAACAGGCACGGCCGCGCATGTGCTGATGGAGTTCGCCCAGGAGGCCGTGCTGGGCGCCGTCGTGGGGGTGATCGGCGGGCGTCTGGTCGTCATCGCGCTCAACAAGGTCGCGCTGCCGCAGGGCCTCCACGCGCCGTTTGTCACCACCGCCGCGCTCGTCATCTTCGGCGGCTCGCAGATCATGCACGCCTCAGGCTTCCTCGCGGTCTATCTCGCCGGCATCATCATCGGCAACCGCCCGACGCGCGCGCATAATTCGGTGGTGGCCTTCCTGGACGCCGCGACCTGGCTGGCCCAGATCGTGATGTTCGTGCTGCTCGGCCTGCTGGTCTCGCCGAGCCGGCTTGGCGGCAGCGTGCTGCCGGCGGTGGGGGTCGCATTCGTCCTGATGCTGGTGGCGCGGCCGATCGCGGTGTTCGTGTGCCTGGCGCCGTTCCGCTTCAACTGGCGCGAAAAGATCTTTATCGCCTGGACCGGCCTACGCGGCGCGGTCGCGATCTTCCTGGCCTCGATCCCGATGCTGGTCGGGCTGTCGAAGGCCTATCTCTATTTCGACGTCGCCTTCGTCGTCGTCATCATCTCGCTCCTGCTGCAGGGCTGGACCCTGGGGCCGGCCGCGCGCAAGCTCCATGTTGCGCTCCCGCGCGCCGAACGCGGCCCGCGCCGTGTCGAACTGGATCTGCCTGGGCAGCTCGAGCAGCAGCTCGTCGGCTATCCGGTGCGGTCCAAGAGCCTGTATTTTCGCCGCGGCCTGATCCCGTCCTGGTCGAAGCCGACGCTCGTGATCCGCAAGGAGAACATCTTGACGCCGGCGGAAGCCGAGCCGATCGCGCCCGGCGATTACATCTATCTGCTGGCGCCGCCGGAAAAGGCCGAATCGCTCGACCGTTTCTTCGTCGACATGCAGCCGAGCTCGGCGCCGGACCCGCATCTGCTGGGCGACTTCATGGTCTCCGGCGAGCACACGCTCGCTGAGCTCGCGGAGATCTACGGCGTGAAGGCCAGCGAAGACGAGAGCAAGCTGACTTTGGCCGATTATTTCGACGTCCATCTCGACCGCGCACCGAAAGAGGGCGCCGAGCTCGTGCTGGATCCGATCGTACTTGTGGCGCGCTCGATCTCCGGCGGCCGCGTCAATGTCGTCGGCCTGCGCCTTCCGGAAGACGAAGAAACGCCCGCGCCGTTGACCCGCAGGCAGGCCCTGCGGCGCAAGCTGGCGGAGCTGTGGACGTCGGTGGCGGGGGTTTAGGGCTCGCGAGAGTGAGAGCTGCCACCATACCCTCACTGTCATCGCCCGCGAAGGCGGGCGATCCAGTATTCCAGAGACAGTCGTGATAGAGCCGAGACGCCGCGGCGTACTGGATGCCCCGCCTGCGCGGGGCATGACACCTTCCGTGTGGCGAAGGCCGCCGCAGATCACACCCCCGTCGGCACCACCTGCATCCAATGCCGCGCGATCGCCGCGCGCGGCGCGATCCACGCGGCGCCGCTTCCGGTGATGTGTGCGAGGATCCGCTCCAGCGCACCGATGCGGCCGGGGCGGCCGATCATGCGCAAATGCAATCCGACTGACATCATCTTCGGCGCTGCCTCGCCCTCGCGCCTGAGCCATTCGAAGGCGTCAATGACATAGTCGGCGAAGTCGTCTCCGCTGAAACGCGCGGCGTTGTAATACTGCATGTCGTTGGTGTCGAAAGCGTAGGGCAGCACCAGATGCTGTTGGCCTGCAACCTCCCTGTAATAGGGCAGGTCGTCATTATAGGCGTCGCTGTCGTAGAGGAACCCGCCGTCTTCGACCAGCAGGCGCCGCGTGTTCGGTGAGGTCGCCGAGCGTGTGTGCCATCCGACCGGGCGCTGCCCGGTGGCGCGTTCGATCGTCGCCACCGTCTTCGCGATGACCTCGCGTTCGCTCGCTTCGTCCATGTCGGCGTGGCTCTGCCAGCGCCAGCCATGGGCCGAGACCTCGTGGCCGCGGGCAATGGCATCGCGCGCCAGCTCCGGCGAACGTTCGACCGCGCGGCCACAGGAGCTTACCGTCGCCTTGACGCCGTAGGCGTCGAACAGGTCCATGATGCGCCACCATGCGGCGCGCGTGCCGTATTCGAAATGACTGTCGATGCAGGAATCCGGGCCGTCGAGCTTGTGGACCACTTCGTAGATCGCCTCGTTGTCCACATCGCCATCGTTGACGGAAAACTCCGAACCCTCCTCGAAATTCACCACCAGCGACACCGCGACGCGCGCGCCGTTCGGCCAATGCGGATTGGGCGGCTTGCCGCGATAGCCGACGAAGTCGCGTTGTGAGACGGGTTGATTTATTTCGCTCATGGATCAGTCCGAGGTTCCGGCCATGCGATGCAGGCCGACGACGCGGTCGCTGACGAACAGCAGGATCACCGTGCCTAGGAGGATGAGGGTGGAGAGCGCAGCTAACGTCGGATCGGGCGCTTCCTCGATATATTGCAGCATGCGGATCGGCAGCGTCTTGGTGCGGACGTCGGCGAGGAAGATCGACACCGGATAATTGTCGAACGAGGCCAGGAACGAGAAGATCCCGGCGATCAGGAATGACGGCGCCAAGGCCGGCACCATCACCCGCAGCACGCTGCCGGGATAGGTGCAGCCGAGCGTGCGCGCCGCCTCGATCAGCGTGAAGTCGAATCGCGAAAGACCCGCGATCATCGTGCGCGCGACGTAGGGCAGCGTGATGACGAGATGCGCGACCAGCAGCGTCGCCCAGGGCGCGGTGAACCCGACTGCGCGAAAGCCCTGCAGCAGCGCGATGCCGAGCACGAGGCCCGGCATCATCAGCGGCGACACCAGCGCGGTGGCGAAGATGTTTGCGCCCGGCAGCTTTCCGCGCGCGATCGCGATCGCGGCGAACGTGCCTGAGATCAGCGAGATTACGGTCGACAGCAGCGCGATCTGAAGCGACAGCAGCAGCGACGGCCAGAAGCCGTCGAGCCGGCCGATCTTGCCGTACCAGCGCGTCGATGCACCCGTGAGCGGCAGGTCGAACACCGGCGTCGGCGAGAAGCTTGCCGCCGCGATCACCAGCAGCGGCGCGATCAGGAACAAGGCCAGCGCGACGGCCATCATCCAGCAGACGGCGATTGCGGCGCGCGCCATCACTTCGGCTCCCGCGATAGTCGCGCGCTCAGCGTCACGATGGCAATCGCAATCGCCAGCAGCACGACGCCGGCGGCGGCGCCGAAGCCGGGCTCGCGCGCCAGCAGATAGGCTTTTGCAATGGCGGTCGCGAGCGTCGGATATTTCTCGCCGATCAGCAGCGTCGGCACCACATAGGCGGAAACCGAGAGCGAGAACACCAGCGCCACGCCGGCGATGATGCCGGGCAAGGTCAGCGGCAGGATGACGCGGACAAACGTCACGACCGGCGAGGCGCCGAGCGTGGCGGCGGCTTCGGCGTAGCGGGAATCGAGCTGGGCTACGATCGCGTAGATCGGCAGGATCATGAAGGGCAGGAAGATGTTGACGGCGCCGACGATCAGCGCGGTCTCGGTGAAAATCATGCGGATCGGATCTTCGATGATGCCGAGTGCCATCAGCGTCTCGTTGACGATGCCGTCGCTGCGCAATAGGATGGTCCAGGCGAACGCCTTGACGATGACACTGGCCGCCAGCGGCAGGAACAGCGTCGCCAGCAGCACGGAGCGCAAGGCGCCGCGGGCGCGCGCCAGCGCGAAGGCGGCGGGATAGCTGATCAGGAAGGCGATCAGCGTCGTCAGCAGCCCGAGCCGCAAGGAATTCCAGACCACGCCGAGATAATAGGGCGTGCCGAGCAGGCGCTTGTAGTTCGCGAAGGTCAGCCCGTTGGCATCGACGATGCTGACGCCCAGCAGCAGCACCAGCGGCAGCGCGAACACGCCGGCGATGATGACGAAGGACGGTAGCACGAATCCGATCGCGGCGAGCCGCTCGCGATCGACCGAAGGCGCGGCCACTGGCGCCGCAAGGGCCGCCTCGGTCATGCCTGCGCCTCCATCGGAAATGCAAAGGTCTCGGTCACCGGCCAGCTCAGGCGGATCTCGTCATGCACGACAGGGATCGCGCCGTCGCGCCCGGAGAGCTCGGCGAGCAGGCTTTCACCGGCCCCGGCATCGACGTCGACCAGTGTGCGTGAGCCCTGGAACACCACGGAGCGGACCCGGCCGGCGGCCGTATTCGCTTCGCTTTGCTCGCCGATCCGCAACTGCTCGGGGCGTGCTGCGACGATGACAGGCGAACCCGCCTGGAAATTGCCGAGCGCCGACAAGCGGCCGACCCTGGTCTCGACCTCGACCTTGCCGTTGCCGGCCGCCAGCACCGTGCCGGCAATCCGCGTCGAGAGCCCGACGAAGTTGAGTGCGAACAGGCTTGCGGGCCGCAGATACAGCTCGCGCGGCTCGGCGAGCTGCTCGATGCGTCCCTTGTTCATGACCGCGACGCGGTCGGACATGGTCAGCGCCTCGTCCTGGTCGTGCGTCACGAAGATCGCGGTTGCCTTCACGTCCTGGAGCAGGCGGCGCAGCTCGACCTGCATCTCCTCGCGCAATTTCCGATCGAGCGCGGACAGCGCCTCGTCGAACAGCAGCACGTCAGGCTCGACCGCGATGGCGCGCGCCAGGGCCACGCGCTGCTGCTGGCCGCCGGACAGCGCCGAGATGCGCCGGCCGGCGAGGTGGCCGAGCTTGACCAGCGACAGCGCGCGCTCCACCGCGGCGTCGATCTCGCGCCTGGCCGCGCCGCGCACCTTGAGCCCGAATGCGATATTGCCGGCGACGGTGAGATGCGGAAACAGCGCATAGCTCTGGAACACCACGCCGACATTGCGCTTGTGCGGCGGCACGTGGGTAACGTCGCGCCCGGCGAGTTCGACCTTGCCGGTGTCGGGTTGCGCCAGGCCGGCAATGGCACGGAGCAGCGTGGTCTTGCCGCAGCCGGACGGGCCGAGCAGCGTCACCAGCTCGCCGCGGCGGATGGTCAGGTCGATGTGGTCGAGGACCGTCGTGGGTCCGTATGTCTTGGAGACGCCGCGAACGACGAGATGCGGGGCGGCTTCGCTCATGTCATCTCCTTGCTCCAGCGGTCGACCCAGGAGGCGCGGTTCTTGGCGACGAACGCCCAGTCCGGCGCGAACAGCGAGGCTGGGTCCGGGAAGCCCGCCGGCGTGGGCGTGCCCTTGTTGGTCGGGGCGACGAAGGCCTTGTCGGCGAGGATGATCTGCGCTTCCGGGCTGAGGAAGAAGTCGATCACGGCATCGGCGAGATCGCCGGCCGGTGCGCCGTTCACCTTCGCTATTCCCGACGGCATCGCAAAGCCGCCGTCCTGCGGCACGGCGAGATCGACCGGCGACCCTTCCGCCTTGCGGATCAGCGTGTAGGCCGAGAACTGGCCGCCGATCATCCACGCCTCGCCCTGCTCCATCAGATTGATGGCCTGCGGCGCGTTGGTGTAGACGTTCAAGAGGTTCGCCTTCAGCTCCTTCACCTTCTTGAAGGCGGCGTCGATCTCGTACTGCGCCTCCTTGTAGGGCTTGCCGGTCTCGAGATGGGCGGCTGCGAGCAGCGTCCAGAAACCTTCGGTGTTCGACAGCGACGGCACGATCACCCTGGAGGCATATTTCGCATCCCAGAGGTCGGACCATTTGCCAGGCGCCGTCTTCATGCGTTTGGTCGAATAGGCGATGCCGGCCCAGGGCCGCTGATAGTTCGCCCATAGTCCGTCCTGATGCACCGCGCCGTCGACCAGCTTGCCGAGGTTGGCGATGGACGATGCCGACATTTTGGTGATCAGGCCGTCGCTGGCTGCCGGCAGCATCACCGGATCGTCCATGATGACGACGGAGATCTTCGGCGCGGCCTTGTCGGCCTGCATCTTCTGGAGATTGGTCAGCGAGTTTGTGCCCTCGTAGAGCACCTTGCAGTCGAGCTTCTTCTCCAGCACGGGAAACAAATCGGCATTGAAATATTTCGCGGCGCCCGCGGGGCCGCCGATGACGATCTCCCTGGGCGCGGCGCGCAGCCGCGCCGGAGCGGCGATGATCGCGGCCAGGGCCGCGCCGGAGGTCAAAACGCTGCGTCGGGAGGGGGTGTGCATGGGCATGTCCCGTTTGTTGTGCGTAAAGCTTGCAGCGGAGACGCAGCAAGCGCCATGCCAAATGTGCACATTTTCATAATTGCGATGTACATCAGTCAGTTAGCTGGATGATGGTTTTGGCGCCTGCGCGGCGCCTGCATGCCGGCGCAGCAAATGTGCACATTTTTTGGAGGTGACGCTGCGCATCCTTTGGGCCTAGCTACCGCCATGACGACGCAGCGCGGGCGAGACGGCAAAGAAAGCGGCAAGAGAAGCGGCAAAGGGCTCGGCAAGGCCAATCCGGCGGAGGACGAGGCGGTCTACCAGGCCATCCTGCACGCGTTGCTGGAGGGCAAGCTGAAGGCCGGGGCGAAGCTGGCCGAGCCGCCGCTCGCCGAGATATTTGGCGTCTCGCGCGAGCGCATCCGCAAGGTGCTGCATCGGCTCGGTGCCGAGCGGCGGCTGGAGATGATTCCCAACCGCGGCGCTCGCGTGCCGCGCCCGACGCTCGACGACGTCCGCAGCGTCTACGAGGCGCATCGCGTGCTCGAGGCCGGCGTGCTGACGCAGCTCGTGCGTCATGTCGACGACGCCCTGATCGAGCGGCTGACGGCGCATCTCGCCGAGGAGCGCGCCGCGGCAACGCGCGGTGACCGCGCCGCGTCGGTGCGGCTGTCGGGCGCGTTCCACGTTCATCTGGTGGAGGCGCTCGGCAATGCAGAGCTCTCGCGCTTCCTCGCCGATCTGCTCAGCCGCTCCTCGGTGATGGTCTCGGTCTACGAACCCGCCACCGATTCGATCTGTGCGGTGGACGAGCACGGTGCCATCGTCGAAGCGCTGCGTGCCCGAGACGTCGCGCGTGCGATTGCGGTGTCGCGCGAGCATTTCCTGCATGTCGAGAGCCGCCTGCATCTGGATGACGATGCGGCGCCGGTGAGTGAGGATTTGACGAGCGTGTTTGGCGCGGTGAAGCCGAAGCGGCGGAAGGCGTGTTAGCCCCACTGTCTCCCCAACGTCGTCCCGGCGAAGGCCGGGACCCATAACCACAGGAAGTTATTTGGCGAAGACCGCCTGCTATTCTTCGCCGGTACTCCCACTGCCGCCTACCGATAAAGCACGCGGTATGGGTCCCGGCCTTCGCCGGGACGACGGCGGTGGGTGCGACGGCCAGTATGGCTACGTCAGCACCTTCACCCCGCCGAACGACGTCACCCGGCCCTGCTTCAGCATCACGATCTGCGTCGCGAGCTGGCGCAGCTCGGCGACGTCGTGGCTGACATAGACCATGGGGACATTAGCCTCGTCGCGCAGCCGCACCAGATAGGGCAGGATCTCCAGCTTGCGGCCTTCGTCGAGCGCGCCGAGCGGCTCGTCGAGCAGCAGCAGGCGCGGCCTCGACAGCAGCGCGCGACCGAGCGCGACGCGCTGACGCTCGCCGCCGGAGAGTTTTCCGGGGCGGCGACCCTGCAGCGCGCCGATGTCGAGCAGCTCGATGACGCGCTTGTGCTGCGCCGGATCGGGCGCGAGGCCGTTCATCCGCCTGCCATAGTCGAGATTTTGCGCGACGTTGAGATGCGGAAACAGCCGCGCATCCTGGAACACATAGCCGATGCGGCGGCGCCAGGTCGGCACATGAATGCCGGCCGCGCTGTCGTCGACCGTCTCGCCGTCGATCACGATGGTGCCGCGGTCGGGCCGCAGCAGCCCCGCGATCATGTTGACCAGCGAGGTCTTGCCGGCTCCCGACGCTCCGAACAGGCCGATGACGCGGCCTTCGCTTTCGAAGGATGCGGACAGCGAGAATTCGCCGAGCTGCTTTTCGATGTCGACGCGCAGCATGGTCAATTCCCGTGCAAGCGCGCGGTGGCGCGGCGGGCGAACCATTCGGCCGCGATCAGCGCGCCGAGCGCCAGCACGATCGAGACGATCACGAGCCGTCCCGCGGCGGCGTCACCGTCCGGGGTCTGGATCAGCGAATAGATCGCGGACGAAATCGTCTGGGTCTCTCCGGGAATGTTGGAGACGAAGGTGATGGTGGCGCCGAATTCGCCGATCGCTTTCGCAAAGCCGAGCACCATGCCGGCGAGCACGCCGGGCAGCGCCAAGGGCAGCGTCACCGTGAAGAACACTTTGAAAGGAGTGGCGCCGAGCGTCTCGGCGGCCTGCTCGAGCCGGCGGTCGATCGCCTCGATCGACAACCGCATCGGACGCACCAGCAGCGGAAACGCCATCAGGCCGCAGGCAAGCGCAGCACCGGTCCAGCGGAAGGCGAAGACGATGCCGAGAGTATCGGCCAGAAAACCGCCGACGAGGCCGCGGCGGCCGAAGGTCAGCAGCAGCAGATAACCGGTGACGACAGGCGGCAGTACCAGCGGCAGATGCACCAGCGCATCGAGCACCGACTTGCCCCAGAAATCACGCCGCGCGAGCAGCCATGCCAGCGCAATGCCGAACGGCGTTGCCACCAGCGTCGCGATGACGGCAACCCTGAGCGAGAGCAGGATCGCCGTCCATTCGGCGGGAGAGATGTCGAGCATCAAATCGCAAATTAAGTGGAGGGGCTGGTCAGGAACTTGAAACCGTATTTTTCCAGAATGGTCTTGGCGGCGGTCGAGCGCAGGAAGGCGAGATAGTCGCTGGTCTCGCCCTTTGCTGTCGTGGTCGCAGCGACGGGATAGATGATCGCGGGATGCGAATCCGCCGGGAAGGTGCCGACGATCTTCACGCCGGGCTCGACCTTGGCATCGGTGGAATAGACGATGCCGAGATTGGCCTCGCCACGCGCGACCAGCGTCAGCGCGGCCCGCACGCTCTCGGCCATGGCGAATTTCGGCTCCGCAGCCTGCCAGGCTCCGAGGCTCGTCAGCGCCGCCTTGGCATACTTCCCAACCGGCACGGATTTGACGTCGCCGGTCGCGATCCTGCCGTCGCCGGCGAGCTTTGCGAGGTCAAAACCCTGCGCGATGGGCACGTTGTCGAGCCTGGAATCCTTCGGCGCGATCAGCACGATGCTGTTGCCGAGCAGATTGACCCGGGTCGGCTCGTTGATGGTCTTCCTGGAGATCGCATAGTCCATCCAGTCGGTGTCGGCGGAGACGAACACATCGGCCGGCGCGCCCTGCTCGATCTGCCTGGCGAGCACGGAGCTTGCGGCATAGCTGACGCTGAACTTGACGCCGGTCCTGGCGGTGTAGGCGGCGTCGACCTCGTCGAGCGCGTTCTTCATCGAGGCTGCCGCGAACACGGTGATGGTCTTGTCTTCGGCTCCAGCAGGCGAAAGGCTCGCGGCCAGAAGGAACATAGCCGAAAGCAGCACGGAAAGGCGGGACATCGGAAGCGCTCCATGCGCGCGTTCAGGGCACGCAAGGCGGCGCGCGCAAGACGGCGTTGGTTGAATTAGGCTTGCGACCGGCGGAAGCGCTGTTCCGGCAAGCCTGACGGACTTACGGTCCGGCAAGCGATCGCTGGGTCATCATAACAGGGTGGCCGAACAGGTCAAAGGCGACGGTTCGCATGGCGCCAACCAGGAATTCGTCATCGCGGCCTAGTGCGCAATTGCGCACTAGGCCGGGATGACCGCGGAGGCTTTACCGTTTCGCGTCGCCCGCGTGCAGCACGGCCTTGCACGCCGCCGGCATCTGCGCCAGCGTCATCGGCGGCTTCGGCTTCGGCGGCTCCGGTGGGGGGTTGGGGTGCAGCACGCCGTCGCTGAACCAATAGGCGAGATCGGAGGGCTTGCAGCCTTCGTCCTCGGATTGCGACGGCTGGCCCTCGCAGTCGCTCGCGCCCGCCGGGCAGTGCATGCGGATGTGGAAGTGATAGTCGTGGCCCCACCACGGCCGGATCTTCGACAGCCAGGAACGGTCGCCCTTGGCCTCCCGGCACAGCGCCTTCTTGATCGCGGCATTGACGAAGATGCGCTGCACCGCCGGCTCCTGCGCCGCGTCGCGCAGCACCAGCACATGGCCCGGCGTGAACACCTTCGGATCGATGTCGAGCCGGTCCGGGCGCACCATCATCACCGCCGACATGTCCTCGCGCTCCTCGCGCGAGAGCCGATGGTCCGGCATCGGCGTCAGCCAGATGTCGGCATCGAGGCCGATCTGGTGGCTGGCATGGCCGGACAGGGCCGGCCCGCCGCGCGGCTGGGCGATGTCGCCGACCAGGATGCCCGGCCATCCCGCGTCCTTGTGCGCCCTGGCGGCAAGCCGCTTGATCAGCGCGATCATCGCGGGGTGACCATAGCTGCGGTTGCGCGACAACCGCATCACCTGCCAATTGTCGCCGTTGAGCGGCATCTGCTCGGCGCCGCCGATGCAGCCTTTCACATAGGAGCCGATGACGTGCGCCGGTCCCTTCGACGGCAGCAGCTTGCGCGCGAACAGTTCCTTGGCGCCAATACTGGGATCGTTCGGATTGGCGAGCGGCGGCAGCGGCTTTGGGTTGACGCTGCCCTTGTCCTGGGCCAGCGCGTCGCCGGCGGCCAGGAGCGTCATGACGAGCAGGAGAGGGGCGAGGCGGCGGGGACTCATGTTGACATTCTTATAGCCCAACACCGCGTCAGGGTTAAGAAACAGTCCCTCCGCTGAAATATCGTCTCGAAGTCGTAGTTCCCGGTGCGTCGGCCGGCCGATTTTTAACAATGCGATAACCCTCTCATGCATTGACCAAAATTCGTGCGCGGGACGCGTACTCACCCCCTTCTGCATGCAAGCGCGCGCGATCCCGGAAATAATTCAAGGCAGCGCGCAATTTTGCGCCATCTCGTTCTCCGATGACGACAATGCGATGCGCCTGGAGCGCCCATCGGCGCTGTCGCGCCTTGCAAACGGGCAATGAGGGCTGTTTTTTCGAGAGTGCCAGACCTGCCTCCCATCGCCATACTACCCAAGATTACCTTTCTTTCAGACACTTGCCCCAAGAGTTGCGGTCGCTGGGCGCGACTGGGACGAGTGAAGTTGAGTTTGGGGTTTCGAAAGCCAAAAAAGCGAAAGGGAAGCGTGCTTGGCAGGTCCGGCCTGCACCCGCGCAAGCCGCGCTTTGCGCGCGCCCCTCATCCTCCGTCCGAACGCGACGAAGGTCTGCGCGGCCGCGCCGAGGCCGCGATCGCGGAAGCGCGCAAATCCCATGAGCGCCTGCGCCAGGCCATCGAGATCCTGCCGCAGGGCATCGTGTTTCTCGATGCCGAGGGCCGCTACGTCCTCTGGAACAAGCAATACGCGGAGATCTACAGCAAGACCGCCGATCTGTTCGAGGAAGGCGCGCGCCTCGAGGACACGCTGCGCATCGGCGTCGCCCGCGGCGACTATCCAGAGGCTGCCGGCCATGAGGAAGAATGGATCGCCGAGCGGCTGCAAAAGCTCTATCAGCCCGGCGCGCGCCACGAGCAGAAGCTGGCGGACGGCCGCGTCATCCTGATCGACGAGCGGTTGACCGACGACGGCGGCGTCGTCGGCCTGCGCGTGGACATCACCGAGTTGAAGCAGCGCGAAGCCTCGTTCCGCCTGCTGTTCGACGGCAATCCCGTCCCCATGATCGTTTGCGCACTCGACGACGAGCGCATCCTCGGCGTCAACGATGCCGCGGTCGCCCATTACGGCTACAGCCGCGCCGAGTTCGAGCTGCTGACGATCCGTTCCCTTCAGGCCTTCGACAGCGAGCCGCCCTGGACCACCGATTCGGCCGGCGAGGAGCAGGCCGGGCGCACCTGGAAGCACGTCAAGGCCGATGGCGCCCTGATCGACCTTGCGATCTATTCGCGCGAACTGACCTATGCCGAGCGGCCCGCGGTGCTGCTCGCGCTGATGGACATCACCGAGCGCAAGCGCGCCGAGGCACGGCTCGCCTTCATGGCCCAGCATGACGGGCTGACCGGTCTGCCAAACCGCAATCTGCTGCGCCAGCAGATCGACGAGATGCTGCTGCATACGAGGCGCAGCACCGACAAGGTCGCGCTGCTGATGCTGGGGCTCGACAATTTCAAGGCGGTCAACGACACGCTGGGACACGCGATCGGCGACAAGCTGCTGCGCGGTGTCGGCAAGCGGTTGCGTTCGACCTTGCGCGAGGAGGACGCGCTGGCGCGGCTGAACTCGGACGAGTTCGCAATCGTGCAGAGCGGCCTGACGCGTCCCGAGGATGCGGTGCTGCTGGCCAAGCGCCTGCTGGAAGCCATCGCCGATCCTTATCTGCTCGACGGCCATTCCGTGGTGATCGGCGCCTCCATCGGCATCGCGATGGCGCCGGGCGACGGCGACGATTCCGAAAAGCTGCTCAAGAGCGCCGACATGGCGCTGTCGCGCGCCAAGCTGGATGCGCGCGGCTCGTTCGCGTTCTTCGAGGCGGCGCTCGATGCGAAAGCGCAGACCCGCCGCAAGATCGAGGTCGAGCTGCGTGATGCCATCCAGAACGACGTGCTGCGGCCGTACTACCAGCCGCTGATCGACCTCCAGAGCGGCCGCATCACCGGCTTCGAGGCGCTGGTGCGCTGGCCGCATGCCGAGCGCGGCATGGTCTCGCCGGCCGAGTTCATTCCGGTCGCGGAAGAAACCGGGCTGATCAATCCGCTCGGCGGCCTGATGCTGCGCCGGGCCTGTCACGATGCCGCGACCTGGCCGGACGACGTCCGCGTCGCCGTCAACCTGTCGCCGCTCCAGTTCCGCAGCGGCAATCTGCTTTCGGTGGTGACGGATGCGCTGAAGCATTCCGGCCTGCCGCCGCGGCGGCTCGAGCTCGAGATCACGGAAACGCTGCTGCTGGAGAAAAGCGCCCAGGTGCTGGCGACGTTGCACGCGTTGCGCGCGCTCGGCGTGCGCATCTCGATGGACGATTTCGGCACCGGCTATTCCAGCCTGAGCTATCTGCGCAGCTTCCCGTTCGACAAGATCAAGATCGACCAATCCTTCGTGCGCGATCTCGGCGCCAATCGCGAGGCCCAGGCGATCATCCGCTCCATCGTCAGCCTCGGCAAAGGCCTCGGCGTCACCATCACCGCCGAAGGCGTCGAGACCGAAGCCGAGCTGAGCTGTCTGCGCACTGAGGGCTGCGACGAAGGCCAGGGTTTTCTGTTCAGCAAGGCCCGGCCGAATATCGAGATTATCAGTCTACTCGCCGCGCAACGGGGCATCGATGGCGCCGACGAGGACGCCGCAATGGTGGCCTAGGCTGCGGGATGCCGGCTTGCGTCTTGAGTTGGGCACAGTTGCAATTCAGTGGCCGACAAATGTTACGGCCTCGGCAGGAGCGGTTTCATGGGACCGCACGAATACGAAGCGGGATGCCGCGGGAATCTGAGCATCGGCGCTGCCATCCTGGCCGATGAGGATGAGTCCCGCGCCGCCATTGGCTACATTCAAGATGACGGGGGCGCCCTGCCAAGTCCTGATTGGCTCCATTCCGATGATGAGAAATTCGCCGATCGGCTGGTCGAAATATTGAAGCCTCAGTTGTGGTCCGACTTCTGCAGCCGCAAGGCCGAAGCCCAGCTGTTTGGCGCGCGCATAGATGTCCGCCAGCAACGCAGTGTCGGTCCGAAAGCCCAATTCGGCCGCCGACACCGCGAAAAGCTCCACGCTTGTTGTCGTGGCGCTGACGGTAAACGTCGGTCGCGCGAGAATTTCGCCAGCCGAGTTTCCGATGCCGCAACCTGCCGCATCCAACGCGTTACCGAGGGCGAAGACATTTGCAAACGTCCCGATCCTGATCGTCTTCCACGCCGGGACATCGACGGCGGATCTGATTGGGATTTGCGGCCCGTCAGAGCGCGCTTGCTTGAGCTTCAGGTGATTCCGCAGGACGTCTCGTGCCGAGCATTGCGCCAGGGCTTCGCTCGCGAACAGGACAGTGCATGCGATGCAGAGGATGGCAACAATGAAAATGCTACGTTGGTGCCATCCCGGCGAATGATGCCGTATGGAATGGCAACTGACTTTCTTGCCAGCTGTTCGGCCCATAACGGACCTCTCTTGCGCAAAGGCAGCGCGCTAGAAACAATTCAGAATTATCACTTCCAAATGGTCGGCGCGGTCACAGCGGAAAAGCTGTTGTTTTTGTAGCTATAGAAATTGGTCCGGCAAAATCCACAAAGGTTCAGCGACAAAGACGCCGGTTGGCGAACTCAATATAGGTCAGCGTGCGTGCACTGTCGCAACTGGTCGACGTCAGCAGTCTCCGGAAAGGATCATCTTACCGACGTCTTCGTAATGCGTGTCGCGCGCCTGGATCTGCTGCGCGATAGCATGAATGTCGCGAAACCGTCGTTCGAACGGATTGCTGCGGAATACGGCCGTGGCGCCGGCCATGTGATAGGCGGTGTCGACCACCCTGGCCGACTGGTGAATGGTCCAGGTCGCGGCGAGGCGAACCGAGCTCCGATGCGCCGCGCTGAATTCGCCGGTCGCGCAGAGATCGCGCCACATCGCACTTGCCGTCGCATAGAGATAGGCGCGCGCGGCCCGCAGGTCGCCCTCGGTGCGGCCGATCAGGCCTTGGACCGCTCCGTTGTCGCGCATGGCGCTGGCCGCCAGCGACTGATGCTTGCCGCGCGCCAGCGCGATCGCGGCATCCAGTGTGGCGCACGCCACGCCGAGCGACACCCCGGCAAAGCCGAGGCTGAAGGTCGAGCCGGTGCCGATCCTGTAGAGCGGCCCCTTCTCGCGTAGCGCGGACGGGACGTCACGAAACGCGGTGAAGCGCTCGGGGATGAAGAGGTCGGCGACCTCGTAGGAATCGGTGCCGGTGCCCGCGAGCCCGATCGCCTGCCAGACGTCGTGCAGCACGGCGCTCGCGACCGGAAACAGGATGGTGCGCACCTCCGCCGAGCCGTCGGCATTCTTGCGCGGCGTGCCGTCGGCGCCGACGATGCGGACATGTGCCCCGAGCCAGCTCGCCTGCCGCGAGCCCGAGGCAAAATCCCAGCGCGCCGTGACGCGATAACCGCCCTTGACGATGCGCGCCTCGTGCGCGATCGCGCCCCAGGCGAGGATGCCCGGCGCCGTGTTGAAGATCTCCTGCGCGGTGTCGTGGTCGAGCGAGGCCGCGATCATCGCGCAGACCGCGCATTGACCAAGGCACCAGGCGGTGGAGGCATCCGCTTTCGCGATCTCCTCCAGCATCTGCATGAAGGCTTCCGGCGGCGCTTCGCCGCCGCCAAGACTTTGCGGCAGCAGCGCGCGATAGAGCCCATTCTCGATCAGCGCAGAGACGACGGCCGGCGTCAGCCGCCGCGTCCGCTCGATCTCGTCAGCCTCGCTGGCAATGAGCGGCGCGATGGCGCGGGCGCGTTCGACCAAGCCAACCCCGGGAGTTGCGTTCATGTCAGCGTTTCCTCGCCCATTCTTGGTGTGAGCGGTAAGTGGCGCGATGGTGGTCTATTTGGTGGGGACGATCAAGATCGTATCCCGGCGCTTGGCTCCGACCCGTCACCCAGAGGCGCGAGCTTAGCGGCGCGAATGCGCCGCTGGGCGAGCCTCGAAGGGCGACGGCCCGGCTGCATCGGGGCCGTTCATCCTTCGAGGCTTGGCCTGCGCTGCATTCGCATCGCATGCCGCGCGCCTCAGGATGACGGATAGCAAGCGCGTGGTTCAGTGATCGGCTTGTCGCGCAACCAGACTTAATGTTACCATCTGTAGCATATTCGAGGTCGCCCATGAGGCACGCGATGAAGAGGCCAATCCGCCGCGCTGCGGCCGCCGCCGAAGCGCCGAAGCTGACGCTCGCGCACGCACCCAAGCTCGCGCATGCGCCCATGAGCGACATCATCGATGCTCTGGCTGACGGGCAGATCACCTCCACGGCGCTGACCCAATTCTATCTCGGGCGCATCGAGGCTTATGACCGCGATGGTCCGATGCTCAACGCCGTGCGCGCGCTCAATCCCGATGCGCTCACGATCGCGGGCAAGCTGGACGAGACTAGGCCGTCGGCTAAACGACCATTGGCCGGCGTCCCGATATTGCTGAAGGACAATATCGCAACCGGCGACAAGCAGCCGACGACGGCGGGCTCGCTGGCGCTGGAGGGCGCACGCGCCAGGCGGGACGCCACCATCGTCAAGCTGCTGCGCAAGGCCGGCGCGGTGATCCTGGGCAAGGCGAACTTGACGGAATTCGCCAACATCCTCGCGATCGACATGCCCTCGGGCTATTCATCGCTGGGCGGCCAGGTGAAAAACCCGTACGTGCCGACGCTGATGGACGATCGTGGCATCCCGGTCGTAGACCCGGGTGGCTCAAGCTCGGGCTCGGCGGTCGCCGTGGCGGCGGGCCTGTGTGCGGTCTCGATCGGCACCGAGACCTCGGGCTCGCTGCTGCATCCTGCCAGCCGCAATGGCCTCGTCACGGTCAAGCCGACCGTCGGGCTGATCAGCCGCACCGGCATCGTGCCGATGGCGCATAGCCAGGACACTGCGGGGCCGATGACGCGCACGGTGCGCGACGCGGCAATGCTGCTGAACGTTCTGGCCGTCAGCGACCCGTGCGATCCCGTGACGGAGCGGCAGCGCAGGCCGGCCGATTACACGGTCGACCTCGTACGCGATGCGATGAAGGGTGCGCGCATCGGTGTGCCGAGCGATCCCGCCGATCCGCTGAACGATTGCTTCTACGGCAAGCTGCCACCCGACGGGGCCAAGCTGATGGCCGAGGTCATCAAGGTGATGGAGGATCTGGGCGCCGTCATCGTGCGCGCCAACATGCCGACACGCGGTTGGATTGCCGGGCCGGGCACCGGCATGGCCGTGCTCAACCGTAATCCGCTCAGCCGCAACAAGGGCAATCCGACCGGCTCGCCGATCGTGTTTCTCTACGAGCTGAAATACGGGCTCAATCTCTATCTCAGGGATTGGGCAACCAATACCGATATCAAGACTATGGCCGATATCATTGCCTTCAACGCGGCGAATGCGGACAAGGCGCTGCGCTTCGGCCAGGACCTGTTTCTCGCCGCCGATCTCACCAAAGGCGATCTGAGCGAGCGCGAATACAAATCGGCCCGTGCCATGGACTTGCTCGCCGCCAAGACGTGCGGCATGGACGCCTATATGAATCAGCACAAGCTGGACGCTGTCCTGTTCCCGGGCGCGACCGGCGCAGCGATTGCGGCTAAAGCGGGCTATCCCAGCGTCATGGTGCCGGCCGGCTTCCTCTCGGAAGCGGGCGACAAGGATACGCCCGACTATCCGCTCGGCGTCAGCTTCGCCGGCCGTGCCTGGAGCGAGCACAAGCTTTTGCGTCTGGCTTATGCCTACGAGCAGGCATCGCAGATGCGCAAGCCGCCGCCCGGTTTGATCGCGCTTTAGAATCTGGTGCTGGTTCGATCAGCAGCCCCGGCAAATGCCGGAGATCTTGCGGTCGACGTTGGCATCCTCCCTATCAAGGAAAATCCTCCGGTCCTATGGTTGTCGTGGGAGCGTCGGCAGCGTGCGGCTGACGGTGGCCGACCGGCGCCGTCCAGGGCCTCGTGGTCGTTTCCTTTCCGGGCAGCGATGGATGGGAAGATTGCGCCGAGACTGTGCCTATCGTTGATACGATCGCGACCACAACCAGCATCCTTGAGGTGATCATAGGTGTCTCCAAATGATTCCCGCATGCATGCGCGGTTCTGACGTCTGATTTGGATCGGATACCCGTTATTCCCCGTCGTAGCGCAGGCGTGATGACGCCCTAGCCCAGCGTGGGAATGAAATGCGGCAATTGACGTCGGAGGGCCGCCAAAGCTCGCGCTGGCGCCAGGAAACAAGTCCCGCTGCCCGGGCGTTATCTTCCTTCGGAAGAACGTGGTATTCCCACAAAGCAGGCAGCGATTTTTGACCTCCAACCGGCAGCGCCAAATGTCCTCGTCTGAGCCCCCGATGATACGCAGTGACGCAGCCCGCCGAGGGCGGAGACAGACGAAGACCCTGCTGCTGATTTTGGCCGTCGGATTTCTCGTTTTCGGAGCCGCTGCGGGTATATTGTATTACGCGCTGCGGCCGATAACTCTCCGGATTGCCGTCGGACCGCCGGGAAGCAACGATCACAAGGTGATCGAGGCGATGACCGAGGCCTTTGCCAGCGAAAGCAGGACTGTAAAGCTGTCTCCGATCGTGACCGCCGGGGCGGCCGAAGCTCTCGCTCTGCTCGGTGCCGGCAAGGCCGACCTCGCGGTCGGTCGCGGCGATCTGGAAATGCCGGCGGACGCGCAAACAGTCGTCATCTTGCGCAAGAATTTCGTCGTGCTGTGGTCTTCTTCGGGAGTTGCGGGCAAGGGCTCCAAGCGGAAACCGGCGCCGAAAATCAAGGAGGTCGCCGATCTCGAAGGCCGCAAGGTGGGAGTGATCGGCGGGACGCCGGCGAACGCCGCATTGCTGAGGGTCATCCTGAGCGCCGCCGGGGTGGCAGCGGACAAGGTCACGATTAGCCAGTTCGGCACGGGCCAGATTGAGGAGCTGGCGCGCGACCCGAGCCTTGACGCCTACATGGCGGTCGGTCCGCTCGACAGCAAGATAACCGCCGACGCGGTCGCCGCGACGGCGCGGACACGTGGCGAGCCCAAATTTCTCGCGATCGACGCATCGGAAGCCATCGCCTTGAAGCATCCGCGTTATGAATCGGAGGAAATTCCACCAAGCATTTTCAATGCGAGTCCGGCCTGGCCCGATGACAAGGTGGAGACTGTCAGTGTCAGTCATTTGATCGTCGCACGGAATGCCTTGTCCGAAACGACAGTGGCGGCGTTTTACCGCCAGCAATTCGCCCTCCGGCAGGCGATTGCCAGGCAAGTGCCTGGCGCTGCGCAAATCACCAAGCCGGACACCGAGAAAGAAGCCGAGCTGCCAGTACACCGGGGAGCGGCGGCCGTGATCGACGGCACTGAGCGCACCTTCCTCGACAGATACGGCGACTACTTCTGGTTTGCGCTCCTGCTTCTCTCCGGCATTGGTTCGGCCGGCGCCTGGCTGCGTCAATATCTCAATCGGGATGAAAGGGACGAGAACACCGGCCATCGCAACAGAATTCTGGCCCTGGTTTCCAGGGTGCGCACCGCGGAGTTCGACCACGAACTGCTGGCTATGCAGCAGGAGGTCGACGCCATCATCGAGGAAACGCTTGGCTGCTACGATGACGGCGCCATCGAGGAGGAGGAGCTGGCAGCCTTTGGCCTGGTGCTCGAACTGTTCGATCATGCCCTCAGCGAGAGGCGCGCAGCGTTGCAAACGGCTCCTTCGAACGTGCTCGCCGCGCGGCGGTAGCGATACGATAAGCCCGCTGGCCGATGAATCCTGGAGAACAGCCAAACCCTACATCGAATCCTTTAGCAGGCGCTCCATGATGATCGTGCGTTCGTCACCATGATAGCTGTCGTGCACCGCCTTGAACCCGAGCCGCGCGTAGAAAGTCTCGGCGGTGACGGAAGAAGGGACGGTCAGCGAAGCGACGTTTCGTGCGCGCGCCGTGCGCTCGATCTCGGCCATCAGCAGCTTGCCGATGCCCCCGGCCTGAACATCGGGAGCCACGAAGACCATGCGGACCACGTTTCCGTCGAGGCTTGCTGTTCCAACTATGCGGCTGCGGATCGTGGCGACAAACACGGTGCGTTGTCCGATCAGCCGCCGCACGGCATCGGGACTGAAACTATGCGCGATCCTTTCGATGATCTCGTCCGCATAGTCCTTCGCGTTCGTTTCCCGCAGCGCCCGCAAGATGATAGCACTGATCCCATCGGCATCATTCGCGAGTGCGGGCCGGATTGTGCATTCCATGGGGCGCTCCAACCGTCGCTGTAGGTCCGCGGCCGTAAACAGCCAATGCCGTTCGGCCGTCCCGCCATGCCTCGCAACTGCAAGCTATTGCAGTCCCAGACCGCTGCAGTACCACGCCATATCTTCGTGTCTCCAGCCGCGCTTGACGCCTGACTCCTTGCATTCGTTGTAGGTCTTGAAGTTTGCTCCGTTTCGGCAGCCTGACGGGTAGCTCCCAAAGCCGCCACCCGAGGTGGAACATGCGACCGAGCTGGCCGCCGTGGTCGGGGCGGCCATCGCTTTGGGAGCTGCGTTCGCTGATGTGATCGACAGAATCATCAAGCCCCCCAGCGCAAAAACCGAAGCTTTCATTGCCTTCTCCTGATTGGCGGATGCCTGATACGATCTAAGGATGTGTTGTAGCAGTAAATGCAACCTGAATGAAAGAGCCCGCGCGGCAGGCGCTTTCTGGTTTTTTCCGTTCGACAGCAAACCGCGACTGCGTTGTTCCTCGAAAGGAACGGTCGGGAGCTCAAGGCGTTTGAGGTAGCGAAAGGACACTCCCATGACCGAAAAATTCGATCCGGCACCGCCGGACAAGAACGCGGAAGATCTCAAGCGTGGCATCCGACGCGACAAGGCCAAGGACGACGAGTTGGACAAGGGCTTGAAGGACAGTTTCCCGGCGTCGGACCCGGTGAGCAGCACCCAGGCGTCCAAGGCAACACCGGACGCATGAAGGAGGGATAGACTATGGGCCTCGCAGCCTATGATATTGTTGGCAGGGACGGTGCCTGGCACGTCGACCACGATGGCGAAGTCCGGAACACTTACCAGACCAAGGAAGCCGCTTTCGAGGCGGCCGTTGCGGCGGCATCGCTCGCCATGCGGCAGGGGCACTCCGTCCGGCTGACGGTGCCGGAGAGCGAGAACGCCGTCGGCGCAGAAAATTCGGGCGGATGACCTTCGAGGGCATTCTGATTCTACACGGCCGCCAGCAAATGGGCGGGCGCGAACGGCTTGTGCAAAAAGGTCGTGTTGGGCGGGAGGGGCGCCATCACCGTCCCGGACATCAGCACGATGTTGAGCCCGGGATGCGCACTGCGAGCGTACTCCGCGAGCTCGAGCCCGGTCATTCTCCCAGCGAGGTTGTGATCAGTGATGAGCGCCCGTAGCTCATTGCCAGTAGACGCCACGATTAGCTCCGCCGCTTCTGCGGTGGCACATTCGACGACTTCGAACCCTTCGTCCTTAAGAAGGTCGGATAGAACTTCGCGCTGGAGCGAGTCGTCCTCGACCAGCAGCATGACGAAATTCGACATGCGGTCATTCCCAACTTATCGGATGTTAATGCGCTTCTTCGAGGATTGTTCGGTTGTGGTGTCTTCGTTCGGCGCTCCCGTTCGCCACGGCATGATCAGTCGAACATGTTGCATTCTCGTTGAGGTTTCGACGGAGGCGCCGAAGCGGGGATCGAACAGGAGTGGCCATGGCAATCGTCTTCATCACGGGCAGCACGGACGGTTTGGGACGCGCAGCTGCCCAGTCTCTCCTCGAACAGGGCCACCAAGTCGTCCTGCACGCGCGATCGGTGGAACGTGCGGCGGCAATCGCCGGGCTTGAATCGCATTCCGCACGGGTCGTGATCGGCGATCTCAAGAGGGTCGCCCAGACGAGGCACGTGGCAGACCAGGTCAACGCAATCGGACGAATGGACGCGGTCATCCACAACGCCGGGGTCTATACCGAGCGCAGCCGCGGCCCGACGCCCGAAGGCCACGCCACCACCCTGGCGGTCAACACGCTCGCGCCCTATTTGCTCACCGCCCTGATGAAACGCCCCGATCGGCTGGTGTATCTCAGCAGCGGACTCCATCGCGGCGGAGAGGGATCGTTGGGCGATCTCGACTGGACGAGGCGAACCTGGGATCCGGCCAAGGCGTATGCGGAGAGCAAGCTGCACATGGTCGCATTGGCCTTTGCCTTGGCGCGGCGTTGGCCGCAGGTGCTGAGCAACGCCGTCGATCCCGGCTGGGTCCGCACCAAAATGGGCGGTGCCGGAGCGCCGGTCGGCGTGGCCACCGGACAACGGACGCAGACCTGGCTGGCGGTGAGCGATGATCCCGCCGCCCTGGTCAGCGGTCGTTACTGGCATGACCTCCGGCAACAAAAGCCGGCGCACGAAGCGACCGATCCCGATTTTCAGGAGAGACTTCTCGACAGGCTGGGCGAGTTGACCGGGGTGACGTTGCCTCCGGCATAGAAGCGATTCGCCCGAAGCGCGTAGGATGGGTAGAGCGGAAGCGAAACCCATCAAACTTCTAGACTGCGTTCGTCGGCGATGGGTTTCGCAAGAGCTCAACCCATCCTACGAGCTGATCGGGCGTTGGTCCGAATGACCGGAATGTGCACCGATGCCTTGTCGATCCGGTGTTTCCTCCGAAGACCTCGCGTGAGGTCCGTCAGACGTCCGTCATCGGAAGCACTTCCAGCTTCGCTGCTGATTTTTCCAACAAGGAGGCCTGACCCGTCCGCCGAGGGTCATTCCGATAGTTTTGAAAGTCTGCATCGGATGCGAAGCTGACGATGTGCATCTCGATGGTGCCATCAGGATTTCGAAGCCGCCGCTGCAGACGTCCGTTGAACTCGGGCAAGAGCGGCAGAACCGCATCCTCGTAGGCTCGAAAGTCCGCGACCCCCTCTGCCGGTATTCTGGCCATGAGTACGAGCGTGATTGGGTTGGTTTGATGGGACATCGCCGCCTGTCGATCGCACCGCTGCCATGGTCCCATCATGCGCCTGTTTTGCCCGACGGGTCAAATCCGATTCGTAAAATCGAAAGTTCAAAAAAAGCCCAATGTCAACAACGTGCCGGCTACTGTGCATGGGGTTGTTTTCGCGTTTTTTAATTGTCCGGCCCCAAAATACTTCGCCGGCCCGCCTAATCCTCCCCGAGATGGCCCGGCCGCTCGCCTCAGCTGTCCACCTTCAGCGCGGCGATGAAGGCTTCCTGCGGGATGTCGACCTTGCCGAACTGCCGCATCTTCTTCTTGCCTTCCTTCTGCTTCTCCAGAAGTTTGCGCTTACGCGTGATGTCGCCGCCGTAGCACTTTGCGGTGACGTCCTTGCGCAGCGCGCGCACCGTTTCGCGCGCGATCACCTTGCCGCCGATCGCTGCCTGGATCGGAATCTGGAACATGTGCGGCGGGATCAAATCCTTCATCTTCTCGACCATGGCGCGGCCGCGGCCTTCGGCGCGGGTGCGATGCACCAGCATCGAGAGCGCGTCGACCGGCTCGTTGTTGACGAGGATCTGCATCTTCACCAGATCGGCCGGCTTGTAGTCGGTGAGATGATAGTCGAACGAGGCATAGCCCTTGGAGACCGACTTCAAGCGGTCGTAGAAGTCGAACACGACCTCGTTGAGCGGCAGATCGTATTTCACCATGGCGCGGGAGCCGACATAGGTCAGCTCCTTCTGCGAGCCGCGGCGGTCCTGGCACAGCTTCAGCACGCTGCCGAGATATTCGTCGGGGGTGAGGATCGTGGCCTCGATCCAGGGCTCCTGGATCTCCGCAATCTTGACCACGTCCGGCATGTCGACAGGATTGTGAATCGAGATTTCCTGCCCGTCGGTCAGACTCATCTTGTAGATCACGCTCGGCGCGGTCGCGATCAGGTTGAGATCGAATTCCCGCGACAGACGCTCCTGGATGATCTCCAGATGCAACAGCCCGAGGAAGCCGCAGCGGAAGCCGAAGCCGAGTGCGGCCGAGGTCTCCATCTCGTAGGAGAAGCTCGCATCGTTGAGGCGCAGCTTGCCCATCGCCGCGCGCAAGGTCTCGAAGTCATCGGCGTCGGCGGGGAACAGGCCGCAGAACACCACGGGTATGGCCGGCTTGAAGCCCGCCAACATCTCGGTGACAGGCTTCTTGTCGTCGGTGATGGTGTCGCCGACGCGGGTGTCGGCCACTTCCTTGATCGCGGCGGTGATGAAGCCGATCTCGCCCGGGCCGAGTTCGTCGACCTGCGTCATCTTCGGGGTGAAGAAGCCGACGCGCTCGATGTCATAGGCCGCGCCCGTGCCCATCATGCGGACCCGGCTGCCCTTCTTCATGACGCCGTCGACGACGCGGATCAGCACCACCACGCCGAGATAGACGTCGTACCAGCTGTCGACCAGCAACGCCTTCAGCGTCGCCTCGCGGTCGCCCTTCGGCGGCGGCAGGCGGGTGACGATCGCCTCCAGCACATCGGGCACGCCGAGGCCGGTCTTGGCCGAGATCATCACGGACTCGGAGGCGTCGATGCCGATGACGTCCTCGATCTGCTGCTTGACCTTCTCCGGCTCTGCGGCGGGAAGGTCGACCTTGTTCAGGACCGGAACGATCTCATGCCCCGCATCGAGCGCGTGGTAGACGTTGGCGAGCGTCTGTGCCTCCACGCCTTGACTGGCATCGACCACCAGCAGGGAACCCTCGCAGGCCGCCAGCGACCGCGAGACTTCGTAGGCGAAGTCGACATGGCCGGGCGTGTCCATCAGGTTGAAGATGTAATCCTTGCCGTCCTTGGCGCGGTAGGCGAGGCGCACCGTCTGCGCCTTGATGGTGATGCCGCGCTCGCGCTCGATGTCCATGGAATCGAGCACCTGCTCCTTGCCCGCCATTTCACGGTCGGTGAGGCCGCCGGTCATCTGGATCAGGCGGTCGGCCAGCGTCGATTTGCCATGGTCGATATGGGCGACGATGGAGAAATTGCGGATGTTGGAAATGGGGACGGTCGTCATGGGCGCGGGATACCACTCACACCCCCGTGCGGCAACCATATTGCTGTAATTTCAGGGCCTTTGTTCACGCCAAGCTGATTCCACGAAGGCCCGAAACGCGCTACGCAACGCCTGATGTCCAGGCCCATGTCCACGACCTCGATCCCGTCTGCCCGAGCCCGCGCGAAGACCCGGGTGAGCTATGCCCGCTTTCGGGCCTGGCTGGTTGCCAGCGCGACCCGCCCGGAGGCACGCCTCTGGCTGGTGATCCAGCTTGCCATCCTGCATGCGGTGCTCTGGACCTTCATCCTGATCAATCTCAAGGCAGCGCAGGACGTTCACATGGACGTCGCGGAAGCCTGGGGCTGGGGCCAGAAATTCCTCTGGGGCTATGGCAAGCACCCGCCGCTGTCGGGCTGGGTCGCCGGCCTCTGGTTCACAGTGTTCCCGCCGACAGACTGGGCGACCTATGCGCTGGCGATGGCGACCGTCAGCACCGGTATGGTGATCTGCTGGCTCATCGCGCTGCGCGTCGTGGATGCGCGGCGCGCGTTCCTGGTCGTGGTGATGGTCGCGCTCTACCCGATCTTCAATTTCAAAGGATTCAAGTACAATCCCGACCTGCTCCAGCTCGTCACCTTGCCGCTCCTCGTGCTCGCTTATCTCAATGCGTTCGAGAAGCGGAGCTGGCAATCCGGAGTCCTGCTCGGCCTTGCCGGCGCGCTGTCGCTGATGACCAAATACTGGGTGCTGACCATGATCGGCGCCATCGGGCTTGCCGCGCTGATCCATCCGGAGCGAATGAGGTTCTTGTCGTCACCGGCGCCATGGGCTGCGATCGCGACGATGGTGGTGGCGATGATTCCGCACATCGTCTGGCTGGCGGACGCGCATTTCGTGCCGCTGACCTATGCCGGCGATACCTACAGCCTCGAGGACAGCGGCCAGGTGCATCAGCTCGTGGCCGGCTATGTCCTGCATAATGTCGCGCTGCTGGCGTTGCCGGTGGCGCTGGCCGCGCTGGCGATGGCGCTGGTGCCGCCTTGGTTCAGGCTGCTCCTGCGTGCGCCCTGGCGCATCGTCACGCGGGCCTGGGCGCGCGGCGCGAATGCGAGCGTGAACCTTTCGCAGGCGCGCAACGTCTGGCTCATTCAGATCATCGTCGCGGTCGGTCCCGCACTCGGCGCGCTGGCTTTCAGCATCTACATGAAGACCGATTGGGGCATCTCGCTGTTCTTCCTGGTGCCGCTCGCGCTGGTCGCGATCCCGGCCTTGCGGGTGCAGAGTGCTGCGGTGTTCAACATTGTCGCGATCTGGCTCGTGCTCAGCGTCGCCACGCTCGCTGCCTCGCCCTGGATCGCCGCGCGCGAGATGGCGGCCAATGCCGGCAACACGGCGACCTATGGCGCGCGCTCGGATCTCGCGCGCGAGCTGACGCAGGCCTGGCACGCGCGCTTCGCCTCGCGCTGGGCGGTCGTCGCCGGCACCATGGAGTCGATCCAGCCGATGGTGTTCTACAGCCCGGATCATCCGGCCGCGTTCACGCCGCTCGAGGCCTGGGGGTCCGGGTTGATTTCGCCCGATGACGTCAAGAGATTCGGCTTCATCGGCGTGTTCGATCCGGCCGACGGTCGCCTGCCGGCGTTCGAGAAGTGGGTGTCCGAGGTTGCGCCGAACGCCGAGCGCATCGTGATGACGACGCGCCGTTTCACCCACGGCAAGGCCGGTCCGTCGATGAGCTGGAACATCTACATCGCGCCGCCGGGGAAGTGATCGAGGCGACGCCGCCTAAATCCCTTCCTCGTTGAATTTGCTTTCAACGAGTTCGGTGATCGCCGCCAGCGCGGCTTCGGCATCATCGCCGGAAGCGGCGACCGTGATGGTGGTGCCGGGACCGGCGGCGAGCATCATCAGGCCCATGATCGAGGTGCCGCCGACGGTTTCGCCGCCGCGCGTCACCCAGACCTGCGCGCTGAAGCGCTCCACGGCCTGGACGAACTTGGCGGAGGCCCGCGCGTGCAGGCCGCGCTTGTTGATGATCAGGAGGTCCTTGGAGATCGCGCCCGCGGGCACGCCCGTCCCGGCTTGCGGCGCCTCGTCGCTCATTTGCCGGCGAGGACGCGGCTGGCGATGGTGACGTATTTGCGGCCGGCTTCCTGAGCCATCGCGATCGCGTCCGGGAGCGGACGCTCCTCGCGCACCTTGGCAAGCTTCACCAGCATGGGAAGGTTGATGCCCGCGAGCACTTCGACCTTCGGCCGGCTCATGCAGGATATTGCCAGGTTGGACGGCGTGCCGCCGAACATGTCGGTGAGGATCGCGACGCCGTCGCCGGAATCGACGCGGTTAACCGCCTCGATAATGTCGCTTCGACAGAGATCGGAATCATCTTCGGCGCCGATCGTGATCGCTTCGATTTGCTTTTGTGGGCCCATGACATGTTCAAGCGCTGCCTTGAATTCGTCGGCAAGGCGCCCGTGGGTCACAAGTACTAGACCAATCATCGGAAAACTCCTCGCGGGCGCTTTTGGTGCACCGCACGAACGCGCCACTTTGACCATCCAGAGCCCCTGCGCAAGAGGGGATGTTGCGTATCTCCCTGAATCTAGACGGATGGATAAGGGGAGCTGCGCCGGTCTATTCGGTCGCGAGTGTGGGGTTCATATGGTTACCATTTCCCTTCAAACAATCGCCTGAAGGGTTAGCGGAAGATGAACTCTTGGTAGTGGTCAAGGCCGCGACAACCAGAGGAAGGGGCGAATAGTCGCGGCCGATAGGGATTCGCGGTATTTCGACACCTAAAACGGCTGTTTTCAGGGATTCGGCCGCCGGCAGCCGCTCCGCATCCGCGGCGTCCAGATCGACCACGAGGCCGACGGTCGCATGCTCCACAAAGTCGCAGCGCCGGATTCCGAGCCCCCGGATCTCGATCAGGCCGGCCAGGACCGGAGCGGGGCGGACCTCAATTTCGCGGCCGAGTGTCGCCAGATGGACACGGTCATCACCGACCAGAACGGCCCTTTCGAGCACGCCGCTACGTCCCGCCATGATTAAATCGAAGGCAAGGCGCGACTTGCCGGAGCCCGAGGGCCCGCGGATCAGCACCGCCAGATCTCCAACCTTGACCGCCGAGGCGTGAATGCTGGGGCCGCCGTCGCTCATAGCGCCGGCAGCCTCACCACGAAGCGCGCGCCGACAACACTAGGCGCTCCGTCCTCGTCCGCCGGGCCGGGACGGTTCTCCGCCCAGATGCGTCCGCCATGCGCGTCGACGATCTGCTTGGAGATCGACAGGCCGAGGCCGGAGTTCTGGCCAAAGCCCTGATGAGGGCGGTCGGTGTAGAAGCGCTCGAAGATGCGCTCCAGCGCGTCGTCGCGGATTCCGGGGCCGTCGTCGTCGACCACGATCTCGATCTCGCCGCGCACGCGGCGGCAGGTGAGGCGCACCTTGTTGCCGGGTTCGGAGAAGGACTGTGCGTTCGAGAGCAGGTTGGAGACGATCTGTCCGAGCCGCGAATCGTGGCCCGTCACGGCGAAATTGTCGGTCGGGCCGCGGCCCTCGAAACGCATTTCGACCGCGACCTCATGGCCGAGCTTGGTTTCATTGGCGACGGACGCGAGCGTGGTCAACAGGCGGCGCAGATCGACCGGGATCGCATCCTGGCGCTGCAGTTCTGCATCGAGACGGCTGGCGTCGGAGATGTCGGAGATCAGCCGGTCGAGCCGCTTGACGTCATGCTCGATCACCTCGAGCAGGCGCGCGCGGCTGTTCTCGTTGCGCGCCAGCGGCAACGTCTCGACCGCAGAGCGCAACGAGGTCAACGGGTTCTTCAATTCGTGCGCGACGTCGGCGGCGAACATTTCGATCGCTTCGATGCGGCTGTACAGTGCACTGGTCATGTCGCGCAGCGCACCGGAGAGATGGCCGATCTCATCGCGACGACGGGTGAAGTCGGGAATCTCGACCCGGGTCCTGATGCGGCGGCGAATCAGCTCGGCGCTGTCGGCGAGCCGGCGGACCGGACCTGCGATCGTGCTGGCGAGCAGCAGCGACAGCATGATCATGACCGCGGCGGCGACGCCGCCCACCTTGAGGATCGCGAGGCGCTCGGCGGTGACCATCTGGTCGATGTCGTCGCCCTGCGTCGACAGCATCAGCGCGCCGTGGATGGCGCGCGAGCGCAACACGGGGACCGCGACCGAGACGATCACCTCGCCGCGCGCATTGACCCGCACCATCGAGCGCTTCTGGCCCTGGAGCGCGTCGCCGACCTCCGCATAGCCATTGCCGTTCTCGGGGCCGAGCTCGCGATAGAGCGGCAGGTCGCCGCGATTGAGCCAGGTGCGGACCGCGACCATGCCGCGTTCGACCATGCCCGGCTTCTCGGCGGCGACCGACGGCAGGGGGAAGCGCACCACGGTATCGAGGCTGCGGCTGTCGACCAGCAGGCTGCCGTTCGGGTCGTAGATGCGGGCGCGCGTCTTGGTCGGCGAGATCAGCGTGCGCAGCACCGGCGCCACGCGCTCCGGATTGATCGGGAAATCCAGCGGGGAATACTCGTCCGAGCCGCCATAGGTCTCGCCCGGCTTGAGGTCGAGCAACCGGTCGGGGTCGATGGTGATGGCGTTGGTCTGCACCGTCGCGGAGGCTGCGATCGCGCCGGCGATGATCTCCGCCTGCACCAGCAGGCTCTGCGCGCGCGCGTCGATCAGACCGGCGCGGAATTGCGACAGATAGAGGATGCTCGCCACCAGCGCGACGAGGCCGGCGAGGTTGAGCGAAACGATGCGGCGGGTCAGGCTCGAAAAGGACAGCGCGAAGAAGAACTGCCCGGCGCGCTTCAGCCAGTTCAGCGGACGCCAGCCCAGTACGGCCGGCTTGTCCTCGGCCAATTGATCCGGAGCGCCGTGGGCGGTGACGTCCTCGGCGTTCTGGTTCTCGTCAGGCTGCGTTCGGTCAAGCAATGCTCACGCCCGCGTTAGGACAGCTCGTGCGAAGGTCCCCGCATCCTAGAGCCATCCCGGTCCCGATGGAATCAGAACCGGCGATGCTCTCGGTCTTTCGTGGAGGCGCGCGCGCCTCAGGCTTCCTTGAAGCGGTAGCCGACGCCGTAGAGCGTCTCGATCATCTCGAACTCGTTGTCGACCACCTTGAACTTCTTGCGCAGCCGCTTGATGTGGCTGTCGATGGTGCGGTCGTCGACATAGACCTGGTCGTCATAGGCGGCGTCCATCAGCGCGTTGCGGCTCTTCACCACGCCGGGCCGGGTCGCGAGCGCCTGCAGGATCAGGAATTCGGTGACGGTCAGCGTCACCGGCTCGTTCTTCCAGGTGCAGGTGTGCCGTTCAGGATCCATGCGCAGCAGGCCGCGGTCGAGCGCCTTGGCGTCGTTCTCCTTCGGCGTGACGGTCGGGTCCTTCGGCGCCGAACGGCGCAGCACCGCCTTGACGCGCTCGACCAGCAGGCGCTGCGAGAACGGTTTGCGGATGAAGTCGTCGGCGCCCATCTTGAGGCCGAACAGCTCGTCGATCTCTTCGTCCTTGGAGGTCAGGAAGATCACGGGCAGGTCGGATTTCTGCCGCAGCCGGCGCAACGTCTCCATGCCGTCCATGCGAGGCATCTTGATGTCGAGGATGGCAAGATCGGGTTGGGTGGTGCGGAAACCGTCGAGCGCGGAGGCGCCATCGGTGTAGGTCATGATGCGGTAGCCTTCGGCCTCCAGCGCGATCGAGACGGATGTGAGAATGTTGCGGTCGTCGTCGACCAAAGCGATTGTGGGCATGAGCCTCTGCTTTCTGCTTTCCGTTTGGGTCGTGGCTTGAAACGGCGAGCAATCCACTGATGCGCCGCATACATGGGTGCCGATGTTGGCATTCGAACCTTGTCACCGAGCAATGCAAGCTAGGCTGAAGTGTGACCAAGTTCCACGAAACACGGCAGATTCGCCGCATCTCGACCCATAACCGGGCCCCGGTTTACCCGAAAAAAGGCCCTCCATGCAACCACCTGACCCGAGAAAGCCGATGCAACCGACCCCCGATTTCGACCCCGGAAGGCTCGCCAAATCGCTGCTGCGGCGGTCACGGCAGGGGGCCCTGGCGACATTGATGGCCGGCAGCGGCGATCCCTATTGCTCCCTGGTCAATCTGGCCAACCATCCGGATGGCTCTCCGATCCTGCTGATCTCGGCATTGGCGGTGCACACCAGGAACATCCTGGCCGACAGCCGGGTGTCCCTGATGCTGGACGAGCGGGCGGCGGGCGATCCGCTGGAAGGCGCCCGGATCATGCTGTCCGGCCATGCCGAGTCGGCCGATACGGACAAGGATCTGCTCCGGCGACGGTATCTCAATGCTCATCCCTTAGCGGAAACCTTTGTTTCCTTTAAGGATTTCTCCTTCTTTCGGATTCGGCCCACGGGAACTCATCTGGTCGCCGGCTTCGGTCGGATCGTCGACCTCAAGCCGGAGCAATTCCTGACCGACCTCACGGGGGCCGAGGACTTGCTGGCGGCGGAGGAGGGCGCGGTGGAGCACATGAATGCCGACCACCGCGACGCCATGGGGCTCTATGCAACAAAACTGCTGGGCGCTGCTGCCGGCGACTGGCGCTGCACAGGCTGCGATCCGGAGGGCCTCGACATGCAGGACGGCCAGACCGTCTTGCGGCTGGACTTCCCGGAGCGCGTCGCTGATGGCACGGCGCTGCGCAAGATGCTGGTTCGCCTCGCCGGCGAAGCGCGCACCAGGATGAACCAGAGCGCAACACATTGAACGCTGCTGCCCATCGCCGCGACCCAAGTTCGTTACCGGTCAGAAGGCGGCGGCGAGAGCGTCATGGCAGAATGGAATAAACTGACGCTGGTTGCGGGTTTGACGCTCGCGATCACTGCATCGCTTATCACGCCAAGCCTTGCCCAGAAAGGTCTCGCCGCGGAGAGCGCGCGTATCAACGCACTGATGAGCGCCGGCAGATATTCGGAAGCACTGCCTGTGGCGCAAGGTATGGTCGCGAACCTGGAGAAGAGCGACACAGGTCGCGAACTCGCCGCCGCGCTGAACAACCTCGGCCAGGTTCATGCCGGTCAGGGCCACGACGATCTGGCTGAGCCGCTCTACAAGCGCGCCATCATGCTGATGGAAAAGTCGCTCGGTCTCGAAACCCCGTTGATCGGAGCCGAACTGAGCAACCTCGCCGCGCTCTACCAGCGGCAGAGCCGCTTTGCCGAGGCCGAACCTCTATTCAAGCGCGCGCTCGCCGTTCGCGAGAAGGGATTGTCGCGCGAGCATCCCGATGTCGGCCAGTCGCTCAATAATCTCGCCACGCTCTATGTGAAGCAGCAGCACTATGCCGAAGCCGAGCCGCTGTTTCAGCGCGCGCTCGCGATCTACCAGAAGGCCGGCGGACCCGAGCATCCGGCGGTGGCCACCGTCCTGAACAATCTCGGCCAGGTCTATCGCGATCTCAACCGCGATACGGACGCGGAAGCGCCGATCAAGCGCTCGCTCGCGATCCGGGAGAAGGTGCTGGGACCGGATCATCCCGACGTTGCCCGCTCGCTGAACAATCTCGCCGGCCTCTACGAGCACCAGCAACGCTACGGCGACGCCGAGCCGCTCTATCGCCGCGCGCTGCTCATCCGCGAAAATGCGTTTGGGCCCGATCATCCTGACGTCATGACCTCGACCAGCAATCTCGCTTATTTCCTCTACGTGGCCGGGCGCACCGCGGACGCATTGCCGTTCGCGGAAAAGACGCTTCGGGGCGATCACGCCCAGCTGCGCGTCGTGTTGCCGGTCCTGTTTGCCGCGCGCCAACAGGATCTGCTGCCCGGCGACAAGGCGCTGGACGAGGCCCTCGCCGCGATCCAGCGCGGCACACAATCGTCCGCGGCGACCGCCGTGAACAAGCTCGCGGTGCGGCTTGCCGCCGGCAGCGACCGCCTCGCCGAGCTGGTGCGCCGGGACCAGGATCTCGCGGCTGAGTCCGAGGCACTCGACAAGGCGATCGTCACGGCGGTGTCGAAGCAATCCGCGCAGCGCGATCTCGCAACCGAGCAGCGCAGCCGCGCGCGGATTGCAACGATTGCCAACGAGCGTACGGGCTTGCAGAAGACGCTCGCGGTCGAGTTTCCCGACTACGCGTCGCTCTCCAATCCTCTGCCGTTGACGGCAAAGGACATCCAGCTGCTGCTGTCGGCCGACGAGGCGATGGTGCTCTACTCCGTCGTCGACAAGCAGAGCTATGTCATCGCGATCACGCGCGAGGGCGTCGACTGGAAGGCTATTCCACTCGGCGCGGATGCGCTGACGCAGAAGGTGACGGCATTCCGCAAGGGACTCGATGTCGGCAAAGCGCGCGATGCCGCCGGCAAATCCGGATTGTTCGATCTCGCGCTCGCCAACGAACTCCATGTCGCGCTGCTCGGTCCGGTCGAGGCGTTGACAAAGGACAAGCGCAGCCTGCTGGTGGTGCCGTCGGCTGCGCTGACCGCATTGCCGTTTCATCTGCTCGTCACCGAGAAGCCGCAGGCTGCTATCCCGGATACGCTCGAAGGCTATCGCGGCGCCGCCTGGCTGCTGCGGCGTCAGGCCGTCTCGGTGCTGCCGTCGGTGGTCAGTCTGAAATCGCTGCGCGCCTTCGCGCGTCGGGATCAAAGCGTGAAGCCGATGACAGGCTTTGGCGATCCCGTGTTCAATCCCGCAGTGGAAGCGCCCGCCGAGCGGCGCGCCGCCAACGGCAAGGTCGCCGCGCGCAGCATCGCGACCATCGCCTATAGCGACTTCTGGCGCGGTGCCGGCGTCGATCGCACGCGGCTCGCGCAGGCGCTGCCGCAACTGCCCGACACCGCCGATGAGTTGAACGCGGTAGCCAGGGATGTCGGGGCTGCCGAGGCCGATATTCATCTCGGCCGCGACGCCAGCGAGACGACGCTCAAGCGTGCAGCGCTTGCTCAATACGGCATCATCTACTTTGCCACCCACGGCCTGGTTGCCGGCGACATCAAGGGACTGGGTGAGCCCTCGCTCGCGCTCTCCATTCCCGATCAGCCCACTGAGCTCGACGACGGTCTGCTCACCGCAAGTGAAGTCGCTCAGCTCAAGCTCAATGCGGATTGGGTTGTGCTGTCGGCCTGCAACACCATCGCGGGCGACAAGCCCGGCGCCGAGGCCCTGTCGGGACTGGCGCGCTCGTTCTTCTACGCCGGTGCGCGCGCACTCCTGGTCTCGCATTGGGCCGTGGATTCGGAAGCTGCCACACGTCTGACCACGATGACTTTCGAGCTGCTCAAAAACGAACCAAAAATCGGTCGTGCCGAAGCGTTGCGCCGCGCGATGTTAACCTATGTTGACGACACCTCGTCTCCGCGCAACGCCTATCCTGCGATGTGGGGGCCCTTCGCGCTCATCGGCGAAGGCGAGGTACGATAGGGTGGTCTTGGAATCTTCACCGAGACTCTTCGGCATTGTGCGTCGCAATAACTTCAGGAAACGCCGAAACGCGCATTTGGTTGCGCGATCATTGTTGATTTTTTAATGCGCCTGCTCAGAGCTGACATGCGCGACGTTTGGCGCGGTCCTTGAATAAACCAAATCCTAAGGGATCAGCTTGGCAACGCGAGCGTTCATCAGTATTAGGTCGTTCCAACCGAGGCCGGACGGCCTGTAATCACGGTGACCGCGGCGGCGCCAAGCATGATCGCGCTGAGTGGGTTCTAGGAGGATTTTTCGTGCAAGAGACGGGCGTGCGCAACGGTGCCTTCGGCGCCGACAAATTCGGCTTAAAGAATCTCAAGCAGGTTCACTGGAACCTCGGTGCGCCGCAACTCTATCAATACTCGCTCTCCGCGGGCGAGGCGGTGCTGTCGGCCGATGGCGCACTCTGCGCCGACACCGGCGAGTTCACCGGCCGCAGCCCCAAAGACAAGTTCACGGTGCGTGACGCCACCACCGACAAGAAGATGTGGTGGGCCGGCAACCAGTCGATCACCGCAGAGCAGTTCGAGACGCTCTACCAGGACTTCCTCAAGCACGCCGAAGGCAAGTCGCTGTTCGCGCAGGACCTCTATGGCGGCGCCGATCCGGCCTACCGCATCAAGACCCGCGTCTTCACCGAGCTCGCCTGGCACTCGCTGTTCATCCGCACGCTGCTGATCCGCCCCGAGGCGGTCGAGCTCTCGGCGTTCGTGCCCGAGCTCACCATCATCGACATGCCGAGCTTCCGCGCCGATCCGAAGCGCCATGGCTGCAAGTCGGAGAACGTCGTCGCGATCGATTTCGCCCGCAAGATCGTGCTGATCGCCGGCTCCTACTATGCCGGCGAGATGAAGAAGTCGGTCTTCACCACGCTGAACTACTATCTGCCCGAGCGCGGCGTGATGCCGATGCATTGCTCGGCCAATGTCGGCGCCAAGGGTGATGCCGCGATCTTCTTCGGCCTTTCCGGCACCGGCAAGACCACGCTGTCAGCCGATCCGAACCGCACGCTGATCGGCGACGACGAACACGGCTGGGGCCCGAACGGCATCTTCAATTTCGAAGGCGGCTGCTACGCCAAGTGCATCAAGCTGTCGCAGGAAGCCGAGCCCGAGATCTACGCCGCCTCGACGCGCTTCGGCGCGGTGCTCGAGAATTGCGTGCTCGACGAAGACACCCGTGTGGTCGATTTCGACGACGGCTCCAAGACCGAGAACACCCGCTCGGCCTATCCGCTCGAATTCATTCCGAACGCCTCACGCACCGGCCGCGCGCCGCAGCCCAAGAACGTGGTGATGCTCGCCGCCGACGCCTTCGGGGTGCTGCCGCCGATCGCCAAGCTCTCGCCGGCGCAGGCGATGTATCATTTCCTCTCGGGCTACACCGCCAAGGTCGCGGGCACCGAGCGCGGTCTCGGCAATGAGCCGCAGCCGGAATTCTCGACCTGCTTCGGTTCGCCCTTCCTGCCGCTCGATCCCTCGGTCTACGGCAACATGCTGCGCGACCTGATCGCCCAGCACAATGTCGATTGCTGGCTGGTCAACACCGGCTGGACCGGCGGCAAGTACGGCACCGGCTCGCGCATGCCGATCAAGGTGACGCGCGCGCTGCTGACCGCTGCGCTCGACGGCTCGCTTCGCAACGTCGAATTCCGCACCGACAAATATTTCGGCTTCGCGGTCCCGACCGCGCTGCCGGGCGTGCCGAGCGAGATCCTCAACCCGGTCAACACCTGGAAGGACAAGGACGAGTTCGACAAGACCGCCCGCGCGCTCGTCGGCATGTTCCAGAAGAATTTTGCTAAGTTCGAAGCCCAGGTCGACGCCGAGGTCCGCGCCGCTGCACCGGACGTGAAGCTCGCGGCGGAGTAAGCTTGCGTCGTTTGAAATTCGAAAGGGCGGCCGCGAGGCCGCCCTTTTGCTTTTCGAGATGTCTCTCCACCGTCATTGCGAGCGCAGCGAAGCAATCCAGAATCCCTCTGCGGAAGCAGTCTGGATTGCTTCGCTGCGCTCGCAATGACGAACTTGCGGAAGCAGCTACACCTTGAAATAGGCGATCTGCGTGCTCGTCGCGAGCAGTCTTCCGTTCGGCGACCACAGCTCGGCGTTCTGGTCGGCGTAGCTCTTGTGCATGATCTTCGAATCGGCGGTCGCCAGCACGCGGGTGATGTCCTCGGTCGCGAGCTCTTCGCTGTCGGTGTGGAAATACGTCGTCAGCGACACCGTGCCGAACGGCACCAGCTCGCGCCGTGCGTGGAAGATGCGGCCGAAGAAAGCGTCCGACATCGACATCAGCGACGGCATGTCGAGCTTGCGCGGCTCGCGATCGCTGATCCAGAGCTTTGAGTAAGTGCTGGCGAGCTCGGGCTTGGGCGGGCCGATCCGCATCTCGCCCTCGACGAAGCGGAATTCGTACTGGTTGGCCCAGGACGCCGCGATCTTCGGGAACGGCATCGTCTCTTCGAACGGCTTTGCATCGGGACATTGCGCCACCCTGTGCTCCCAGGACGGCCGGCGTTCGGCGAATACGGCGGTGGCGAGCGTTGCGACCTCGCCGCCGCCTTGCGACAGTTCGACGCTCCAGTGCTGGCTGGAGCGATTGGCCTTCACCAGCCGCACGTCCAGATCGAACGGCCCCTTCGCGATCGGCGCGCAGTAATTGACGGTGAGCGCCAGCGGATCGCCGGCACATTCCGGATGCTCGATCAGCGCCCGCAGGATGGTCGCGGCCGTAACGCCGCCGAACGGGCCGACAAAGGCCCAATAGTCGTCGCTGGTGTGCCCCTGCCAGCTCGAGTCGCCGGCGGTGACGCGGGTGGCGTCGTCGAAGGGGTGCGGGAGCTTGGTGTGCATTGTTCGATCCGGCGTTCAATGACGGACGTCATATCACGTCCGCCGCCGGCTTGTGCAATTACCTCGTGAGTAACCGATTTCACGTCGCGGAAATTCAGCCCGCGACGTCGCGCAAGGTCGGCAGCAACGGCGTGGTCGGGTTGACCGGCACGTTCCAGATCTCCTCGGCGTATTCGCGAATCGTGCGGTCGGAAGAGAACCACGCCATGCGCGCGACGTTGAGGATCGAGGCGCGGGTCCAGGCCGGCGCCACCTGCCAGCGCGCATCGACGCTGCGCTGCGCCTCGTAATAGGAATCGAAATCGGCGCTCACCATGTAATGGTCGAGATAGCGCAGCGCGTGCGCGATCGATTCGAAGCGGCCGGGATCGCCTGGCGAGAATTCGCCGGCGCCGATCGCATTGATGGCGCGCTGGAGCTTCGGCGAATTGCGGATCACGTCGGAGGCGTCCAACCCCTGCTTGCGCCGGATCATCACATCGCCGGCTTCCATGCCGAAGATTGCGATGTTCTCCGCGCCGACATGGTCGCGGATCTCGATGTTGGCGCCGTCGAGCGTGCCGATCGTGAGGGCGCCGTTCAGCGACAGTTTCATGTTGCCGGTGCCGGAGGCTTCCATGCCGGCCGTCGAGATCTGCTCGGACAGGTCGGCCGCGGGAATGATCACCTCGGCGAGGCTAACATTGTAGTCGGGCAGGAAGACAACCTTGAGCTTGCCGCCGATCGCGGGATCGTTGTTGACGACTTCCGCGACGTCGTTGATCAGCTTGATGATCAGCTTGGCGTAGCGGTAGCTCGCCGCCGCCTTGCCCGCGAAGATCTTCACCCGCGGCACCCAATTGCCGTTGGGGTCGTCCTTGATCGCCTGGTACAGCGCGACCGTCTCGATGATGTTGAGAAGCTGGCGCTTGTATTCGTGGATGCGCTTGATCTGCACGTCGAACAGCGCGGTCGGATCGACCTTGATGCCGAGCCGCTCGCCGATCAGGCGCGCCAGCGCCGTCTTGTTGTGAAGCTTGACTGCGCGGAACCTCTTCTGGAATTCGACGTCGCTGGCGCGGGCCTCGATCAGGCTGAGCTGCGTCGGATCATCGAGCACGGCGTCGCCGCAGGTCTCGCGCAACAGATCGGTCAGCTTCGGGTTTGCCAGCATCAGCCAACGGCGGAAGGTGATGCCGTTGGTCTTGTTGGTGATGCGGCCGGGGTAGAGATGGTTGAGGTCGTGGAACACGGTCTCGCGCATCAGGTCCGAATGCATCGCGGAGACGCCGTTGATGCGGTGGGAGCCGACGAAGGCGAGCTGGCCCATGCGCACGCGCCGGCCACTCCGCTCGTCGATCAGCGAGACCGAGGCGCGGAAGTCGATGTCGCCGGGAGCGCGCGCCTCTGCGAGCGCGAGGTGCTGTACGTTGATGCGGTAGATGATCTCGAGATGCCGCGGCAACAACCGTTCGAACAGCTCGACCGGCCAGGTCTCCAGCGCCTCGGGCAGCAGCGTGTGGTTGGTGTAGGACAGCGTGGCGACCGTGATCTTCCAGGCCTCGTCCCAGCGGAAATTGTGGTCGTCGATCAGGATCCGCATCAGCTCGGTGACGGCCAGGCTCGGATGGGTGTCATTGAGCTGCACCGCGACCTTGCTCGACAGGCTGCGGAGCTGGCCGTCGGATGCAAGGTGTCGCTTGATCAGGTCCTGCAGCGAAGCCGAGACGAAGAAATATTCCTGGCGCAGGCGCAGCTCGCGGCCCGCCGGGCTCTCGTCGTTCGGGTAGAGGAATTTACAAATGGCTTCTGCGCGCGACTGCTCGGCGCTGGCGCTGACATAGTCGCCGGTGTTGAAGGCATCGAGCTTCAACGGATCGGGCGAGCGTGCCGACCACAGCCGCAGCGCGTTGACGTGCTGGCCGCGCCAGCCGACGATCGGCGTGTCATAGGCCATTGCCTGCACGGTCTCGGACGGATGCCAGATCGCGCGATCGCGACCCTTGTCTTCGACATGCTCGACACCGCCGCCGAAGCGAATGTCGTAGATCACTTCGGGCCGCTGCAATTCCCAGGGGTTGCCGAAGCCGAGCCATTCGTCCGGATATTCCTGCTGCCAGCCCTGATTGATGATCTGGCGGAACAGGCCGTAATCATAACGGATGCCGTAGCCGATCGCGGGGATCGACAGCGTCGCCATGCTTTCCATGAAGCAGGCGGCGAGCCGTCCGAGGCCGCCATTGCCGAGCGCCGCGTCTGGCTCGCATTTGCGCAGCTCCGGCAAGGAGACGCCGAGATCGCCGAGCGCGACTTCGAAGATCTTCAATAGCCCCATATTGTTCAGCGCGTCGCTGAAGAGGCGGCCGATCAGGAATTCGAGCGAGAGATAGTAGACGCGCTTGCGCCCCGCATCGTAGCTGTGTTTCTCGGCCGTGAGCCAGCGATGCACGATGCGGTCGCGCAGCGCCAGCGCCGCGGCCTGGTACCAGTCGTGCTTGGTCGCCATGCCCGCATCCTTGCCGATGGCAAGGCGCAGCTTCGCCAGGATCGCGCCCTTGATCTCAGCCAGCGCGAGTTCGTCGATGGGCTGGTTGGGGGCGGGGAAATTGGGCTGGAACGATGAATCTTGCAAAGTCGTCACTTCCTGGTCGCGAGAACACTACTGACCCTACGCATCTTGCCTCTGTACCGGAACCATTGCTGGTGCGACCGTGCACTGCGTTGGCGTAAAATTATGCAAGGAACGGGCCGATTTGGGAACCCGGATGCATACGGGGAAACGTGGATTTGGTGCTAAAATGGCGGCCAATTCAGCCATCAGTGTGGAAGAGGCGCCCCATGAACTCTCCGATGAAAGCTCTGATGAGACGGCTGATCGAAATCGCCGCCGCCACCTTCCTCGTCGTCTGCATCACTGCGTCCAGCGCCGCCTTCGCCGCCGGCAAGACGGGCCGCAGCGCCGACGGCCTGAGCTGCGCGGTCTCGCTCCCGCAAAACGCTACGCCCGCCGCCCGCTGCGCCGCAATCAAGCGCCAATGCGGCGGCAAGTTTTATGCAAGCGCGTGCGGGGATAGGTTGATGTCGGCGATGTGAGGCTTGCTTGGCAAATCTGATTCACGAAATCTGGGAAGTGATCGACGATCGCGGCCAAGTGCTGCCGTCGCTCGTACTTGCTGGTCCTGACGGTGACGCTGCTCGGAAGCTTCTGCGTGAAGAGGCCGGCGAGGACAATCAAGCCGCTCCACGTTGTGTTCTTCGCTTCGAAGCGGAAAGCCACGACGAGGCAATGCAGCTCTACTACCGCCATTATGGTAGGGGCCAGTATGTGTCCGAATTCGTCTGCGACCGCGAGCCTTACCCCGAAGAATGGGCGCAACGGCAGCGCCAGAACAAATTAAGAACACTTTAGCAAGTCTTTGATATATCATTGTGATTCGGCGCGTTGCCGACACAATATCTAGCGTCAGCCAGACTTCGCGAGGACTACATGTCCACCATTGCCTTCGATCAATTTGCCCTCACCAGGATCGCCGATTTCGCGCGCTCGCTGTCGCGGCTGCATCAGGCGGCGCGGCGCTACGCGGTCGACGACGACCAGTTCGACCGCGAGTTCAACGCGGTGTGCCAGTCGATCTGGGGCTACACCATCGACGACGTGAGCGACCATCTGTTCTCGGCCGAGGACCATCTGTTCTTGGACACGCTGGACGAAGCGCATGCCCGCATCTTCGCCGCAGAGCAGGGCTATGACCTCGTCGACGATCAGGGCATGCTCACCGACTGGTGGGGTTTTTGCTGGATGATCCTGGCCGAAAAACGCGGCCTGCTCACGGCAGACAACCGCGCCGCAGCGCGCGCGGCGATCGAGGAGAAATATCTGGCGGCGCCGAACGTGATCGGCGTGATCATCGGAAGGTGACGGTCTCGTGCCCCGGACGCAGCGCAGCGCTTCTGAGAGGCTACTCCAGCCCCGCCCGCTTCGCCGGCTTCTGCGTTTTCGGCACCGTCACCTCAGGCAGCGTCTCGCGCACGATCTCCGCGGCCGGGCTATCCGCCGCCACCGTCTCGGCGCGCACCGGCGCCACCTTCATCTCGCCGAGCCGCGCGCGGACCTGCGCGGTGAGACCGGGATAGGAGGCGACCGGGGTGAAGTCCGCGGCCTGGTCGGTGCCGACGCGGATGCCGGTATAGGCAACCAGACCGTCGCTGGTGGCGATCACGTCGCCGGGCTTCAGCGACGAATCCAGCGCCAGATCGACCGGAGCGAGGCCGACCGGCTCGCGACCGTTGCAGGTGCAGTCGGCGCGCAGCGCCTTGCGATAGGCGAACGCATTCTCGCTATCGGCATAGCGCTCGCCGGTCTGCGAGGCAGCACCGTCGATCGAGGAGCCGAAATAGATCTTGGTGGCGCTCGCAGGACAGAAGGCCTGACACATCTGCGCCGGCGAGACGAGGCCGCGCATCAGCGGAAAATATTTTCCGTCGCAGCTGCGCACGCAGAACGCCGGTCCCGAGCCGCCGGCCGCGGCCGAACGTGTCGGCGGCACGTATTGCGGGGATGCGGCATTCTGCTGGCCGGTGAAGGGGTCGGCGTAGGAACTCCCCTGCTGCGGCACCTCACGCTGCGGCCGCTGCTGCTGCTGCATTCCGCCGAAGAAGAAGTCGAACAGGCCTTCGGCCGAAACCGGGGCCGGAGCCGCAAGCAGCGGTGCTGCCAGTGTGGCGGCTACGAGCATCGCGCGATTCCGGCGCGCATGGGACATGACTGTACGCAAACGCTTACTCCACCCGACGCAACCCAACCGGCCGGGACCCTCAGGCCTCAGCACATGATTCACCATAAGGCGGGATGGTAAATGAGCGGTTGAGGGGGAGGAGCGGTGTCGCCGGACGGGGGGACCTCGTCATGGCCGGGCTTGTCCCGGCCATCCACGATCTCTGGTGCGGCAAAGACGTGGATGCCCGGGTCAAGCCCGGGCACGACGGCGGAGAAAGTTTAGCCCCTCAAGCCTTCAAAAACTCCGACGCCTTGTACAGCGAGCGGAATGGCAGGCCGGCCGTGCCAAAGGTGTCGTCGGCGCCTTCCTCGCGGTCGACCATGGTCAGCACCAGCACCACTTCAGCGCCGGTCTCTCGCACCGCCTCCACCGCCTTCATCGCCGATCCGCCGGTGGTGGTGACATCCTCGACGATCACGACGCGCTTGCCCTCCAGCGTCTCGCCCCTGGGCAGCCCCTCGATCGCGAGCTTCGCGCCATGCTCCTTCGGCTTCTTGCGCACGAAGAAGGCCGCGATGGGATGGCCCTTGATCCAGGATATCTGCGCCAGCGCGCCGGCCAGCGGCACCGCGCCCATCTCGAGCCCGCCGATGAAGTCGAGCTGGTCGTCCTTTAGCGCCTCATAGGTCAGCTCGGCGAGCAGCGTCGCACCTTCCGGGTCGAGCATGGTCGGCTTGAGGTTGAAGTAGAAGTCGCTCTTGCGGCCCGACGCGAGCGTCACCTCGCCGCGGCCGAAGGAGCGCCGGCGGATGATCTCGAACAGGCGGGCGCGGGAGGCTGATTTAGACACGGCGGGCCCTCGGGAGCGTTTTTGGAGGTGGCGGAATTTATCCGCGACGGCCCCGACATTCCAGAGGGGGCTTCCCCCGTCAACAGGGATCGGCCATCCCGGCCCGTCGGTTGTGGGGGTGCAACGTTCTGGAGTAGGTGGATGCCGGATATCCCCGGGAAGGACACGCGACAAATGACCATCGAGCTGCACACCTGGAACACGCCGAACGGCCGCAAGATCTCGGTTGCGCTGGAGGAAATGGGGCTGCCCTACAAGGTGATCCCGGTGAATATCAGCAAGGGCGAACAGATGGCGCCGGAGTTCCTGAAGCTCTCGCCCAACAACAAGATTCCCGCGATCCTCGACCCCGAGGGGCCGGACGGCAAGCCCGTCAGCATCTTCGAGTCGGGTGCGATCCTGCTGTATCTCGGCGAAAAGACCGGCAAATTCCTGCCGAAATCGCTTTCGGGCCGCATCCCCGTCTATGAATGGCTGATGTGGCAGATGGGCGGCTTCGGGCCGATGCCGGGCCAGGTGCACCATTTCATCGCGCTCGAGAACGAGCAGGAGCGCGCCTACGGCCTCAAGCGCTACATGGCGGAGACGCGACGGCTCTACGGCGTCCTCGACCGCCGGCTGGAGGCCCGCGATTTCGTCGCCGGCGAGCTATCAGTTGCCGATTTTGCCATCCTGGGCTGGGCCTGGCGTCACCCTCGCCACAAGGTTGACCTGGCCGACTTCCCCCACGTCAAGCGCTGGTACGAGGCCCTGATGGCCCGTCCGGCGGTGAAGCGGGGCATGGAGGCGAAGCTGGATTGAGGGTGGCTCTTCTCCCTCTCCCCGTTCTTACGGGGAGAGGTGAAAATCACACCTTCCGCGCCTCGACCGCCATCCGCACCGCAAGCCCGGCCAGCACCGTGCCCATCAGCCAGCGCTGGACCAGCATCCAGCTTGGCCGGCTTGCGAGAAACAGCGCGATCGATCCTGCCGCGAGCGCGATCATGGCATTCACGCTGACACTGATCGCGATCTGGATCGCGCCGAGCACCACCGACTGCGCCAGCACGCTGCCGGCGGCGGGGTCGATGAACTGCGGCAGCAGCGCGAGGTAAAGCATCGCGATCTTCGGGTTGAGCAGATTGGTGACGAACCCCATTGCGAACAGTTTGCGCGGGCTGTCGATCGCAAGCTGCTTGACCTGGAATGGCGAGCGACCGCCCGGCTTTACCGCCTGCCAGGCCAGCCACAGCAAATAACCGGCGCCGGCGAAGCGCAACGCGTCATAGGCAAAGGGAACGGCGAGCAGCAGCGCCGTGATGCCGAACGCCGCGCACAGCATGTAGAACACGAAGCCGAGCGCCACGCCGCCGAGCGAGACGATGCCCGCCGCCGGCCCTTGCGTGATCGAACGCGAGATCAGGTAGATCATGTTCGGCCCGGGCGTGAGCACGAGGCCGAGGCAGACGAGAGCGAAGCCGAGCAGGGCGGATGTGTGGGGCATGGCTGAACCGGTGCGGGAGACGGCACGATTCTAATGTGCGGGCGATCGCGCCGCCATCGCGCAATTGCTCGGAGGACAATTCAGCTTGTGCGTGTCCCTCCAGCGTCGTCCCGGCCTAGTGCGCAATTGCGCACTAGGCCGGGACGACACTGTAAGTTCGGAAGAGCGAAGCGAAGACGTAGCTTCAATGCGCCTCGTCCCAATTGTTGGCGGCGCGTGCATCGACATGCAGCGGCACCGAGAGCAGCACGGCCGGGAACGGCGCGTCCTGCATGACGTGCTGCACGACGGGCAGCGTCGCCTCGACCTCCGCGTCCGGCACCTCGAAGATCAGTTCGTCATGTACCTGGAGCAGCATCTGCGCCGAGAGCTTCTTCTCGGCCAGTGCAGCCTCCATCCGCGTCATGGCGCGGCGGATGATGTCGGCGGCGGTGCCCTGGAGCCGGGCGTTGATCGCGGCGCGCTCGTTGAAGGCGCGCACCGAGGCGTTCGAAGCCTTGATGTCGGGATAGTACATCTTCCGTCCGAACAGCGTCGTGACATAGCCGCGGCTCCGACAAAAGTCGCGCGTCTCGTCCATGTAGGCGCGGATGCCGGGGAAGCGCTCGAAGTATTTCTTGATGTAGGCGGAGGCCTCTTCGCGCGCGATGCCGAGCTGGTTGGCGAGGCCGAATGCCGAAATGCCGTAGATGATGCCGAAATTGATCGCCTTGGCGCGGCGCCTGATTTCGCTCGGCATACCCTTGATCGGCACGCCGAACATTTCCGATGCCGTCATGGCGTGAATGTCGAGACCGTCGCGGAACGCCTGCTGCAGCACGGGAATGTCGGCGATCTCGGCGAGCAGCCGCAGCTCGATCTGCGAGTAGTCGGCGGAGACCAGCTTGTGCCCCGGCGTCGCGATGAAGGCGCGGCGGATTTTTCTGCCGTCCTCGGTGCGCACCGGAATGTTCTGCAGATTTGGCTCGTTCGACGACAGCCGGCCCGTCGTGGTCGCGGCGAGCGCGTAGGTCGTGTGGACGCGGTGAGTCTGGGGATTCACATAGGTCGGCAGCGCGTCGGTGTAGGTCGATTTCAGCTTGGAGACCTGGCGCCACTCCAGAATTTTCTTCGGGAGGTCGTGGCCCTGCTCGGCGAGCTCGTCGAGCACCTGAGCGGTGGTGGACCACGCGCCGGTCTTGGTCTTGGTGCCGCCGGACAGTCCCATCTTGCCGAACAGGATGTCGCCGATCTGCTTCGGGCTGCCGACATTGACGGGCTCGCCCGCGATCTGCTGGATCTCGGCCTCGACGCGCGCCGCGGTCTGGGCGAAGTCGCCGGAGAGACGCGACAGCACCTGGCGGTCGATCGAGATGCCGCGCCGCTCCATGCGCGCGAGCACCGAGACCAGAGGCCGTTCCAGCGTCTCGTAAACCGTGGTCATGTGCTCGGCGACGAGGCGCGGCTTCAGCACGCGCCAGACGCGCAAGGTGATGTCGGCGCCTTCCGCCGACAGCGCCGCGGCCTTGTCGATCGGCACCTGGTCGAACGTGATCTTGCCCTTGCCGCTGCCGAGCAGCTCGTTCTCCTTGAGCATGGCGTGACCGAACCAGCGCTCGGACAGCTGCTCCAGCGCATGCGAGCCGCGGCCGGCGTCGAGCACGTAGGAGATCAGCTGGGCATCATCGGTGTTGCGCAATGTGATGCCGTGCTGCGCCAGCATCACCGCGGTGAATTTGACGTCGAAGCCGATCTTGAGAATGCCTGGTGATTCCAGTACCGGCCGCAGCGCCTCGATCGCCTCGGCATGCTTGACCTGGTCGGGCGCGAGGCCCGCGTCGAACAGCCCGGCGCCGCCGCCGGACTGCTTGTGCGCCAGCGGCACGTAGCAGGCCTCGTTCGGCGCCAGCGCCATCGCGATACCGCAGAGATCGGCCTGCATCGGATCGATCGAGTTTGCCCGGATCTCGACCGCGACATGGCTGGCATCATGGATGCGCGCGATGAACGCGTTCAGTTCCGCGAGCGTCTTGACGGCCTGGTACTTGCTGCGGTCGACCGGGAGCTTCCGCAAAGCCTCTTCGCGCGCGGCGGCGAGAGAGATCGGCGCGCCCTTCGGGCTCGCGGCCTTGTCCTCCTTGGTCGCCGATGCATTGCGCTGGCCCACTGGCACTTGCGCCGGCGCGCCGGTTCCCGGGGCCGGCACGACGTCCGAAGGCGGCAGCGGCGAGAAGACGCTGGCGCCGCTGGAATAGCCCGGATCGGCATCGACGTTGGCCGGATCAATCTGCGAGAACTCGGCGACGCGGCGCGTCAGCGTGGAAAATTCCATCGCCTTCAGGAACGCGATCAGCTTGCGCGCATCGGGCTCGTGGACGGCGAGATCGTCCAACGGGACGTCGAGGTCGACCTTGTCGTCGAGCAATACGAGCTGCCGCGAGATGCGCGCCTTCTCGGCGTTCTCGATCAGCGCCTCGCGCCGCTTCGGCTGTTTGATTTCGGTGGCGCGGAATAGCAGTTGCTCGAGATCGCCATATTCGACGATCAGCTGCGCCGCAGTCTTGATGCCGATGCCGGGCACGCCAGGAACGTTGTCGGTGGAATCGCCGGCCAGGGCCTGCACTTCCACCACCTTCTCCGGCGGCACGCCAAACTTCTCGATCACCTCGGGGATGCCGATGCGGCGGTCCTTCATGGTGTCGTACATGGTGACGCAATCGGTGACGAGCTGCATCAGGTCCTTGTCGGAGGACACGATCGTCGCGCTCGCGCCGCGCTCGCAGGCTTGCCGCACATAGGTCGCAATCAGATCGTCGGCCTCGAAGCCGACTTGTTCCAGGCAAGGCAGGTCGAAGGCGCGTACCGCTTCGCGGATCAGCGCGAATTGCGGGATCAAATCGTCCGGGGCCGGCTGCCGGTGTGCCTTGTACTCAGGATAGATCTTGTTGCGGAAGGTGATTTCCGACTTGTCGAAGATGATCGCCAGATGCGTCGGCCGGTTGTCCTCCGGCATCTCCCGCAAAAGCTTCCACAGCATGTTGCAGAAGCCGAGCACGGCATTGGCCTGCAAGCCGTCGGACTTGCGGTTCATCGGCGGCAGCGCATGGTAGGCGCGGAAGATGTAGCCGGAACCGTCGACCAGGAAGACATGGTCGCCCTTGCCGGCCGCCTTCGCGGCGACGGGCTTGGCAGCAGCTGTCGCGGCAGCGGGCTTGGTTTCGGCGGCCTTGGGCGCGGCAGCCTTGGTGTCAGCTTGGGCGGTGGTCTTCGGGGAGCTCTTGGGCATGGCCGCAATGTATGAATTTTTGCGGGATTTGACAGCCTCGGGAGGTGGATTTTTGGCTTGCTGGAGCCGCTATCCCCACTGTCATTTCCCGCATCCCCCGCTGTCATTCCCCGCGAAGGCGGGGAATCCAGTACGCTGCGACTTATCCGTATACGACTGCTGCCTCTGGAATACTGGATCCCCGCCTTCGCGGGGATGACAGCAGAGTATCACTCCGCCGCCTGCAATCGCGGCCCTGTTTTCTTCGGCGCGATCCAGAACGCATCAGGCCGCTCGAACAGGAAATTGCCACCTAGGCGCAGTGCGATCTGCCAGACCGCGAGCGAGCCGATCACGCCGGCGATGGTCACGATCAACGACACCGCACCGATGTCGGGAATGATGCCCGTGCGCAAGAGCAGCGTTCGTGTCGCCGCCATCGGCAGGAAGAAGGCGAGATAGATCACGATCGAATGCTCGCCGCAGAAGCGGAAGACGTTCAGCCATTGCACGCGCGCGAGCAGCGTGCCCATCGTGATGATGGCGCAGGCGCCGGCGAAGCCGAGCACGAGCGATACGAATTTCCACTCGCTGGCGCCGAGCATAACCAGACCGCCATTGACCAGCGTCCAGGTCGCGAGCGCTGCCAGCGCCCACGCAGGATGATTGCGCGCGCGGTCCGACAGCGCGAACACGTAGGGCGCGAACAGATAACCCGAATAGAAATAGACGAAACGCGCGCAGATCTCGTCGATCGCAGTCCAGCCGGTTGCGACACGAGCCGTCTCCAGTGCGGCCGCGATCAGCCAGATCGCGAGCGGCGGGATGCGCCGTGTCAATTTTGTGATGACGAAGAAGATCGGCAGGAGGTAGATGAACCACAGCGTGCCGAACGGCTCGACGAAGGATTCCAGATAGAGCAAGCCGGCGTCGCGCCAGCTCGTTTCCGCCGCGAATGCGGGGGCCTTGAAGCCGAACTGGATTGTCACCCAGACGACATAGAAATAGGCGAAATGCACCACCTTGCGGTCGAGATAGGTTCGCCAATCCCGGTCGATCACCAGTGGCAGGAACAGGCCCGAAATCAGGAAGAAATCCGGCATCCGGAACGGTTTCGCGAAGGCCACCAAAACATGCATGAAGCCGGTCTCACCGGCGGCGAGCTCGACCCCCAGCACCGAATGCATCATCACGACCATGACGATGCAGATGCCCTTGGCGTAATCGATCCAATCGACACGCGCAGCATCCGGGGCCTTGAGTCCCCCGCTCGCGGCGATTGTGCCTGATGGTGCCATGGTGTCTCTTTTCGAGGCGTGTTCCGCCAGGATCTGTGTGAACGCGGAGCAGTTTGGCGCCTTGCGGCTTACGATTTCTTAACCGATACAATTGCCGTGCCGTTTTTTGCACGCGGGCTGTTCCCTCACCACGGGAAAATGCTAAACCGCCTTGGAATTGCGGTTTCGTTAACCAAGCCAAACAGGGTTTTTCATGCGCATTGCTATGATTGGCACGGGCTATGTGGGACTGGTGTCCGGGGCCTGCTTTGCGGATTTCGGTCACGACGTCATCTGCGTCGACAAGGACGAGAAGAAGATCGCGGCTCTTCATCGCGGCGAGATTCCGATCTACGAGCCCGGGCTCGACGAACTGGTGGCGACCAACGTCAAGGCCAAGCGGCTGGAGTTCACAACGGACCTGTCCAAGCCGGTCGCGGATGCCGATGCCGTCTTCATCGCGGTCGGCACGCCGTCGCGCCGCGGCGACGGCCACGCTGATCTTTCCTACGTCTACGCCGCCGCGAAAGAGATCGCGCAATCGCTGTCCGGCTTCACCGTCGTGGTGACCAAGTCGACCGTACCGGTCGGCACTGGCGACGAGGTCGAGCGCATCATCCGCGAGACCAATCCCAAGGTTGACGTCGTCGTCGCCTCGAACCCCGAATTCCTGCGCGAGGGCGCGGCGATCCGCGACTTCAAATTCCCCGACCGCATCGTCGTCGGCACTTCCGACGAGCGCGGCCGCAAGGTGATGAGCGACATCTATCGTCCGCTGTCGCTGAACCAGGCGCCGCTGATGTTCACGGAACGCCGCACCGCCGAGATGATCAAATACGCCGCCAACGCCTTCCTTGCGACCAAGATCACCTTCATCAACGAGATCGCGGACCTCTCCGAAAAGGTCGGCGCCAACGTGCAGGAAGTCGCGCGCGGCATTGGCCTGGACAACCGCATCGGCACCAAATTCCTGCATGCCGGCCCGGGCTTCGGTGGCTCGTGCTTTCCGAAGGACACCAAGGCGCTGATCAAGATCGCGCAGGATTACGACGTGAGCTTGCGCATCGTCGAATCCGTGCTGGCGGTCAACGAGAACCGCAAGCGGGCGATGGCGCGAAAAGTGAGCCAGGCGCTCGGCGGCTCGCTGCGCGACAAGACCATCGCGGTGCTCGGCCTCACCTTCAAGCCGGATACCGACGACATGCGCGACGCGCCGTCGATCCCGTTGATCACCGGCCTGATCGACATGGGTGCGAAGGTGAAGGCCTTCGATCCCGTCGGCATGGAGCAGGCGAAGAGTGAGCTGCCCAGCATCACTTATTGCGAGGATGCCTATTCCTGCGCGGAAGGCGCCGATGCGATCGTGATCGTCACCGAGTGGGTGCAGTTCCGGGCGCTCGATCTCGATCGGCTGAAGGCGACCATGGCGCAGCCCGTCATCGTCGACCTCCGCAACATCTACCGCCCCGAAGAAATGGCTGCGGCTGGCTTCGTATATGAGAGCGTCGGACGGCCATCGGTGCAGGGCTGATAGCGGCAAATGATTGTCATACCCCGCGAAGGCGGGGTATCCAGTAATCCGCAATCTTCGTAATAACCGGGATTCGAGTTTACTGGATCACCCGCATGCGCGCGTGATGACGGAAGCGAGCTTTTGCCCCGCAGTTTCGACACGCCCCTCCCGATCGATGCCGTGCTCGACGAGCTCTCGCGCACGCTGGAGGCGCATCATGCAGCCGTGCTGGTGGCGCCCCCGGGCGCCGGCAAAACCACGCGCGTGCCACTGGCGCTGCTCGATGCCCCCTGGGCCAAAGGCATGAAGATCATCGTGCTGGAGCCGCGGCGCATCGCGGCGCGCGCCAGCGCCGACCGCATGGCCAAATCGCTGGGCGAGCGCACTGGCGAGACCGTCGGCTATCGTGTCCGCTTCGGCTCGAAGATCTCGCGCGCGACCCGCATCGAGGTGGTGACGGAGGGCATCTTCACCCGCCAGATCCTCGACGATCCCGAGCTGTCGGGCATCGCCGCCGTCCTGTTCGACGAATTCCACGAGCGTTCGCTCGATGCCGACATGGGCCTCGCGCTCGCGCGCGATGCGCAAACCGGCCTGCGCGAGGATTTGCGCATCCTCGTGATGTCGGCAACGCTCGATGGCGCCCGCGTGGCAAAATTGCTCGGCGAAGCGCCCGTCGTCGAAAGCGAGGGCCGCGCCTTTCCGGTCGAGACGCGCTATCTCGGCCGCAAGGCGGACGCGCCGATCGAGCGGCAGATGGCGGATGCGATCGCCTCGGCGCTGCGGGCCGATGCCGGCTCGGTGCTGGCGTTCCTGCCGGGCGCCGCTGAAATCCGTCGCACCCAGAATCTCCTCGGCGAACGCATACAGGATTCCAGCATTGAAATCGTGCCGCTGTTCGGGGCGCTCGACGCCGCCGTGCAGGACCGTGCCATCTCGCCGGCGCCCAAAGGCACGCGCAAGGTGGTGCTTGCGACCTCGATCGCGGAGACCTCGCTGACCATCGAGGGCGTGCGCATCGTGGTCGATTCCGGTCTTGCCCGCGTGCCGCGCTACGAGCCCGACATCGGCCTGACCCGGCTCGAGACCGTGCGCGTCTCGCGCGCGGCAGCGGACCAGCGCCGCGGCCGCGCCGGCCGCACCGAGCCCGGTGTCTGCTACCGGCTCTGGGACGAACCTCAGACAGCCTCGCTCGCGCCCTACACCCAGCCCGAGATCCTCAGCGCCGATCTGTCCTCGCTGGTGCTCGATCTCGCGCAATGGGGCGTCGCCGACCCTGCCGCGCTGTCGTTTCTCGACCCGCCGCCGCAGCCGGCCTGGAAGGAAGCAAAAAGCCTGCTCGCCGAGCTCAATGCGCTCGATGGCGATGGCCGCATCACCGCGGAAGGCAAGAGCCTGCGCGCGTTGGCGCTGCCGCCGCGGCTCGCGCGCATGATCGTGGATTCGCATCGTGCCGGCGAGGGCGAAGCCGCCGCCGAGATCGCCGCCATCATCACCGAGCGCGGGCTCGGCGGCGACAGTGTCGATCTCGAGCACCGGCGGGATCAGTTCCGCCGCGACCGTTCCCCGCGAGCCGCAAGCGCGCGCGACCTCGCGCGGCGCTGGGCCTCGCAGGTGGCGGCGTCAGAGAAGATGGCGACCGGCGAAGGTGACCTCTCGACCGGCCTGATGCTCGCCTACGCCTTCCCGGATCGCGTCGCGCGCAACCGCGGCAATGGCAGCTTCGTGCTCGCCAACGGTCGAGGCGCTGCCGTGGATCAGACCTCGTCGCTCGCCCGCGCGCCCTATATCGCGATCGGCGAGATGATCGGCACGGCGGCGAGCGGGCGCATTCTGCTCGCAGCGCAAATCTCGCAGGACGAGATCGAGCAGCATTTCGCCGAGCATATCGAATCCGTCGAGGAGATCTCGTTCGATCGCGGCGCGATGGCGCTGCGGGCGCGGCGCAAGCGAGCGCTGCACGCGATCACGCTCTCGGAGGCGACACTTGCCGTGTCGCCCTCGGAGGACACTGCGCGCATCTTCGCAGACGGGCTGATCGCCGCTGGCCTCGACCGGCTGCCCTGGTCGAAGTTAGCCAAACAATGGCGCGATCGCGTGATGTTTTTGCGCAAGGCCGAAGGCGACAGCTGGCCAGATCTGTCGGACGATGGGTTGATCGCGCGGCGCGACGATTGGCTGGTGCCGGCGCTCTACGACAAGATCGCGCTGAAGGATATCGCAGCCGGCGATCTCTCCGACGCGTTGATGGCGTTGTTGCCGTGGGAGATGCGCGCGCGGCTCGACCGCGAGGCGCCGACGCATTTCGAGGCGCCGACAGGCAGCGTGCTCGCGATCGACTATGAAGCCGAGCAGGGGCCGACCATCGCGGTGCGGCTCCAGGAATTGTTCGGCCTCAACACCCATCCCTCGATCGCCGCCGGCAAGGTGCCGCTGGTGCTGGAGCTGCTGTCACCGGCGCAGCGCCCGGTGCAGGTGACGCGCGATCTCCCCGGTTTTTGGCGCGGCAGCTACAGTGCAGTGCGCTCCGATTTGCGCGGCCGCTACCCGCGCCATCCCTGGCCGGAAGATCCGGCGAATGCGCTGCCGACCCGCCGGGTCAAGCCGCGCGGGACGTGAGCGTTACGAACACGCATTAACCGTCTGCTCATCCTTTTCGTCAAAATAGCACAGCTCTGGCCGCAGCGTCGCTCGCGGAGTGGCCTGCCGCGTGGTGAAATCGAGCTTCGGCTTCGAGTGGTGTGATGCGTAACATAATGATCTTCGCGGCGATCATGATCGGCCTCGGCACCTTCATGGCGCAGATGGCGGACAGGATGAGCTCCGCTTCGGCGACGTCGGTGCCGCGTACGGTAGCAGTCGCGTCCACCGCGCCGGCCGGCGGCCGCAGCCTCAACATCCCCCGCGACGGCCGCGGCCACTTCCAGACCGAGGGCCGGATCGAAGGTCAGCGCATCGGCTTCATGATCGACACCGGCGCCTCCGTGGTTGCGCTGAACGAGACCTCGGCCGCCCGTTTCGGCCTGCGTCCCTCGCGCGGCGATTACAACGCCACCGTCTCCACCGCCAACGGCACCATCAAGGCCGCGCGCACCCGCATCGCCATGCTCGATGTCGGCGGCCTGATCGTGCGCGACGTCGATGCCATGGTGCTGCCCGACGAGGCGCTGTCCGAGAACCTGCTCGGCCTCTCCTTCCTCTCCCGCCTCAAGCGCTTCGAATACGCCAACGGTCAGATGGTGCTGGAGCAGTAAGGGTCTCCCAATGGCTCCAGCGATCACATATTTCAAGTAAATCTCTATTCCGGCCGCTCTCGCGGCCAGATTTCCCCGTTACCAAACTGCCGCAATTATCGTCCATAAGCTGCCATTCCCGCCTTCCGCTGCGGCCCGGCATTCGCTAAGGCTGCATTAAATCTGGCTCTTTTTCACGAGACCGTCTCAATGTTCCCCAAGCCGAAATCCGTGTTGCTGCCCAACACCTATGCCTTCGAATCCGAGCCGATGGTGAAGGCCACGGGCTTTCGCGAATACGACGCGCGCTGGCTGTTCCAGAAGGAAATCAACCTGATGGGAATCCAGGCGCTCGGCATGGGGCTGGGCGCGCTGATCGCGGAGCTCGGCGTCAGCCAGGAGATCGTCACCGGTCATGATTTCCGCGGCTATTCGGCCTCGATCAAATATGCGCTGATCTCCGGCCTGATGGCAGCCGGCTGCAAGGTGCACGACATCGGGCTGGCGGTGACGCCGATGGCCTATTTCGCCCAGTTCGACCTCGACGTGCCCTGCTGCGCCATGGTTACGGCCTCGCACAACGACAATGGCTGGACCGGCGTGAAGATGGGCGCCAACCGCCCGCTGACCTTCGGCCCCGACGAGATGACGCGGTTGAAGGAGATCGTGCTGGGCGCCGAGTTCAAGAACAAGGCCGGCGGCTCCTATCAATTCCACGAGAATTATCCGGCGCGCTACATCGCCGATCTCACCAGCCGTCCGAAGCTCAAGCGCAAGCTCAAGGTGGTCGCGGCCTGCGGCAACGGCACCGCCGGCGCATTCGCGCCGCAGGTGCTGGAAGCGATCGGCTGCGAGGTGATCCCGCTCGACACCGAGCTCGACCATACCTTCCCGAAATACAATCCGAACCCTGAAGACATGGAGATGCTGCACGCGATCCGCGACGCGGTGCTGCAGCACAAGGCCGATGTGGGTCTCGGCTTCGACGGTGACGGCGATCGCTGCGGCGTGGTCGACAACACCGGCGAGGAGATCTTTGCCGACAAGGTCGGCGTGATGCTGGCGCGCGACATGTCCGCGATCCACAAGGATGCGCAGTTCATCGTCGACGTGAAGTCGACCGGACTGTTCATCACCGATCCGGTACTGCAGAAGCAGGGTGCAAAAACCACCTACTGGAAGACCGGCCATTCCTACATGAAGCGCCGCACCCATGAGACGGGTGCGCTCGCCGGCTTCGAGAAGTCCGGCCACTTCTTCTTCAACAAGCCGTATGGACGCGGCTATGACGACGGTCTGGTGTCGGCGCTTGCGATCTGCGACATGCTCGATCGCGCCCCCGGCAAGTCGATGGCCGATCTCAAGAACGCGCTGCCGAAGACCTGGTCGTCGCCGACCATGTCGCCGCATTGCGCCGACGAGGTCAAATACGGCGTGATCGACAAGGTGGTGAAGCACTTCGAGGGCTTGCAGGCCAAGGGCGCCAAGATCGGCGGCCAGTCGATCCGCGATCTCGTCACAGTCAACGGCGTCCGCGTCACGGTTGAGGACGGCAGCTGGGGCCTGGTGCGCGCCTCCTCCAACAAGCCCGAGCTCGTCGTCGTGGTCGAAAGCCCGGTCTCCGAGCAGCGCATGCACGACATGTTCGAGATGGTGAACAGCGTGCTGCGCACCCATCCCGAAGTTGGCGAGTACAATCAGAAGATCTGAGGTGCGAGGCTAGCCTCACTTGCTGTCATGCCCCGGCTTGACCGGGGCATCCAGTACGCCGTGGCTTATCCGTATCCATCGTCGTCTCTGGAATACTGGATCGCCCGGTCAAGCCGGGCGATGACAGTTTGCGTGTGGTGAGCCCTACGCCGCCACCACCGCCGGGATCGGCAGCGCGGTGACCGACTTGATCTTCTCCATCGCGAAGCGCGAGGTGACGTTCTTCAGCGGCACAGCGCTGATCAGCTTTTTGTAGAACACGTCATAGGCCTGCATGTCCGCGACGACGACGCGCAGCATGTAGTCGACGTCGCCGGCCATGCGATAGAACTCCATCACCTCCGGCATGGCGCTGACGGCGTCGGCGAACTTCTTGAGCCAGGCGTCGGAATGGTCGGAGCTCTCGACCGACACGAACACGGAGATGCCGAGCCCGATCTTGTTCTGGTCGACCAGCGCCACCCGCTTGGTGATCACGCCGTCGGCCTCCAGGCGCTGGATGCGCTTCCAGCAGGGGGTCGAGGACAGGCCGACGCGGTCGCCGATCTCGGCGACGGAGAGGGAGGCATCATCCTGCAGCACCATCAGAATCTTACGGTCGATGGCGTCGAGGCGGCGGCTGGTCTCGGGGAGCGGGATGGCGAGATCGGTCATTTGAAGAACTTTGTTCCATATCGATGGTCGATTTCCCTGATATAGAGAAAATCCTTCTATAGCAAGTCTATAATCTCGGCATCCGCTCAAGCGTCGCCGCCGGCGACATGTTCAAAAACTCTTCGACTTCAATACGTTGCGGGGCAGCCAGGCCACCGCCGTGGCGGGTGCATTTCAGCGCCGCGGCGGCCGCGGCGAATTGCAGCGCCTGCCGCACGCCGCCGCCTTCGGCGAGGCGAAGCGTGAAGGCGCCATGGAAGACGTCGCCGGCGCCGAGCGTATCGACGGCCTGAACCGGGAAGGCCGGCGTCTGCTCCAGTTCGCCGCTCTCGTTCAGCCAGATCGTGCCGCGCGGGCCGCGGGTCGCGGCGAGGAAGGCGGGCGTGAGCGCGGCCAGGCGCTGCAACGCCTCGCCGTCGTCGGCGATGCCGGCGGTCTCCTGCACCTGTTCGCTGGCGAACAGCAGGTGCGAGGCGGCCGTGAGCAGGCCGTCCTGCAACGACATCGCGCGATCGACGCCGACGATGACGGCAATGCCGCGCCGGCGTGCCTCAGTGCAGAGATCCGTGCAGAACGATGCGCAGCGGCTCTCGACGAGGACCGCCTGACAATCGGCGAGCAGCTTGTCGGCGTCCGGCAGCTGCACGGTGGATAACGCGGGATCGCGATAGATGGTGAGCGTTCGTTCGCCCGAGGGCTCGATCATGATCGCCGACACCGGCGTCTTGAGCCCCGGCATGCGGACGATGTGCGTGGTCTCGATAGCCTCAGCTTCCATCCGCTCGAGAATGAAGCCGCTCGACGTCTCCTGCGCATCGCCCATCGGACCTGCGAACGAGACGCGGCCGCCGAGCCGCGCGATGGCGATCGCGGCATTGAGCGCATTGCCGCCGCAGATCTCCGCGAGATGGCTGGCATTCGCCTTGCTGCCGCGCGCGGGCACGGCCTCGACACGAAAGGTCAGGTCGCGCACGGGAATGCCGATGCAGAGGATGCGCGGCGCGATCACAGAGTGCGCCATCGGCGGTCAGCTCTTGTCGTGCACCCAGCGGCCGAGCAGGTGATGCGCAATCGCAAACGGGTGCGGGCCGGCGAGCCCGTCGGGATGCGTTCGCGTCAGCATCAGAGCGGCCTCCTCACGCGTGAACCAGCGCGCATCCTCCAGCTCGGAGTGATCGACGACGATGTCCTCGCTCACGGCCCGCGCGCTGCAGCCGATCATCAGCGACGACGGATAGGGCCAGGGCTGGGTCATATAATATTGTACGTCGGTGCAGCGAATCCCGGATTCTTCGAGGATCTCGCGGCGCACCGCGTCCTCGATGGTTTCGGCCGCCTCGACGAAGCCGGCGAGACACGAATACATCCCCGGCGGAAACTGCTTCTGGCGGCCGAGCAGGCATTTGTCGCCGGCGGCGACGTGCATGATCACGACAGGGTCGGTGCGCGGGAAATGCTCGGCCTTGCAACTGGGGCACTCCCGCTTCCAGCCGCCTTCCTTCATCCCGGTACGCGTGCCGCAATTGGCGCAATAGCCGTGGCGCTGATGCCAGCTCACCATCGACTTCGCCATCGCGATCGCCGACAGCTCCTGCGGCGGCACCGCGCCCTGCATCGCCATGCCGCGCAGCTCACTGAGGGCGTAGTCTTCACGCCCGATCAGCTTCTCGGACGCGGCCTGCGACAGGCCCATCCCGAATATCGCGGCGCCGTCGCGCAAGCCTAAGAAGATCGTGCCGGGATTGGCGCCGCATTTCAGCGCCTCGTCGATTCCGAGCAGCGCGCGCACTTTTTCGCCCTCGCGCTTCACCAGCAGCGAGTCGCGGTAGACCACATAGGCGCGCGAGGCCGGCTTCTGCTCCAGCGCGAACAGCTTTTCGTCATCGCGGCGCAGATGCGCGGCACGGTCGAGAATGTTGGTGACGAAGGCCGGCTGCCCCAGCGGAAACGAGTCGAATGCTGACATGTCTTGTTCTTTCAACCCAACCAGATTTTGCGGCGAAGCGCGCTGATGAAAGTCTGCACCTCTGTGGCGTCGTGCGCCAAGGGCTGCATCACGCCCCAGACCGGCCGCGGCCAGGCGGCGTCACTGGTGCGGCGCGCGATGATGTGCACGTGAAGCTGCGGCACGAGGTTGCCGAGTGCCGCGATGTTGAGTTTGTCGCATCTGGTGATCTCCTTCAGCGCACGCGAGACGCGGGAGATCTCCGTCATCAATTGCGCCTGCTGCACCTCGTCGAGATCGATGATCTCGACCGCATCCGCGCGTCGCGGCACCAGCAGCAGCCACGGATAATGCGCGTCCTTGATGACCAATACCTTGGACAGCGGCAAATCGCCGATGTCGATGGTGTCCTCTTTCAGACGGGAGTGCAGCGACCAGGCGGGTTCGGACATATGCGTATCCAGATTGCCCGATGGGGTCGGGCGCGTTTGGCCGGACCATACGATACGGAGTTTGATTGGGGAAGGATGAGCCTCCGCAGGGGCCGCATGCACCCTTGTCGTCCCGGTGAAGGCCGGGACCCATACCGCGAGGTCTATCGTTTGCGGTTGGTGCTAATCCCGAACGACCAATCTTCACAAAACATCCCCCTGTGGTTATGGGTCCCGGCCTTCGCCGGGACGACAGCGAATGTGTGGCGACGTCTTACCCCTCCGCAAGCATGCGCGCATTGGCGCGGACCGAGGCTTCGCTGACGCGAATGCCGAGGCCGGGGCCGTCCGGCACCACGACGTGGCCGCCGCGATTGGCGACGCGCTCTTCCAGCACGTCCTCGGTCAGCACGTGGTGCGGCATGTAGAATTCGCAGCCGAGCGAGATTCCCGGCGTCGCCGCGATCAGCTGCGTCCCGGCGGCGAGCCCGATGCCGCCCTCCCACAGCGTGCCGCCATAGCCCGGCAGGCCGGCGATGTCGGCGATCGCCATGATCGCCTGCGCCTCGAATAGGCCGCCGGCCTTCATCAGCTTGATCGAGACGGCATCTGCCGCCTCGCGGCGCACCACCTCCATCATGTCGCGGCGGTCGAAGCAGCTTTCGTCCGCGAGCACCGGCGTTTCCAGCGCCGCGGTGAGCTGCGCCATCACGTCGAGAAATTTGCGCGGCACCGGCTGCTCGATGAAAGTCGGCGCGAACTGCTCGACGTCGCGCAGGATCTTGATGGCGCCGAACGGCGCCAGCGCCTGGTTGTAGTCGACGCGAAGGTCGACCTTGTCGCCGAACTCCTTGCGGATCGCCGCGAGATGATCGAGGTCCTCGCGATGCGGCTTCACGCCGGTCTTGACCTTGTAGATGACATTGCCGTCCGGAATCATCTTCCGCATGCGTTCGAGATCGGCGGCGAAATCGGGATCGGCGATCGAGAACGACAGCGGGATCGTGTCGCGCACGCGGCCGCCGAGCAGGTCGGCGACCGACAATCCCGACGACTTGCCGACGATGTCGAGCAGCGCCATTTCGATCGCGACCTTGGCTTCGGCATGTCCGACCAGCGCGCGATCGAGCTCGGCCATCAGCGCGCGGATGCGACGCACCGGTTTGCCGAGCACGATTGGCCGCAAATAGATGTCGAGCGCGGAGAAGGCCGCTTCCGGCGTTCCCGTGAACACTTCCCACGGTGCCGCCTCGCCCCAGCCGATCACGCCGTCGCTCGACGTCAGTTCGAGCAGCACGCGCTTCACCGTGCCCTTGACATTGCCGACGCCTTGCAGGCGCGCCATCTTGATCGGGCTTTCGATCAGGAACAGCCTGATGCGTTCGACGGTTGCTTCGGTCATGTCAGGCCTCCATTGACGTGCCAGACTTGGCCGGTGACGTAGGATGCTTTCGGGGAGGCCAGGAAAGCGATGATCTCGGCGACCTCTTCCGGCCGCCCGCGGCGACCCATCGGGATCAGCGCCTCGGTCGCGGCGATCTGCTCAGGTGACAGCCGGCTTTCGCTGGGTCTGTCCTTGACGATGAGGCCCGGCGCGACGGCGTTGACGGTGATGCCCTCCTTGGCGAGTTCGACTGCGGTGAGGCGCACCAGCGCTTCGAGCGCGGCGCGGCTCGCGGCCGTCGCTGCGAAGGGCGCGAACTCTGGCCGGATCGCGTGCGCAACGAACGACGACACTGCCACTATCCGCGAATCCTGCCCCGCACGGAGCAGCGGGAGCGCCGCGTCCACCAACCGTGTGAACGCCAGCGCCGATTCGTCCATCGCCTTGCGGAACTGATCCGTCGGCGTACCGATCGCGCTGCCGCGGCGGGCATGGCCGCCGACCAGGATCAATCCATCGAGTCGGCCGAAGGCGCTTTGTGTAGCGGCGACGGCGTCGGTGACCGCGGCCTCCTCGGCGAGGTCGCCGAGGCATTTCGCGACGATCGCGCCTTGCGCTTCGGCTTCCGCCGCGGTGGCGTCGAGGCCGGCTGCGTTGGAGCGCGTGTGCAGCAGCAGCGCGGTGCCGGGCCCCGCGAGCAGTTTTGCAGTGGCGCGGCCGATGCCGCTGGCGGCGCCGGTGATGAGATAGACGCGATTGATTTCGGACATCACGATGCTGCGTTGGCCGGCGGCAATGCGCCGGTTCGGTGGAAATGGCTGAGGAAGGCGCGCGTCGCGGCTTCCTGCGGATGATCGATGACCTGCCGCGCCGGTCCTTCCTCGACCACGACGCCGTCGCGCATGAAGATCAGACGGTCGGCGACTTCGCGGGCAAAGGCGATCTCGTGGGTCACGATCACCATGGTCATGCCCTCCGACGCCAGCTGCTGAATCACGGCGAGCACCTCGCCGACAAGCTCGGGATCGAGCGCGGAGGTGGCCTCGTCGAACAGCATCACGTCCGGCTCCATCGCGAGCGCCCGCGCAATCGCGACGCGCTGCTTCTGTCCGCCGGAGAGCGTTGCCGGATACTGGTCGGCCTTCTCTGCAAGGCCCACTTTCGCGAGTTGGGCCCGCGCCAGCTTCTCCGCGTCAGCCCTCACCATGCGCCGCACGGTGACCGGTCCCTCCATCACGTTCTGGAGCGTCGTCATGTGCGGGAACAGATTGAAATGCTGAAACACCATGCCGGTGGTGGCGCGGAATTTGGCCTGCGTCTTCACGTCAGGCAGCTTTGTGCCTTCTCCGAAAGCAAAGCGCGTGTCGCCGACGCGAACGCTGCCGCCGTCGGGCGCCACCAGGAGGTTGATGCAGCGGAGCAGCGTCGACTTGCCGGAGCCGGACGGGCCGATCAGCGCCACGACACCGCCCTTGGCGACGTCCAGGCTGATGCTCTTCAAAACCTCGTTGCTGCCAAAGCTTTTGCGCAAGCCACGGATCTCGATCTTGGAGGTGTTCTTGGAAGCGTCCTTGGAAGTCTCGCTCATTCGCCGACCGCCAGTCGCTTCTCGCCGCGCCGGACCATGATGGTCAGGGGAATCAGTATGGCCGCATACGCGACCGCGACGGCGGTGTAGGTTTCCAGCGGACGGTAGCTGTCATGGGCGGCGACCTGGCTCTGATAGACCAGATCAGGCACCGCCAGCACCGAGACCAGCGAGGTGTTCTTGAACTGGATGATCGACTGGTTCATCAGCGCCGGGATCATGCGCTTGATCGCCTGCGGCAGCACGATGCGCCGCATGCTCTGTCCCGGCGTCATGCCGAGCGCGGCGCCGGCTTCGGACTGGCCGCGGTCGATCGAAATGATGCCGCCGCGGATGATCTCCGAATAGAACGAGCCGCCATAGAGCGACAGCGCGAGCGCCGAGGCGGTGATCGGCGTCATCTCGACACCGGCCAGGATCGGCAGCGCGTAATAGAACCAGATCAGCTGCACCAGGATCGGCGTGCAGCGGAACGCCTCGATGAAGGTGAGCGCGATCAGGCGCACCGCGCGAAAGCGCGACAGGGTGCCGAACGCGCCGAACAGGCCGAAGACGAGCCCGAGCACCACGATGACCAATGTGAAGCCGACGGTGACGCCGAGCCCGTTGAGAAAGAGCCAGCGATAGCTCCAGAGGATGCCGAAGTCCCACTGATACATGCGTGTGTCACTCGTCGTACGGCTTGACCGCCGGCATTGTCGTTCCGGGGCGATGCAGAAGCATCGAACCCGGAACCTCGAGATTCCGGGTTCGCCCTTCGGGCGCCCGGAATGACAGTGGAAGACTACAACGACACGCCCGGCGGGATGTCCGCCTCGGTCACGCCCACCAGCTCCATGTTGGTGATGATCGCGTTGCGGATGAAGCCGAGGCCCTTGTTGAAGTCGATCCAGGTGTTGACGTAGTCGCGCCAGGTCTTGTCGGTCTCGCGGCGGAAGCCGGCGTTCGAGGTGGTGGCGAAGATTGGCGTCGGCAGCACGAACTGGCCGAGCGAGGGATTCTTCTTCAGCACGGTCAGCGACAGCATGGTGATCAGGCACTGCGCGTCGACGCGGCCGGTCTGCAGCGCGGCGGTGGCGTCGTCGGCGGTCTTCAGCCGCGAGATCTGCGCCTTCGGCGTCAGGCGGCTGACGACCTGGTCGTGCGAGGAGCCCTGGTCGACCGCGATCTTGACGTCGGGCGAGTTCAACTCGGCCCAGCTCTTCGGCTTGAAGTCCTTCTTGCAGAGGATGCCGAAGGCGTTGTTGAAGACCGGCACCGAGAAGTCGACCACCAGCGCGCGCTTCGGGGTCGGGTTGAGGCCGAAGAAGATGTCGATCTTGTTGGACTGCAGGTCGAGCACCGAATTGCCCCAAGTGGTCTCGGTGATGTCGAGCTCGGCCTCCATGTCCTCGGCAAGCGCCTTGGCGATGTCGACGTAAAATCCCTTCCACTGGCCGGTCGAAAGATCCTTCATGTAATAGGGTGCGCCGCCGCCGACCGCGCCGATCCGCATCTTCTTGGTGCGGCGGATGCGGGCGAAGGTCGATTCGTTGGTATCGGCGGTCTGCGCCACGGCCGGGGAGGCCAGCGTCGCCGCGCCAATCGCGCCAAGTCCGACAATCGATGCAACATCACGACGTGTAACCATTGGGATCAATCGCTTTTCTGTTGGAAGGAGTTCCGGCAGCGTTCTTACCAAGGCGCCTCCGGCAGTGAAAGCACAGCCTATCGGCTGGGCAGGCCGGGAATTGCCCGGATGCTGGGCAAACCATCATGAAGCCCAGCCTGTTCAAGCGGATACCCGCTTGCTTTCCGGTCCTTTTGGCCCCAAATAGGGACCGGGAGATTGGCGGTGGACGAGCCACTCGCCAACCGGGTCAGGTCCGGAAGGAAGCAGCCCTAACGAGGTCCGGATCGGGTCGCTCGTCAGTCTCCTACCTGTTTTTCCGAGCGAATTGCGCCGGCGGCTCGGGCCGCCAGCGCGCTCCTTTCCGCAAAAGCCGGCCGAAAGACACTTCATTGCGGATCGACCGATGACCGACGCTGGCGCCCCTCCCAACCCTGACAGCGCCGGCCAGGCCAGCACGCCCTACCGGGTGCTGGCGCGGAAATACCGTCCTTCCAGCTTCGACGATCTGATCGGCCAGGAGGCCGTGGTCCGCACCGTCTCCAATGCGTTCGAGACCGGCCGCATTCCGCAGGCCTGGATTCTCACCGGCGTCCGCGGGGTCGGCAAGACCACCACCGCGCGCATCCTTGCCCGTGCGCTCAACTACGAGATGCCGGATGGCTCGGTGAAGGGCCCGACGGTCCAGATGCCGACGCTCGGCGTGCATTGCCAGGCGATCATGGAAAGCCGGCACATGGACGTGCTGGAGATGGACGCGGCCTCGCATACCGGCGTCGACGACGTCCGCCAGATCAATGACAGCGTCCGCTACGCGCCGGCCAGCGCCCGCTACAAGGTCTACATCATCGACGAAGTCCACATGCTGTCGACGGCGGCGTTCAACGCCTTCCTGAAGACGCTGGAGGAACCGCCGGAGCACGCCAAGTTCGTGTTCGCCACGACGGAGATCCGCAAGGTTCCGGTGACCGTGCTGTCGCGCTGCCAGCGTTTTGACCTGCGCCGCGTCGAGGCCGACGTACTGATGAAGCATCTCGCCAACATCGCGGCCAAGGAAAACGTCGAGATCGAGCCTGAAGCACTCGGCATCATCGCGCGCGCCGCGGAAGGCTCGGTGCGGGATTCGCTCTCGCTGCTCGATCAGGCCATCGCGCATGCGGCAGGCACCGTGAAGGCCGATGCCGTCAGACAGATGCTGGGGCTCGCCGACCGCACCCGCGTCATCGATCTTTTCGATTCTCTGGCGCGTGGCGACATCGCGTCCGCGTTCAGGGAGTTCCGCGACCAGTACGACGTCGGCGCCGATCCGATCGTGGTGCTCTCGGATCTCGCCGAGTTCGTCAATTTCGTCACCCGCGTGAAGATCGTGCCGGCGACCGCCGACAACGTCGCCTATGGCGAGACCGAGCGCGTGCGCGCGCGGGATTTCGCCTCGAAGATCTCGATGCGCGTGCTGTCGCGGATGTGGCAGATGCTGCTCAAGGGCATCACCGAGGTGCAGGCCGCGACGCGGCCCGCCGCGGCCGCCGAGATGGTGCTGGTGCGCATTGCCTATGTCGCCGACCTGCCGACGCCGGACGAAGCGATCAAGATGCTGGAGCAGAACGGCGGCGGTTCGCCGGTCGTGAGCGGCGGCAGTGCCGCGCGCAACGCGCCGGCGGGGCCGGTGGCGTCCGCAGCGCCAGTTCGCATGCCGACATCGTCACCGTCCTCGTTCGGCGGCGGCGGTGCCCGTCCGCAGATGGCAACGCCCGCGCCGGATCCGCAAGCTGCCGCGCCCGTGTTGCGCGTCACGAGCTTCACCCAGCTCGTTGCGCTGGCCGGGCAGAAGCGCGACCTCCTCACCAAGGGCGCGCTCGAAGGCGACATGCGCCTCGTTCGTTTCGAGGAGGGCCGGCTGGAAGTTGCGCTCGAGCCCAATGCCTCCAAGACCATGATTTCCGATCTCGCGCGCAAATTCGAGCTTTGGACCGGGCGCCGTTGGACCGTGATCGTCTCCAACGAGCCGGGCCAGCCGACGCTGCGCTCGGTGAGCCAGGCGGCCAAGCAGGAACATGCGCGCACCGCCGAGGCCGATCCGCGCGTGCGCGAGGTGCTGTCGCGTTTTCCGGGCGCGAAGGTCGTCGAGGTCCGCAGGCTTGCCCCCGAGGCGCCGGAATCCGATATTAACGCCGACTACGGCAGTGACGATCCGCCCGACGGTTCCGACGGCGACGATCTCTAGAGCCAATTTTCCAAGGACAGCACCGATGGTCGATATTTTCGGCATGATGAAGCAGGCGCAGCAGCTGCAATCCAAGATGCAGGAGATGCAGGACCAGCTCGCCAACGTCGAGGTCGAGGGCATCTCCGGCGGCGGTCTCGTCGCTGTGCGCATGACCGCGAAGATGGACGTCAAGGGCGTCAAGATCGATCCTTCGCTGATGAAGGCGGAAGAGCGCGAGGTGCTCGAGGATCTGCTTGTCACCGCGTTCGGCGAGGCCCGCCGCAAGGCGGAAGCCGCCATGCAGGAGAAGATGCAGTCGCTCACCGGCGGGCTCGGCTTGCCGCCGGGGCTGTCGGGGCTGTTCGGCCAGTAATATGGGCGCTGTTGCGGGTCCTGAGATCGAGCGGCTGGTCCAGCTTCTCGCGCGGCTGCCGGGCCTCGGCCCGCGCTCGGCGCGGCGCGCGGCGCTGCATCTGATCAAGAAGCGCGAAGCGCTGATGATGCCGCTGTCCTCGGCCATGCAGGTCGCGCTTGAGAAGGTCCAGGTCTGCAAGACCTGCGGCAACATCGACACGCAAAGTCCCTGCACAGTCTGCACCGATCCGCGGCGCGATCCCTCGATCATCGTCGTCGTCGCCGATGTTGCCGATCTCTGGGCGCTGGAGCGGGCCAATGCCACTCAAGGGCGTTATCACGTGCTGGGCGCGACATTGTCGCCGCTCGACGGCGTCGGCCCGCAGGACCTCACCATCGAGGCGCTGGTCGCGCGCGCGCATGAGGCACAGGTGCATGAGGTCATTCTGGCGCTGAATGCCACCGTCGACGGCCAGACCACGGCACATTACATCACCGACCTGCTTCAGGACGCCAACGTAAAAGTAACCCGGCTCGCCCATGGTGTGCCGGTCGGCGGCGAGCTTGATTATCTCGATGAAGGTACGCTATCGGCCGCGATGCGGCAGCGTACCCTGTTCTAGACATCCAGACTTACGGAACGGACGACATGACGAAACTTTTCGCCACACGATGGGCTTTGGTTGCGACGATGGCGATGCTGGCGACGCCGGCTATCTCCGCGCAGCAGGACGACGGGGCTCCGCCGCCGTCGAAGCCCGGCAAGCCGATCAACGCCGGCGAGGTGCTCTCGGGCGAGCTGAACACGATGAAAGTGCGCGACGTCAAGAACGTCGGCAAGCGGGTTGCGACCTACCAGATCACCTCCGAGCCGCGCCGGCTGCCGCCACCGAACGGGTTGTGCAATCTCGAGACCGGCCCCGAAACCTTCCAGCTCGTTCCCAGCGGCGATGCGCAGGCCGCACAGCTGAAGACGTTCGCCGGCAAGGAGATCTCGGTCAAGGTCGACGAAGTCGCCTGCGCCAGCGACCCCGGCCAGATGAGCGAGGCCGTGATCACGAAGTGGAGCCTGATCAAGAAGCAGTAGAGGCGATTCGCTCTGCTCTCTCCGTCGTCATTGCGAGGAGCACTTGCGACGAAGCAATCCAGACCGTCTCCGCGGCGGCAGTCTGGATTGCTTCGCTTCGCTCGCAATGACGAAGGTGAGAGAGCCGGTCTAAACCCTACACCGGCCCCAGCGCATCAAAATGCCCGCGCTTCTGCAGCCAGGCCAGCAGCACCAGGCTTGGGATCGCCACCAGCATGCAGATCACGAAGAACAGCGGCCAGCCAGTCGTATCAGCCACGAAGCCGGCGCCTGACGAGAGATAGGTCCGCCCTACCGCGGCAAGAGCGGTGAGCAGCGCATATTGCGTCGCCGTGTGCAGCGGGTTCTGGCAGAGCGCCGAAAGATAGGCGACGAAGATCACCGTGCCGATCGCGCTGGTGAAGTTCTCACAAGTGATGGCGAAGGCGAGCGCCCATTGGCTGGTGCCGACGAAGGCCAGCCAGGAGAAGGAGAGATTCGCGAGCGCCTGCACCACGCCGCCGATCCAGAGGCTGGTCGCAAGCGAATAGCGCCGGGCGACGAAGCCGCCGGCAAAGCCGCCGATCAGCGTCGCAGCAAGGCCCACGCCCTTCACGATCGCCGCATAGTCGTTGCGGGAGAAGCCGAGGTCGATCACGAACGGCGCGGTCATCGTGCCGGAGAAGGCGTCGGTGAACTTGAACAGCACGACGAAGGCGAGTGCCGCAAGCGCGTCCTTGCGCGTCAGGAATTCCGAGAAGGCTCCGACCGCCGCGTGCAGCACGCGCGCGAACGCGGTTTGCGTCTGCGTCGCGGCTTCCGCCCGCACCGACTGCTCGGGCTCGGTCGCAACCAGCGCCGTGATCGTCCCGATCAGCACCATCGCCGCCATCACCACATAGCCCCACATCCAGGCGGACGTGCGGGTGATGCCGGTGCTCTCGAAGCCCGAGACGATGAACAGCGCGCCGGCGGTCGAGACCAGCATGCCGATGCGATAGGCCGCGACGTAGGACGCCATGCCGGCGGCCTGCTCGCTCTCCGGCAGGCTCTCGACACGGAAGGCGTCGACCACGATGTCCTGCGTCGACGAGGCCGTCGCCACCAGCAATGCGCCGAGCGCGACGTAGAACGGCGAGCGCGCGGGATCGGTCAGCGCCAGCAGCAGGATGGCGACGATCAGCAGCAATTGCGAGAACAGCAGCCAGCCGCGCCGCCGCCCGAACGCGCGCGTGAACAGCGGCACATGCATCGCATCCACCAGCGGCGCCCACAGGAATTTCAGCGTGTAGGGCGTGCCGACCAGCGCAAACAGCCCGATGGTCTTGAGATCGACGCCGGATTCCCGCATCCACACCAGCAGCGTCGAGCCCGACAGCGCCAACGGCAGCCCGGACGAGAAGCCGAGGAACAGCACGATCAGCACCCGCGGCTGCAGGTAAACGGCAAGGCTGTCACGCCAGGAGGTGGGGGCCGTGCCGGGGCCGGCAGGCGAGGTCGCGTCGGGTGCGGTCATGGGGTGGTGTTAGCAGATTCTGGCGGCCACAAGTGAGGTGTCGCTCCTGCCGGCCAAAGAGGAGGTGTCGTCGCCCCCTCCGCTGTCATCGTCCGCGAAGGCGGACGATCCAGTACCCACCAGCATTTCGGTTCAATCGCGGCCGCCGCGGCGTACTGGATGCCCCGCCTTCGCGGGGCATGACGGACTCATGGTGGGCCGGCTATCCCGGGATAAAGGTCGTCCGAATTCGGATTGCTCTTCTCAATCAATCGAACCTTCCAGGCCCTGTTCCACTTTTTCAGCCGCTTCTCCCTTTTGATAGCATTCTCGGGATCGTCGAACTGCTCGAAATAGACGAGCCTTGCGACATCGTACTTCTCCGTAAAGCTCTCGATGACCTTGGACTTATGTTCCGCCACGCGACGAATGAGATCATTGGTCACGCCGATGTACAGCGTTCCGCCGATTTTGCTGGCGAGGATGTAAACGTAGTAGTGGCGTGTGCCCAACTGCTACCTCTCCCTCCGCTGTCATCGTCCGCGAAGGCGGACGATCCAGTAATCACCAGCGTCCCGGTTCAATCATGACTGCCGCGGCGTACTGGATGCCCCGCGTTCGCGGGGCATGACAGTGTGCCACAATCTCACTCCCCCGCCTGGAGCTTCCGCGGGAACAGCTCGGCAGCGCCGGTCGCTACGAGATGCGGCGCTTCCGGCGCATCGCTCTTGCTGAAATCGAGCTCCTCGATGCGCCCGGCGCGTTTCTCGATCTTGTCGGCGGAGATCAGCACCTGCCGCACGTCCTCGTTCGCGTCGGCAAAATGCTTCTGGAGCTTCAGCACGCGATCGCGCAGGCGGCCGAGGTCGTCGCCGAGCTTGATCACCTCGGTGCGGATCTGGTCGGCGGCGTCGCGCATGCGCGCGTCCTTCATGATCTGCTGCATCACCTGGATCGCCAGCATCAAAAGCGACGGCGACACCAGCACGACACGGGCGCGATACGCCTTCTGGATGACGTCGTCGAAACCGTCGTGGATCTCGGCGTAGACCGATTCCGACGGCACGAACATCAGCGCCATGTCCTGGGTCTCGCCGGCGACGAGATATTTCTCGGCGATGTCGCTGACATGCTTCATGACGTCGCCGCGCAGCCGCTGCGTGGCGATGCGCTTCTCCTCGTCGGTGCGCGCGTCATGCAGCGCGGTCATCGCTTCCAGCGGAAACTTCGCGTCGATGCAGAGTGGCCGCTGGTCGGGCAGGAACACGACGCAGTCCGGACGCTTGCCGGTCGAGAGCGTGAACTGGAACTCGTAGGCGCCCTTCGGCAGACCATCATGGACGATCGCTTCCATCCGCGCCTGACCGAAGGCGCCGCGCGACTGCTTGTTGGCGAGCACATCGCGCAGGGTCGTCACCTGCGTGGTGAGGTCGGTGAGGTTCTTGTGCGCGCTGTCGATGATGCCGAGCCGCTCGTGCAGCGCGCGCAGGCTCTCCATGGTGTTGCGGGTGGTGTGCTCCATGGACTGGCCGACGCGGTGGGTCACCGAATCCAGCCGCTCGTTGACCGCGCGTGCCATGTCGGCCTGGCGGCCGGCCAGCGTCTGGGTCATGGCGTCGACCCGCCCCGAAGCCTCGCTCTGGGCATGCAGCATCTGGCTGATGCGCTCCTCGAGTTCGTCGGCGCGGATGGCGTTGGCCATCGCGAGTTCCGCCCCGCGCCGCCCGGAGCGCGCGATCACGACGGCGATCACCACCATCAGGATGAGGACCAGGGCACCGAAGCCGATCAGCGCGTCCACGGTGCGCACCGGCCAGTCGCCGAGCATGAAAATGATCTCGTTCATGCCCCTGCTTCTAGCCGATTCGCTCGGCGGCACGAACGAATAGCGAACATTTAGTGTAAATGCCCCGTTAATTTTTATGGTTAACGAAACCCGAAGTTTTATGGTTAGCGGAGGGTTAACGGGGTTCCCGGCCGCATTGACCGCATCGAACGCGCGGCTTAAATCGCGGCCATGGCCCTCAGAGAAATCATCATCCTGCCCGACAAGCAGCTGCGTCTGGTCTCCAAGCCGATCGAGAAGGTCACGCCGGAGATACGAAAGCTTGCCGACGACATGTTCGAGACCATGTACGACGCGCCCGGCATCGGGCTCGCGGCGATTCAGATCGCGCGGCCGTTGCGGCTGATCACCATGGACCTCGCCAAGCCCGACCAGGACGGCGAGACCAAGCCCGAGCCGCGCGTCTTCATCAATCCGGAAATCATCGCCTCCTCGGAGGACCTGTCGGTCTACGAGGAAGGCTGCCTCTCGATCCCCGAATATTACGAGGAGGTCGAGCGTCCCGCGAAGGTGCGGGTGCGCTACACCGATCTCGACGGCAAGGTGCACGAGGAGGACGCCGAAGGCCTCTACGCCACCTGCATCCAGCACGAGATCGACCATCTCAACGGCGTGCTGTTTGTCGACTATCTGTCAAAACTCAAGCGCGACCGCGTGCTGAAGAAGTTCGAGAAAGCCGCCAAGCGCGCGGAGTGAGCCGGGTTCTCTCTCGTCGTCATGGCCGGGCTTGACCCGGCCATCCACGCCTTGCTTGCTTTGTCGCCAAGACCGTGGATGCCCGGGACAAGCCCGGGCATGACGGAGAAACAAGCCTTACCGAGCGCCGCCACATGCCCCTCCGCCTGATCTTCATGGGCACGCCCGATTTCTCCGTGCCGACGCTGCTCGAGCTCGTCGCGCACGGCCACGAGATCGCGGCCGTGTATACGCGCGCGCCCAAGCCCGGCGGCCGGCGCGGCCTGCAATTGCAGCCGACCCCGGTGGAAGAGGCCGCGCGAAAGCTTGGCGTGCCCGTGCTGACGCCGAAGACGTTGAAAACGCCGGAGGCGCTGGAAGAATTCCGCGCCTTCGACGCCGATGCCGCCGTCGTCGTCGCCTATGGCATGATCCTGCCGCAGGCGATCCTCGATGCGCCAAAGCTCGGCTGCTACAATCTGCACGCCTCGCTGCTGCCACGCTGGCGCGGTGCGGCTCCCATCAACCGCGCGATCATGGCCAGCGATGCCGAGAGCGGCGTGATGGTGATGAAGATGGATGTCGGCCTGGACACCGGTGACGTCGCCATGGCCGAGCGTCTCGCGATCACGGACAATATGACGGCGCTCGATCTGCACGATCGTCTGTCCCGGCTCGGTGCCGACCTGATGGTGCGCGCCATGGCCGCGCTCGACCGCGGCGGGCTCCAGCTCAAAAAGCAGAGCGAGGACGGCGTCACCTATGCCGCCAAGATCGACAAAGCCGAAGCGCGGATCGACTGGACCAGGCCCGCGCGGGAGGTGCTGCGTCATATCCACGGACTGTCGCCGTTTCCCGGCGCCTGGGCCGAGCTTGAGAATGCGCGGGTCAAGATCCTGCGTTGCGAGCTGGCGAAAGGCGCGGGCGCACCCGGCGAGGTGCTCGACGATCACCTCACCATCGCCTGCGGCGAGGGCGCAATCCGCCTGATCGAGCTCCAGCGCGAAGGCAAGGCGCGCATGCAGGCCGCGGATTTCCTGCGCGGCGTGCCGTTGAAGCCGCCGATGCGGCTGGCCTGATGCCCCGCTACAAGCTCATCATCGAATATGACGGCGCACCGTTCTTCGGCTGGCAGGTGCAGGAGACGCTGCCCTCGGTGCAAGGCGCGCTGGAAGCGGCGGTGAAGGCGATGACCGGCGCGGATGCGCGCGTGCACGGCGCCGGGCGCACCGATGCCGGCGTGCATGCGCGTGGCCAGGTCGCGCATGTCGATATCGACAAGCAGTTTCCGCCGGGCCGTTTTCGCGACGGCTTGAATGCGCATTTGCGCCCGCATCCGATCGCTGTGCTCGAGGCGGACATCGTGCCTGATAGTTTCGAAGCGCGCTTCTCGGCCGTGAAGCGCCACTATCGCTATCGCATCGTCAACACCCGTGCCAATCTCGCGCTCGATGCCGGCCACGCCTGGCGCGTGCCGCGCCGGCTCGATGCCGATGCGATGCATGCGGCGGCACAGCGCCTGCTCGGCAAGCACGATTTCACCACCTTCCGCGACACCGAGTGTCAGGCCAAATCGCCGGAGAAGACGCTCGACCAGCTCGACGTGCTGCGCGACGGCCGCGAGATCGTTATTCTCACCTCGGCGCGCTCGTTCCTGCACAGCCAGGTGCGCTCCATGGTGGGGTCGCTGATGTGGGTCGGTGAAGGCCGCTGGACCGCCGACGATCTCTCCGCAGCGCTCGCCGCGCGCAACCGCGCCGCCTGCGGCATCGTCGCCCCGCCGGACGGGCTGTATCTGATGCAGGTGGATTATTAGAACGCGAGGCTGGAAACTCTCGCCACGCCCACCACTGTCATTCCCCGCGAAGGCGGGGAATCCAGTACGCCGCGGCCCCTCGGATCAATCACTGCTGTCTCGAATTACTGGATCGCCCGGTCAAGCCGGGCGATGACAGCGGAGTTTGGGCAGGCAATCGCGCCCTACCCAAAATACCTCGCCAAAATCCCGCGATACACCTTGGTCAGCTGCTCCAGATCCCTGACCGGCACGCGTTCGTCGACCTGGTGCATGGTCTGGCCGACCAGGCCGAATTCGATCACCGGGCAATAGCTCGAGATGAAGCGCGCATCCGAGGTGCCGCCTGAGGTCGACAGCTCCGGCTTGCGGCCCGTCACCTCCTCGATCGCGGACACCGCGAGTTCGGTGAACGGTCCGGGCTTGGTCACGAACACGTTCGAGTTTGAGGGCTCCCAGACGATGCGGGCGCGGATGCGGTTGCCGCAGGCTTTCGTCAGCCGCGTCTCGACCAGCTCGCGCAGGCTTGCCTGGGTGTGGTTGTCGTTGTAGCGGATGTTGAATTTTGCGCGGGCTTGTCCCGGGATGACGTTGTTGGCGGTGTTGCCGACGTCGACCGAGGTGAATTCGAGATTGGAGGCCTGGAACTGCGCGCTGCCATGGTCGAGCGGCTCGTCGGAGATGGCCACGATCAGCCGCGAGATATCAGGCACCGGATTGGCGGCGCGGTGCGGATAGGCGACGTGGCCCTGCACGCCGTCGACATACAGCGTGCCGGATTGCGAGCCGCGGCGGCCGACCTTGATGGTGTCGCCGAGCGTCTCGACATTCGAGGGCTCGCCGAGCACGCAATGGTCGAATTTCTCGCCGCGCTCCGCCGCCCACTTCAGCAGCTTGATGGTACCGTTGATGGAGACGTCTTCCTCGTCGCCGGTGATCAGGAACGAGATCGAACCCGAGCCCGATTTTTGGCCGTCGCTGCGCGGCTTGCCGTCGTTCGCGGCGAGATGCCCCAGCACCGCGGCGACCGAGCAGGCGATGCCGCCCTTCATATCGACCGCGCCGCGGCCATGCAGAAAGCCGTCTTTCACCTCGCCCGAGAACGCGCCGACGCTCCAGGCGCTCTCGTCGCCAGGCGGCACCACGTCGGTGTGGCCGGCAAAGGTGATGTGCGGCCCGTCAGTGCCGATCCGCGCATAGAGATTGTCGACGTCGGCGGTGCCGGGCTCGCTGAAGGTCACGCGCTGGCATGTGAAGCCTGCCGCATTGAGGGCTTTTTCAAGCACACCCAGCGCACCGGCATCGGCCGGAGTTACCGAGGGGCAGCGGATGAGATCGCGGGCAATCGAGAGAGCATCGGTCATGCGCCCCGCTTAACATGCATGCCGCCGGGTGGGCTAGCACTGGGCGGGACAAATTCGATCTCGCTCTGCTGGTCCCAGCTTTTCGCCGCAGGCGGGGCGGGCGCGGAGCCATCCTCAACGTCGGCCAATGGATCGGGGCCGAACCGGTTGTCGCCGGAGGTGCCGGGCACAATGAACATTTCCACGAGGCCCCAAAACCACGGAATGTGCATGGCCCAGGCGAGGGCAAGAACCCAGTTGGATTCGGTGGGCAGCAGGTCCGAGAACTGGTCGAACAACGCGGGTACGACGAAGAACGGAACCAGCCACCAGCCGCTCCGGTCGCGATCATGCAGCCGCTTGGTCGCGGTCGCGAGATAGATCCACAGGAATAGCGAGCTGCCGAGCACCTTGAGGATGAGGGTCGCGCGATCCGTGGTTGCCAGCAGACGGTAGGCCCTGGGATCGACCAAGTTGAAGATGTCGTCGACACCGAAATCGAAGTCGAGCTTGAAGTTGAAGGCGAAAGTTGCGGCCCCATTCAGCACCTTGATGGCCTGGTCGATCATCCCGAGCATGCAGGCCAGCACCATGACGATCAGCAGCGCCTGCCACAGCAGTGCGCGGTTGATGCGGCCGTCGAAGCGGAACAGATACCAAGTCCAGTCCATGCCAAAGGCTCCGGGCGGGAGAGGTCGCCCGGATGTTGGTCGCGGTGGGGGGAGGGTGGGTTCGACGGAGCTGCCAGACCCGTCATCCTGAGGTGCGAGGCCTGCGGTGCAGAGCACCGCAGGGGGAGCCTCGAAGGATGAGCGGCCACGATTCAGCCGGCAGCCGGGCCGTCGCCCTTCGAGGCTCGCCGAAGAGGCGAGCACCTCAGGGTGACGGTGAGAGAGTTAGACTCTCAATCCCGCAGCAGCTCGTTGATGCTGGTCTTGGAGCGCGTGCGCTCGTCGACGCGCTTGACGATGACGGCGCAGGCGGTGCTCGGGCCGATCTGGCCGTTCTTCATGGGCTTGCCGGGCAGCGCGCCGGGAACGACGACCGAATACTCGGGCACTTCGCCGATAAAGATCTCGCCGGTATCGCGGTCGACGATCTTGGTCGAAGCACCCAGGAACACGCCCATCGACAGCACCGCGCCCTTGCGCACGATCACGCCTTCGGCGACCTCGGAGCGCGCGCCGATGAAGCAATCGTCCTCGATGATGACAGGCTCGGCCTGCAGCGGCTCGAGCACACCGCCGATGCCGACGCCGCCGGAGATGTGCACGCGCTTGCCGATCTGCGCACAGGAGCCGACGGTGGACCAAGTGTCGATCATGGTGGATTCATCGACATAGGCGCCGAGATTGACGAAGGACGGCATCAGCACGACGTTGCGGGCGATGAAGGCCGAGCGGCGCACGATGGAGCCGGGGACGGCGCGGAAACCGGCGTCGCGAAAGCGGTTCTCACCCCAGCCGTCGAACTTCGAGGGCACCTTGTCCCACCAGGCCGCCTTGCCGGGGCCGCCGGGAATGGCGCCCATGTCGTTGAGGCGGAACGAGAGCAGCACCGCCTTCTTCAGCCACTGATTGACCTTCCACTTGCCGTCGGCCCCGCGCTCGGCAACGCGGGCCTCGCCCTTGTCCAGAATCTCCAGCGCGTGATCCACGGCGTCGCGGACCTCGCCCCTGGTCGAGGTCGAGACGCCGTCGCGCGCGTCGAAGGTGCCGTTGATGGTGGATTCGAGGGCGGACAGGGACATCGGGATTTCCTCAGAGGCGGGCGGGAATTTGCGGTGATTTGGAGCGCTTTTTCGGGATTTGGGGGGACGGAGTCAAGGCATACTCAGTGTCGCCCCCGGCGAAGGCCGGGACCCATACCCGCAGGGTCAAGTTTGGCGAAGACTCGGAGTTACCAGTTGCGCGCTACAACCGCGTGTTGGAGTTATGGGTCCCGGCCTTCGCCGGGACGACGTGGGGAGAGAGAGGACAGCCTGCCCAAAAACCCCGCCAGATCGTCGGTGACGTGGTCGACATGGGCGGCGCTCCGGCCTTCCAGCTCCCAGTCCTCGCGCACGACCTCTTTCGTCCCGTCCGGTATTACCAGCACAGTGGTCATGCCGAGCTCGTGCGGGACCGTGAGGTTGCGGGCGAGGTCCTCGAACATCGCGGCGCGGGTCGGATCGACCGAATGGTCGGCGAGAAACTTGCGGTAGGTCTGCGGCGCCGGCTTCGGCTCGAAGTCGGCGGCGATGATGTCGAACACGCCGTCGAAATGCGTGGCAAAGCCGAGCCGCGCCAGCACCGCATCGACATGATCGACCGAACCGTTGGTCAGGATCAGCTTTCGTCCCGGCAGTTTTGCGATGGCCTCGCCCAGCGCCGGGTTCGGCTCCAGCGGCGAGTGGTCGATCTTGTGGACGTAGGCGAGATAGTCGTCGGCGCGGACGCCGTGCAGGGTCATCATGCCGCGCATGGTGGTGCCGAAGCGCTGGTAATAATCCTTCTGGATCTTGCGCGCTTCCGCCGGTGTCAGGTTCAGCCAGTTGCAAACGAACTCGGTAATCCGCGCATCGACCTGCTGCCAAAGATTGACGTGGTGCGGATAGAGCGTGTTGTCGAGGTCGAACACCCAGGTGTCGACATGGCCGAAGGCGCGGGGTGAGGTCATAGCGGCTCTCTATTCGTTATCGGAGAGGGGCCCCAGCTTTCCGTCGTCGTCCCGGCGAAGGCCGGGACCCATACCGCGTGATCTATCAATGGGGCACCCTGATCGTTGTTCGTCGTAAAACCAATCCTGGGGTTATGGGTCCCGGCCTTCGCCGGGACGACGATGGTGTTTGTTCCGTCATCACAAAAGCAATCACGGCATCGCAAACCGCAGCGTTTTGCCGCCGCTCGACATGTCCACCGCGCCGAAGCCCGTCGCCGCGAATCCGCGCGCGCCGCAGTCGGTCTGCTCGTTGGTTTCGAACTTGGTCTCGCGCGTGCAAAGCTGCTTGTCGCCGCCCCAATTCAGCGGCTTGTCCTTCAGCTTGACGATTCGGTTGTCGGCGTCGATGGCTTCCGCGAAGCTGAAGATCTGCTTCGGCTGACCGCTCACATCAGGGTGCAGGCAGGTCTTGGGGTCGATGCGATACCAGCCGCGGCTCGTCACCGCCTTGCCGTCGTCGGTGGCGACCGCCGCCATCACCTTGTGCGTGGTGTCGTTGCACCAGGTGAGGCCGGTCGCAGACGGCGTCTGCACGGCATCGACCATGGTCTTGAAGAAGTTCGGCGACGACAGGATGTCGGACGACAATCCGCGGCTCTTCAGGAAAGCGGCCAACGCGCCTTGGGTCTTCGGTCCGTCGACGCCGTCGATCGGCGCGGCGTCGTAACCTGCGATCACCAAAAGCCGCTGGATGCCGGCAAGGCGGGCCTGCTCGTCGTCATATTCGGAGTCCTCGGCGAGATAGGCGACGAAATTGCCGTCCGCGCCTTGCGTCGGCGTGATCTGGGTGAAGGCGGCCTGGGTCTGGCCGCTGCGGCACTGTCGCGCGGCCGCGATGACGAAATTGTCCTGCGCGACGCACAGCGTGTCGCTGCCGTTCTGTGGGATCGGGGATGCGCCGTAGACGCCGAGCGCGCGGGCGTTGAGCAGGATGCGGTCGGCGGAGAGCGTGCCCTGCACCACCACGCGGCAGGTGGCGGGGTCGATCCTGAACCAGCCGCGCGTGGCGGTCGCCGCCTTGTCGTCGATGCCGATCGCGGCCTCGACGACATAGGACATGCGATTGCAGATCTTGAGGTCGGCGAAGGCGGGCGCGGAGGAGAAGACGAACGAGACGGCTGCGGCGGGGAGCGTCATCAGGAAGCGGGTGAGAGTGGAGCGTCGATGCCGCCTCGCGCTCCGCTCGTCATGCCCGGGCTTGTCCCGGGCATCCACGTTCTTGGCGCGGGACGAAAGATCGTGGATGGCCGGGACATCTTCGCGAAGACGCGCTTCGCGCTGTTGCCCGGCCATGACGGCTTTCATACGTGGCGCCTCTCGCATCACTTGTGGATCAGCGTTCCCGTGCCGGTGTTGGTGAAGAGCTCGAGCAGCACCGCGTGCTGCATCTTGCCGTCGATGATGACGACACCCTCGACGCCCTGTTCGAGCGCGTAGATGCAGGTCTCGACCTTCGGGATCATGCCGCCGGAAATGGTGCCGTCGGCGATCAGCTTTCGCGCGTCCTTCACCGAAAGCTGCGGGATCAGCTTCTTGGACTTGTCGAGCACGCCCGGCACGTCGGTGAGCAGCAGCAGCCGCTTTGCCTTCAGCGCGCCGGCCACGGCGCCGGCGAAAGTGTCGGCGTTGACGTTCAGCGTCTGGCCCTCTTTCGAGGTCGCGAGCGGCGCGAGCACGGGGATCAGCTCGTAGCCGATCAGCTGGTTGAGCAGCGTGAGATCGACTTTCTCGGGATCGCCGACGAAGCCGAGATCGACCGCCTTCTCGATGTGCGAGTCCGGATCCATGATGGTGCGCGTCGTCTTCGACGCCTTCACCATATTGGCGTCCTTGCCTGATAGCCCCACCGCCTTGCCGCCGGCCTCGTTGATGTAGCCGACGATCTGCTTGTTGACGGAGCCGGCGAGCACCATCTCGACGATCTCGATGGTGGCGGCGTCGGTGATGCGCAGGCCGGCTGCGAATTCCGAGACGATGCCGAGGCGCTTGAGCATGGTCGCGATCTGCGGGCCGCCGCCATGCACCACCACCGGATTGATCGCGGTCTGCTCGAGCAGCACGATGTCGCGGGCAAAATTCTTCGCGGTCTCCTCGTCGCCCATGGCATGGCCGCCATACTTGATGACGATGGTTTCCTCATCATACTGCTGCATGTGCGGCAGCGCTTCGGACAGGATGCGGGCCTGGTCGAGCGGGGAGATTTCGGTCATGAGGCGGATCTCGCTGGCGGGATACTCGGGCCGCGTTCTATCCGATTGGCGGGCGGGGCGCAAAGTGGTCTTCGTCCCCGGGCTACGGACTGCGCTTCACCACCACCGCCCCGAGCGTCACCGCCACCCAGCTCAGAATCATCACCGATCCACCGGTCGGCGCCGCATAGGGAAACAGCGAATGGCCGGCATATTGCCGCAAGGTCAGATCGCCCGCGAACAGCGCGGCGCCGGCTGCGAAGCCGGACGCGGCGACGATGCCAATTCCGCCGTGCAGAAGGTCGCGGCCGAGCAGGGCGACGGCCGCTAGCACGGCCGTTGCATGAAACAGCAGCATGGCGCTTGCGGCGGCGAGCCGGCTCGCATCGCCGCCATGCGCGGAAGCGGCGGCCAGCGCGACGCCGGCGGCGCCCATCAGACCGGCAAGCCCGATCAACAGGCGGAATGCCGCCATCACGAGGTCCGCTCTTCCAGCAGCTTTGCGATCGCGGCGCGCAGCTCGGCCATGCCGGTCGCGCTGCGCGACGAGGTCGCGAGCACGTTCGGGAACGCGGCCGGACGCTTGGCGAGCGCGGCCTCGGTCTCGACGATGCGCGATTGGAGCTCAGTGGCCTTGATCTGGTCGGCCTTGGTCAGCACGAGCTGGTAGCTGACCGCGGAGCGATCGAGAGTCTTCAGGACTTCGAGATCGACGTCCTTGAGGCCGTGCCGCGCGTCGACCAGCACGTAGACGCGCGCGAGACTGGCGCGTCCGAGCAGGAATTTGTGGATCAGCTCGGTCCAGGACGCGACCTGACTCTTCGGCGCCTTGGCATAGCCGTAGCCGGGCATGTCGACGAGGCGCAGCTCGCCTTTCCCGGGGACCTCGAAGAAGATCAGCTCCTGGGTGCGGCCCGGCGTGTGCGAGGTGCGCGCGAGCGCGTTGCGGCCGGTCAGCGCGTTGATCAGGCTGGACTTGCCGACATTGGAGCGGCCGGCAAAGGCGATCTCCAGCCCCGCCATCGGCGGCAGCGTTTCAGTCGAGGGCGAAGCCCAGATGAACTGCCAGTCGCGCGTGAACAGCTTTCGCCCGACCTCGATCAGCTTCGCATCTTTGTCGTCGGTCATGCGAAAGCTTTCTGTCTGTCCGCGTCATTGCGAGCGAAGCGAAGCAATCCAGAAATGCATCCGCGGAGGGACTCTGGATTGCTTCGTCGCTTCGCTCCTCGCAATGGCGACCGCTACGTCGCCTTCTTCGCGAACGTCGCCTTGAGATTGTCGAACAGCTCCACCTTCACGCCGTTGCGGCGCATGATGAAGCTCTGCTGCAGCACCGAGAGCGTATTGTTCCAGGCCCAGTAGATCACGAGGCCCGCCGGGAAGCCCGCCAGCATGAAGGTGAAGATCAGCGGCATCCAGTTGAAGATCATCTGCTGCGTCGGATCCGGCGGCGTCGGGTTCAGCTTCATCTGGAACCACATCGTGATGCCCATGATGATCGGCCAGATGCCGAGCGCGAGGTAGTGGCCGAACAGCGGGATCGTGGTCGGGTCGAACGGGATCAGCCCGAACAGGTTGAACAGATTGGTCGGGTCCGGCGCGGACAGATCCTTGATCCAGCCGAAGAACGGCGCGTGCCGCATCTCGATGGTGACGAACAGCACCTTGTAGAGCGAGAAGAACACCGGGATCTGGATCACCACCGGAAGACAGCCGGCGACCGGATTGATCTTCTCCTTGCGGTAGATCTCCATCATCTCCTGCTGCTGCTTCACCTTGTCGTCGGGGAAGCGCTCCTTCAGAGCCTGAAGCTGCGGCTGGACCGACTTCATCTTCGCCATCGAGGCGTAGGACTTGTTCGCCAAGGGGAAGAACAACAGCTTCACGATCACGGTCACGAGCAGGATCGAGATGCCGAAATTGCCGAAGAAGCGGTAGAAGAAGTCGAGGCCGAGGAACATCGGCTTGGTGATGAAGTAGAACCAGCCCCAGTCGATCAACAGGTCGAAATGGTTGAGGCCGAGCTCCTTGTTGTAGCCGCCATGGCCAGCGAGCGGGAAGTTGATGCCGACCACGCCGGCTTCCTTGGCGCCCGCGAACAGCCGCGCGTTCGTTGTCGTCGTGCCACCGATCGGGACGGTCTGCTCGCTTTGCAGATAGTCGGTCTGGTATCGGATCTGGGTGCCGGGTTCGGCGACGAAACGGGCCTTGAGCGTTGCCGACGTGTCGGGAAGGAGCGCTGACGCCCAATATTTGTCGGTGATACCGAGCCAGGCATTGGTGACGTTGTTGAATTCGAACCCGTGTCCGCCGTTGCCGATCGCGGGTGCTTCGCCGACAGCCTTATAGGCCTTCTCCTGCAAGCCCTGCTCGCCCAGGTAACCGATCAGGCCTTCATGCAGGATGTAGTAGCCCGAGACCTGCGGCGTGCCGTGGCGCGAAATCAGTGCGAAGGGAAAGAGTTTGACCGGCGCGTTGCCGACATTGGTCACCTCGTCCTTGATGCTGAAGAGGTAGTGGTCGTCGATCGTGACGGTGCGGCGGAAGGTGAGGCCTTCGCCATTGTCGTATTTCAGCATGACCGGCGTGGACGGCGTCAGGCTGTTGGTGCCCTCCTGCTGCCAATCGGTGGTCCGGTCGGGCACCTTTGTGCCAGCCGTTCCGGCTACCCAGCCAAATTCGGCGTAATACGGCTCCGCGGTGCCCGACGGCGAATAGAGAATGATCGGCGGCGACTTCGGGTCGACCGTTTCGCGATACTGCACCAGCGCAAGATCGTCGATGCGCGCGCCCTTCAAGGCAATGCTGCCGGTCAAGCGGGGCGTATCGATCTTGACACGCGGAGAGGCGGCAATCGCCGCCTCGCGGCTGACGGTCGGCTGGGCCGGTTGATTGGCGATCTGGGGAGCGGAGGGCGCGCCTGCGCTGCCGGGCTGCGGCGTGGCGCTCGGCGTCCCGGAAGCCGTCGGCTGCGGCGTGGTCTTATGCAGTTCGGCCTGCGTCTGTTGCAGGGCGCGTTGCTTCTCCATCGCCGGCATGTTGTAGAAATATTGCCAGGCGATCAGCACGAAGCCCGACAGAATGACGGCGAGGATGGTATTGCGGTTGTCAGTCATCATTCTCTCGTCATCAATCCGGTTTGCGGCTGGTCGCAGGAGCGGGGCCGGGCTTTGAGCCGTCGGTTCTTGAGTTGGTTTTTGGGCCGCGTCCCTTGTGCGTATGCCGCGCGGGCTTCGCGAACGCCATGCGCAGATCGTCGAGCATGGTGGCGAAGCCGCGGGAGAGCGCGTCCCTTCGGCCGACCAGCACATAATCATGATGGGGCTGCATCGACATCGGATCGAGCCGCTTCACCAGTTCGCGAAGCCGGCGCCGGATGCGATTGCGCTCGGGGGCGTTGCCGTTCTTTTTGGTGACGGTGAAGCCGATCCGGATCGGGCCGCGATCGTCGTGGTCAAGGCTTTGGCGGTCAAGGCGTTGCAGGACGAACGCAGGACTATTCACCCGCGCGCCATTGGCAACGGCGAGGAAATCCGCCCGCTGCCTCAGCCGATCCATGATGAAATCCCAAAAAGGGGGTCCGGCTCAGGCGCTCAGACGCTTGCGGCCGCGGGCGCGGCGGGCGGCGAGCACCTTTCGGCCGCCGGCCGTGGCGAGACGGGCACGGAAGCCGTGACGGCGCTTGCGCACCAGTTTGCTGGGTTGATAAGTCCGCTTCACGGGTTTTTCTCCGCTGACCGGGCAATTTGCCTGTAGAATTGATGATAAAGTCCGGAAGATGCTGCCCAAAACGGGCCTTTTTCGGCCCCAAGAGAGCCGCTCCCGGCGGTCACACCGGGTCATCGCGGACAATTGGCCGGCTTATAAGCGAGCGCCTTCTTTTCGTCAACGCCGCACAAGCGCTCAATTCCAGCGAATATCGCTGTTTGTGCGGGGTTTTTAACCCTTGAGGTGGCGACTCGCCAAATCTGCGCTTACATCCGACCTTGGCAGATTGACGATCTGTAATTTGACCGCGCTGGGGGCGGGCCGCATCTTGATACGCGCCAAGACCCTTCACCCGGCGACATCTTTAATCCGGTAAAGGCAGCGAGGGCGATTTCGTGGCAGCGACAGACCTCCAGCCGATCCAGGATGGGGATCAGCGGGACCCGCCGACGGCGCTGCCGCGGGGGACGCGCGGGCTTGGGCTGTCCGGCAAGCTGCTGCTGCTCACCGTCCCCTTGGTGATGATCGCGGCCATTCTGCTCTACGTGCCCGCCATCGCCAATTTCTGGGTCAACCGGCTCAACGACCGCGTCGCGGCGGCCAACACGGCGGCGCTGGTGCTCGATGCCGCGCCGCTCGGCATGGTCCCCGATTCGCTGTCGCGCCAGATCCTGAAGAGCATCAATGCCCGCGCCGTCGCCATCAAGATGGGCCAGCAGCGCCGTCTGCTCGCCAGCGACAATCTGCCCGCGGCGATCGAGCACGACATCGACCTGCGCGACATGACGGCGTGGGAGGCGATCACCGGCTCGTTCCGGATGATGCTGGAGACCGGCAACCAGGCCATCCGGATCGTCGGGCCGGGCGTCGGCAACGCCCAGTTCATGGAGATCGTCACGGACGAGCTGCCGCTGCGGCAGTCGATGTACCGCTTCTCGCGCAACGTCGTGGTGGTCGCGCTGATCATCGCGGTGCTGACCGCCGGCCTCGTCTATCTCGCGATGCATTATCTCTTCGTGCGCCCGATGCGGCGGCTGACCGCGAGTCTGGTCGGCTTCCACGAAAATCCCGAGAGTTCGGCGGGGATCATCGTGCCGAGCCAGCGCAGCGACGAGATCGGGGTCGCCGAGCGCGAATTGTCGGACATGCAGCGCGACCTGATGTCGATGCTGCATCAGAAGAGCCGACTCGCCGCCCTCGGCCTCGCGGTGTCCAAGATCAATCACGATCTGCGCAATCTGCTGGCCTCGGCGCAACTCCTGTCGGACCAGCTCGCCAGCGTGCCGGATCCGCGGGTGCAGCGCTTTGCGCCAAAGCTCGTGCGCTCGCTCGAGCGCGCCATCGCCTTCTGCCAGTCGACATTGTCCTATGGCCGCGCCCAGGAAGCCGCGCCCGACCGGCGCATGATCATGATCGAGCCGGTGGTGCTGGAGGTGCGCGAGACCGCCGGCCTTGCCTCCGACGCGTCGATCTCCTGGGTCGCCGCAATCGAGCGCGGGCTCGCGGTCGACGCCGATCCCGACCAGCTGTTTCGCGTGCTGCTCAACCTCGTCCGCAACGCCGCCCAGGCGCTGGAAAGCCATGCGTCGGCCGAGGGCGGCGCGCAGCAAATCCGGATCACGGGAAAACGCGAGGGCGCGGTCGCCATCCTCGAGGTCTCCGATACCGGCCCCGGCGTGCCCCAGAGGACCCGCGATCACCTGTTCGAGGCGTTCCAGACCTCCGGCCGCCCCGGCGGCAGCGGCCTCGGCCTTGCCATCGCCGCCGAGCTGGTCCGCGCCCATGGCGGCGACATCCATCTGGTCGAAGGCACCATCGGCGCCACCTTCCGGATCGTCATCCCCGACCGCCCCGTGGAACTGCTCTCCGTCCGTAACGAGCGGGCGCGGGCATAGTCGGCTCGCGGTTGAGTGCGGAAACTCTCATTTCCCAGCAAAATCTCCCCAATCCGGACCTTGCCAATCGGGGCAAGAGCGGTTAGTCAGAGCGCTCTTTCGCACCCCTCCGGCGTCGCCGGGGGCTGCCTGCGGGCCACGCCCGCACTGTCAGCGAAAAACGCGCCCGTAGCTCAGCTGGATAGAGCATCAGACTACGAATCTGAGGGTCGGACGTTCGAATCGTTCCGGGCGCGCCATTTCGGTACCGACTGTCGCCTGGTCACGCGGACCGAAGCCATCCTTCCGCGGTGAAGCCATCCTTCCGCGGTCAAGGCTGCCAGCTCGGCGAAATAAGCCTCGTTCAGATCCTGCTCGGACCTCGTATCGAGGTCGCCGCCGCCCGACCTGAGTCCGCGCATCCGGTCGTTCAAGTATCCGACCAGCACCGAGCCGATCGCATGGATGGCTTCGTGACAATCGAGCCCTTCAGACATCAGTCGCTGCGCCGTGCCTCGCACCGGTAGTTCGGCATCAGCAAGCTGGTTCTCCATGATGGCGTGAATAACGGCGTGCAATGTCGCTCGCGGGAGGCGGATCCGCGCGCGCCGATGATACTCCGTCACGAGATCGATACGTTCTTGTTCGTCCAGCGCGAGCCACTGCTCCGGGTCCGCTCCGTGAATGGATCATAGGCTCGGATCTCTTCATTCCCTTGGTCGCGTACTGATCGGGCGAAGACGAATGCGATTTCCGAAAACCGAGGGCTACATTCCGCAGATCAGTCTCTATCCAATCGGCCGGCGCGCCGACGATGCCCTGCTCGCACCGCTCACCGAAGCCGCTGCAACTCGCTGCACTGCTTCCAGGATTCCGCGTGCCGTAACAAAGCCCGCTTTAGCGCCGCGCAACATCACGCGCCGCGGGATCCGAACCAAGCCCCCTGCTCGCCAGCAAACGGTTGAACTGATCGGCTGAAAAAAGCTGCCCGTCCGGAGCCGTGATCGAAACCACAAAACCATTCACCGCGTGCTTGCGGGCCAGGATCACCGCAACGATCGCGCTGTCACGGAAATCCACGGTGCGGCAGTCGTCTCTAATAGCTTCGATGATAAATGTCATTTGGTCCATGACCACAATTGACACGCGCCAATTGCGCGCCCGGCAACTCAACCTCGTATCGGTGAAAATGATATTGCCGACAAGCCAGCTATTGACCCGATGGAACCGCGACCATACCCATATTGGGGGAAACAGCAGACCGGTCCTGCCTCACGCGCGGTGCGCCACGGATACATAGAACCGGCTTGTGGGCGTCGAACCGGACATCCGTAGAAGCAGGCACTGGCCATGGTTGGTACGACTGAAGGAGAGGACATCGCGGCGGATTTGATCCGAACCGTCTCTCGCCACTCGTTGGCCTACATGCTGTGCGCAGCCAGCGAAATGTTCCGCCACTACGATTTCGATCCGCTGGACTTGATGATCATTCATGCGGTCTTGAACGCCAACGTTCTCAAGATCATGAAGAACCCCGAACTGGACCGGCAATTTGGCAGTATCCAGGCGGTTGAGCCGGATAAGATCAAGCAGGGCGTTTCCCGTGCCGCCCTGTCCCGCTTTTTCGGTCTGCCGATCGAAACCGTCCGGCGGCGCGCCGATCGCTTGAAGAAGCAAGGCATTTTCCGCGAGACCGACCAGGGACTGATCGTAACCGAAGCCAACCAGTTCAAGTTCGGCAACAATCACGAGCTGCAGAGAACCAACATGCTCCTGGTGCGGAAATTCCTCCGTGACCTGACCGAAGCGGGCGTTGAGCTTCCCGGCGGGATTTGACGGCCCGATCCAGCGTTTGTTTGCCCGGGGTATCGCGGCGCAAAGGCGAGACGATCCGGTGGGATTCTTCTTCGCACGTCGCCGCCGTGTGAGCTTCAGCACGCAACATCACCTGTAATCTGCTTCACACGCAAATGCGCCCAATGACGCTAGACAAAACAGGTCGCGCCTCCGCGCGGCCTGTTCGGAGCTTGCAATGATGGCCGCACTGGCAAAGGCGATATCCCGCGCGACGAGAACCAACGTCGATGTCGAAACTCTGAAAGTTGTCGTGATTTTCTCGGGCGCGGGTTTGCTGCTCTCTCTAGCGGCCGCAATGATCTACGGACAGGCTGCCAGCGCCGCCTTGTTTTGAGATCCGGCGCAGAACAATCCGGTGCGCCCGGTCGCCGAAGCGCAGGAAAGTCTTTCGCAAGCGTCCGCGCCAACCCATAGCGGACTTTATGCATTCGGTGTGGCGGTATCCGGACGCGCGGAACCCCTCTCCGCGCAGGGCTGTGGGTCGTCTCCTTAACGATCCGTTTACAGAGCTTCGCGGCAACCGTAACCGCGGGTTAACCATGGATATTTACGGTGTAGCAAGTCTCTAGGCTGTGCCTGTTAGTTGATTTCGAGTCCAACCCCATGGCGTTCGGTAGAAGCGCATCTCCGCGAAGCATCGCCCCGACGGAGCCCGCGGCTTCGTGGGAAGCGCCGCGGGCTGCGGCGGCGACGCCCGACAACACCGCCCCCGCGCTGATCAAGGGATCGCTGACCCTGCCCGGCGCGTTCGCTTTCCTGCGCGAGAACGGCCGGCGCATCCTGATGCTCGCGCTGGCACTGTTCGCGCTCGGCGTCGCCGTGCTGATGGTGCTGCCGGTCCGGTATGCCGCGACGGCGCTCGTCGTGGTCGATCCCCGCGAGCTGCGCGTGACCACGGACCAGGACGTGTTGCCTGGCATCGGCCAGGACGCCGCTGCGCTTCAGAGCCAGATCGAGATCGCCAAGTCGGACGGCTTTCTCCGGCCCCTCATCGAGAAGCTCAAGATCGCCGACGACGAGGATATTGCAGGGGGTCATACCGACATGACGCGCCTGCTCGAAAAGCTCCGCAACCGTCTCGATATCTCGCGTCGCGGCCTGACTTACGTCATCGCCATCTCGTTCACCTCGAACAGTGCGGAGCGGGCGGCGTATTATGCCAATGCCATCGCAGAGGCGTTCGTCGCGACCCAGAGCCGCGTCCGCAGCGATGCGACGGACGTGGCGGCCGACTGGCTCAAGGACCGGCTGAAGGAGCTGAACGAGCGCCTGCGCGTCTCGGAAGACGCCGTTGCAGCCTTCCGGCTCGAGCACAAGATCCTCAATGCCGGCAAGGATTCCACCACCCAGCAATTGCGGGTGACTGACCTGAACCAGCAGGTCTCCGCGGCCCGCGCGCGCACCGAGGAAGCCAAGGCGCGTTACGACCAGGTGCAGCGCGATCTCAAGGCCAATGTCGAAGGTCCGGTGAAGCAGGATCTCCTGAGCATGCTGCGCGCGCAGCGCTCGACCCTGAACGACCAGATCGCACAGAAGAAGGCGGTGTACGGCGAGCGCCATCCTGATCTTGCGATCTCCTACAGCCAGTTGGCTGACATCAACAGGCAGATCGAGGTCGAGCGGAAGAAGAACATCGACACCGCGAAGTCCGAATACGAGGCCCAGCTCGAGCAGCAGGCCGCGCTGGAAAAGCAGCTCAAGGCGGTCGAGACGCAGATGTTGGTGGACGGCCAGGCGCTCGTGAAGCTGCAGGAACTGCAGCGCGATGCCGACGCCAACAAGAACATCTACGAGCAGTTTTTGTCGCGGTTCAAGACGACCAACGAGCAGCGTCAGCTTCAGAGCTCGCAGACCAAGATCGCCTCGCCCGCGATCCCGCCGCTGCGCTCGACGCGTCCGCCGCTCGCCCTGTTGCTCGCCGCGCTCGCAATCGGCTCGCTGCTGACGTCAACCGCTACGGTTGCGGCCATGACGGGCATGTCCGACAAGTCCGATCCGGCCGAGGCTCCGGCTCGAACGCACGTGCATGCGGAGGCGAGGGAGACGCCCAAGCGGCAAGCCCAGCGTCCGGCTCCGGCCGTGCAGCAATCCGAGGCGATGCCGAACCTTCCAGTCTGGTCCCGCATTCCCGAACTGGCGTCGGGAGCGGCGCCCAACACTGTCTGGCAACGACCGATTGCCGCCACAGCCGAGCTCGATCTCGGCGCTTATTTGCGTCCGCTGCTCGAGCGTATCGATCGTGCCCCGGTGCGTGGTTGCAAGGTCGCCCTCGTGCTGTCGGTCGGCAAGAGCGCCGGCGGCAACACCGTTGCGCGCTCGCTCAACCGCGCGGCCGTCAATCGCGGCATGATGAGCGTGCTGATCCGGCTGCAGCCGGAATTCGCGGGCGCCCAGCCGCCGGTGACTGAATGGCAGGACGGCTCCACCACGGCAGGACTCCAGTCGATCGACGAGCTGCTGAGCGCCGGCAGGAAGGCCGATGCGCGGCCGGAGGACGATATTCGCTCGGAGTTCGACCTGATCATCATCCATGCGAACAATCTTGCCTTGCAGCCAGATGCGATCGCGCTCGCCGCGCACGCGGACCTGATCATCCCGGTGGTGCGCGCCGGCGAGCTCGGTTCGGCGGCGATGCGACGGGTGACCGCCGCGCTGTCGAAGTACGACACCGTGTCGACCGGTTTCGTCGTCAATCACGCACCCGCGGGCTCTGCCGCGCCTCACCCTGACGGCGGCGCGCTTAGCAGGGCGGTTTGACAATGGCGACGCCGTGCCGTCGTCTGCTCCTTGCCGCGATCTTGCTGTCCACGATCTTGCTACCAACGTCGCTCGCCTCCGCGGCATCGGCCGAAACTTGCGTGCCTGTCCCGCAGACCGTCGCGCGCGACAGGCTCGCCGCGCTGTCGCGCGGGTTCAATGCCGACGGCTGGATCAACGGCGAAAAATCCGCGCCTCCAACTCGCGAGTTGCTGCAGCAACTTCGCAAGGCCGGGATGAGTCATGTGCGCTTGCCGGTGTCGGCCGAGCGGGTGATGCTTCGTTTCGCCTCGAAGGCGGAACGCGATGAGACGCTGCGGGCGCTCGACAAGGCATTGAAGCTGCTCATCTCGCTCGGCTATTCAATTTCCGTCGATCTTCATCCCGGCGATCGTTTCAATCGCCTGCACAAGGACGACGCGGACGCGTCGCTGCGCGAGCTGGAGGATGCGTGGGGCACGCTCGCTCAGGTCATTCAATCTTTTCCGGCCGACCGCGTCTTCGCCGAGCTGCTCAATGAGCCCGACATCGAAGCCGACAGATGGCAGAAGCAGGTCGAAACGCTCGCCGCCTTCGTTCGCCAATTGCTTCCCGCGACCACGCTGATCGTCGGCCCGGTCGACTGGCAACGCGCGGACTCGCTGCCGCGGTTTCGCCCGTTGCCGGATCCAAACGTCGTCTACGCCATCCATTTCTACGATCCCATGGTGTTCACACACCAGGGCTATTGGGACGTGCAGGATCCACTGCACGACATCACGGATCTGCCTTATCCGATCAACGCGGGCGATCCCGGGGTTCAGGCGCTCCGCCGGGATTTGCAGGACAGAGGCGCGACGAAGGCGCTCGGCATGCTCGACACGGCGATTGCCGCCGCCAGGGACAAGCCGGATGTCAGCCGCTGGCTCGAGCCCGCGGTCGCGTGGCAGCAGCAATTTTCGCGGCCGATCATCATCAACGAATTCGGCGTGTTGAAAGCCGCGGCACCCCGGGACAGCCGCGTGCGCTGGCTCGCGGCCGTGACCGCATATGCGCGGGCGCATTGCTGGGGCTGGGCGCATTGGGAGCTGGCGCAGGGATTCGGCCTGCTCGAAAACGGCACGGGCAAGCCCGATCCCGACGTCATGCGCGCGCTGCTCGGCGCGACCAAGCCCGGCCGGCGCTAAACCCGTGCGCCATCGTTAACGAATCCTTGCGCTTCCTGCCGCTATCGTTGCCGCCGCGCTGTGCCAAAGGACGAGTCATGAGTGGCGGGACCTCACCGCATCTTCAAGCCGTGCAGGGGGGCTGTCGCGAGCCTTCACGTTCGCCTTGGCGCGAGCTGATCCCGACGCTCTGCATCGCCATCGCAGTCATCGGCTTTGTGCCGGTCCTGCACGTGGCGAGCCCGGTCCTGTCTCTGACGGTCGAAGTTCTCGTCGCCGTCGCCATCGTGGTTGCGGTTCCTACCTACGCGCCGGCCATCGCGATCTTTGTGCTGTTCTTCCAGAACCTGTTCGTCTCGATCCTGTCGCCGCTGATTTCGGCGCCGTCCGACCTGGACTTCATCAAAGGCTATAATTTTCTCGTCTGCTCCGTGATGTGGCTGACGACATTTGGGCTCTACGTCGCCGGCCAAAGGAACCGCTCGACTGAGATCAACCAGATCATGCGCTGGGGCGCCGTGACCCTCGCGGTGGTGTCGTTGTATTTCGCGATCGGCTTCGTGCAGGATGGCCAGGCGGCGACGGTCTATCTGCGCAACATCGTGCTGCCGCTGTTCCTGTTTCAGCTCTCGCTGCTGACGGCGGCGACCTATGAGGTTCGCGCCACGCCGTTCCTGGTGACGCTTGGAGCCATTCTGATCCTGTGCGGATACGTCGAGTTTGCGTTTCGGGATTTCTGGCTGGCCATCACCAACGGCTACACGTTCTGGGGTTTCGACGAGCTCAAGGCGGCCCGCTCCGGCGTTTGGGAAGCCGAGATGCGCGCCACCGGCAATGTGCCGGTCGATCTGAAGGATCGTTTCAGCTTCGACTTTCTCAATACGCCCCTGCTCGAAGGGTTCGGCCTGTCGAAGATCCTCCGTATCCACGGACCGAATATGCATCCGATCAGCTTCGCGTACGGGATCGGTTTTTTCGGGCTTTTCCTGTTTTCGGTAGGGCGTCCGTTTCTGGCCCTCGTGGCGTTGCCGCTGCTGATCGTTTGCAGCGTGAAGGGGGCGCTCATCGTGGTGGTGTTCGTCGCCACGGCCTGGATATCGACCCGTCTGCTCGGCGCCGTGGTGACGCTATGGCTCGGCTTCGTGGCCTTGATCATGTTTGCAATTGTCGCGATCCGCGTTGGCTTGCAGATCGGCGACTATCACGTTCTTGGCCTCATGGGAGGCTTGAACGGATTTCTCGAAAGGCCGTTTGGGCGCGGCTTGGGAGTTGGCGGAAATCTATCGGACGACTATTTCTCGATTGACTGGAGCGCCGCGCAGGCTGCCGGAACGACCAACGGCGCCGTCGAGAGTGCGATCGGCGTCCTGCTGTACCAGATGGGCATCGCAGCCCTCGTTCCGTTGGCGTTTCATTTCGCGGTGGCGCTGAAGGCCTGGCGTCTTTATGCATTCTCCGGATATTTGACGCAGGGGCTCGCGGGCTTCGGCGTCATGGTCGTGCTGCTGAATGGATTGTTTCAGGAAGAGGCCTTGTTCGCGCCGCTGGCGCTTGGGCTCATGCTCTCGCTCACGGGCCTCGTGATCGGCAGCCACATCAGGATGCAGACGGTCTCCGTCCCGGAGGCCGAGCCAGAGCGGCTGACGCACTATCAGGCCGCGACGTAGCCTTTAAGAGACGTAACCTTCAAAAATTGTGTGGCGGTCCAGGCGTCACCGCCACCCAAGCGCAGGCGCCACGTGCGTGAGGATCGCCTCGATGGCGTGCGCGCAATAGTCGACACCGAGCTGGTTCGGGATCGTCAGCAGCAGCGTGTCCGCCTCCGCAATCGCCTCGTCCGCTCGGAGCTGCTCGATCAGCACATCCGGCTCCGCGGCATAGGAGCGGCCGAAGATCGCGCGGGTGCGCGGGTCGATGAAGCCGACCTGGTCCTCGCTGCCGCGCTCGCCGCCGAAATAGGCGCGGTCGCGATCGTCGGCCAGCGCGAAGATGCTGCGGCTGACGGACACGCGGGGCTCGCGGGTATGGCCGGCCTCTTTCCACGCGGCGCGATAGGCGCGGATCTGCGCGGCCTGCTGCACATGGAAGGCTTCGCCGGTCTCGTCGTTCTTCAGCGTCGAGCTCTGCAGATTCATGCCGTGCTTGGCGGCCCAGACCGCGGTCGCGTTGGAACCGGCACCCCACCAGATCCGTTCGCGCAGGCCTTCCGCATGCGGCTCGAGCCGCAGGAGGCCCGGTGGATTTGGGAACATCGGCTGCGGGTTGGGCTTTGCAAAACCTTCGCCGCGCAAGATGTCGAGAAAGACCTCGGCATGACGCCGGCCCATCTCGGCGTCGCTCTCGCCCTCGGCCGGCTGGTAGCCGAAATAGCGCCAGCCGTCGATCACCTGCTCGGGCGAGCCGCGGCTGATGCCGAGCTGCAGCCGCCCGCCGGCGATGAGGTCGGCGGAGCCCGCGTCCTCCGCCATGTACAGCGGATTCTCGTAGCGCATGTCGATCACGGCCGTGCCGATCTCGATCTTGCTGGTCCTGGCGCCGACAGCGGCCAGCAGCGGAAAGGGGGAGGCGAGCTGCCGCGCAAAATGGTGCACGCGAAAATAGGCGCCGTCGGCGCCGAGTTCTTCGGCCGCAACCGCAAGCTCGATCGATTGCAGCAGCGTGTCCGCGGCCGAGCGGGTTTGCGATTGCGGCGAGGGCGTCCAATGCCCGAAGGAGAGGAATCCGATCTTTTTCATGAAGGCAACATATGGACGACGGGCGGAGTTTGCGACACCTCGGCCGTAGGAAAGACGGCAAACGTGAAAAGGCGTGTGCTCGTATGTGATGCCGCCCGGGGGAAGCACACTAAGCGGACAAAGCAGCAAGCACGCCATGCTTTGCACCGCTCAGACTGAGCGATTTAGCTAATTCACGAGCGAGGCTAACTCCTAAGCCGGCCGCGGTCTCGGCAAGTGATCTTGCCGATCTGGGCGCCGTTCCACCAGGCTTGTTTTACCACATCATCAGCGAGGAGTGGGTTGGTTTCCTTGACCAAGCGCGTACCCGTTAGGGCCCGGCTTCTCTTCAATTCATATGTCCGCTTCTAGCCCACCGCTGACTTGCCGCGCGCAGCCGGCCGCGGACCGCTGTTGCCCGTAGCTGACATCAAGTAGTTTCTGGAGAGCTTCGTAAAAACGCAAGCCGCCAACTCGCGCCAGCCATTCCGTCTTAGCAGAAGGGGCCAGCCCGTATGGCTGGCCCCTGGAGGATATTATGTAAGCCGTCAGTAACGAGAAGCCGACGCGGCGCCCCAATTGAACCGGTAGTTCAGGCCGGCCTTGATGGTGTGCTCGTCATTGCGGAAGCCGACGGCGGTAACAACACCGCCGGCGCTGGTGAAGAGAGCGTTCCGCGTGCCGAAGTCGTAGTACTGGTATTCGACCTTGCCCGACCAGTTCTGGGCGAACATGTATTCGAGACCACCGCCCACGCTGTAGCCGTCGCGACCACCGCCGTTGTTGGTGAAGGTGCCGCCGCCGAAACCGTTCGTAAGGCGGGAGTCAGCCCAGGCGTAACCGCCTTTGACGTACAGCAGCGCCGGACCCCAGGTGTAGCCGAGGCGACCGGTGACCGAACCGAGCCCACGGTTGACGAAGGGATTGTTGTTGGTGTCGAGGAAGCTGTAGTTCGCTTCAATGCCCAGCACCCAGTTCGGCGAGAACTGATGGTCGTAACCGACCTGCGCGCCGCCCATGAACACACCATCGTTGCTGCTGGTGCCGGTGAAGCCGGGGGCCAGAATGTTGTTGCTGCCGCCGAATGCGCCGCCGACGTGACCGCCGATGTAAAAGCCGGTCCAGTTGTAAATCGGCGAGGCGGCCATCGGTGGGGCTTTGGTGTAAGGACGCGCGGCCATATCAGCCGCCGATGCTGTACCCGCTAAGGCGGCGAAAGCGACAGTAGCGAGAAGGAACTTTTTCATTTCGAGTCTCTCAGGTTTAAAGAATGTGTGCCAAACGCTAACTCAACTCACCGAATTTGCTGTAGCGCGCGAGACACACGTCGCCGATCTACGTGTGGAACGCTCTGGTCATTTGTTAATTGAGGAACCGTGTTGACCCGGAACCGGGCGTCTGAGCGACGAGTTCCGCGGTTCCGCCATCGCGAAGGATTTATCATTGTGCATTCCAAAGCTCTGGCATGATTCAGAACTTTTGCCGCTCATACTGGAAGCTCATCGACCCGGGATGTCGCATCTTGTCCGCTAGCTGACCTGCCGCACGCAGCCGGTGGAGGACCGCCGGTGACCATTGCGGACTTCCGAATGCCGGCCGATGATGTCGCATGACAGGCCGTCCACCAGCGCTGATAGTCTTTGGTGGCCTTCCCGGCACGGGCAAGACAACAGTTTTCCGGGAGCTGACCAGACGTCTCGCGGCCACGTACCTTCGTATCGATGCCGTTGAGCAGACGCTACGGACCGCAGGTCATAGGGTCGGCGCGATGGGCTATGTGGTAGCCACCGCACTCGCGGCTGAAAAACTCGAGCTTGGTCGTGTCGTTGTCGTAGACTGCGTAAATCCAGTCCTGGCAAGCCGCGTCGGATGGCGACAGGTCGCCGCTCAGAAGTCGACATGCGTCGTTGAGATTGAAGTGGTTTGCAGCGACCTGATCTTGCATCGACAACGAGTGGAAACACGCACCTCAGACATCAGCGGTCTCAAGCAGCCAACGTGGGCTGAGGTAGTGAACCGAGACTATGAACCGTGGGATCGAGAACACCTGGTGCTCGATACGGCCGTTAGCTCGCTCGATCACCTGCTCGAAGAAGCGGAGACGTATGTTCGCGCTCAGACTGGTTAGTCTCCTCTTGGCCCACAGCTGACCTGCCGCGAGCAGCCGGTGCAGGTCCGCTTGTGACCCAAAGCGGCCTTTAAAGTGGCCCGAAAATCATCTGCCAGCCCTTTCGGGTGTCCATGTATTCGCGAACCAGTTTGATCCGCTCGCCCGAAAGGACAAAAGCGAAGCAATAGTCATTCTCGTAGGGCTTGCCTCCAGGAAGAGTGGCTCGCATCCGCTCCTCGACGATCACAGTATCACCATCGGCATGAATGCCCCGAAACGAGATGTCGACGTTCGAGAACAGATGATGCATTTCCGAGGCAATAAAGTGTGCGATTTGGTCCGGTCCAATCATGTGGTCGGTGTGCTTGAGAGCGACCGCCGTGGCATTTCCGGCCGGTGCGATCCATTCGGCATCGGGAGTAAACAGCTCGGCGATTAGCCTCGCATCCCGGGTTTTAAAAGTCTTCCAGGCATTGATCACGACCTCTTTAGGATTCGTGCTGTCCATTTTTTGCTTCTCCGAGTGCTCAGCGAATCTGGACCTTATCTATAAGAAGGGCGCACCGATATCGCTGGCCGGAATCGGACCTGATCATCTCGGGACTGTTATTCTGGCCACCCCCTGCGGTAAGATGAGTCATGCTCAGTTTTGAGGTTTGCAACACCGCGCGCTTGCAGCGCGATCCGCGCTATGACGGCCGTTTCTACACGGCAGTGAAGACCACGGGGATCTACTGCCGCCCAGTTTGCCCTGTGAAGCAGCCGTTGACCTGTAACGTGGCCTACTATCAAACTGCGGCGGCCGCCGAGGCTGCGGGATACCGGCCTTGCCTGCGTTGCCGTCCGGAGACCGCTCCCTTCTGTGCTGCCTGGAATGGCACGCGTTCGACAGTCGCGCGGGCCCTGAAATTGATCGATGGTGGCGCGTTGGATGGCGGTTCGGTTGCCGCACTGGCCGATCGGCTCGGGGTAAGCTCGCGCCACCTTGGGCGTCTGTTCGAGCGGTACGTCGGGGCCAGCCCCCAACAGGTCGCAAAGACCAGGCGTGTACAGCGGGCGAAGCGGCTACTTGACGAGACGACTGAACCATTGGCCCAGATCGCCTACCGAGCTGGCTTCGGCAGCGTTCGCCGATTCAACGCCGTCTTTCGCGAACTCTATGGGCGCGCGCCCTCCAGCATTCGCCACCGCCGCAGAGTATTCGCCTGAGATCGGGCATCCCAAAGTTGATCCGCTGTTGGCCCGTGGCGGGCCTTCGCTCCGAGGGCTGTGAAGTCGGCGTTCGGGAGGTGAGCCGACCGGCATCATGCGAGCGGCCGAAGGCAGCCTTTGACCCTGAGCGGACGTCGCTGGGAAGATCGGACGACGCCTTTACACCTTATCGTTCGGTTTCGTATTGCTCCGGATCTACATCAGACCACGCTTCTGCGAGAGACTAGCGACCTCGTTGATCCGTGAATGGACGCACATCGAACGCGTTAACAAACTTGACTAGGTCTTCCGCCCCTTCCGACACAAGCACTCGGCCATCCGCAAATTGCACGATCAGAAACTCTCGACCTGCTGCGCCATCGCTGGCGGTTGCCAGCCACAGCGATCGCCCCGAGGCTACGTCGCATAGCTTGATCGACATGTTCGAAGTCGAGCGCAAATCCGCACATGGGTCGAATCCGTAAGCTGACTGAACGACCTCGCCCTTGCCGCTTGGAGATTCGTTCGATTGACGTCCTAGGATGGTTTCATCGGGAGCGGGAGGAAGGACAAAAGAGGACAGCTTGGTGCTGCTCGCTGCGTCCCAGGCCGACCAACCAGCGTTCGTTCGTGCAAAGAGCTTGCTTCCGTCTTTGCCGAGGCGAATCTCAAGAACCTCCGCATCCGTCCGGAAGAACAGCTTCTTGGCCGATCGGACGACCGCGACCCCGTATCTGTGCCCCTCCTTCATAGTCCGCTGTTCATGAAATCCGACTGCGAATGTCGTGAGGTCATTGGACCAGGCGAGGACGTCGCTGTCGTATATATCCTCGAGATGGATAACGCGGCGTGCTGTCGCCGGGTCCCATATCGTAACCTGATCTGGCGTTGCTCGAACGATGATCAGCCCGCGAGAAAACCCAATGCCCGAAACCTGGGTGTCCTGACAGGGCCAGCTCCAGTTGAGCGCCGGCGGCGCTGCGCTGACGTCAACTAGCAACGCATTTACGTTCGAACTGCTGGCATCAAGTTCAGTTGGCGCAAGCAAGAGATGTTGTCCGTCGAATGCGAAAGCACCATGCGGCCGACCGCAGAAGGTGCGTAGCGTCTTTCCGGAAACGTCGGCGACGATCTCCTTCCTAGTCACGTCGATGAAATACACATGGTAGGACCAGCCTGGTTCGGCGTTATAGTCAAATGGGTCAAAACCATCCTGCCTCTCGTCTGCGGTCGTCACTTGAATGAAGTCTTGCCGATCGGTTGATTCGACGCTTGCGACTTTCTCTAGATCGATCAGAGAAGCCAATTTCTGATCGACGAGGTATTGTTTCTCGGTTGCCAGATCGATTGGCCCGTCCGGATCGCGCGACCAAGAAGAGGGCCATTTGTGCTCGATCCAGGTCCAGTTGTTCGCCTCAAGAGATGGGACAAGCATCCCCGCATTCTCGATCCGCAGGCCAGTTTCTGGGGACCACGCGGCGGTCTCCACCTCATCGGTGTCCCGCGCAACCCGTGCGAAAACGACACGCCCGTCACCCGAAATGGCCATGCGCGTAAACCGGGTGCCCTCGCTGGCTACCAGATTGCGGAATATGTTTCCGGTGTTCATGTCGCGGACAGTGACCTCGCGCTGGGTTCCCGTGAGAAACCATTTTCGGTCAGGGGCAATCATGATCGCGGAGGTGCCCTCGGGACCGATCTGCACGACGGCGTTAAAACCGGGCGGAGGCTCGGCCGCGCTGCCGATCTGTGGTGCAATTGCTGAGATGAGGCCCAGGACGGCAGCGGCAAAAGACGATAGCGATGACACTGATCGTATGCTGCGTTTCATTGTTACGAGCACCTTCGGCGGGGGTTAAAGCGCACAATCCTCCGCCGCATATATGAATAATGTTTTCTGCAGCAGAGTTCAAATTCTCAGGATTCCGCCGGGTGGCCGCCGCACTGCGCAACGACGTGCGGCGAGCCAGCTCATTGAAGCACAATTGGACAAGGGCGGAGCGAACATGTGGGGGTGATTGACAACGCCATTTCCGCTGTTGGGCCCAAAGCGGACCTCGCTCAAAAGCTGTAGGCCATTGACACAGCACGCTGCTTGGCTCAATGTTACGCGCCGTAGCATTCGCGGTGAGGAGCAGTTGGCCCCTCTCCAGCGATTTCAAGGTCGGATGGGCCAAGTTTGCGAAGGCGCGATTTTATCGCTCTTGCAAGCGGCGTAGCGGTAGCTTGGAACAATGAGCAATGAGAAGGCCTTTAAAGTCCGATACCAGCGCCGGGAATGCACTCTCGCGACGCTCTATGCTGACCGGACTGGCGGCAACCTGCGTTGCGGCGCCGGCGAAATGGAGTTGGGCTGCCGAAATCGGTGGTGGTCCGTCCTTTTTCCCCGATGGCCCGGACGCCGAACTTTACGGCGCGGCCGAGAACTACCCGATCAAGGACCGGTGGAGGATCTTCCAGCCCGGCAATCCGGCCTCGCCAAAATACCGCGTCGGCGCATTCAGTCATTACGATGAGATATTCCCGACACGCCACGTCGATCGCGCGGCCACATCCTGGCCATTCAAGCGAACGCCGGCGGATGTCAGCTACCAGTACAAGGGAAACCGCGCTTCGCTTGCGGATTATCTGTCGCGCAATCCGGTGACGGGCCTGTTGATCGCTAAGGACGACCGGATTCTGGTTGAGTGCTATCAGTACGGCCGCACCGATCGAGACCGGCTGATATCGCAGTCGATGGCAAAATCTATCACTGGCATGCTGGTAGGGATCGCGACCGCGGAAGGCGCGATCAAGTCGATCGACGATGCTGCGGAGACCTATGTTCCCGGCTTGAAGGGCACGGAATACGGTGCAACGCCGATCCGCGCGCTGCTGCACATGTCGTCTGGCGTGAAGTTCGGTGAAGAGAACGATGAAGCGAAAGGCAGCGGAGACGACCTCGATCGCCTGTGGGGCGACATGGTGCGCAAACACTGGTTTTCCCAAAAAGGCACCGTTGCCAGCATCGCGCAATTCAACCAACGGATCGCGCCGCCGGGGACGCGATTCCATTACGCCAGTATCGAGACGGACGTGCTTGGTCTCGTGCTGCATTACGCGACCGGTCAATCAATGTGCGGCTATCTCCAGGAAAAAGTTTGGCAGCCGATCGGCACGGAAGCGGATGCCAAATGGCTGATTGATGCGGATGGCCGTGAGGTAGCGCACGGGTTCTTCAATGCGGTACTGCGCGATTACGCGCGGCTCGCCCGTCTGCTGGCCCACAACGGAGCGTGGGAAGGCAAACAGATAATACCGGCACAGTGGATGATTGATGCGACCACGGTGCTTGCCTCCGAGACGTATCTGGCAAAAGCCGAGGGAGGGTTCGGGTACGGCTATCAGGTCTACCTGTTTCCCGGCAGCAGACGGCAATTCGCGCTCTTGGGGCACCTCGGGCAGCGCATCCTCGTTGATCCGCCCTCGAAGCTGGTCATGGTGCAGACCGCCGTCGATGAAAAGTCCCCCGAAATCTGGCGTCTGTGGTCGGCCGTGGTCGCGCAGTTCGGGTGACGCCACCTTTTCTCCCAGGGGAAGAGAGGTCCACTCCGCCCTCGACGTCGGAATAGAAAGCCCAATGAGCTGCGAGGTCTGCTTCTGGCCATTGCGACAATCTTGACCCAGCGCCTTGTTGTCGGCATGACGCAACTTTCAAACCGAAAAGGACTCCAATTGTTTCCTGATTCCACTATCAAATGGCGGCCCTACCCTTCGATAATTGATGGCATCGAACGCCCACCTTTTGTTTTCGATCAAGGCCTTTGGCGCGGCGTTCTCTATCTCATCGTGGTGGCACCGAACCCCGGCCTTCGCGCTTACGGCATCGAAATGTCCTGCGAGATCTATTCGGGCATCGAAGAAATGATCTATTCGGTCGCCGATCACGGGGACAAAACAACTGGCCGCTACGACGGCGGAGTCTACGTTAAAGAAGCTGAGAACTCGGCATTGCTGAAAGCCTACGCTGCGACCGATCCGGTCGGTCGGAAGCCGCGGCACTTCTCCTTTGTCGGAGGCGACTACTGCTACGAGGTGCTTGGCTTCTCCGAACCCATCATACGAGCGTTTAGCAGCCCCGAAGAGGCATATGCTTGGGGACCTTCTAGGTCCGATGAGAAAGTAAACTAGGTCAGCAGCAACGCAGAGCCAGCACTTCCGCTGCTGGCCCGAAGCTGACTCACAAAGCCGGACTGGCCATGTCCGGTTTCGCGGACAGAGCGGACACCGGCTACCCCGCGAGCTAGCGCGTTTACGACTACGCTCCCCAGCGCATCCGGGCGCGCACCGAGTCTGCTGTGTTGAATGGATTCAAGTCTGAGGACGATTGTTTCGAGCCTGCGCGCGAGGTGGTGTGAAGCTCGAGGATATCGATCCGGAGTAGCGGTTGGGCTCGCCCTGTCACGCGTGCCGCGACAATGGCATCGTGCGCCTGTTTTGCCCGACGAGTCAATATTTCGCCAAAACCTAATTTTCGTTTTTCGCTATCTTGCCCGGCGGATTCAACGGATTCGCAAAGCACCTAAGTCATTGATCCCGCTCATGCCGGCTACTGTGCATGGGGTTGTTTTCGAGGTTTTTGTTTTGAGAGCACGACAGTGCGAGGATGAATCGGACCTGGCCCGGCTCGCCCGCTACTTCATCACCCGCAGATTCTTGGTCGTGAACCGCTGGGTCTTGCCGTCTGGACGAACCGGTCGCCGCGTGCCGGCGGCCTTGCCGGTGCCGGGCGGCTGGTGCGCGGGGACCAGCTGGTCGGGGCGCGAGCCGATCAGGTCGGCGCGGCCCATCTCTTTCAGGGCTTCACGCAGCACCGGCCAATTGTCGGGGTCGTGGTAGCGCAGGAACGCCTTGTGCAAGCGGCGCTGGCGCAGCCCCTTGATGGCCTCGACCTTGTCGCTGCCGCCGCGCCGCACGCCGCGCAGCGGGTTGACGCCGGTGTGGTACATCGCCGTCGCGGTCGCCATCGGCGAGGGCAGGAAGGTCTGCACTTGATCCGCGCGGTAGCGGTTCTTCTTCAGCCAGAGCGCGAGGTTCATCATGTCCTCGTCGGTCGTGCCCGGATGCGCCGCGATGAAATACGGGATCAGATAATATTTCTTGCCGGCCTGTTCGGCCGCGGCATCGAACATGCGCTTGAACTGGTTGTAGGCGCCGATGCCGGGCTTCATCATCTTGTCAAGCGGCCCGCGCTCGGTATGTTCGGGCGCGATCTTCAGATAGCCGCCGACGTGATGGGTGACGAGCTCCTTGATGTATTCGGGGCTTTCGACCGCGAGGTCGTAGCGCACGCCGGAAGCCACCATCACCTTCTTGATGCCCTTGGTCTCGCGCACCTTGCGATAGAGCCGGATCAGATCGTCATGCGAGGTGTTGAGGTTCGGGCAGATCTCCGGGAAGACGCAGGAGGGCCGCCGGCACGCCGCCTCGACCTTGGGATCCTTGCATGCCATCCGGTACATGTTGGCGGTGGGACCGCCGATGTCGGAGATCACGCCGGTGAAGCCGGGCGTCTTATCGCGGATCTTCTCGATCTCGCGCAGGATCGAGCCCTCGGAGCGGTTCTGAATGATGCGGCCCTCGTGCTCGGTGATCGAGCAGAAGGTGCAGCCGCCGAAACAGCCGCGCATGATCGTCACCGAGAATTTGATCATGTCCCACGCGGGGATCTTCGCGTCACCGTAGGACGGATGCGGGGCGCGCGCGTAAGGAAGATCGTAAACCGCGTCCATCTCCTCGCTGGTCAGCGGGATCGGCGGCGGGTTGAGCCAGAGATCGCGATCGCCGTGACGCTGCACCAGCGGCCGCGCATTGCCGGGATTGCTCTCACGATGCAGCACGCGTGACGCGCGCGCATAGGCTTCCTTGTCCTGCTCGACCTGCTCCAAAGCGGGCAGCCGAATCACGGTCAAGCCTTTGGTGCGCGAAGCGCCTTCGTCGGCGGAGTCGAGATCGTCGGCGTGCAGCTCGACATAGTCCTCAGGGACCCGGCGGAACAGCGCGACGCCCCTGATGTCGTCGAGCTCGCGCGGCGCTTCGCCGGCGGCAAGACGGTTGGCCACTTCGACGACGGCGCGCTCGGCATTGCCGTAGAGCAAGAGGTCCGCCTTGGCGTCCGCCAGCACAGAGCGGCGTACCTTGTCGGACCAGTAATCGTAATGCGCGATCCGGCGCAGCGAGGCCTCGATGCCGCCGAGCACGACCGGGACGCCCTTGAACGCCTCGCGGCAACGCTGCGCGTAGACCACGGTGCAGCGGTCCGGCCGCTTGCCGCCTTCGCCGCCCGCAGTATAGGCATCGTCATGGCGCAGGCGGCGGTCCGCGGTGTAGCGGTTCACCATCGAATCCATGTTGCCTCCGGTGACGCCGAAGAAGACTTTTGGCTTGCCCAATGCCTTGAACGGCTCGGCCGAATGCCAGTCCGGCTGCGAGATGATGCCGACGCGAAAACCCTGCGCCTCCAGCAGGCGGCCGATGATGGCCATGCCGAAGCTGGGATGGTCGACATAGGCATCGCCCGTCACCAGCACGATGTCGCAGACGTCCCAGCCGAGCGCATCCATCTCGGCGCGGCTCATCGGGAGGAATGGCGCCGGCTTGTGCGGGCGTGCCTGCGCCATCAGGGGCTTTTCGGCGGCGATGATCTGGATGTCCATGGCGCCTACGCATAGGACTCCGGGACGGCGAATACAACCGACAGGCGCGTGAAAGATGCGGTTCCGTGGCCGGCAGCCCGGGCGTGCGAACGCGTTAACCGTTCGCGAGCGCCGCCATCAGCTGTGTGACGCCGTCCACATACCGCCCAGCCTGCACCGCGTCATGCTCTGCCTCGTTTCAAGGGAGAGATCGATGTTTGTGGTCGACATGCTGCTGATCCTGGCGATGATGTTTTTCCTGTTCCTGCCGATCACCGATCGCAGGACAGTGCGGATGAGACTCTGCATGCTGTGCGCGCTGCTGGCGCTGTTCTCGGTCTCCGTCACCCGTACCCAGATCGCACCGGTGCAACTCGCGGGCGTAGGCTCGACCCATTAAGCGCGCCAGCGGATCCATGTTTCGGATCACGCGCAGGAACCAACTGCCCTCGCGAACATTCTGATGCAGGGTTTGCGCCGGCCCGGCTGGCGCGCGCTCGCGCCCGGGGTTTAGTATCGCCTCGATGTTCGCCTCTGGCGGATGGGGGAGCCGTGAGTACAGTCATAGAGAACTTGCTGCTTCGAAAGCAGAAGCTGGTTGAGCAGCTCGAGAAGGCGCCCACGGTCGAGGACCGCGACAAAATCGAACACCAGCTCGAACAGATCAACACCGCGCTGGATTTTCTGGACAGGCCCGGCACGAAAAATGCGCGGTAGCAGCGCTCAATCCACCTGCAGCGCTTTGGCGTAGACCACGCCCGAATTGGTGACGTGCGTGGTCATCAGCGTCGCGAAGGCGGCGAACTCGCCGCGGGCGAACAGATCGAGCAGCTTGCGATGCTCGTCGAAGGACGTGCGTGTGCGCACGTCGATCGGCGAAGTCAAATTGGTGCGCAGTGCTGCGACGCGGCTGGATGCGAGCTGATAGGATTCGGCGAGATAGCGGTTGCCGCAATGGGCGAACAGCGCCTCGTGAAAAGCGGCATCGGCGCGCCCGTAGGCGATATTGTCCCTGGCTGCGATCGCCGGCTCCATCGCCGCGATCGCATCGCTCATCGTCGCGATCGCACCGGCGCGATCATGGTGGAAGGCTAGCTCGGCTGCCTTGGGCTCCAGCGCGATTCGGAACGTGCAGAGCGCGGTGATGTCTTCGGCGCTTGGCGTAAAGACAAAACTGCCGACCTGCGGGCGGATCACCACGAGGCCCTGCGCCTGCAACTGACCCATCGCCTCGCGCACCGGGGTGCGGCTGACGCCGAAGGAGTTTGCCACCATCTCCTCCGAGATGGCTGCACCCAGCGCGAACTCGCCGTCGATGATGGCCTGGCGCAGCCGCTGCACGACCCGTTGCGACAGCGATTTCGGTGCATCGAGCTTCAGCGATCGCATCGGATCTCTCAGATCACCTTGCCGGGGTTGAGCAGATGATCGGGATCGAGTGCGGCCTTCAGCGTCCGCATCAGCGCGATCTCGGCCTCGCCGCGGGCATGACCCAGCCACTTCTTCTTCAGCGTGCCGATGCCGTGCTCGGCGGAGACGCTGCCGCCCATCTCACGCACGAGACCGTAGATGATCGCGTCCATCGCTTCCTTCGGCTGCTGCTCGACGGCAAGGCCGGTCACCCAGGAGACGAGATGCAGATTGCCGTCGCCGATATGGCCGTAATAGACGCTCTCGCATCCCTCGATGCCCTTTGCGAGCGCCGCCTTGCAGCGCGTGACGAACTCGTCCATCCGCGCCACGGCAAGGCCGATGTCGTAGGAGATGTGCGGCCCCAGCACCTGGCCGAACTCGGCACAGATGTCGCGCACGCGCCAGAAGCTTTGCGTCTGCGCCAGCGATTGCGCCACGGCGGCGTCGGCGAGCAGCCCGCGCTCCATCAGCTCTTCGAGCCAGCTTTGGAAGCGCGGCGCGTCGAGGCTCTCGTCGGTGCCCTGCGCTTCGACCAGCACGTAGAGGCCGTGGCCTGCCGCGACCGGCGGCTTGACGCCGGCGCGATTGGTGATCACGTCCCAATAGTCCGGCCACATCACCTCGAATGCCGACAGCAGCGGGCCGAGCCCGCTTCGCGCGGCGCCGAGCAGCGCGATCACCGCGGCATAGTCCTCGAGCGCGCAGAGCGCGGCCATGGTCGAGCGCGGTTTTGGAAATAGCCGCAGCACCACGCGGGTGATGATGCCGAGCGTGCCCTCCGAGCCGATGAACAGATGCTTCAGATCATAGCCGGCATTGTTCTTCATCAGCTTGTTGAGGCTGGTGATGATGGTGCCGTCGGGCAGCACGACTTCGAGCCCGAGCACCAGCTCGCGCGTCATGCCGTAGCGGATCACGCGGTTGCCGCCGGCATTGGTCGAGAGATTGCCGCCGATCGCGCAGGAGCCGCGCGAGCCGAGGTCGAGCGGAAAGAAGAACCCGGCTTTGTCGGCCGCCATCTGGATCGTCTGAAGCGGCGTACCTGCTTTCACCGTCATCGTCATCGAGGCATGATCGATCTCCTCGATGCCGCTCATGCGCTCCAGCGAGATCGCGACCCAGCCTGCTTCAGGCGATGCGCCGCGGCACAGCCCGGTCAATCCGCCCTGCGGCACGAACGGCAGATGCGCCTGCCGGCAGGTCAGAATCGCGTCGGCCACGCCTTGCGCGTCGACCGGGCGGATCACCGCCAGCGGCGTTTGCGGCAGGCTCGCGCTCCAGTCGTTGCAATTGCGCGCGGGCACGTCGGTGCCGACAAGCACAGCAGCCGCGCCGAGCCTGTCGCGCAGGACGCCGAACAGTTGGTCGGGCCGCTCGATGGGGGTCACCATGTTCATGCGAGACCTCCTCGGAATCTGGCTGCGTGTTATGTCCGCCATGACGGCGGAAAGGGTTTGCGTGTTTGTTGTATGTAAGGTACAAGGCGAAAAGTAAAGCAAAAACAAGGCTGGTGTGATGAACGAGGCAATTCGCGGGTTCTGGGTGGCGTCGGCGACGCCGCTGGCGACGGACGGCAGCGTGGACTCCGCAAAGCTCGTCGCCCACGCCAAGCAACTCTTCGATAAGGGCGTCGACGGTGTCGTGCTGTTCGGCACCACCGGCGAGGGCACCTCGTTCAATGTCGCCGAACGGGTCGCGACCATCGAAGCCGTGCTCAAGGCCGGCGTTGCGCCGGACCGCATCGGAATCGGCGGGGGCTTCCCCGCGATCAGCGACAGCATCGCATTGACGCGTGCCGTGCTCGGACTCGGCCTGCGTCACGTGCTGTATCTGCCGCCTTACTTCGACCGCAGCGTCACCCCTGAAGGTATCGAGGATGCGTTTGCGGCGATCCTCGACCGCGTCGCCGACGATCGCCTGCGTGCCTACCTCTATCATATCCCGCAGATCTCGGGTGTCGCGATCCCGACCGGCGTCGCCGCGGATTTGCGCAAGCGCTACGGCAAGGTCGTTGCGGGCCTGAAAGACTCCAGCGGCGACTTCAAGCAGTTCCAGGCGTTCCGTGCCGCCGCTCCCGAGCTCGCCATCACCGTCGGCAACGAAGTTGACATCGCCCGCGCGATCGCCGCCGGCGGTGCCGGCACCATCTGCGGCATGGCCAACATCGCGCCGGAGCTGGTCAAGGCGATGATCGACGGCAAGGATGTCGAAGCACGCATGCAGGCTGCCGTGGACATCGTGGTGAAATCACCATCCTTCCTCACGACGTTGAAAGCCATCCTCGCGGCACAGACGGGCGATGCGAGCTGGCTGCGCGTGCGGCCGCCGCTCCGGGCGTTGTCCGACGGCACCGCGCTCAAGCGGAAGCTCGACGAGCTGACGGCTCCCGCTATCGCGTGAGAACGCGCAAAACCGTGACAAGTTGCCGCGAATTCGCGCGCTGCGTGTCGCGACCGCTGCGCAATCAATCGAGGATTGCCGAATAGCGCGACTAGAGCCTAGAACCATTCAACACTAGAGCGATTCAAGTCCGCTTGCGGTTCTCTTCACGCACAGCGGCTGTTAGACGCGCCAGCTTCTGCGTCTGACCTGGAAGTGAATCGAAAGTGCGTGTCTATCTGGACGGCCAGCGCGTCAGCGGCCGTCGAAGGCCTGCCGGCGACAGCCGCGCGGCTCTTCTCATCGGAGCGGCCGTGCTGCTCGCCGAATTTTTCTCCAGCTCGGCGACCGCGCAGGCCCAATCCGCACTGTCGCCGGTGACGGTGGAAGCGCCGGCGCCGCGGCCGAAAACGGCGCGCGCATCGGAAACATCTCAACGCCGGACGCAAGCGGCCGCACGTCAGCGCAGCCGCAATGCCACCACCCCCGCGGCTCCGACGCCATCGGAACGCGCCGCGGCTGATGCCGCCGCGCAACAAGCCGCAAAGCTCGGCTACCGCGCGATGCCGAGCGCGACGACGTTGCGCAGCGGGGCCTCTCCGCTCGACACCTCGCAATCCGTCAATGTCGTGCCCGCGCAGGTTCTGAAGGACCAACTGCCGCGCAATATCGACGACGCGCTGGTCAACATCAGCGGGATCACCCAGACCAACACGCTCGCCGGCACCCAGGATGCCGTGATCCGCCGCGGCTTCGGCGACAACCGCGACGGCTCGATCATGCGCAACGGCATGCCGCTGGTGCAGGGGCGCAGCCTGAACGCCGCGGTCGAAAGCGTTGAGGTGCTGAAGGGGCCAGCATCGCTACTTTACGGCATCATGGATCCCGGGGGCATCGTCAACACCATCAGCAAGCGTCCGGAGCTCTACCAGCACGGTTCGGTCACGCTGCTCGGCTCGACATTCGCGAACAATCGCAACGGCGCCGACGGCACGCTCGACATCACCGGTCCGATCGGCGACCAAGGCCTTGCCTATCGGTTCGTCGGTTACGGCGTCAGCGAGGACTATTGGCGCAATTTCGGCCGCCACAGGGAAATGCTGGTGAACCCGTCGCTGGCCTGGTACGGCGACACCACGACGGTCCAGCTCACCTATGAGCACCGCGAATTCATCTACCCATTCGACCGCGGCACTGCCTTCGTCAAGGGCGCTCCGCTGGCGATCCCGAAGACGCGCCGGCTCGACGAGCCCTTCAACAACATGTGGGGCATCTCCGACCTGGTGCAGGCCTCGGTCGAGCAGAAGCTCGACGACAATTGGAAGGTCACCGCAGCCTACAGCTACAACACCGAGACGTTCAGTGCCAACCAACTTCGCATCACCGGCGTCAACGCGACGACTGGCGTCGAGACCCGCAGCAACGACGGCACGCGTAACTCGCTGAGCAACGCCAGCTACGGCACCTCCTATTTGCAGGGTGACGTCTGGGTCGGCGGCTTCCGAAACGAGATCTTGTTCGGAGGCGAGGCGCTCTATCGCACGATCGACCGCCACGATTTGATTCGGCAGGCGACGGCGAGCTTCAATTTCTACAACCCGATCTACGGGCTGGTCGTGCCGGGCACGACCGTTTCGCCAGTGGACAGCGAGCAGACGGACAAGCTCGGCACCCGCGGTTTCTTCGCCCAGGACACCTTCCATCTGACCAACTGGCTGTCCGTGGTCGGAGGCGTGCGCTGGATGGAATACGAGCAGTTCGCGGGAAAAGGCCGGCCGAACTTCATCACAAACACCAATTTGGCGGGTGACAAGGTGCTGCCGCTAGGCGGCGTCATCTTCAAGCTGAACGATCAGCTCTCCTATTACGTGAGCTATACGCAGTCGCTGAAGCCGACATCGGTCATCGCGGCGTTCACCACCGGCTTTGTCGTCGACTCCACCATCGCGCCTGAAGAAGGAACGCAATGGGAGACCGGTCTGAAGTTCGATGTCAACAAGCGGCTGTCGGGCACCCTGGCCGTCTACGACATCCAGAAGAAGAATGTGCTGGTGCTGGATGACATCGGCGGAGGCAAGTCGGCGGCGCGTGCCTCCGGCGCGGCCAGGTCGCGCGGCGTCGAATTGGACGTGACCGGCAAACTGACCGATCAATGGAGCCTGATCGGAAGTTATGGGTATACCGATGCCCGGCTGATCAATGATCCCGCTGTCGGTAACGCCAAGCTCCTGAACGCCGCCATGAACACGGCTTCGCTCTATCTCGTCTACGATTTCGCCGATGCGCTGCCCGGACGTCTGCGGCTTGGCGGTGGCGCGCACTACGTCAGCGACCGGCCGGGCGACGCCGCCAACACGTTCTTCATGCCGGCCTATACCGTCGCGGACATCTTTGCGACCTACGACACCAAGGTCGACAATCTGCCGGTGACCTATCAGTTCAACGTCAAGAACCTGTTCGACAAGGTCTATTATACGTCCACCACCGGGAACGCCTTAAACGTCGCGATCGGCGACGCGCGCAGAGTATCCCTATCGGCGACGGTGAAGTTCTAGCGATGACAGTGTGGCGCGAGCAAGCCGATTTCCCGGTCGTGCAGACCAGAAGGACCGGCGCCGATGCGTGAGTGCTGGCGCGCGATCAAGGCCGCCCTCCACCAGGTCCATTCCATCGCCGGCCTCGTGCTCGCGCTGCTGCTTGCTGTGATCGCGTTGAGCGGCGCGATCATGAGTTTTGAGGATGAGATCGTCGATCATCGCAACGCCGGCATCATGCAGGTCGCGCCGCGCCAGTCACCGGCGCTGATGCCGGACGAACTGGTTGCGCGCCTGACTGCGGCGCAGGATGTCGGCAAGGTCTCCGCCGTGACGCTAGCAAGTGATCCGTCCGCCGCGGTGCATGTGCGCTTCGCCCGCGACGAACGAGGCGCGCGGCCGTCCTCGCTCTATGTCGATCCCTATGACGCGCGCGTGTTGGGCGCACCTCGCGGCGAAGAGTTTTTCGCGACCGTGCGCAAGCTGCATCGCTGGCTGTTGATTCCCGGCGACGCCAAGGGCTGGGGGCGTCAGATCACGGGCGTGGCCGCGCTCGGCTTGATCGTGATGCTCATCTCGGGCCTCGTGCTGCGCTGGCCGCGGCGTGCAGGCAGCGCGAAGATGTGGCTGAAGCCCAATCTCGCCCTCAGCGGACGCGGCCTCCATCGCTCGCTGCACGCGGTGATCGGCACTTGGGTCCTGCCGGTCTATCTGGTGATGACGCTGACCGGGCTGTGGTACTCGTTCGACTGGTACAAGGACGGTGCCGTCTGGTTGCTGTCGCGCCCGCAGGCCGCCTCGGCGAAGATGCAGCCGAAGATGCCTGCAGGCGCCAGCGAGACGGCACAGCCGATCGGCTTTGATCGCGCGTGGGGCGCCTTCCTGCACGAAGAGGGCAGCCGCTTCTCCAAGGCGTTGCTGACGTTGCCCGCCGGTCCGGGCACGGTGATCCGGATCCGCTCCTGGGGGAAAGACTCGACCCTCGACACCACCCGCGACGAATTCCGCGTCGATGCCGTCACCGGCCAATTCGTTTCTGCGGAACGCTACGCCGACAAGGTGTTCGGTGAGAAGATCATTGCGAATGTGCTCGACATCCACCGCGGTGCGATTCTGGGTTGGCCCGGCAAACTTGCGTTTATGATCGCGGCCGCGCTGATGCCGCTGTTCGTGGTCACCGGCATTTTGCTTTATCTGTCGCGCCGCAAGCTGCGGCGCCCTGCGGAGCCGCGGCTCGGGCGGCTCGTGCCGGGCGAGTGAACGGGCGGACTGCTTCGACAGGGCTTGGTGTTGCCCGGGTGAACCGCCGTCGTCGTATCACTTCGCCTGCATGCGCCGTTCGTCGAGGACGATGTCGTTGTTGATGGCGTAGACGAAGCAGCCGCCATCCCGGCCGTTCCGCGCGGGATCGCTGTTACATTTCGCAAGCGCGGAGGTCTGGGCGTCTTTAAGGCTGGGGTCCCCTGCCGAGATGAACAGCTTACCCCAGGGATGGATCGCGATCGCCTTGGGCTCCATGGCCTTGTCGTAGTTCTGCACGTCAGGGCGCTGTCGCGTGATCCGCCGGATGATTGGAATCTGCGACAAGCCGTACTTGCCTGCATAATGCAGCCGCGGCATGTCTCTCGACGCGAGCTCGCCTTCAGCGACGATTTCCTCGTTGACCGCCAGCAGGGCGCATGGCTTGCCGTAGCGAAGCTGACAGGATTCCAGTGCACGGTCTCCCGTCGCCGAAGCGTCGTCCTGTTCGCGCGTCCGAAGGTAGCTCGCATTGACGAGCTCCACGGCCTGTCCCTTGTTGGGTTTGCAGGCGAGATAGTCCTTGATCAGCGTGTCGCGAAGCGTTGGGTGTACGGCCGGCGTCGCTGCGGCCATGATCGAGGCCATTGCCCGCTCGAATTGCGATTTGCGTTCGGCATTGGTGAGCGCGGCCATGGCGACGCCCGGAAGCGCCAGAAACACCACCAGGAATTTTAGCACTTTCATATTGCGCCCCCCCAGACGATTCGGAACTTTAGCCCTCAAGCGCGGCATACGAAACGATTTTCAGCCGGGGACCACGGTGGGCGCGCCCGCCGGTCGGAGCCATACCCCCCGGATCGGGCTGGCCAACCGGCCGGCAATCATTCAAGAACCAGTCCCGTTCAAGTCTCCCAAGGTTGCCTGTCTCATGAAGCCTTCGACCGTCACACCCGCCGATATCCGCCGTGCACTGCTGCTCCGCGCGGAGATCGCTCTGCTCGATCTCAGGCACGAGGCTGGTTTCGCGACGGGACATCCGCTGTTTGCTGCCAACATGGCCGCGGACCGGATCGGGATCGAAGCCGAGGTGCGGCTGCCGCGCAAGGAAGTGGCGATCGTGCTCTATGATGACGGCGAGGGCCTCGTCACTGCCGGCGCCGAGCGGTTGGCCGCGCTCGGCTATACCAATGTCCGCGCGCTCGATGGTGGGCTGAAGGCCTGGCGCGACGCCGGCTATCAAATCTTCGAGGACGTCAACTCCTACTCAAAAGCCTTTGGCGAGCTGGTCGAATCGCGCCGGCACACCCCGTCGTTCAGTGCCGACGAGGTGGCTAAACTCATCGCGGACAAGGCCAACATCGCGATCCTCGACGTTCGCCGCTTCGACGAGTATGCCACCATGAACATCCCGGGCTCGGTCAGCGTGCCCGGCGCGGAGCTGGTGCTGCGGGCAGGGCAGGCGGCACCCGATGTCGACACCACCATCATCGTGAATTGCGCCGGCCGCACCCGCTCGATCATCGGCACCCAATCGCTGATCAATGCCGGCGTCCCGAACAAGGTCCGGGCGCTGCGCAACGGCACCATCGGCTGGACGCTGGCGCGGCATACGCTCGACCACGGTGCCGACCGGCGTGGCGCGATCGGGCCGTTCGAGGGCGGCCCGGCCAATGCGCGCGACGTCGCCTATCGCGCCGGTGTGCGCCACATCGGTGCGAGCGAGATGGCTGCGCTTGTCGCGCAGGCCGATCGCACGCTCTATCGCTTCGACGTGCGTGACGCCGAGGAATATGCCGCCGGCCATCTCCCGGGGTTTCGTCACTATCCCGGCGGACAGCTGGTCCAGGAAACCGATATGGCCGCACCGGTGCGCGGCGCGCGCATCGCGCTGACCGACGACAAGGGCGTCCGCGCCGACATGACGGCGTCCTGGCTCGCGCAGATGGGCTGGGAGGTCTATGTGCGGGAAGGTGGCTATGACGGCGCGCTCGAAATCGGTCCGCCGCACGTCCTGCCCAAGGCCGACCCCGCCCACCGTTACCGCCGCCCCTATGAAGGCACCGGTGTCGACGAGCGTGCGATGCAGGCCTATCTCGATTGGGAGTATGGCCTGGTCGAACAATTGCGTTTGGACGGCACGCACGGGTTTTACGTGATCTGACGAGCGCCCGCCATCTTCTCCCCGTATCCGAACCCTATTGTGCTGCGCATCCCCCGCGGTCTATGAGCTGCGGCGAAGCTGTGACCCACGGAGATTTCATGTCAGTCCCAGGCCAAAGCCCTGAGCGGAGCGCGAAGGCGCTGCTGCTTGAAGGCGTCAACGACAGCGCCGTGGACCTGTTCAGAACGGCGGGTTTCACCAATGTCGAGCGCCTGACCAAGGCGCTGGACGGCGAGGATTTGCGGCGGGCGCTCAAGGGCGTGTCATTGCTCGGCATCCGCTCGCGCACCCAGATCACCGATCAGGTGCTGGAAGCGGCCGACCAGCTTCTCGCCATCGGCTGCTTCAGCGTCGGCACAAACCAGGTCGATCTGCTGGCGGCGCGCAAGCGCGGCATTCCGGTGTTCAACGCGCCGTTCTCCAACACGCGCAGCGTCGCCGAGCTCGTGATCGGTGAGATCGTGATGCTGCTGCGGCGCATCTTCCCGCGCTCGGTGTCGGCCCATGAGGGCGGCTGGGACAAGTCGGCGACCGGCAGCCGCGAGGTGCGCGGCCGCACCCTCGGCATCATCGGCTACGGCAATATCGGCTCGCAGCTCTCGACGCTGGCCGAGGCGATCGGCATGCGCGTGATCTATTTCGACCGCACCGACAAGCTCCGCCACGGTAACACCGAGCCGGTCGAGAAGCTGGAAGAGCTGCTGGCGCAGAGCGACGTCGTCAGCCTGCATGTGCCGGAAACGCCGGAGACATCAGGGATGATCGGCGAGAAGGAGCTGCGGGCGATGAAGCCCGGCTCCCTCCTGATCAACAACAGCCGCGGCACCGTCGTCGATCTCGATGCGCTGGCGGGAGCTCTGCGCGACGGTCACCTCGCGGGCGCCGCCATCGACGTGTTTCCGGTCGAGCCGTCCTCGAACTCCGATCGCTTCAAGAGCCCGGTGCAGGGCCTCGGCAATGTCATCCTCACCCCGCATATCGGCGGTTCGACTGAGGAGGCGCAGGAGCGCATCGGCGGCGAGGTCGCGCGCAAGCTGGTCGACTTCTTCATCACCGGCTCGACCACGGGGGCGGTGAATTTTCCGGAGGTGCAGCTGCATCTGCGCCCCTCCGGCGCGCGCTTCAGCCACGTCCATCGCAACGTGCCCGGCATGCTGCGCCGGCTCAACGAAGTGTTCCTGCAGCGCGACATCAATATCGCCGCGCAATATCTGGAGACCTCCGGCGACCTCGGTTACGTCGTGCTCGACGCCGACCTCGGCGGCCAAGATTCAGGCGCGCTGCTGCAGCAGATCCGCAGCCTCGAGGGCACCGTCGGCGCGCGGCTGGTGTTTGAGCACTAGCGTCATTGACGGCCGGTCGGAAGGCGCCTTGAATACGGCCTGCTGGCGGAACGAACGAGAACAGAAAGTGCAGGGGGAAACGATGGCGCAAGGGCGTGCGAAGCTGTGTGTATTGCTCGTGGGCGCAGTGACTGCACTGGGCGCGAACTCCGCTGCAGCGGTGACGCTGGCCGAGGATGCGGACGCCGTCTGCAAGGGCCTGGTCGGCGGCACTGACGCCGTGAAGATCGATTCGGCGACGTTGCTGGCGCCGTCGCAACTGGCCGTCGCCGAACGCGGCCCGACGCCGTCGGGGCGCGTCACGCCCGCCAATCCCGGCTTCTGCAAGGTGCTCGGCCATATCGATCCCAGCGATCCCAAGGCGCCGCCGATCAGATTTCAGGTCAATCTTCCCGTCGAATGGAACGGCCGCTCGCTGCAATATGGCGGGGGCGGATTCAACGGCGTGCTGATCACGGGCCTGACGCTGCCGCCGGCCTATCCCTTCGACAAGCCGTCGCCGCTCGCGCGCGGCTTCGTCACCTACGGGACCGATTCCGGTCATGAGTCCAAGCCGGGCGAGCCGCCGCAACTGTTCGCGCTCAACGACGAAGCCTTCGAGAATTTCGCCCATCGCGCCTACAAGAAGGTACGCGATGCCGCCGTCGCGCTGATGCAGCGCGCCTACGGCAAGAGGCCTGAGAAAATGTACTTCATGGGGTCGTCCGAAGGCGGCCGCGAAGGCCTCACCATGGCACAGCGCTATCCCGATGATTTCGACGGCATCTTTGCCCGCGTGCCCGTCATCAACTGGGTCGGCCTGCAGCATGCCGGCACCCGCTCGGGTCTCGTGACCATGGGCGATGGCTGGATCAATCCGGCGCAGGTGAAGCTCGTCGGCGACGCCGTGCGCGCGGCTTGCGACAAGGCCGACGGCTCCGACGACGCGCTGGTGCAAGATCCCGTGTCCTGCAAGGCGGCGTTCAAGGCGGAGACGCTGCGTTGCGCGAGCGGCAAGACGGGCGATCAGTGCCTCACCGACGCGCAGATCAAGGCGATCGACACCCTGCATGCGACCTACAAATTCCCGTTTCCCCTCGCCAATGGTCTCGATGATTATCCGGGCTGGGGCGTGTCGGGCGAGGACACGCCGGCGGTTGGGCCGACCGGCGGCTGGGTCGCATGGTGGCTCGGCACGGCGTCTCCTGCGCAGCCGCCTGCGCCCAACAACGGTATCGCCTGGATCTACGGTGCCGGCGGCATCCAATATGTGTTCGCGCGCGATCCCAAGCTCGACGTGACGACCTATAAGCCCGAAGAGCACAAGGGGCGGCTGCTCGAGGTCTCCAGCCTGATGGATTCCACCGATCCCGACCTCAGCCGCTTCCGCGCTCGCGGCGGCCGGCTGATCATGCTCGAACACATGGCGGACTACGCGCAGAGCCCCTATGCCGGCATCCGCTATTTCGAGAGCGTCGAACGCAAGCTCGGCAAGGCCGAGACGGCCGAATTCGCGCGGCTCTACACCGCGCCCGGGGTCGACCATGTCGGCTCCGGCGCGCCGGCCAATGTCGACATGCTGAGCGCGCTGGTCGACTGGGTCGAAAAGGGCAAGGCGCCCGGCGATTTGGAAGTCGCCGAGCAGAAGGTCGAAGCGCCGTCCTTTGCGACGCTTCGCGCGCTGCCGCTGTGCCGCTGGCCGGCCTGGCCGCACTACAAGAGCGGTCCGGTGACGGAGGCAGCGAGCTTCACCTGCGCGCCGTAGCCGGCGCGCCACTTCGGAGCGTCACCCGGCGGCCATTGCCTGCGCGCCGCCGAGCAGCTGCGCGTTGAGCCGGCCGCCGGAGAACAGCATGTCGTCAAGGGCTTCGTCGATATCGGCGGAGATCACGGTGTTGCCGCCGTCCCGTGCGATGCTTCCTTGCGCCAGCCGCCGCATCAGCTCCTTGATGAAGGCGCAACTGGTGCCCTCGCTGCGTCGGGCAGCCTCCGCGATCACCGCCCCCTCGAGCGGCAATCCCCTGCCGTAGAGCCGGACGAGCTTGCCGCGGCCGGTCTCGTCGGGCAGCGGCACTTCGATGGCTTGATCGATGCGGCCGGGGCGACCCGCGAGAGCTCCCTCGAGGTCCTCCGGCCGGTTGGTGGTCAGGACGAACAGGATGTCGGCGTCTTCCTTCAGCCCGTCCATCTCGTTGAGCAGCTTGTTCAGCATGGATTCCGCACACGGCCCCATGTCATCGCGGTCGCGGGCGATGAGATCGACATCCTCGATCACCACCATCGACGGCTGGAGCAGGCGTGCCAGGCTCATATAGGCGCCGAGCAGACCGATCTGCTCGGCCGTGATGATCAGCGTCGTATGCCCGGGCAAATGCGTTGCGAGATAGCGGATCGTGTGGGTCTTGCCAGTGCCCGGCGGCCCGTACAGCAAGATGCCTTTGCGTGTCGATTGACCCAGCCGGCGCAATTGGACTCGGGTGTTGACGAAGGTCAGAACGTTGCGATCGAGCAGCCGCAGGGTCTGCTCCGGCAGGATCACCTCGTCGCGCGCGACCTGCGGCAAGCGATGCACCGTGATGCCGCGCGAGCGACCGCGATAGTCGGAGTCGGCATCGAGCGACAGGATCTTGCCGCGATAGGTCCGCGCAGCCTGTACGGCTTCTTCCAATTCATTGAAGCATCGCTGGACGAGAGCCGCGCCTGCGGAACCTGAAGGCACCAGGATCTCGATCCGAATTCCGGGCTCGCGACTGTATTCGCGGTGTGCGCAGAGCAAAACCGCATAGCGGAGATGATCCTGCTCACACAGCCATAGTCCGTTATCCAGACACTTGACCGGGCTCTTCTCGCCTACATCGACGTCGGAATATTGCAGCGGGGCAATCGCGATCGCATAGCGGCCCTCCTTGAGCAGTCGTGGGATCGACAGCGTTTCATAGCGCTGCTCCTCGTTCTGTCCCACCAGCCGGATGGCCTTGCCGAAGAGCCGGTCGACCGCGGCTTGAAGATCGACCCGCATGTGGCCGGGAAATTGGCGGATCGTGGTCACGAGTTTGCTGCGCGCGGTGCTGGCAAGGTGCCAATCGAGAACGTCGCAAGCAAAGTCGAAATCTTCCTCTTGTTCGTTCGAGGGTTCATCCGCCGCACGCATGCAGTCGCTGCACAGCCAGACCGTTCGGTCGCCGATACGAACGTCGGTCTGTCCCTCAGGCTTGCCACAGAGTTCGCAAGGAGTCTTGACCGCCTCTAGCGTGACCTGCAGTTGGTGGCCGGCCAATTCGATGGATAGTTGCGCAGATTTGAAAAGGGCTTCGGCAACCGATTGCGGGTAAGGCCCGCAAACCGCCTTGTCCTTCTGCTCGATCTGAGTGATGAGCGCGGTCGCTTCACGGTCTGATTTGCCGAAAACCTGCCGAAGCAGATCCATCACGAATCGGTCCGGCGTATCATCGTCATTATGAATTACGAGCTGGGTCGGCTGGTTCTCGCCACGCATACTGTTCATTACGAAAGGTCTCCCGGACAATCTATGATTGAATAGAACGAATAGGGAACACAAAAAGAAGCAACCGTCAAGCTGGGCGGCGGCGAGTAATTGCGATTGGTGGGTGAGGTTCTGGTGCGCCGGTGCGGCCCTGTTGCTCGACGATGCCGCGGCACATCGATCCAGCTGCCGTCCTTTGACATCCCGGGCCGCCTCGACTATATATTTCGCATGCGAAATAAAGCGGCCGGCTCGGGGCATCATCGGCTGATCTACCTGTTGAGCGTGGCCCAACGCCGCGTGCAGCGCTGGATGGCGGGGCAGCCTTCGAGCGAGGTCACGCCGGCGCAGGCAGGACTCCTGTTCATCCTCGGCAAGCAGGACGGCGTCCTGATGGGCGAGGCCGGCGCGGCGCTCGACATGGGGCCGGCCGGCATCTCGGGGCTGGTCGACCGTACGGCGGCGGCTAAACTGGTCGAGCGGCGCGCGGATCACGAGGATGGTCGCGCCTGGCGCGTCTGGCTGACGCCGAAGGGGCGAACGGCGCTGGCGCAGGCGAAGGCCAGCGCAGCAAAGGTCAATGCGGCATTGACGGAAGGATTTACCGGCGCGGAGATCGACGTCGTCGCGCGCTGGCTGACGAGCATTCAGGATAAATTCCCAAGAGGAGCGAACGAATGACTGACCAAGTCCGGATCGAGAACAACGGCGGAATTCTCACGCTCACGCTGGCGCGCCCCGACAAGAAGAACGCGCTGACGGATGCGATGTACGGCATACTTGCCGACGCCATCGAATCCGCCGAGTCGGATGCGTCGGCCCGCGTGATCCTGATCCGCGGCGAAGGCGACATGTTCACTGCCGGCAACGACGTCGGCGAATTCGCCGCGGTCGCAGCGGGCAAGTCGGAAGGAAGCCGCAACGTCGTGCGCTTCATCCAGTCGCTGGCGCGCTGCACCCGGCCCTTGGTTGCGGCGGTGCAGGGCCGCGCCGTCGGCGTCGGCACCACGATGCTGCTGCATTGCGATCTCGTCGTGCTTGCCGACAACGCGCAATTGTCGACGCCCTTCGTCAGCCTTGCGCTGGTGCCGGAAGCCGCCTCCAGCCTGCTGATGCCGGCGCGCATCGGCTACGCGCGGGCCTACGAGATGTTCGCGCTGGGCGAGACCGTGCCGGCCAAATCCGCTCTGGAATGGGGGCTCGCCAACCGCGTGGTGCCGCTCGACAAGCTCGACGCCGAAGCGCTCGCGCTGGCGCAGCGTCTTGCCCGTCAGCCGGCCGGCGCGCTCACCGCCACCAAGAAGCTGATGCGCAATGGCGAGGCGCTGGTCGCGCAGATGAATGCCGAAGGCGAGCAGTTCGGACTGCGCCTGCGTACCGCCGAGGCGCGCGAGGCCTTCACGGCATTTGCGGAGCGCCGCCCGCCGGATTTCACCAAGGTTGCGTGATATCCGGGGCTGTACTGAGGCTCGTCGGGCCGGAACTTCAAGCCCATTCGATTAAAACCTTAACGGAACATTGGCATGTCGCGGGCAAGGTGGCGCTCGAAAGAATAGGCCCCGACACCATGGCAATGTTTAAGAAATCGGTAAGTTCGCTCCTCCTGACCTTGATGGCCCTGCTGGCCGCGGGTGCGCTGGCCTCCACGGCGATCCAGATGGTCGGGGCGTTCGGCCGCTATAGCGACAGTCTCGAGACCGCGCGGCTTGCCGCGGCCGACAAGGCGATCTTCCATGGCGTGCTGGCGCTGCGCAACAATCGCGGCGATGCCCAGAGCGCGATTCTCGGCGAGGATGATCCGCGGGCAAAACTAGAGGCGGCGGAGAAGGCCGAGCAGGGCGGCTATGACGCGATCGGCGCCGCGCTTGCCACCGTCGACTTCGCCCGCCGCGATGAACTCGCCGGCACATTGAAGCAGGGCTGGAGCGCCGCGGCGCCGCAATTCCAGCTGTTCTACGATGAAGCCAAGCGTCCGCGTGCCGAGCGCAAGATCGAGCGCACCAACTCCTGGTATGACGCCGTCACGAAGGTGATCGACACGGCCAACCTCGCCTCCACCGCGGTGTCGAACCGTGCCTGGATGGACGACCCCTTCATTGCACGCATGATCCAGGTCCGGCGCTTCGCCTGGCAGGTGCGCGATCGCTATGGAATCCATTGTTCGTCGCTGCGCTCCAACGTCAACGGCAGCAAGCCGCTCGACGACGCTCAGAAGCGGTCAGTGGCGCAATGGGATGGCACGATCACCTCCGGCTGGGCGGGCATGGCCGAGTTGCTGGCTGCGCCGGGCGTGGCGGCGGAGCTGGTGACGGCAGCGACGGAGGCGAAGGCCAAGACCGACGGTGCCCTCAAGCAGATCGGCGACCTCACCAAGAATTTCGACGGCAGCGGCAAGCCCGCGATGCCCGCCGCGGAATGGAATACGCTGTGTCAGTCACCCTTCGCGTCCATCGTCGCGGTGGCGAACAAGGCGCTCGACCAGTCGATCGTCCGGGCGGAGACGGTGCAGGCTAGGGCGCTCACCAATCTCGTCGTGCAGTCGCTCGCGTTCCTGCTCGCGCTCGCCGTGACCCTGGCCGGCGTGTACGTGATCCGCAACCGCCTCATGCGCCCGGTGCGTGCCATCCTGGATGCCATCGCCAAGATCAGCGCCCGCGACTACGCGACACCCGTCCCGCAATCCAGGTATCCCGACGAGTTCGGCACCATGGCCGCCGCGCTCGAAAGCTTGCGCGAGAGCGCGGCGACCGCGGAACGCCTGGGCCGGGAACGCGAATCGCAGCAGGCGCTGCAGCTCGCCCGCTCCGGTACCGTCGATGCGGCTTGCCGCAGTTTCGACGACACCGTGCAAGCCGTCATTCACAGCGTTGCGGCGTCGACGAAGGAGCTCGATGCCACCGCGACCGACGTGCGCTCGCTGGTGTCAGAATCGAGCAGCCAGACCGCGGCGGTCTCGTCCTCCGCCGAACAGGCCACCAACAATCTCGAGACCATCGCGGCCGCGACCGAAGAACTCTCCGCGTCCGTCGGCGAGATCTCCGCGCAGGTGCAGGCCAGCGCACGCGAGGCCCGTGAAGCCGTGTCGCAGGCAGCGCAGACCAATGCGACGGTCGAGATCCTCGATCAGACCGCTGGCCGCATCGGCGAGGTCGTGAAGATGATCAACGCCATCGCAGGACAGACCAATCTGCTGGCGTTGAATGCCACCATCGAAGCTGCGCGCGCGGGCGAGGCCGGCCGCGGCTTCGCCGTGGTCGCCGGCGAGGTCAAGAGCCTCGCCTCGCAGACGGCGACGGCGACGGAAGAGATCTCCCGCCAGGTCGCGGAGATCCAGGGCGCGACCGGCCAGGCGGTCACCGCCATCCGCGCGATCGGCGGCGCGATCAGCGGCATCGACGAGAAGATGACGGCGATCGCGGCCGCGGTCGAACAGCAGCGCGCTGCCACCACCGAGATCTCCCGCAACTTCCAGCAGGCCGCGCAGGGAACCCGCGAAGTCACCGACACCATCGGCAGCGTCGCCAGACTCAACCAGGAGACAGGCAATGCCGGTTCGGTGCTGTCGGTGTCCGTGTCGAAAATGTCCGCCGACGCCGATCGTCTCCGCGTGGCGGTCGAGGGCTTTTTGGGCGCGGTGAGGACCGCATAACTTCGACGATCTTCCGTCCCACCGTCGTGCCATCGGCATTGCCGCCGATGCACGCGGCGGGTACATCTGTGACGCTGCGCGAGCGTTGCGGCAGGTGTAAGAGATATCAGGGATGGAGAGTTCGATGCCGGTCACGCCCCAACACAAGGCCCAGCGCCCCTATCGCGGCGTGTTCCCGGTTGCACCCACCATCTTCGACGAGCGCGGCGAGCTCGACCTCGAGGGACAGCGCCGCTGCATCGATTTCATGATCGACGCAGGCTCGAATGGTCTGTGCATTCTCGCCAATTTTTCCGAGCAGTTCGTGCTCACCGATGCCGAGCGCGAGACCGTGATGCATGCGGTGCTGGAGCATGTCGCGGGCCGCGTTCCCGTGATCGTCACGACCACGCATTTCAGCTCGGTCGTCTGCGCCGCGCGGAGCCAGCAGGCCGAGGCGGCCGGTGCCGCCATGGTCATGGTCATGCCGCCCTATCACGGCGCAACCTTCCGCGTGCCCGAGAAAGGCGTGGTCGAATTCTTCAAGGTGCTGTCGGGCGCGATCAAAATTCCGATCATGATCCAGGATGCGCCTGTCGCCGGCACGCCGCTGTCGGTAGAGCTGCTCGCGCGGCTGGCGCGTGATTTCTCCAACATCCGCTATTTCAAGATCGAGGTTCCAGGCGCTGCGTCAAAGCTGCGCAGCCTGATCGACGCCGGCGGCAGCGATATCGAGGGTCCCTGGGACGGCGAGGAAGCGATCACGCTGCTCGCCGATCTCGATGCCGGCGCCACCGGCGCGATGACCGGCGGCGGCTATCCCGACGGCATCCGCCAGATCGTCGATCCCTATTTCGCCGGCAAGCGTGAAGAGGCCAAAGCCGCCTACGAACGCTGGCTGCCGCTGATCAACTACGAAAACCGCCAATGCGGCCTGATCGCCTGCAAGGCGATGATGCAGGCCGGCGGCGTGATCAAGTCGGACACGGTGCGGCATCCGCTGCAGCCGTTGCACCCGGCGACGCGGGCCGGGCTGCTGGAGCTCGCGAAGGAGCGCGATGCGCTGGCGTTGCGGTGGGGGAAGTAACTCACTCATCGTCGTTGCGAGCAGCGAAGCGACGAAGCAAGCCAGGCCATTTCCGCGGACGCAGTCTGGATTGCTTCGCTGCGCTCGCAATGACGGAGCTTGAGGAAGCTATCTCGCCAACGCCCACTCGCCTACAATGCGAAACCTTGCTCCCGCATCATCCTGCTTGAACAATGCAATGCGATCGATCGCCAGCGCATCAAGCCGGAGCGCCGCGAACCGCGCGCGCAGCGTCTCCAGAATTGGCCTGCGGCGCTCCGCGTCCAGCCGCCCCGTCAACGTCATGTGGAAGCGGAATTCCTCCATCACGTAGGGGTAGCCCCAGCGGTCGAGATAGTCGCGCTGCCGCTCGCTGAGCTTCTCGGGCTTGCGCCGCGCGCGATCTTCCGCCGTCAGGGCGGTGCGAAAGCCATCGAACGCGCGGACGCAATCGGCGGCGAACTCTTGGAGCGCATCGACCGGCTCGGCCGGAATGACCGCGATGAAGCCGCTGATGGCATCGACAATCGGGCGGATCACCGGGATCGACCGCGCCTCGCCGGCGAAGGCCACGCAGGCCGCCAAAAGCTCCGCCTCCGTCCTGCCAGGCGCGAGCGCCATCGGCGCTTTCAGCGTGCCATGAAAACCGTATTTGCGAGGATCGGCGGTGATGTCGCGCCAGTCCGGCGCGAGATGCGATGCGTCGGCGGGAAAGGGCAGCTCGTTGCCGGTATAGACATCGTAACCGAGCAGCTCCGCGCCGAAGCGGGAGAGGGCGCTGTCGCTGCCTGCGGCAAAATAGATCGCGTAGCGGGGGAAACTTGTCATCGTCCGAGCATAGCGGGTTTATGCCGCGACGACAGCTTCGCGCGGGGTAGCTGCCATGCCAAGCAACCGCGTCGCGTCGGTGAGATGCACGAGCTTGCCGCCCGATATCACGGCGATCAGCCGCGGCCGCAGCGGCACGCTGTCGTCGACCAGCAGAATGTCCGCGCGTCGGCCTTCCGCGAGCACGCCGCGATCGGCAAGGCCGGTCGCGCGCGCCGGCGCGGCGGAGACCAGGTTCCAGGCTTCGGTCAGCGGCAGCACGCCATCGGCGGCGAGGCGGAACGCAGCGAGCAGCTGCGCGGGATAGTAATAGTCCGAGGCCAGCACGGAGCAGAGCCCCTTGGCGATCATGTCGGATGCTTTGGTCCAGCCCGTGTGGCTGCCGCCGCGCACGACGTTCGGTGCGCCGTAGACGATGTCGTCGCCGTGGCTTGCCGCCGCCCGCGCCGTCTCCTCGTTGATCGGAAACTCCGCGAGCGCCACGCCCATGGCGCGAAAGCCCTGGCGCATCGCCGGCGTCGCATCGTCATGCGAGAGCATCCGCACGTCGGCGGCGCGCGCCGCCGCGGCGAGCCGCGACACGGAAGCTGGCACTTCACTGGCGCTGGAGAGCACACGCTCGACGAGGCGATCGAATTCCTCGCTCGACAGGCCGGTGCGCTCCACCATGCGGTTGCGCTTGCGGGGCTTGGCCATGTCCCCAACCGTGCCGTCCATGTGGTCGTTGAAGGCGAAGAGGTCGACGCGGCCATCGCTGAGCCACTGGCTGATCTCGGTTTCGGCGTCGAGATTATAGGTCTCGTGGCGCAGGTGAAAGCGGGTGTCGGCCGCGAATTGCGGGCGCTGCCGTTCGATCGCCTCCATCAGGCCGCGCGCATTGTCGGCGCTGCGCAGGCCCGGCTCCCACGAACAGGTCGTGGCGTGAAACACCGTGGTGATACCGTTGCCGATCGCTTGGCGGTCGCTATCGGCGAGCGCCACGTCGATCGGAAAATCGACCCCGGCGCGCGGCATCATCTGCCGCTCGAAGGCATCGCCATGCAGATCGACGATGCCAGGCAGGACCAGCAGGTCGCGCGCGTCGATCGCAAGCCGCGCCCGGCCGCGAGAGGCATCGATCTCTGCGATGTCCGTTCCGGACAGGGCAAGAGAAGTTTCGACGAGCTCGGAGCCGATCAGGCTTCGGCCGCCCTCAAGGAAAATGTCTGTCACGCGACTGCGCTTGGTTTGCTGCTAACAGAATTGTTGAGAGAACTTGCGTGCTTCGTATGTCGAGAGAAAATCTTCAATCCCGAGCTTGCGGAAATCGGGCAGTGCTGTACGCAATTTGTCGTGATCCCAATCCCACCAGGCGAGGGTGGCGAGCCGTCCGGCAAGCTCTTCCGAGAACCGCCGGCGAACGATGCGCGCCGGATTGCCGGCGACGATGGTGTAGGCCGGAACGTCCTTGGTGACGATGGCGCCGGCCGCGATCACCGCGCCGGTGCCGATGTTGCGGCCCGGCAGCACGATCGCGCCATGGCCGATCCAGACGTCATGCCCGATATGGACGTGATGCTGGCGCCGCCAGTCGAAGAATTCCGTGTCGTCGCTCTCGCCTTCGAAATAGGCGCTCGAACGATAGGTGAAGTGCGCCTGCGTGGCGCGGTGCATCGGGTGGTTGCCCGGATTGATCCGTGTCATCGCCGCGATCGAGCAGAACTTTCCGATGGTGGTGTAGGTGATCTGGGCGTCGTTCACGACATAGGAGTAATCGCCCATCGTCACCTCGTGTAGCATCGTGCGCGCGCCGACCTCGGTATAGGCGCCAAGCCTGGCGTCGTGCAGCTTCGCCGAGGGATCGATGGTCGGCTGGACCGAAAGAGCTTTGGCGGCCATGTTGCATCCGAACGAGAGGGCGGGCGTTTCTCTTCGAGCGGCTTGATGACAATGTCATGACGACGCGATGACAGGGGATGAACAGGGGATGAGGTGTGTAGGATCGCCGCACCGCAACGTCCGTGTCACACAAGTGTCAAGCGCCGGCGTTAGCGGTGGGTCCCAGCTACTCTGGAGCCCTGCATGCTGGTGGTTGAAGGTCTGACGTGTCGCTTCGGCGTGAAAGCCGCGGTGGACGACGCCTCGTTTCAAGTCTCTCCCGGCGGCTTCGTCGGCGTGATCGGACGGTCCGGCGCCGGCAAGTCGACCCTGCTGCGGACCATCAACCGTCTCGCGGCCCCTTCGCAGGGCCGCATCCTGTTCGACGGCCTCGACGTCACGGCGCTGCGCGGCAAGGAGCTGCGGCAGTGGCGGGCGCGCTCGGCGATGATCTTTCAGCAGTTCAATCTGGTCGGCCGGCTCGATGTTCTCACCAACGTCCTGATGGGACGGCTTGCGACGGTGCCGGCCTGGCGCTCGCTGTCGCAGACCTGGCCCGAGCAGGACAAGGCGCTGGCGATGTCCGCGCTTGAGCAGTTCGACATCGCCCCGCTAGCAGCCCAGCGCGCCGACCAACTCTCCGGCGGCCAGCAGCAGCGCGTCGCGATCGCCCGCGCGCTGGTGCAGCAGCCCGACATCATCCTCGCCGACGAGCCGATCGCTTCGCTCGATCCGCGCAACACCAAGATCGTCATGGATGCGCTTTTGCGCATCAACAAGCATTTTGGCATCACCGTGCTCTGCAATCTGCATTCGCTCGACCTGGCGCGCAGCTATTGCGACCGCCTGATCGGCATGGCGCAGGGACGCGTGGTGTTCGACGGCGCGCCGGCTGAGTTGACCGAGCACGTTGCGCGCGAGCTCTACGATCTCGAAGCCGCCGATGTCATGGGCGGCACGCTCGCACCGGTGCGACAGGGCATTCCGGTGCTTGGAACGGCGGCCGCCGCCTGAGCGGCGCCGCATCAGGACCCACCAGTTTTGCGTCAACCGACCTGAACCAATGAAGAGGCTATCATGATCACTCGCAGATTGATTCTTGCCGGCGCCGCCGCGCTCGCGTTCACGACCTCGGCTTCCGCCGAGGACTGGAAAGCTAGATATCCCGAACTGACCTTCGCGGTCATTCCGGCGGAAAACGCCTCGGGCGTCACCGAGCGCTGGGCGCCGTTCATGAACTATCTCTCCAAGGAATTGGGCGTGAAAGTCACGCTGCGCATCGCCAACGACTACGCGGCCGTCATCGAAGGTCAGCGTGCCGGCAACATTCATATCGCAAGCTATGGCTCAGCGTCGTTTGCCCGCGCCCGCCTGACCGGCGTCAAGACCGACGCCTTCGCGAACGACATCAACTCCGACGGCTCTACCGGCTACTACTCGGTGTTCTTCGTCAAGGCGAGCAGCCCCTACAAGAGCATCGACCAGCTCAAGGGCAAGAACCTCGGCCTGGTCGACCCGAACTCAACCTCCGGCAACAACGTGCCGCGTTTCGAGCTCGACAAAATGGGCATCGCGGACGCCGACACCTATTTCAGCAAGGTCGTCTTTACCGGCAGCCACGAGAACGCGATCCTGGCGCTGGCGCAGGGCACGGTCGACGTCGCGGCCAACCAGTGGACCAGCGACGACGATTCGACGCTGGCGCAGATGCTGACCAAGGGCATGCTGAAGAATGCCGATGGCTCGGCGATGAAGAAGGATGATTTCCGCATCATCCACAAGTCGGCGCCGATCATCAACGGCCCCTATGCCTACAATTCCGATCTGCCGGAAGAGGCCAAGGCCGCGATCGCGAAGGCGTTCTTCGACGCGCCGGCCAAGGACAAGGCTGCCTTCGACCGCCTCCAGGACGGCCAGAAGAAGGGTTTTCATCCCGCGACCACCAAGGATTGGGATGGCACGATCGAGCTGATCAAGTTCGTCGATGCGCTGCGTAAGAAGAAGGCGTCCTGAGTTTCGGGACGATGCCACTGGAGCCGGGTCGATGGACCCGGCTCTTTCTCTTTGATTGACCATTTTTCCTGGCCAAGATGACCGTCGCGGTTTCGATCCTCCCGGAGCAGCAGCTCGCCGTGCTCAACGCCGCCTATCGCCAGGCGGTCGCGCGCAGGCGAGGGCGCCTCCTGTTCGGAGCCGTGGTGTTCGCCGCTGCGCTGCTTCTGGCGGCGATCGGCGCGGAAGTGAATCTGCGGACGCTGTTCGCCCATTACGGCAACTTCATCAGCTATTTCGACCGCATCCTCACACTCGACAGCGGACAGCGGGTCTGGACCGATGTCGGCGAGTGGCTCTGGGGCTGGCGCAAATGGCTGAGGATGCTGGGCGAGACCCTGCTGATCTCCTATGTCGGCACGTTGATCGGCGCGACTTTTGCCTTCTGCCTGAACTTCTTCGCGGCTGAAAACACCTCGCCCGCGCCCTGGCTGCGGTTCGCGGTGCGGCGCCTGCTTGAATTCGCCCGCACGGTGCCCGGCATCGTGTTTGCGCTGATCTTCGTGATCGCCTTCGGGCTCGGACCGATGGCGGGCGTACTGGCCATTGCGATTCACTCCACCGGCGCGCTCGGAAAGCTGTTCTCCGAGACCGTCGAGAACGTCGACATGAAGCCGGTCGAAGGCGTCCGCTCGACCGGCGCGAGCTGGCTCTCCTGCATGCGCTTCGCCATCCTGCCGCAGGTCACGGCGGGCTATGCCAGCTACGCGCTGCTGCGTTTCGAGATCAACGTCCGCGAGGCCTCCGTGATGGGATTCGTCGGCGCCGGCGGCATCGGCCAGGAGCTGGTCGTCGCCATCCGCAAGTTCTATTACTCCGACGTCAGCGCCATCCTGCTCACCATCATCGTCACGGTCTTCATTATCGACATCAGCACCGGCTGGCTGCGCGGCCGCCTGTTCGGCAGGGAGACGCGGACGTGACGGGGCCGCAGGAGATCGACATCGCCGCGCTTCGCGCGCGCTACCCCGATGTGTTCGACCGGCCGGCCTCGGCGCGGCTCGCCATGCCGGGGATGATCGTCGCGGCGCTCGCGATCCTGATTTATGGCCTCGTCGATCTCGACTTCTCGCCCTCGCGCTTCGTCGCCGGCCTCAGCCAGCTCGGCTGGATCAGCCTGATGATGATTCCGCCGGATCCCGGTTCGTCGCTGCCGATCTATCTGAAGGCGCTGGGCGAGACGCTGTCGATCGCGCTGCTCGGCACGACGCTGGCTGCGGTGTTCGCGCTGCCGATCAGTCTTCTTGCCGCGCGTAACGTGGTGCCGTCGAGCATTTTGCGCTTCCCGATTCGACGTTTCCTGGATTCGATCCGCGGCGTCGATACGCTGATCTGGGCGCTGGTTTGGATCAACGTGGTCGGGCTCGGCCCGTTTGCCGGCGTGCTCGCCATTGCCGTGTCCGATTTCGGCGCCTTTGGAAAGCTGTTCTCGGAGGCGATCGAGGGCGCGGACCAGAAGCAGGTCGAGGGCATCCGCGCCTCCGGCGGCAGTGCGCTGCACGAGATCCGCTTCGGTCTGCTGCCGCAGGTTTTGCCCGTGATCGCCGGCCAAGTGCTCTATTTCATCGAGTCGAACACGCGTTCGGCTACCATCATCGGCATCGTCGGTGCCGGCGGTATCGGCCTCCAACTCGCCGAGCAGATCCGCGTGCTGGAATGGCAGAAGGTGTTGTTCCTGATCCTGATGATCCTGGTCGCGGTCGCCGCGATCGATTTCGTCTCGGGAAAACTGCGCTTCGCGATTATTGGGCGAAGGGCGGTGGCCTGATCACGATTTCGTAGGGTGGTAAAGCGCCGCGTGCGCACCAGTTCAATCGCAGTACTGGATGGATGGTGGGCACGGCGCAAGTGCGCCTTTGCCCACCCTACGACTCCACCAAAAATTCCACCCGCTCCGCCGCAAAGCGCGAATGCTTGGTGACCAGCGGCTTGCCGTCGAGATCGTGATCGGTGGCGTCGACCACCAGGATCGGCCGTCCCAGCGCCAGATCGAGCCGTGCGGCGTCGGTTGCGTCAACGATGCCGGCGGTGATCCGGGTCGCGCCGCGGCGATAGTCGCGGACGCCGTAATGCTCGAGCAATTTCGTCATCGAGCGGGTCGCGGCAAAGACGTCGCCCGCACCCGGAAACAGCTGCGCCGACAGCCACGTCGTGGAGACGCAGATCGGCGTGCGGTCGGCGAGGCGCATCGCCTCGATCCGCACCAGCGGTGCACCAGTCTTGAGGCCGAGTTCCCGCGCGAGTTCGCGGGTCGCGACATCATCGGACGCCTCGATCAACCGGCCATGCGGTTCGCGGCCGTCCGCGCCGACGATCTCGGAGAAACGAGTCCGCGATCGCAGCGGATAGGCGAGCTTCTGCGTCTCGACATAGGTTCCGCTGCCGCGTTCGGCCCGCACGATGCCGCGCTCGGCAAGCGCGGCCAGCGCGCGCCGCACGGTGTGGCGGTTGACGCGATAGGTTTCGGCGATCTCCACCTCGCCCGGCAGCTTGTCGCCGGCCGCAAAGCGGCCATCGGCGATACCGCGCTCGATGCCGTCGGCAACGAGGCGCCACAATGCGACGCCGGAGGAAGCTGTGTCTTGCATGCTCATGTGGCCGGGAAGCTACTCCAGAAATCACGCCCTTGTCACGAAACAGTCATGGCGCTCCGCTATCAAGTTGTCTAGTATCATAGACAACTTGGATTCGGCAAGTTCTGCAGAAAAGTCGGTGGATGTGGTGACCCAGCACAACAATCAGCAAGCCCAGCGCAAGGCCGCAATGGCCGTGCTGGCGCACGCGGAGGCGGGCGAGATCGCCGCTCGCCTCCGCGCTCTCGCTTTGCCGGCGCATCAGGATCTGCGCGCGCCGGAAAACGGCCTCGTCATGCTGCGCGGCCGGGTCGGCGGCGACGGCGCGCCGTTCAACCTCGGTGAAGCCACCGTGTCGCGCGCCGCGGTGCGGCTTGCGAGCGGCGAGGTCGGTTTCGGTTACACGCTCGGTCGCGACGGCGAGAAGGCGCGGCTGATCGCGCTGTGCGATGCGCTGGTGCAGTCCAGCGATTTCGGCGCCGCGGTGGAGCGGGATATTATCGCGCCGTTGCGTGAGCAGCTGATGGCCAAGCGCAAACAGGTGGCGGCCGAGACCGCCGCGACGAAGGTTGATTTCTACACCATGGTGCGCGGTGAGGGGTGAGATCATGACCACGATTGCGGAACTGCCGCCGGGGTTCGCCGACAAGGTGCTGTCGGCGCAATCGACCTTTCGCTCGGTCATGGACGCGATGGCGCGGCCGGGATCGGTCCAGCGCATCGTGCCGACATCAGGAGCGCCTCAAACGATGATGCGCGGCACGGCCGCGATCGCGCTGACGCTGTTCGACCACGACACGCCGCTCTGGCTCGATGCGCGCATGTCGGAAAGCACCGACGTGACAAAATGGCTGAAGTTCCACACCGGCGCACCGGTGGTGCAGGATCCCTCGATCGCCAGCTTCGCGCTGATCGGCGACGGCGGAGTGCTGCCTTCGTTCGAGCGCTTCGCGCTCGGCACCAGCGAATATCCGGATCGCTCGACCACATTGATCGTCCAGGTCGATAGCCTTGACGCCGGACGCAGCTTCGAGCTGCGCGGCCCCGGCATCGACGGTGTCGCCACGCTCCAGGCGTCGATCAAGCCGTTCGACCTGTTCGAGCGACTTCGTATTAACGAGGCGCTGTTTCCGCGCGGCGTCGATGTGGTGCTGGTGGCCGATGACGCCGTGGTTGCGATCCCGCGCACCACGCGTGTCGTGAGCAAGGGAAGCTAAGCATGTATGTCGCAGTCAAAGGCGGCGAACGCGCCATCGAGAACGCCCATCGCCTGCTCGCCAGTGCGCGGCGCGGCGATCAAAGCGTGCCGGAAATTTCCCTCGACCAGATCTCGGAGCAGCTTGGTCTCGCCGTGGACCGCGTCATGAGCGAAGGCTCGCTCTATGACCGCGAGCTCGCGGCGCTCGCCATCAAGCAGGCGCGCGGCGATCTGATCGAGGCGATCTTCCTGGTCCGTGCCTTCCGCGCCACGCTGCCGCGCTTCGGCGCCAGCGAGCCGGTCGAGACCGGCGCGATGCGGGTGCAGCGGCGGGTGTCCTCGACCTTCAAGGACATTCCCGGCGGCCAGATTCTCGGGCCGACCTTCGACTACACCCATCGCCTGCTCGATCCCTCGCTCGCCGAAGGCTTTGTGCCGGAAGCGCCAGCGACGGCCGAAGCATCGACAGTGCCCACACCGCGGGTGACGGATATCCTCGGCCGCGACGGCCTGATCGAGCCCTCGCCGCAAGCGGAAGAGGGCGCCAGCGTCGGCGACCTCACCCGCGAGCCGCTGAACTTTCCGGCGGATCGTGACCTGCGCCTGCAAAATCTCGCGCGTGGCGACGAAGGGTTCTTGCTGGCGATGGGCTATTCCACCCAGCGCGGCTACGGCCGCAACCATCCCTTCGCTGGCGAGATTCGCTTCGGCGAGGTCGATGTCGAATTTTCGGCGGAAGACGTCGGCTTCGCCGTGCCGCTCGGATCGATCGAGCTCACCGAGTGTCAGATGGTCAACCAGTTCAAGGGCTCCGCGACCGAAGCGCCGTGCTTCACGCGTGGCTATGGCCTCGCTTTTGGCCAGAGCGAGCGCAAGACCATGTCGATGGCGCTGGTCGACCGCGCGTTGCGCGCGCGCGAGCTGGGCGAAGAGGCGCTCGCCCCTGCGCAAGATGAAGAATTCGTGATGTCGCATTCGGACAACGTCCAGGCGACCGGCTTCGTCGAGCATCTCAAGCTGCCGCACTATGTCGACTTCCAGTCCGAGCTCGGCCTGTTGCGCAAGCTGCGCAAGGAATTCACTGAAGCCAATGCGCCTGATGCCATGAAGGAGGCCGCGGAATGAACGCGCCCGCCTACAATTTCGCCTATCTCGACGAACAGACCAAACGGATGATCCGCCGCGCAATCCTCAAGGCGATCGCGATCCCCGGCTATCAGGTGCCGTTCGCCAGCCGTGAAATGCCGATGCCCTATGGCTGGGGCACCGGCGGCGTACAGGTCACCGCGGCGATCCTCGGGCCCGAGGACGTGCTGAAGGTGATCGATCAGGGCTCCGACGACACCACCAACGCGATCTCGATCCGGAAGTTCTTTGCCAAGACCGCCGGCGTCGCCACGACCACGGCGACGGAAGATGCGACCGTGATCCAGACCCGCCACCGCATTCCGGAGAGATCGCTGCACGAGAATCAGGTGCTGGTCTATCAGGTGCCGATCCCGGAGCCGCTGCGCTTCCTCGAGCCGCGCGAGACCGAGACGCGGCGCATGCACGCGCTCGCCGAATATGGCCTGATGCATGTCAAGCTCTATGAGGACATCGCCCGCTTCGGCCACATCGCGACGGCTTATGCCTATCCGGTGAAAGTCAACGCGCGCTATGTGATGGACCCGTCGCCGACGCCGAAATTCGACAATCCCAAGATGGACAATTGCCCGGCGCTGCAACTGTTCGGCGCCGGCCGCGAGAAGCGCATCTATGCGATCCCGCCCTATACGCAAGTTGTGTCGCTCGACTTCGAGGATCATCCCTTCGAGCCCTATCGCTTCAACGCGCCTTGCGCGCTATGCGCCGCGGAAAATTCCTATCTCGACGAGATCGTCACCGACGACAAGGGCGGGCGCATGTTCGTCTGCTCCGACACCGATTATTGCGAGGGACGCCAGGCCGCGGGCCACCACGGCAGCCTCAGCGCGGCGCCGTACAAGGACAAGGCGGGCTCACATGGTTGATCAAGACATGGTTGATCTCGACATGCTGGAAAACGACCAGCCGCTGCTCGTTGCCGAGTCTCTCAGCAAGTCCTATGGCCGCATCGCCGCGTGCCGCGACGTGTCGTTCTCGCTCTATCCCGGCGAGGTGCTGGCGATCGTCGGCGAATCCGGCTCGGGCAAGTCGACGCTGCTCCAGCTCCTGTCGGGTCAGCTCGCGGCCAGCGGCGGCCAGGTGTCCTATCGGATGCGCGACGGCGTCACCCGCGATCTTGCCACGCTGGGCGAGGCCGAGCGGCGCTTCCTGTTCCGCACCGATTGGGGTTTCGTGCACCAGGATCCCGCGCAAGGCCTGCGCATGGCGGTCTCGGCCGGCGCCAATGTCGGCGAGCGGCTGATGGCGGTGGGGTGGAATCACTACGGCCGCATCCGCGATACCGCGTCGGACTGGCTGACCCGCGTCGAGATCGACATCGCACGCATCGACGATGCGCCGCGCACCTATTCCGGTGGCATGCGCCAGCGTCTCCAGATCGCCCGCAACCTCGTCACCGAGCCGCGGCTGGTGTTCATGGACGAGCCGACCGGTGGCCTCGACGTCTCCGTGCAGGCCCGGCTGCTCGACCTCGTGCGCAGCCTCGTCGCCGAACTGCATCTCGCGGTCATCATCGTCACCCATGATCTCGCGGTCGCGCGCCTGCTGTCGCATCGCGTGATGGTGATGAAGGGCGGTCGCGTCATCGAGACCGGCCTCACCGACCAGGTGCTCGACGATCCCCGCGAGCCCTACACCCAGCTCCTCGTCTCCTCGATTCTGCCGGCATGAGTTTTCCAAGAAGAGTTTTCCAATGACCGCCATGATCGACGTCACCGACGCCAACAAGACCTTTACGATGCACCTGCAAGGCGGCATCGAATTGCCTGTGGTCAGCGGCGTGACCTTCAACGTCAACCCGGGCGAATGCGTCGTGCTGTCCGGCCCGTCGGGCGCCGGAAAATCGTCGATCCTGAAGATGATCTTCGGCAATTATCGCTGCGATTCCGGCCGCATCGGCATCCGCCATCGCGGCGCGCTGGTCGATCTCGCCACCGCCGAGCCGCGGCAGGTCCTCAACATTCGTCGCGCGACCATCGGCTATGTCAGTCAGTTCCTGCGCGCGGTGCCGCGCGTCGCGACCGTCGACGTGGTCGCCGAGCCGCTGATCGTCAACGGCCTGGCGCGCGCGGAGGCGCAGGCCCGTGCTGGCGAATTGCTGCATCGGCTCAATATCCCCGAGCGGCTTTGGCAGCTTCCGCCCGCGACCTTCTCCGGCGGCGAGCAGCAGCGCGTCAACATCGCGCGCGGCTTCATCTCGGATCTGCCGATCCTGCTGCTCGACGAGCCCACCGCCTCGCTCGATGCCGCCAACCGCGCCGTCGTGGTCGAGCTGGTCGCCGAAAAGAAGCGCCGGGGCGTCGCCATGGTGGCCATTGTCCATGACGACGAAATCCGTCATCTGATTGCCGACCGCATCGTCGATGTCACCAGCTTCGCCGCCGCGGCCTGAAGGAAATGGACATGAACGCCAAGTCAAAGGTAACCGTGATCGCCAACGCCAGGATCGTGCTGGCGGACCGGGTGATCGAGCAGGGCTGGCTCGCTCTCGCCGATGGACGCATTGCCGAGATCGGTGAGGGCAGGGCGCCTGCGGGGGCAGAGGATGCCGGCGGCGATTTGATCATGCCGGGATTGATCGAGCTCCACACCGACCACCTCGAGGCGCATTACGTGCCGCGGCCAAAGGTGTTCTGGAATCCGGTCGCGGCCGTCGTCTCCTATGACGGCCAGCTCGCGACATCGGGCATCACCACGGTGTTCGATTCGCTCCGGGTCTGGCGTGAGGACGGCGCCGAGGAAGTCGACGGCCGCGCCGGCACGCTCGCCGCCGCGATCACGACCGCGCGCGATGCCGACCTGCTGCGCGCCGATCATTTCCTGCATCTGCGCTGCGAAATCCCGATGCCGAGCGTGGTCGAGGAGGCCATGGAGCTGATCGACCGTCCCGACGTGCGGCTGATGTCGCTGATGGATCACACGCCCGGCCAGCGCCAGTTCCGCGACGAAGGCAAGCTGCGCGACTATTACCGCGGCAAGGGCGGCGGCAAGACCGATGCCGAGCTCGACCAGCTGTTCGCGAAGCGTTTCGAGTATCAGAAGGCCTATGCCGCGACCAATATGCGCGAGATCGTGGCGCTGGCACATAAGTACAAGATCCCGCTGGCGAGCCATGACGATACCACCGAGGAGAACGTCGTGGACGCCGTGCGCGATGGCGTTTCGGTCGCGGAATTCCCGACCACGCTGGAGGCCGCGCGCGGCCTGCACGAGGCCGGCATCGACATCTTGATGGGCGCGCCGAACGTCGTGCGCGGCGGCTCGCATTCCGGCAACATCGCCGCGGTCGATCTCGCCCGCGAAGGCCTGCTCGATATCTTGTCGTCGGATTACATCCCCTCGAGCCTTCTGATGGCCGCGCTGCATTTGCCCGAGCACGTGCCCGCCATCAGTCTTGCGGCGGCGATCCGCACGGTCACGAAGGCGCCCGCGGAGGCGGTCGGCCTGTCCGATCGCGGCGAGATCGCGACCGGCAAGCGTGCCGATCTGATCCGCGTGCATGTCGCGGGCCACGTCCCCGCGGTCCGCAGCGTCTGGCGCGAGGGGAGCCGTGTCGCATGAGCGAGGCCGTCACCGTGGCGGAAGAAACGACGGGTGCGATCGGGCCCGGACGGCTCGTGCTCGTGGTCGGTCCCAGCGGTGCCGGCAAGGACACGCTGCTGCGGCTCGCGCGGGCAGCGAACATCGAGGATCACGACATCGTCTTCCCGCGCCGTGTCGTGACGCGGGAATCCTCCGCCGACGAGGACAATATCGCGCTGAGCTCTGACGAATTCCGGCGCGCACTCGATCACGGGGATTTCGCCGTGCATTGGGAGGCGCATGGGCATTCCTACGCGCTGCCGCTCGACATCGACGACGATATCCGCGCCGGCCGCGCCGTCGTCGCCAATGTCTCGCGCACGGTGATCGGCGCGCTGCGCGAGAAATATGCAAACGTCGTGGTGGTCGCGATCACTGCGCCCCCGGATGTGCTGGCGCAGCGGCTTGCCGCGCGCGCCCGGCACAGTGACGGCAATATCGCGGAACGGCTGACGCGCAGTGTCGACGACGCATCGGCGCAGGCCGATGTCACCATCCTCAACGCAGGCAGCGCGGAGTACCACAGTCGCCAGCTGCTGCGCGTGATCAGGAATCAGGGCTGGCACGAATAGCCCGCACAACAAGGAGACTGGAATGTCGGTGATCGAAACGGTCGAGCAGCTGGAGGCCATCTACGGCGTCACCAACGATGCCTCGACCGTGAAAGTCGCCGACCACGTCACCCCGCTCTATCGCGTCTTCATCGAAAAGGCGCCGTTCGCCGCGCTCGCCACCATCGGGCCCGAGGGGATCGACTGCTCGCCGCGCGGCGACCTTTCCGGCTTCGTCCGCATTCATGACCCGAAGACGCTGATGCTGCCGGATCGCCGCGGCAACAACCGGGTCGATTCCTTGCGCAACATCGTGCGCGATCCCAGGGTGTCGCTGATGTTCCTGATCCCCGGCTCCGGCAACGCGGTCCGCGCCAATGGCCGCGCGCATCTTTCCATCGACCCGGAGTTGCTCACTTCCTTCGAGGTCGAAGGCAAGGCGCCGCGCAGCGTCATGGTGATGACGGTCGACGAAATCTATTTCCAGTGCGCCCGCGCCATCGTCCGCTCCGACCTCTGGAATCCCGACAAGCGCATCGATCCCAAGACGCTGCCGACGCCCGGCCAGATCCTCGCCGAGATGAGCGAGAACAAGGTCGGCGGCGCCGAGTATGATCGCGCCTGGCCGGCGCGCGCCGCCGCGACGATGTGGTGATGCCTCTTCCTCTCTCCCCCTGCGGGAGAGGGTGGCTCGCCGCGACAGCGGCGAGACGGGTGAGGGGTTCTCTCCGCGCGCGACTCTCTTGCATCAGGATTCGCTGAGGCAACCCCTCATCCGGCGCTTCGCGCCACCTTCTCCCGCAAGGGGAGAAGGGAAGAGGAAGCGAGCCGCGCCCCTAATTAAACGCCATCCCGCCGCTCAGCGCGATCGTCTGGCCGGTCATGTAGGCGTTGTCGACCAGCAGCATCACGGCTTTCGCAACTTCGTCCGCGGTGCCGAAGCGGCCGAGCGGAATGCGGCTGACGAGTTGCTGCTGGCCGCTCATCATGTCGGTCTCGATCAGCGACGGCGCCACCGCGTTGACGGTGATGCCTTCCTTCACCAGTCGCGCCGCATAGCCGCGCGTCAGGCCCTCCATGCCGGCCTTGGATGCATTGTAGTGCGGTCCGATCGAGCCGGCGCCGCGCGCCGCTCCCGAGGAGATGTTGACGATGCGGCCCCAATTCCGCGCGCGCATCGACGGCAGCACGGCCTGGGTGCACAGGAAGACGGATTTCAGATTGACCAGGATGGTGCGGTCGAAATCGTCTTCGCTTAAGTCATCGACGCCGCGCGTGATGGCGATGCCGGCATTGTTGACGAGGATGTCGATCGGCCCGAGTTCGTTCGTGACTCGTTTGATCATGCTGGCCACGGCCTCGCGCTGTGATACGTCCGCAGCAACGGCAATGGCGCGGCCGCCGCGCTTGCCGATCTCATCCGCGAGTTGCTCGGCCTGTCCGATTCGCTCGCGGCAGTTGATCGCCACGGCCGCGCCGGCCTCGGCCAGCGCGCGGCAGACCGCAGCGCCGATCCCGCGCGATCCGCCGGTGACGAGCGCCGTGCGTCCCTTCGAGTCATCCGCCATGACTGGGCCCCCTCTCATTTGTCGCTTATGGAGCGGATTATACCACGGCCGGCTGCGCACTGGCGTTGAACTCATCGCGAGATGAATCCGTCTGTCAGTGCTTGCGGCGGGAGAAGCGCCCGAGCGCGACGTCCGCAAATATGGATAGCCATTTCATTGACCAATCGGGTCAATCGCTCGATATTCGCAGCATCGAAAATGCTCCTCGAGCCGAAGCCGCGACATGAGAACCGATCATCAGCGCAATCAGAACGACATGCAAGCGTGCATGACGCGGCGCTGTTTCTCGGCGGCGACCGGCGCCTGTTGTTGTTGCTGACCGCCGCCTCCTAGCAGCACGCCACCCAGCAAATCCCGAGACAGGAGCGCCGAGACCCCGGCGAATGAGCAGTCATGTCCCGAATTCAATCGAACGCTTACATCATCGAAATCCACGACCGCGCCGCCGGCATCGTCACGAGGGATACGCGCGGCTTCCGCTTCTTCTCCTCCGAGCGTCTGTTCGACAGCCTCGAGGGTCGCCAGTTCCGCTCGGCGCGCGAGGCGGAGCGCGCCGCACGCGCGGTGTTCTCCGAGCGGAGCCGGCGCGCGAACTGATCAACTCCGGCGGCGCGCCCGGGTGCGTGCCGCCTTCTTTGCGGCGGCGGAGCGAACCTTGGCGCCCTTGGTGCGGCTCGCCTTGCGCGCGGTGGCTGAACGCGACGCGGCGGATCGCTGGCTCGCGGCACGCTTGCCCTGTTTCGACAGTGCGTCGCGCGATGCGGTCGAGCGCGGCTCCTTCTTCAAGACTTCTTCGACCGCCCGCGACACGCGCGGCCGGCGTTTCGGGGTGCGCTTGCCCTGACCGACCTCATAGGCATATTTGGCGCTGCGTCGCGTCGCCTTCTTGACGCGTCCTTTTCGCGGCGGCGGGAGATCGACGCCGGCGCGGCGCGCTTCGGACAGACCGATGGCGATGGCCTGTTTCGTTGAGCGCGCGCCATGCTTGCCCTTGCGGATCTTGTTGATCTGGTCCTTGACGAATTCGCCGGCCTGCGTGGTTGCCGATTTCCCGGCACGCTTGTCTTGCCTGGCTTTGCGAATGACTTCCTGTCTTGGCATGGTCCAGTTCCCTCTGCAATTCACAGGGATGTCTGACCGCAACGCGCAAGACGGACGATTGATCCTGTCAGCTCCTGAGCGCAGCCAGCAGTTCGTCCGGACGTTCGGCCATGATCATGTGGCCGGCCCCCGGCACCACGACGGTCTTCGCATGCGGGATCGCCGCGGCAAGTGCCTTGCCGGCCTTCACCGGAGTCATCATGTCCCGCTCGCCGAGGATGAGCGTCGTGGGCACCGTCACGCTCGCGGCTGCTTGAAGCGCATTCGCGTAAGCATTGCAGGCTGATAAATCCCTGAACAGCACGCCCGGCTCGCAATGCTTCAACACGGCCTGTGCCCCGCCATGCATCCACAGGCCCGGCGCCAGGCTGCCGCCGAGCTCGGCGTTGAAGCCGAGGCCCCAGATCGAGACCATGTCGTTTGCATCCTGCGAATTGGCTTCGGCCGCCTTGAGCAGATCCGGGCCGACCGTCATGGTCGCCGCCGTGCCGATCAGGCTGAGCGCGGACACCTTGTCGGGATGCCGTGCCGCCGTCTCCAGCGAGATCAGCGATCCCATGGAGTGGCCGATCAGATGCGCCTTTGTAGCTCCGGCCGCATCGAGCAGGGCGGCCGTCCAGTCTGCCATCTCGGCGATGCTTGCTAGCGACGGACCGGGCGAACGACCGTGACCGGGCAGATCAGGCGCCAGCACGCCAAAACCGTGATGGGCGAACCAGCGCGTGTGCAGCGCCCAGGTCGAATGGTCGAAGCCGGCGCCATGGAGGAAGACGACCGCGGGCAGGGATATGTCGAAGTCGCGGCCGCCGGTTGCGACCAGCACCTCGGCGCCGTTGACGGAGAGTCTCATGGTGTCAGACCTTTTGCGAGATGCGCAGCGCCTGCGCGAGATCGTCGATGATGTCGCTTGCGGTCTCGATGCCGACCGACAGCCGCACCAGCTCCTCGCCGATGCCGGCGGCCTTGAGCTGCTCGGCGTCCATCTGCTGGTGCGTGGTCGACGCCGGGTGGATCACCAGCGTCTTGGCGTCGCCGACATTGGCGAGATGACTGATCATGCGCAGCTGCTCGATGAATTTGCGGCCCGCGGGCCGGCCGCCCTTGATGCCGAAGGAGACGATCGAGCCGGCGCCGCGCGGCAGCAGCGTCTTTGCAAGCTGGTAGTCCGTGTGGTCCTCCAGCGATGGATGCAGCACCCAATCCACGGCCTTGTTGGCCTTCAGTGCTTCCAGCACGAGGTGGGTGTTCTGGATGTGGCGGTCCATGCGCACGCCGAGCGTCTCGACGCCCTGCAACAGCTGAAACGCGTTGGTCGGCGACAGGCAGGCGCCGAAATCGCGCAGGCCTTCGGTGCGCGCGCGCATGATGAAGGCGGCGGTGCCGAACTGCTCGTCGAAGACGATGCCGTGATAGCCGCCATAGGGCTCGGTCAGCACGCCGAACTTCCCCGACGCGCGCCAGTCGAAACGGCCGCCGTCGACGATGGCGCCGCCGATCGCGATGCCGTGGCCGCCGATCCATTTGGTTGCCGAATGCATGACGATGTCGGCGCCGAGCTCGATCGGACGGCTGAGATAGGGCGTGGCAAAGGTGTTGTCGATCAGCAGCGGAATCTTCGCGTCATGCGCGATCGCCGCGACCTTCGGAATGTCCAGCACCTCCAGCCCGGGATTGCCGATGGTCTCGCCGATCACCAGCTTCGTGTTCGGCTTGATCGCCGCGCGGAAGGCGTCGAGATCGCGCGGTTTCACGAACGTTGTGGCGATGCCGAAGCGCGGCAGCGTGTGCGCCAGCAAATTGATGGTGCCGCCATAGAGCGAGCTCGACGCGACGATATGGTCGCCGGCGTTCAGGAGCGTCGCGATGGCGAGATGCAGCGCGGCCATGCCGCTCGCGGTGCAGATCGCGCCGACGCCGCCTTCCAGCGCCGCAAGCCGTTCCTCGAGCACACCCGTAGTCGGATTGGAGATGCGCGTGTAGATGTGGCCGGCGCGCTCGAGGTTGAACAGCGCGGCGGCGTGATCGGAATCCTGGAACACGTAGGACGTGGTCTGGTAGATCGGCACGGCGCGGGCGCCGGTCGTGGGATCCGGATGCTGGCCCGCATGCAGGCTCAGGGTCTCGAAGGCGGGCGGTTTTGGCGCGGGCATGCGTGGCCTCGTTGCTCGGTCGGCGGAGGCGGCTCTTGTGCCACAAAAAGGCGCGCTGCGTCAGCCCATTGACAGCGGCGCCTAGCCGCGAATGGCCTGCTCGATGATGCGCGCTTCCCGCAGCAAGATCTCCGCGACCTCCTGTTCGCGGCGCGGGCCGAGCCTCGTCCGAACGGCGGAGACGGTCATCGCGGCAGCGGGGCGGCCGTCGGGCGTCTTGATCCAGGTCGAGATCGATTTCGTGCCCTGCACGAGACCAATTTCCCTCATGCCGTATCCCAGCCGTCTTGCGGCGGTGACCTGGCCCAGCACCGTCGCAGCGTCGGTGCGGTAGGCCTCCAGCCTCTTCTCGTTGGCCGCGACGATTTTTCGCGCGTCCTGCGCCGGCATCGCGGCGAGGATGGCGACGCCCGCGCTGGAGACGCCGAGCGGTCGGCGCGCGCCGACCTCGATGGACAGCACCTGGATCGGATAGACACCGATCCTGCGATCGACGCACAGCGTGTCGTTGCCGGTCCGCACCGTCAGGAACAGCGTGTCGCCGATCTCGGTCGAGGCGCGTTGCAGCGACGGATTTGCGGCGATCAGCAGCTGCGACGGCCGGGCCCGTGCGAGTGCGAGCTCCGGCACCTGATTGCCGATCGCGTAGCGGCCGGTCCTGTCATGCCGTTCGACGATGCCTTCCTCGATCAGCACGTGGACGATGCGATGCACGGTCGGGCGGGTGAGGCCGGTCGCCCGCACCACCTCGGCCAGTGGCACGCCCTCTTCGCGGCCCGCGGCCAGAATGCGCAGCACCGCGAGCGCGCGCCGGATTGCCTGCGCGCCCTGTCGCGGCTCGGTCATGCGGCGGGTGGATTTTGCGGAAGAGGCCTTGTCCATAATATGGACAAGAACGCCACAATTTCCTCGACAGGTAAAGCGCGCATCTGGAGATTGCGCTCCGAATCGAGATGCCGTGTACGACGTCAGGCAAATCGACGTAAAATTGGAAGCGCCGCCGGGAGGTTAACATGAGATTAATCTGGATTGCCATAGCTGCCGCAGCGGCGATGTTGACGGGACCGGCGTCGGGCCAGCAATGGCCGTTGCGCAACGTCAAGCTGATCGTGCCCTATCCGGCCGGCGGCAATGTCGACAGCGCCGCGCGCATCATCGCCGACAAGCTTCAGGAAAAGCTCGGCCAGCCCTTCATCATCGAGAACAAGGCGGGTGCCGGCGGCATGATCGCGGGCGAGGCCTTCGCGAAATCCGCGCCCGATGGCTACACGCTGTTCGTCGGCGCCAACGGCCCGGTGCTGTTCGCGACCGAAATCAACAAGCGCGACGCCTACAATTGGAAGAAGGACTTCCTGCCGATCACGACGATCTCGATGACGCCGCTGGTGCTCGAGGTGCATCCGTCGGTGCAGGCGACGAATTTCAAGGAGTTCATCGATCTCGCCAAGCGCGAGCCCGGCAAGCTGACGATGGCCTCGCCCGGTCCCGGCACCACCAACCATCTGCTCAGCGAGCTGATGCAGTCCAGCCTCGACCTGCAATGGGTCACCGCGCACTATCGTGGCAATGCGCCCGCGGTCAACGATCTCCTGGGCGGGCAGGTGCAGTTCGCGTTCGACCAGCTCACGGTCAGCCTGCAGCACATCAAGGCCGGCCTGTTCCGGGCGCTGGCCGTCACCAGCCCGCACCGCCTGAAGTCGCTGCCCGACGTGCCGACCTTCGCCGAGCTTGGTTACAAGGATTTTGACGGCCAGACCTTCACCGGCCTGTTCGCGCCGGCAGGCACGCCGGCGCCCGTGATCGACAAGCTGCACGAGGCGCTGACCGCGATTCTGAAGGATCCCGCCGTGGTCGACAAGTTCGAGAAGCTCGGCGGGGAAGCCGTCGCGATGACGCCCGACGAATTCAAGGCTTATCTCGCGCGCGAGGACGCCAAATGGATTCCGATCGTGCGCAAGGCCAACATCAAGGCGGATTGATCGATGCGGATCGACCCCACCGAGCTCGGCGCCGAGCGCATCTACCGGCTGATGACCGGCATCGTGGTGCCGCGTCCGATCGCCTGGGTGACGAGCCTGTCGCGCGCGGGCGTGCTCAACCTCGCGCCGTTCAGCGCCTTCACCTTCGTTTCGCAGAAACCGCCGATGTTGGCCATCAGCGTCGGCCGCAAGGGCGCGGACTACAAGGACACCGCGCACAACATCCTCGACACCGAGGAATACGTCATCCACATCGCCGACACCCCGCTGATGCAGGCCGTGCACGACTCATCGGTCGAGCATCCGCCTGAGATCAGCGAGGTCGCGGAGCTTGGCCTTGAGACGATCGCGAGCGAGCGCATCAAGGTGCCGCGTCTTGCCATTGCACCCGTCGCGATGGAATGCCGCTTCCGGCAGTGCCTCGAATTCGGCGATGCCCGCAGCCGCCTCATCGTCGGCGAAGTCGTGATGTTCCACCTGCGCGACGGCCTCGTGAACGACGGCAAGGTCGAGACTGCGGCGCTCGATCCGATCGCGCGCATCGGCGGCCCGCGTTACGCCCGGCTCGGCGAGATCGTGACGCTGCGTGGCGTGTTCCAGACTCCCAAATCGAAAGACTGAACGCGCTGCCCCGGCCGCACCTCAAGACCATTGGAGAACGACCATGCGACTCATAAGCTATCTCCTGGACGGAGAGCCGCGCTATGGTGCCGCCATCGAAGGCGGTGTCGTCGATCTGACCCGGCGGATTGGCCGCGACTTCTCCGATGTGAGGGCGCTGATCGCGGCCAATGCGCTGGCCGACGCGCAGGAGGCCGTCGCCGGACAAAAGCCGGACTACGCGCTGGACAATCTCATGCTGCTTCCGCCGGTGCTGGCGCCGGAAAAGCTCTGGTGCATCGGCGTCAACTACGCCGAGCGCAATGCGGAGTATAAAGACAGCTCCGACCTGCCCAAATATCCCAGCCTGTTCGTGCGTAGCATGTCCTCGATGACGGGCTCCGGCCAGCCGCTGGAAAAGCCTCATGTGTCCGACCAGCTCGACTACGAAGGCGAGCTCGTCATCGTAATCGGCCAGGGCGGCCGCCACATCCCGCGCGAAAAGGCCTGGGCCCACATCTTCGGCATGACCTTGTGCAACGAGGGCACGATCCGCGACTGGCTGCGTCACGGCAAGTTCAACGTCACGCAGGGCAAGAATTTCGACCGCTCCGGCAGCATCGGTCCCTGGATCGTCACCGCGGACGAGCTCGATCCGCGCGGGCCTCATGACATCGTCACGCGCGTCAACGGCGAGGTGCGACAGCAGGACACCACCGAGCGGCTGATGTTCCCGTTCGACTTTCTGATCTCCTATCTCTCGACCTTTGCGACGCTGAAGCCCGGCGACATGATCGTGACGGGCACGCCGACCGGGGCGGGCGCCCGCTTCGACCCGCCGCGCTGGCTGAAAGTCGGTGATGTCGTCGAGGTCGAATCCAGCCGCATCGGCGTGCTGCGCAACACCGTCGCGGCGGAGAGTTAAGCCATGCTGGATACTGCCACGATCGAACGCCTTGCCGCGCGCCTCGACGAGGCCGAGCGCACCAAGACGCTGATCACGATGTTCACCAAAGACTATCCCGATTTCAGCATCGAGGATGCCTATGCCGTTCAGCGCGCCTGGACAAAACTCCAGCTCGGACGCGGCCGGGTCATCAAGGGCCACAAGATCGGCCTGACCTCGAAGGCGATGCAGAACGCGGTCGGCATTTCGGAGCCGGACTACGGCGTGCTGTTCGCCGACATGTTCTATGCCGATGCCACGCCCATTCCGTTCGACCGCTTTCACGCGCCGCGCATCGAGGTCGAGCTCGCCTTCGTGCTGAAGGCGCCGCTGCGTGGGCCCGATTGCACCATCTTCGATGTGCTCAACGCCACCGACTACGTCACGCCCGCACTGGAGATTCTGGAGACGCGCATGCACCGCGTCGATCCCGAAACGGGCAAGGCGCGAAAGGTCATGGACACGATCTCGGACAATGCGGCGAACGCCGCGCTGGTGCTCGGCGGCCGGCCGTTCCGTCCGATGGACGCGGACATGCGCTGGATCGGCGCGCTGCTGTTCCGCAACGGCGAGGTCGAGGAAACCGGGCTGGCCGCCGGCGTGCTCAACCATCCCGCCAACGGCATCGCCTGGCTCGCCAACCGCCTCGCGCCGCATGACGAGCATCTCGCCGCCGGCGAGGTGGTGCTGGCGGGATCATTCACGCGTCCAGTCGACATCCGCCGCGGCGACACTTTTCATGCCGATTATGGCGCGTTCGGCTCGGTGTCGTGCCAGTTCGTCTGAACCAACACATGAAAGGGAGCGCATCATGACCGGTCACACGCGGCGCAAGAGCATCCATATCGGCGGCTTCAAGCACGCCAACCCGATTCCGAACGCCTGCCGCATCGGCAATCTCGTGATGTCGGGCGTCATCCTCGGCCGCGACCGCGCGGGCGCGATGCCTGAGAGCCTCGACGCGCAATGCGCCAACATGTTCGCGCATATGAAGGCGACGGTTGAGGCCGCCGGCGGCACCACTGACGACATCATCAAGATGACGGTGTGGCTGAAGGATCGCACGCAGCGCGGGCCCGTGAATGTCGAATGGCTGAAGATGTTTCCGGACGAGCATTCACGCCCGGCGCGCCACGCGCTGCCGATGGACAACATGGATGGCGGCGCGCTGGTGCAGTGTGACTTCACCGCCGTAATCGACTGAGGGAGTTTCGCGCATGCCGACCTATCTGCCGTTCGACCCGAACCCGCGCCGCCCTGTCAACGCGCCGCCGCCCAAAACCGTCGACAGCCAGTTTCATGTGCTCGGCCCCATCGACAAATATCCGGAACGACCCGGTGCGGCCTATCGGATGCCGACGGCGACCTGGGAAGCGGCGCTGCGCGTGCACAAGACGCTCGGCATCGACCGCGGCATCATCGTGCAGACCACCACCTATGGCGCCGACCATGCCGTCGTGCTCGACGGTCTCGCCGCGATGGGCCCGAACTATCGCGGCTGCGCCAACGCGCTGGTGTTTGCCGAGGCGAACGATTCGTATCTCGCCAAGCTGCATGATGCTGGGGTCCGCGGCGCGCGCTTCAGCTTCCGCCAGGAGCTCGGCGCTGTGCTGTCGGATGCCGATTTCGCCCGCGCCATTGCGCGCATCCGCGAGCTCGGCTGGTACGTCAAGATCCAGCCGGAGAAGGACGGCATCATGTCGAGCGTCGCCAAATACGAGAATCTCGACGTCCCCGTGCTCATCGACCACATGGCACGGCCCGATCCGGAAGCCGGCAGGAACGATCCGAACCTGCGCAAGATGCTCGAGCTGCTCGCCAAGGGAAATTTCTGGGTGATGCTGTCGCTCGGAGAGAAGACCTCGAAGCTTGGGCCGCCCTACGACGACGTCATCCCGATCGCGCGCGCCTATATCGAGGCGGCCCTCGACCGCTGCGTCTGGGCCAGCGACTGGCCGCATCCGGTCTCGGTGAAGCAGCCGCCCAACGACGCCGATCTGCTCGAGCTGATGTACCGCTACGCGCCCGATCGGGCGGAGCTGGAGAAGATATTGGTGCACAATCCGGCAAGGCTGTTCGGCTTTCCGGATTAGGGCGACCCGTCATTGCGAGGAGCGGAGCGACGAAGCAATCCAGACTTGCTTCCGCAGAAGCACTCTGGATTGCTTCGCTGCGCTCGCAATGACGGACGCGCCATTGCCAAGTCGACCGTGCCAGACTCTGCGCTTACACCGCCAGCCGATCCCTTACCCCGGCTGCAATCTCGAACGAGCGCAGCCGCGCGGCGTGGTCGTAGATCTGCCCCGTGGTCATCAATTCGTCAGCGCTTGTCTCAGCGATCAGCGCCTTCAGCTTCTGCTCGACCGTTTCAGGCGAGCCGACCGCCGAGCACGACAGCGACTGGCCGACCATCGCCTTCTCCGCCGGCGACCACAGCGCGTCCATGTCGTCGACCGGCGGCGGCAGCGGGCCGGGCGTGCCGCGGCGCAGATTGATGAACTGCTGCTGCAGCGAGGAGAACATGCGCTGCGCGTCCGCGTCGCTGTCGGCGGCGAACACGTTGACGCCGACCATCGCGTAGGGCTTGTCGAGCTGTGCCGAGGGCTCGAACCGCGCGCGATACTCCCGCAGCGCCGGCATCATCATCTGCGGCGCGAAGTGTGAAGCGAACGCGAACGGCAGCCCGAGCATGCCTGCGAGCTGCGCGCCAAAGGTGCTGGATCCCAGGATCCACAGCGGCACCTTCGTCCCCATGCCCGGCACGGCCCGGATGGCCTGGTTCGGCTGCACGTCGCCGAGCAGCGCCTGCAGCTCCAGCACGTCCTGCGGAAAATTCTCGGAGCTGGTGGCGAGATCGCGCCGCAGCGCCCGCGCGGTGAACTGGTCGGTGCCGGGCGCCCGGCCGAGCCCGAGATCGATCCGTCCGGGATAGAGCGAGGCCAGCGTGCCGAACTGCTCGGCGATGACCAGCGGCGAATGGTTCGGCAGCATGATCCCCCCGGACCCGACCCGGATCGTCTTGGTGCCGCCCGCGACATGCCCGATCACCACCGACGTCGCCGCACTCGCGATGCCCGTCATGTTGTGATGCTCGGCCAGCCAGAAGCGCTTGTAGTCCCAGGCTTCCGAATGCTGCGCGAGATCGAGCGAGTTACGGAACGCTTGTGATGCGTCGCCGCCCTGTCGGATGGGGGCGAGGTCGAGCACGGAGAAGGGGATCATGGGCGGGTCCGGATGGAGCATGCGATGGGAACGTGACTCGACATGTAGGAGCCGGCACCGGGAATACCAGCCGAAACGATCATGGTGCTGCGCCGGCGGCTCCATTGCGTGGAGGCGAAGCCATCGCTGCGCTGAGGCATGCGGCAAATTCGCCTGCATGGAAACCGCGGGCCGCATTGCGGCGTTGCCGGCCGGTTTGATCAACGGCTACGATTTTCATTTCGGGGGCTTCCTTTGGACACATTCAACATCGGCGTTCATGTCGTTGCGCTGGCTGCGGCCTTCGCGCTCGCCGTTCCCATTGGCTGGGACCGTGAGAAGCGGGCGCGAAGCGCGGGCTTGCGCACCTTTCCGCTCGTTGCAATGGCAAGCTGCGGCTTCGTGCAGGCCAGCGAAAGCCTGCTCGTGCACTCGCCTGACGGGATGGCAAAGGTGATCGAGGGCCTCATCACCGGCATCGGCTTCATCGGCGGTGGCGCGATTCTCAAGCAGGGGAATTCGGTGCAGGGCACTGCAACGGCCGCGAGCCTCTGGGCGACCGGCGCCATCGGCGTTTCCGTCGGGCTCGGCGCTTTTGATGTCGCGGTGACGGTCGCCGTGTTCACGTTCCTGACCCTTCGCTTGTTGACGTTGGTCAAGGAAGACGACGATCACTGATGCAGGTGCGAGCGGTCCTGCGCCCGTTCACAACACCGTCATTGCGGCCCGTTGCGCCCCCCGGCCCAACTGGGCGTCGGGCGCCTGTTGTTGTACACTCACTGAGCCATTGGACGCTCGCCAGGAGGAACCGACATGACCACGGTCGTACTCAATCGCCGGAGCCTCCTCGCCGCGGGCGGCTCGATCGTCGCAACCGGCCTTTTGGCAACCGGCGTTCCCGGCCTGCTGTTGCCTGCCCGCGCGGACGGCCTTGCACCGACCGAGACAATGTCTGGCGGCGCGAACAACTACCGCAAGGGCGCGGCGATCGTGGAGCGGATCGGAAAGGGCGGCTTCTGGATGAGCGGCACCGTGCGCCGCGCCGGCGACGGGGCGCCGCTCGCAGGTCAGCGCATCCAGATCTGGGCACACACCACCGAAGGGCAGGAGCACGAGCCGCAGAGCCATGGCGCCACCCTGACTGACAAGGACGGCAAGTTCCGGCTCGAGATGCCGCAGATCATTCCCATCTTCGGCCAGCCGCATGGCCACCTCGCCTATGACAGCGGTGAGTTCAAGACGGTCTTTCTGCGGCCGATCATGCGGAGCGCAAAGGAAACCAGCCTCGAGGCGCACTTCGTCCTGCAGTCGGCCTGATCGCATTGGAGATGAAGGGGCGAAGATCGGCAAGAGCGCCCCTGATCTGGGTCGCCCTTGCCTTGGCCATTGGGGTGCCGATTGCGCTCGCTGCGGGAAGCGAACAGCTCGCATGGCGCGGCCCGGTCTACATCCTCGCCGGCTTCGCGGGGATCGTCGCGCTCGGTCTCGTGCTGGTTCAGCCTCTGCTGATCGGCGGATACCTGCCGGGACTGTCGGCCTATCGTGGCCGGCGCGCCCATCAGTGGATCGGTGGCACGCTGGTTCTGGCCGTCATGGTCCACGTCGCCGGCCTCTGGATCACCAGCCCGCCCGACATGATCGACGCCCTGACCTATACGTCACCGACGCCGTTCTCCCCCTTCGGCGTGACCGCCATGTGGGCCATCTTCACCGTCGCGCTTCTGGCGCTACTGCGCCGGCGCTTGGGATTGCGGCTGCGCAACTGGCGCATCGTCCATCTTCCCCTCGCGGTCGTCATCGTCGCAGGCAGCGTGGCCCATTGCCTGCTGATCGAGGGAACGATGGAGACGATCTCGAAGGCGGCGCTGTGCGCAGCTGTGCTTGCGGCGACCGTCAAGGTGCTGGTTGACCTCTGGAGAAGGCGAACGTTGCGCGGCGAGAGTGCGTAGGATGGGTAGAGCGAAGCGAAACCCATCGCACTTGGTCTAGGCGGAAGCATGATGGGTTTCGCAAGTGCTCTACCCATCCTACGAAAATTTCGCCGACCGCCTTGTTCCAACACGTTGAGCATCGTCAGCGCCGATCTGCTCTGCTTGCCGCAGATGGCCATGAAGATTATCCTCACGAGATGGCCGTCAGTGTCCCCGACGTGAAGGCATTCCTGCTCGCCACACCGTTCTTCGGCGGTATTCCGGATCAAAGTCTCGACCTCCTGATGTCGATGCTGGTCGAGTGCCGATTTGATACCGGAGCAACCGTCGTGACGGAGGGCGAGCCTGGACGCTCGCTGTTCATCGTCAAATCCGGTCGCCTTGCGGTCAGCAAGCGGGCGAATTCTGGGAGCATCATTCCGATTTCAGTTCTGGAGCCCGGCGATTTCTTCGGTGAAATGACGCTGATCGAAATGCAGAATCGTTCTGCCACGGTGATCGCGGAGAGTCCGACCGTGCTCTACGAGCTGACCGCCCAGAAGCTCTACGCCTGCTACAAGGCGGACATCCACGCCTATGTGATCGTCCTGCAGAACATCAATCGCGAACTCTGCCGGCGGCTTCGCCGTTCCGACGATCGCTTCACCGGACAGAAATTGGGTGAGGACAGTGCGTAGGATGGGTAGAGCACTTGCGAAACCCATCATGTTTCGCCACCGCACGATACTTCGATGGGTTTCGCTTCGCTCTACCCATCCTACGAGTTTGCGATCAAGCATGCTTGGCCACCGAACAATTCCTTAGCTGCGCCAGGACTTGACGAGGCGGGTGGCGCCTTTGGCCCCTGCAACTCCACCCAACGAGGATTCCAAGGAGCACAACGAGCGTCCAATCGCTGTGAAATGCCTCCCTGTACGCCACCTAGAAACGAGGTCCCGATCAGCATAGCCGCGAATCCGAGAACGGCTCCGCCAAGCGTGAAGCCCACCAATCGCGCGAGCAGGGCGATCAATGACGTCCGTTTCACGTCACTCATTTTTTGCGATGCCCCATTTTGTGCCCGGCTCCGGGATGATTCGCATTTGGCCAAGCATCCCTTTCCATCCACAGTTCGGACATAGAACCGCGGCTCTTTCGTCGTCGTGAGGATTTGCGCCTCCTTGATAGTCAAAGCCAGGGCTTTGACATTCTGGGCAACAACCCCCCCAATTCGCTTGACGATCTTTTCCCACGCCATTTCGACTATTCCAGATTGTCGAATTTTTGTTGCTCGCAGTGCGCTGAGAAATTCCTGTCCCAGGATTGCGTCACCGATAATGGCGAAAGGAGTACGCGCAGCCAAGGGCGACCCGTCGGGCAACACACCCGCTTCCCATAAAATCCCGTCAACCCTCCTCCATAAAAATATTCCACTTTACCGAAATTCGGAATCGCAGTATCAATCCGTCATCCCGGTCCAGGGAGAGGGGCGATCGTCCGTCGTAACGAACGTGGATTGGGGTGCGGTGGACGCGGCTGCGTCGGGCACGCGAAGGCGGGACCAGGGCGAGATAAACCTCGTGAGGCCCTGTTGCGTGCGGACGAACGGCGCCTGTGTCCGGCGAAGCCTTCGGGCGAAGCCGGATCGCTGCGTACGGCAAAATCGTGTGGTCCTGGCCGTCGTTGCTACGGTCAAGCCTTGCGGAGATGGATCGGGGCTCAACCGGGTCTTCGGCCATCGCCAATTCGCAAGGCGACGGTGACAAAAAGGAACTCGTCGCCGGGGAGAGCGCGGCATAAGCCGTCAACCCGCTGCGCAGGGAAGGCCGAGTGTTCGGCGTCACCTGTATGCTGCTGTGCGGTCTTTTGCGCTACACCTTCGCGCAGCGGACCGCGGGTACCAGCCGGCACCCGGTCTTCCCTGCGCCCTCTTCACAGAGGAGGGTCAAGGTAGAAGCAAAACTCGGGCAGCTCATGCCGCGAGAAGGCTGCTTCACGTGCGATTTGACCCAGGGAATGGTGCTGCCAGACAGGATTGAACTGTCGACCTCTCCATTACCAATGGAGTGCTCTACCACTGAGCTACGGCAGCATGTGCTGGGGTAAGAATCGGCCGCCACGAGGGGCCTACCAAGCGCGCCGATATCTGCCACAAGCCCCCCTCCTGTGCAAGCTTGCTAGCTCCGCCAAAGCGATAAAATCGGGTCGATATCGGGGCCAAAGTGCCTGTTTTGGCTCGATATGGCCGACTTTCCGCGGGTTCGGTTCCAATATCCCCACCCAACTGGCCAGTTGCCCGACGCGCCGGGTTCGATCCATTTCGATTTTCGCACGATCGGATCGCGCGGGCCTCTTGAGCTGCCTTATTCCTCGGGCATGTTATCGCCGATCGCTGTAATGGACCCCGATGGCTGACGAGAACGACAAGAGCGAGCGACAGGATTCGAGACAGGACTCGCAGCAGGCGAGGGCGTCCCGCGACGACCGGCTGAAATCGGCGCTGCGCGAAAACCTGAAGCGGCGGAAGGTGCAGGCGCGCGAACGCGCCACAAGTGTCGACCCCTCGCAGAATGAAGATGGTTCCCTAGATGAGGGGACCGCCGACAAGACCGGCGGCTAGAATCCGACGGCTGGAATTTCTTTGGAGAGCATGGACGTGGCAATGGGGCAGGACGAATCGCAACGACCCGAGAGTGACGCGCAGATGTCGCGGTTCACCCGCCCTGAACAGACCTTTCCGACGCTGACATCGGCCGAGATCGAGCGTGTCAGGCATTTCGGCGAGGTCCGCAACTATGCCGATGGGGAATTCCTGTTCGAGACCGGCAAGCCGGGGCCCGGCATGTTCGTCGTGCTGAAGGGCCACGTCGCCATCACCCAGCGCGACGGCCTTGGCCATGTGACCCCGTTGATCGACCAGGGGCCGGGGCAATTTTTGGCCGAGCTGAGCCAGCTCTCCGGACGGCCGGCGCTGGTCGACGGTCGCGCCGAAGGCGATGTCGAGACGCTGCTGTTGCCGCCGGAGCGGCTGCGCGCGCTGCTGGTCGCCGAGGCCGAGCTCGGCGAGCGCATCATGCGCGCGCTGATCCTGCGCCGGGTCAATTTGCTCCAGGGCGGCGTCGGCGGCGTCGTGCTGATCGGTCCGTCGCATTCGGCAGGCGTGGTGCGGTTGCAGGGCTTTCTCACCCGCAACGGCCAGCCGCATCATCTGCTCGATCCCGCGCGCGATCGCGACGCCGCCGACGTCATCGCGCGTTATTCGCCCAAGCCGGACGACTGGCCGCTGGTCGTCACTCCCGACGGTGCGGTGCTGCGCAATCCCGGCGAAACCGAGCTTGCGCGCGCGATCGGCATGATCGGCGGCCCGCGCAACGACCGCATCTACGACGTCGCGATCGTCGGCTCCGGGCCGGCTGGACTCGCCACCGCCGTCTATGCCGCGTCCGAAGGCCTATCGGTCGCCGTGCTCGACACCCGCGCCTTCGGCGGCCAGGCCGGAGCCAGCGCGCGCATCGAAAACTATCTCGGCTTTCCGACCGGAATTTCCGGCCAGGCCCTGACCGCACGCGCCTTCAACCAGGCACAAAAGTTCGGCGCGGAGATCATGATCCCGGTGACGGTGAAGTCGCTCGACTGCACGCGCAAAGATGGCGCATTTTCGGTGGCGCTCGACGGCTGCGACCCCCTGCATTCGCGCGCGGTGGTGGTCGCCAGCGGCGCGCGCTATCGCCGGCCCGAGATCGAGAACCTCGATAAATTCGAAGGCCGCGGCGTCTGGTATTGGGCCTCGCCGGTCGAGGCGAAGCTGTGCGCCGGCGAGGAGGTGGCGCTGGTCGGTGCCGGCAACTCGGCGGGGCAGGCCGCCGTGTTCCTCTCGGGGCACGCCAAGAAAGTGCTGATGATCATCCGCGGCGGCGGTCTCGGCGCCAGCATGTCGCGCTATCTCATCGAGCGCATCGAAGCCACGCCGAACATCGAACTGATGTTCAACACCGAGATCACGGCGCTCCAAGGCGACGAGGCCTCGCTGCTGCGGCGTATCCGCTGGAAAAGCCGGCTGTCGGCCGACGAGGACTTCGCCGACATCCGCAATCTCTTCCTGTTCGTCGGCGCCGATCCCGCCACCAACTGGCTCGACGGCTGCGGCGTGACGCTCGATCGCGGCGGCTTCGTCGTCACCGGCGCGCAGTCCGAGCAGAACCAGGGCCGGCTGGTTGCACCGCTGGAGACGTCGGTGCCCGGCGTCTACGCGGTCGGCGACGTCCGCTCCGGCTCGGTCAAGCGCGTCGGCGGTGCCATCGGCGAGGGCGCGCAGGTCGTGGCCTCCCTGCACGGCTATCTCGGCGACGCCGCAAAGCCGGCGCTTTAGTCAAGTAGAAGACACGCAGATGGCAAGGCGAATGTGACTTGCCATCCCGACGTGTCCCACGGACTATCCCCTCGTCGCGAGGCCAAACGCCCGTGGAAGAACAAAGACTCAAATGGGAGGAACCAAATGGCTGAAATCGTCGTGCTGTATAAAACGCCCACGGATGCTGCGGCCTTCGACAAGTATTATGCCGAGACCCACATTCCGCTTGCCAAGAAACTTCCCGGCCTGAAGAAGTACGCCATCAGCAAGGGGCCGGTCGGCTCCCCCGCCGGACCGTCCGGAATCCATCTGGTCGCCATTCTCACCTTCGACAGCGCGGCCGACATCCAGGCGGCATTCGGCAGCCCGGAAGGCAAGGCGACCGGCGCTGACGTGCCGAAATTCGCCAGCGGCGGCGCCGACCTGCTGATCTTCGACACCAAGGAAGTGTGAGACGTGTGCAGGGGCGCTCGCACCTCGCGAGCGCCCCCGCCTATTCGATTCAACTTTCGTTGAAAGCCTGCCGTCGTTTATGACAGCGATGCAAATAATTCAGCCATGCGTTTTCGATTCGCACGATGACGCATGGCTGCGCACGCATGTGTGACGCCAGCGCGTGTGGCAATCTGATGAGGGCCGTAATATCAATCTCCCGAACTCGATGCAGAGAATAGGAGAGATGTCATGGTTCTTGGGTTGAGCTTGCCCGCCTTCACGCTGGTTCATGTCGTCATCAGCCTGATCGGCATCGCCGCCGGCCTCGTCGTGATGTTCGGCCTGCTCGGCTCGAAGCCGATGCCGGGCCTCACCGCGATTTTCTTAGCGTTCACGATCCTCACCAGCGCCACCGGCTTCCTGTTTCCGTTCAAGGAGCTGCTGCCGTCGCATATCATCGGCATCATCTCGCTGGTCCTGCTCGCGATCGCCTGCCTCGCGCTCTACGGCATGAAGCTCGCGGGCGTCTGGCGACCGGTCTACATCGTGACCGCGATGATCTCGCTGTATTTCAACGTCTTCGTGCTGGTGATCCAGTCGTTCCTGAAGGTGCCGGCGCTCGCCGCGCTCGCGCCCGCCGTGGCGCCGGCGCCGCCCGGAGGCCCAGTGTTCGCCGTGGTGCAGGGCCTCGTGCTGGTGTTCTTCGTGGTGCTCACCATCGGCGCCTGGCGCCGCTTCAAACCGATGGCGTTCGCCTGATCATTCAAGGAGCCTGACAATGCCCACCATCACCACCAAGGACGGCGTCGAGATCTTCTACAAGGATTGGGGAAGTGGTCAGCCGATCGTTTTCAGCCATGGCTGGCCGCTGTCATCAGACGACTGGGACGCGCAGATGATGTTCTTCGTCACGCGGGGCTATCGCGTCGTCGCGCATGACCGTCGCGGCCATGGCCGTTCGTCGCAGGTCGCCGACGGCCACGACATGGATCACTATGCCGATGATCTCGCGGCCGTGACGGCCCATCTCGACCTCAAGAACGCGATCCATGTCGGCCATTCCACCGGCGGCGGTGAAGTCGTGCACTACATCGCGCGCCATGGCGAGAGCCGGGTGGCGAAGGCCGCGATCCTGTCCGCGGTGCCGCCGCTGATGCTGAAGACGGACGCCAATCCCGGCGGCCTGCCGAAGAGCGTGTTCGACGATTTCCAGGTACAGCTCGCTGCCGGCCGCGCCAGCTTCTACCGCGACATCGCGGCCGGCCCCTTCTATGGCTACAACCGTCCCGGCGCGAAGCCCTCGGAAGCGGTGATCCAGAACTGGTGGCGCCAGGGCATGATGGGCGGCGCGAAGGCCCATTACGACGGCATCGTCGCGTTTTCGCAAACCGACTTCACCGAGGATCTGAAGAAGATCAATGTGCCGGTGCTGGTGATGCACGGCGACGACGACCAGATCGTGCCTTACGCCGACTCCGCGCCGCTGTCGGCCAAGCTCTTGAAGAACGGCACGCTGAAGACCTACAAGGGTTTTCCGCACGGCATGCCGACGACGCACGCCGAGACCATCAACGCGGACCTGCTGGCGTTCTTCAAGGGGTGAGTGGCCTCACTCCAGTATCGCCCTGATCGCGTCGAAGGTGCGCTTGACGAAAGCTTCCGGCTTCTCCCGCGCCCCTCCGCCGATCCAGCTCTCGCCGCCGACGCGCATCGCGCCGGTGGCGATCATGGCGACGAGGCGTGCCTTCAACTGGTCCGATTTGGTTCTGGCGCGGTGGGCGAGCCCTTCGGCCAGCGCCCGCTCGAGCTTCTCGTATTTGAGTTGATCGCGCGCCCGAAGCGCGGGATTGTCGCGCTTGAGCCGCGACATTGCCGCGGCCTCCGCCGGATCGATCCGCTTGAGCGCCGCCGCGATCGCGTTCTCCGCCGCGGTCAGCATGGTTTCGCCCGCCGGCCGTGCAACGACCTCCGCGACCAGCGCGGCGGCGGCGCCTTCCTGCCAGGCCGCGACGACGTCCTCTTTCGAGGCGAAATAATGGAAGAAGCTGCGTCGCGACACGTCGGCAGCGGCCGCGATGTCGTCGATGGTCGTGGCCTCGAAGCCGCGCTCCAGGAAGAGTGCCATCGCCCCGCGGGTCAACCGCTCGCGGGTCGCCTGCAGCTTGCGCTGGCGCAGGCCGGTGCCAGCGGCGGATTTTGCTCCTGCCGGCAATGGCTTGGTGCGCTTGTTGACCGATTTCCCGGCGAGCTTCGAGAGCTTCAAATCATTTCACCACTTGCAAAGTTGCACCCAGTGCACATTTAGACCCGTCGCGGGCCGTTTCCCAGCCCCGACGGAGCTATGGCATGACCGACTGGACCACGGCAGACATCCCCTCCCTCAGCGGCAAGACTGCCGTCGTGACCGGAGCGACGGGCGGCCTCGGCTACGAGACGGCGATGGCGCTGGCGGGCGCCGGTGCCATTGTCATACTCACGGGGCGCAACGACACAAAGGGCCTGCGCGCGATCGATGGCATTTGCGAGCGCTTTCCCAATGCGCTGATCGCCTACGAGCATCTCGACCTCGCCAGTCTAACCTCCGTTGCCGATTTCGCCAGGCGCTTCGCGGCCGGCAACGAGCAGCTCGATCTGCTCGTCAACAATGCCGGCGTGATGGCGCTGCCGAAGCGGCAGCAGACGGCGGACGGTTTCGAGATGCAGCTCGGCACCAATTATCTCAGTCATTACGCGCTCACGGCGCAGCTGTTGCCGCAGCTTCGTCGGGCGAAGGCGGCTCGGGTCGTCAACCTCTCGAGCCTTGCGCACCGCTCCGGTTCGATCAATTTCGACGATCTGCAGGCTAAGCATTCCTATCGTCCGTGGCGGGCTTATTGCCAGTCCAAGCTCGCGATGCTGATGTTTTCGCTGGAGTTGCAGCGTCGCAGCCTCGCCGCAGGCTGGGGTCTGACGAGCCTTGCCGCACATCCCGGCTACGCGCGGACCGATCTGATTTCGAACGGGCCGGGTGGGAACACGTTCCAGTCGCGCGTGAGCCGCTGGCTGCAGCCCTTCATCAGCCAGTCTGCCGCGGAAGGCGCGCTGCCCACCTTGTTGGCGGCGACCTCGCCGGCCGCGGAGCCCGGCGGCTATTACGGTCCGAACGGGTTCTACGAATTGAAAGGGCCACCGCGTCCGGCGAAGATCATGCCGAAGGCAAAGGATTTCGCCTCGGCAGCCATGCTGTGGGATGTCTCGGCGACTTTGACCGGTGTATCCTTCGACGAGATCGCGGCCGCCGCATGAGCCCCGGGCCTGTCGGGGAGGTCCCGATGCAGATCATCATCTTCGGCGCGACCGGCATGGTCGGGCAGGGCGTCTTGCGCGAATGCCTGGTCGATGCCGGCATCGGCCGCGTGCTCGTGGTCGGCCGCAGCCCGACCGGCGTGCGCAACGCCAAGCTCACCGAGATCACGCACGGCGATTTCATGGACTACTCGGCGATCGAAACGCAGCTCACCGGCTTGGACGCATGCTTCTTCTGCCTCGGCGTCTCCTCGATCGGCATGAGCGAGGAGCGCTACCGTCAACTCACCTATGACCTCACGCTCGCAGCGGCGACCGTGCTGGCCCGGCTCAATCCACAGATGACATTCGTCTATGTCACGGGCGCCGGCACCGATTCCACCGAGCGGGGTTCGCGAATGTGGGCGCGGATCAAGGGCAAGACCGAGAACGATCTGCTCAAGCTTCCGTTCAAGGCGGCCTACATGTTCCGGCCCGGTGCGATCCAACCGCTCCACGGTGCTTGCTCCAAGACCGCGTGGGTGCAGGCCGTGTATGCGGCAACCTGGCCACTGTGGTCGGTGCTGCGCCGACTCTCGCCGCGGCTCGTCACCTCGACCGAGCAGATCGGCCGCGCCATGATCCGGGTTGCGCGGGAGGGGTATCCGCGAAAGGTGCTGGAGATGGAGGATATCAATAGCCTCTAGTCCGGTGGGGCGTTAGTTCTAGGGAAATTTCGTCGGCCGCCCGCGTTGAGCCCCGTCCGCCCGAAGCAGAAAGCGCCGTCGATGTCTCCCCAGCTCAAACTGATCGCACTCGACGCCGACGACCTCTCCGTGATCTCGGCCCACGTCCAGGACGCCCGCGTGCAGCCCTCGGACATCATCTGGCGGCAAAGCGAAAAGCGGCTGGTTGTCGGCATGAGCCGGTTGGACTGGGAGCAGACGCTGGACGGCGATGCCGAGCCGCGCAGGCTAGTGGCCGCCCTCCGTTTCGACCGCGTGCTCGCCTGCAAGTCGCGCAACATCGACCTCGACGCGCCGGACACGATCATGGACCTCGTCGGCATCGAATTCCACGGCCAGGACGCCCCCGGCGGGAGCGCGCTGCTCCTGTTTGCCCAAGGCGGCGCCATCCGCCTCGACGTCGAATGCCTGGAATGCGAGCTGACTGATCTGGGAGCGGATCAGCTGGGGACGGGGTTGGAGGCTGAAGGGGAGGGGTGAGGTGGCATGCCAAGGCCACGCATTCCGCTGTTGCCAGGATGACGCCGGAGGGGAACGGCCCGGCCCAAGGGTTGACGCAGCTTCCCCGCCGCGCCATTGAGCAGGGGCCTGGTGAGCCAAACCGCGCCCCCAAAAACCAGTTAGAACCCAAGATGCCCGTTCGTCTCGACCGCAGCAGCGCCGATTTTGACCAGCGATTCGGGGCCTTCCTCGCCGCCAAGCGCGAGGCCTCGGCCGACGTCGAGGCCGCCGCGCGCGCTATCGTCGACGACGTGGCGAAGCGGGGCGATGCCGCCCTGCTCGAGGCCACGGCAAAGTTCGACCGGTTGACGCTCGATGCATCCGGCCTGCGCGTCACGGCCGCCGAGATCGAGGCCGCGGTGAAAGCCTGCGATGCCGCGACGCTGGATGCGCTCAAGCTCGCGCGCGATCGCATCGAGACCTATCACAGCCGCCAACTGCCGAAGGACGAGCGCTTCACCGATCAGCTCGGCGTCGAGCTCGGCTGGCGCTACACCGCGATCGAATCCGCCGGCCTCTACGTGCCCGGCGGCACCGCGGCCTATCCGTCCTCGGTGCTGATGAATGCGGTGCCGGCAAAGGTCGCGGGCGTGGCGCGTCTCGTCATGGTGGTGCCCTCGCCCGACGGCAAGCTCAATCCGCTGGTGCTGGCGGCGGCAAAGCTTGGCGGCGTCACCGAGATCTATCGCGTCGGCGGCGCGCAGGCGATTGCCGCGCTCGCACATGGCACCGCGACGATCGCGCCTGTCGTCAAGATCGTCGGACCCGGCAACGCCTATGTCGCCGCGGCAAAGCGGCTGGTGTTCGGCAAGGTCGGCATCGACATGATCGCCGGTCCCTCCGAGGTGCTTGTCATCGCCGATGACACTGGCAATGCCGACTGGATTGCCGCCGATCTGCTGGCCCAGGCCGAGCACGACACCAGCGCGCAGTCGATCCTGATCACCGATTCGGCGCGCCTTGCCGCCGATGTCGAAAAGGCCGTCGAGGCGCAGTTGAAGACGCTGCCGCGCGCCGCGATTGCCAGCGCCTCGTGGGCCGATTTCGGCGCCATCATCATGGTGAAGAACCTCAACGACGCCATTCCGCTCGCGGATGCGATTGCCGCCGAGCATCTCGAGATCATGGCGCAAGATCCCGACGCGCTCGCCGCAAGGATCCGCAACGCCGGCGCCGTGTTCCTCGGGCCGCATACACCGGAGGCGATCGGCGACTATGTCGGCGGCTCCAACCATGTGCTGCCGACGGCGCGCTCGGCACGATTCTCGTCGGGTCTTTCGGTGCACGATTTCCTCAAGCGCACTTCGATCCTGAAATGCGGCCCGGATCAGCTGCGTGCGCTGGGTCCGGCCGCGATGATTCTCGGTAAGGCGGAGGGGCTAGATGCCCATTCGCGCTCGATTGGATTGCGCCTCAATTTGTCATGACCCAGCCGCCCGAACAGGACGACTCGACCAATCGCATCGTCGGCGTCACGCTCGACGAGGACTCGATCGGCCGTTCCGGGCCCGACATCGAGCATGAGCGCGCGATCGCGATCTACGATTTGATCGAGCAGAATTTGTTCGCGCCGGAGGGCGCCGACGGGAAGGGGCCGTTCACGCTGCATATCGGCATCACCGGCAGCCGGCTGATGTTCGACATCCGCCGCGAGGACGGCACGCCCGTGGTCGCGCATCTGTTGTCGCTGACGCCGTTCCGACGGATCGTGAAGGACTATTTCATGATCTGCGACAGCTACTACCAGGCGATCCGCACGGCGACGCCGGACAAGATCGAGGCCATCGACATGGGCCGCCGCGGCATTCATGACGAGGGATCGCGTACGCTGCAGGAGCGGCTGAAGGGCAAGGTGCGGGTCGATTTCGAGACCTCGCGCCGGCTGTTCACGCTCATTACTGTCCTGCACTGGAAGGGTTAAGCGCGATGGCGGGTCCGCCACGCGCACGCGATCCGCAATCGGTGCTGTTCGCCTGCGCCATGAACAGCGTGCGCTCGCCGATGGCGGAGAGCCTGCTGCGGCACATGTTTCCGCAGGGCCTCTACGTGAAGTCGGCCGGTGCCAGGCGCGGCGAGCTCGATCCGTTCGCGGTGTCCGTGATGGCCGAGCTCGGCCAGGACATCTCCACCCACAAGCCGCAGACCTTCGAGGAGCTGGAGGACTGGGAGGGGCTGAATTTCGACCTGATCATCACGCTCTCGCCGGAGGCGCACCACAAGGCGCTGGAGCTGACCCGCACGCTCGCCGCCGACGTCGAATACTGGCCGACGCAGGATCCCACCACCATGGAAGGCAGCCGCGACCAGAAGTTGGCTGCCTATCGCGACGTCTGCGACCAGCTCCTGCTGCGCATCCGCCGGCGATTTTCGAAGGTGGGCGCGGCGAACGGCTAGCATTCGGCGCCCGTAACACCCGCGTCACAGACTGCGGGCACACGCATCCTGTACCCGTCGAATCAGTAAAGTCCGGGTTCCCGGGTTGTGAAATCAGCCCCCGTCCGATAGGTTCCGCGCGCAATTCACCCCCTGCTTCATTCCCCAAATCACCTGATGCTCGGCCGCCCCAAATTCGTTCTCGCCTCCGGTTCGCCGCGGCGCCTGTCGCTGCTCAACCAGGCCGGCATCGAGCCGGACGCGCTCCGGCCCGCCGACGTCGACGAGACGCCGAAGCGGGGCGAGCTGCCGCGCGCCTGCGCCAATCGGCTGGCGCGGGCCAAGGCGGATGCGGCACTCAAATCGGTGCAACTCGACGACGAGCTGCGCGGCGCCTTCATCCTCTCCGCCGACACGGTGGTGGCGGTCGGCCGCCGCATCCTGCCCAAGGCCAATCTCGTCGACGAGGCCGCGCAGTGCCTGCGGCTGCTGTCGGGCCGCAACCACCGCGTCTACACCGCCATCACTCTGGTGACGCCGCGCGAGGCCTTCCGCCAGCGCCTGGTCGAGACCCGCGTCCGCTTCAAGCGCCTCTCGGAAGACGACATCCAGGCCTATATCGGCTCCGGCGAATGGCGCGGCAAAGCCGGCGGCTACGCCGTGCAGGGCATCGCCGGGTCGTTCGTGGTCAAGATGGTGGGGTCCTACACCAACGTGGTCGGCCTGCCGCTCTACGAGACCACCACGCTGCTTGGCGGCGAAGGTTTCCCGATCCGCTTCGGCTGGCTCAACGCCACCGCCATCTGAGCCGACAAGCCGCTCCTGCAAAAAATCTCGAAAACAACCCCATGCACAGTAGAATTGCCCCGCGGAGATCTGGCCGGGACGCCTGCGCCTTCGCCGGAGGAACCCCTTTGGCGACAGGCTCTTGAACTGGCTCGCATGTGTAAGCTGAGCACCTCATGGACGACCCGGTGAAAAAGCCCGCAAGCTCCCTCAAAACCTGCCCGATCTGCGGCAAGCCGCAGTCCGAGGCCACCCGCCCGTTCTGCTCCCCGCGCTGCCGCGACGTCGATCTGAACCGCTGGCTGAAAGGCTCCTATGTCATTCCAGGCCGGGATGACGAGGCAGATGGGGAAGAATAGCCCTGTTCTATCAAGTATTTAAATTGTCGATGCACCGCCACGCGGCGTTGCCTCCGAGCCACGTGCCGCCTTGTGCACAGCCGGGCCGCGCCCGGCGAAGCCACTTGGCGAAGCCGGGTGGACAGGCAGCCTTCGGCCCACTATAAACCGCCCGCTCGATGGGCTTTGGCCCCTCTTTGGAGCACGCCCAGGTAGCTCAGTTGGTAGAGCATGCGACTGAAAATCGCAGTGTCGGTGGTTCGATTCCGCCCCTGGGCACCATTCGCTCTCCACGGGCAACACTTCCCTAGCGCCAAGCCTTGACCAGCCGGCTCGCGCGGCAATCCATTCCGGAGCCAGATCTCGCCCGCCCGTTGCTGGCACTCTGCTTGCTCAGCCAGGACCAAAGTCTGGCCTCGGAAGAGAGGCCGTTTCAGGTTGAGGCAAGTGATGCAAGACATGTCCCGTTCTGGTGCTGCCGGCGAACTCCGGCTCGATGCGTTGGTCGCCGATTTGTGGTGGCGCGTTCGGCTCATCAACACCGACATTCTCGAGGAAGAGGCGAGAGCAGGGGTGTTTGACCCGCTTCAGCCGACATACCCGCTTCTTGCGCTCAATCTTCGCGCGCGACGCGACAATTTGGTCTCGACGATCGGCGTGCTCGAGCAGCGTGCGCGATCAGCGTCGGAAGCGGCTTGAGGGTTCGTTCACATCGGAAACGTCAGCGACGTCAGCTTCGGCGCGCGAATACCAGCTGACGGACGTCGATCTTTTCGGCCCTGAAACCTGCCTCGCAGTAGCACAAATAATATTCCCACAGCCGTCGGAACGGCTCGTCGAACCCGAGTGAGGTCAGGTCCGTCCAAGCATGGCCGAAGCTCGTTCGCCAGACCGCGAGCGTCTTGGCGTAGTCCTGTCCAAAGACCCGTTCGCGGATCAGAGGCATCTGCACGCGTTCGCCGAGCGAGCGCAGGACATTCGGCGAAGGCAGCATCCCGCCCGGAAAGATGTATCTCTGGATGAAGTCCACGCGCCGCCGGTAGCTGTCAAAGAGCTCGTCGCGGACGGTGATCGCCTGGATGCCGGCAAGACCGCCCGGCTTGAGCCGTTGATGCAGTTGATTGAAGTATGTCGGCCAGAACGGCTCGCCGACCGCCTCGATCATCTCGATCGAGGCGATACGGTCGAACTGTCCGTCCTGATCGCGGTAATCCTGCAACCGGATTTCGACGTTGTCGCCGAGCCCGGCCTCGTGGATTCGCCGGCTGGCGAAAGCGTGCTGCTCCTTGCTGATGGTGAGCGCCAAGACCTTGACGCCGCAAGTCTTGGCGGCATATTCGGCGAAGCCGCCCCAGCCGCACCCGATCTCGAGCAGGGTATGGCCGGGCCGCAGCTCGATCGCCTTCGCCAGCTGTTCGTATTTGTGCCGTTGAGCGGCGAGCAGGTCGGTCGCATCGGGCGAGAACAATGCCGACGAGTAGGTCATGCTCGGATCGAGCCAGGCCGCAAAGAAAGCGTTGCCGAGATCATAATGGGCGTGGATATTCAGCCGCGATCCCAGTCGCGTGTTTCGGCGCAACCGATGCAGCGCGCGCCGGCAAAGCCGGACCAGTGCATTGCCGGCGAAGGCGCTGTCGACGAGATCGTCGTTCAGACAGAACACGTAAAGCAGCTGGGAGAGATCCGGTGTGCTCCAATCGCCTCGAATGTAAGCCTCGGCCATGCCGATATCGCCGCCCAGGACCAGGCTTCGCGCGAAGGCGTAGCTGTTGAGCTCGATGGTCGCCGACGGCCCCGGATGCGTTCCCCGCAACACCACCGTTCTGCCGTCGGGAAGGCGAACATCCACGGTGCCGAGCTTGAGCCGCGAAGCGAGCCGCAGCGCGAGCCGCGCGAGCAAGGGAACGTCATCGAAACGAGCAGTCTGGTGAGTGGCTGCGAGGTCCATGGCTTCACATTCAGCGTTGGTTCGGACGGGGAACGTAAGGAACATTTTTCAGCCAAAGCCGGATCGCTTCCCAATGGATGGCCGCGACGACCTTGAAGGTGAGAAGTGGCAGCGCGACGAGCGTCGCCAACAGCGAGCGGCTGGTCAGCGGGCGACGTTGCCCGGAGAATGCGGCCGTAAATATCGCACCGTGCTCATCGGTCTGCACGATTCTGACCTTCACTTGCTGTCCGGGCGGGGCAATGCTGAAGCGATACTTCGTGTGCATCTCCATGAATGGCGAGACGTAGAACTCCTTCGCCTGACATTGTCGTATGGCACCGCCGGCAGCAGCGTCCTCCACCGGAAGGATGTAGGAATGGATTTCGCCAAAAGTGTTGCGGACTTCGTAGATCAGCAGCGCAAGATTGCCGCAGCTGCCATAGCAGAAGTAGATCGAAAGCGGATTGAATACGTAGCCGAAGAGCCGCGGATAGCACAAAAGGAGGATGCGCCCGCCCGACAGATCGATATCGCGTTGTTCGGCCAGGCGTCGCACATGGTTGCTCAAGGATGCGCCGTCACGCTTGCCGTGATCGGATTCGTGGAAGCTGAAGACCGACGCGCGATTGATGCCGAACAGGCGAGACTGGCGATCCGCTTCATCAAGCCGGTCGAGGTCGATGAGCAGGTTCATGACCCGGTAAGCGAACCTGTGGCGCACGGGTCGCATGCGGGCGTGCATCACCCTGCCCAGGTAGAGCGCGGCCGCAGATGACGTCGCCGTTCGTTCTGGGGCACCCGGTTGCGACATGTTCTACTCAGCAGCCTGCGCCAGCAACGCGCCGGACTGCCGCCACGGCACTGCACTGCCAAGTGCCTCGGCGACGGCGATGCCGGAGCGCAAGCCGTCCTCATGGAATCCGTAGCCAGTCCACGCGCCGCAAAACCAGGTGCGGCGGCGTCCCTGGATTTCGGGGAGATTCCTCTGCGCGGCGAACGCGCCCGCGTCATATTGTGGATGCGAGAATGTGAACTTGCCGAAAGTGAGATGAGGCGCCGGCTCGCAAGGGGGATTGAGGCTGACGAACAGCGGCTTGCTGTCGTCGATGCCCTGCAGCCGGTTCATCCAGTAGGTCACGGCGACGTCGTTCTGGGCAGGCGTTTCGCGTTGCCAGCGCAAGAAGTTCCAGGATGCCCATGCATTGCGGCGTTTCGGCATAAGATTGATGTCGCGGTGCAGATAGGCCGTGTTTGGAGCGTAACGGATCGCGCCGAGAATGGATCTCTCGCGTGGGTCGGCATCCGACAGCATCGCCAGGGCCTGATCGCTGTGACAGGCCATCACGACAGCGTCGTAGGATTCCCGATGGCCGTGACTGTCGCCGATCGTTACGCCGTGCTCTGTGCGATGGATTGATGTGACCGCGCAGCCGAGCCGGATGCCTGCCTTGAACCTGGCGGTGAGCTTCTCGACATAGCGCCGGCTGCCGCCCTGGACGGTCCGCCAGAACGGCCGATCCAGATGCAACAGCCGGTGATTGTCGAAAAAGGCGATGAAGTTTTCCGCGGGAAAGGCGAGGATCTCGGCCGAGGGCGACGACCAGATGGCGGCCCCCATCGGTCCCAGATAATCGCTGAACAGGCGCGGGCTGAACGCTTGCTTGCGCAGATATTCGCCGAGTGTGAGGTTCTGGAGCCGGCCAGCCCGCAAGTCGGAGACGCTTTCCTTGTTGAAGCGCCGGACCTCGGCCAGCATGCGAAAATACGACGGGGAGAAGAGGTTACGCGGCTGGGCAAACAGGCCGGAGGCGACCTGCAGGAAGGTCTCGCCGCCGCCCCGCCACTCGAATCGGCCATGGTCGGCCGACATCGCGAAGCTCATGCATGTCTCCTCGGTCTTTACACCCAGGTGCGCGAACAGAGACGTCAATTCCGGGTAGTTCGGCTCGTTGAACACGATGAAGCCGATGTCGACGTCGATCTCTTCGCCATCGTAGTCAACGCGCACTGTATGACTGTGTCCGCCCGGTCGCAATTCGCGCTCGTAGACGGTCACGGCATGACGTTCGGACAGGAGCCACGCGGCGGCATTGCCGGCAATTCCCGTCCCGATCACCGCCAAACGCATGCTTTATCGCCCCCAATACCACCAGCGACGGCCGGAACATCCGGTTTCGGGCCAATGTCGTCCGCCGCCCGGCTCAGGACAGCTCCAATATCTGACCTGTCCACCCGCGCTTGAGGAAACGTTCCAGCGGACAGCGTGGATCACCCGCGAAACCGGGGCACGGGACGGACGTAAGGATCCGAGTTTGGGTATGGTGAGGCATGGATTTCCTGCAAATACTGATCGTCGCCGGCATCGCGCTTGCGCTTTCGCTGTTGATGGGGCTGGCCTGGATCGTTCAGCAGCGAACCGGCAATTCCGGGTGGGTCGATACGATCTGGACCTATTCCGTCGGCCTGGTTGGGGCGGTGGCGGCCCTTTTGCCATTCGGCGAGGCTCTGCAAGTGCGTCAGATGCTCGTAGGCGGGCTCGTGCTGCTTTGGTCGGTGAGGCTCGGGACGCATATCGCCCGGCGCGCCGCGGCGGGTATCGACGATCCGCGCTATGCAAGCTATGCGCAGGAATGGGGCTCACAGGCGCCGCTTCGCATGTTTGCTTTCCTGCAGTCGCAGGCCTTCGCCTCGGTGCCGCTGCCATTCGCGGTCTTCCTGGCTGCACACGCTCCACGGGCCGCCCTGGGCGTTCAGGACTATGCGGGCGCCGCCATCATGCTTGCGGCCGTCGCAGGCGAGGCGATCGCCGACGAGCAATTGCGAAGCTTCAAGCGCAACAAGGCAAACGCGGGCCTGGTCTGCAACATCGGGCTTTGGCGCTGGTCGCGTCATCCGAATTATTTCTTCGAATGGCTCGGATGGCTCGCCTATCCGATGATCGCGCTGTCGCCGGGCTACGCATGGGGCTGGGCGAGCCTGATCGCGCCGGCGATCATGTACTGGATACTCGTGCACGTGACCGGAATACCCCCGCTAGAAGTCCAGATGCTGCGATCCCGCGGCGGCCGGTATCGGGACTATCAGGCACGCACCAGCGCTTTCTTTCCACGGCCCGCCCAAGAAGGTGCCGGAATGATCGGAGTTCCGGCCGCACGATCTGGTTCAAGGGCGTGACAGGGGTGTGCGGCAAGGCGGAACGACCGCGCCGCGTGATCCAGCGAGGGCTTCACGTCGTTTACAGCCGATGCCTTTGTTAAACCGGTTGCGACACCGGAGGGAGACCGGACATGAGCCTGCTTTTCACATATCTGTCGGTGGCTGCGACCTTCGTTGCGCTCGACATGATCTGGCTCAAGACCATGGTCGAGAGACTTTACCGGCCGGTGCTGGGCGACATGTTGCGGTCGCAGCCCGACCTCGCCGCCGCTGCAGTGTTTTATCTGGCGTATCCCGTCGGCCTGATCTGGTTCGCGGTGCTGCCGGCTCAGCAGGATGGGGGCGCGCTGCGTGCCTTCATGTCCGGCGTGATGCTGGGCTGCTTCACCTATGCGACCTACGATCTGACCAACCAGGCCACGCTGAGGAATTGGTCGACGGCACTCACTGTTGCGGATGTGGGCTGGGGATCCGTCCTCGCCGGTGTCAGCGCCTGGACCGGATTCCTCGTCGCTCAAAAAATAGCGCATTGATCATGGACGGGACGCGCAACGGGGCGCTGCGGCACGATGGCGACCGTAAGCGCGGCAGATGGTACCGATGCGCCGGTTTCCTGTTTCTGGTTCCTGCCGCGGGGATTCTGATCGGGGTCCTGAACCGTCCGGGAGCGTGGTACGCGGCGCTCAACAAGCCATCTTTCAATCCGCCGGATGCGGTGTTCGCACCGGTCTGGACGGCCCTGTTCCTGATGATCGCCGTGGCGGGATTCCGCACCTTCGAGGCGGAGCCGCGCGGAACGACGATGAGAATATGGGGCCTGCAGATGATCTTGAATTTTGCATGGGCTCCCATTTTCTTTTCGCTTCATCGCATGGACGTGGCGCTCGGCGTCATTGTTGCGCTGTTTGCTGTGATCCTTGCCTTTGTCTGGCGTCAATGGGCGAACGATCGGCTGGCAGCGGCGCTTTTCATTCCCTACGCCGGCTGGGTGGGTTTTGCGACCTTGCTGAACATCTCGCTGCTCCGCCTCAATTAGGATCGGCGCGCAGAACTGACTTCACGCGTCGAACGGACGAGCGTGGCGCCGAATCAGGGATCCGTCGCTCCATCGCACTCGTCAAAGGCCTCTCTGGTCGCCGCGATCTTGTCGGAGAGCGATGTGAATGCGATCTGGACACTCCGCTTGGCATCGTCGTCAAGCACGAGGTGCGCAAGATCGACCAGTCGATCGCCGAAGCGCTCCATGACAGCGAGCAAATGATCGAGATCTTCCGCGGGCTGGTTGGCCGCCAGACCGTCGACCTCTCTCACCATCTGCTCGAGTCTCGCAACGGAGGACACAAGCGGATCCTGGTGTCCACGGATGGGGAATTCGATGATCTCTGCGGCCACGCGCGGGTTCCTTGCCTGCTTCAGGCTGCAGCCGATGCGGCAAGGCAGTCCTTGCGTACCGCCAGAAGGGTTCGGTGCAACCAGGTCTTGATGGTGCCGACCGGCACACCGAAGCGCCGCGACAAGCTCGCACGGCTCTCACCCTCGAGATAGGCCAGCGCCACCAGCCTGCGGCGGTCTTCCGGCAAACGAGCCAGCACGCTGCGTGCGATCGGTTCGGCGCGGGCGTAGTCGAAATCGTCGATCGCCGGCTGATCAGCACTTGTTGGAACCAGCAGCGCCTCGTCCAGCTCGTGAGTCGGCAGTCTTCTGACCCGCAGATGGTCGATGGCGGTATTCCGCGCGATGGCGGACATCCAGGTCATCGCCGAAGCACGGTCGCCGTCGAACCGACCCGCGTTGCGCCAGATCTTCAGATAGGCTTCCTGAAGAATGTCCTCGATGTCGTGGGGCGGAGTTCCGACGGCGAGCGCAGTCCTGCGCAGCCTGCTCCGCGTCAGCATGTGCAGCGCTGCGAAGGCTTGTGCGTCGCCTGCCGAAACGCATGCCAACAATTCGGGCAATGTTTCGCTCTGCGCCTGCGTCAGGCTTAAGCCGGCCATGACCTGTCTCCCTTGCGTTTCCTTCGAAACGCTCCGGGCGGGCGTTCGGATCACCCGGCGGAAGAAGGAGGCGAGCGGATCAAAGCCGCACGAATGGCCCGATCAGCCTGCCGAGCAGGCCGTTCATGCGCAGGTCGCCCGTCATTGCGACAAGGCAAACACATGGGCCCTCGTCGCCCACCAAAGGCCGATGGTCGATCTCGTCGTCGCCATAGTCGAAATCACCCGGACCAAACCGGCCGCCCTGGTGGCTGAAGCTGCCCTCGAGCACGAGGGTCAATTCGGTTCCGGTGTGCGTGTGTTCGAGCATGCGCGTCCCCGGCGCGGAGCGAAGCAGAAATGCCCGCGCCGTGCCCGATCCGGACAACTCGATCGGTCGCATGCTCAGACCCGGAGCGATGCGCCTGCGCTTGCCGATGCGGTAGTTTCGCAGCGCCGCCGGAATATCCTGCTCGCTGCCGCGAGCGGCCTCGGAAGTCCGCGCCGCTCGCTCTTCAGGAGCGTCGTGAATGCGCGACATCACCTGCTCGAACGCATCCGATGCGACCGGCACCGGCTCGACATCTTCAAGAGCCAAGCCGCCAAGTTGCTCGATGGCCTGCGCGAAACGGCCGCACCGAGCGCAACCCGCAACGTGCACCCCCACCACCAATTGATGGGCTTCTTCCAACCTGCCGGCCGCAAAGTCGGCCAGAAGATCTTCCGGTGGATGATGGCTGATCGTCATGCTTCTTCGTCCAATATGTCTCTCAGGCGGTTCATCGCCAGCCTGATCCGCGACTTCACCGTTCCGAGCGGAATGCCGAGCAGGCTCGCGATTTCCGGGTGCGGCCTCTCCTCGATGAACGACAATCTCACCACCATGGATTGCTCCATCGAGAGCTGCCTGACGGCCGAATTGATCCGCGCCGCGTCCTGCACGCGGGACATAACGGCGTCCGCGGGTTCCGCAGGATCCGGCGTCTCGGGAAGCTCAGAGGTGCCCCGCAGGCGGTCTGCCCGCGCTCTGCTGCGGAACAAATCGATGCGCAAATTGCGCGCGATGGTGAATATCCATGCCGCTGCCCCGGCCGTCGTAGGATCGAACTGGCCTGCCTTCCGCCAGACGGCGATCAGGGTATTTTGAGCAATCTCCTCCGCCTCGTCCGAACTGCACCCGGCCTTCAGCATCAGTCCCTTGATGCGCGGCGCGAAATGCTCGAACAGGCGCTTGAAGGCCTCCCGGTCTCCGGCCGAGGCGACGCGTCCGATCAGATCAGCCCAATCCACCTTTGTGTTCGGCCCTTTGTTCGCGCCAGTCGACAGCCGCGCTTCGATCCTCCGGGGAAAACCAGCCTTCGCCCGGAATGGCGCATCTAAAGCTCGGATAGCAGCGATCATAGCGCCTCGACAAGCGACCTGTGGGTCTGGGAACGAACGAGGACTGGCCTTGGATCACCGCGGAATGGTCATTCCGACAGGTTCCGGGGCCGTCCGCGCCCAGGTCCGGCCGACCGTGCGCCGTCTCGCCCCCGCGCCTTACACCGGGAACGTCAGCGATTTCGCGAGCCTGACCAGATCGACCTGGCGCCGGCAGCCCGTCTTTTCGAAGACGTGAATGAGATGGCTCTTCACAGTGCTGACGGAAACGCCGAGCAAGGCCGAGATCGCGTCTCGCGTGTGTCCCTCGCAGATGAGCTCGAAGATGCGAATCTCGGCCGGCGTCAGGTCATAGAGCTGGTTGAGCGCATCGTGAGGCAATCGCGGCGGCCCGGAGGCGGACGTCACGAACACGGCGGCAGCGGCGCTCTGGATCAGACCGGATCGCGTGTGGCTGCGTCGCAGCGGCAGAACGTGGATGACGAGAGGGTCATCGCCTTGGCGCGGGATCGGGATGCCGATGCCTTTTTGCCCGAGCGTCGCCTCGTCCTTTGCCGCCTGCGCGACGGCTGATTGCAATGCGGCCGTGGTCGCCGCGGATTGAACCGCGATCCGGCCATGCCTTGCCACGATCGGATCGCCGGCCGCAAGCATCGCCGCGGCTGCGGCGTTGGTGTGAACGATGTTCGAATCCTCGTCGGCCAGGACGACGCCGACCGTCAGGGCCTCCACCGTCGCGGCGAATGTGTTGGCTTCCACCGTCTTCATGTCGAACAGATTGCTGATCGTCACGGCGCGGCGGATGTGAGGCGCCAGAAGGCGCAATCCGTCGACCTGCGCATCGTCAATGCGGCCTGCCGACTCATGCTGGCTGAATATCGCATTTCCAACCATCGTCCTGTCGCGTACGAGGCCGACGGCAACGGCGTCGAACAAGCCCTTGGGCAGGGCCCATTCGCGATAATAGCGGTTGCTGGAAATGACGTCCGGCCGGACCGCCTGGGATTGAACGATCGGCTCGCCGAGCGGGTATTGCTGAATGCGCTCGGCGCCGCCCCAGAGCTCGATGATATCGGGGCCGTAGCCGACCCCGTTCTGGGCCATCTGGGCCAGGTCGGACCCGGACACCGCGTTGACGACGGCCTTCATGTTGGTGAGGCTGGCGACCGAGAGCGCGCCGGTGGCAAAGCCGAACTCGGCGCAAATCTCATCCAGAACGGCGGTCCAGCGTTCAGGCGCGATCACACAATCGTAGACCGCGCCGATGAGGTCCGAGAACTTCTCGACCGAAGCCTGCTGCATTCCAAACCACTCACTTCAAAATCACTGGACGACAAAGCGTACCGTCACCCCGAGCTTCCCTACACCGGAAACGTCAGCGACCTTGCCAGCCTGACCAGGTCGACTTGGCGCCGGCAACCTGTCTTTTCGAAGACGTGCAAGAGGTGACTCTTCACGGTGCTGACCGACACTCCGAGTTGCGACGAGATCGCGTCGCGTGTCTGTCCATCGCAGATGAGCTCGAAGATGCGAATTTCGGCTGGCGTCAGATCGTAGAGCTGGATGAGAGCATCGTGAGGCAGCTGCGGCGGACCGGAGGCCGATGCCACGAACAGAGCGGCGGCGGCGCGCTGGACCAGGCCGGCCCGCATGTGGCCGCGCCGCAGCGGCAGAACGTGAATGACGAGAGGATCTCCGCTCGAGCGGGGGATTGGGATGCTGATGCCTTTTTGGCCGAGTGTCGCCTCGTCCTTTGCTGCTTGCGCGATGGCCGATTGCAACGTGCTGGTGGTGGTCGCCGATTGAACGGCGATCCGGCCATGTCGAGCCAGAAGTGGATCGTTTGCCGCGAGCATGGCTGTGGCTGCGGCATTGGTGTGAACGATCTTCGAATCGTCGTCCGTCAGAACGACTCCGACCGTCAGGGCCTCCACTGTCGCGGTGAATGTCGCGGCTTCCACGGTCTTCATGTCGAACAGATTGCTGATGATCACGGCGCGGCGGATGTGAGGTGCGAGAACGCGCAATCCGCTAACCTGCGCATCGTCAATGGCCCCGTCCGACTGATGCTGACTGAATGTCGCATTGCCGATCATTGTTTTTTCGCGAACGAGGGCGACGCCGACGGCGTCGAACAAGCCCTTGGGGAGAGCCCATTCCAGGTGATAGCGATTGCCGAGGACTATTTCCTCCGGGACCGCTTGGGATCGAATGATCGGTTCTCCAAGCGGATATTGCCGGATGCGCTCAACGCCGCCCCAGAGTTCGACGATATCAGGCGCATACTCGATGCTGGTCTGGGCCATCGTCTGGACAGGGTCGGTCCCGGAGGCGGCATTGACTCCGATCCTCATGTTCGTGAGGCTATATGCCGATAGCACGGCGGTCGCGAAGCCGAGCTCCGTGCGAATCTCGTTTAGAACGCCCGTCCAGCGTTCCGGCGCGATCACGCAGTCGTAGATCGCGCCGATGAGGTCCGAGAACTTCTCGACCGAAGCCTGCTGCATTCCAAACCACTCACTTGAAAATAACGGACGTCACGTGAACGCTAGTTTAGGAGTGGCTTCATCGCCTATGGTGTATTTCACAATCCTGAGGCCGTGATCTTATCACCGTGATTCCGTGGCGCAAACGGGAAGACCGAACACAAATGCTTATGGCGTGATTAAAACTGCGGCAGACGCGACGTTGATTGCAAACCGGCAGGGCGTATCAAGTATGCTGGGATTCGACGATGCAATGATATTGGGCGCGAGATGTCCTCGTCTCGAGGCCGCGGAGGCCCGTCCGCCGGGACGTAGACGAATCATAATAGATCGTGAGGGTCGCCGTCCGCCTCTCCTGCGATTGGACGATGGCACGGCTGACAGCGCATCGATCATCGCCGGGTGATCGACGACACATATCATTCGAGCTGATCAATCTAGCTTGGTGTCAGGTGGCTCGCAGTGATCCACCAAGCAAAGGCAAAACTCATGCGCAACTACATCCTCGTGGCTCTTGCAGCGATCGCACTGGCGAACGTGATGACGCCTTCGAACGCGACGACCATCGTCCGCGACCATCGCGACCCGCCCGTCGTGCGCGACCATCGCGATCAACCCATCGTCCGGGATCACCGGACTCACCCCGAGGTCCGCGACCACCGCCACTAAGCATCCTGGCGGCGGAGCCGAACTGAGGAGGTTCGGCTCCGTTTCGCATCATGGATCGTCTGCGCGTGGCGCCTACGTCCATTCGCGATTGTGAGGCTTGAGACCGAGCCACGCCCGCGCTCTCATGCTATTGCTGCCTCGCAACGACGCGAGGACACCCATGCTCCCCCTTCCCGCCGATATCTTCACCGAGCCCGAGGACGTCTCGCCCGACGGCCTTGCCAATCTCGGCCCGCTCCGCCGTCTCGCCGGTGTCTGGCAGGCCGACAAGGGTATCGACATCAATCCGAAGGCGGAAGGGCCGGAGCGGCGGACCTTCATCGAGCGCATCCGGATGGACCCGATCGATCCCCAGGCCAACGGCCCGCAGCTGCTCTATGGGCTGCGCTATCACATCCATATCAACACGCCTGAGGAAGACATCACCTTCCATGACCAGGTCGGCTATTGGTTGTGGGAGCCCGCGACCGGGTTGATCATGCAGACGCTGGCGATCCCGCGTGGGCAGGTGCTGCTGGCGTCGGGCAAGGCCGGGCCGGACGACAAGGAGATCTCTGTCACGGCCAAGCGCGGCGACACCGCTTACGGGATCTGCTCGACTGATTTTCTGGAACAAGCGTTCCGCACCGACGCTTACCGCTGCGACATCACCTTCAACGACGACTGCAGTTGGACCTATCTGATCCAGACCGAGTTGTTCGTGCGCGGCGCGCCGTTCAACCATCGCGACACCAACACGCTCAAACTCGTCGCGCCGCCAAAGCTCAATCCCCTCGCGGTGATCGTGAACAAACGCGCCACGGGGAGTGAGAAGGGCAATGAGCCGGCCGCCTGAGCGCGGCCCGGAGATGCGCATGAAGCCTTACGTCATCTGTCTGATGCATTCGAGTCTGGACGGCCGCACCCATCCGAGCCGCTGGCGCCCGAAGGGACCAGGATCGGACTGGTTCGAGAAGATCCACGACGAGCTCGGCGGCGATGCCTGGGTGATCGGCCGCGTCACCGGCTCGGAGTTCGCCAAGCGCGAGCCTTATCCGGCGACGACGGACGCGAAATTTCCGCGCGAAAACTGGTTCGCGCGACGTGACGCGAAAACCTATGGCGTCGTGCTCGATGCGAAGGGCAAGATCGGCTGGGGCCGTTCCGATATCGGCGGCGATCCGATCGTCGTCGTGCTGACCGAGAGCGTCTCCGATTCGCATCTCGCCGGACTCCGCGGCGAGGGCGTGTCCTATATCTTTGCCGGCAAGTCCGAGATCGACCTCGCACTGACGGTGGACATTCTCAACCGCGAGCTCGGCGTGAAGCGCCTGCTCGTGGAGGGCGGGGGCGTCGCCAACGGCGCGTTCCTGCGTGCCGGCCTGATCGACGAGTTCAACCTGATCCTCAGTCCCGCGATCGATGGCGCCAGGGGCGCGCCCTTCGTGTTCGATTCCACGGACTCCGACGGCGACCGGCGTGCACCGCTGACTGCGATGAGGCTGGAGAGCACGCGGGATCTCGGCGGCGGTGTCCTGCTGCTGCGCTATCTGATCCAGAACGATCCGCAGGCCGTGGGCAAGTAGCAGCACCGAGATGTCGGCAACATCAGAGCATATCGTCATCGTCGGTGCCGGCGCGGCCGGCCTGATGGCGGCGCGCGAGCTGGCGCGCGCGGGCAAGTCAGTGACGATCCTGGAGGCGCGCGAGCGCTGCGGCGGCCGTATTCACCCGCTGTCAGCTTCGGAGTTCGGCTACCCCGCCGATGGCGGCGCCGAATTCGTCCACGGCGAGGCGCCGGTCACGCGCGCGCTGCTGCGTGAGGCCGGGTTGTCCCTTCAGGAGATCGAAGGCGAGCGGTGGGGCTTTGACGGCGCAGACATCGTGCGCGAGGATCGCCACGATCCGCATGAGGCTGAGCTGCACGCCGTGGTTCGGGAATTGAACGACGACCTCACCGTCGCCGATTTCCTGCGCCGGCATTTTGCCGGCGATGAGCACGCGCGGCTGCGCCATGCGATCGAGCGAATGGTCGAGGGCTACGATGCGGCCGATCCCGAGCGCGCTTCGACGCTGGCGCTGCGCGAGGAATGGATGGCTGGCGGGCACTCTCCGCAGGCGCGGGTCAAGGGCGGCTATGGTGCGATGATCGAGTTCCTGACGGCCGAGTGCCGCAAACTTGGCGTGATTCTTCGCTTCGGCTGCGTGGTGTCGGCGATCGAGGAGGAGGGCGGCGCGCTCGCCGTTCGCTGTGTCGGCGGCGGGGTGCATGGCTGCGATCGCGTGATCCTCACTGTTCCGTTGCCGTTGCTGCGCGAGATCGCCCTCCCGGAGAGCGCGCGCTTGAAGGCGGCGTCTGCCGACGACATCGGCTTCGGTAACGTGATAAAAATCCTGCTGCACTTCAGGCGGCCATGGTGGCGCGAGCGCAAGGAAGAGCTTGCGGACATGAGCTTCCTTTTGACCGACCAGGCCATCCCGGTGTGGTGGACGCAATACCCGGACCGGCATCCCGTGCTGACCGGATGGTTCGGCGGCCCGCGCACGGCAGCGCTGACGCAGCTCGACCCGCAAGCGCTGATCGACGCCGGGCTCGATTCGCTTGCGACCGTCTTCGGCCTCTCGCGCGAAGATCTCGCGCACGAGCTCATCGCGGCCGTTGCGACAAACTGGGCGCACGATCCCTACGCCCGCGGCGCCTATTCCTGGGCGACGCCGCGAACGCGCGAGGCGCAAACGATCCTCGCGCGCGCCGACGGGCCGGTGCTGTTCTCCGGCGAGGCGCTCTATCGCGGAGCCGACATGGGCACGGTCGAAGCGGCGCTGGCGAGCGGCCAACAGACGGCGGGGAGGATCTTGCGGAGATAGGCTGACGAGCAAAAAAGGCCCGCATTTTGCGGGCCTTTCGTGTTGCTGCCTCTCGTCTTACCAGCGACTGCCGCCGAAGCCGAACGTCACGCTGGGACCGCCGCCGCCATAATATCCGTACGGTCCGCCGCCGTAATATCCGTGGTGCCGCGGATAATAGCCGTAGCTTCGGTAGTGCGGACGATGAAATCCGTGATGGTGGTGAGGACGCCAGTGATGGCGATGGCCGTGATGGTGGTGCCTGTGCTGCGCGCTGATGTCGGTTGATTGGGCGGCTGGCGCGTTCTGTTTCGCGCTTGAATGATTGGCCGCGTTCGCCGCGGATCCGCCTGCAAGCGCCGCAGCACCGACGGCCATCGCGACAAAGAGATACTTCATGTCATCACTCCAGTTGAATGTCGTGTGACAACACATGGTCATCCGGCGCGTTCCGGCCAGTGCGGGCGTCGAAACGACGCAGTTTCATCGGCGCCCGATTCGCGCGGCTGCGTGCGTCTGGTGAGATTTATTGTCGCATCACCAGCGTCGATTGCAACCCTGCCATCACTCTGCCGCGAATGACGCAATCACGTCATCGGTGGTGGCAGGGACCCAATGCCGCACAAGATCCCCTAGAGACATGGGCTCCGGCTCTGCAGCGCACCGTTGAAGAGACGCTGCGCTACGCCCGGGGCACGAGAGTCACGCGAACGCTCTCCCCTCACGGATGCGGATCGGGAAAGCTGTGACGTTCGGAGAGTGCGCCCAGGATGGCGTCCTTGTCGGCAATGAACGCGCGGCCCTGATGGCTGCCGGTCTGGTGCGGCGAGGTCGCTCCAACCGCCAGCACGAGCAGCGGCAACGACTGGTTCTCCTCGCCAGCCAGCGCAATCACGGCGTGCCGCGGGCGTGGCCACGCGATGCGCTCGACGTCGAGCTTGTCGGCGAGCTGCGGAAACGAGACCAGCAAGCCCTCGATCAGCGCGCAATGCCAGCAATAGAAACGGCGTCCAGGAAAGGCCGGGTCCTCGAAACCAGGGCGCAGCAGAAACAGGCGATCGCGCGTCATGGGTCGCTCCGAGGTACGGCCGCAATGTCAAGACGTGATTCGATGATGTCGCGAAAGGACGGCATGCCGGAGCTGATCAGTCAAACGCTCAACTCAACGTGATCCTCACGCGCGTTGCGCTTAATCCAGCGCAACTCCGGCCAGTGTCTCGCCATGCAATGTCGCCGCGACAATTCGAATTGCAGATCGAGGCAAGACATGAAGGCGTATTTCATCGGTGGCGGCGTTGGATCGCTCGCGGGCGCGGCGTTCCTGGTTCGTGACGCGCAGCTGCCGGGGCGGGACATCGTGATCTACGAGGCGCAGCCGCTGGTCGGCGGCAGCCTCGACGGCGCGCTGCTCGCGAACGGCGCTTATTCGCTGCGCGGCGGACGCATGCTCACGACCGATCACTACGAATGCACCTGGACCTGCTGTCGACCATTCCCTCGCTCGAACATCCCGGCCTCAGCGTGCGCGAGGAAACCGTCGCGTTCAACACCGAGAACCCCGCGCATTCGCGAGCGCGGCTGGTCGATCGCAACCGCTTCAAGCTCGATGTCTCGCATATGGGATTTTCAGGGCGCGACCGGCTCGAGTTGCTGCGGCTCACGGAGGCCTCGGAGCAGACGCTCGGCAACAGCCGCATCACCGACTGGCTGTCGCCCAAATTCTTCGAATCCAATTTCTGGTACATGTGGCAGACCACTTTCGCCTTCCAGGCCTGGCACAGCGCGGTCGAGCTGAAACGCTATCTGCATCGCTTCATGAACGAGTTCCCGCGCATCGAGACTCTCGCCGGCGTCAAGCGCACCGTCTACAACCAGTATGACGCGATCGTGCGGCCGCTTGCCGACTGGCTCAAGGGGCGGGGCGTTCAGTTCGTGCGCGGCACTGCCGTCACCGACATGGCGATCGAGAGCGAGGACGGACGCTTGCGGGTGCGCCAGCTCGTACTCGACCGCGACGGCCGCACCGCCAATGTCCAGCTCGAGGACGGCGATCTCGTGTTCTTTCAGAACGGCTCGATGACGGACGCCTCGAGCCTGGGCTCGATGACCGAGCCGGCTCCGCGCCTGACCAAGTCCGACAGCCGGGGTTGGGCCTGTGGGAGAAAATCGCGAAGGGCCGTCCAGAATTCGGCAAGCCGTCCGCGTTCAACGCGTCGATCCCGGAATCCTATCGGCAGTCATTCACTGTCACCTGCCGCGATCCGCGCTTCTTCGACAAGATGGAGGCGTTCTCCGGCAACAAGGCCGGCACCGGCGGTCTCGTCACGTTCAGGGACTCCAATTGGCTGATGTCGGTGGTGCTGTATCATCAGCCGCATTTCGCCGGACAGCCGAACAACGTGCAGGTGTTCTGGGGCTATGCACTGCATCCCGACCGCGTCGGCAATTTCGTGGCCAAGCCGATGTCCGATTGCGGCGGCGCCGACATCCTGAAGGAGCTTTGCGGTCACCTGAATTTCGACCCTGCCGTGTTCGAGGATGCGATCTGCGTTCCCTGTCGCATGCCCTACATCACCAGCATGTTCATGCCGCGCACCGCTGACGACCGGCCGCTGCCGGTGCCCAGGAATTCCGTCAATCTCGCCTTCGTCAGCCAGTTCGTCGAAATCCCCGATGACGTCGTGTTCACCGTCGAATATTCGGTGCGCGCGGCGCAGATGGCGGTCTATCAGCTGATGAAGATCGATCGCCCGGTGCCGCCGGTGACGCGGCACGACAAATCGCTTGCGGTGATCTTCGCGACGCTGGAAAAGGCGTTCACGTGACGGGCGGAGCGACTTGAACGGCAGAGGGCCTCGACTTACGACCGTGCCACAGCCAGCGGCAGGCTGATATGAAAGACGGCACCTCCCGTCGGCGCGTTCTCGGCCCAGATGCGCCCGCCATGTGCCTCGATGATCGTGCGCGTGATCGAGAGGCCGATGCCCATTCCCTGCGTCTTGGTTGTGAAAAACGGCTTGAAGATTTCGGTTACCTTTTCTGTGCAGATGCCGTCGCCGGCATCTGCGATCGAGATCATGGCCTGATTGTTCGCAAGGCTGGTTCGACCGACGATGCGTCGCCGATCCTCCGGCAGATCGGCCACCGCTTCGATGGCATTCATGACCAGGTTCAGAATAGCCTGCTGGAGCTGCACTTTGTCGGCAGTTACGCGAATATCCAAGGACGATCGATCCGTCGCGAGCGCAACGTCGTAGGTCAGGGCCTGAATGGAAAGGAACCTAAACACATCGCTGACCGTCGCGTTGAGGTCGAGCTCGATCCGCTCTGTGCGGGCCCTCTTCAAAAATGAGCGCACCTGAACGACGATCTCGTTAGCGCGCTTATCGTCTCGGCGAATGTCACCCAGTATCTCGCTGATCACGCCGAGGTCAGGTGCCGGTGTCTGCAACACCTGCTCGGCGGTCTCAGCATTGATCAGAATGGCGGCGAGCGGCTGGCTCAGCTCATGCGCGATCGTGGCGGACATCTCGCCCGCGGTCGCAAGGCGATTCATGTGGGCTAGCTCCGACATGCGTTGGCGTGCCTCGACCTCCGCCTGGAATCGCAGCCTGCGCTCGCGCAGGAGGATGCCGATCATCATCGCCTGCACCAGCACCACGCCGGCGCTGATCATGACACGCCAGTAGTACTGCTCCCAGAAGCTCGGTTCTCGGAAACGCACCTCGCTTCCGGGAGGCAGATGGGCTTCGTCCACATTCCAGAGCTTGAGCTGTCGCCAGTCGAAGATCGGCTTCACGTTATCCCCGGCAACGGGCGGGATGTTCGACGGCGATTCGCCGCCGAGAATCCGCATTGCCAACTGGCCGGCTTCCTGTCCGATGGTTTCGGGCAGCAGCAGGAAGCCGCCAACCCCGGTTCGCCCGAGAAATGTGTCGGAGGTGATAATGATCGGGCGGTTCGCGCGCTCGGCGACGCGCGCAAGCGCCGCGGCCGGCAAATAGTGGGTGCCTTCGCCGTCGGAATACATCGCCGAGGTCAGAATCGCAGAACGAGGGGGCAAGGAGCCGACCCGTTCGCGCACCTCCCGCAGCACCATGCCGGACAGATCGATGATTTCGAGACCCGGCATCGTGGTCGCGAATTCCTGTTTCCAGTGGCCATATATCAGCGGATTTTTCCATGCATCGCCAACGAGGACGACGCCAGTCAAGTCGGGAACGACCGCGCGTGCCGCAGTCAGTATCTGCGCCGGAGACACCTTGGCAAAGATGGCGGTCGTGCCGGGCAGGAACAGCGCGCGCGTCTCGGGCAGATCGGGCACGAAGCCGTAAACCACGGGGGCGGCGGGCCAGATGTCGTGCTTGCGCGCCTGAAGGAATTTCGCCGACGCGACGCCGATCGAGACGATGATGTCGATCGGCCGATGCGCGTATTTGGTCTTGAGATGACCGACCAGGCTCTCCTCGTAGTCCGGTCCCGGGAAACGGGCGAGATCGAGGCTTTCGCCGTAGATCACGGTGTGGATCTGCCCATTTTCCTTCGCAGCCGTGCGGATACCGGCGAAAATCTCCGAATAGAATGGCGAACGAAAGTCGGCGTCTTCCAGCACCAGGATAGAGCGCTGCCCCGGACTGTCGGCTGCAGGGCATTCATGTGCCAGGATTGCGAACAGGCAGGCGATCAGGAGCCGTTTGATCGCGATGACCATCCTCATTGCTGACTCTGTGCCTGGCCTGTGTTTGCAACGGGCGCCTCCTCGGTGAGGACGCATCCGAGCATACCTGCCGGTTCCGAAGTTTCAACGAAAGGATTTGATCCGGCTGTGCCGCGCAGGCGGCGGTTCACCTGGCCCCGCATGCAGAGCGAAGAAGGACCGCTATTTGAACGGATCCTGGATCGACGGCGCCGACTGCCTGATACGACGCACGCTCACGGGCGTGCCGTCGGAGACGAACAGCAGTTCGTAGCGACGGCCTTCGCTGTCGGTGGCAGAGCAGGTGACGTCAGTCACCTTCTTGGCGGCGAAATTGCCGGTCTGGCGGCAGAGGCCGGTGGAGGTCTGCTCGGCCGGCACCGGCAGGCCGTCGACCTTGGGACGGTCCTTGGAGTTGAGCAGCATGCGGTCGATCGGCAGCTCATAGGAGTTGTCGTCGGCGCGCTTGCCGTTCTCGCCGGAGAACGACACGACGTGATTCTCGTCGGCGGGATCGTCGACCGCGACCGTGAAATTGACCCGGCCCCCGTCGCCGTGGGCGTAGGCCACCGTCTTGCAGGCGAAGGTGCGGCCGGCGACCTTCAACGTCTTGCAGTGGCCGGACATCAGCGCCAGCAAGTCGATAAAGGCGGTCTGCTGCCCGGGTGGATTGTTGACGGGAATCGGCGCGGAAGACTCGGCAAAACAAGGGCTTGCCAAGAGGACGAAGGTGGGGACGAGGGCGACAGCGAGGATGGGTCGGCAGAGGCGCATCGGAAGGCTCACATGCCAAGGAACCACGGAAAAGTTCCGTCCGACAACCAGCGAACCGCAAATTGGTTGCGATCCCGTTTGCTCAGCCAAGTCCGTCTGAAATACCACCGCGCCACCCCAACGGCGATTCGCCCAGATCGCCCAACCCATTCCCGGCCGGCACTTGCCGCTCGGCCGGTGTTTTTTTCGTGGCGGGGCTATCCCATCGCCGCCTGCCAGCGCGTATCGCGCAGGGACGGGCGGCGGTGCAGGCGGGCGTCGAGCAGCGCGCGGGCGCGGGGCAGGTCGCCGCTGCGCATCAGGGCAACGACAAAAGTGTCCTCGATCAACTCGCGCTGGGCGTGGCTGCCGCCGAGACGCACGACCTCACCGAGAATCGGCGTGAGCGTTTGCACGCATGCCGCGTAGTCCTCGTTGGCAAAGGCCGCCAGTGCGCGGCAGACCGCGGGCACCACGGGACCGGCCGGAAGCTTGCCATCGGCGAGCCTTTGCTCGATGGCGGCAAGACGTGTGGCGAGCGCCTCGCGATTTTGCGTCGCAGCCGCGAACAGCGCCATGTGGATATCGGCGAAGGGCAGGCTCGATTTCGGAAACAGTTTTTGCGCGGCGCCGTCGGCTTCGAGCCAGAGCGCTCTCGGCACGGCGTGGCCGTAAGCCGACAGGCGCCAGAGCAGTGACGCACCGTCAGTGACGAGATTGAGCGGTGGCGCCTGCGTGGCGTTTGGCTGCAGCACGTCGGCATAGATCGCGAGCGCCCGCGCGGCATCGCCATGCTCCAGCGCGCCGAGCGCCTGATGCCAGCGGATGTGGCCGTGCAAGATTCCGGCGCGATGGTAAGAGGGGATCCAGTCGTCGACGAGCCGGTCGGCCGCTTCGATCGAACCGTCCTCGAACATCGCATGCAGCACGGCGTGCGCGGCATGGGCATTCTGCCGGCGCAGGTCGAAGCCGCGCTCGGTGACGCCGCGGCCGCGACCGACATTGCCGTTCTCGGTCATCGCCCAGCCGTACATAGTGAGGAACCACCAATCCTCGCCATAGTGATGCGCGACGCGCTCGCACAGCTCCTGCCGCGCGCGGTCGTGATCGGCCATGCCGGAGAACGCGTACAGGCCGAACGCGCCGAGCGGCAGCGACAGCACCAATGCGTCGCGCGGCCACGCCTCGACGTGCGTCATCGTTGCCGCGATCGCCTCGGGCAGCCGGCCCTCGATTGCGAGCGCCAGCGTTTCGACATGCGAGCGCTCGCGTTCCGTGCCGCGTTTCGCCACGAGCTCGCGCGCGAGCGCCGCCTTCTGCCGAGCCAGATCGCCTTGCTGATAGAAGCCATGCACGCGGGCGCGGGCGATATGGGGGAGCGCAAAATCCGGATCGAGCGCAATCGCGCGCTCCAGCGTTTCCGCCGTGTCGGTCCAGCCCGCGAGCATGAGGTCGACGCCCTCGCGATAAGCGGATGCCGCCTCTGGCGAAGAGGTGGAGAGCGGCAGGCCGTAGCGATCTTCGAGGGCCATTCCTGTCTCCGGCTCAGGCCGTCCGCGCGCGGCGTCCTTCGATCGGATAGGCCGGGTCGTTGTAGCCCGGCGTCGAGGGATGACCCGGCACGACCAGTCTGTCGATCAGCGCCTCGTCCTCGGCAGAGAAGCGATAGTCGAGCGCGCCGGTGTAGCCTTCCCATTGCTCCTCGGTGCGCGGACCGGCAACGATCGAGGAGACAAAAGCGGAGTTCAGCACCCAGGCGACCGCAAACTGGCCTGCGGTGATGCCCTTTTTCTCGGCGTGGGCCTTGATCTCCTGCGCCAGCTGGAGCGATTCCGGCCGCCATTCGGTCTGCATCATGCGCGTATCGTTGCGGCCTGCGCGGGTCTCCTTGTCGGGAGCCGCGTCGGGCTTGTATTTGCCGGTCAGCACGCCGCGCGCCAGCGGGCTGTAGGGCACGATGCCGAGGCCGTAATAGGAGCAGGCCGGGAAGTGCTCGACTTCGGGCATGCGATTCATGGCGTTGTAATAGGGTTGGCTCACAGCGGGACGGTCGATGCCGAGCCGGTCGCAGATGTTGCAGATTTCGGCGACGCGCCAGGCGCGGTAGTTCGAGACGCCGAAATAGCGCACCTTGCCGGCGCGGATCAGGTCGCCCATCGCGCGCACCGTCTCCTCCAGGGGCGTAGAATGGTCTTCCTTGTGCAGATAATAGATGTCGATGTGGTCGGTGCCGAGCCGCTTCAGGCTCTCATCCGCCGCTTGCAACACCCAGCGGCGGGACAGGCCGACACGGTTGGGATCCTCGCCCATGGGGTTCGCAAGTTTCGTCGCGAGCACCCAGGCGTGACGGTTGTTGCCGATGGCGCGTCCCACGACCTCTTCGGATGCGCCCTTCGAATAGGCGTCCGCGGTGTCGATGAAGTTGATGCCGGCCTCGTGCGCCTTCGCGATGATCCGCTTCGATGTCGCTTCATCGGTCGGCCCGCCGAACATCATCGTGCCCAAGCAGATCGGCGACACTTTGAGGCCGCTGCGGCCGAGTTGGCGGTATTGCATGGGGCGCGTCCTTGCTGCTTTTTCGGGCGACAGCATAGCCGTCTCACTCCGTCATTGCGAGCGCAGCGAAGCAGTCCAGAGATGCGTCTGCGGCGGCAGTCTGGATTGCTTCGCTGCGCTCGCAATGACGACGTTGGCGGAGATGCTTGCTACGCTCTCAGCTGTCATCGCCCGGCTTGACCGGGCGATCCAGTATTCCGAGAGGGCTGTAGTTTAATCGAGAAGCCGCGGCGTACTGGATTCCCCGCCTGCGCGGGGAATGACAGCGGTGGGTATCGCTCCTACCCCGGCCCCTTCAAAATCTTGAACACACCATTTGCCATCACCACGCAACGATCGTCCACCGTCACCTCGGTGCTCATGAAGATCAGGCTGCGCGTCGCGCGCACCACGCGCGGGCGGGAGATCAGGATGTCGCCGATCTGGCCAGCTTCGACGAAATGGGTGTCGAGCTGCACCGTCGCCATGAACTCCTTGCCGGAGACGTAGCGGGCGGTCATGCCGCAGGTACGGTCCGCGAACGTCATCATCACGCCGCCCTGGACCATGCCGCGGCGATTGTGGTGCTTGTCCTCGGTCGCGAGTGCGAATTCGTATTGGCCGTCGATCTTGCGCTCCCACAGCGGGCCGATCAGATGCATGAAGCCCGTGGTCTCCAGAATGGTCCAGCCTTCTGCCTTCAGCCGTGCGGCTGTCTTATTGGTCATGTCGTCCATTCCTGAGCGGGTCGTGCGATTTCATTTCATCGGGGCCGGACGTGGTGTAGTCAAGCATCATGAGACCGTTCGACGATGCCACACGGCGGAATATCGCGGCCGCCTGCGCGGCCTTCACGCGGCTGCCGGAGGACGAAGCGCCGGCGGCGTTGAAGCGCGCCGCGGTGGCAGTTGCGCTGACTGCGGCCAGCGAGAGCGATGACACGGCGTTGCTGCTCACGCTGCGCGCATCGCATCTGCGCGCCCATCGCGGTCAATGGGCCTTGCCCGGTGGACGCTGCGATGCCGGCGAGACGCCGGTCGAGGCGGCGCTGCGCGAGCTCGACGAGGAGCTAGGCCTCCACCTCACCAGCGCGGAGGTGCTCGGCACGCTCGATGATTATCCGACCCGCTCGGGCTATCTGATTACGCCAGTCGTGGTCTGGGCCGCCGATAGTGCCGCGATCAAACCAAACCCGGACGAGGTCGCTTCCGTCCATCGCATCGCGCTTGCGACGGTCGAACGCTCCGACGCTTTCGATTTCGTCGCGATCCCCGAGAGCACGCGCCGCGTGATCCGCTTTCATCATCAGTCGAGCCTGATCCACGCGCCGACGGCGGCCCTGATCTACCAGTTCCGCGAGGTGCTGGCGGGGCGGCACACCCGCGTCACCGAGCTGGAACAGCCGGTATTCGCCTGGAAGTGACGCGAGGCGAAAACGAGGTAAACGACGTGTTAACGTGACGGTTACCGGATGCCTGCTAAGAGGGCAGCATGCATCAATCGATTCGAAATGCCGTGAGACTGGTTCCACTCGCGCTCGTCCTGCTCGCGCCCGCTGCGCGCGGTGGCGAATCCGACGCGCTGCCGCCGGCCGTCCGGAATGCCAAAGCCCAGCTGTTGTCGCAATTTTTCGCGCAAGGCGGTGCGTCGCCCGCCGTGCTGGAATATCGCCGCAAGCTGCAGGAGTATCAGGCGGCGCGTGCGGCCTTCGACGAGGAAGCTGGCGCCTATTGGAGCCAGATCTCCGAGAAGCGGAAAGGTCGCAACGCCAAGCGGCGCAGCGGGCAGCAGATCACGCTCGACGATTACGTGCTGGAGCATCCGCCGCTTTATAACGGGCCGAAACGGCCAGTGAATCCGGAGCCGGAGGAAACCCCGGACCGCCCGACGAAAAAGCCGATCCCCGTGGTCGCCGATCTGCTGCGCGCGGCGCAGGAACTCTACCAGTTCACGCCGCAGCGGCCGTCCAACGAAGTCGAATTCAAGCGCGTCTATGCACGCTACGCGCTGGCCTCGGGGCTGACGCGCGAGCAGGCGGTGCGGGTCTATGCGTTCGAGACCGGCGGCACCGGCAGTTATGACGTGCAGGCGGGAATCGAGCATGGCGGCAAGCGCGCCATTTCGACCGCGATGGGCTACAACCAGCTGCTGACGACCAACAGCGTCGAGCTGCTGGCCGAGCAAGGCCATGAGTTCATCCGCGCGCTCTCCGATAAGGTCGCGCGGACCTCGGGCCCGGCGCGCCAGTCGCTCGAGCACAAGCTCACCGTTCTCAAGAAAATGGTGGCGCACGCCAAATCGGTGCCCGACACTTGGTCGGAGCACGAGAAGATCGGCAACACCGCGCAGGGCTGGGCCATGCATGCCATGGTGCTCGACATCGATATCGGGCCGATGCTGCAGACCCACAAGCTGCTGACGTCGGTGCTGTTCGCGCGCGCCAAGGGCTATAGCCGCCCGCTCAGCGCGGCCGAGCTCGAGATGATGAACCTCACCGGCGACGGCACCGGCCTCGACATGGTGACGATGCCGCAGGCGATGCGCGAGCAGGTGCCGACGTCGAACTTCTTCCAGCGCGGCGGCTACGAGCGCAACCCGGTCGCGATCCGCCACAACACGGTGGCGAAGCTGCTGGCGGTGACGGATACGAGGATGGACAGCAACAGCAACAATGCCGGCGCGCGGGAGCTCGCGGGGGCGTTTTAGGCGGCGGTAGCTGTCATGCCACGCGCAGGCGGGGCATCCAGTACGCCGCGGCGTTTCGGTTTAAGCACAACCGCCTCTGGAATACTGGATCGTCCGCCTTCGCGGACGATGACACCGAGTGTGGCGGCGCTGTCGCCCGCCGTCCCGTCCCTACTGATCCGACCCGAACTTGAACTTGCCGTCGCCTTCCAGATACGGGCCGCTGCGCATGTAGAGCTGGCCGTTGTGGCCGATGAAGAACAGCGTGCCTTTCGGTACCTTCTTGGCGCCCTTCAGAAGTTCACCGGCATTGCTGGTGCCCATCTTGTAGGAAAAGGTCTTGCCGTCCTTGTCATAGGCGTAGCCGGTGTCGGGCTTGAGCTCCCAAGGTGTCGCAGCGGTCTGCGCCAATGCGGGCGCAGCAAACGCGCCGAGCACGGCCGTCACCAAAAAGATCTTTGTTGAAATTGCCATCACCCTATCCTCCCCATCGAGGCGCCCGGCTTGAACAAATCACGAACGATGCATCCGGGTCAATTTGCGAAAGCGCCGCAGCGCATCACGTCTTGCCCAGCAGTTTGTGATTTTCCCTTCGTCCCCGCGCGACTATGTTCCGCTTTCCGTCTAGAACGCAATTCGACAAAAACATTGGGTAGGGGATGATTCGAATGAACCTCGTCATGAAAGCTTGCTGGGCCGCCGGCCTGTTGCTGACGGCGCTCACGCCGGCCGCCCGGGCCGATGATTACCAGCTCAGCCACAACCAGCGGATTTCGTGCAGCCGCGGCCTGGCCCCGGGCAAGCTGAACACCGCGACCTGCAAGTCCTACACTTATCTCTTCAACACCAAGACCTCGGAATATTTCCGCTGCCAGGTCTCGCTGGCGCTGACCCGCGACAACAAGGAAGTCATCAACGTCCAGACCGACGGCGCCTGCACCAAGAAGCCGCGCATCTTCGAGACCGACGGCCATTACGATTTCGACGCCACCGAGACCGAGCCACCGAACACCAATTCGTTCTTCGGCCCCGGCGGCTACTCGGTCTGGGCTGCCGACGTGGGCGCGCAGAAGGTGCGCGGCTGCATCATCATCTCCTCGGGCCTCGGCTCCGACATCTCCAAATGCCTGGACATGACCTTCCAGTGAGGGGGCTGTCCCGACCTGGCTGCGCCACCTCGCCGCACCCGCCGAGTTCCCCAAAAATCGAGCCAGCACAGCCATTTACCGCAGTCCTGTTTTGACTTTTGGATGGGTTGACCCGCTCCCTTCATCCGGCCAACTTCCCGGCCGGTTTGGGGAGTGGAAAGATCATGAAACGGACGATTTTCGGCGTCGCCGCGGCTCTTGCGCTGGCGGCCTCCGCGCCTTGCGCGCAGGCGCAATCCTTCATCAACGTGCTGACCGGCGGCACCTCCGGCGTCTACTATCCGCTCGGGGTCGCGATCGGGAAGATCTACGGCGACAAGATTCCGAACGTGAAGACGCAGGTGCAGGCCACCAAGGCGTCAGTCGAGAATCTGATCCTGCTCCAGCAGGGCCGCGGCGAGATCGCGTTCACGCTGGGCGACTCGCTGAAAGCGGCCTGGGACGGTGACGAGGAGGCGGGCTTCAAGTCCAAGCTCGACAAGCTCAGGACCATCGGCGCGATCTATCCGAACTACATCCAGATCGTCGCGACCGCCGAGAGCGGCATCAAGACGCTGGCGGACCTCAAGGGCAAGAGCCTGTCGGTCGGCGCGCCGAAATCGGGCACGGAGCTCAATTCGCGCGCGATCCTGGCAGCGGCCGGCATGAGCTACAAGGATCTCGGCAAGGTGGAGTATCTGCCGTTTGCCGAATCCGTCGATCTCATGAAGAACCGCCAGCTCGGCGCGACGCTGCAATCGGCCGGCCTCGGCGTGGCCTCGCTGAAGGATCTGTCGACCTCGAGCCCGATCACGGTGGTGTCGGTGCCGAAGGAGACCGTCGACAAGATCGGCCTGCCCTTCATCGCGGCGACCATTCCCGCCAACACCTACACCGGGCAGGACAAGGATGTGCCGACCGCCGCCGTGGTCAACTACCTCGTCACCAGCTCGGCGGTGTCGGACGATCTCGCCTACCAGATGACAAAACTGGTCTACGAGTCGCTGCCCGAGCTCGCCAACGCGCATGCGGCCGGCAAGGAGATCAAGCTCGAGACGGCCGCCAGCGGCAGCCCGGTTCCGCTGCACCCCGGCGCGATCCGCTATTACAAGGAAAAAGGGCTGATCAAGTAATCAGCTTTCGTTATCGGGCGTCATGGCCGGGCTTGTCCCGGCCATCCACGTTCTAGGAGCAGGCGAGAAAGTCCGTGGATGCCCGGGACAAGCCCGGCCATGACGGTCTGGAGGCGTCGTGCAATGTTATAAGCGCTGGACGGTTGGGGTCATATCGATGTTGCAGGCAGAGGGCAGCGAAGCGCCCATCAAGGTCGAGTTCGACAATTTCGAGCACGGTTTTCCGGAAGGTTTTGGCCCGGGCTGGTGGGGCACGCTCGCGTACTGGATCGGCATCGCCTTCGCGACCTTCCAGCTTTATGTCGCGGCCTTCAACTATCTGCCGAGCCAGGTGGTGCGCGGCGTCCATGTCGGCTTCCTCATCCTCCTCACCTTCGGCCTGATCGGCAATTTCACTGCCAAAAGCGATGTCGGCCGCGCGATCGGCTGGCTGATCGGCGGCGCGGGCTTTCTGTGCGGGCTCTATCAATGGATCTTCTATGCGGATCTGATCGCACGTGACGGCGATCCGACGCGCCTCGATCTCGTGGTCGGCACGCTGCTCGCCGTCCTGATCTTCGAAGGCACGCGGCGGCTCATGGGCGCGGCGCTCCCGCTGATGTGCGGCGCCTGTCTCGTCTACTGGTTTTTCGGCCAGTATCTGCCGTCGCCGCTCAACCATCGCGGCTATGATTTCGACCAGATCGTCACGCATCTGTCGTTCGGCACCGAGGGCTTCTACGGCGTGCCGATCTACGTCTCGGCGACCTACATCTTCCTGTTCATCCTGTTCGGCTCGTTTCTGGAGCGCGCCGGCATGATCCAGCTCTTCACCGACGTTTCCCTTGGATTATTCGGCAGGACCCGCGGCGGCCCGGCCAAGGTCGCGGTGTTCGCCTCGGGCATGATGGGCACGATCTCCGGCTCCGGCGTCGCCAACGTCGTCACCGTCGGCCAGTTCACGATTCCGCTGATGATCAGGTTCGGCTATCGCCGCGCGTTCGCGGCCGGCGTCGAGGCGACGGCCTCGATGGGCGGACAGATCATGCCGCCGGTCATGGGCGCGGTTGCCTTCATCATGGCGGAGACACTCGGCGTCCAGTATTCGGAGATCGTGAAAGCCGCCGCGATTCCCGCGATGCTCTATTTCGCCTCCGCCTTCTGGATGGTGCATCTGGAAGCCGGCAAGCACGGCCTCACCGGCATGAAGCGCTCGGAGATTCCAAGCGCCTGGAAGGCGCTGGTGACGCGCTGGTACCTCGTGCTGCCGCTCGCGGCGCTGGTCTACATGCTGTTCGAAGGCTTTACGCCGCTCTATGCCGGCAGCATGGGCCTTGCGCTGACGGTGGCGCTGATCCTTGGCACCGCCATCACGACGGGCGCGCCTTCGATGGCGATCCGCTATATCTTCTGGATCGGGCTCGCGCTCGTCGTCGCCGCGCTCTCGCGCGACGGCCTTCAGATCGTGCCGGTCGCCTGCGTCGTCGTCGCGCTGATCGTGGTCACTGCGTTCGTGCGCGGTGGATTTTCCGCCCTGCGCGCCTGCCGCGATGCGCTGGCTGAAAGCGCGAAATCCGCCATCACCGTCGGCATGGCTTGCGCCATTGTCGGCGTCATCATCGGCATGATGTCGCAGACCGGCGTCGGCACCATCTTCGGCGGCTGGGTGATCGGCCTCGGCGAGAAGAGCCTGTTCCTGGCGCTGATCATGACCATGCTGCTGTCGATCCTGCTCGGCACCGGCATCCCGACCATTCCGACCTACATCATCACGGCAGCGCTCGCGGCGCCCGCGCTGGCCAAGCTTGGCGTGCCCCTGATCGCGAGCCACATGTTCGCGTTCTATTACGGCATCATGGCAGACCTCTCGCCGCCGGTGGCGCTGGCGGCGTTAGCCGCAGCACCGATCGCGAAGGAGAATCCGGACAAGATCGGTTGGGAGGCGATGCGCATCGCGCTCGCCGGCTACGTCATCCCCTTCATATTCGTCTATTCGCCGGCGCTGATGCTGCAGGGCGGCGATCCCATGGCGGCCAAGCTCGGCTTCTACGGCGCGGTGGCATTGGCGACTCTCAAGGCGATGGTGGCGATCGCGCTGTTCGGCATGGTCGCGATCGGCTTTTTGTTCACGCGCCTGACGTTCCTCGAACGTCTGGTCGCGCTCGGTGCTGCGCTCTGCCTGCTCGGGGACTTCCCGTTCAGCGACACCGCGGGCTTCCTGCTCGCAGCGGCCATCGTGCTGTGGCAGTGGCGTCGGCGTCCGCCGGCGCCGGTCGAGGCGGTGTGAGCCTCTGCTTCGTCACAGCCTCAGGCGTGAAGGCGCTGGCGCTGTCCGCGTTCACGCTGGTGTGGACGCATTCGATCGCGAAGGTCGACTGGCAGGAAGACTGGCGCGTCACCCCCGCCGGGCTCGAACTGACGCAGGCACGCGTGAAGGGCACCGGCCCCGGCATGGAGCCGCCGCCCGAGGCGCGCCTCGTCGACGGCTGGTTTCAATGGAAGCCTGCGCGCGCGCCGATGCCGGAGGTCGTGCTGGGCAATTCCGGCGCGGCTGGCGAATGGCGGCTATGCCATGACGGCAAGTGCCGGACGTTGTCCGAGATTGCCGGTCATCCCATTGGTGCTAACGTCACAAAGATGAGCGTCTGCGAACCCTAATTCGATTGCCTAGGGTTCACCGCATCTGATTTGCTGGAAACGAGACTCAAAAAGCGGTGTCTCGCTAATCACTTATCGACATAGTGACGCCATGCATTTGGAAAAATCGCCCGCGCGTCGCGCGCGTGACGCTTTTGTAAAAAATTTTTGGCAGCGGCTGAGAATTGTCACACGAGGCGCGGCACCTTCGATTCTGTGCACGAATCCAGAAACTTGCTCTGAAGCCTGTGCACAAGTCGCGCGCGGCGTTAACGCAGATCAAGTTTTTTGATGCCTCAAGTGTGAATCAATTCCATTGCGAGTCTTTCCGCATGGTGTATCCCTTAAGTCGTTCGCGGCGCCCACGATTTGAGACCAGCGGGGTCTTGAAAACGGAGCGAGCGTGCAAATCGGCGGCGGTGTGCACGTAGGCGACGCTTCATAAAGCGATTGTCGGTTCGAAACCTACAGCGATGTGGGCAGGGCGGTCTTTTGCCTGGCTCCGAGAGTGAAGCGGCGAGCGAGTTCTGATGCAGATGAGAGCCAATAGCTCGCCACAGCAGGTGGCGCGCGAAGGAGAGCCCATGCCTAGGACTTCCAAGACCAAGCCTGCCGTGCAGGTCCGCAGGAAAAAGCTGACGAATAAAGGTGAGGCGTTCGAGAAATCGTCGCTTCCGACTACGGGAAATGTGTCAGTGACCGTCAATTTTGTTTGGCCAAGCGAGATGAGTGCGGCACCGAAAGAACTCCCGAGCCCGATCAGTCCTTGGATAGCGAAGATAGCCCGCTATTGCCTTGACAAGATCTGGACGATCTTTCGTTCATAGTGCGGCGCTTGAATGCAATCGTCCGTAGCCGGATGGAGCGAAGCGTAATCCGGGAACAGTCGCCCCGGATTGCGCTGCGCTCCATCCGGGCTACAAGAACAGCAAAGGAGAAATGCGATGGATCGGCTCAAGGGCAAGGTTGCGATGGTGGTGGGCGCCGGCTCGATCGGACCGGGTTGGGGCAACGGCAAGGCCACCGCGGTCACCTTTGCGCGCGAGGGCGCGCAGGTGTTTTGCGTCGATCGCAACGGCGCAGCTGCCGAGGAGACCGCGAAGATCATCACGGACGAAGGCGGCAAGGCGAACGCGTTTACGGCCGACGTCTCGCGTGCGCGCGAGGTCGAGGCGATGGTCGCGGCGTGCCTGAAGGCCTACGGCCGCATCGACGTCCTCGACAACAATGTCGGCATCGCCGAGATGGGCAGCGTGGTCGAAGTGACCGAGGAGAGCTGGGACCGCGTCTTCAGCGTCAACCTCAAGAGTGCCTATTTCGCCATGAAGCACGTCATCCCCGTGATGGTGAAACAGGGTGGCGGCTCCATCATCAACATCTCCTCGATCGCCTCGATCCGCCACATGGGTATCTCCTACGTCACTTACGGCACTTCGAAAGCGGCGATGAACCAGATGACCCGCACCACCGCGATCGAGTTTGCGCACCACCATGTCCGCGTCAACGCGATCCTGCCCGGCCTGATGAAGACGCCGATGGTGGAACATTCCGCAGGTCTTGCGAACAGCTATGCCAAGGGCGACGTCGAGGCGATGTGGCGCGCGCGCGATGCGCAAGTGCCGATGGGCCACATGGGCGACGCCTTCGACGTCGCCAACGCCGCGCTGTTCCTGGCCTCGGACGAAGCGAAATATGTGACGGGGATCGAGCTCGTGGTGGACGGCGGGATCACGTGCAAGGCGGGGGCGTAGCTCCTTGCTCGCCGCCCTGGCCTTCGCCAGGACGACGGCTGAACCTTATTGCGCCAGCGCCAGGATCCCGCCGGCAAACGAATGCCACGCCGCGGTCTCGCTGACCGGCCAATTCAGGACCTTCACCGCCAGCATCGCGAGCGTGCCGGTGATGTAGACCGGATGCACCCGGCCTTCGGTGCGCCAGTCGCGTACCATGGCGACGACGAGCAGCAGCGAGGCGACCACGGCCGGCGCGATGGTGACGGGCACCGGCGGCGGCCCGGGCGGTCCCGAAGGCGCGAGGAAGGTGAGAAACCAGCGCGCGATCGCGGCATCGAGGATGGAGACCGCGGCGAGCAGCATCAGGCGTTTGTGAATCTCCGGCTTTCGCGTGTTCATGATCGCGAGCACGAATACACCAGCGAAGAACGCGATCCCGCTCATCGGCACGATCGCGAAGGCGATGCCGGCCTCTTTCTGTCCGAGCGCCGCGGAATGCTGCATCACATGGACGGAGGCGAGGAAGCCGAAGATCGTCATCGCGGTCGCGAGCGAAACGCCGGCGATGCCGAGCGCACGGTGATTGACCACGCGGCCTGAGGCGGCGAGCCAGGTCTGGATCACGAAATAGAGAGACCAGGTGAAGAACAAGAGACCGTGGAAATGAATGACGGGGCTTGCGGACAACGTCCGTTGCGCCAGCGGCACAAAATAGGTCGGTGCGAAGCCGAGAAAAGCGGTGACAGCGCAGGCCAGGGACATGTGGAGATAGAAATATCGTGCGGGCGACGCATCTCGCGCGCGCACACGACGGTCGTCGATCAGGGTCGTCATGAGGGATGAGTCTGGAGAGGCGGCGTTTGGTTCAAGCCCCTAGCCACCTGTGCGGGGCTCTTGTTGGGGGATTGGGATTTAACCCCCTGCGCTCAATTCTGCGCGATCGAGCTCTTCCTCGATCCGATGGAACGCATCGTCGCCGATCACTTCCCTGGCGCGAAGGTCGAAGATCGATTTGCGCGCGGCCGCGATACCTCGGCGGCGCAGCGGATCGGCGGGCAGTTCGCCGTTGGTGATGCCGCCATGGGGATCGTCGTCCGCCTGCATCAGGATGGCGCGATATTCGAGTCGCAGGATTTCAGCCTCCTCGGATGGATCGTCCTCGATCGCGTCGAGCGCCGCGCGATAGGCGACGGCCCGGGCGCGCGCGACCTCGATGCCGACGGGATCGTCATCTTTGAGGCCGAACGCCAGGATCAGCGGCCGCAGCGTCAGGCCCTGAACGACCAGCGTGCCGAGCACGACGGCAAACGCCGAGAAGACGATGAAGTCACGATGCGGAAAGTTTTCCGGCAAGGCAAAGGCGGTGGCGAGCGTGACGAGGCCGCGCATACCGCACCAGGAGATGATGAGGCCGCCCTTGGGCGAGGCGACCTGCTTCGGATCCTTGGGGTGATAGATCCCGTGCGCGATCAGCGCGCGCAGCGTCGTGCGGTAGAATGTGATCCAGGCCAGGCGCACCAGGACCACGGTGAGCAGGATCCAGGCCGCGGCCACGCAATATTCCCAGCGCACGTCTGCATCGAGCCGCGTCCAGATCGGCCGCATCTGCATGCCGATCAGCATGAAGGCGAGCACGTTGAGCACGAACACCATAGTCTCCCACACCGCATAGGAAGGCACCCGCAGCCGCGCCGGCATGCGTGCCCCCGCCGTGCGCGCGATGGTGATGCCGTAGACCACGATGGTGAGGATGCCGGAGAGACCGAGATGCTCGGCGGCAATCCAGACCATGAAGGTGGTGGCGAACTGCACGATGATCGCGCTCGGCGCTTCCTTCACGCGTTCCATGAACAGCGGGATGATGCGGCCTGCGACCAGGCCCGCGACGACGCTGCCGACCAGCGCCAGCGCCATGGTCGGCGCGACCTGGCTCCATGCCAGATGCTCGGTGGCAACCGTCCCGACGGCGATGCGATAGATCAGGAGCGCGGTCGCGTCGTTGAGCAGGCTCTCGCCTTCCAGGACCTTCACCATGCGATGAGGCAGCTTGACCTGGCTCAGGATCGCAACCGCGGCGGCCGCATCCGGCGGGGCCACGATGGCGCCGAGCGCAACCGCGGCGGGCCAGGGCATATCAGGCATCAGCCGGTGCGCGACGTAGGCCACGCCGGCCGTGGTCAGGCCGACGGCGGCGACGACCAGGGTGGCGACTGGAACCCAATTGTTGCGGAGATCGCGCAGCGAGGTGTCGAAGGCGGCATCGAGCAGGACCGGTGCGACAAAAAGAGCCAGTGCCAGGTCGGGCTCCAGCGTCCAGGACGGGCTCGACGGCACAAAGGCGATCAGTGCACCCCCGATCGCGAGAAAGGTCGGGTAGGGGACCTTGATCCGCCGCGCCAGCGCCGATAATCCAACGGCGCCGAGCAGAAGCACGATGATCCATTCGAATGTCGACACGTTGATCCCCGAAACCGATTTGAGCGGCGCCACAAGCTAGCACCAATCCGGCCGTATGATGGATAGTGCAGCCCCAAGGCAAGACCTCAACCCGGACCTTAACTCAAGACTTTCCGACTGTGACGAGCATGCGTTTTCTCATTCAATGGTCCGGCGCCGCGGTGCTCTTCGCGCTCTCGTTCGTCGTGGCTCATGCCGCGACCGGCGGCGAACCGGCCGCGGTCCCGCAGGTCGACATCGCGCCGTGCCTCGCGGCCGCCGCAGCCGACGATATTGACAAGGCCGTCACGGCCTGCGCCGCCGTGATCGACAATGAGAAGACGGCGAAGGCCGACCTGATCAAGGCGCTGATCGCGCGCGGCGCGCTGTTTGCCCGGCATGATCAGGTCGACCGCGCAATCGCTGACGACAGCCGCGCCCTGGAGCTCGATTCCGGTCTCGCCGATATCTTCAACGCGCGGGGCGAGCTCTGGCTGAGGAAGGGTGACAAGCCCAAGGCGGTGCAGGATTTCGGCGCGGCATTGAAGATCGATCCGAACCACGAGAAGGCCAAGGTCAACCACAAGGCGATGGCACGCGAGATCGAGCGGATCGGCGCGCAGATGGCGGTCGCGGGCAAGCCCAGCTTCATTTGCAAGGGTGCGCGCCGTCCCGTCGAGAAGGCGATCTGCGCCAACCGCGAGCTCGCCGATCTCGACCGTGAGGTCTTTGCCGCCAACGCGCGCGTGTTGCGCGAAGCCCGCAATGCAGGCGAAGCGAAGGCGCTTCAGCGCGAGCAGGACGATTTCATCGCCCGCCGCAACGCCGGGTTCGGCCGGCCGGGGTACGATTTGAAGAAGGCAATGCAGAAGCGGCTGCAGCGGCTCAACGGGGTGGACGGGTATTGAAGCTTTAGGGCCTCCGCAACCTCAAGCCCGGGCATGACGACTTCTCGTGAAAAGGGCGCTGGTGCGCCCCTGACTGGCTCAATTTTGAACCCATCGCGTCCCCGCCGCGACAATGGTGAAAGCCTGATGTCCCGGAGCCCTATGCCATGTGCGGCACGCATCCTTCCGCGCAAATGCTCTCGTTTGCAAAAATCTCGTTTCTCTCGCTCCTGCTCAGCGCGGCAATGAGCGTCGTCCTCGTCGCCCCTGCCTCGGCTGGCGTCGATTGCGTGATGGGGAGCAAGGCCGCTCCGGCTGAGCTGATCCCGGCCTGCAGCGCCACCATTGACCAGACCTCAATTCCATCCTCCGATCGCGCCGCGGCGTTGCTGGTGCGCGCCGACGCCAATGCGCGGACCTCGGGCGGCCTCACGCAGGCGCTGCGAGATATCGATCGCGCCATTGCGCTCGATGGCAAGAACGCAAAAGCCTGGCGCCTGCGCGGCGATCTCCTCCGCGAGGCCGGCGGCGATCTCAACCGCGCCGCGGCGGACCTCAGCAAGGCCATCGAGCTCGATCCGCAGGATTCGGAATCTTACGAGCTGCGCGGCGTCGTCTACACCAACCAGCGCCGGCTCGACCGCGCGCTTGCCGATTACGATCAGGCGATCAAGCTAAAGCCGGACAATGCACAGGCCTGGTCAGACCGCGGCGTGACCTATTATCTCGGCGGCGACAACGAGAAGGCGGTCCGCGATCTCAGCGAGGCGTTGCGGCTCGATCCGAACCGGCCGCGCAGCTACACCAATCGTGGCGCCGCCTACAAGAAGCTCGGTCAGCTCGACAAGGCGGTTGCCGACGACGGCGAGGCGATCAGGCTCGATCCGAAGGTGCCCGAATATTACGACAATCGCGGGCTGTCGCTGGCCGCGATGGGCGAGTACGACAAGGCGATTGCCGATTACGATCAGGCGCTGCGGCTGGCACCGCGGCCGAATTTCTTCACAAACCGCGGCGATTCCTACCACCTCAAGGGCGAGCTTGGCGCGGCGCTGAGCGATTACGAGGCCGCGCTGAAACTCGATCCGAATTTCGCGCAGACCTACAATAACCGCGCCGTGCTCTACAAGAAGATGGGCGAACGCAAGAAGGCGCTGGCCGACTACGAGACCGCGCTGCGGCTCGATCCCGGCAATGACAACGCCGCCGCCGGACGCAGCGCCATGATCGCGGAGATCGCGAAATTCGGCGGCGAGCCGCTGCGGCCGCTCGCTGCGAATTCCGGCAATGGCCCGTCGTTCGATTGTGCCACTGCGAAGCGCGAGGTCGAGAAGGTGATCTGTGCCGTTCCGCAACTGGGTGTGCTCGACCGCCAGATCGCCGAGACTTACGAGCGCGTGCTGAAATCGGCCGGGTCCCGCTCGGCCGGCGACCTCCGTCGCACCCAACGCGACTTCCTCGCCACCCGCAATACGAGCTTCGGCCGCCCGGGCTATGATCTCAGGAAGGTCATGCAGGAGCGGCTGCAGCGGCTCAATGCGATGGATAGCTGAGCACTGTTCTTTTCAGCTTGAACCGCGGCCCGTTCCCGGGAAAATACCCCTCAAACATGGCCGGTACTTGATCCCTGTCATGGCGGGACGTTTGTCCTGCCACAAGGTCAAGCCTAGGCGAATAAAGGGAACGGGAGCGCGGGAATGAACGTCCGAGGGAACGTCGACGGAAAGAGCCTCTATCACGAGGTTTATGCGCGCTCGCTGGCCGACCCTGAGGGCTTTTGGGCCGAGGCGGCCAAGGAAATCGACTGGATCGAGCCGCCGAAAAAGATCTTCGATCCCTCGCAGGGCGTCTACGGTCGCTGGTTCAGCGGTGGTGTCGTCAATACCTGCTACAACGCGCTCGACCGCCATGTCGAACGCGGCCGCGCCGACCAGATCGCGCTGATCCATGATTCGCCGCTGGCAAATAACGTCACCAAATTCACCTACGCGGAACTGCTGGCCGAAGTGCAGGCGCTCGCCGCCATCATGCAGGATTTTGGTGTCGTCAAGGGCGATCGCGTCATCCTCTATATGCCGATGGTCCCGGAGGCCGTCGTCGCGATGCTCGCCTGCGCGCGCATTGGCGCGGTGCACTCCGTGGTGTTCGGCGGCTTTGCCGCGAAAGAGCTCGCCACCCGCATCGACGATGCGCAGCCAAAATTGATCCTGTCGGCGAGCTGCGGCATCGAGCCCGGCCGGATCGTGCAGTACAAGCCGCTGCTCGACGAGGCGATCAGGCTTGCGGGCGCAAAGCCGAAGGCCTGCATCGTGCTGCAACGTTCGCAGCTCGTCTGCGCCCTGACGCCCGGCCGCGACTATGATTGGGCGGGCCTGCGCCGCAAGGCGATGAACGACGGCAAGAAGGCGCCTTGCGTGCCCGTCGCCGCCACCGATCCGCTCTATATCCTCTATACGTCAGGCACGACCGGCATTCCCAAGGGCGTCGTGCGCGACAATGGCGGCCACCTCGTCGCGGTGAAATGGTCCATGTTCAACCTTTATGGCGTCAAGCCGGGCGAGGTCTGGTGGTGCGGCTCCGACATCGGCTGGGTGGTCGGCCACAGCTACATCGTCTACGGCCCGCTGCTGCACGGCGCGACCTCGATCATGTATGAGGGCAAGCCGGTCGGCACGCCCGATGCCGGCGCATTCTGGCGTGTGATCAGCGAGCACAAAGCTGTCGCCTTCTTCACTGCGCCGACCGCATTCCGCGCGATCCGGAAAGAAGATCCGGAAGGAAAATTCATCCGGCAATACGACCTCTCGACCTTCCGTACGCTGTTCCTGGCTGGCGAGCGCGCCGATCCGCCAACGGTGGAATGGGCGGAGCAGCAGTTGAAAGTGCCTGTGATCGACCATTGGTGGCAGACCGAAACCGGCTGGTGCATCGCCGGCAATCCGGTCGGCTTAGGCCAGCTGCCGGTGAAGCACGGCTCGCCGACGGTGCCGATGCCGGGCTATCAGGTCGATGTGGTCGACGAAGCGGCAAAGCCGGTCGGCCCGAACACCATGGGCTCGATCGTCATCAAGCTGCCGATGCCGCCGGGCTGCCTGCCGACGCTTTGGAATCAGGACGAACGTTTCAAGGAAGCCTATCTCACCGAATTCCCCGGCTACTACAAAACGTCGGATGCCGGCTACAAGGACGAAGACGGCTATGTCTTCGTCATGGGACGCACCGACGACATCATCAACGTCGCCGGCCATCGGCTCTCCACCGGCGGCATGGAGGAGATCCTGGCTTCGCATCCCGATGTTGCCGAATGCGCCGTGCTCGGCGTCAAGGACGCGATCAAGGGCGAGGTACCCTGCGGCTTCCTGGTGCTCAAGGCGGGCGTGAAGCGGGCCCCCGCCGAGATCGAGAAGGAGATCGTCGCGCTGGTGCGCGACAAGCTCGGTCCCGTTGCCGCGTTCAAGCTCGCCATCACCGTCGGCCGCCTGCCCAAGACGCGATCCGGAAAGATCTTGCGCGGCACCATCAAGAAGATCGCAGATGGTGAAGCCTGGACCATGCCGGCGACGATCGAGGACCCCAAGGTGCTGGACGAGATCGGCGATGCGCTGAAGGGGCGGGTGTGAGGTTTGCAATGGGGCTTGAATAGGCCGCATTTTTCCGCTCAATCCTCATCCTGAGGAGCGCGCTTGCGCGCGTCTCGAAGGATGAAAGGCCCCGCTGCTGCAGCTTGGCCTGCATGGTTCGAGACGCCCGCTGCGCGGGCTCCTCACCCTGAGGATGAAGGGCCTGCCATGAATTCGAAGCCGTTTCTAGCGATTGCATTTGCGGGCCTCATTCTCTCCGCCTGCTCCGCGCGCTACCAGACGCCGGTGGCCATGGGCGGCGACGATGACGACGCGGTCTGCCAGAGCCGCGGCTATGCGGCCGGCTCGCCCGAATACGTAGCCTGCCGCAAGGACCGCGACGTCCAGCGCAGTTCCGCGACCACCCGCGCCGACCGCCGCCAGCGCGACCTCGGCGAATACATGCTGAACCATCCGGACCGGCCGTAGAGGCTGCTTTCCACTTATCCGTCATTGCGAGCGCAGCGAAGCAATCCAGGATCTCTCCGTCGAGACAATCTGGATTGCTTTTCGCTGCGTTCGCAATGACGCGGTTGCTGAAGCTTCTTGCGTCACACAAAAAAAAGCGGCGGGTTTCCCCGCCGCGCTTGCATTCGATGACGACTGAAGGCGAAGGATTACTCCTCCTCCTGGTCCTGCTTCTTGCCGCCGAGCGTCTTCAGCTTGGCGAACACGGCATCGACGTTGAGATCGTCGCTGGACCTCTCCGCGGGTTCGTACTCGTCCTTCTTGGTGGTTTCGGAGGCCGGCAGCAGGGTGGCGCCGCCATAGGCCGCGTCGATCGGCTTTTCCTTGGCCGCGCGCGCGACCTCGAAATCGAGTTCGATCTGCGAGCAGAGGCCGAGGGTGACGGGATCAATCGGCGTCAGCTGGGAGGTGTTCCAGTGGGTGCGATCACGGACGCTGGCGATCGTGCTCTTGGTCGTGCCGACCAGGCGCATGATCTGGGCGTCCTTGAGCTCGGCATGGTTGCGCAGCAGCCAGAGGATGGCGCTCGGGCGTTCGTGGCGGCGCGAGACCGGGGTGTAGCGCGGGCCCTTGCGCTTGGGCTGCGGCGGCAGCACCACCTTGCTCTCCTGGAGGCGGAGCCGGTAGTCCGGGTTGTTCTCGCCCTTCTCGATCTCCTCGCGGGTCAGCTGGCCGTTGGAGAGGGGATCCATGCCCTTGATGCCCTGGGCGGCGTCGCCGTCGGCGATCGCGCGCACCTCGAGGGGGTGCATTTTGGTGAAATCGGCGACCTGATCGAAGGTCAGCGCGGTGTTGTCGAGCAGCCAGACGGCGGTCGCCTTGGGCATCAGAGGTGCGTTGCTCATGGCAAATCTCCTTTGTGCTTCGCCCACCCCTTTGGAGGCGAAACCGGTGGTCATCAGCGATGACTGGGAATTCGCGCTATATAAGCCCGGAGGGGGTAGCCACGCAATGGTTCTGCTATAGATAGTGCCTTGACAGCGCCCGAAAGGGGGCCCAATTCCCTCTGAAGTCGCTGTAAGACCGCACCCAAGCCCTATTCATTCATCGACCGCTTCCCGCCCCTCTGGCGAGGTGATTCGGTCCCGAGATCGCTCAATGTCAGCCAAACCAGACCTCAAGATCGTGCTTTGTTCTCCCCGTGGCTTCTGCGCCGGGGTGGTCCGGGCGATCGACACCGTGGAACGGGCGCTCGATAAATACGGTGCCCCCGTCTATGTTCGCCATGAGATTGTGCACAATAAATACGTCGTCGATGGGTTGAAGAAGAAGGGCGCGATCTTCGTCGAGGAACTCGCCGAGATCCCGGAAAACACCACCGCGCCGGTGGTGTTCTCGGCCCATGGCGTGCCGAAATCGGTTCCAGCCGACGCCACGTCCCGAAATTTGTTCTCGCTGGATGCGACCTGTCCGCTGGTCACCAAGGTGCACCGCGAGGCCGCGATCCATTTCAAGCGCGGCCGCGAGATCTTCCTGATCGGCCATTCCCATCATCCGGAGGTGGTGGGCACGCTCGGCCAGCTCCCGACCGGCGCCGTGACCCTGATCGAGACCGCCGAGGACGCCAAGACCATTGCCCCGAAGGACCCGAACAACCTCGCCTTCGTGACCCAGACCACGCTGTCGATCGACGACACCGCGGAGATCGTGGCGCTGCTGAAGGAGCGCTTCCCGAACATCAACGGGCCGCACAAGGAAGACATCTGCTACGCCACCACCAACCGCCAGCTCGCGGTGAAGAAGGTGGCGCCGGTGGTGGATGCCCTGATCGTGGTCGGCGCGCCGAACTCGTCGAACTCGCAGCGCCTGCGTGAGGTCGCCGAGCGCGAGGGCTGCCCGATCGCCGTGCTGGCGCAGCGCGCGACGGAAATCGACTGGAAGCGGTTCGAGAACATCACCAGCCTCGGCATCACCGCGGGCGCCTCGGCACCGGAAGTGATCGTCGAGGAGATCATGGACGCGTTCGCCGAGCGCTTCACGCTGCATGTGGAGACGGTCTCGGCCGCGGAAGAAAACGAATTCTTCCCGCTCCCGCGTCAGGTGCGCCCCGAAGCCGCCGCCGAGTAGACCTTCATGGCGGTCTACACCGACGTTGCCGCCGACGAGCTTGCGGACTTCCTCAACCAATACGATCTCGGCGAGTTGCTCTCCTACAAGGGCATCGCCGAGGGCGTCGAAAATTCCAACTTCCTGCTGCATACGACCAAGGGGTCGTTCATCCTCACGCTCTATGAGAAGCGCGTGGCGAAGAACGATCTGCCGTTCTTCCTCGCGCTGATGACGCATCTGGCCGAGCACGGCGTCAACTGCCCGCTGCCGGTGAAGGGAACGGACGGCGAGGCGTTGCGCGAGCTGTCGGGCCGGCCCGCCGCCATCATCACCTTTCTCGAAGGCGTCTGGCCGCGCAAGCCGAGCGCGGCCCATTGCGCCGGCGTCGGCGAGGGGCTCGCCAGGATGCATCTGGCAGGTGCGAATTTCGCGATCAGGCGTGCGAACGCGCTGTCGGTCCCGGGCTGGCGGCCGCTGTTCGATGCCGCGTCACAGCGGGCCGACGAGGTGCAGCCCGGCCTGCGCGCGTTCCTGGGCCACGAGCTCGACTACCTCGAGAGTGGCGTCTGGCCGACGCAGCTGCCCGAAGGCGTGATCCACGCCGACCTCTTCAACGACAACGTCTTCTTCCTCGGCGACAAGCTCTCGGGGATCATCGACTTCACCTTCGCCTGCAATGATTGGCTTGCCTATGACGTCGCGATCTGCCTCAACGCCTGGTGCTTCGAGCCGGATCATTCCTTCAACGTCACCAAGGCGCGGGCCTTCCTCAATGCCTATGGCCGCGTGCGAAAGCTGTCCGAGGCGGAAGAGGCGGCGCTGCCGCTGCTCGCGCGCGGAGCTGCGATCCGCTTCCTGCTGACGCGGCTGGTCGACTGGCTCAACGTTCCGCCCGGCGCGCTGGTCAGGCCGAAGGATCCGTTGGAATATGTCCGCAAGCTGCGCTTCCACCAGAGCGTTTCCAGCGTGCGCGACTACGGGCTGATGTCGTCGGGGCTGATGGCGTGAGCGAGCTTCCGATTGTCACGATCTACACCGACGGCGCCTGCTCGGGAAATCCGGGGCCCGGCGGCTGGGGCGCGATCCTGAAGTTCGGCGACAAGGAAAAAGAACTGAACGGTGGTGAGCGCCACACCACCAACAACCAGATGGAATTGATGGCGGCGATCTCCGCGTTGGAAGCGCTGAAGAAGCCGTGCACCGTCGATCTCTATACCGACAGCCAATATGTCCGTCAGGGCATCACCGGCTGGATCCACGGCTGGAAGCGCAACGGCTGGCGCACCGCCGACAAGAAGCCGGTGAAGAATGTCGAGCTATGGCAGCGCCTCGATGCCGCGCTGAAGGCTCATGACGTGCGCTGGCACTGGGTCAAGGGCCATGCAGGGCATCCCGAGAACGAACGCGCCGATCAGCTCGCGCGCGACGGGATCGTGAAGGCGCGGTTGCAGGCACGGGTGGCGGAGTAGCGCGCGGTCGGCGCTCCAGTCTCAACTGTCATCGCCCGCGAAGGCGGGCGATCCAGTACGCCGCGGCCTCTCGATTTAACAACAACTGTTTCTGGAATACTGGATGCCCCGCTTTCGCGGGGCATGACAGTGTCGTTTGTGGCTGAAAGCGATGGCCGCTTACAGCTGCCCGAGCAGAGTATCGCCGCCGGACACCTCGACCTTGCCAGGCATCGCCTCGAGGTTCAGCTTCTTGACCACGCCGTCCTCGACCAGCATCGAATAGCGCTTGGAGCGGATGCCGAGACCGTTGCCGGAGGCGTCGAGCTCCATGCCAATCGCCTTGGCGAAGTCGGCATTGCCGTCGGCGAGGAAGATGGCCTCGTCGCGCTGGTCGGTGTCGCGCTTCCACGCGTTCATGACGAAGGCGTCGTTGACGGAGACGATGGCGATGGTGTCGACGCCCTTGTCCTTCAGGGCGTAGGCGTTGAGGAAGATGCTCGGCAGATGCATCTTGTGGCAGGTGCCGGTATAGGCGCCGGGCACCGCGAACAGCGCCACTTTCTTGCCTTTGAAGATATCGTCGGTGGTCTTCACCTGCGGGCCTTCCGCCGTCATCACGCGGAATTTCGCCTCGGGCAGCTTGTCGCCAGTCTGGATCGCCATCGTCAGTCTCCCTGAAAATCGGTCCCGCTTTTTAGACCGTGCGGCGGGCCTGCACAATATTGCCGGCACGGATAGTGACCCGGAGGCGGTGAGGGCGGGACCTTCACCTTTATGTCATCAGCCGGCGAACCCGCCGCCGTCGAGGAAGGCCTGCTCGTCCGGCGTGGTGTCGCGGCCGAGCAGACGGTTGCGGTGGGGGAAGCGGCCAAACCGCCGGATGATATCCGCGTGCTCCCGCGCGTATTTCAGGTTTTCGGCATTGTCGGTGTTTTGAAACAGCGCGACGCAGTGCAATTGATCGGGCAGGTACTCGGAATGCATGAAGGGCAAATAGAGGAATTCGAGCAGGACCGGGTCCATCCTTTGATCTGCACCCCGCGCAATGGCGCGGCGGGCGACGTCGCGCGCCAAAGCGTCGCTGGCAAAGGCCTGCGACGTGCCGCGAAACATGTTGCGCGGAAACTGGTCGAGCACGATGACGAGCGCGAGTGCGCCCTCGTCGGTCGCCTCCCATGACAAGAGCTCGCCGGCGACCGCCTTCTGCCACAGCGCGAGAAAGCGGCGCCTGACCTCAACGTCGAATGCGTGATTGCGCTCGTACCAGGCATCGCGGCCGGCCTCGCGCCAGAAGGCGAGGACGCCGGCCGGACTGATGTTGCTGTCGTCGGTCATGAACGAAAGAGGCGCTTACGCCGCTTCCGCCTTCTTCTCGTCGCGCAGCTGCCGGCGCAGGATCTTGCCGACGTTAGTCTTCGGCAGGTCGGTACGGAATTCGATGTGCTTGGGCACCTTGTAGCCGGTCAGCTGCTCCTGGCAGAACTTGACCAAGGCCTCCGCCGTGAGGTTCGGGTCCTTCTTGACCACGAACGCCTTCACCGCCTCTCCCGACTTGGAATCGGGAATGCCGATGACGGCGCATTCGAGCACCCCGGGGTTGCTCGCGATCACTTCCTCGATCTCGTTCGGATAGACGTTGAAGCCGGAGACCAGGATCATGTCCTTCTTGCGGTCGACGATCTTGGTGTAGCCCCTCTCGTCCATGATGCCGATGTCGCCGGTGCGGAAATAGCCGTCCGCAGTCATCACCTTGGCGGTCTCCTCCGGCCTGTTCCAGTAGCCCGACATCACCTGCGGGCCTTTGGCGCAGATCTCGCCGGGCTGGCCGAGCGGCATCTCGTTGCCGTCGTCGTCGCGGATCGAGATCCAGGTCGAGGGCACGGGGATGCCGATGGTGCCGTTGAACTCGGGATCGGTCGTGGTGTTGCAGGTCAGCGTCGGAGATGTCTCCGACAGGCCGTAGCCTTCGGCGATGGAGCAGCCCGTGATCGCCTTCCACTGCTCGGCGACCGGACGCTGCACCGCCATGCCGCCACCGTTGGAGATCTTCAGCTTGGAGAAGTCGAGCTTCTTGAAGTCGGGATGGTGCATCAGGCCGTTGTAGAGCGTGTTCACGGCCGGGAAGTTGTTGACCTGGTACTTCGCCAATTCCTTGATGAAGCCCGGGATGTCGCGCGGATTGGGGATCAGGAGATTGCAGCCGCCGGCGCGCACCGCGAGCAGGTAGCAGGCCGTCAGCGCGAAGATGTGATAGAGCGGCAGCGCGCAGACGACCATCAGTTGATCGACATGTGGCGGCGCGGCCATCGCTGGCTGCAGCCAGGCGTCGTTCTGCAGGACGTTGGCGACGATGTTGCGATGAAGCAGGGTGGCACCCTTGGACACGCCGGTGGTGCCGCCGGTATATTGCAGGAAGGCGACGTCGCCGGGCGACAGCTTCGGCTTGTTGAAGGCCAGAGAGCGGCCGGCGGAGATCGCGTCGTTGAAGGACACCGCGCCCGGCAGCGACCAGGCCGGCACCATCTTCTTGACGCGGCGGACGACCAGATTGACGATCACGCCCTTGAAGCCGAGCAGGTCGCCCATGCTGCCGACGATGACGTGCTTGACTTGTGTCTTCGCGATCACCTGCTCGACGGTGTGGGCGAAATTCTCCAGCACGATGATGGCTTCGGCGCCGGAATCCTTGAGCTGGTGCTCGAGCTCGCGTGGCGTGTAGAGCGGATTGACATTGACCACGGCGAAACCGGCGCGCAGCACGGCCGCGGTCGCGACCGGATATTGCAGCACGTTCGGCATCATGATCGCGACGCGGGCGCCGCGTTGCAGGCCTCGTCCTTGCAGGTAGGACGCCATCGCCAGCGACATCTGGTCGAGATCGCGATAGCTGATCGACTTGTCCATGCAGATGAACGCCTTGCGGTCGGCGAACTTGGCGAAGCTCTCCTCCAGAAGGTCGACCAGCGATGAATATTGCGTCGGCTCGATATCGGCGGGGACGCCGGGCGGATATTGCTTAAGCCAGATGCGCTCCATGGAAACTCCCCTCATTGACCAGAGCCCGTTGTGTCTCGAGCTTGCCTCATTGCCGTCAGTATCGAGCCTGCCGGAACGGGTGGCAAGCGGTCGAGCCTTAGGACAAACGTCAGGGAGTGGCTACCGGAATCCTCGCAATGGCGCTGCCGCAACTGCGAAGCGGTCTCGCCTCGCGTCGGCCGTTAACTGTTGTTGGCCGGCTTGGCGGGCTTGGTCGCGGCCTTGGGTTTGGCGGGCTTGGCCGCCTGCTCGCCGCTGGCCGCAGGCTTTGCCGCCGCATCGGGCTTGGCTGCGGCATGCTTGGTACCGGCCGGCTTGGTTGCGGATTTGCCGTCGGCCGGCTTGGCGGCCGCCACCGGCTTGCTGTCGGGCTTTGCCGCCGCCGTCTTGGCATCCTTCGGCTTGTCTGCCGCGTCGGGCTTTTTGGCGACGCGCGACTTCTTGCCACGCGGCTTTGGCGTGGCCTGCTGGTCGGCATCGGCCGCGACCGCCGCGATCAGGGCGGTCCCGGTTCGGGTCGGGCCGGTATAGACCAGCACGGGCTCGGCCGCCGCCGGGGCCGAGGCCATCAGCTCGGAGGCCTTCATCAGCGGCGGCTGAAGCCCGGCCGTGAAGAAGGTGACCTGAGCTTCGCCGCCCGTGGCCGAGGCGGACCCGGACGTGCCGCCATTGGTCGCGATCAGTGCGTCGTCATCGTCGCTGGCCGGCCGCTTGCGATGGCCGCCGCACATGTCGTCACGCAGGTTCGGCGGCGAGGCGTCGACCGGCACCAGCTTGTCCACGGTGCCGAGCGAGGGCCGGAGCCAGGTGAGATTGTCTTGCGAGAAGCCGCGCTCCAGCAGCTGCGCCGCCTTCACCGCGCGCGCGGTCCCGGAGTTGGCGCCCAGCACGACGGCGATCAGCCGGCGGCCGTTGCGGGTGGCTGATGCGACGAGGTTGTAACCGGAGGCGCAGATGAAGCCGGTCTTGAAACCGTCGGCGCCGGGATAGCGGCCGATCAGCTTGTTGAAATTGCCGGTGACGCGCTTGCCGAAGCGGATTGCCGGAATATGCACGAAATACTCGTACTCGGGCAGGTCGCGCAGGAACGAGCGCGCGAGAATGCCGAGATCCCGTGCGGAGGTGATCTGTCCGTCGGCGGGCAGGCCGTTCGGATTGACGTAGCTCGTCTGCGTCATGCCGAGCTTCTGCGCAGTGTCGTTCATCAGCGCCGAGAAGCCGTCGATTGAACCGCCGACGCCTTCGGCGAGCACGACGGCCATGTCGTTCGCCGATTTCACCATCATCATCTTGAGTGCGTTGTCGACGGTAAGCTGCGTTCCTGGGCGGAACCCCATCTTCGAGGGCGACTGCGAGGCTGCGGTCGGCGACACCGTGAGGATGGTGTCGAGCGTGAGCTTGCCGTCCTTGACCGCCTTCAGCGTCACATAGGCGGTCATGATCTTGGTGACGGAAGCCGGATACCAGGGAATGGTCGCGTTTTCCGCCTGCAACACCTTGCCGCTATCGGCCTCGATCAGAAGCAGCGCTTCGGCGCCCGCCGCGCGCGGCGCGAGCAATGCGCCGCAGGCGAGTGTCGCGGCGAACAGGTTGAACAGGGATTGACGAAGCAGCGGGCGAAGAGCGTGCACTATCCGATTCCGGTCCTTGGAGACCCGCCGGTTCCGGTCGGCTCTCGTGATCTGATGTTCGGTTCTGAAATCCAGCGCCGCCGCTTGCGGCGCCGCAAACCTATACCGGCTGGTGCGTCGGGAATAGGGGCATCAGCGGGGTATTCCGCAATGAAATGGGCCGAATTTCGACGATATGATGGGGACTTGCCAAGGCGACTTGCTAAGATGACTTGGCGGCCGTCGCGGCAGCCTCAGCCGCTGTCACGCTGGCCCGTGCGTTCTCCTGAACCATGAACTGAGCCCTGGCGAGGTCGGCGAAATGGCCGCCTTTGGCCACGAGTTCATCGAAAGTTCCGCTTTCGATCACACGCCCGTTCTCGAACACCAGGATGCGCGTGGCATTGCGGATGGTGGAGAGACGATGGGCGATCACGAAGGTGGTGCGGCCCTTCATCACTTCGTCGAGAGCGGTATTCACCTTCGCCTCGGTGACGGCGTCGAGTGCGCTGGTCGCCTCGTCCAGGATCAGAATCGGCGGATCCTTCAGCAGTGCGCGGGCGATCGACAGCCGCTGGCGCTCGCCGCCGGACAGCATGCGGCCGCGCTCGCCGGCATTGGTCTCGAAGCCGCCGCTGCGCTCGATGAATTCGAGCGCCTGCGCGCGCTCCGCCGCCTTGCGCATCTCGGCCTCGGTGGCGTCCGGCTTGCCGACGCGCAAATTCTCCGCGATCGAGCGGTTGAACAGCAGCGCCTCCTGAAAGACCACGCCGATGTTCCGCCGCAGCGATGTCAGCGTCACCCCGCGCACGTCCATGCCGTCGATCCTGATGAAGCCGGACTGTGGATCGAAGGCGCGATGCAGCAGCGCAATCGCCGTCGACTTGCCGGCGCCGGTTGCGCCGACCAGCGCGATGGTCTCGCCGGGAAGCGCGGTGAAGGAGAGGTCCTCGACCGCCGGCCGCTTGCCATCATAGGAGAAGGTGACGTCGTTGAATTCGACGAGACCAGAGAGCCGACCCGCATCGATCGCGTCGTGCCGGTCGTGCACCGCAGGCACCGCATCGAGCACGTTGAAGAACTCGCGCAGGCGCGGGGCTTCCATGAACACGTTGTTGATGAAGCTCACGACCTGCTCCAGTTTCTGGATCAGAAGCGTCGCGAAGCTCACGAACATCACGATCTCGCCGACCGAGGTCAGCCCCTGGTCGTGCAGCGCGATGCCGAAAGTGAAGATCGCGAGCACAGTGATCGTGGTGGAGGCGCGCGTGATGACGGTGACGAGGGCCCACCACGACAGCACCGGCATTTGCGCCGCTAGCAACTCGTCGGCGACGGAGCGCAGGCCCTTCACCTCGGAATCGATGCGCACGAAACTCTGCACCAGCGCGACATTGCCAAGGGCGTCGGAAGCGCGCGCGGAGAGCTCGCTGTAGTGCTCCTCCACCTCCATCTGCATGCCGAAAGTTCTGCGCACCACGAAGGTGGTCAGCGCGGTGAAGACGATGCAGAGCACGAACAGCAGGATTGCAAGCCGCCAGTTCAGGTAGAGCGACAGCGGCAGCAGCACCACGACCGAGAGGATCGCGGCAAAATGCTCTCGAAAGAAGCCGACCCATAATCGCCACAGCGCATCTGTGCCGTTCAGCATCACCTTCATCAACCGGCCCGAATGGGTGCCCGAATGGAAGGTCAGCGGCAGCTGCATGATGTGCTCGAAATAGTCCGTCAGGACCGCCTGCCGCTGGCGGTGGGAGAGCCGGTCGGCCTGCAACGCTACGACCGCGCTGCAGGCGATGGTGAACAGCCCGAACGCGACCCATGCAACCAGGAACGGCCAGGCCGAGTCGGAGCCGGCGACCGTCTTGCCCGAGAGCACATCGACGATCCGGCCGAACAGCACCGGTTCGGCGAATTGCGAGCCCGCAAGCAGGAGATTGACGACCGCGAGCAGCCAGCCCAGTCGTGCCTCCTTGCCGAGCAGCTCGAGAACGCGGGTGTAAAGGCGGAGAATGGGCATGGGCGGGGAGCTCGGGCGGTCGAACGGAGTGAGCCCATACTCTAATCAGGGATCGGATGCGAGATATAGCGGAAGCTGTCGGTTTTGCTCAGTTGATCAACCGCCCTGCAACGGGCGGCAAGAACCCGCCGTCGAAGATGTCGCCCGCCGCCGGCCGTTTGCGGAATTTGAAATCCTGCCCGATCTGGTTGATCGCGCGATCCATGCGCGCCGGGTCGATGTCGCCGAGGCCGTTGCGACGGACCTCGTCGGTCAGGATGTTGTCGATGAGGACGGTGCGCAGGCGCTCCAGCTCAAGATCGCGGTCGCCGTCCTCAATGCGGCTCGCGGCCTCGTCCGCCGCACGCGCCGGCTCCTTGACGGTCGCGTTGATGCCGGCGATCAATGCGCGGACGAAGCCCTTCACGGTGTCCGGCTTGGCCGCGGCGAAAACCGGGTTGACCACGACGGCAAAGCCATAGGCCTCGCAACCATAGTCGGCATAGCGAAGCGCGACGAGATCGCCGCCTGGTACGCCGCGGTCGCGCAGGTTCACTGCCGAGAGATAGCTGAAGCCGGCGACGGCATCGACCTGTCCCGCGGAGAGGATCGGCTCGCGCACCGCGGCGCTGATCTTGTGGAATTTCACGTGAGCCGTGTTGATGCCGTTCTGCTGCGCCAGTGCCGGCCACAGCCGCATCGACAGATCGCTATCGGCAACGCCGACGGTCTTGCCGTCCAGGTCGGGCAGGAGGTGGATGCCACGGCTCCTGCGGGCGACGATCGCGTAGGGCGCGCGGTTGAACAGCACGAACACCGCCTTGACCGGTGTCGCATCCTTGTCGCGAAAGCGGATCAGCTCGTTGATGTCGACGAGCGCGAGCTCGCTGTCGCCCTTGGCGACGCGCGCAAGCGCCTCCGGCGATCCGGCGGCGCTGCTAAAGGAGACGTTGAGACGCTCGGCTCCGAAGCTGCCGTCCTTTGCGGCAAGAAAGAACGGCGCCATGCTCGCATCGATCGGGCGGTCGAAGGTGAAGTGGATTGCAATGGAGGGCGCGGCGGTTTCGGCCGCGGTAGCATCGCGCGCAGTCAGCGCCGCAAGAGAAATTGCAGCGGCCAGCAGGCCGCGAAGAGCGATTGTCGCGAATTCGAACATCAGTGGCGCCGGTCCGGTGTTATGATTTGGTGACGCTCGGAGCGCCGGCTGGCGACAAGCTTGTCCGCGTCAATATGAACGGCGGATGAGCGGCGGTTGCGTCACGATCACGCAACCCCGTTCAGCTTGTGTTGGGGTTGGGGAACCCAACATGGGATGCGGGTGTTTGAGAGACACGAGCCTGTCATCAGGCACCATTCGAGGTCCCAAGGAGGGTCCAGGACATGTTTGACAGATTTTCAGGATTTGCCGGCCGTAAGGCCGTTCTCGCTACCGCCGCGGTGCTGGCGCTGACCGCAATGACCCCGACCGCTTCGTACGCGGGCGGCCGTCATTGGCATGGTGGCGGCGGCGGTGCCGCCTTTGCCGGCGCGGCCATTGCCGGTGCTATCGGCACCGGCCTCGCAATCGCCGCGACCCGTGACGCCTACGCCTATGATGCTCCTGCCTATTACGGCGGCGGCCCGGTCTACTACGACGACGGTCCGGTCTATTACGGCGGCGACTCGTATATCGGTCCGCGCCCGTATCACCGTTGCGGCGGCCCGTACCAGTCCGCGCAGGGCGGCCAAGGCAACCTTTCGACCTGCTACTAGCTTTGGCTAGCAAATGTTGGCCGGCCGTCGCGCTCGCTGCGACGGCCGGCTTTTTTACTTTTGCTGCCGTGCGTTAACGTCCCCGCCACGGGTTTAGAGTAGCTTCGCGTACATGAGTGATTCGCTTGAGCGGCTATATCTGGCTGTGCTCGCGGCCAGGGACCTTGATCCGGCAACATCGCGCACCGCGCGGCTGTTTCAGCGCGGCCCGTCAAAAATGGCGAAGAAGCTGGCTGAAGAGGCTATCGAGGTCGTCATCGACGCGGTCAACGGCGATAGCGAAGCCGTGATCCGGGAAAGCGCCGACCTGCTCTACAATCTGACCGTGCTCTGGGCCTCGGCCGGCGTGCGCCCTGAGGACGTCTGGCGCGAGATGACGCGGCGTGAAGACATGCTCGGCATCGCCGAGAAGCTGCCGAAATCGGCGATGAAACTGCCCAAAGGTGCATCACCGCGTGTCGCCGCCAGGCGGCCAATCGTCGCGCTCGAAGGCCGTACCGCGCGCAAGCGCCACTAGTATTGGCACGAATCGGTCCCATCTCGGCATGGACAAATCCGTCCCATGGTGCTTCATCGCGGCGCCATGCTGAAACGTATCTACGACTGGTGCATCGACGCCGCTCACAAGCCTTACGCGCTCTGGATCATGGGCGCCGTGGCTTTCGCTGAAAGCTCCTTCTTTCCCGTCCCGCCGGACGTGATGCTGATCCCCATGTCACTGGCGCGCCCGCAACGCGCCTGGGTCTATGCGGCGATCTGCACTGCGACGTCGGTGCTGGGTGGCCTGTTGGGCTACGCCATCGGTGCGCTGCTCTTCGACTCGGTCGGCCATTGGCTGATCGAGGTCTATGGCCTCGGCGGCAAGGTCGACGCTTTCCGCGCCTCCTATGCCGAATGGGGCGCCGTGATCATCCTGCTCAAGGGCCTGACACCGATCCCCTATAAGCTCGTGACCATCACGTCCGGCTTTGCCGGCTACAATATCGGGCTCTTCATCCTGTGCTCGATCGTGGCGCGTGGCGGGCGCTTCTTTATCGTGGCGATTCTGCTCAACCGCTACGGCGATTGGATCCGGGTCAAGATCGAGAAGCATCTCGGATTGGTGGTGGCAATCGGCGCCGCGGTGCTCGTGCTCGGCTTTGTCGTCGCAGTCAAATTGATCTAACCCCGAAGGCGCTTTGCCGCTGCGTCTCGTTCGGCTACGGTTGCCGTCATGATGCTTCGATCCGGCAATCCGGTCCTGCGACTGGGCAGGCTGATATTTTCGGCGCTTTCGGTCCTGCTCCTTGCCGGCGGTACCGGATGGCCGCAATCCGCACCGCCGGCGCTCGGCTTGCAGGAGCAAGGACCGCAGGCCGCACCGGCGCCCTCGACAGCCCCTCCGTCGCCGCCGGTGCATGAGGAAAATCCCGGGCTGATCAACGAAATGGGCAAGCTGTTCGACAAGCTGCCCTCGATCCTGCCGCCGATCAAAAGCCCGAGCGAGACCATGAACGATTTGTCGCGCCTGGCGAAGCCGTCGACCATGGTGTCGGGGCGCGTGGCCTGTCCGGCCTCGTCGAACGGCGCGCCCGACTGCAAGCTCGCCGCCGACAAACTCTGCCAGAGCAAGGGCTACACGGAAGGCAAGAGCCTGAATGCCGACTCCGCGGAAAAGTGCTCGGCCAAGGTTCTGATTCCGGGCAGGCAACGCAAACCGGATGACTGCCGCACCGATACCTTCGTCACCAGCGCGCTGTGCCAGAACTGAGGACGTCGCGCGAGCAAGCAAGGAGCGCCCATGAGTCGCACGGAGCAGGACTTCCTCGGACAGCGTGAGATCGCCGACGACATCTATTACGGCGTCCAGACCATCCGCGGGAAGGAGAACTTCCACATCACCGGCATTCCGATGAACCAGGAGCCTTACTTCGTAAAGGCGCTTGGTTACGTCAAGAAGGCCGCCGCCATGGCCAACCGCGATCTCGGGGCGGTGGACACCAAAGTCGCGGAAGCCATTATCGTGGGCTGCGACCGCGTCATTGCCGGCGATATGATGGACCAGTTCGTCACCGACTTCATCCAGGGCGGGGCCGGCACCTCCACCAACATGAACGCCAACGAGGTGATCGCCAATCTCGCGCTGGAATCGCTCGGCTTTGCCAAGGGCGATTACCAGCACGTCAGCCCCAACGATCACGTCAATTACGGCCAGTCGACCAACGACACCTATCCGACGGCCTTTCGGCTGGCGCTGATCCTGCGGCTCGAGAGCTACATGACGGCGCTGCGTCAACTCCAGGAGGCGTTCTTCGCCAAGGGCAGGGAGTTCGATCGCGTGCTGAAGATGGGCCGCACCCATCTACAGGACGCGGTGCCGATGTCACTCGGCGCCGAATTCCGCGGTTGGGGCACCACCATGGGCGAGGAGGTCGATCGAATCTCCGAGGCCCGCGCGCTGCTGCGCGAGATCAATCTCGGCGCGACCGCGATCGGCACCTCCGTCACCGCTGCGCAGGGCTATCCCAAGCTAGCGGTCCGGCATCTGAGCGCGCTCACCGGCGTCGACTTCATCCTTGCAGGCGACCTCGTCGAGGCGACGTCGGATACCGGCGCCTATGTGCAGCTCTCCGGTGTCCTCAAACGCACCGCGAGCAAGCTGACCAAGATCTGCAACGACATACGCCTGCTCGCCTCGGGCCCGCGTGCCGGCTTCAACGAGATCAACCTGCCGCAGCTTCAGCCGGGCTCCTCGATCATGCCGGGCAAGGTCAATCCTGTCATCCCCGAGGTCGTCAACCAGACCAGCTTCCTCGTGATCGGGCTCGACACCACCGTGACGCTCGCGGCGTCCGCGGGTCAGCTCCAGCTCAATGTGATGGAGCCGGTGATCTCGTTCGCGCTGTTCTTCTCCATCCGCACCATGGAGCGCGCGGTCAACAGCCTGCGCGAGAATTGCGTCGTGGGCATCACTGCCAACGAGGAGCATACCCGCAACATGGTGCTGAACTCGTTGGGTATCGTTACGGTGCTGAAGCCGTTGCTCGGCTACAAGCAATGCGCCGAGATCGCGCGCGAGGGCTACAAGAGCGGCAAGTCACTGCACCAGATCGTCGTGGTCGAGCGTAAGCTGCTGACGCAGGAGAAATGGGACGAGATGTTCTCGTTCGAGCGGCTGATCAATCCGGACCTGATTGCGTGATGGCGTCGTCCCGCGCTGAATTCCGCGGCTTGGAATTGCGGTAACGCCGTCCTCCACGGCACCAAAACGCAATACTTGACAGTGGAAAGATTGCCTTGTTGGTATGGCTCCCAGCTTCGATTTGACGCCAACAGAGGATCGTCTCGCAATGTCCATGCCTGCCTTGTTCAAGGGACGCCTGTCGATCCCGGTGATCGGTTCGCCGCTCTTCATCATCTCGGTGCCCGATCTCGTGATCGCGCAGTGCAAGGCGGGCGTGGTCGGCTCGTTTCCGTCGCTGAACGCACGGCCGCCGGAGCTGCTTGACGAGTGGCTGGCGCGCATCACCGAAGAGCTCGCGGCGTATGACCGCGCGCATCCCGACAAGCCGTCGGCGCCGTTTGCGGTCAACCAGATCGTGCACAAGTCGAACAACCGGCTCGACCATGACATGCAGCTCTGCGCCAAGTACAAGGTGCCGATGATCATCTCGTCGCTGGGCGCGCGCGAGGAGCTCAATCAGGCCGTGCACGGCTGGGGCGGCATCGTTTTCCACGACGTGATCAACCAGAAATTTGCGCACAAAGCGATCGAGAAGGGTGCCGACGGCCTGATCCTGGTCGCGGCGGGCGCGGGCGGCCACGCCGGCACGATCTCGCCGTTGGCGTTCGTCGCCGAAACTCGAAAATGGTTCGACGGCCCGATCGCGCTGTCGGGCGCGATCGGCAACGGCAAGGCGATCCGCGCCGCGCGCATTCTCGGCGCCGACTTTGCCTATATCGGCTCGGCCTTCATCGCCACCAAAGAAGCCAATGCGGTCGAGAAGTACAAGGAGATGATCGCGGGCGCGACGGCCGATGACATCGTCTATTCCAACCTCTTCACCGGCGTGCACGGTAACTATCTGAAGCCGTCGATTCTTGCCGCCGGTATGGATCCGGAGAACCTGCCGACGTCCGATCCCTCCAAGATGAACTTCGGCACTGATGCCTCCGGCGAGCGTGCCAAGCCAAAAGCCTGGAAGGAAATCTGGGGTTCAGGCCAAGGCGTCGGCAGCATCGACGGCATCGTGCCCGCCGCCGAAATGATCGCGCGCTTCAAGAGGGAATACGACGAGGCGGTTGATCCGCCGTTGTGATCTTAGTCGTCCGGCTAGTACGCAATTGCGCACTAGGGGCCGGGACGACATTTTTTGCTGAACTCCGCACATGCATCACGGAGAACCGATGACCCCCATCTACCGCGTCGACGGCGACAGCGTCGTCACCAGCCCGGATGCTGCGGGCCCGTGGGACCGGCGTATGCAGCACGGTTCGGCGCCGGCCGCGCTGGTGACGTGGGCGGCGGAGCGCATTCCAACGCCTGTCGCGATGGACATCGCGCGGGTCACCATCGACCTGATGCGCCCGGTGCCGGTGGCGCCGCTCACGATCGCGACCGAGATCTTGCGCGAGGGCCGCAAGATCCAGCTCTGCGGGGTCAAGCTGTTCGCCGACGGCGTACAGGTGGTCGCCGCCACCGTGCTCAAGATCAAGCGCCAGCCGCTGACGCTGCCCGAGGACGTCAAGGCGCTGCCGGTTACGCTGCCGTCCCCGGAGGACTCGCTGCTCGAGGACGGTCATGCCGCCACCAGTCCGTTCGTGCGATCGGTGTCGATGCGTGCCGCGCGCGGCCGCTTCGGCCAGGCCGGCGCCGGTGCGATCTGGTTTCGCGTCGACCATCCCCTGATCGCAGGCGAACCGCTCTCGCAGGCGATGCGCGCCGTGGTCGCGGCCGATTTTTCCAACGGCACCGCCTCGTCGCTCGATTTCCGCGCCTGGACCTATATCAACGCCGACCTCACCGTGAGCTTTTCGCGCCAGCCGATCGGCGAATGGATCCTGCTCGACGGCGATTCCTGGATCGGTCCCGATGGTGCTGGGCTTGCGATGTCGCGGCTCGCCGACCGGCAGGGCTATTTCGGCCGCGCCGTGCAAAGCCTTGTGATCGAGAAGCGGTAAGGCACCTTTTCTATCCCACCATCCGGCCCCGCCCGCTCCAAAAGCTCGCGCGCAGCACCTTCTTGTCGACCTTGCCGACACCCGTCATCGGGAGTTGCTTGACGAACTGGATCTGCTTCGGCGCATGGGCCGAGCCTTTTCGCGTCTTCACCAGATTGATCAGTTCATCGGCGTCAGGTTTTGCGCCTTCGCGCAGGACGACGACAGCCGTGACGGCTTCGCCCCATTTCTCGTCGGGGATGCCTACGACCGCCACCATGGCCACGTCCGCATGCTGCGACAGCACGTCCTCGACCTCGCGCGGAAAGATGTTGAAGCCGCCGGAGACGATCATGTCCTTCTTGCGGTCGAGGATGAACATGTAGCCGCGATCGTCCTTGCGAGCGATGTCGCCGGTGTGCACCCAGCCGTTCTTCAGCGTCTCGGCGGTGATGTCCGGCCGCTTCCAGTACTCCGCCATGACGTGTGGAGCGCGCACGCAGATTTCGCCGGCTTCGCCCGTCTTCACTTCCTGGTCGTTGTCGTCGAGGATCTTGACCTCGCACGCCGCGATCGGGAAACCGCATGACAGGAACAGCTCCGGCCTGTTGGGATCGTGATCCGCCTTGCGCAGCACCGAGATTGGATAGCATTCGGTCTGGCCGTAGAGCTGCGAGAACACCGGCCCGATCCGCTCGATGCCCTCGATCAGCCGGCTCGGTGACATCGCGGAGGCGCCATAGAGCACGAGCTCAAGCGAGGAGAGGTCGGTTTTGTCGAGCGCGGGATGATCGAGCAGCACGTAGATCATGGTCGGCACGAACAGCGTGAAGTTGATGCGCTCGCGTGCGATCGTCGCCAGTACCGCCTCGGGATCAAAACCCTTCAGCATGTGCACGGTGCCGCCCCGCATCAAGGTCGGCAGCACTTTCGTGCCGGCGACATGGCTGATCGGTGCCACCGCGAGGTAGCGCGCGCCATCGGGGATCTCGAAGTCGGCAAGGATCGCGGCCGCGGCTCCGGCATTTTCGCGGTGGTAGCGCAACGCGCCCTTGGATTTGCCGGTCGTGCCACCGGTGTAATTCAGGGTGGAGAGATCGTCGGGGCCGGCGAGGCAATGCGCGCTGGCATGGCCTTCGCTCTCGACCACCTGCAACAGGTCGACGCCGTAGTCAGCCGGTCCCGTGGTGAACACCGCCTTGAGCCAGGCCGCCTGTGCGGCGAGCTCGCCGCCGCGCTCGCGGAAGAAGCCCGCATCGACCACCAGCATTTCGGCCCCGGAATCCTCGAGCTGAAACAGCTGGTCTCCCCGCGATCCCAAAGGATGCAGCCAGGTGACGCAGAGCCGCGACAGTTGCGCGGCGACGCCGGCGCACCAGGTGTCGGCGCGATTGGCGGTGAGGAATGCGACCCGCGCGCCGGGCTGCAATCCAAGGCGCATGAATACGCCCTGGATGCGTCCGATCAGATCGAGCGTGCCCTGATAGCTCAGCGATCCGCCCGGCCAGGCGAAAGCGGTGCGGGCGGGATAGCGCGACAGTGCCCGTAGCGTCTGCGCACAAGTCGGCGACGATGCATGGAGCGGATCGGACATATGTTTCCTCGCTGCTTTGTCATCGGCTTCCGGCGTGCCAATGTTTACCGCGACGCTAGCACAGGGAATGCGGGAGGGAACGACTAAGCCCGCGCGAGGGAGGCATGCGTGACGTCAGATCGGCTGCAACGTTTCCACGGTCGTCTCGCCCTGCCGCTGATCGCCGCGCCGATGTTTCTGGTGTCGGGCGTCGAACTCATGGTCGGCGTCTGTCGCAACGGCGTGATCGGCAGCTTCCCCAGCGCGAATTGCCGTAGCGCCGAACAACTCGATGAATGGCTCACCAACATCGAAGCGCGGCTGCTGCGGCATGAAGATCAAACCGGCCGCAAGGCCGCGCCGCTTTGCCCAAACCTGATCGTGCACCGCTCCAATGCACGACTGGAGCAGGATCTCGCCGTGTTGCTGCACCACAGGCCGGAGATCGTCATCACCTCGGTCGGCTCGCCCATGCCGGTGCTCGAGCCGCTGCATGACGCCGGCGCATTGGTGCTTGCGGATGTTGCCTCGATCCGCCACGCCGAACGCGCGGCGGAAGCAGGTGCCGACGGGCTCGTGCTGCTCACTGCGGGCGCGGGCGGCCAAACCGGCTGGCTCAACCCGTTCGCCTTCGTTCGCGCGGTGCGCGCGTTCTACGATGGCATCATCGTGCTCGCGGGGGGCATCAGCGACGGCCACGCGTTGCGTGCGGCCGAAGTGCTCGGCTGCGATCTCGGCTACATGGGCACAAAGTTCATAGCGACCCACGAGAGCATGGCGGATGATCGTTACAAGCGGCTTCTGGTCGAGAGCAGCGCCGACGATATCCTGCTGACCACCGCGTTCACGGGACTTCAAACCAGCATGCTAAAGCCGTCGATCGTCGCCGCGGGTCTCGATCCCGACGACCTGCCGGCGCGCGGGGCCATCGACATCGCCAAGGACATCGACGTTGCCGCACGGGAGAACCGGCCAAAGCGCTGGCGCGATATCTGGAGCGGTGGGCACTCGACATCCGGCGTGACCGACGTGCTCGCGGTTGACGATCTCGTCGCAGGGGCGGTCGCCGAGTATCGAGGGGCGGGTGGCCGCGTCTCCCCGTGAAAATGTGCAGGCCGACAGGGCCCGTCGTCCCATCACAGTTAATCGAGCGTTCCTCCGAAGCGCCCAATTAACGGCAGATTAACCAACGCCCGGCAAGAATCCCTCTCACGGCCGCCAATCCGGACCGAGAGGGACAGGCGATGGACTTCGACTTTCTGAACGCCAAGACGGCGGCTTCGCTGGACGAGATTCGTGTTCGCGTAGCCCATGCGCTGGCCCGCCACCCGCTGTGCCGCAATGTGCGCTTCGACATCGTCAGCGTCCCTCGCACCCGCCGGGGCGGCAATTGGACGGTGGCGCTGCAATCGGTCGAGCCGCGCGGAGTCTGGGAGGCCTCGGAGATCGTGGCCGACATCCAGGACGCCTACGATCTTGCGATAGCTGCCTGATTTTGTTGAGCTTTCTAGGCAATGTCGCCGTAGTCCGCGCGATTGCCGTCGCAATGGCACGGTTAAGCCTTAATTTTCGCCCAGTTTCCGGGCAGTGATCACGTGGACTTGAAGCCGGTTGCGGAGAGACGTTTGTCGAAAGCCATCACCATCGTCGTGCTGACCTGCTTCCTCGTCCTCGGCGCCGCCACCACCGCCATTCTCGGCCGCGACAGCGTGCCCAGCGTCAGCGCCGAAATGATCACGCAGGCGCCGGCACCCAAGCCGCTTGCAACCAATCGGGCCGCCAAGGCCGATCGTCTGGTTCCGACGTTGGCACTGGCCTCGGCCGCGTTCGACCCGGTCCAAGTTCCTGCCGACAAGCTCTCGCAGATGCCCGTGCTGACCGAGCCGCTGCGCCAAGCGTTTGCCGCCGCCACGCCATCCGATTTCCCGATGCCCAAGGCGAGCGTGAACGAGGCTCCGGCCGCTGCAGACATTCCTGCCGTCGAAGTCCCGGCCAAGCCGAAGGTCGTCGCCAAGCCGCAGCCGCAGAAATCCTATTCGCTGCTCTCCGACGTGCAGATCGCGGGCATCAGGGACCGTCTGAAGTTGTCGTCGTCGCAAGAATATTACTGGCCCTCGGTCGAAACCGCGCTGCGCAATGTTGTCCGCAAGATCTCGGCAAACAAGCTGTCCAATCCGAACGTGCAGGGTGTTCCGATCGATCCCAATTGCGACGAGGTCCAGCAGTTGAAGTCGGCGGCGATGCCGCTGCTGTTCCAGCTGCGTGACGACCAGAAAGAGGAAGTGCGCAAGCTCGCCCGCATCATCGGGCTCGAGAAGGTGGCGCAGCAGATCTAAGGCGCAAGTTTCTTCCGGAAATCAAGTTCCTCCCGGAACTGCGCCTGTATCGGGAACATCCGGCAATCGACAAGCGTTGCCCGCTCCAAAGAGGGAGTGGACCAATGCGCGCCTCGACAGCCTATTTCGTCGGTGCAGGAACCATCGTCGCAGCCATCGCCATTGGTCTCGGCGGCGGCATTGTCGCCGGCAATATCATGAATCCGGTCTCGCCCAAGCAGGGGCCGGATACCAGCAAGATGGCGCAACGCGCTGACGCCAAGCCCGGCACGACGGATGCGCCATCCGAGCGCCTGCAATATCTCACCGGCTCGCAAGCATTTGGCGCCATGGTCGCCGCGCCAGCGCAGGCCGAAGCGAAATTCGACGCTAAACCCGAATCCACGCCTGAAGCAAAATCCGAAGCCGCGAAGCCCGGCACGCAGACCACTCAGGCCAACGCTGAACAGCCAGCGCAACAGCCTTCGCAAGCGGCTGCGGTAGAGCCGCCCAAGCCAGCGCCGGCATCGCCTCCGCAACTCGCGAAGCCTGCTGCACAGCAGGCGTCGACAGAGCCGTCATCCCCACCCGACAACGCCTTTGCCAAGGCCAGAGATTCTGACGTCAAGCGGGCCACGTCTGAACGGCGCCGGACGGAGCGCCGTGAGCGTTGGGCCGAGCGCCGTCATTACGATTCCCGCGAGCCGCGTGGGATGCGCGACCGGACCGATTGGGACGACGTCGCGCGCAACATCCGCGAAGATGCCGACGCGCGCGAGGTCCCGAGCCGGCCGCGCGGCGGCTTTCCGCAGATCAGGCTATTCGGCGACGACGATTAGGTCCGTCCTCGCCGTCGCGCGCGATCTATGACGGGCGCATCGACGGCTATGGTCTGACGCAACACCCGCGAGATTTGTGCTGCGGACGGCGACCACTCACCCGCCGTGCGACTCCACGACCTTGCGGCAGCCGTCCGAAAGCTTCGACTTGTTCTCGCGCAGGCAGGCATTCATCTCCGGCGGCTTGCCGATGTGTTCGGCGCAGAATTTGCTCGCGTCGCTTCGGCAGGTCATCTGCTCCTGCGGGGTCGGACCGGATTGCGCAGCGGCGGTCTGGGCGGTCGCGGCGAGCAGCAGCACGGCAAGAACCGAAATCTTCATAAAACACCTCCTTGGGAATGTCGTTGGTCCCGCCTGGGATCAAGCGGGCCGGACCATCTCGCGACCGCCGGGCGCAGGTCCATGCCATGTTCATGGCATCGGCTAGCCCGTCCCGCCGCCGTACCCCCATTTTCATGGCATGTATCAGCGCGCCGTCTTTTGTCATTCAGGCTGCACGTCGGCTGCGAGACCCGGTGATTGCATCGGGACGCCGAACGGCAAGCAGGAGAGCAAGATGTCGAAAAGAGCGGGAGCGCTGAGCGCCGGGTTGACGATTTTGGCGCTGGCAGGTTCGGCGATGGTGTCGCTGGGCACGAGCCCGGCGCAAGCGGTGGTCTATTGCAAGACGGTCGGCATACCCAAAGGCTGCGTGGTGCGACCGGCGGCTGCGGTGAGGGTAGCGCCGGCCGCCGCGGTCGCCGTGGCGACACCCGGGGTCGGTGCGCCCGGTGTCGGCGTGCGCGCGGGCACGCCGATGAATCGCGGTGGTCCGGTCAATCGCGTGGGCGTGCGCTGAGAACAACGAAAGAGTTCGGGCGAAGGAGCCGTGCGGACGAACCCCCCGTCCTCCGCAGGGCAAACCATCCGGCCCGTCCCTCTCTCCGCGCGTCCCACACGTTCGGAGAGGGGGCTTTTCAGCCGACGGCGGCATCGCTGTCGGGGAAAATCTGCGGCAATTGCAGCCGCACGCGTGTGCCTGAGGAATCCGAACCGAGATCGAGCATCGCCCCGCAGCGCGCGGCACGGCTCCTCATGTTGCGAAGGCCCCGCGCGGTCTGGCTCGCGTCGGTGGCCCCGCCGCTGCCGACCGGCGCACAACCGTTCGCAAAGCCCTTGCCGTCATCCGCGACCCTGATCACACCGTAGGGTCCCTGACCTCCGTCGACCGTCTCGATGGTGACCGCGATGCGGCGGGCCTCTGCGTGCTTGACCGCATTGGTCACGGCCTCGTCGAGGATGCGCACGATCTGGATGACATGCCATGGCCTGAGCTCGGGATGCAGCGGCAGCCCTTGTGGCGTCGCCACGTGCCAGTCGAGTGCGATGTCGTGTGGTCGCAATTGTGCGGTCGCGCGCTCGCGCCAGGAGCCGAGTGCGAGCATCAGGTCGCCGCCGATGTCGTCCATGGAGTCGATGACGAGGCGGAGGTCTTTCAGCGCCGCACGGGCGGCGTCAGTGATGGTCGCGCCCTCGTGCCCGCGCTCGGACAGTGCCACGATGCTGATGAGCTGGCCGCCGAGGCCGTCATGCAGGTCGCGCATCAGTCGCGTGCGCTCATTGGCAAGCGCGGCGGCCCGCGCACGCTCCTCCTCGCGGGCAAAGCTCGCCTTCAGCCGCTCCTCGGCCTCGCGTACGCGCGTTACGAGCTGGCCGGCAAAGCTGTCGACCTGGTTCAGCGCGCGCGCGAACCGCCAGGTCAAGCCGGCGCCGATCGCGACCAGCATCGCCGAATAGGACAGGCGCGAGAGGAAGATGCGCTCGTCGGTCACGATCTCGAACACCGACAGCATGTCGTGGACCCAGCAGATCAGCACGATGGTCACCGCGCAGCCGAGCGTGAAGCTTGCCGCGTCCTGCCGCCGCACCACTGCGGCAGCTGTGACGCAGGCCATCAGCAACAGGCAGATCCCGACGGTCGGAATCCCCAACAGGAGAAACAGAATGCGCGGCAACGGCGGGCCGGCGATCAGCCCGACACTGAACACGACGAGCCCCGGCGCGAACAGCAGCATGCCGTAACGCGGCCAACGCCAGCCGAAGAACAGCACGCCGAATACGACGACCAGGGCGCTCTCGATCGGTGCGGACGCGAGCAACACTGCGGCGAGCCGGGACGTGTTGACGGGGGGCACCGGTGGTGGCGCGAAGGCCTGCACCACGCCGAGTACCATCGCTACGGCCAGCACGCCGTAAACCGGCTCGCGGCGGCGCATCAGCCACATGATAGCCAGGATGACGGCGAGGATCGATTGCCAGGCGGAGAACACCACGGGCAACGTGACGAACATCAGCGTGCGTGTCTCGTAGGCCGGCCGCAAGGCCGCATCCGGCCCGACATAGACGGTGTCGAGAAAGCCCTTGAGCGGTCCCCAAACCAACAGCCGCACCGTGATCTCGTTCGCGCCCTCGCGCAGCAGCGAGGACGGGATCGACCCGATCTGCGGAGTGTTGCGGTCGGGCCGGTTGGCGTTGGCATCGCGTCGGGAATCCAGGATGATGACGCCGTTGATTGAGACCTCCACCGCGTTGCTGAAGCGCGGCAGGAATACCGACCATCCCGACGCCACATCGCCGCGGCGGAACGTGAAGGCGCCGCTGTAGAGCGGCGGGTCGGCCAGGGAATAGCGTGACGACGTGAAATGCGGCAGCGTCACGGGGCGCGCCACGCCGTCCTCGCGCAGCGAGAATTCGCTCAGGGCAAAGTCGTCGGGGTCGCTGGGCTGGAGCAGCCGCAGCCCGAGGACAGTTGCGACCAATATCAGTGCCTGGAGCAGCAGATAGGGCACGAGGCGCGAGACCAGCAGCCGGCGCCGCGCGGGTTTGACCGGTGCCTTCGCCGCGATTTCGCTCACAGCTTGATCAGGCCCTGCTGCACTGCTTCGAACACCGCTTCGCTGCGGGTGTGCACTTCGAGCTTGCGATAGATGTTCTTGATGTGGCCGGGCACGGTCTGCCTGGACAGGCCGAGATGGCTCGCGATCTCGGCGTAGCTGAAGCCCTTGGCGATGCCCCAGAGGATGTCGATCTCGCGTGGGGTGAGCCTTGCGGTGTTGAGCGCGGGACCGGGCGGAGGCTCGGCCGCATTCTGCGCGGTACCCTGCGTTCTGCGCACGATGAAACGGGCGATCGAGGCCGAGATTGGCGAATGGCCGGCGACTAGATCGCGCACGGTGGTGGCGATGTCCGTGGGGAACGCATCCTTCAGGAGATAGCCGGTGGCGCCCACCGTGATCGCGGAGATCACACTCTCTTCGTCGCCAAGCGCCGAGATCACCATGATCTCGGTGTCGGGAAAGCGTTGCCTTGTCTCGCGGATCAGCTCGACGCCGTGGCCGTCGGGCAGCCGCAGATCGGTGAGCAGCACGCGCGGCGCCCGGTCGCCGAGCCCGGCGCGGGCCTCTGCGAGCGTGCCGGCGCTGCGCACCTCGTAACCGGCCTTGACCAGCGCGTCGTGGAGCCGCCAGCAGGTCGGCGCGTCGTCCTCGACGAGGAGGATGGTGATGGCTTCACCCGTCTCGCCCTGTTCGGTCATGATCATCGTCCTGCACCGCGTGTCCCCCGCGGCGCAGGGCCAAGTTTAGCTGCGGTGCGGGCGCCGCGACACCCATAATCATGGGGGCGCTTTGTCACTCTTCCGCCGTTGCGGACGCCGCCTATCGCTTTGCTGCGGCCGATGGCGTCGGCGGCACTGGCAGACGCTGCACCGTGATTAGCGCCGTGCGGCGTTGCTCGCCCTGGGTTGAGGGGCTGGCGAGATCCTTGCCTCCGTCCAGGATGGCTCCTCTACGAAGCCTCTCCCCGCGGCGGTGGGTATCGCCGGGCCAGCGCCGACAACGGCAAGTGTTGCTCGCCCTCCGGCAGCTCCAGATAGGCGAGCACGAGCGGCCGCTTCCAGTCACCGACGCCGAAATCCATCGCCATCCATTTCTGCGGTTCGGCGCCTTCGAGGCCCCGGACCCAGACGAAGAAGCGGGGGAGGTCGTCGGCGTCCGCTTCGGTCGCGCGTCTCCTGGCCATCGAAGCTGCTCGCTGCATCAACATAGGTTGCCCCACGATATAGGGACTGGCTCTGCGAAGTCGAACCCGTCGAGGGAGGCTCGTGCAGGGAAGCACGGCCCTCTCCTGGCGAAGTGTCCCGGGGATGCGGATGCGGGCCGTATGGCGGCCCGCTCTCGTCACTGCCAGAGCTCGCAGGTCGCAACCCGGTTGATGTCCGCGAGCCGCCGACTGGTGTCGCCCGCGAGGTCGAGGCTTGCGACCAGCGCCAGCAGGCGATGATAGGCTCCGTCAGCGACCTCGACGGGCAGCGGGGCCTCATCGAACGTCTCGACATAGCTGCCGACCAGACCGCTCAACAGACGGCACAGGCCGCGCTGTTCGGGGTCGTCGCGGCCGAGCGTCTCGAGCTTTTGCTGAAAGATCCGGAAGGTGCGCAGGCCGTGGTGCTGTTGCGAAAGCCACGTGTGCAGGTCGTTCATATGAGCTCCTTCGAATTGCGGAAGAAGCTACCGGTTTATACAGGTGGCATGTGACGATTGCTAGGGAGGGGGAAAGCCGAGACAGTCGGTCTTCGCCAAGAGGCTTCGCCGGACACGCTTCACCCTTTCGGGCTTGGCGCGGGCTGCGCCACACGAAGCCCGAAAGGGCGAAGCGTGGTGCCCCTGGCCGGAATCGAACCAGCACTCCTTGCGGAACTCGATTTTGAGTCGAGCGCGTCTACCAGTTCCGCCACAGGGGCCCTCGGTCAGCCCTAACAGGGCGTCGCGAAGCCGGCGGACTATAGCCATGGACCAAGCGGGGTCAACCCGCGCCAAAGTGATCCCGGCCGTTCTCGACAGCCGCATGAGCCGGGGTTACAGCCTTGGAAAGCGACCCATCGAAAAGAGGCTGCCGTGACGACCCAGAGTGCCGCAATACCTGCATTCAAACGGGCGGCCACGAGCCCCGCGCTGGTCGCTTCGCTCGCGGTCACGCTGATTGCAGCCGCGACGATCGCAGGCGCCTGGTTCTTCCAGCTGGTGCTCGGGATCGTGCCCTGTCCGCTCTGCCTGGAGCAGCGCTACGCCTATTACCTCGCGATCCCGCTGGGCCTGCTCATCGCACTCGCGGCGCGGGGCAGTGCGCCGAGGCCGCTGCTGTTCGCGGGCCTCGCGATCCTTGTGCTGGCGAGCCTCGCCAATGCCGGGCTCGGCACCTTTCACGCCGGCGTCGAATGGGGCTTTTGGAAGGGACCGACCGACTGCTCCGGTCCCGTCGTCAATCTCGGCAGCGCCACCGACCTGCTGTCGCGACTCGACACCGTGAAGGTGGTCCGCTGCGACGAGGTGCAGTGGCGCTTCCTCGGCCTCTCGCTTGCCGGCTACAATTTGCTGATCTCGCTCTTGATGGCTGCGATCGCCGCGTGGGGATTCGTTGCGACGGCGAAGCGCTAAGGCTCAATCATCCACATCGTCCTGCGTCCGGCCGAACAGGTGCACGATGCCCGGCGTCGCGATCGTCACGAAGACGAAACGCGAGAGGTGATGGGCGCCGACGAAGATCGGGTCGATGTGCAGCGTCAGGGCCAGCGCCAGCATGGCGTCCATCGCGCCCGGTGCGTAGGCGACCACGACGTCGGAGAATTTCACCTGCGTGGTGAGCGCCACGATGCCGACGAAAATTGCGGAGACGGCGATGGCGACGGCAAACGAGCCCAGCGCCGCGTTGATGTGGCCGGCGAGCGTCTTGATCTGCATCCGCGCGAAGCGGCTGCCGATCAGGGCGCCGATGCCGATCAGCGCCACGCCGCGTACCCAGTCCGGCAGGCCGCCCTCGACCCAGCCTGCGCCATGCAACACGCTCGAGCCGATCATCGCGCCGAACATCCAGCTCGCCGGAAACCTGATCAGCCGCAGGACGAGCGCCGCGGCCAGCGAGGCCGCGACCAGTTCGACGAGGTCGAGCGGCGAGGCAATCGTCGTCGTCAGCGACGGCGCGACGGAGGGTGCGACGCCGGCGAACGCCAGCACCATCGGCAGCGCCGCGGTGAGGATGATTACGCGCATGGTCTGCACCACCGCGATGCCCGGCAGGTCGGCGCCGCGCTCGACCGCCAAAATCGTGATCTGCGACAGCGCGCCGGGGCTGCCGGCGAGGAAGGCCGAGGTGCGGTCCCAGCCGTGGATGCGCTGGAGATAATAGCTCGAGCCGAAGGTCGAGCAGAAGGTCGCGAGCGCGAGCAGCCCGATGGTGAGCGGATAGGCACTGACCTGTTGAAGCAGGTGGCGCGAGACGACTGATCCTAACGAAATGCCGAGCAGCACCAGCACGGTCTGGGTCAGGATCGGCGGCAGCGTCAGCTGGCGACCGGCGATCGCGGCGATCCCGACTGCGATCATGGAGCCCGAGATCAATCCCCCCGGAAGGCCCGCGAGCAGAAACACGAGGCCCCCGGCGGTGCCGATGACAAGCGTTTCCACCGTGCTCAAGATCTTGGCACGGCTCGGCCATTCGAACGGCAGGGAGGCGGTGATTTGCTTCACACCGCCTTATCGCAAATCAGCGAGAGGCGCACAATTGCGGTCACGTCATGCCGCAATGCGCGCGCCTCTCCCGAAGCCGCAGGCAGAGGGAAGGACTTACTTCTTGTCCGCAGCCGGCGCGGCCATGCCGGCCTTGGCGGTCTTGATGCATTCGGAGCGGAATTTCTTGCGCTCCTTGCCGTGCAGGCCCTTGGCGTCGGCCTGCTTGGAGCATTCGAGCGACTCGGCCGAGTGCTCCTTCGGTGCCTTCTTGTCCATGGGGGCGGCGGTTGTGGTCTTGGTGTCGGTCTTTGCTGCCGGCGCGGCGGTCTGCGCGAAGGCAGTGCCGGTGGCGAGCAGGGAGGCGAGAGCGACGACGGCGAGGCGAGATGTGAAGGTCATGATGCTGCACTCTTCTTGCGGGAATTGCGAAGGGCGCGAAAGTCGGCTGGCCTTGCTGAACGCGACATGAATAATTCGAACGTGGAGGATCACTATATTTTGGCGGCAGCAGCCATCGCTTCCTTGTCGCGAGCCGGCGGCACGCTAGGATAGCAATCCTCGGTTCACTTCCCTCGGGGGAAGATCAAGGAGGAGACCAAGGATGACCATGCAATCAAAGTTGCTGTGTGCAGTTGCGCTGTCGGGCTTTGCCGCGCTGGTGGTGAGTGCGCCGGCGCAGGCGCTGACCTCGCAGGAGTGCAGCGCGAAATACCAGGCCGCCAAGAAGGACGGCTCGCTCGGCACCACGAAGTGGAATGACTTCCGCAAGGCCCAATGCGGCGCGGATGCGACGCCAGCGGCTGCGCCGACCGCGGCCGCTCCTGCTGCGGCCGCCGCTCCCGCCGAGCCGAAGCAGGCGAAGAAGGAGGCCGCCCCGGCTGCCGCGCCGACCCTGCCGGCCGGCCCCGCGATCTATCCGAACGCCGTTGATCCGAAATACGCCAAGGAGACCCCCGGCAAGGGGCGCCTGCACACCTGCGTCGACCAGTACAACGCCAACAAGACCACCAACGGCAATGGCGGCATGAAGTGGATCGAGAAGGGCGGCGGCTATTACAGCGAATGCAACAAGAAGCTGAAGGGCGCCGCCTGACGCTTCAAGACGACGCAGAGGCCGGAGCCAAGCTCCGGCCTCTTGCTTTAATCCAGTAGCTTCTCGGCCGATTTCGCCACGAGCTGCGATCGCTTGCGCGGGCCGCGCTCGACGAACAGCAGGCTCTGGCCGAAGATGAAGCAGTAGAACAGGAAGGCCTGCGCTTCGGCTGCCTCGGTCTCGAGGCCGGTCGCGCGATAGAGTTCGGCGACGTGCTTCAGCCGCGCCGCGTCCACATTCGCCACCGCTGCCGCGGCGCCCTCGTCCGAGCGGGCCCATTGCCGGATCGCAAGCTCGATCGCCATCCCGTCCGGATTGAGCCGCTCGGAATAGAGCTGGATCACCGCCCTCAGCCGCTCACGGGGCTCTTGGCCATCGAGACTCGTCTGCTGCGCGATCGCCGTTGAGCGCCCCTCGCGCCAGCGCTCCAGCATGGCACCGAGCAGCGCGGCACGGTCGGCGAAGCGGCGGTAGAAGCCGCCCTTGGTGACGCCCAGATTCTTGGCGAGCACCTCGACCCGCACCCCCTCGACCCCCGATCGGGCGAGTTCGGTGAACCCTGCCTCGACCCAGACATCGCCTTTGCCGTCACTCATGCAGGCAGCCTCGCCGATTCTTGATACGGTACCGTATTGCTAACGCGGGAGGAGGTTGATACGCTACCGTATCAACAATCAAAGCCAGAAAAGGTCAGGGAGAATTGCGATGGAGCAGGAGGCGACCTATCGCGGCACGGTCTATCCGTGGCAGTGCGATCACGTCGGCCACATGAACATCATGTGGTATGTCGGCAAGTTCGACGAAGCCAACTGGAATCTGTTCGCCCGGCTCGGGCTGACGCCGAGCTATCTGCGCGGCTCCGGGCGCGGCATTGCCGCCGTGCAGCAGAACATCACCTACAAGCGCGAGTTGCTCGCCGGCGACATCGTCGAGATACGCAGTCACCTGCTCGAGATCCGCGACAAATCGATCCGCTTCCGGCACGACATGATCAATGCCGATACCGGCGAGATCGCCGCGTTCTGCGAGATCACGGGCGTGCACACGGACCGCAGCCTGCGCAAATCGGTGCTGTTCACGGACGACATTCGCGAGATCGCCTTGAGACATCTCGCCGAGCCGGCGGAGGCCTGAGCCATGGCCGCATACGAGCCGAAGAACCCGGGCTACCGCGCGGCTGCCATCGCCATGTTCGATCGCCAGCCGGCAATGCACACGCTCGGCATCGCGATCGTCCGCCTTGCGCCGGGCGAGGCTGAACTCGCCATGCTGCATTCGCCGGCCCTCACACAGCAGAACGGCTTTGTCCACGCCGGCATCATTACCGCAGGACTAGACAATGCCTGTGGTGTCGCTGCCTTCACCCTGATGCCGTGCGCGGCCGATATCCTCACCGTCGAGTTCAAGACCACGTTGCTCGCGCCGGCACGGGGCGAGCGTTTCGTCTTCAAGGCCGAAGTGGTCAAGCCCGGCCGCACGCTGACCTTTTGCGAGGCCAGGGCGTTTGCCGAGCACGAGGGCAAGGTCACGTTGATCGCCATGATGACCGGGACGCTGATGGCAATGCTGCCGCGCGTTGCGGCTGCGCAAGCGCCGCGCACGACCGCTGCATAGCGGTGATTGACAAGACTGCCGGCGCATCCCTTGATGCCTAAGTCATGCTTGCAAGCCTTGGTCTCATTCTGCTCTGCCAGTTGATCGGCGAAGCCGTCGTGCGCGGCCTCGGCCTGCCGATGCCGGGCCCGGTGCTTGGCCTCTTGCTGCTCCTCATCCTGCTGCTCGCGCGCGACCGCTTTGCGCTTCTCGCGCGCGGGCCGCTGCGTAATGATGGCGTCGAGACGGCGAGCAAGGGTCTGCTCGCGCATCTGTCGCTGCTGTTCGTGCCGGCCGGGGTCGGCGTCGTGCAGAAGCTCGATCTGCTCGCGTCCCACGGCATCGCCATCATCCTCGTGCTCGCGCTGTCGGTGGTCGTCACCCTGCTCGCAACCGTACTCACTTTCCGCCTGGTCAGCCGCCTGTTGAGGCAACAGGACGCGCGATGAAGGACAATCCGTTCTCGCTCTGGGTCTATCTCTCGCAGTCGCCGCTGCTTTGGTTGACAGTGACGCTGCTGGTCTATGCCGGTACGGACGCGGTGTCGCTGGCGACGCGGCGCCATCCGCTCGCCAATCCCGTGCTGCATGCGATGTGGATCGTCGGCGCGTTCCTGCTGCTAACCGGCACCTCCTACACGACCTATTTCGCCGGCGCGCAGTTCGTGCATTTCCTTTTGGGGCCCGCGACGGTCGCGCTGGCTGTTCCCCTCTATGAGAACCGCAAGCGCGTCGTCGCCTCGATCGTGCCGATGCTGGTGGCGCTGGTCGCGGGATCGGTCACGGCCGTGGTGTCCGTGGTGTTACTGGCCCAACTTGCCGGTCTGCCGCACGAAGTGGTTTTGTCGCTCGCGCCGAAATCCGTCACGGCCGGTGTTGCCATGGGCATCGCCGAATCCCTGCACGCCGATCCCTCGCTGGCTGCGGTTGCGGTTATCCTTACGGGCATTATGGGCGCGATCATCGTGACGCCGCTGATGAACCGCACCGGCATCAGCGATTTCCGCGCCCGCGGCTTTGCCGCCGGCCTTGCCGCGCACGGGATCGGTACCGCGCGAGCGTTCCAGGTCGACGAGATCGCCGGCGTCTTCTCCGGGATCGCCATGAGCCTGAACGCCTTGGTGACCTCCTTCCTGGTACCCTTGGCGGTCACGCTGCTGGTGCGATGACATCGGCGCCGCGACACTCTATATGAGCTGTAACAATTCCCAGTCTCGAACCGTATCGACGGAGATGGGACCGAAATGGAACGAGATATGGCTGGATTCAGGAATAAAGCCCTTGTGCCGACGCGGCGCGCGGCGCTGACGCTGATTGGGGCGGGCGCCCTTGTCGCGGGTGGAATCACCTCGGCGCGCGCGGCGACCGACGAAGACGAGGTGCTGACCGAAGCCAAGGTGCTGCGCGACCCGGATGTTCCCGTCGCCGGTAATCCCGACGGGAATATCAGTATTATCGAATGGTCCGACTATAACTGCCCCTATTGCCGCAAGCTCGAGCCCGAGTTGCGTCAGGTCATCCAGGACGACGGCAAGGTCAGGCTGGTGATGAAGGACTGGCCGATCCTCGGGCCGGTCTCGGTCACCGCCGCGCGGGCGGCGCTCGCGGCGAAATTCCAGGACAAATACCACCAGGCCCATGACGCCATGATGGGCGTCAGCTCGCGCCTGACCGAGCCACGCATCAACGAGTTGCTCGCGGCCGCCGGCGTCGACATGGATCGGTTGAAGCGCGATCTCGCCGACCACGCCAAGGACATCGACGCTCTGCTCAAGCGCAACAACGAGCAGGCCGAAGCCTTCGGTTTCCGCGGCACCCCGTCCTTCATCGTCGGCAAGTACCGCGTGCCGGGCGTGCTCAGCATGAACGAGTTCGAGCAGGTCATCGCCGACGCCCGCAAGGCCAAGATGAACTGAGCCGAGCGATATTCACCGCGCAAGACGAAGGCGCCGCCGCGGACCCGCGACGGCGCCTCATTTCATTCATGATACCACGTCGTTACTTCGAGGAGATGCGGACCCAGTCCTTGTGCGCGCGATCGCGCAGCGCGTCCCAGTCGGCTTTTGCGACATCCCAGTTCACGATGGTGCGATTGGTCGTCGCGACCTCGCCATTAGCAACCGACGACGTCTGCATGGAGTCATAGACATACACGCCGCAGCCGAGCAGCAGCGCGCCCAAAATCATTCCAAGAAACATCCGCATCGCGAAACCTCCAATGACGGGCGATAACGTCGACCCGGATCGATTGTTCCGCGACAGTGCGGCGCAGGTAAGGAGAGGTCGTTCATTCTCCATTCAGCCACTGCACCAGCTCCGCGTTGATCTCGCGCGGATAGGTATGGCTGAGATCGTCGATCTCGCGATAGGTGACATTCGCGCCGGCGGCGGCGAGGGCTGCCTGCGTCTGCCGCGCGGTCTGCACCGGAAACATCCAGTCGAGCTTGCCGTGCGTGATGAAGATCGGCAGGCGCTGCAGGCGTGTGGCGTCGGCCATCTCCGCCATCAGCGGGTGGAAGGTCGCCGAGACTGGCGCGAGATGCGTGAAGGGCGAGGCGCCGTCGAGCCCGGTGACGTAGCAGAAGGTGCCGCCGTCGCTCATGCCGGTCAGCAGCATGCGCGAGGCGTCGATGGTCCAGCGGCTGCGCACCGTTTCGAGAATGCGCGTGAGGTTGGGCGTGTCGGAATCGTCACCCATCAGGGCCCAGGTCGGGCCGGTCGCGGTCGGCGCCACCAGGATTGCACCGAGACTGCGGGCGTCGCGCAGCCAGCTCCACAGAAACCCGCGGCCGTTGCCGCTGCCGCCATGCAGCGCCACCACCAGCGGCATGGCGCGATCGGGCGTATAATATTCGGGCACGTAGACCGAAAAGCCGCCGCGGCTGCCGGGCTCGTTGTGATCGTGGATGATGCCGGTGTGCGCGTCCGCGCCGGCTTCGAGCCGCGACAACAGGTCGGCATTCTCGCGCATGGCGGCGTTGAGGAAGAAGCTGCTGACCGGCGGAAACTGCACGGCCAGCGGATAGAGTGCCTCCTGCGCGCGCGGCACATGGCGCAGCGCGCGGAACACCGCGACGAGGTCGCCATTGCCACGCTCAACCTCGCGCAGGCTGGCAAAGGCGGCGAGCGTTTCGTCGCAGGCACGATCGAGCCGCTCGCGCAGTCCGGTGAACTGCCCCGGCCATTCCCCGATTGCCGCGCGTGCCGTTTGCAGCGCCTCGTCGGGAACACCGATCGCGTTCATCACGGAGCCGAAGGCCGGCGGGTGCAGGTTTCGCTGAAAGAATGCGAGCGCTTCCAGCGCATTGAGCAGCGGCGGCAGCACGGCCACGATGTCGTCAACGACGGCCTCGCTCATCGTCGTTTCCCTGCGTCAGTTCGCCTTGTCAGTGCAGCTTCGGCGCCTTCAAGAGCTTGAAGCGATCGGTCGAGGTCACCGTGACGTCGAAGGTGACGCCTTCATGATGTACCGTCAGCGGCACGTCGACCCCGGCGGCGCCGAGGCCCCACAGCTTCTTGTAGAAGCCGGTCTGGCTTGTGACCTTCTCGCCGTCGACCGCGAGGATGACGTCGCCGGTCTTGAGCTCGGCGCGGGCGGCGGGACCATTGGCGGAGATTCCGATCACCACCACGCGGTTGTCGATCTCGGTCGAAAAGAGTCCGAGCCATGGCCGTGCCGGCTTGTTGACGCGACCGAACTTGCGCAGATCGTCGAGGATCGGTTTCAACAGGTCGATCGGCACGATCATGTTGACGTGCTCGGCCTTGCCGTCGCGCTCGCGTTCGAGCTGCAGCGAGCCGATGCCGATCAGCTCGCCGCGCTCGTTGAGGAGCGCCGTGCCGCCCCAGTTCGGGTGCGCGGGATGGGTGAAGATGGCCTCGTCCAGCAGATATTCCCAGTAGCCGGCGAATTCCTGCTTGGCCACGATCTGGCTCGCGACCGAACGCGTGCGTCCCCCGGCGCCGCCGACCACGACGCGGTCGCCGAGCCGGGTCTCGGCCGAGACACCGAGCGGCAAGGGGGCGACGTCGAGCTGGCCGAGCGCCTGCACCAGGCCAAAGCCGGTGACGGCGTCGAAGCCGAGCACATGTCCTTCCACCACGCGCCCGTCTCCGACATGCAGCCACACGGACTCTGCTTCGGTGATGAGATAACCGATGGTGAGCACCAGCCCATCGTCGATCACGACGCCGTTGCCGGCGCGTTCGGTCCCCAGTGTCTCGGCGCTGAAGGCGTCCGGCGGGATGATGGCATGCAGGCCGACGACGGAGGCGAGCGCGCGGTCGAGATCGAAATCGTAATCGCTCGCACGCGGTTGATTGGCCGGCGGCACTCTCCATTCGGTCAGGGCGGGCATCGAGTTCTCCTGGCTGAGAGCATCGCTCCGCCGTGGCTAGCGGAACGACGCACGAAGCACGCATAATTTAGGCCGGAGGAGGCCGTCTTGAAAGCCTCGTTCCTAATTATTCCAGAGAACGCCGTGTGAAATCTTTGAAAGGCACAGGACCGGTTATGCACGGTCGGTCGGTCGGGCGGCTCTCCGGCATTGACCGCATGGCTGCTGTCCGGCGAGGTGCTAGGCGCCGTACAATGAAGCTGCTAACCATTGCCGCTTCGTTTGACCTAGAGATCACGGACCGAAGCATGGACAACCGCAGCGACATCTGGCGTGGCATCGACACGATCAAGGCACGTTTCATCGACCTCAGCGACAAGGTCTGGGGCATGCCCGAAGTCTGCTACACCGAGGCGCGGTCCGCCGCCGAGCATCTTGCCGAGCTGTGTCATCAGGGCTTTCGCATCACCGAGCAGGTCGCGGGCATTCCGACCGCGGTGATGGGCGAATGGGGCGAGGGCGGACCGGTCATTGCCTTCATGGGGGAATATGACGCGCTGCCGGGCCTCAGCCAGGAGGCGGGCGTCGCGGAGCATCGTCCGGTCGAGACCGGTGGCCACGGCCATGGCTGCGGTCACAATCTGCTCGGTTCCGCAGCTCTCCTCGCCGCGACGGCGGTGAAGGACTGGCTTGCCGAGAACAAGGTGCCGGGTCGCGTGCGCTATTACGGCTGCCCCGCGGAGGAGGGCGGCGCGGCAAAAGCCTTCATGGTGCGCTCCGGCGCATTTGAAGACGCCGACATCGCCATCACCTGGCATCCGCACAGCTTCTGGGAAGTCGCGGTGACGCCGTCACTCGCCAACACCCGCGCCGACTTCATCTTCACCGGCCGCACCTCGCATGCGGCGGCCTCGCCGCATCTCGGCCGCTCCGCGCTCGACGCCGTGGAGCTGATGAATGTCGGCGTGAACTATATGCGCGAGCACATGCCGAGCGACGCGCGCGTGCACTACGCGCTGCTCGACACCGGTGGCATCGCCCCGAACGTGGTGCAGGCGCATGCGCGCGTGCGTTATTCGATCCGCGCCCGTGATCTGCCCGGCATGAACGAGCTGGTCGGACGCGTGAGCAAGATCGCGGACGGCGCGGCGCTGATGACCGAGACTAAGGTCGAGATGAAGATCATCTCCGCGGTCTCCAACATCCTGCCGAACACGCCGCTGGAGCACGCGCTGCACCGGGTCATGGAAGAGCTCGGACCGCCGCATTTCGACGACGCAGACAAGGGCTTTGCCACGGAGATCCGCGCGACGCTGAGCGACAAGGACATCGAGTCGGTCTATTACGCGATCGGCATGGAGCCGACCGACCGGCCGCTGGCTGACTTCCTGGTGCCACTCGATGCCAAGCGCAATCCGCTGGTCGGTTCGACCGACGTCGGCGACGTGAGCTGGGTGGTGCCGACCGTGCAGGTTCACGCACCCACGGTTGCAATCGGTACGCCCTTCCACACTTGGCAGGTGGTCGCGCAGGGCAAGAGCGCGCATGCCCACAAGGCCATGGTGCAGGCCGCCAAGGCGATGGCCGGCATCGGCATCAAGGCGCTGACGGACCCGGAGCTGATCAAGGCTGCCAAGGCTGACCTTAAGAAGCGGACGGCCAAGACGCCTTACGTCTGTCCGCTGCCAGACCACGTCGCGCCGCCGCTCGACATGTCCGTGGCGTAGAATTTCGCCTCGATACTTCGTCTGATCCGGCGATCAAATTTTCTGCAGTGCAGCGCGGAATTCAGCGTGTTTTGATGCTGGATTGCCGAACGGATGGGCTGCGGAATATGATTTTGCCCAACAGACAGTCAGAAGACCGTTTGCATACACACGGTCCCGGTTGACGCGCGGCCCATTCGGTGTGCCATCTACCGCCAGCCAACTTGGTGGTCGCCCCGCGCGACCGCCTGCATCCATACGGGAACCAGACGGGGACAACCATGCTGGATAAAGAACTGCGTTCGATGATCGGTGACGTGAAGGACGGGCGGATGGATCGCCGCGGCTTCATTCAGCGCCTGGCTGCCGTGGGTCTCACCGCGCCTTTGGCCAACCAGATCCTCGCGCTTGGCGGCGTCGCGATGGCGGAGGGCGCCTCGACGTACAAGCCGACCAAGCGCGGCGGCGGTGGTGCGCTCAAGCTGCTGTGGTGGCAGGGGCCCACCCTGCTCAATCCGCATTTTGCCACCGGCACCAAGGACCAGGACGGCGCGCGCCTGTTCTACGAGCCGCTCGCCTGTTGGGATCCCGACGGCAACATGAAGCTGGTTCTGGCCGCCGAAACTCCCTCGATCCAGAACGGTGGCCTCGCCGCCGACGGCAAGTCGGTGACCTGGAAGCTCAAGCCCGGCGTCAAATGGCACGACGGCACGCCGTTCACGGCCGACGACGTCGTCTTCAACTGGGAATATGCCAAGGATCCGGCGACCTCCGCGCTGACGATCGCGACGCTCCGCGACATCACGGTCGAGAAGGTGGACGACCTCACGGTCCGCATCCTCTTCAACAAGCCCACGCCGTTCTGGGCCGACGCTTTTGTCGGGGCCCCCAATACCATCATCCCGAAACATCTGTTCAAGGACTATATGGGGTCCAAGTCGCGGGAGGCGCCGACCAACCTCTCGCCGGTCGGCACCGGCCCCTACAAGTTCGTCGAGTTCAAGCCGGGCGATCTTGTCCGCGGCGTGATCAATCCCGATTATCACATGGCGAACCGGCCCTATTTCGATTCGATCGAGATGAAGGGCGGCGGCGACGCCGTCTCTGCCGCGCGCGCGGTGATCCAGACCGGCGAATATGATTTCGGCTGGAACATTCAGGTCGAGGACGACGTGCTGCTGCGCCTGGAGAAGGGCGGCAAGGGAAAGACCGTCTACGCCGTGGGTGGCGACACCGAATTCATCGCGCTGAACTTCACCGATCCCAACACCGAGGTCGATGGCGAACGCTCCTCGATCAAGACCAAGCACCCGCTGTTTTCTGATCCAGCGGTGCGCAAGGCGCTCTCGCTGCTGATCGATCGCGAGTCAGTCAAGAAGGCGATCTACGGCCGCGCCGGCCGCACCACCGCCAACTTCCTCAACGGGCCCGAAAAATTCGTGTCCAAGAACACCTCGTGGGAGTTCAGCGTCGAGAAGGCCTCGAAGATCCTCGACGACGCCGGCTGGAAGCCGGGCGCCGACGGCATCCGCGAGAAGGACGGCAAGAAGTTGAAGCTCCTCTACCAGACCGCGATCAACGGGCCGCGCCAGAAGACGCAGGCGATCGTCAAGCAGGCGTGCCAGAAGGCGGGCATCGACGTCGAGCTGAAATCGGTCGTCGCCTCCGTGTTCTTCTCCTCCGACGTCGGCAATCCCGATACCTATTCCAAGTTCTACGCCGACATGGAGATGTTCCAGATCCCGCTGAGCCAGCCCGATCCGTCGCAGCACATGCGTCGCTACCTTTCGAACCTCGTCGCCACCAAGGAGAACAAGTGGCAGGGCACCAACTTCCCGCGCTGGGTCAACAAGGAGTACGACGCGACCATCCTGGCCGCGGACGGCGAGATGGATCCGGTCAAGCGCGCGGCGTTCTACATCAAGGCCAACGACCTCATGTACCAGGACATCGTTTTCATCCCGGTACAGCACCGCCTGAAGGTCGAGGCGGCCGCCAACAATCTGCGCCCGGTCGTTTCCGGCTGGGCCAACGAGACCGACAATTTGTTCGACTGGTACCGCGAAGAATGATCACGCACGCCTAGAGCGGTCCTTCTTCATGAGCCAGTATGTCCTGCGTCGCCTCCTGATCGCGATTCCGAGCCTGCTCGGAATCTCGCTGGTGCTGTTTGTCGTGCTCGCACTCGCCCCGGGCGATCCCTTCTCGGAGCTGGCGACCAATCCGAACGTGCCGCCCGAAGTCGCTCTCGCGCTTCGGGCGAAGTTCGGCCTCGACGATCCGATCTACCTTCGTTACCTGCATTGGCTCAACGCCATGCTGCACGGCGACTGGGGTTTCTCCTTCGTCAGCCGGATGAACGTCGACACGCTCATTCTCCAGCGACTGCCCACGACGCTCTACGTGATCGGCTCGGCGCAGATTCTGGCGCTCCTGATCGCGATCCCGGTCGGCGTCTATGCCGCGACGAAACCTTATTCGCTGTTCGACCAGGTCGCCAACACGCTCGCCTTTGTCGGCTTCTCGCTGCCGACCTTCTTCACCGGCATCCTGTTCATCCTGATCTTCTCGGTCACGCTGGACTGGCTGCCTTTCGTCTACACGACCGACATCAAGGGCACTGGTATTCACTGGGTGCTGGAGATGATCCGTCAGGCGATCATGCCGGTGGCGGTGCTCGGCCTGTTCCAGGCGGCGTCGATGACACGTTTCGTGCGCTCGGCGATGCTCGACGTCATCCGGCTCGACTATGTCACCACCGCGCGCGCCAAGGGCATCGGTCAGCGGCGGGTGATCATCAAGCATGTGATGCGTAACGCGATGATCCCGGTCGTCACGCTGATTGCGTTGCAAATCCCGGCGGTGTTCGGCGGCGCGATCGTCACCGAGCAGATTTTCCGCATCCCTGGCATCGGCTCGCTGCTGATCTCCTCCATCCTTTCCAACGACACGCCGGTGGTGATGGCCGTCACCTTCGTCTTTGCGTGCCTGGTCGTGCTGTTCAATCTCATCGCGGACGTTCTTTATGGCTGGCTTGACCCTCGCATCTCCCTCCGCTGAGCGGCGCGTCTACTCGCCCTGGCGCGAGACGTGGCGGCGCTATAGCCGGCACAAGCTTGCCGTGGTCAGTGCGTTCCTGCTCCTCGTTCTGATCCTGGCGGTGGTGGTCGGCCCCTTCGTCTGGCGGGTCAAGATCGACGACATCGATATCGTGGCGGGCATGCAGGGGCCGTCGCTGGCCCATCCCTTTGGCACCGACGATCTCGGGCAGGATATCCTTGCCCGCATGATCTATGGGGGGCGCATCTCGCTCGCGGTCGGTCTCGCCGCGATGCTGGTCTCGGTCTTTGTCGGCGTGTTGATCGGCGCGCTCGCTGGCATGTCGCGCGGCGCGCTCGGTCATGGGCTGATGTGGCTCACCGATCTCTTTCTGTCGCTGCCGCAATTGCCCCTGCTGCTGCTGCTGATCTATCTCTTCCGCGACGGGCTGAAGGCCGCTTTCGGCCCCGAGGGCGGCATTTTCATCCTGATCGTGCTCGTGATCGGTGGCTTGCGCTGGATGCCCGTCGCCCGGCTCGTTCGGGCGCAGTTCCTGTCGATCCGTGAGAAGGAATTCGTCGAAGCCGCGCGCGCGCTCGGGGCAAGCCCGGTGCGGCAGGTAGTGCGCCATATCCTGCCTAATGCGCTGGGTCCGGTGATCATCGCCGGCACCATCGACGTGGCCGCCGCCATCATCGCGGAATCGACGCTGTCCTTCCTCGGCCTTGGCTTCCCTCCGGATACCCCGACCTGGGGCCGGCTGCTCTATGATGCCAAGGATTTTCTCGACATCGGCCCGCACTGGGCGCTGTTTCCGGGCGGCGCGATCTTCATCGCGGTGGTCGCCATCAACTTCATCGGCGACGGCCTGCGTGACGCGCTCGATGCGCGGCGGGTGATCTGATGGCGCCGCTGCTCGAGATCAAGGGACTGAAAACCCACTTCTCCACCGACGACGGCATCCTCCAGGCCGTCGACGGTGTCGACATCTCCATCAATCGCGGCGAGACGCTCTGCGTTGTCGGCGAATCCGGCTGCGGCAAGACCGTCACCGCGATGTCGATCCTCAAGCTGATCGCGATGCCGCCGGGCCGCATCGCGGCGGGCGAGATCATCTTCGAAGGCCGCGATCTCGTGCCGCTGACGAGCAGTCAGCTCGACGAGATCCGCGCCAAGGAGATTGGCTTCATCTTCCAGGAGCCGATGACCTCGCTCAATCCGGTGCTGACCATCGGCGAGCAGATCGCCGAAAGCCTGCGCCGCCATGAGAACGTCACCAGGAAACAGGCGCTCGAGCGCACCATCGAGATGCTCAAGCTGGTGCAGATTCCCAATGCCGAAGGCCGGGTGCACAACTATCCGCATCAGTTCTCCGGCGGCATGCGCCAGCGCGTGATGATCGCGATGGCGCTCGCCTGCAAGCCGAAGCTGATCATCGCCGACGAGCCCACCACGGCCCTCGACGTCACCATTCAGGCGCAGATCCTCGACCTGCTCCAGGACATGAAGGAACGTTTCGGCATGGCGGTGATGCTGATCACCCATGCCATGGGCGTCGTCGCCGAGACCGCGCAGCGCGTCGTCGTGATGTATGCCGGCAAGGTGGTGGAGGAGGCGTCTGTCGACGAGCTCTTCGGCAATCCCGGCCATCCCTATACCCAGGGACTGATCCGCTCGATCCCGCGCATCGATCTCGCCAGCGAGCACAAGGTGCGGCTGGAGGCGATCGGCGGCTCGGTGCCGATCCTGATCAATCCGCCGGTCGGCTGCCGCTTCGCGCCGCGCTGCCGCCACGCCATGAGCGTCTGCACCGAGATGGAGCCGTTGCTGCGCGAGATCGCGCCCGGCCACCGCATGGCCTGTCATCTGGGAGATACGCAGTTGGGAGGCGCAGCATGACCGAGCCCTTGCTCCGCGTCAGCGGCCTGAAGAAATATTTTCCCGTGCATGGCGGCCTGTTGTCGCGTCAGGTCGGCAGCGTTTATGCGGTCGACGGGGTCTCGTTCTCGGTCAATCGCGGCGAGACGCTCGGCCTCGTCGGCGAATCCGGCTGCGGGAAGTCGACGACGGGACGCTGCGTGCTGCGCCTGATCGAGCCGACCGACGGCGAGGTCGTGTTCGACGGCCAGGATGTCGGCCAGCTCGGCGGCACCGATTTGCGCGCGATGCGGCGGAACATGCAGCTCGTGTTCCAGGATCCGTTCGCCTCCCTCAATCCGCGCATGACGGTCGGCGCCATCCTCGGCGAGGCGCTCGTCATCCACAAGCTCGGCTCATCGGCCAAGGAGCGCGAGGATCGCGTTGCGAGCCTGCTGGTGAAGGTCGGTCTCAAGGCCGAGCACATGCGCCGCTATCCGCATGAGTTTTCCGGCGGCCAGCGCCAGCGCATCGTGATCGCGCGCGCGCTCGCGGTCGAGCCGAAACTGATCGTCTGCGACGAACCGGTGTCCGCGCTCGATGTCTCGATCCAGGCGCAAGTCATCAACTTGCTGGAAGATCTCCAGGCTGAATTGAACCTCACCTATCTCTTCGTCGCACACGATTTGTCGGTGGTCGAGCACATCTCCGACCGGGTCGCGGTGATGTATCTTGGCCGTATCGTCGAGCTCGCCAAGGCCAGCGACCTCTATCGCAATCCGCAGCATCCATACACGAGGGCGCTGTTATCAGCGGTGCCGGTGCCCGATCCCAAGCTCAAGCGCGAGCGCATCCGCCTCAAGGGCGACGTTCCGAGCCCGATGAAGCCACCGTCGGGCTGCCATTTCCACACCCGCTGTCCTATCGCCCAGCCGCGTTGCGCGGAAAGCGCACCGGAGCTGAAGGAGGGAGCGGGCGGGCACTTTGTGGCGTGCCATCTCGCATGACGCCGGGAAAAGCGAAGCGCGCATTCATGCGTAAAGCAGGCCGTACTCCGAAAGGGCTCGGCTGAAAGCCTCAACCGAGGTGTGGTGATGCACGAACAGGCCCGCCTCTCGCGCGCCGGCGACATTGACCATGAGATCGTCGACGAACAGGACGCTCTCCGGTGTGACGTCGAGCTCCGACAGACAGAGGCGGTAGCAGCGCGGGTCCGGCTTCGCCGTCTTGAACCGGGCCGAGGCGTAGATTCGCTTGCCGAACAGCGGCGGCAATTCCGGCAGCAGCGCAGCGATATTGTCGGCGACCAGCGTGGTGTTGTTGGTCAGGACGGCAATGTCGACGGTTTGACGCAAGCTGCCGGCAATCTCCAGCATCGCACGATCGGCCTGCATTGAACGGCGTCGCGCCTCGATCCACTCGTCCAGTGACAGCGGATAGCCGATGCGCTCGCCGAAACACCGCAAATAGTCCGCGGCGTCGAGAGTGCCGGAATCGCCGAGCAGCTCGAAGCCGCTGTCCCAGATCGCCTTGTGGACGGATTCGTTCGTGGTCCCCGCAAGCTTCGCCAGCCATGCGACACGCTTTGCCCTGTCGTAGTCGCAGAGGACATTGTCCATGTCGAAGAGGACGAGTTTGATTCTACCAGTCACAGCGGCACTCTCGGATTGGCCGAACATCCGGCCGTGATCCAAATCATAACGCGCTGGGGCGCAGGCGACAAATCCGGCGCAACGGTCGATCCGTCACGCGCTCTTGGCGGGCCAGGGAACGACCTGTCCCGACATCACCAGCCGGTCACGGCCGTTGTCCTTGGCGGCGTAGAGCGCGCGGTCGGCGGCGGCGACCAGCGTGCTGCAGTCCGCCGTGGTTTGGGATGGCAGACTCGTCGCGCCGCCGACGCTTGCGGTCACCAGGCGCGAGGGGGGACTTTGCGCATGCAGCATGGCGAGAACGTGCAGCGCCTTGCGAATCCCATCGCCGACCTCGGCGCAGCCCTCGGGACCGGTGTTCGGCAACAGCACGGCGAATTCTTCGCCACCGTAGCGCGCCGCGAGGTCGGCCGGGCGCTTGGTGTGCGCTGACAGAATCCGGCCCAGCGCGCGCAGGCATCCGTCGCCCGCCAGATGGCCGTAATGGTCGTTGAACTTCTTGAAATAATCGACATCGATCAGCAGGAGCGAGAGCTGCGTGCCGTCGCGCCTGGCGCGCGCCCATTCGTCCGCGAGACGCTCGTCGAATGTGCGCCGGTTGGCGAGGCCGGTAAGGCCGTCGGTCGTTGCGAGTGAGGCGAGCTTGTCCTGAAGATCCTTCTGCTCCGTCATGTCGCGCACCACCGCGACGACGCCGTCGATCTCGCCGCTGTCCGACGCCAGGGTCACGTGCAACGCCGCCTCCGCCCAGATCTCGCCCTTGTCGCGGTGACGCTGGCGATAGACGAACCGCGCCTCCTCGGCCTCGCCATTCCTCAGCGCGGCGATAGCCTGCTCGACCCGCTCCATGTCGTCGGCGTGAATGCCGGCCAGGGCCGAAGTGGACAGCAGTTCGTCGGACGACCAGCCCGTGATGCGTACGCACGAGGGGGAAACGTAGAGCAGCCGGTTGTCCAGCCCGATCCGGGTCACCATGTCGCTGGATTGCTCGGCTAACAGGCGGAAGTTTGCTTCGTTGACGACGAGGGCCTGGGCCATGCGCTGCCGCTGTACGAGCTGACGGACCAGGTAGAAGCCGATCACCGCGATCAGCAGCACGAGGCCGAGGACGAAGGTGGTGCGCGCTGCCGCGGCTTGCCGCCAGGGTGCCAGCACGTCGTCCCGCGACTTGCTCGCCAGCACCATCAGGGGATAGCGGCTGCTGCGTTGGTAATAGCTAAGCCGCTGGACGCCATCGAGCGGCGACTTGAAATAGTAGACTGCTGCGGCGGGACGACTTTCCCATCCCTTGAACAAGGGCGCGTTGGACAGGTCGCGTCCGACAAAGGCGCCGCTGTCGTCGCGGCTGCGCGCCAGCATGATGCCGCTATCGTTGAGCAGCGACGTCGAGCCGTTCGGACCGATGTCAAACCGCTCGTAGAACTTGACGAAATAGCTGACGTCGATCGTGAGCAGGGCAACGCCGGCGAAGCCGCCGTCGGCATCGTTGATCCGGCGGGACGCGGTGACGACCCATTGGCCGCCGGCTCGACTCTTCACGGGCGCTCCGATCAACGTGCCCATCTCGGGCGAGTCGCGATGACGCTGGAAGTATCCGCGGTCGCTGTTGTTGAGCTTGGAGAAGTCGAGCCGCTCGGTCGTGGCAAGCCACTGCCCGGTCGCGTCATAAACGAAGATGCCGCGGATGCGGTCCGACGATTTCCGTGTCGGCAGATAGGCCTGAAGCTTGGTAATCGTGTCCGGACCCGTGCCGTCGATTTCGAGCCGATGGACCAGCCCGACGAGGATCGTATCAACGAGTTCGAAGGTGTCGTCCGCGTGCTGGATCAGCGAATGCGCCAGATTGGCGACGTCGATCTCGGCGTTCTTGAGATCTGCATCGCGTGTTTCCCATTCACGCCAGGCGCTCAAGCCGAGGATGGCGAAGCAGGTCAGGATGACGAAACCCGCCGCCCAGAGCGGAAGGCGAGTCTTTCCGAGTTCGCGACCCGTGGTCATCAGGCTTGCTCCATTTCGGCGCAAACCTCTCACTTTGGCCTTAACGGGCTGTTGCAACATCCGCGCGGATTGTGCGCTTCCGGTCGGAACAGTCCTCGACAATTAACGGGCTATTGTCGAGCTAACCAGGCTGGCCTCGGGCGTCGGCTTCGCCCGGCCTTTCTGCCTCACTCATCCAGCGTGAAGCCGACGCGCAGCGTCACCTGGTAGTGGCGCACGGCGCCGTTCTCGATATGGCCGCGCGTTTGCACCACCTCGAACCATTTCATCTCGCGAACGGTCTTGGCGGCCCGGCTGACCGCGTTCTTGATCGCATCCTCGATCGAAGTCTCGGACGATCCGACCAGTTCCAGGATCTTGTAGACGTGATCCGTCTCGCTTGTGGCCATCACTATTCTCCCCTTGTGCTGTGGCGGGGCCGGATATGTCTGTCGCGGACAACTGGCGTCCGCGCGACATCCGGCCTCGACTCTGAACGGATGCCGGCGCTTCGAGTTCCGTCCCCGAGGGAGACCCGCCGGTCGCCTGCCGCGCGCGGTGCTCCATTTTTTATTAATGCACGAAAATCTGGATGGCGTGGGCGAGTGGCGCTCCCGAATTGGCGCGCGGTCGCGGGCCCGCTCTTGCCCGTCCCGATATGGGCGAGCTAACTTCAGCTCTTCCTCGGGCATCTTCGAAGAGTGGTGATGATCGCGCGTTGGACGAGGGGCGCTCTGGCTGCGATCGGTCTCTGCGTAGTGCCTGCGCCGGCCATCGCGCAGGACGATCTCGACGGTGCCCCGGTGAGCATGTCGCTGCAGGTCACGACCGATCCCTCCACCATCGAGTGCCGTCGGCTGGAGGAGGTCAATCCGGCCTCGCTGGTCTTCTTGCCGCTACGCCGGACCTTCAATGAGGATTTTGACGAGCATCCGCTGGCGAACGGACGCTGGGTGCCGCATTACGCTGGCGGTGCGGCCTGGCCGGAGGCGCGCTATTGGGGCGGCGACGGCTCCGAGTTCAAGCGCAAGACCAGCGCCAATGGCGAGCAACAGATCTATGTCGATCCGCGCTACGCCGGGCGCGCGGCGGCGCCGCTCGGGCTCGATCCCTTCAAGGTCCAGGACGGCGTGCTGTCGATCGTCGCCAGCCGCACGTCGCCGGGCTTGAAGCAGGTGCTGTTCGACAACGAGTACATCTCCGGGATACTGACGACCCAGGGCACGTTCGCGCAGAAGCACGGCTATTTCGAGATCCGCGCCAAGGTGCCGGTCGGACATGCGGTATGGCCGGCGTTCTGGATGCTGGCGGATGACGGCGGCTGGCCGCCGGAGGTCGACGTGCTGGAAGGCCGCGGCGAAAAGCCGGGTGATCTCGTGATGACGACACATTGGCGGATTCCCTCGACCCAGAAGATCCAGTCCTGCGGCTTCGACTTCGCGGTCGGCGACGCGTCGAGCGCATTCCATACCTACGGCGTGCTGTGGGAGGAGGATCGCTTGGTCTATTTCATCGATCGCAGGTCGGTGTCCGACATCAAGGTGCCGATCGGTTTCGACGATCCCATGTACATGATCGTCAATCTCGCGATCGGATCGAAATTCTTTCTCGGCGTCGGTCCGGTCGACGCGGAGTCGCCGCCTACCGTCGCATTCGAGATCGACCGGATTTCTGTCTATCAGATCGATCTGGAGCAGGCGCGCAGATAGCGAAGCTCGCTGATCTCTCCCGGCGTTGAGCGGCGCGAGTCGACGATGGACTGCCGAGGGCCTGCACGCCGACGCTACGGATCCAGCTCCGTATCCCAGTAGAGATAATCCAGCCAGCTGTCGTGCAGATAGTTCGGTGGGAACAGCCGGCCGTTACGGTGGAGCTGGTGCACGGTCGGCGCGAACGCGTGCTGGCGTGGAAACATCTTGGCCTGCACCGGCGTCAGATTGCCCTTGCGCAAATTACAGGGCGAGCAGGCCGCGACCACGTTCTCCCAGGTGGTCTGGCCGCCTTTGCTGCGCGGGATGATGTGGTCGAAGGTGAGGTCTTCGGGCGAGCCGCAATATTGGCAGGCGAAACGATCGCGCAGGAAGACGTTGAATCGGGTGAAGGCAGGGTGGGTGGTCGGCTTGACGAAGGATTTGAGCGAGACGACGCTCGGTAGCTGCATTTGCAGCGTGGGGCTATGGACCGCCTGATCGTAATGCGCGACGATGTTGACGCGGTCGAGGAATACCGCCTTGATCGCGTCCTGCCACGACCACAAAGACAGTGGGTAGTAACTCAGCGGCCGGAAGTCCGCATTCAGCACCAACACCGGCCAATGGCCTTGCGAGACATGTGCGTTCAAGTAACGCTCCTGGCCTCCAATGTACGCTGCGAAGCAGCACGTAACTGACATACTACATGCAGCGTGACGGGATTGTGAAGCCCGTTGAGCGACTTATTCCGGCGCAAGCAATGCGGCCGGGGGGTGGCAAAGCGCGAAAAACGCCGTGATTTCCAGGTCCGAGGCCGCGGAGGCAGCGTCGTCCTGACAGCGCGATGTGGATGTGCCGAGGCAGCTACTCCCGCACCCGCTCCAGCTTCTGCAAACATCGCGTCGCGCGCACCGCGGCCGGCATCTCCTCATCCGGAAAGCTGGTCTTCCAGTCGGTGACGCCGACCTCGCCGACATAGATGTCGCCCCTGGAATCCAGTGCAATGCCGTGCGGTGCCAGGAATTTTCCGCTCGCAACGCCCGGACCTGCCTCGCCGCCGAGCCGCGCGATGCGGTTGCCCTTGGCGTCCACGATCGACAACCGCGGGCCGAGATTGGGTACCTTGCGGTTGACCGCCAGGCCGGGGCCGAGTTCCCCGATAACGAAGGTCGGGCTCTTAGCCCCACCGCAACAGCATAGCGCACAAGGGCGGTGCAGATTGTTCCACTGCGTCTCGTACTTGCCGTTGCCGTCGAACACCTGAACGCGATGGTTCTCGCGGTCGGCGACATAGACAAAGCCGTCGGCATCGGTGGCGATGTTGTGCACGATGTTGAACTGGCCGGGGTCGGTGCCGGGCTCGCCCCAGCTTGTCATCAGCTTGCCGCCGGGCGTGAACTTGTGCACGCGCGCATTGCCATAGCCGTCGGAGACGTAGATTTCGCCCTTCGGCGACAGCGCGGTGTGGGTACAGCGGTGAAAGGGATCGCCGCTCATGAACGGCGACGGTTTCTCGGGAATGCCGATCGTCAGCAGCACCTTGCCGTCTGTGCTGCACTTGCGCACGGTGTGGTCGCCGTCATCGGTGCAATAGAGATTGTCGTCGGCATCGATGTGCAGGCCATGGGCGCGCGAGAACAGGCCTTCGCCCCAACTGCGCAAGAAATTGCCCTCGCGGTCCAGCACCACCATCGGATGGGCCCCGCGGTTGAAGACGTAGACGCGGTCCTTGCTGTCGACGGCGACCGAAGCGACGTCGGTGAGCTGCCATCCGTCCGGCAGCTTTGCGAAATTTTCAACGACGCGGTAGCGGTGCTCGCCGGTGCCGAGAATGGCTGGCATGGGTGTTCTCCTCTTATTGGTGTCGGCGATGCGCGATCGTTTCCACACTGTCATTGCGAGCGCAGCGAAGCAATCCAGACTGTGTCCGCGGAAAGACACTGGATTGCTTCGCTGCGCTCGCAATGACGAGGAGGCTCAAATCGCGCCCGCCTCACGCCCCAAAATCCCTTCCTCGATCGCCTTGATCTGGAGCGCTAGATATTTCGAGTTGATCCGGCATTGCGCGAGGCTGCCGGCGATGAACCAGAGGCCGGGCTGCCTGGTGCGTGCATACATGTTGCGCAGCTCGAGGCCGTCGCCAAAGCCCCAGATAGGGCCGACCCGGTCGACGACGCCGTCGCCGAACAGTTTCCGCACCAGATATTCCTGCGTCTTGTAACCGGTCGAGAGCACGATCAGATCGGCGGCAATAGTCGCGCCGTCCTTCATCCGGGCGCCCTCGGTGACGAAGCCCTCCATCTCGGAAAACTGCCTGAGCTTGATCGCGCCCTCGACGATGAGGTTGGAGCAGCCGACGTTGAAATAATAGCCGCCGCCACGGGTGAGATATTTGAACTGCCAGCCGGTGCCGGCCTCGCCGAAATCGAGCTTGAAGCCGACGCGCCGCAAGCCGTCGAGCAGCTCCTTGTCGAGCTGCTTCGACTGCTCCGTCAGCATCACATGGGTCTTCTTCGCAAGCGGTGTCGGCATCGAGGTCGCGATCAGATCGTTGTCCTCGAGCGTGCCCTCATTGTAGGTCGCATAAGCGAGTTGGGCCGACGGCTCGATATTGGTGACGAGCGTAGGTGAACGCTGCACCAGCGTCACTTCGGCGCCGCTGGAGTGAAGATCCTGCGCGATGTCGTGACCGCTGTTGCCGGTGCCGATGACGATGGCGCGCTTGCCGGTCCAGTGTTCGCCGTCCTCGTAGCGGCTCGAATGCAGCAGCGTGCCCTTGAAGTTGTCGAGTGTCGGGATGAAAGGCACATTGGCGATGCCGCTGACACCGGTTGCCATCACCACATGGCGCGGGTGCATGGTCCGTTTGCCACCGTCAGCACGTCGCAACGTGACGGTCCAATTGCCCTTGGCATCGTCATAGGCGCCCCCTTCGAATTCGGTGTCGGTCCAGAAGTTGAGCTCCATCGCCTCGACATAAGCTTCGAACCAGTTGGCGAGCTTGTCCTTGGGAATATAGGTCGGCCAGCTCGGAGGAAACGGCATGTAGGGCAAATGATTGACCTGCACCTGGTTGTGCAGGGTCAGCGCGTGGTAGCGCTTGCGCCAATTGTCCCCGATCCGTGCCTCGCGATCGACGATCAGGCTGTCGATCTTCAACTGCTTCAGCCGCGCCGCAATCGCGAGTCCGGCCTGGCCGCCGCCGACCACCAGCACGGTAGGATCGCGAGCGGCGTAGTCGCGCGAGGCGTTGCGCAGGTCGAGCCAGTTCGGTCCACGGAAGTCGCGCGAATAGGCCTGGCCGCGCGGCCGCGAGGTGCCGAGCTGCTCCTCGAAGCCCTTGAGCTCGTCGAGCGCGGTGAGGAGCGTCCACGCTTTCAGGCGGTCGCCGTCGGCGGCGTCGGGTACGAGCCGGACGATGCCGCTACCACGGCCGATTGCGGTCTCGAAATTGAAGATGGCTTCGATAGTGTTGGTCCCGGCACGCGTGACCCAGCGCGGTGGCGCCCGGTTGGGCGCGATCTTGAAGCTGCCCGGTGCGACCCGTGCGGCGAGCGTTGTCAGCTCCCGCTTGATCGAATCGCCGCCTGCGATCGTTTGCAGGTTCCAGCTGAGTGCCAGCGCGTCGCGCCAATAGCTGTCGGCGAGGAAAAGACTATCCAGCCCAGCGCCATCAGGTGCGCCAAGCGTGCGCTCAAATTCGTCGAGCCAAGCCTGCGCGGATGCGGCAATATCCTTGGTCCTGTCCAGCATGCGCGACCTCGTGCCGTCTTCGCGGCGTTTCCTCTAGGGTCGAAGGCTATACTGGAAGGAGGGGTATCGAAAGCGCTTTACCCGAGCAGCGAAAGCATGTGGCCCTGCTCAGGCGGAATACGCCGGTGAGCGCTGCGAGATGCCCGCCGCACGCTCGCGGAACGAGAGAGGTGTATGACGAAAAAGGCTCCACCTGAGTGGAGCCTCCTCGTGCTGTCGTTTTGGTTCGCGGATCCTTATCTGCCCCGCATCCCATTGCCGTACAACTCGCGCTCACGGCCGACATCGTCAGGCGACAGCGGCGGGCTTGCGGCATCGAAGCCGTTCCAGCCGGATTTTTGCCAGGCGGTGCTCCGTTCCTGCAGGTTCACGGCCTTTTCGTGCAGAAGAGCATCGAGCCGTGAGCGGTCCTGGTCGGGGACCCGCGCCGATACCAGCGTTCCGCCACGACGGACGCCCTCCGCGTAGCGCGACGCATCGTCCTTGGAGACGCCGGCTTCGGTCAGCGCGCCGACGATGCCGCCCGTCGCGGCGCCGGCCGCGGCACCAACTGCGGTCGAAGCCAGCCATCCGGCGGCAACCACCGGTCCGAGTCCCGGAATGGCCAGCAAGCCGAGTCCTGCAAGCAGGCCCGCCGCGCTTCCGAGGCCCGCGCCGATGCCGGCACCCGTGCCGGCGCCTTCGGCGCGATCGTCGACGCCGTCGCGATCGCGGTCGACCTTGCCGGTGGATGAGCCGTACCAATTATCGGAATTGTTCGCGACGATGCTGATGTCGGAGTGCGGCACGCCCGCGGCCTCCAGGCGGCTGACCGCACGTTCCGCATCCGAATAGGTGTCATAGAGTCGAGAAATGGTGGTGGTCATGTTTTATCCTCCTTACTTGGCGGGGTTCACGTTCCCTTGGAAATCGACGCTCACGTCCGCCTTGGTCCCGGCCTTGTCGGCCTTGCCGCGCCAGACGCCGTTGTCGTCCTTTTGCAGGCCGGAAACATTGGAATAGCCCGCGCCCTCGATCTTCGACTTCGCCTGTCCCTCGGTGAAGCTGTTGCGGCCTGCGACCGGTGCGTTGGAGTTGTTGTGATCAGAGCTGTTGACCGCATTGTTGCCCGGGCCGCTTTGTGCCTTTTGCGACTGCGCGCTTACGGGTACCGATCCGAGCAGCAGGAGAGCCGCAGCGAGCGAAATTAGACGAGACATAGTTTATCCTCCGGCAGTGATTGTGCCGGTCGATAACAGACGAGATTCGAATTGGTTGCTCTTCCATTTTGCGACGGAAGCGCGCGTCTTCAAATTGCTCGATATTGAAGAGGCCCAGGAACGATTGCCACTCGTTCCCGTTAATACGGTCTCGCACTCTCGGACGCGTCGCCTGTTTTCACGTCGCCCAATAGGGCTCCCGCAGCTTGCGCTTGAAAATCTTTCCCGTTGCCTCGCGCGGCAGCGCGTCGCGGAATTCGACGTCCTTCGGCACCTTGAAATTGGCAAGCCGCTCGCGCAGGAACGATCGGACAGCGTCGGCCGAGAGCCCGGCATCCGATTCAGGCTCGACAAAGGCGCACAGCTTTTCGCCGAATTCCGCGTCGGGTATGCCGAACACGGCACAGTCGCGCACGCCGGGCATTCCGATCAGCGCGTTCTCGATCTCGGCGGGATAGATGTTGACGCCGCCGGAGATCACCATGTCGCGCTTGCGGTCGCACAGGAACAGATAGCCGTCCTCGTCGAGGTAACCGACGTCGCCGACGCTGACGAGGCCGTCGCGGCCGGCCTCGGCCCTTGCCTGCGTCCTGCCGTGATAGTCGAAATCGGGCACTGCCGTCTGGCGCATGTAGATTTCGCCGACTTCGTTGGCACCGCACGGGCTGCCGTCATCGCGGAAGATCCTGACGATGCCGCCTTCGATGGCGCGGCCGACCGTGCCGGGCTTTTTCAAGGCTTCCTCGGCCGAGTGCCAGACCGGGATCCCGGTCTCCGTGGAACCGAAATATTCGTTGATGACGGGTCCCCACCAGTTGATCATGGCGCGCTTGACGTCTGGCGGGCAGGGCGCGGCGCCGTGCACGACGAAACGCAGCGACGACAGGTCGTAACGCTGCCTGACCGCTTCGGGCAACCGCAGCAGCCGGACGAACATGGTCGGTACCATGTGAATGTGCGTGACGCGGTGGCGCTCGATCAGGGCCAGCAGCTCCTCGGCATCGAACCGCGCCTGGAGGATGATGGTGCAAGCGCTGCGGAACGCCAGCATGCCGTAGGAATGCGGCGCCGAGTGATACATCGGCCCGTTGATCAGCACGATTTGGTCTTCCCGCGGCTTGATGCCATAGGCGATCCCGCCCACGCGTTCCGAGGCGGCCGCCTGTTCGGGCTGCATCGGCATGCGCCGCACACCCTTCGGCATGCCCGTAGTCCCCGACGTGTAGATCATCGCTGCCGCCCGGCGCGGTGGCTCCTGCCCTTGCGGATGGTCGTCGCGCCAGCGGTCCCAATCGGTCAGTCCCACAGGGATCTCGGTCAGCTCCCGAGGGATCGAGAAGGTCGCCGCGAGTTCGGGCGGCGTCGCGACGACCAGGAGAAGGACATCCGCCGGTATGCCGTCGCGGATCTGCGGCAGCAAATCGGCATGACAGACGAGGATCTTCGCCCCGCTGTCGGCCAGGATGTAACGGACCTCCTCGGCTTTCAGATGCCAGTTGATCGGCACCACCGGACTGCCCAGCGCGGCGGAAGCGGCAACCACCTCGAACAGGGCGAAATCGTTGCGCAGCATCATCGCGACCGGCGCTGCCTCCGCAAGCCCCAGGGCACGGAAGCCGCTCATCGCCCGCTTGATCCGGGCCCGGATGTCGTCATAGCTGATCTGGCGTTCGCCGCTGATGATCATGGCGTCTCCTCATTCCGCTCGTCTAGCGATCATCCAGCACGTCGCCGAAGCCGACCCAGCTCTTGCCGTTGAAACGCCGGAGCTGAAGCTGCTGGAACGGCAGATAGTCGTCGGGGCCGGTCGCAACAGCCATTCCCGGCAGCAGCAGCGGCAGCTTCACATCCTTCAGCGAGGCCGCCTGGCGCATGATGTTGTCGCGGCTGACATCGTCCTTGCACGCCTTCAGCACGGTCATCAGCAGCGTGGCATAGTGATAGCCCGCGGCGTAGTTGGAGTTGGAGAGGTCCGCGGTCGGCATGTAGCGCTTCATGAAGGCGAAGTATTCCTTTACGCCGGGATCGTCGGCCCATTGCGGGTCCATCGTGTCCTTCTGGTTGCTCGACGAGATCAGACCGACCGCGTTGTCGAGCCCTGCCGGTTCCAGGAAAGAGATCGACGACGCCGAGGTCGGCACGAAGAACAGCTCCGGCTTCCAGCCGATCTCGGCCACGCCCTTGACCATCTGCGAGGTGAACTTGCCGAGCACGACGCCGAACAGCACGTTGGCGCCGGAGGCCTTCAAGGTCGAGAGCTGCGAGCTGATCGTCGGCGCGCTGGTCTCGTAGCTCGCTTCCGCGATGATCATGCTTGCGGCCTTGGGCCCGAGCGCGCGCTTGAACCCCGCGACATAGTCGCGGCCGAAATCGTCGTTCTGCGAGAGGATCGCGATCCTGGCGTCGGGCTTGGCCTGCAAAATGTATTTGGCATAGACCACGCCCTCGGATTCGTAGGCCGCCATGCCCGGCATGGTCCACGGGTTCTTCTGCGGATCGGCCCATTTGGTGGCGCCGGAGAGCACGAACAGCTGCGGCACTTTCTTGGCGTTGAGATAGCGCTGCACGGCGCTGTTGGTGGCGGTGCCGAGCGAGCCGAACATCATCAGCACCTCCTCTTGCTCCACCAGCTTGCGGGTCTGCTCAACGGTCTTTGGCGGCGAATAGGCGTCGTCCAGCGTGATGAACTTGATCTTGCGGCCGTTGATGCCGCCTTCGGCATTGACCTTCTCGAAGAACGCTTCCTGCGTCCGTCCGATCGCGCCGAAGCCAGAGGCCGGACCGCTGTAGGGCAGGGTCTGCCCGATGCGAATCTCGTCGCTGCCTTCGGCATGGGCACTGCCGCCGGCGAGCGTCAGCAACGACATGCCGATCAGTGCGGCTGCCAGCTTCATGGTGTCCTCCCGTTTTATTGTCGTTCCGAGTCGTCAGGCGCTGGCGCGCATCAGGAAATCCTGTCGGGCCTGGTCGAATTCCCGTTTCATCCGGTCGACGAGCTCGGCGACTGGCGGCGCGTCTGCGATCTGGCCGATACCCTGGCCCGAGCCCCAGATGTCGCGCCACGCCTTGGATTTCATGTTGCCGCCGGAGCCGAAGTTCATCTTCGTCTTGTCCGCGGCCGGCAGGTTGTCCGGATCGAGCCCGGCCGCGGCGATCGAAGGGCCGAGATAGTTGCCGTGCACGCCGGTGAAGAGGTTGGTGTAGACGATGTCGTGGGCGGCGTGCTGCGTCAGGGCGGATTTGTAGGCTTCGTCAGCATTGGCTTCCTTCGTCGCGATGAAGCGCGTGCCCATATAAGCGAGGTCGGCGCCCAGCGTCAGCGCGGAGGCGATTGCGAAGCCATCGCTGATTGCGCCCGACAGCAGGATCGCGCCGTCGAACCATTGCTTGACCTCACGTACCAGCGCGAAAGGCGAGAGCGTTCCTGCATGTCCTCCAGCGCCGGCGCAGACCAGGATCAGCCCGTCGACGCCTTGCTCGGCCGCCTTGCGCGCGTGCTTGACGTTGATGACGTCGTGGAACACGAGGCCGCCGTAGGAATGCGCGGCCTCGACGAGCTCGGCGGGCGGTCGCAGCGAGGTGATGATGATGGGCGCCCTGTGCTTCACACAGGTCTCCATGTCCTTCATCAGCCGGTCGTTGGAGGCGTGGCAGATCTGGTTGACGGCGTAGGGTGCGACCTTCTTGCTGGGATTGAGCGATTTGTATTCGCCGAGTTCGTCCTCGATGCGGCTCAACCACTCGTCGAGCTTTTCCACCGGACGGGCATTGAGCGCCGGAAACGAGCCGACGATGCCGGCCTTGCATTGGGCGATCACCAGCTCAGGGCCCGAGACGAGGAAGAGCGGCGAGCCGACCACGGGCAGCTCGAGCGAATCCTTCAAGAGAGCGGGCAGCGCCATGATGTCCTCCCGGAAAACGCAGCCCGCCGGCGGGCGGATGACGTGGCGTTTCCCTTTGATCGTCGCGGGCGAGTTGCCGCCCATGTTTCACTTCACGCCATTATAGGGGTTGGAGTGCGGCCTCCCATCGTTCAATATTGAACGGATGACTATTCAGATTTGAACAGAGGCCGCTCATGGACTGGGACCTTTGCAAGACCTTCGTCGCGGTCGCCGATACCGGCAGCTTCACCGGCGCGGCACGCCGGCTGCACAGCAGCCATCCCACCGTCAGCCGCAAGATCGCGGCGCTGGAAGCCCAGCTCGGTACCAGGCTGGTGGCGCGCGCCGCCGACGGCCTGGCGCTGACCGCGGAGGGACGGACGCTGCGCGAGCACGCCGAGGTGATGGCGGCGGCCGCGCTGCGGGCGGAGACGGCAGTCTCGGCCGGAGGGCACAAGGCGCGCGGGACCGTCAAGCTGTCGATCGGCGCGACGCTGGCCTCACATTGGCTGATGCCGTGCCTGCCTGCGTTCCTGCGCGCGCATGATCACGTCCAGCTCGAGGTCATCACCCATCCGTTTCCGGCCAGCGTACGCCGGCGCGAGGCGGACGTGGTGCTGCGGCCTTTCGACAGCGGCGAGGAAAATCTGGTCGGCCGCAAGGTCGGCCGTCTCGGCACCGGATTCTACGCCTCGCGCGAGTACGCCGGCGGGCGGTCCCTGCCGGAACGGCGCGGCGAGTGGAAGGGGCACAGCGTCATCGGTTTCGCCGATCAGGCCTCCAATGCCCAGCTTGCGCGCTGGAGCGACGTCGTCACGCGTCAGGCCAGGGTGGTGATGCGCTGCTCGTCGCAGGGCGACATGCTGGCGGCGGTCCGCGCCGGACTCGGAATCTCCGCCCTGTCGTGCTTCGTCGCCGAAAGCTATCCCGATCTCGTGCGTGTCGCGCCCCAGAAGCTCGCCAGCATCGCGGACCTGTGGCTGCTCGCCCATCCCGACCTCGTCGAACTGCCGGCGGTGCGGGCCGTCATCGACTTCGTCGCCGATTGCGCCCGGACCGATCGCGTTAGGCTGCGGGGCTAAGCTGATCCCGCGATGACGCCTTCGCGTTTTTTTACCGCGCGATAATAGCTCCACCACAGATGCGCCGCCGCGCCGCGCAGGGGGCGCCAGGGTTCGGCGAGCGGCGCCATCTGCTTCTCCGTCGGCCGCGCCTGCAAGCCGAGCCCGATGCGGATGCCTTCCTGCACCGCGAGGTCGCCGGCCGGCCAAGCGTCGCCATGGCCCAGGCAGAACAGCAGATAGACGTCTGCGGTCCACGGCCCGATGCCGGGCAGTGCGATCAGCGTGTGGTGCGCGGCATCGGCGTCTTCTTCTGCGAGCACGTCGAGGTTCAGCCGCTGTGCGGTGATCTCGCGCGCGAGATGTTTCAGCGTCTTGATCTTGGCGGCGGACAGGCCGAGCCGCCCCAGCCGGTCAGTGCGGGCGCGGCGGACCGCCTCGTGGTCGAACGGATCGAACGCAGCCGACAGCCGTCCCCAGATCGCCGCGGCGCTCGCGGTCGAGAGCTGTTGCCCGCAGACGATGTGGGCAAGCCCCGCAAAGCCAGGCTCGCGCCGCCGCAACGCCGGCATGCCGGCAGTCGCCAGCACCGGCTTCAGGCGCGGGTCGCGCTTGACCAGCGCATAGACGGCCTCTTCGAGATCGGATTGGGTTTCGAGGTGGATGGTCATCGCTTGCTGAACTCGTTGTGCGCGGACTTGACCCGCGCATCCATCTCCTATCGTAACAGAGTGTTGGAAGATGGATGATCGGGTAAGCCCGGCCATGACGAGATTTGTGCATATGTCGCCACCCGTTTTCCGATTTGCCCCCAGTCCGAACGGTTTTCTGCACCTCGGCCACGCCTATTCAGCGCTGTTGAATTCCGACCGCGCGCGCGAGACCGGTGGGCGGCTCTTGCTGCGGATCGAGGACATCGACGCGACGCGTTGCCGGCCGGAATATGAGACAGCGATCTACGAAGACCTCGCCTGGCTCGGCATCGCCTGGGAGACGCCGGTGCGGCGGCAGTCGGAGCATCTCGACGCTTATCGCGCGGCGCTGGACAGGCTCTCGGCGCTGGGCCTGGTCTATCCCGCCTTCGAAAGCCGCGTCGAGATCGCGAGGCTGGTTGCGGTGCGTGAAGCGGATGGGCCTTGGCCGCGCGATCCTGACGGCGCGCCGCTCTATCCCGGCGACGCCAGATCGCTGCCCGCCGACGAGCGCGACCGCCTCATCGACACCGGTGCGCCTTATGCGCTTCGGCTCGATATGGCGGCTGCCTGCCGCCGCGCCGCCGGCCTGAGCTGGAACGAACTAGGCGAGGGGCCCGATGGTGAGCGTGGTGTCGTTCCGGCGCGGCCAGAAGCCTGGGGCGATGTCATTGTGGCCCGCAAGGAGACGCCGACCAGTTACCATCTGTCTGTCGTTGTCGATGATGCGCTCCAGGACATCAGCGAGATCGTGCGGGGCCAAGACCTATTCCACGCCACTTCGGCCCACCGTTTGCTCCAGGTTCTGCTCCGCCTGCCGGAACCCGCCTACCGCCACCATGGGCTAGTTCGCGACCAGGGTGGCCGGAAACTGTCGAAATCAACCAGCTCGACCGGCCTTCGTGAACTGCGCGCTGCCGGCGCCACGCCGGCCGGTATCCGCCAGCTGGTGGGATTAGATTAAGTTTCTCTGGGGGTTAGCCAAACGCCGCCGTGACTCCGGGTGTTCCGCCGTGCCATGCTCACCTGACGGCCCGGGGTTCGAAGGGGATACTTCGAAGGGGAGTTATGGCGGCGAAAACGCGCGCAGCGCGCACTACGGGGACGTCCAAGCGATTGGCTCGGAAGCGCTCCGGGCCGACTGCCCGGTTGCGCAAGCGCAGCAACAAGCGGGTCGAGCCGGACGTCGTCCAGGCCGCGCTTGCCGCCTTTGCCCATGAGGTCCGCACCCCCCTGACCGGCATTCTCGCGATCAGCGACCTGCTCGCGACGTCGGATCTCGGGGAACGGGAAAGACGCTGGGCCGACACGATCAAGGCTGGGGCCGAGCATCTGGCGAACCTTGCCACCCTGTTCGTCGATGCCGCCCGAAGTGGCAAGGGGACGGGGAAGGCGGTCGGGGGTGGAAGCTCGCTGCGGCAGGATTTGTTCGACCTGCGGACGCTCGCACGGAACGCCGGCGATTCGCTGGCCGGTCGCGCCGCGGCCAAGGGTCTCCAGGCCGAGGTCGATATCTCGGAGAAGCTGCCGGGGCTGGTGGTCGGTGATCCCGTTCGCCTGCGCGCCGCGCTCGAGAACCTGATCGACAATGCCGTGAAGTTCACCGAGCACGGCGGCGTGGCGCTCACGGTCGCGCCTTGGCGTTCCGCCAAGAGCAAGAGCAACAGCAAGAGCAACACCAAGAGCAAAGGCCAAGCAAAGAGCAAAGGCAGGGTCGGAATCGCCTTCGCGGTGTCCGACAGCGGCATTGGCCTCACCATGGCCGAGATCAAGCGGCTGTTCCGGCCGTTTACCCAGGCCAATGTCACCATTGCCTCGCGCTTCGGCGGCGCCGGCCTGGGCCTGTCCTCGGTGAAGCAATTGGCGCGCGCGATGGGCGGCGACATCACGGTCGCCCCTCGGCTCGGCGGCGGCGCCACCTTCACGTTGACGGTGTCGGTGGATGCCACGGGATCGGGCAAGTCCAGCAAGTCGAAGGGCGAAGCCGAGATGGATGCGGTCCCGGCACTGCGCTTGCTCAGCGTCGAGGACAATCCGTTCGGCCGCGTCGTCCTCAACACCATCCTGACCGAGCTCGGCCATCATGCCGAGTTCATCGGGCGCGGCGAGGATGCGGTGAACCGGCTCGCGCAGGGCGCCTTCGACGCGGTGCTGATGGATATGGTGCTGCCGGGCATCAATGGCGTCGAGGCGATCAGGCGGATCCGCACCATGGCGACGCCGCTGGCTCAGATCCCCATCATCGGGGTGTCCGGCCGCGGCGAAGACGAAGTCGCCTCACGCGAGGCCGGCGCCGACGCCTTTTTGGTCAAGCCTGTGTCTCCGCGGGCGCTAGCGACTGCGCTGCTTGCAGCGACACGCCGTGAGGAAGCCGCGACTTGATGATCGCGGCGTTGAGCTCGCCGCCGAAAACGAAGATCGCCGCGATGAAGTACAGGAACACCAGCGCGATGATCACCGAGGCGAGCCCCGCATACATCGTCACGTAATTGTTGGCGAAGCGCGCCAGATACTGCCCGAACACGATGCCCGAGATCAGCGACGCCACGATGGTGAAGACGATGCCGGGCAGGATCTGCAGGAACCGGCGCCGTCCCGCCGGCAACCAAGTGTGCAGGATGATCAGCGCCACGACCAGCGCGCCGACGGTGATGCCGTAGCGCAGCCAGGTGAGGATCCTCTCGTTGGACTCGACGAACAGCGGAATGTGGGCGCGCGCGGCCTCGATGAGCAGCGGCCCGAGCACGATCAGGAATGCCATGGCGAGCGCGGTGATGGCCGCAATCAGCGTGTAGGCAATCGATTCCAGCCGTAGCCAGTACCAGGGCCGCATCTCCACGACCGCATAGGCGCGGTTCAGTGCGACCCGCAGCGCCTCGACGCCGTTGGAGGCGAAGTAGACCGACAGCACCGCGCCGATGGTGAATAGGCCGGTGCGGGTCGTGGTCAGCACGTCGTGGACTTCCCCCGAGATCGAATCCGCGACCTGCTTGGGCCAGACCTGGAGCATCAGGCTTGCGGCCTGGTCCGCGAGTTCCTTGGAGCCGAAGAAGCCGGCGAGCGAGGTCAGCACGATCAGGAACGGGAACAGCGCCATCAGTGTCGACAGTGCAATGTGGCTCGCGATTGCCCAGCCATCGTCGGCCAGGAACGTGTAGAACGCGTCCATCGCGACGACGTAGATGGCACGGATTGCCTTCACGCACCACCTGCACTGCTGTTGTCGTTTCCTCTTCCCGCGCGGGGGAAACGCATTCCGACCTCTCGCCGCAGGCGGGGAGAGGCGAAGAGGACGGGTAATTCGCGCAAATCCAGATTCATCCAGCTAGCTTCTGATATTATTGGCTTAAAAGCCAGATCGGGAACGCCATGGCGGACCGGCGCGGAGGGTGTTATTTACCCTCGAATGGCATCTCTTCTGAGTACTTTCATCCTGCCGATCGCGGTCGGCGCCGTGGCGTTGGTGCTGCTGCTAGGTCTCATCAACATGATGCGCGGCGGCTCGCCCAGCACCTCGCAGAAGCTGATGCGCTGGCGCGTGCTGCTTCAGTTCGTGGCGATCGTCATCGCGATGGTCACGGTGTGGGCGATGGGGCGTTAACATGGTCGTGCTCAACCGCATCTACACGAAAACCGGTGACGACGGCACGACAGCGCTCGGCTCGGGCGAGCGCCGGCCGAAATACGATCTGCGCATCGAGGCCTATGGCACGGTCGACGAGACCAATGCCGCGATCGGCGTGGTCCGGCTTCACACCAGGGATGCGCCCGAGCTCGACGCGATGCTTGGCCGCATCCAGAACGATCTGTTCGACCTCGGCGCGGACCTCGCGGTGCCCGAACGTGAGGGCAAGGCGGAGCGGCTACGAGTGGTGGCGAGCCAGGTCGAGCGGCTCGAGCGCGACATCGACGCGCTCAACGACAGGCTGGCACCCCTGACCTCCTTCGTGCTGCCGGGCGGCACGCCGGCCGCCGCCTACCTCCATATCGCTCGTACGATTTGCCGCAGGGCGGAACGCGTGATGGTGGAACTGGCGGCCCGGCCGGAAGAGCCCGTTGGTGCCGCTGGCATCCAGTATATGAATCGCCTGTCGGACTTCCTGTTCGTCGCGAGCCGCGCCAGTAACGACGAAGGCGCCGGCGACGTGCTCTGGGTTCCGGGCCAGAATCGCTGACCCATCAGGCGGCGCATTTCTGGGCGCCAAAATTAGACCCCTTCGCGCGTTGACCGGGCCGGATCAGGCCTTTAGGTTCCGCGCCAGTTGATAACCCCCTCCCAGATTGAGTGAAAGAGGATCGATGAAGGTCTTGGTGCCGGTAAAGCGGGTGGTCGATTACAACGTCAAGGTCCGCGTCAAGAGCGATGGATCGGGTGTTGAACTCGCCAACGTCAAAATGTCGATGAACCCGTTCGACGAAATTGCGGTCGAAGAAGCGCTGCGCCTGAAGGAAGCCGGCAAGGCGACCGAAGTCGTGGTGGTCTCCATCGGACCGGCGCAGGCCTCGGAAACGATCCGCACCGGTCTCGCCATGGGCGCCGATCGCGGCATCCTGGTGAAGGCTGAGGGCGCGGTCGAGCCGCTCGCCGTCGCCAAGATCCTGAAGAAGATTGCCGACGAAGAGCAGCCGGGCCTGATCATTCTCGGCAAGCAGGCGATCGACGACGACAGCAATCAGACCGGCCAGATGCTGGCCGCGCTGCTCGGGTGGTCGCAGGCGACCTTCGCCTCGAAGCTCGAGGTTGAAGGCAGCGACTTCAAGGTCACCCGCGAAGTCGACGGCGGCTTGCAGACCGTGAAGCTGAAGGGACCGGCGATCGTCACCACCGATCTCCGTCTCAACGAGCCGCGCTATGCCTCGCTGCCCAACATCATGAAGGCCAAAAAGAAGCCGATCGCGGACAAGACCGCTGCCGATTACGGCGTCGATCTCACCGCGCGCCTCGAGGTTCTCAAGACGACCGAGCCGGCGGGCCGCAAGGCGGGCGTCAAGGTCAAGGACGTCGCCGAGCTGGTGTCGAAACTCAAGAACGAAGCCGGGGTGCTCTGATGACGACGCTTCTGATTGCCGAACACGACAATGCGTCGCTCAAGGATGCGACCAACAAGGCCCTGACCGCGGCGGCCGCGCTCGGCGCGGACGTCGAGGTTCTGGTGGCCGGCGAGAACGCCAAGGCTGCAGCGGACGCGGCCGCAAAGCTTGCCGGTGTGAAGAAGGTGCTGCTCGCCGACGGCGCGCTCTACGCGCACGATCTGGCCGAGCCGCTGGCCGCGCTGATCGTCTCGCTGGCACCGTCCTATGACGCCATCGTCGCGCCCGCGACCTCGCGCTTCAAGAACGTGATGCCGCGCGTCGCGGCCCTGCTCGACGTCATGCAGGTCTCGGAAATCACCAAGGTGGTCGCTCCCGACACCTATGAGCGTCCGATCTACGCCGGCAACGCCATCCAGACGGTGAAGTCGAAGGACGCCAAGAAGGTCATCACGGTGCGCACCTCCACCTTCGCCGCAGCAGGTGAAGGCGGCAGCGCGTCGGTCGAGAGCGTCGCGGCGGCGGCCGATCCGGGCCTGTCGTCCTTTGTCGGCGAGGAAGTCGCAAAGAGCGACCGTCCCGAACTGACCTCGGCCAAGATCATCGTGTCTGGTGGCCGCGCCATGCAGAGCCGCGAGAATTTCGCAAAGTACATCGAGCCGCTCGCCGACAAGCTTGGCGCCGGCGTCGGCGCTTCGCGTGCGGCGGTGGATGCGGGCTATGCGCCGAACGACTGGCAGGTCGGCCAGACCGGCAAGGTCGTGGCCCCCGAGCTCTATGTCGCAGTCGGCATTTCCGGCGCGATCCAGCATCTGGCCGGCATGAAGGACTCCAAGGTGATCGTCGCGATCAACAAGGACGAGGACGCGCCGATCTTCCAGGTCGCCGATTACGGCCTGGTCGCTGACCTCTACCAGGCGGTTCCGGAGCTGACGGCCGAACTCGGCAAGCTCGGCAAGTAAAACGCGCTAAAACACCGGCTGGAGCTATAAACTCCGGCCGGTGTTGCTTTTTGAGGCGTTTTCTTTGGCGCGGGACACGCCTTCGAAGCGATCCAATCTAGGTTTCGAGGCCGGGTTCTGATTAAATCAGACCTCCCGGCTCAGGGGGATAGGCAGGCGCGGTTGATAGCGCGCCGTTCCGGTGGATGACATTATGGCGGCAGTAATCAAGAAGGTCGGCGTGATCGGCGCGGGGCAGATGGGCAATGGCATCGCACATGTCGCTGCGCTGGCCGGCTTCGACGTGGTGCTCAACGACATTTCGACCGACCGCCTCAAGTCAGGCATGGCTACGATCAATGGCAACCTGACGCGCCAGGTCTCCAAGAAGGCCGTTAGCGAGGACGACAAAGCCAAGGCGATGGCGCGTATCGTGGCCGGCGAGAAGCTGGACGACCTCGCGGACTGCGATCTCGTGATCGAGACCGCGGTCGAGAAGGAAGAGGTCAAGCGCAAGATTTTCCACGATCTCTGCGCGGTGTTGAAGCCGGAGGCGATCGTTGCCTCCGATACCTCCTCGATCTCGATCACGCGGCTCGCCGCCGCCACCGACCGGCCCGAACGCTTCATCGGCATTCACTTCATGAATCCGGTGCCGTTGATGGAACTGGTGGAGCTGATCCGCGGCATCGCCACCGACGACCAGACCTTCGAGGCGTCAAAGGAATTCGTCGGCAAGCTCGGCAAGCAGGTCGCGGTCTCCGAGGATTTCCCGGCCTTCATCGTCAACCGCATCCTGCTGCCGATGATCAACGAGGCGATTTACACGCTGTATGAAGGCGTGGGCAATGTCGAGGCGATCGACGCGGCGATGAAGCTCGGGGCGCACCATCCGATGGGCCCGCTGGAGCTCGCCGATTTCATCGGCCTCGATACCTGCCTGTCGATCATGCAAGTGCTGCATGAGGGCCTCGCCGACTCCAAGTACCGCCCGTGCCCGCTGCTGGTGAAATACGTCGAGGCGGGCTGGCTCGGTCGCAAGACCCAGCGCGGTTTTTACGACTACCGCGGCGCCAAGCCGGTTCCGACGAGATAAGCCGGTCTCGCGCCCCGGCTCTGCGTCGCGTCATTGCATGGCGCGCCGCGTCCGGAACACGGACAAAGCCCACCTAGGGCGTTTCGCGGCAATTCATGTCCCGTTAATCGCTCGCGTCTAGGTTACGGCCGGTACGAGGGTTTGCGTAATGGACATGATGGCGATGGTCAGCAGCATGCTGGCCTCTCAGCAAGGCGCGCTGCAGTCGAATATCTCGGCGACGCTGATGAAGCAGAACGCGGACGCGGAGAAATCCACCGTCCTGACGCTGCTCGGCGCCGGACAGCCCTCGCTTGCCAATGTCGGCGCCGGCGTTGGCAGCAACCTCAACGTCACCGCCTAACATCATCGCTTAGAACGACGCGGCGGCTTTGCCCGTCGCAGCCCGGATCAGCTTGAGCGCATCCTCGCTCGCCCATTCCGCCGGCCCCGCGATCGTCGCGATCTCGCAGCCTTGAGGATCGACCAGCACCGAGGTGGGCATGCCCAAGGCTCGGCCTATCGCCTTAAGATCCTGAAAAACCTTGGCTTTCTGATCGTTGAAATAGCCGAGCCTGATAAGATTGGCCTCTTTCAGAAACGTCTTGGGCTTCTCGGGGTCCCGGGTGTCGATATTGATGGCCACCACCTCGAAATTCGGACCCGAAAGCTTGCCCTGGAGCTCGTCCAGCGCCGGCATTTCCTTGCGGCAGGGCACGCACCAAGTGGCCCAGAGATTCACCAGCAGCGTCTTGCCGCGGAAATCCGACAGCTTCTTCGGCCTGCCGTCGGCGTCCTCGAAGGCCAGGTCCGGCAGCTTCAGCGGTGCGGTCGCCATGGTCAGCGCCGCCACCTCGCCATGGGCGAGCGGGGCGATCTTCTGTGCCGTGTTCACCGCCGCCCGGCAGGCGGGATCGTGGGATGGGGACCGGCCCAGGCCGAGCCCGTACAGCGCGGCAAAGCCAGCCAGGCCCCCGACCACGACGGTAGCGATGACGACGGGGATGCGGCGCGTGGCCGACCGTGCTTTCGTTTGGTCGAGCCTGTCGTTGGGGTCGAGCATATCGTTTGTCATCCGGTCGCAGATATGGCTATCAGAGGCCTCTTAATACGGCTGGCAGCCGTCAGCAAACGTGCGGCGGCGACAGGCAAGGCGTGAGCAGGGGATCATGAGCAACAAGATGTGGGGCGGCCGGTTCTCGGAACGCCCCGACGAGATCATGGAAGAGATCAACGTCTCCATCGACGTCGATCGTCACCTCTTTGCCCAGGACATTGCCGCGTCCAAGGCCCACGCCGCGATGCTGGCCGCACAGGGCATCATCACGGCCTCTGATGCGAAAAATATCGGCAAGGGTCTAGACACGATTTTGTCAGAGATCGGCAAGGGCGGCTTCGAATTCAAGCGCGCGCTCGAGGACATTCACATGAATGTCGAGAGCCGCCTGTCCGAGCTGATCGGCCCTGCCGCCGGCCGCCTGCATACGGCGCGCTCGCGCAACGACCAGGTCGCGACCGATTTCCGTCTCTATGTCCGCGATGTCCTCGATGAGACCGACGCCGCGCTCGCCGCATTCCAGCGGGCGCTGGTGGAGCGCGCGCTGGAGCATGCCGGGACGGTCATGCCCGGCTTCACGCACCTGCAGACCGCGCAGCCGGTGACCTTCGGCCACCATCTGCTCGCCTATGTCGAGATGGCCGCGCGCGATCGCGGCCGTTTCCAGGACGCGCGCAAGCGGCTGAACGAATCCCCGCTCGGAGCTGCAGCGCTCGCCGGTACCTCGTTCCCGATCGATCGTCACGCCACGGCGAAGGCGCTCGGTTTTGATCGTCCGATGGCTAACTCGCTCGATGCGGTTTCCGATCGCGACTTCGTGCTGGAGACGCTGTCGGCGGCCTCGATCTGCGCCGTGCACATGTCGCGCTTTGCCGAGGAGATCGTGATCTGGACCTCCCCGCTGGTCGGCATGATCCGCCTCAGCGACAAGTTCACCACGGGATCCTCGATCATGCCGCAGAAGCGCAATCCTGACGCCGCCGAGCTGGTGCGCGCCAAGACCGGCCGTGTGATCGGCGCGCTCAATGGGTTGCTGATCGTGATGAAGGGCCTGCCGCTCGCCTATCAAAAGGACATGCAGGAGGACAAGCAGGGCGCGATGGAAGGCTTCGCTGCGCTGTCGCTCGCGATCCGCGCCATGACCGGCATGGTCCGGGATCTCGTACCTGATGAAGCGAAGATGAAGCTTGCTGCAGGCGAGGGCTACGCCACCGCGACCGATCTTGCCGACTGGCTGGTGCGGACGTTAAAGATGCCGTTCCGCGAGGCCCATCACGTCACCGGCCGCATCGTCGCGAAAGCCGCCGAGGGCGGCGTGGCGCTGCACGAGCTCCCGCTCAAGGAGATGCAGGCGATCGAGCCGAAGGTTACGAAAGACGTGCTTGGCGTGCTCTCGGTCGAATCGTCGGTCAAGAGCCGGACCAGCTTCGGCGGCACCGCGCCGAAGAACGTGGCGGCGCAGGCCAAGGCCTGGCTGAGGCGGCTGGAAAAAGAGCGAAAATTGGGCTGAGGGCAAAATTTCGCTTATGTTTCATGGTCATCCGGGTCTCGCCAGAGCGCGCCAATCTCTGTATGGTGCGCCGCGCGTAGTGGGGATTTCGTCGTGACGTCAAAGTTTCGCTCGGCCGGCTCGGGGTGGGCCATCATTGTCTTGAGCCTGACGGCGCTCGCGCTTGCCGGCTGTGGCCGCAAGGGCCCGCTGGATCTGCCGCCGACCGCTTCGAGCGCGTCCACAGCCAACGTCGCTCCGCCGACCGACACCGAGGCCGAAGCCCAGAGGACGCCGAGCGTGTTCAATCCCACCTATGGCGCGGACGCCGCACCGGCGGCGACCAAGGGCAGGAAGAAACCCTTTATCCTCGACCCGCTGCTGGACGAAAGACCCAGCCGATAGGCTGGGGCAACTGAGCCAACGCCATGAACCATTTTGACTATCGCAACGGCGTGCTGCACGCCGAGGCAGTGAACCTGTCCGAGCTGGCTGCAACCGTCGGCACGCCGTTCTATTGCTATTCGACCGCGACGCTCGAGCGGCACTATCGCGTTTTCACCGACGCTTTCGCGGGCGAGAAGGTGCTGGTCTGCTACGCCATGAAGGCGAATTCCAACCAGTCGGTGCTGCGCACGCTGGCCAGGCTCGGGGCCGGCGCGGACGTGGTCTCCGGCGGCGAATTGAAGCGCGCGCTGGCCGCCGGCATTCCGGCAAGCAAGATCCTGTTCTCCGGCGTCGGCAAGACGGAAGACGAGCTGCGCGCCGCGCTGGCCGCCGACATCCTCTGCCTCAACGTCGAATCCGAGCCCGAACTCGAGCTGCTGTCGCGCCTTGCGACCGAGACGGGCAAGACCGCGCGGATCTCGATCCGTGTCAATCCGGACGTCGATGCCGGGACGCACGCAAAGATCTCGACCGGCAAGTCCGAGAACAAGTTCGGCATCCCGATCGCGCATGCTCGCGAGGTCTATGCCCGCGCCGCGAAGCTGCCGGGCATCGAGGTCACAGGCACCGACGTTCATATCGGCAGCCAGATCACCGACCTCTCCAAGATGGAGATCGCGTTCCGCATCCTCTCCGAATTCGTGCAGACGCTGCGTGCCGACGGCCACAACATCTCGCATGTGGATTTCGGCGGCGGCCTCGGCATTCCCTATTACATGGACCGCGAAGCGCCGCCGGCGCCCGATGCGTATGCCGCGATGGTCAAGCGCGTCAGCCACAATCTCGGCTGCACGCTGATGTTCGAGCCGGGGCGCATGATCGTCGGCAATGCCGGCATCCTGGTCGCCAAGGTGATCTATGTGAAGCACGGTGACGGCAAGAATTTCGTCATCATCGACGCCGCCATGAACGATCTGATCCGTCCGACGCTGTACGAGGCCCATCACGACATTCTGCCGGTGATGCAGCCTGCGAAGGGGGCCGCGACCATGATGGCCGACGTCGTCGGCCCGGTCTGCGAGACCGGCGACTACCTCGCGCTGGATCGCACGCTGCCGACGCCAAAGCCCGGCGACCTCATCGCCATCATGACCGCCGGCGCCTATGGCGCAGTGCAGGCCGGCACCTACAATACGAGGCCGCTGGTGCCCGAAGTGCTGGTGAAGGGCGACCAGTACGCCGTCGTGCGTCCGCGCATCGAGGTCGAGCAATTGATCGCGATGGATACGCCGGCGCCGTGGCTGTGAGGCTGTGATTGTTCACGATGAGCGCAGCTACCGCTGCGCCCATCGCTGCATTGACCCCTACTTCTTGAACCGGTCCTTGATTGCGGCGAGGCCGGAATCATAGACGCCGCCGAGGGCATCGACCGCTTCCTTCTCTCGCCCCGGGTCGGGCGTGTAGATGCCGGTCCATGTCACCACCGACGCGCCTTCACCCTTTGCCGTGACCTTGATGGTCGACTTGTACTGGCTCACCGGCAGTGGGCTCGACAGGAACGCGTAGGAATAGCTGTAGTCTTTGTCGTTCCGCGCAGTCTGCGTCTCCACGAACGAAGCCTTGCCGTCCTTGGTGACGAGCGTGCGGGTTGGCGGCGACTTGCCGTCCACAATGCACTGCCCAACCGGCGGCAGCCAATCCTTGATCGCGCAGAACGGCCCGATGACGGACCACACCTCGGCCGCAGCACTGCTGACCTCGATGCTCCTCGTCAGATTGGCTGCGGACGTCGGCATGACGCCGACGCCCAGGCCGAGGGTGCAAATCGCGGCGCTGCGAACCGAAACGAGCAATCTGGAAGCCGCTGAATCGTATTTCTTCATGGTAATCTCCTGTGTCCGGCGGGCCGTGATGGCGGCGGCCGGCTTGCCAATGCCGGTCGAATAGACGCTCACCACGGTCCGCGGCCAGTTCAGAGAATGAATCGGTGCTGATACAGAAACTGAACTAGGAAGCCGAGCGCCGCGGCCTTAAGGTTGCGCCTTCGCTTGTGACGGAGGCCCGCATGACCATCGGCAGCTACAGGCAGTTCTGTCCGGTCGCGATGGCGGCCGAGATATTATGCACGCGCTGGACCGTCGTGCTCCTTCGCGAACTCATTGCCGGCTCGACGCGCTTCAACGAGCTGCGCCGCGGCGTTCCGCGGATGTCGCCTGCCTTGCTCTCGCAACGTCTCAAGGAGCTCGAAGCCGCCGGCATCGTTACGCGCCGGGCATCGGCTTCCGAGCGCGGTATCACCGAATATCTGCTGACCACAGCCGGACGCGAACTCGGCCCCATCGTCGAGGCGTTCGGCATCTGGGGCCAGCGCCGCATCGAGTCGGATCTGTCCCTTCAGCATCTCGATGTCCAGCTGTTGATGTGGGACATGCGGCGGAATTTGAACACGACGCCGATGCCGACCCGCCGCAGTGTGCTGCAGTTCGCGTATCCGGAATTGCCTTCGACTCAGCGATTGTGGTGGCTGATCGTCGATCCCGACGACAGTGTCGACCTCTGCTCGATTGATCCCGGTTTCGATGTTGACCTTTACGTGTCGGTTGATCTGCGCACCATGACGGCGATCTGGATGGGACTCGATACCGTGCGCGCGGCCGTCGCAAGTCGGCGGATGCTGCTCACCGGCGACCGGCAGCTTGCCGCGGCCATGCAAAGCTGGCTGGGCCTCAGCCCGTTCGCCAAGGAACGCAAGCTGGCGAGCTGATCCAGGGCGGCGCAATTCAGTATTTGTATCGGCCCGCTACAGTTCCCGTACTGGCGAGCCCCGGCCGTGTTCTGGCACCCAAGTGATGCCCGCCCCTATCAAAGCGGAGCTGAACTCGAGCCAGGAGACGCGGCATGACAGCCTATCTGATCGCAGACATCAAAGTGACCGACGGAAAATGGGTGCCGGACTATGCGGCCTCCGTTCACGACCTCGTGCACAAGCACGGCGGCAAGTACCTCTCGCGCAGCGGCAATGTGAAGACGCTGGAAGGTGCGCCTCTCGACACCTCCCTGATCGCGATCATGTCGTTTCCGACGGTGAAGGCAGCAGAGTCCTTCGTCACTGATCCCGCCTACAGCCGCTTCGCGGCAGCGCGCAGGGGCGGCAGCGAGAGCCGCTTCCAGTTGATCGACGATACCGACTTGGCCGGCACGATCCCCTATCTCGCCAAGGCATGAACTGCGTCTTCGTCAAAAACTCGGCGCGCAGGCGCAGACCTGCCCGGCCAACACAGGAGATTGGAATGAACGATTCACTCGCCGGCGCCGGCCTGCTTCGCATGCTTTTCGTAGCTTGCAGCGTAGCCTTCCTCCTCGGACTTTCCGGCGTCGCGTCGGCCCGGGTCACACGGTGCGACATTACGTGGGTCAGCTGCAACAACACCTCTGCGAAATGCTCGAGCGAGAGACGGTGCATGCGCAGGTGCGACGAGAAGTATATCAAATGCAGCGGGGGCTCGGCCTCCCTTCAACTGGAACAGCCGATCGACCTTCTGGAACTTGGCAGACGCCGCTCGTAGCAGATCGATCCAAGGAGGACTGCGCAGCGCCGGTCGCCGGCGCTGCGTTTTCGTGTTGGCGCTAGCTGGGTGGCCTGCCGCCAACCACAACGCCCGCTTTCTTCTCGATCGGCTTGATCGCCGCGGTGAAATCGGACTCGGCGCCTTCCGCGCTGATGACCGTCTCCCACAACCGCCCGACCGCATCCGCGACTTCCATCGACAGGCCGAGCTGCTTCATCTCCTCCAGCGCCAGCCGCACGTCCTTCACCATCAGTCCCGTGGCGAAGCCGAAGTCGAAGCTGCGCGGCAGCACCGAGCGCGGAAACTTGTCGCGGCTCGCGGTGTTCATGCCGGAGCCCGCATTGATGACGTCGATCATCACGGCGGGATCGAGCCCCGCCTTGACGCCCATCACCACCGCTTCCGAGGTCGCCACGATCGCGGTGGCCGACAAGAAGTTGTTTGCGAGCTTCATGGTCTGCGCCGCGCCGGGCTTCTCGCCGATGAAGAACACTTTCCCGATGATGTCGAGCGCGGGCTTGAGCAGATCGAACTCGGTCTTCGGCCCCGAGACCATCACCGCCAGCGTGCCCTTCTCCGCGCCGCCGACGCCGCCGGAGACGGGGCAGTCGATCTGCACGATGTCATGCTTGGCGAGCAGGCCGTGAATCTTAACCGCCATCGCGGAGCCGACCGTGGAGAGGTCGATGAAGCGCTTGACGCGGCTCCCCTCGATCACGCCGTTCGGCCCCGTCGCAACCGCGAGCGAAGCCTGCAGCGAGGGCAGGCTCGCCATGACCGTCTCGACCTGGTCGGCGACCTCCTTCGGCGACGTCGCCGCAGTGGCGCCGCGCGCCACCAGCTTGTCGACGACCTCCCGGCGCGTGTCGAACACGACGAGCCGGTTGCCGGCCTCGATCAGCCGCCGCGCCATCGGGAAACCCATGTTTCCGAGGCCGATGAATCCGATGTCCATGGTGTTTCCTTCCCGTTGTCATTGCGAGGAGCGAAGCGACGAAGCAATCCAGACTGTCGCCGCGGAGGGGTTCTGGATTGCTTCGCTCCGCTCGCAATGACGAAGCGATAGAGTTAAGAGCGTTAGTCTAGCTCACGCCTTGCCGTCGATCTCCGCGAACACCTCGCGCGCGATCCGAAAACTGTCGACCGCGGCCGGCATGCCACCATAGATTGCGACCTGCATCAGGATCTCGCGGATCTCGTCGCGGCTGACGCCGTTGGTGAGTGCGCCCTTCAGATGCGCGCGGAATTCGTGCTGACGATTGAGGATCGCGATCATCGCGATGTTGAGCATGCTGCGGGTCTTGCGCGGCAGCTCCTCGCGGCCCCACACCGTGCCCCAGCAATATTCGTTGAGCATCTCCTGGAACGGACGGTTGAAATCGTCGACGCTCTTCAGAGCGTTGTTGACATAGGCCTCGCCGAGCACCGCTTTGCGGACTTCCAGGCCCTTGTCGTGCATCTTCTTGTCCATGGCGTTTCCTTCTTTTTCCTTGGATGGCGGCGCGGAAATTACGGGGTTGCGGCGGGCCAGTCACGTCCTCGTGTTATGCGGGAAAAGGGGTGTCTCCCGTACAGGAACGGATGCCTCAGTGCTGCCGTTGTGGTACGCTTCTCTACCGGGCAACCTGGAGAGTTGATTGAACGGCGTCACCCCCGACCCGTCAGACCCGATCCGCGATGGCGACGCTCTGTCGCGGCTGAAGCTGGCGCAAGCCCTGCAACGGGCCACTTATGCCATCGCGTGGGAGCGTGCCTGGCCAAATTTGGCGCGGCTTCTTACCGTCGTCGGTCTGTTCCTGGTGGTGTCCTGGGCCGGCCTCTGGCTGGCGCTGCCGTCCATTGCCCGCGCCATCGGACTTGTCGTTTTCGCCGGCGTTGCGATTGCCGTCCTGTTCCCAATGAGTCGCTTCCGATGGCCGAGCCGCGAGGAGGCTCTGGCCCGGCTCGACCGCGGCTCTGGCATCCGTCATCGGCCGGCCACCACGCTGACGGACACGCTGAGCTCACAGGACCCGGTTGCGCAGGCCTTGTGGCGGGCGCAGCGCGAGCGCACGCTGGCTTCGATCAAGCGCATCCGCGCCGGTCTGCCGCAGCCCCGGCTCGCTCTGCATGACCCCTGGGGGCTGCGCGCGCTGGTCATGGTGATGCTGGTTGCGACCTTCTTCGCCGCCGGCGACGAGCGTGCGATGCGGCTCAGGGCCGCCTTCCACTGGAACGGCGTACTGGCGCCGACGAATGTTCGCGTCGATGCCTGGGTCACGCCACCGCTCTACACCGGCAAGCCGCCAATCATCCTGTCGGCGGCGAACAAGGAGGCCGCGGCGCTGCCGGCCAGCGGGCCGCTTGCCGTTCCCGCAGGCTCGACCCTGATCGTTCGCTCCTCCGGCGGCAGCCTTGATGTTGTCGTCTCCGGCGGCCTCAAGGAAGTCGCGCCCACAGAAGCCGCGCCCAAGGGTACCAACGAGAAGCATTTTGCCATCAGCGGCGACGGCACCGCGCATGTCCGCGCTCCCTCCGGCCAGCCGCAATGGGTGTTTGCGGCAACGCCGGACCGCGCGCCGACGATCGCGCTGGCCAAGGATCCCGAGCGCCAGGCCCGTGGCGGACTCCAGCTCACTTACAAGGTCGAGGACGATTACGGCGTCACTGGAGCCGACGCGCAAATCGGCCTGCGTACCGTCGATGCCAAGGATGGCGTCAAGGATGGCGTCAAGCAGGCCGCCGCGCGGCCGCTATTCCAGCCTCCGCAATTCCCGCTCGTGCTGCCGAATGCGCGCACCCGAAACGGCGTCGGCCAGACGGTGAAGGACCTCAGCGAGGATCCCTATGCCGGCGCCGACGTCACGCTGACCCTCACCGCCAAGGACGAGGCCGGCAACGAGGCCAGGAGCGAGCCCTTCAACATGCGCCTGCCCGAGCGGCTGTTCACCAACTCGCTCGCGCGCGCGCTGGTCGAGCAGCGCCGCATCCTCGCGCTCGACGCCAACAAGAATTCGGATGTCTACGCCGCGCTCGACGCGCTGATGATCGCACCCGAATTATTCACGCCGGATGCGGGCTGCTATCTCGGCCTGCGCAGCCTGGCGCTGCAGCTGGAAGCCGCCCGCACCGACGACGCGATGCGCGATGTGGTGAAAAGCATGTGGGCGTTCGCGGTCACCATCGAGGACGACGGTGTCGCCGGCAGCGTCAACGCCGCGCTGCGTTCGGCCCAGGACGCGCTCAAGCGGGCGCTGGAACGCGGCGCCAGCGAGGACGAGATCAAGGCGCTGACGCAAAAGCTTCGCGAGGCGATGGCCGGCAAGGTGCGCGATCTCGCCCGGCGCGCCGAGCAGAATCCGCTTGGACCCCGGCAGCCTTTCCCGGCAGAGGTTCAGCTCATCCTCGACAAGTCCGTCGAGCTGAAACAAAAGACCCAGAACGCCACGCCCGAGCAGCTCGAAGAGCTGGCGAAGCAGCAGGACGCGCTACGCGAGCAGCTTCAGGCCTATCGCAAGTCGGCGAACAACCGGGCGAAGGCGGGCAACGACGGGGCCAACCAGTCGACGCGAGACCGTAAATGCGGAAGCTAGCACGCGTGCCAGTCTTGAAGGCGATCTCGATCGCTTGCCTCGCCTTCCTGTTGGGAGGCGTCTCGCCCGTGGCTGCCCAGCAGGATCAGGATGTCGATGCTCTGCTCGATGGCGCTGAAAAGGCGATGCAGGATTCCGGCGACAGTCTCAGGCAGAAGGAATCCGGCAAGAGCCTGAACAATCAATCCGATGCGATTCAGAAGCTCGAGGAATACAAGCGCGCGACGGAAAAGAGCCAATCCTCCAATCGCGATCGTTCCGTCATCACGCAGCGCGACCTGGACGAATTGCTGAAGCAAATCGAGAAGGCCGCGCGCGAAGGCAATAAAGAAGCGGCCCAGCGCATGCTCGAGCAGCTCGCGCAGATCATGGAAAATCTCCAGATGGCGCAGCCCGGGCAATCCGGCGACAGCGACATGGAGCAGGCGCTCAACGAGCTCAGCGACATGATCCGCAAGCAGCAGCAATTGCGCGACAAGACTTTCAAGCAGGGGCAGGATTCCCGGCGTGAGCGCTCGCGCGGCAAGCAGCAGGGCGACCAATCGATGTCGGACCTCCAGCAGGATCAGCAGTCGCTGCGCGACCGGCTGAAGAAGCTCCAGGACGAACTCGCCAAGCGCGGCCTCGCGCAGAAGGGGCAAAAGGGCCAGAAGAGCCAGGGCCAGAAGGGGCAAAAGGGTCAGCAGGGCGAGCAGGGACAGCCGGGCCAGGATGGCGATCAGGACGGTGACCAGGGCGATGACGACGGCAGTCTGGACGCCGCCGACGGGGCCATGGGCGATGCCGGCTCGCAGCTCGGCGAAGGCAATTCGGACGGTGCCGTGGACGCGCAAGGGAAAGCGCTCGAGGCCTTGCGCAAGGGCGCGCAGAAGATGGCCGAGGCGATGCAGCAGGGCGATGGCGACGGGCAGGGCGATGGTCCCGGCAACCGGCCCGGCCGTCAGCAGAGCGGCGGCAATCAGACCGATCCGCTCGGTCGCCCCCTTCACGGCCGCGATCTGAGCGACGACTACACGGTCAAGATCCCCGGCGAGATCGACGCCCAGCGCGTCCGCCGCATTCTCGAGGAGCTCCGGCGCCGCTTGGGGGATAGCTCGCGCCCGCAGATCGAGCTCGACTACATCGAGCGGCTGCTGAAGGATTTTTGAGTTCTCTGTCATCGCCCGGCTTGACCGGGCGATCCAGTACTCCGAGACGGTTGTGATTCAATCGAGAGGCCGCGGCGTACTGGATGCCCCGGTCGAGCCGGGGCATGACAGCGGAATACGTGGCGCCCCGACGCAGCTACCCCTTCTTCGCCGCCAGCGCATCCGCCACCGCCGTGCGGATGTCGGCGACCGAGAATGGCTTGGTCACGACGTCATGCACCAGCGCATTGAGGTTCGAGGCGCGCTCGCGCTGGTCGGCAAAGCCGGTCATCAGCAGAATGGTCAAATCGGGGAAGTCGCGTGCGACGGAAAGCGCCAGCGCGATGCCGTCCATCACCGGCATCTGGATGTCGGTGAGCAGCAGGTCGAACCCGCCGTCCGCGCGCGTGAGGATTTCCAGCGCCTCGGCGCCGTCTTGCGCAGTGACGGTCTCGTGGCCGTCCATGGCGATGGCGCGCGCCACCAGCTGGCGCATCGAATCCTCGTCGTCGGCAATCAGGATTTTGGACATGAGACCAACCTTGGGATCAATCTCGCGACCAACTTTGCCTGCGAGACCTGCGAAATCGATTATACGCTGCCACCGGCGATGTCGCGCCGGTTGAAGAAGCGAACGTCGATATTGCGGCCCTCCGGCGGCGGCGAGGCCAAACGCGAGCGGAAGACGGCGCGCTCGCCGGGCTGTAGCACGGTCTGTTCCAGAACCGCGTTCCAAGCGTAGATTTCCGCGCCTTGCGCGTCGCGCACCGCGAAGCGCAACCGGGGAATGTCGAGCGGCTTCTTGCCCTGGCCCACGATCACGCCCTCGATCACCAGCACCTGCTTACCGTCCACGGTCTCGCTGGAGAGCTTGACGTCCTTGAAGGCCAGTGCGCGCAGATTAACTTCGAGGCCGACCATCCTGTAGAAGGCGGCCGTCTGCGGCAGCAGCCGCACCATATCGCCGCGCCAGATCACCAGCGCCAGCACCAGCGCGCCCATGGCGGCGCAGGCGGTTGGCAGGCCGAAATGGGATTTTCGCGGGGCCGCGGTGGCCATCGGACGGCGCACTCGGGCGCCGCGGCGGCGGCCGAACAGGCCACGGAACCAGGATTGATGCTGCTCGCCGACGACTTCCTCCTCGACGGACCGGGCGGCCGCGGACCATTCGTCCTCGGTGTCGGTGGCTTCCTGGTCCGGCCAGTCGCTGGCGATCGAGGGGCTGTCAACGACAGGCGCGTCATCGGCGCCGTCGTCCTGGGCATAGGAGTTCCACTGCTCGGCGAGATCGGACTGGTCGTCGGCCCGGCTGGCCGCGGCCATGGCCGGGACAGATGCCTCCTCGATGGCATCCTCGGCATGGGCGACCCAGGTTTCCTTGCAACGGGAACAGCGCACGGTCCGGCCATTCGCCCCAAGGCTCGCGGGCTTGATGGCGTAGGATGTCGTACAATGAGGGCAGACGATATGCATGGACGAGCCTTGATGCATGGCCAAGTCGTGACGGTGACACGGTCGCGGAGAACCGAGCGGGAAAGATGCTACCAATTATGCTACAGGACGACCGTTAACGAACCGGAAACCATAACGGCCGCAAAACCCGCTGATCGCGTGGGGCGGAGCACAGCCGTGCGGCCCGCGGCCTCTCTCGAACGGAGCTGAGCTTGGTTCGGTTCGAAAATGTCGGATTGCGTTACGGCCTGGGGCCCGAGGTCCTGCGCGACCTCAACTTCCAGATTCCGGCGCATTCCTTCCAATTTCTCACCGGCCCGTCCGGCGCCGGCAAGACCTCATTGCTGCGCCTGTTGTTCCTGTCGCATCGCCCGACGCGCGGCCTCGTCAATTTGTTCGGTCACGACATCTCGCAACTGGGCAAGGACGAGATCGCAGACTTGCGCAAGCGCATCGGCATCGTGCTCCAGGATTTCCGCCTGCTTGACCACATGACCACCTATGAGAACGTCGCGCTGCCGTTCCGCGTCATGGGCCGCAGCGAATCGAGCTACCGCAAGGAGGTCATCGATCTGCTGAAATGGGTCGGGCTCGGCGAACGCATGGACGCGCTGCCGCCGATCCTGTCCGGCGGCGAGAAGCAGCGCGCGGCAATCGCGCGCGCGGTGATCTCGCGGCCGCAGCTGCTACTGGCCGACGAGCCGACCGGCAGCGTCGATCCGACGCTTGGCCGCCGCCTGCTGCGGCTGTTCATCGAGCTCAACAAGTCAGGCACCGCCGTCATCATCGCCACCCACGATATCGCCCTGATGGACCAGTACGAGGCGCGACGCTTCGTGCTGCACCAGGGACGGCTGCACGTCTATGAGTAGGCCCGACGAGCGCGGCGTGCTGGTCGATCTCGGGCAGGAGGGGCCGCCGCTTCCGGCCCGGGCGCGCAATATGTCGCCGATCGTGCCGCGCGCCTCGATCCACGGCCGCGCGCTCGTCGCCGTCGTCGCCATCATGACCTTCCTGGCCTCGATGACGACCGGCACGGTGCTGCTGGTGAGCGCCTCCGCCGCCGAATGGCAGTCGGATGTCGCGAGCGAGATCACCATCCAGGTTCGCCCGCAGACGGGCCGCGATCTCGAACGCGACACCGCGGCGGTGACCGAGGCCATGCGCGCGCAAGCCGGCATCGTCGAGGTCAAGCCGTTCACGAAGGACGAGAGCGGCAAGCTGCTCGAGCCCTGGCTCGGCACCGGGCTGTCGATGGACGATCTGCCGGTGCCGCGCATGATCATCGCGCGCGTGCAGCCCGGCACGGCGCTCGATCTCGGCGCTCTGCGCGCCCGCGTGACCCAGGTGGCACCAAGCGCCAGCGTCGACGATCACCGCGCCTGGATCGAGCGCATGCGCTCGATGACCAACGCCACCGTGCTCGCCGGCCTCGGCATCCTCGCGCTCGTCATCGTCGCCACCATCATCTCGGTGTCGTTCGCGACCCGGGGCGCCATGGCGGCGAACCGTCCGATCGTCGAGGTGCTGCATTTCGTGGGCGCCGGCGACCGCTATATCGCCAACCGCTTCCTGCGTCATTTCCTCAGGCTGGGGCTGGAGGGCGGCGTGATCGGCGGCGGCGCCGCCATGCTGGTGTTCGGCTTCTCCGAGTCGATTGCAGGCTGGTTCTCCGGCACCCCCGTCGGTGACCAGTTCGCCGCGTTGCTCGGCACCTTCTCGCTGCGGCCGTCCGGCTACATCGTGCTCGCGGTGCAGGCCGTGCTGATCGGCGCCATCACCGCGGTCGCCTCGCGCCAGACGCTGTTCGCGACGCTGAATGATGTGGATTGAGGCCGACAAACCGGACTCCACTTCGCCTCAAAACGTCCTAAAATCATCTCTGGGAAGGGATCACCGACATCACATGACCGCGCCGACCGACGATCGATCGCCGAAACTGCCGCGCGGCTGGCTGCGCGCGGCCGTGATGTCGACGATTGCGCTCGCCTTCGTCGCCGCGGCGGCGGGCTTCATCGCGTTTCTGTCGCAATTGCGCGGCGCCGAGATCGCGCCGGACCGCAAGGCGGACGGCATCGTGGTGCTGACCGGCGGCTCCTCGCGGGTGTCGGATGCGATGGAGCTGCTCGCTGCCGGCTACGGCAGGAGGCTCCTGATCTCCGGCGTGCACCCGACCTCGACGGCGAGCGACATCTCCCGGACGTTGCCGGAGAACCAGTCCTTCATGCGTTGCTGCGTCGATCTCGACCGCACCGCGGTTTCGACCCGCGGCAATGCCGCGGAGGCGCGGCGCTGGGCCGCGGGACGCGGTTTCAAATCGCTGATCGTGGTCACCTCGAACTATCACATGCCGCGCGCGCTGGTGGAATTCTCGCATGCGATGCCGGAGACGACACTGATCCCGTTCGTGGTGGTCGGCGACAAATGGCGCGAGGAGCCGTGGTGGACCTCGTCGTCCACCTTGCGGCTGCTGCTGTCGGAATATGTCAAGTACATCGCGGCCGAGCTCAGGGTGCGGCTGGAGGATTTCGGGATTGACCTTTCGCCCGAGATGTCGGAGCAGCCTTCCGGGCTGCAGCCGAAGCGGCCCGCCACCGCACAGGCCAATTGATCGGCAACTGATCGGCATTGATCGGATCCTCGATGTTCTTGATTTTCCTGCGATCGCTCGTCTTCAACGTGCTGTTCTACACCGTGCTGGTGTGCCTCGCGATCGTGGCGCTGCCGACCTTCGCGTTGCCGCCGCGCGCCATGCTCACGGTCGCGCAATGGTGGGCGAAGGCGACGCTGTTCCTGATGCGGGCGGTCTGCAACATCAAGGTGGAATTCCGCGGCCTCGACAAGATTCCGACGGGACCATTGGTCGTCGTGGCGAAGCACCAGTCGTTCTGGGAGACGTTCGTCTTGCCGGGCTTCTTCGACCGTCCGATTTTCATCCTTAAGCGTCAGCTCATGCAGATCCCGGTGTTCGGTCAGTTCCTGGTCAAGACCGGGATGATCGCGATCGACCGCAATGCCGGCGTCAAGGCGCTGCTGGACATGACGCGGCGGGCGCGCGAGGCGGTGCGCAGCGGCGGGCAGCTCGTGATCTTTCCCGAAGGCACGCGCCGCGCTCCGGGCGCGCCACCGGACTACAAAAGCGGCTTCGCGCAGATCTATTCGTCCTGCGGCGCGCCGTGCCTGCCGATCGCGCTCAATTCCGGCCTGTTCTGGCCGCGCCGCACCTTCATGCGCTATCCCGGCACGCTGGTGGTGGAGTTCCTCGATCCGCTGCCGCCGGGCTTGCCCAAGGACGAGTTTCTCTCTCGCGTGCAAACGGCGATCGAAGACGCGACCGGCCGCCTCGTCGAAGCGGGTCGCAAGGAGCAGGAGCAGCTGATCGGCTCGGCGCCGAGCTATGCGCCGTTGGAGAACTAGCGGTTTTCCCGATTGTCCACCGGGGCCGGGGCGTGCGGAGAATGCGCATCCCCATGCAGCATTATGGCAAGCTGATGCAGCTGCGCGTCGCGAAAGCCTTCGGCCTCGATCGCCTTCACCGTCGCGGTCACGTAGTCGCGGTTGGCGCCGGACTGGCCGTGGCCCTGGAGCACGTGGCGATGCTGGTCGGTGAGCGACAGCCGGCCGGCATATTGCACATGGCCGCGATCGACGACATAGGCGAGCGCGGAGACGCGCTGCCGCGCATCGTTCTCCAGCCACACCGAGCGCATGACTTCGCGATAGACCGACGTCACCTGCTCGCGCGCGCGCAAATAGGCCACGACGTCGGCGCGGTTCTTTTCGGCGACGCGGAAGGCGATGCCGCGGCAGGCGCCGCCGCGGTCGAGGCCGAGCACCAGACCCGGCTTCTCCGGCGTGCCACGGTGCACGAAGGAATAGACGCAGAGTGCGCGGTGCTCGCCGACCAGCCGCGCGGGGACGCGCTCCTCGAATTCGAAGCCCGGCCGCCACATCAGCGAGCCGTAACCGAACACCCAGAGGTCGCCTTTGGCAGTGGTGACGGAGGGGAGGGTGATTTCCGACATTTCGGGCACGGCTACCAGAACCGCGCCCCCAAGCGAAGCGAATTCTCCGCCTTTCGGAGCAAGCCAACCTCGCTTACATTTGACAAAATCAGGGGTCAAAGGGTCGCCGCATGTCCGATATGACCGTTGCCGCACGCCGGCGCTCCCGCTGGGGCCTTTTCATCGCCCCTGTCATCCTCCTGATCCTCGCGGTGGCGTGGAGCGGCTTCTGGTTCTATGCGGCGTCGCAGGCCGAAATCGCCGCCGATGCCTGGCGCGCGCAGGAGGCCAAATCCGGCCGCGTCTATGATTGCGCCAAGCGCTCGATCGCGGGCTTCCCCTTCCGCTTCGAGGTCCAGTGTTCTGGCGCCAGCGTCGCCCTGGTGTCGCAGAACGCCAGCAAGACGCCGTTCACGGCGAAGCTCGACAACATCCTGGTCGTCGCCCAGGTCTACGACCCCAAGCGCGTCATCGCCGAATTCACCGCACCCGCGACGCTCACTGACGGCGTCACGCAGAGCACCTTCGTGGTGAACTGGAGCAAGGGGCGCAGCAGCGTGGTCGGCCTGCCCGCCGTGCCGGAGCGCGCCTCCATCGTGTTCGAGGAGCCGACCGTCAATCGTGTCGACGGCAGCGTGCAGGTGCCGCTCGCGCGCGCGAAACAGGTCGAGCTGCATGGACGCCTCGCGGATGGATCGCCGTCCGATCATCCCGTGATCGAGACCGTGCTCCAGATCGCGCAGGGCAGTATTCAGGGCGTTCATCCGCTGCTCGCCGAGCCGTTCGAGGCCGACACGCGGGCGAAGATCACCGGACTGTCCGACCTCACGCCAAAGCCGTGGCCGCAGCGCTTCCGCGAGATCCAGGCCGCCGGCGGCCATATCGAGATCGTGCAGTCCCGGATCCAGCAGGGCGAGATGATCGCGGTTGCGGCCGGCACGCTCGGGCTCTCGGCTAACGGCCGTCTCGATGGCGAATTGCAGATGACGGTGACGGGCCTCGAGCGCGTGATCCCCGCGCTCGGCATCGAGAAGATGCTGGAGGAGGGGGTGCCGCAGGCAACCCTCGATCGCGTCGCGCCCGGCGTGAAGTCGCAGGACCTGAACAATCTGTTCGGTGCGCTCGACCGCGCCGTTCCCGGCCTCGGCAAGGTCATCAAGCAGAACGCCAATGCCGGCGTGGCCGCCGGCATCAATTCGATCGGCACCGAGAGCACGCTGGAAGGTAGGAAGGCCCGCAGCTTCCCGCTGAAGTTCGTCGACGGCGCCGTGCTGCTCGGCCCGGTCAAGGTCGGCCAGATCCCGCCGCTGTATTAGGTCGTGAATTCATAAGTCGCCGGGCGGACAGCTTGGTCCGCCTGACGCGTTTGAAGCTGTGAACAGATGGTCCGAGGAGCGTCTTGTTAGCGCCGGTGTTGCAACCCGCGAGGTCCTCTCCGGCGTCGGGCGAGGAGTGTATCAGTTGCGGCTCGACAGGTAGCGTTCTGCCGCCCTATTGAAGACCAACTGCCGGCTCTAAAGTCGCGCCCAGATTATCTGGGGTTCGGGGGAAACAATGCGCGCGTTGAATTGTCTCGTGGCAGCATCGCTGCTCGTCGCTTCGCTTCAGGCCGCAACCGCCAGGGACAGCGAACATTGGGTGGTGTCCTGGACGGGCGCGGTTCAGGGCCCATATCCCGTCGGCAATCCGTCTGCCCAGCCCGAACAGAAATTCGCGTTTCCCGAGCCTGCGGCCGGTGCGCGGGACCAGACTTTTCGCCTGATCGTGCGGCCGGATATCTGGGGCCGTCAGGCCCGCATCCGGCTCAGCAACGCCTTCGGCACCAAACCCGTCACGTTTGACGGCGTTTACGTCGGCCTGCAGTCGGGTAGTGCCGCGTTGATCCGCGGCTCCAACACTCCCATTACGTTCGCTGGCACGCCTTCCGTTACGGTGTCGCCGGGGAATTCGGTCTGGAGCGATGCGATCGCGCTGCCGTTTGCAAAGCGGCCCGATGACCTCGCCGGCCGCCGGCTTGCGGTCAGTTTTCATGTTGCCGGCCAGAGCGGTCCGATGACCTGGCACGCCAAAGCGCTGACCACTTCCTATGTCAGTGCGCCGGGCGCCGGCGCGAAGGGCGCCCTCGAAGACGAGGCTTCCTTCCCCTATGCGACTGCGTCGTGGTTCTTTCTCGATGCGATCGAGATGACTGCGCCTGCCGATGCCTTCGCCATCATGGCGTTTGGGGATTCGATTACCGACGGGACCGCCTCAACCATGAACGGCGACGATCGCTGGCCCAACGTGCTGTCGCGTCGCCTGAAGGCGGTCTACGGCAACAAGGTCGCCGTCGTGAATGGCGGCATCGGTGGCAACCAAATCGCAGGCCCCGCCGAATATGGTCCCGACAAACCGTACGCGGGTGGCCCCGCTTCGGGCCAGCGGCTCGATCGCGACGTGCTGACGCTGTCCGGCATATCCAGCCTGATCTGGCTGGAAGGCATCAACGATTTCAGCAAGAACGGAAATTTCACGGCCGACCAGGTCATTGCCGCGATGAAGGACGGCGTCGCGAGGCTACGTGCGAAATGGCCGCAAGCCCGGATCATTGGCGCCACCGTCGTTTCGGCATTAGGCAGCAGCAGCGCGGCACATGGTTTTCCCGAGCAGGATGACAAGCGCAAGGCGCTCAACGTATTCATCCGTAGCTCGGGGACATTCGACGGTGTGGTCGATTTCGATCGGGCAACGCTCGATCCGGCCTCGGGTGGCCTCAAGCCGGAGTTCGTTCCCGAAAGCACGACGGGCGGCGCCGGCGACAAGCTTCATCCCAACCGCACCGGATATCTGGCGATGGGACAGGCCATCGACCTCGATCTGTTCAAGCCGGGAAAGATTGGTCGCAGCGCGAAGCAGTAGGGTGAATTCAGAGTCGCCTCTCTCCGTTCGTCGCCCTCAGCTGTCGTAACTCCCTCCATGCGGTTACGAGCTGAACTCACGACCGCTTCGCCGGATCGTGATGACCCGCCGGGAATGCGGAGCCGCAAACTCCGCTCTCTCTCCATGTCGGCCGCACGATGATGCGGTCGCCCCAGGCAGGAGAGATAATCATGATTAAGTCCAAACTGTTCGTTGCCGTCGTCGCCATCTCGGCCGCGATCGCGACGCCCGCCTTCGCGCAGTGGCAATGGCAGTCGCAGGAGCCGGCCGCATACGCCTCGATGTATCCGAATGGTGATCGCAACATCTCGAATCCCACGACGCGGGAGACGATGGCATTCGTCCCCTCGCCGAAATCACCGCGCCCAACGGTGATGCGCGCGACCAAGGGCAAATAGCCGCCGTCCCACCACTTGCCCGTCGCGAACTGGGCCCGGTCATGTCCCGGCCGGGCCCAATGCGCGTTGCCTTGAACGTGGCTTTGGACAATCGCGCGTGCGGATCGGCAGCCAACGAAAATATTCCGAACAGGATCGTCAGGAAAACGTGATGCAGAAGATGCACGGCGCCGCGAATAATCGCAGCCGCATTCAAATCACTCCACACCAGGGAAGCATGCATGCGCCGGAGACGGCGCGCGGAATCCAATCCACTTCCCAAATGGAGGAAGCTTCAAGTGCGGATCATCAATTGCGGACTGATGCTGGGTATTCTCGCTGCCTGTTCCGGGCAGGCGCGTGCCGACGACAATGTCACAACCGAAATCCAGTCGCTGAAGGCCAAGCTGAAGGAGCTGCAGCAACGCGTGGACTCGGAGGCGCGCAAGACGCGGCAGGTTGAAGCGCAGGCGAAGGCCGTTCAGTTGCCGGCAAGTTACAAGGCGCTCGCCGCCGATCCATGTGCGGCCGGCAAGGTCTGCTACAAGGGCGTGACTTTGACCTTCGGTGGCTGGGTCGATCTCACCGGTATCTACCGCTCGCGCAATCTCGCCTCCGATACCGGCTCGGTCTACAACTTCATCCCCTATCAGCAGAGCCGCAACTTCAACATTCCGGAAACGCGCTTCTCCGCGCGGCAGAGCAGGTTCTCGGCGCTGGCCGAGGGCAATGCCGATGCCGACACGCACCTCGCGGGCTATGGCGAGATCGATTTCGAAGGTGCGGCTCAGACGGCGAGCTCGGTTGCGACCAACTCGTTCAATCCGCGCATGCGGCAGCTCAGCCTCGAGGTCGACCGCAGCGATCTCGGTCTACACTTCCTCGCCGGGCAATCCTGGTCGCTCAACGCGCCGACCAAGTCCGGCATCGATCCTCGAGGCGTCGACGCGCCCGGCGTGATCGACTTCGAATCCGTTCCGGGATTTCTTGCGGCACGGCAGCCCGGGCTGCGCGTCTGGCAGGACATCGGACCGGAGTTCAAGCTGGCTGCCTCGGTCGAGAATGCCCAGACCGCGTTCTTCGGCGGCAACGTCCCGGCCGTCGGCACACCCGCCATCGGACCACAGGGCGTGCTGAACCCGAACCTTCAGGTCAATCTGACCGGTCCCGGCGGCAGCTTCTTCAACAACCTCAACAATGTCAGTCTGAATCAGGTGCCCGACATCACCGTCAAGGCAGCGTGGGACCCACGGCTCGGGCCCACCAAGCTGCATGTCGAGGCGTGGGCGCTCTACCGCCAGCTGTTCGACCGCTTCAACAACGCCAACCACACCTACGACACCGGAAGCTTCGGCGGTCACATCCTCGCCGAGCTGATTCCGAAAACCCTCGATCTTCAGCTCTATGGCTCGCACGGCGTGCTCGGCCGCTTCACGGCAACGCCGTTCCCCGACGCGGCGGTGGCGCAGGACGGCACCATCCTCCCGCTGACGATCACGGCGGCCGCCGTCGGCCTGATCTGGCACGCGACCCCCAGCCTCGATGTCTACTCCTATGCAGGCCTCGAAAAGGCCAAGGCGAATTTCGCCAATGTTGGAACGGTGCCCTTCGGCTACGGCAATCCGCTCTACAACAACACCGGCTGCTTGACCGAGAACTCGCCGGCCGCGACCTGCAACGGCAACACCAGGGAGGTCCGGCAGATCACGGCGGGAGTCTACGACACAATCTACCAGGGCAGTTACGGCACGCTCAAAGCCGGCCTGCAATATTCCTACACGCAGCGGTTCGCGTTCGCGGGCGTCGGCGGTGCGCCGAAGACAGATGATAACGTCGTCATGACGCAGATCCGGTACTATCCGTTCTAGTCACGGAGCCACGCGGGCTCGTAGCCTGGATGGTGCGAAGCGCAATCCGGGAATCCTGTCTCAAGCGACGGAGGTCCCGGATTACGCTTGCGCTCCATCCGGGCTACTTCAGTGCTACGGCTTGTTGCCGAGCTGCGCGTGCGGCCGGCCGAAGTCGGGCGCGGCCGAGTCCTGGCCGATTTCGACGATGCCGCGGCGGATGGCGCGGGTGCGGGTGAAGTGGTCGAACAGTGCCTCGCCGTCGCCGCGGCGGATCGCGCGGGTGAGCTTTGCCAGATCCTCGGTGAAGGTGCCGAGCATCTCCAGCACGGCTTCCTTGTTGGCGAGGAAGACGTCGCGCCACATCGTCGGATCGGATGCCGCGATGCGCGTGAAGTCGCGAAAGCCGCCGGCGGAGAACTTGATGACCTCGGACTCCGTCACCTGCGCCAGCTCGTCGGCGGTGCCGACGATGGTGTAGGCGATCAGATGCGGCAGATGGCTGGTGATCGCGAGCACGAGATCATGATGATCCGGCGTCATGATTTCGACCTTGGCGCCCATCGCCGCCCAGAACGCACGCAGGCGATCGGTGGCCGCCGCATCAACGCCCTCCGGCGGGGTGAGGATGCACCAGCGGTTGATGAAGAGTTCGGCGAAGCCGGAATCGGGGCCCGAATGCTCGGTGCCTGCGACGGGATGCGCCGGCACGAAATGGATACCTTTCGGCAGATGCGGCGCCATATCCCTGACGATAGCGCCCTTGACCGAGCCGACGTCGGAGATGATCGCGCCGGGCTTGAGATGCGGGGCGATCTCCTGCGCCACCGGGCCGCAGGCGCCGACGGGAATGCAGAGGATAACGAGATCGGCGTCCTTCACGGCTTCTGCATTGGTCGCCACGACCTGATCGACGATGCCGAGCTCCATCACGCGTGCGCGCGTCTTCTCCGAGCGCGCGGTGGTGACGATCTCGGAAGCCAGGCCCTGGAGCTTCGCGGCGCGCGCGATTGAGCCGCCGATCAGGCCGAAGCCGATCAGCGCGACGCGCTGGAAGTGCGGGGTCGCGCTCATCGTCCGGCCATGAAGTCGCGCAGGCCCTCGACGACGAGGCGGTTGGCCTCCTCGGTGCCAATGGTCATGCGCAGCGAATGCGGCAGGCCGTAGTTCTTCAAGCCGCGCAGCACCAGCCCGCGCCTGGTGAGGAAGGCGTCGGCTGCGTCCGAGGTCTTGCCCTCGGTGGGGAAGTGGATCAGCACGAAATTGGCGACGCTCGGCGTCACCTTCAGCCCGAGCTTGCCGATCTCCTCAGCGAGCCAGTTGCGCCAGGTCTCGGTGAATTGCTTCGACATCGCCTGGTGCGCGGTGTCCTCGATCGCGGCAACGGCGGCGTACATGGCCGGCGTCGACACGTTGAAGGGACCGCGGATGCGGTTGACCGCATCGATGATGTGCTCGGGGCCGAACATCCAGCCGATGCGTAGCGCCGCGAGACCATGGATCTTGGAGAAGGTGTGGGTCACCACCGTGTTTTCGGTGGTCGCGACCAGCTCGATCCCCATCTCGTAATCGTTGCGCGAGACGTAGTCGCAATAGGCTGCATCCACCACCAGCAGCACGTGCGAGGGCAGGCCGGCGCGCAGGCGCTTGACCTCGTCGAACGGCAGATAGGTGCCGGTCGGGTTGTTGGGGTTGGCGAGCCAGACCAGTTTTGTGCGCGGCGTGACGGCCTTCAGGATCGTGTCGACATCCGCGGTTAGGTCCTTTTCGGCGGCAACCACGTTCTTCGCGCCGACCGCCATGGTTGCGATCGGGTAGACCAGGAAGCCGTGAGTGGTCGAGATCGCCTCGTCGCCATGGCTGAGATAGGCGTGGGCGAGCAGGTTGAGGATCTCGTCCGAGCCGGCGCCGCAGATGATGCGGTTGGGATCGAGCCCGAAGGTGCGCCCGATCGCTTCGCGCAGCACGCGCGAGGTTCCTTCCGGATAGTCTTCCAGATGATCCGCCACCTGCTTGAACGCCTCGATCGCCTTCGGCGAGGGCCCGAACGGCGTCTCGTTGGCCGAGAGCTTGAACACCTTGCGGCCGGGCTCTGCCACTGGAGTCTTGCCGGGCGTGTAGGGCGCAATATCGAGAATGCCGGGATTCGGCACGGGGCGGGACATCTTCAACTCCGGACTGGCTTAAGCGGTTCGCGACTTACGATTTCGACCCGGTCGGGGGCACCGTATAGCGCGTTGCGTGGCTGCCGACGAGGGCCGTGGAGCGCACCGAGGCCCCCGCTTCGATCAGGGCAGCCTTGATCTTGTCGATGTTGCTTGTCGCGGTGACCGAGACCAGCAGCGCGGCACCGTCGAAGGCGGTGTCGGGCACCGCCACGATCTCGGCGAGCGGCGACAGGGCGCGCGCGACCTCCGCATTCCACCCAGAGACGCGGACGCTGAAGGTCTCGACCTCCGTCACCAGGGCGCTGTCGGCGACGCGCGAGACCGCGAACACGGGCAACGCCGCCGGATGGTCGGCGCGCTCGACAAAGGGCAGCCGCGCGATGATCTTTGGCGCGCCGGCTTCTTCCAGCGACAGCCACCACGGCGTGCGGCTCGAAGTCGCCGAGACCAGCGCCAGATCGCCCTTGGACTTCGCGACGGCCTCGACCGCCGCCTGCGCGCTGAAATGCGCGACGTAAGGCACCGTGAAGCCGAAATGGAATCGCGCGGAATCGCGCATGGCCGGCTCGCTCGCCGAGATGTCGGCGTGCACCGAGAACGGGGCCTGGACATAGGTGAAGGTCGCGATGATGACGCGCCAGATGCTCTCGACCGTATCGAGCGGCAGGATGCCGCGATGACGCTGCACGAGGTCGCGCATCATGGAGGCCTCACGTGCCGGGCGGAACGCCGAGCCGACCTCCTGGGTCTGCTTCACCTGGATCAGGCGGTCGATGATGTCGCCGCGTTGCATCAGCAGGCGATGCATGCCCTCGTCGATCGCGTCGATCTCCTTGCGCAATTCCTGGAGTGATGGTGGCGCGGGGGGACGTTGGGACATGTCTGACAGGTGCTGTTGAGAGGCGTTCCAATGCGGATCAGTCGAGCCGTCACCGCTCTGATGGATATCCTGATTAGGCAGTCGGGGCTGCGAAAGCAAAGAGAAATGCAAAGGGAAATCGGGCCCTTTCCGCCCGTGGCGCGACAGCGAATTTGGCTGATCCGGGCCGTGACTTGACGAAAACCGTCCAAGACGGTAGTTTTTACCCGTTCCGTGGTCATTTGAGCCGGCCGGCTTGCAGCCACGTTAAAAAACTCGCTAAACAGGCCGGGGACGCTTTCGATCCCGGCCGAACCTATCGTTCAGGCCGGGTTTTTCATGGCCTGATGTCAATGCGGTCACCACGACGACCGCAAACGAGGTCGATGGTCAGATGGTTGGCGTCCAGTCAATTCCGAGTCCCGCGATCACCGCCGACGAGCGGTCGCACGAGGTGGATCATCCGAGTTCGCACGTCGCGCAGTTTGGCTTGGAACAGCCGCTGCGGCTCGATTGCGGTGTCGATCTCAGCCCGTTCCAGATCGCCTACCAGACCTATGGCGAGCTGAATGCCGATCGCTCCAACGCGATCCTGATCTGCCATGCGTTGACCGGCGACCAGCACGTCGCCAATGTGCACCCTGTCACCGGCAAGCCCGGCTGGTGGGAGACTTTGGTCGGCTCGGGCCGACCGCTCGATCCCAGCGAGTATTTTATCATCTGCTCCAACGTGATCGGCGGCTGCATGGGCTCGACCGGTCCGGCTTCGATCAATCCGGCGACCGGCAAGGTTTGGGGCCTCGATTTCCCCGTCATCACCATCCCCGACATGGTGCGCGCGCAGGCGATGCTGATCGACCGGCTCGGCATCGACACGCTGTTCGCAGTCGTCGGCGGCTCGATGGGCGGCATGCAAGTGCTGCAATGGACGGCGGCGTATCCGAGCCGGGTGTTCTCCGCGCTGGCGATCGCCTGCTCGACACGACATTCGGCGCAGAACATCGCGTTCCACGAGCTTGGCCGCCAGGCGGTGATGGCCGATCCCGACTGGCACCATGGCGGCTATGCCGATCAAGGTATCCATCCGCATCGTGGGCTCGCTGTTGCCCGGATGGCGGCGCACATCACCTATCTCTCCGACGCCGCGCTGCATCGCAAATTCGGACGGCGGATGCAGGACCGCGAGCTGCCGACCTTCTCGTTCGACGCCGACTTCCAGGTCGAGTCCTACCTGCGCTACCAGGGCTCGTCCTTTGTCGAACGCTTCGATGCCAACTCCTATCTCTATCTGACCCGCGCGATGGATTATTTCGACATCGCCGGCGACCATGGCGGCGTGCTGGCGAAGGCGTTCGCGGGAATCCAGACCCGGTTCTGCGTGGTCTCCTTCACCAGCGACTGGCTGTTCCCGACCTCGGAATCGCGCGCACTGGTGCACGCGTTGAATGCGTCGAGCGCGCGGGTGTCGTTCGCCGAGATCGAGACCGATCGCGGTCACGACGCGTTCCTCCTCGACGTGCCCGAGTTCTTCGACATCGGCCGTGCGTTCCTGCAGTCGGCAGGCAAGGCGCGCGGGCTCACCGCCAAGAAAGCTTAAAGGACGGCTAGTCATGTCTGTACAGGAAGCGCTGCCGCTGGGCGGCCTTGCGACCGGGCAGCCCGGTGATTTTCGCGCCGACCATGTGCTGGTGGCCGAGATGGTCAAGCCGGGCTCGAAGGTGCTCGACGTCGGGTGTGGCGAAGGCGACCTGCTCCAGCTGCTGGAAACCCGCGGCATCGACGGCCGCGGCATCGAGCTGTCGCGCGAGGGCGTCAACCGCTGCGTCGCCAAGGGTCTTGCGGTGGTGCAGGGCGATGCCGACACCGACCTCGTGAATTATCCGGATGACGCCTTTGACTACGTGATCCTGTCGCAAACCTTGCAGGCGACGCGGCAGCCCAAGGTCGTGCTCGAGAATCTCTTGCGCATCGGCCGCCGCGCCATCGTGTCGTTCCCGAATTTCGGCTTCTGGAAGATGCGGCTCCAGCTCCTGATCGGCGGCCACATGCCGCGCACGGAGAACCTGCCGGCAAGCTGGTATGACACCGCCAACATCCATTTCTGCACTATCAAGGATTTCGTCGAGCTCTGCGATGCGATCGACGTCAAGATGGAACGTGCCGAGGCGCTCGACCTCTACGGCCGTCCGCTGCGGCTGCGGATGCCCTGGTGGGTGTGGAATCTGTTCGGCGAGCAGGGCGTGTTTCTGCTGACGCGGGGCGGCAGGAAGTAGGCCGGCCCGTTACCCCATCTACGCGACGCAGTACCTGGTGACGCCTTCGCGCTAATGCGCCGCCAGTGACCTCGGGTCGCGCACCGGCCATCTTCCCGCTTCCACCAGCGTGACGAACCGTTCCACAGTTTCGTTGAACAGCGCTGGCTCTTCGAGATTGAGGACGTGGCCGGACTTCGGAAACATGGAGAGCCCTGCCGCAGGCAGATGCTTCTTCAGGAACAGGCTTGCGCCCACGCACGGATCGTCCTCGTCGCCGCAGATGATGAGTGCCGGCGTCGTGGCCGCTCTGATCGCGTCCGTCATCGTAAAGATCGAGGGACGGCCGGCCTGGAAGCCACGCATCGTCCGCGCCGATCCCTTGGCGTCGTGCCGCGCCAGGGCGGCATAGAAATCGGCGTGGCCGCGCGGGTCCTTCACCAGGAAGGGAATCCGGCTCGGCGCCTCGCGCGTGATTTTTGCGACTTCGGCTGAGCCGAGCATCTCGAATTGCTCCGCGTTGGCGCGGCACTGCTTGCGCCAGGCGTCGAGGTTCTCGATCTCCGAGCCTGAGCCGACGCCGGCGAGCGTCATCGACAGCGCACGTTGGGGCGCGTTGAGCCCGATCTGGAGCGACGAATAGGCGCCCATCGAGAGACCGACGAAGTGCGCGCGATCGATCTTCAGATGATCGAGCACCGCGAGCGCATCGGTATAGAAATGCGTGTAGCCGTAGACCTCGCCATCAGGCACGTCCGATGGCGTGTAGCCGCGCGCCGAATAGGTGATGCAGCGATGGCCGCGCGAAAAGTAGCGCATCTGCGGCTCCCAATTGGTGTAGTCGGCCGCGAATTCGTGCAGAAAAATAATCGGCGTGCCGGTGCCTGCTTCTTCGAAATAGAGGCGACAATTGTCCTTCGTGAGGGCGTGAGGCATCCGGTTTTCTCCCTGAGGTGGCTGCGGCATTGGAATGCCGTCCTGCGGTGAGCGCATACGACCCTAACACTTATTAATCATCGTCGAAAATCTCCGCGGCCGCGTCTTGTTCTCGCCACATCAGGATACTGATACAGCCCACGGATGTCGGCCACCGCACGGGCCGATTGGGAAGTGGGGGTGTCAACGAAGGATGAAGAATGTTCGAGTTGTTTGCGTCTCGCCTGTCGCGCTGTGTCGTCGCGCTGGCTGTTTTCTTCGCGGCGGTCGCCGCCTTCACTTCTCCGGCGTCAGCACGACCTCATCGTCATAGCGCAGAGCGCCACGCTTACGCGCATCACGCCAGCAGACATCATCATTACCGGCATACACGCAGCTCGCGTTTCGATCACGGCGCGGCGCAATTGCAGGCGAGCGGCTTCGGCAACACCTTCGCCAGCTATGACCCGAACGCCAATAGCGGCGGCATCGCCATGAGCGGCAGCGGTGGAATGGCTATGAGCGGCAGCGGTGGAATGGCCGTGAGGGGCAACGCAGGAATGGTTACCAGCGATAGCGGTGGGATGATCACGCGCGCCAGCCGTCGAATCGCCACGAGGCGTGGCGGTGGGATGGCCATTAACGCGAATGACGGCGGCGTGGCCCATAGCGCCACGGGCAGCGGCGGCTTCGGTGCCGGATCGGGCCTCGTATCCGAGGCACGCCGCTATGTCGGCGGTAATCCGACCGGCCGCGGCAGCCTGTGGTGCGCGCGGTTCATGAACATGGTGCTTGAGAAGACCGGTCACCGTGGCACCGGCTCCGATATGGCGAATTCGTTCGCCCATTACGGGACGCGCGTCTCCGGTCCGCAGGTCGGCGCCATCGCAGTGATGTCGCGCGGCGGCCGGGGCGGTCATGTCGGCATCATTACCGGCGTCGACGCGCAGGGCAATCCGATCATGATCTCCGGCAACAACGGCAACCGCGTTCGCGAAGCACCGGTCTCGCGCGGCCGGATCTATGCGTATGTGATGCCGAACTGACGGCCGTCATTGCGAGGAGCGGAGCGACAAAGCAATCCAGACCGTCTCCGCGGGCGCATTCCTGGATTGTGTCGCTTCGCTCGCAATGACGGGCGGCGCCAGCGCGCCACGTCACACCAGCTTCGGCTCTTCCAACGCAACCGCGTCGCCCACGCCGATGTCGCCGTCGGCGATCACCTCGGCATAGATGCCGCAGTCCATGTGGCCGAGATTGCTCGAGAGCGTGGTCGGGATTTCGAGATCGCGCCTGGCGGTCTCGGGGTCGACATTGGTGGCCGGGCAGCGCTTGATGCGCTTGACCGCTTGCAGCCGGGCCTGTCCGATCGCGAGCGTCTGGCCGACGAGGTCGAGCTCGGACCAGGCCGGCCAGCCCTTCACGTAGAGATTGGCGCGGAAGCGCAGCGGGTGGACGGCGGCGCCGCCGAGCATGGTCTCGAGCGCGCGGACGCTGTCGAGATTGATGATGGACACGACCTTGCGGGCGACGTCGGAAAAGCTGTGGTTGCGGCCGGACAGGATCTTGGGCGGACCTTTCAGCTCTGGCTGAAAGTTCTGGCCGAAGTAGTCCTCGATGGCGGCGCGCCCGGCGGCGGTCTCGAGATCGCCGCTGGCGACGATCTGGCCGTCCTTGCGGATGGTCAGGCGGTTGGTCGCGTCCTCGAACCGGCTGTCGAGCGAAGCCAGCCGCTCATTGCGCGCCAGCATCAGGAACTGGATCTTCGGCTTCCACTGCGGCTGTTCCGGATCGAAGCCGCTTGGGCCGTTCTCAATGGCGTAGCGGCGGTCGGCGGGCAGGGTCTGGCCGGCTCGCAGGGAGACGCGGGGCAGGGGCTCCGGCGTCAGGCCCTTGATCGGATAACGGTAGAGGCCGGTGATCTCGGCGGTCTGGCTGGCTGTCATTGCGCTAGGGGTCATGCCGCTACTTAGGGGATTCGGCCCATCGGCGCCAAGCGGGCGGATCCGCGCACGAAATTGTGAACTCGCCTCTTCCGGTCCGAGGCCTCGCTTCCCACATCTGGGTCAGGCCGGCGCCAGCGCCGGCTGATAACGACCGTTGCCGGTTGAGAAACGTCAATGCGGTTATCGGAAACCCAATGAAGATGCCGTTTGGAGTGCCTTTGAGGGCTCCAGGGGCAGGCCGAGGGAAAGACCACGATATGAACATCGAAAAATATACCGAACGCTCCAGGGGCTTCGTCCAGTCCGCACAGTCGCTTGCGGTGCGCGAAGGGCACCAGCAGTTTTCGACCCTGCACGTCCTGAAAGTGCTGCTGGATGACAATGAAGGCCTCGCTGCCGGCCTGATCGACCGCGCCGGCGGCAATTCCCGCGCAATTCTGAAGGCGACCGAGGACGCCCTGAACAAGGTGCCGAAGGTCTCTGGCGGCGGCGCCGGCCAGATCTATCTGGCGCCCGAGCTCGCCCGCACCTTCGACGTCGCCGAAAAGGCCGGCGAGAAGGCCGGCGACAGCTTTGTCACGGTCGAGCGGCTGCTGCTCGGGCTCGCGCTGGAGAAGAGCAGCGAGGCGGGCGCGATCCTGGCCAAGGGCGGCGTCACCCCACAAAACCTCAATGCGGCGATCGAAGCGCTGCGCAAGGGCCGGACTGCGGACTCCGCAACGGCCGAGAACGCGTATGACGCGCTGAAGAAATATGCCCGCGACCTCACCCAGGCGGCGCGCGACGGCAAGCTCGATCCGGTCATCGGCCGCGACGAGGAGATCCGCCGCACGATCCAAGTGCTGTCGCGCCGGACCAAGAACAATCCCGTCCTGATCGGTGAGCCCGGCGTCGGCAAGACCGCCATCGCCGAGGGCCTGGCGCTGCGCATCGTCAACGGCGACGTGCCGGAGAGCCTGAAGGACAAGAAGCTGCTGTCGCTCGACCTCGGTGCGCTGATCGCGGGTGCGAAGTATCGCGGCGAGTTCGAGGAGCGGCTGAAGGCCGTGCTCCAGGAGGTGATCGGGAGCGAGGGCAATTTCGTCCTGTTCATCGACGAGATGCACACGCTGATCGGCGCCGGCAAGGGCGATGGCGCGATGGACGCGTCCAACCTGCTGAAGCCTGCGCTCGCCCGCGGCGAGCTGCACTGCATCGGCGCCACCACGCTCGATGAGTACCAGAAGCACGTCGAAAAGGACGCAGCGCTGGCGCGGCGTTTCCAGCCGATCTTCGTCAGCGAGCCCTCGGTCGAGGATACGATCTCGATTCTGCGCGGGCTGAAGGACAAGTACGAGCAGCACCACGGCGTGCGGATCACCGATTCCGCGCTGGTCGCCGCCACGACGCTGTCCAACCGCTACATCACCGACCGCTTCCTGCCGGACAAGGCCATCGACCTCATGGACGAGGCGGCCGCGCGGCTCAAGATGCAGGTCGACTCCAAGCCGGAAGAGCTGGATTCGATGGATCGGGAAATCATCCGGCTGAAGATCGAACAGGAAGCATTGAAGAAAGAGAGCGATGCCGGTTCGAAGAGCCGCCTGCAGACCCTGGAGAAGGAGCTAGCCGATCTCGAGGAGAAGTCCGCGGCGCTCACCGCACGCTGGAGCGCGGAGAAGAACAAGCTCTCCGACGCCCAGAAGCTGAAGGCCGAGCTCGACGGCTTACGGGTCGAACTCGCCAACGCGCAGCGGCGCGGTGAATTCCAGAAGGCCGGTGAGCTGGCCTATGGCCGGATCCCCGAGCTCGAAAAGCAGCTTGCCGACATCGAGGCCAAGGAGAACTCCGGCGAGATGATGGAGGAGGCGGTCACCGCCAACCACATCGCGCAGGTGGTCTCGCGCTGGACCGGCGTGCCCGTCGACAAGATGCTGGAAGGCGAGAAAGACAAGCTTCTGCGGATGGAGGACTCGCTCGGCAAGCGCGTCGTCGGCCAGGCCGAAGCCGTACGTGCGGTCGCGACCGCCGTGCGCCGTTCGCGCGCGGGGCTGCAAGATCCGAACCGGCCGACCGGCTCGTTCATGTTCCTGGGGCCCACCGGCGTCGGCAAGACCGAACTGACGAAAGCACTCGCCGAGTATCTGTTCAACGACGAGACCGCGATGGTTCGTCTCGACATGTCCGAGTACATGGAGAAGCACTCGGTCTCGCGGCTGATCGGCGCGCCTCCGGGCTATGTCGGTTATGACGAGGGCGGTGCGCTCACCGAAGCGGTGCGGCGCCGGCCCTACCAGGTCGTGCTGTTCGACGAGATCGAGAAGGCGCATCCTGACGTGTTCAACGTGCTGTTGCAGGTGCTCGACGACGGCCGCCTCACCGACGGCCAGGGCCGCACCGTCGACTTCCGCAACACGCTGATCATCATGACCTCGAACCTCGGTTCGGAGTTTCTGGTGAACCAGCCGGAGGGCGAGGACACCTCGGCTGTGCGCGAGCAGGTGATGGGAATGGTGCGGTCGCACTTCAGGCCAGAGTTCTTGAACCGCGTCGATGAGATCATCCTGTTCCACCGCTTGCAGAGGAGCGAGATGGGCCGGATCGTCGAAATCCAGTTCGCGCGGCTGCAGAAGCTCTTGACCGATCGCAAGATCGTGCTGACGCTCGACGCTGCGGGCCGCGACTGGCTCGCCGCCAAGGGCTGGGATCCCGCCTACGGCGCACGGCCGCTCAAGCGCGTGATCCAGCGTCACGTCCAGGATCCGCTCGCCGAGATGATCCTGGCCGGCGACGTCAAGGACGGCGATACCGTTGCGATCTCGTCCGAAGGCAACGTGCTGACCTTCAACGGCAAGGCGCCGCAGACCGCGGAGATCGCCCAGTTCGAGGCGCCGGTGTCGAAGCGCAAGCTGAACTGAGCGCCGGCAATCCAAGCCTGAAGCAAAAAGCCGCCCCGGAGAGGTCAATCTCTCCGGGGCGGTTTGTTTTGCGGGTTGTTGACGATGTTGCTGCAGCCGGAGTGTGGTCTGGCTAGGACGTGCAATCTTTGCGGTGCGGCCCTGCCGGCATATGCAATCCACCTACAATTTCGACGCGCGGGGACTTATTTCTTCGTGACCTTGTAGATCGCGTTCTCGATGTCAGAAGAGAAATAGATCGTGCCGGATTCCCCGATGCCAACGCCCGTCGGGATATGCGTCGGCAGCCCTCCGGGCGCACCGCTCAGGCCGATCGGGAGATTGGCCGCGATCTCGGTGATCGTGCCGCTCTCCGGTGCGATCTCGATCAACCGCTTCGCGCCGACCTCCGCCACGATCAGCTTGCCGTCGCTGGCGCGTGCGATGCCTTCGGGCATTTTCAGGTCCTTGGCGATGACCGTCTTCTCGCCGTTGCTTTCGATCATCGAGACGACGCCGGAAAAGGCTTCGGTGGCATAGACCTCGCCGCGCGATCCGGCGACCAGCCCGACCGGACCCTCGAGTCCGCCGATCAGCGTGGTGCGGTCCTTGCCGTGCTCGCCGCTGACGCGGACCAGCGATTTGGTGCCGAGCTCGGCCACCAGGATGCTGCCGTCCGCGAGCACGAGCGCGTCATGCGGCGCCTTGAAGCCGTGCAGCATGTCGCGCGTGGCGCCGGTCTTACCGTCGATCACCTGCACCGTGCCGGTGAACCAGCTCGACAGGACCACATCGTTGCCCTTCGCCGTCGCGCTCATCGGATATTCGAGCGTGACGCCGGCGGCGTGCATGCGGGCCTTCTCGGTGACCTCGCCGGTCGCGCCGTCCACCGTGCGATAGGCGAACACGTCGGCGACGTGGATCGTATCCTTGCCGTTCTCCGACGTGACGCCGATGCCGCCGGGCAAAGCGAGCTTGCCGATGATGACCTGCCGCGCCTGGCCGGTCGCGGGATCGACCTCCTGGATGCCGTTGTCGGCCATGTTGGAGACGTAGATCCGGTCCTTGTCGTCGATTGCGAGATTGTCCAGCGACGGCTTCAATTGCGCCATCATGGTCTTGGCGCCCGAGTTCGGATCGAGGCGGACGAGCTGGCCGAGGGCGGTGTCGACCACCCAGAGATTGCCTTTGGAATCGAAGTTCACCGCGGCCGGGACCTTGAAGCCGTCGGCGACGACGGTCAGCTCGGCCTTGTCGACGTCGACCCTTGCGACCTGCCCCTTGAACCAGAGCGGACCGTAGAGCTTGTCGTCGGGACCGAACTCGAAGCCGTTGAGGCCGCCCATCTTCTCCATGATCTGGCGCGGTGGTTTGACGCCCTCGACGTCGATCTCATAGAGCGTGTCGCCGAGGAAGACGGTGGTGGCGTACAGCCTGCCATCCTTGCGGAAGGCGAGCGAATTGATGCCGGGAAGGCCGGAAGCGAGCTTCTTGATCGGGCCGTCGCCCTTGCGCGAGTAGAGATCGCCGGCCAGGAAGCCGGTCCAGGCCATGGTGCCGTCGGGCGCGAATGCGATGTCGTCGGCCATTCCGACCGGAGCGGGGATTGCAACCTTGGCGGTACCGCCGGCGATGTCGACCTCGTAGAGCGCCGCGCCCGCGACGCTGCCGGCAAACAGATGGCCGGCCTTGTCGATCGCAAGCCCGTGCACGCCGTGGAACGCCGAGCCGGGGACGAGCTTGGTGACCTCCCAGTTTTCGGCCGAAACACTGGTGGCGGAGACAATCGCAGCAACGAAGGCTGCGCAGGCGAGCCTGTTCTTCATGGCGAGACCTCCCGTTTTTTGGAAAGTATTCGCTCCTCATGCCGCTTTGGCAAACGAAACTTGACGCTGTGATGCCGCCAGGCGAGCTCCGCGCGACAACGTCAAAACCGGATCGTGTTTGAAGATGATCGGCCGATCTCGGCCGGTCGCCGGCTTTTACCTGTTGGTGACCTGCAACGGACCGCCGGTTGCGTCCGACATCCGGGCGATGGCGCCGGCGCGGCCGCTCATCATGCCGTCGAGCCGGTCGCGCTCCTTCTCGAAGCCGGCCAGCATCGGGCCTTCCAGCGAGCGGCCGCGCGGCAGTTTCACACGGAGCGGATCGACGAAGCGGCCGTTGACCAGGATTTCGTAGTGGACGTGCGGGCCGGTCGACGCGCCGGTCGAACCGACGAAGCCAATCACCTGGCCCTGCCGCACCTTCTTGCCGGGCTCCATGCCCTTGGCGAAGGCCGACATATGGCCATAGGCGGTCTCGTAGCCGTTGTTATGCTTGATGCGGATGTATTTACCGTAGCCGCCTTCGGGGCCGGCCTTCTCGATCACGCCGTTGCCGGAGGCGAAGATCGGCGTGCCATAGGAGGTCGCCCAGTCGACGCCGGTATGCATCTTCACGTAGCCGAGGATGGGGTGACGGCGGCCGCCGAAGCCGGAGCGCATGATGGCGTTGTTGACGGGCTTGCGCACCAGGAACTTCTTCGCGCTCTTGCCGGTCTCGTCATAGTAGTCGACGACGCCGTCGTCGGGGCTCTGGTAGCGGTAGTATTTCTTGGTCTCGCCGCCGAGCGTCAGCGAAGCGAACAGCACGTCGTTCTTTTCGCTCGCGGTCACGCCTTCGTCTTCGCCGGCGTAGAACACGTCGAATGAATCGCCGGGCGCCACCTTGCGCTGGAAATCGACGTCGTAGGAGTAGATCTTGATCATGTCGTCGATGACGGGCATCGGCACTTTGTTGCGCATCGCGGTCTCGTAGATGCTCTGGTAGAGCCGCACGCCCGTGCCGTCGTCGTCGTCATCGTCGTCGCTGTTGGCGTTCGCCGCCGCGTCGGCGACGGTGTTCATGCTGGAGACGTCGACCGCGACGTATTTGCCGAGATCCGACAGCGCCGCGATCGCCTCGACCATGGTCTCGTTGGCGATGACGACGCGGTAGGGCTGCAGACGGGCGCCGGGGCTTGCGGGCGCCATCAGGATGCGCAGCTTCTCGCCTTCCTTCAGGCCGCCGTCGCGGCCGCGCGGCCCGAGCGTCGCGGTGATCGCCTTGATCTCCTCGGCCGTGGCGCCGAGATCGCGCAGCACGCCGGCGACGCTGTCGCCCTTCTTGACCACGTGGACGCGTTCGCCGTTGGGATTGCCGCCGGTGATCTGTTCCTTGGTCTTCGGCAGCAGCGTGACGTTTTCCGGCACCACGCGCGTCTCGAAGCCGGCATAGGGATCGGACGGCGACACTTCGGTGGCGTAGGCGCTTCTGATGTCGGACGGGCCGGTCGCGCCGGAGACGTCGGCCGCAGCATTGGAGAGTGCGGCGTAGCGCACCCCGCCATTGCCGCGCCAGTTCGCGGCATCACGGACCCGCATCAGGATGTCGTCGAGCGCCACCACTGCGGAAATCTTGGCTTTCGGCAGCACCTGGGAGAGGTCCTTGGTGACGAACGAGACCTCGGCGTCGGGTTCGACGGCTTCCGGATTGTTGGGATCCTCGGATGCCGCCTTCGGATCGGAGCCGACATCGGTGAGAAGGCGCTGGGCGTTGAACGGCGGGATCTTCGCCGACAGGTCGCTCGTCGTCATCGACAGATTGCCGGCGATCCGGATGAAGGGACGTACCCGCATCACGTCGCGGTTGCCGACGCGGGCGACGGTCGATACGCGCACGATGTTGCGCGAGGCCGTGGATTCGTTCGGCGGCGGCAGGCGGTCGCTCTTGTGCAGCGTGGCGGCGCGGTCGGCTGCGCCGAATGCGCCGCGCAGCGCGCCTTCGACGCGCTCCGGCACCTTGGCGAAGGTCATCTCGCCGTCGAGCGAAGCGAAAACGGCGCCGCCGATCAGGGCTGCGCCGCAAAGTCCGGTTAGAATTGTCCCGCTGAACCATTGCACCGAGACGCGGCGGCGGTCGATGACGGCGGCTTCGGAACCATCGACGGACAGCGGCGGCTCGTGGCCGAGATCGATGATCCCGGTCTCACGCCCGTAAGCGCCGCGTGACGTCCTGTGGTTCAACCCAAGTCCCCCAATCAACGACCCAAGAGCCCGGTATCGAGCCCCTCCTTACGCCGCCCTCTTCAGGGGCGTCGCTCGAAAAGGGCAAGCCGCATAGGCGTCCGCGGTCAGAAGGCCCTGAAGACGGGCCGGCCGAAACTACGAACAGCTAAGCGGAAAAAGATCTCTCGATGTGTCTCGAATGTCTGAAGAAGGCCGCTTCATCGGATGATCGCCTTCCTCTGACCCCACACAAACCGCCGGCAGCCCCCACTGGCATCCCTGCGATTCAAGCTTTGTCTGTACCAGAACGCCGGGGGATTGTGGCTCAAGTACGGCGCCTAATATGGAAAAGTTTCCCGAACGGCCGGGGGCCGAGGGCCTTCCAGGGGCGGGGGCTCCCAGCCGCGTTCAAGGCGCCTCCATGCCGCCTCCGGACCCCCCTCGGGCCCAAACTTTTTTTGAGTTTTTTCTCCGCGCCGGCGCGATCCAGCCACTCGGCGTCCTTCTAACCCGCTGTAATCGCGTAGATTTTTTCAACAATCCACCGTGCGACGATTTTCTGACAATGGTCGTTGACAACCCCGATGGGTGGGGCCTATAACCCGACCACTGAGCGCGGCGCCGCCGGGTCACTGACCGAGGCGAGCGAACGCGCCACTGATGCTCCTCACCTTGTTGAGTGACACAACAGTCGACGTAAGTCGATTGGAGTTCATCCATCGTCGGTAAGGGTGTCGGAACCCTTCCTCTCTGGAAGGTTGGGGCCTCCTGGTCCCGGGCTGTTTGACAAGTGAAGATGAAGAAAGAGAAACGTGGACGGCGGAGTCCTTGCGCCTCTCGGATACTGAAGAGCTTCGGCTTTTGAGTTCTGAGAGGGGACGAAAGACTTCGGCGGTACACGTTTTAAGGTTACACCATCGTTGCCAGCGATGTGAATCGCGGGCAGCTCATCGACTTCGGTTGATGAAAAATGGTGGGACCTCGTCAAAACGTTGTGATCAGCCGGTTCAAAGTTCAAGTCCAACTTGAGAGTTTGATCCTGGCTCAGAGCGAACGCTGGCGGCAGGCTTAACACATGCAAGTCGAGCGGGCGTAGCAATACGTCAGCGGCAGACGGGTGAGTAACGCGTGGGAACATACCTTTTGGTTCGGAACAACACAGGGAAACTTGTGCTAATACCGGATAAGCCCTTACGGGGAAAGATTTATCGCCGAAAGATTGGCCCGCGTCTGATTAGCTAGTTGGTGAGGTAATGGCTCACCAAGGCGACGATCAGTAGCTGGTCTGAGAGGATGATCAGCCACATTGGGACTGAGACACGGCCCAAACTCCTACGGGAGGCAGCAGTGGGGAATATTGGACAATGGGCGCAAGCCTGATCCAGCCATGCCGCGTGAGTGATGAAGGCCCTAGGGTTGTAAAGCTCTTTTGTGCGGGAAGATAATGACGGTACCGCAAGAATAAGCCCCGGCTAACTTCGTGCCAGCAGCCGCGGTAATACGAAGGGGGCTAGCGTTGCTCGGAATCACTGGGCGTAAAGGGTGCGTAGGCGGGTCTTTAAGTCAGGGGTGAAATCCTGGAGCTCAACTCCAGAACTGCCTTTGATACTGAGGATCTTGAGTTCGGGAGAGGTGAGTGGAACTGCGAGTGTAGAGGTGAAATTCGTAGATATTCGCAAGAACACCAGTGGCGAAGGCGGCTCACTGGCCCGATACTGACGCTGAGGCACGAAAGCGTGGGGAGCAAACAGGATTAGATACCCTGGTAGTCCACGCCGTAAACGATGAATGCCAGCCGTTAGTGGGTTTACTCACTAGTGGCGCAGCTAACGCTTTAAGCATTCCGCCTGGGGAGTACGGTCGCAAGATTAAAACTCAAAGGAATTGACGGGGGCCCGCACAAGCGGTGGAGCATGTGGTTTAATTCGACGCAACGCGCAGAACCTTACCAGCCCTTGACATGTCCAGGACCGGTCGCAGAGATGTGACCTTCTCTTCGGAGCCTGGAACACAGGTGCTGCATGGCTGTCGTCAGCTCGTGTCGTGAGATGTTGGGTTAAGTCCCGCAACGAGCGCAACCCCCGTCCTTAGTTGCTACCATTTAGTTGAGCACTCTAAGGAGACTGCCGGTGATAAGCCGCGAGGAAGGTGGGGATGACGTCAAGTCCTCATGGCCCTTACGGGCTGGGCTACACACGTGCTACAATGGCGGTGACAATGGGACGCTAAGGGGCAACCCTTCGCAAATCTCAAAAAGCCGTCTCAGTTCGGATTGGGCTCTGCAACTCGAGCCCATGAAGTTGGAATCGCTAGTAATCGTGGATCAGCACGCCACGGTGAATACGTTCCCGGGCCTTGTACACACCGCCCGTCACACCATGGGAGTTGGTTTTACCTGAAGACGGTGCGCTAACCAGCAATGGAGGCAGCCGGCCACGGTAGGGTCAGCGACTGGGGTGAAGTCGTAACAAGGTAGCCGTAGGGGAACCTGCGGCTGGATCACCTCCTTTCTAAGGATGGTTCTTCAGAAGCTTGCTTCTATCGAACCGTTTTAGAAACATCAGTGGCCAACGGTCGTCAGGATCGTTGAGCTGCATTGGCGGGATTTCGCCGTCTTCGTTTCTCTTTCTTCGCGGACGAACACGCGCTGGGGCTGCAACCTTGCAGAATCCCTGGTCCTTGACTGGATATGCGTTAGGGGCTTGTAGCTCAGTTGGTTAGAGCGCGCGCTTGATAAGCGTGAGGTCGGAAGTTCAAGTCTTCCCAGGCCCACCACACTCATCGAGTGAGCATTCGTCTTCTGGTTACGGGGCCATAGCTCAGCTGGGAGAGCGCGTGCTTTGCAAGCATGAGGTCGTCGGTTCGATCCCGTCTGGCTCCACCAGATGGTTTGATCACCGACTGCTCATACCGTCGTCCGCGAAACATCACTTCGCACTTACTAGTCCGGATGGACAGTAAGCTGCGTGATTTCTGACATCGTAAAGAGGAGATCGATCCGAGTTGGATCGGGCAACAAGTAATTGTTGCGCGATACTCCATTATCTCCGGATCATTTCGGCGCTCGTGCGTCTTTTAGCGTAGCTCACAAGGCTGCATTGAAAGACAAGCGAGTTGTAAATGATCCTTTTAGCGAAGCTTGACCGCCTCGCTATCGGAACGATCTTACGAAGCAAGCTGGTCTTTCTAATCATTGTCCGGCTGCAGATAGCGTTCATCGAGGGCGCGTGCCGCAAGGCAGTTCTGCAGACAACATTCTGCCGAGTGTGTGGACATTGATAATGAGAGCAATCAAGTGCCTTAAGGGTGTTCGGTGGATGCCTTGGCGCTGAGAGGCGATGAAGGACGTGCTACGCTGCGATAAGCCGTGGGGAGCTGCGAAGAAGCTTTGATCCATGGATTTCCGAATGGGGAAACCCACCTTCGATAGCCGGAACTCCAAGACCTCAGTCGAAAGACTGTGGTGTGGGGTTCGAACAGAAATGTGAGATGCCTAAGCCTTTAGATTTCGATCGAAGAGGTTTTGGATTTCCGGTTATCAAAAGAAGGTATGAGACTTCTGAATACATAGGAGGTTTCAAGCAAACCCAGGGAACTGAAACATCTAAGTACCTGGAGGAAAGGACATCAACAGAGACTCCGTTAGTAGTGGCGAGCGAACGCGGACCAGGCCAGTGATACATCAAAGACAATCGGAACCAGTCAGGAAAGCTGGGCCTTAGAGGGTGATAGCCCCGTACGAGTAATGCGATGATGTATCCACGAGTAAGGCGGGACACGTGAAATCCTGTCTGAACGCGGGGGGACCACCCTCCAAGCCTAAGTACTCCTCAGCGACCGATAGTGAACCAGTACCGTGAGGGAAAGGTGAAAAGCACCCCGACGAGGGGAGTGAAATAGACCTGAAACCGGACACCTACAAACAGATGGAGCCCAAGATACGTTCTGGGTGACATCGTACCTTTTGTATTATGGGCCAGCGACTTAATTTAACGAGCAAGCTTAAGCCGATAGGCGAAGGCGTAGCGAAAGCGAGTCTGAATAGGGCGTCAAGTTCGTTGTATTAGACCCGAAACCTAGTGATCTAGCCATGAGCAGGTTGAAGGTGAGGTAACACTCACTGGAGGACCGAACGGGTGTCTGTTGAA